>NZ_JBJNLX010000005.1:0-578739 GCF_052168835.1 Serratia sp. CY40230
CGTCAGTTACCGATTACGTTTCCGTCGGTGCTGGAGCACGATCTGCAGCATATCTGGTACCACTCCTTCGGCTTTAACCGCTATCGCGGCTATGACTGGATGCCGGAGCCCTGCCGGTCTTGTTCGGAGAAAGAGCAAGACTACGGCGGCTGCCGCTGCCAGGCGTTCATGCTGACCGGCAACGCCGACAACGCCGACCCGGTGTGCGGCAAGTCGCCGCACCACGGCACCATTCTGGCGGCGCGTGAAGCGGCGAATCGCTCGCAGATCGGTATCGATCAGCTGCGCTTTCGCAATCAGACCAACTCCCGACTGATCTTCAAGGGCTGACGATGACACTCGCCGCTTCGTGGCAGCTCGATAACGGTTTGGCCGTCAGGGCGATAAGCACCCCGGCCGCTGAGGGCGCCGCCGCGCTGGTGTGCATCGAAGCGGGCAGCTTTCAGGCGCCTGCCGCCTGGCCCGGCCTGGCGCATCTGCTGGAGCATATGCTGTTTCGCGGCAGCGCGAACTTCAGCGCGCAAGATGGGTTGATGGGCTGGACGCAGGCGGCCGGCGGCCGGCTAAACGCCACCACCCAGGCCACGCAAACCGCGTTTTTCTTTGAAGTGGGCGCTGACCCTCTGGCGGAGGGGTTGGCTCGGCTGAGCGATATGCTCGCCGCCCCGCAGCTGGCGGCTGAGGCAATCGCCCAGGAGATCGAGGTCATCGACGCCGAATACCACCTGCTGCGCGCCGACGGTGAAACCCGCTGTGAAGCGGCGCAGCGGCAGATGTTCAGCGGATTTGACGCGCTGCATCGCTTTCATATCGGCAGCCGCGCCGCTTTCGGCAGTGATATTTCCGCATTGCAGCAGGCGTTGCGGCAGTTTCACCACCATTATTACCGCGCACCGAACATGACGCTGTGGCTGCAAGGCCCGCAATCACTCGAGCAGCTGCATGCGCTGGCACAGCGCTACGGTGGCGGCTTGCCGTCGGGCAGCGCCACGCCGCCCGAGACATTGCCGCCGCTGGACGCCGGACAAGATTACACGCTGTCTCTTCCCGGCGCGCCGCAGCTGCGGCTGGTGTTTGCCCTGCCGCACTGCCGTTCACGCGGCTGGCTGCGACGGCTTGAGCGTTTATTGCTGGACGATGCGCCAGGCGGGCTGCTGGCACGGCTGCGCGCGCACGCGTGGGGCGACGCCGTTCGTCTGGATTATGCCCGCTGCGGCGAAAACAGCGCCCTGCTGAGTTTTATTTTCACCGTCAATCACGGCTCGGCGTCTGAGGCCGCCCATATCGAAAGCGCCTTGCTGGCATGGCTGCAGGCGCTGAACGCGCTGACACCGGGCCAGCTTGCGCATTTCGGGCAACTGGCGAACCGCGATTTTCACCGTTTGGCGCCGCTCGATCAGCTGCGGGCCAGGGCATTGGGGCTGCCGCCGACGGAACAGCATGACGACTGGACACGGCAACTCGCTATGCTGATGGCAGCGCCGCGCCGCCGCCTGGCCGTGCTGCCCGAGGGGGGCGGTGAAACACGCGAAATCCAAGGGCTGCCGCTGACCCTTGGCCCCTTCGTCGGCGCCGTGCTGACGCCTACAGTGGAGCCTTTCCGCTTTTTCTCCGCTTCGGCGGCGCTGCCGATACCGCCCTTGCCGGCCGGCCAGGCGCCGCTGCAGCATCTACGTTCCGGCGAGGCGCAGCCGGTGCTGTTGCTGCGCCCATCGTCGCATGGCGCACTCAGCGAAGAACAGGCCTGTGGTTTGCAGGCGGCATTGCGCCCCGGAGCGGCCGAGTTAGCGCATCGGGAGGGACATTTAAGCGTCGAACGCCACCAGGGTGTGTGGCTGCTGCAGCTGGCGGGCAGCCACGGGCTGATCTGCCACGGCCTGAACGTCGTGAACCGGGCCCTGACGGCGCAGCCGCCGGCCGTCATCAACGAGGCGGCGAGAAACCTGCGCCACGCGCAGTTAAAACAACAAAACGATATCGCCATTCGCCGCCTGTTAGCCCAATTGCCGGCGGCGTTGAACGACTCTACGGCAACGGCGCCACACTGGCATGCCACCCTGATCGGCGGCGATGGCGAGTTAAAACGGCGGCTGTCACATTTGCTGTATGACTTCCCCTACGCCATAACGGCTGAGCCGCAAACGCCGCCGCGTTTACCTCCTCCTGTCACGCTGACGGAAAGCGGCGCCGAACACGCTTTGCTGCAGTTTTACCCGCTGCAAAGCGATGAAGCCGAAGGCCGCTGGGCGCTGCGCGTGCTGGCCCGGCTTTACGCGCCGCGCTATTTTCAGCGGCTGCGCGTGGAACGCAACGTGGGCTACGTGGTGCAATGTGCCTTCCACCGCTGCACCCATGCCGAAGGCCTGCTGTTCGCGCTGCAATCCCCGACGTTCACTGCGGAACAGCTGCGGCAGTTAACCGACGAATTCTTGCAGCAGATGCATCATGAGCTGACGCACGTTAGCGTTGGTGAGCTGGAGCAAACACAACAGGCGCTGCAACAAAACTTGCAACGCCTCAGCGCCGAGCCGTTGCAACGCGCGCGGGAGATTGCGTTGGAAAATCGCGCGACCATTGCTGCCGCTGCGCCAATCACGCTGACACAACTGTTGCACTGGCAGCAGCGGCTGTTCGTTGCCGGCTGATATTGCGCCGGTGTCCACCCGACGCAATATAAACGCAGCAAGACAACGAATAACCAAGGGAACGATATCTCAGAAAATCGTGAGCGGAGCGACGTGAAACGTGATGACCGCGTTCAGAAGCGCCGGCCGAGGCCGAGGGATAAGAAGGCGTTGTTGGCTAGTTATTTCTCTTCAAGATCTTCCCTGTCTCAGCCCAGATTTGACTACGGTAATGATCGTCTTCCTGAGAGAAGAAAAGTACGGTTAGCCCATCCTTGTCCAACAGCGCAATGCCATCGGGGGCGGGACGCCATGCGGCAGGCTCTTGCGGCAATACGTCGGGCGTGCAATCAGACAAGAATTTCAGGCTATAGCCGCCAGCCGAATCCACACTTTCCGTGTTGAGCTGCACAACACAAGATTTTGATTTATCACTGACCGTCCACTGCCCGGATAGCGTTTCGGCGGAAGGTAAAACCAGGCTGCTTGCCATAGAGACTCCTGAAAACAAGAATATTATTCCGACAAGAATAAATTTATACATAGGTGGCCCATGTGAAACGGTGGGCATCATCGCCCACCGTTGCCATTTTAAACGATAAAATCAACAGCGACGTCAGCCTGTCCAACGATGTGCACCAGGAAGTCTGGATTTGCACCGCCCTGGATGTTGAAGGCCAGTTCACTCAGATTGTTCTGGCTATCATAGGACAATAGCGCCTCACCGGCCTGCCCGCTGAAATGATCGACGAACTGAATGAAATCACTGCCTTTATCGCCTTGGTTGAAGAAGGACAGATCGATCTTGTCCTTGCCTGACTCAAAGTCCCAAATTGTATCAGGTGCCTGAACAGGCGAGTCATTAAGATCAGAGAAGACAAAAATGTCATTACCGTCTCCTCCCCATAATTGATCCTGACCAGCCCCGCCGTAAATAACATCATTGCCGGCGCCGCCTTTGAGCGTATTGTCTGCGTGATTCCCAACGATGATGTCATTACCTGAGCCCCCTATCGCGTTTTCGATGGTGACACCGGCAGCGATGGAAACATTCCCTTTTAATCCCCCGACGTCGGAGAAAGCGCCTTCGTTCAAGTTGATACGTTGATTTTGGCTATACCCCGAGAAATCAAGGGTATCATTACCACCTGCATCCCAGACAGACATCACCAGCTTGTCGTGGCTGCCCTTGAGTGTATAGAAGTCTCGGTCTGTATTTGAATTAAACCCGTAAACGGTGTCGCCGGTTCGGGTGGTCATGTTGGCACCGTAAAGATGTTGGATGGCCGCGATATCATCAACCAGCGGTGCAGCGGCATAGTAGTGGCCATGATCCGCATCGGTAATGGATTCATTCCAGTAACTCATTACGCTAAACTGCCGGGTATCTTCGGCGTAAACTGCCTTGGTATAATTTGGGCTTCCTTGCCCCGCATTATACGTTCCCGGATGATCTAACCCGAGAGTATGGCCAACTTCGTGGGTAATGGTTAAACGGCCGTAATTACCCAGCTCAGGATGCAAGTTTTCAGAATGGTTCTTAATATTATACCAACTTTGCCCATCAGAATTGTATCCTCTGTAGTCATTGCCATTATATGAGAATGGTTTCAAGGCATACGCTTGCCCTTTCCCCTCATAATTCCCAAAAGTAATATTGGAAGGTTGATCCGATGCCACTTCGACAAACTTTAGGTTGGCAACATCGGCCCAGGATTGCAAAGATAACTTCGCCTGTTCTTGTTGATGTTGCGTGAACGCACTTAGCCCCGTATCGCGTTCTGAGGAGCGGTGGCCCAGATTCAGTTCGTTATATTCCCAATCCGGGAATGAATAGGTCACCGTCGCATCTTTGCCCGTGACGTGAACGCCATTCCAGGTTTTATCGCTGCGCGCTATCTGCAACCCCGCATCATTTATGTCATAGGACGGTTTATTATTGATCGTCAAACCATTCCCGCGCTCATGATAGTGAATAAGATCGTTAACACTGTCCCAACCTGTTTTGTTTCCATTCATGGTATTACCCATAGCTTTCTCCACAAAGAAGCTAGTATTAATATGACATCCGAAATGTCTCTTGGGGTTAATCAAAGTCCTGAGAATAGCGGTAACCCGATACGCCCCATTCTTTTTGCCAATTCCTTTACAGCCAGAGAGTAAATTTAATTTTAACCGCCCGAGGCCTCCTTACCTATGATTGAGAACGTATGCAACTCCGTGAGATCGCGATATATCCGCGAAAAATGCGTGGAAATAATAGACCGCCTTGATCCGGCCATGGCTTAATACTGAGATCTGCTGGTTGAGGCTAAGTGAAGATGCCGCCCAAGAGGCCTGATGACAGCGGCCGTTCGATACATTGTCTCGTTGCCAGAGACCACAGCAGACGTGGTCCCGTGTTATGAACGTTGCCTGTCATCCGAACCGCTACCTGGGGATCATTACGTGAATGCATTTGCGACACCATCCAGTTTTGCTAATGATTATCATTCGCGAGGCTATCTCACACGTCAGCAAAGTGTCAACAGATGAAACAAAACATTTCTTGATTTATATCATCACTTTTCTCGTCATCGCCCGGGAGCCGTGCTTTGGCGCCTGTTAAAACGTGCATAAAATGGTGAGCATCACCGCCATAAGCGAGGATTTCTTCAGCATTGGTGCATAGCGCAAGCAAAATGCCGAGCGCAACAACAGCATGGCAGCTAAACATTTCGCCACATTGAAACATCAATATTGATTACTTTTTCAGACAGTAAAACATCGTGGTCGGAGCACTTATTTTTCGATGCAATATAAGAGGGGCTTATAAATAACAGGAGTATTCCTAATGCGTTCTTGCGTAATCTATTTCATGCTACCAGGCTGGTTCTTAGCCGCGCCCGCTGGCTATTCCCATTTTCATTGGCAATGACTATATTGAAAGAGGCTCTGCTATAGAGCAAGAATATGGGTAATTTTCCGAGGAAATACCGCATGACCCTGTTGCCCAAGCAGAGTAATAACAAAAATCCGATTGATCTCTATAGCGAAATCGTAGACGACTTGCCGGGTCTGATTTGCTTCGGCAACCGCCTTGGCGGTTACTTCAATAAGCAGTGGCGCGACTATACCGGCGCCATCGCCGGTGAGCACGCCGCCGCAGACTGGCTCGATGCACTGCATCCCGACGATCGCGATCGCCTGGCCGCGCAATGGCGCCAGGCGATCGTTGCCCTCTCCTCGTTCGCCGGCGAAGCCCGTCTGCGCGAGCGCAGCGGCGCCTACCGGTGGTTTATGCTGGCGTTTAACGCCCGTCAGGACGGCATGGCGCAGGAGCCCAGCTGGTACCTCACCGCCACCGACATCCATCCGCAAATGCTGCAACGCCAGCAAAACGTTCAGGCGCTCTCTATCCAGCAAGACATGCTGGACGCCAGCGTCGACTGCATCAAAGTGATCAATCACGACGGCACGCTGCGCCACATGAATCGCTCCGGCAGCCTGGCGCTCGGTCTTGATCCGGCGCAAAAAGAGTTTGGCATGCCCTGGCTGGGGCTGCTGTCCCCCGAGATCCGTCGCCGCGGCAGCAAGGCGCTGCGCAACGTCAGGGCCGGAAAAAATGCGCGCTTCACCGGATTGAGCGTGACGCCGCAGGGTAAAAAACAGCACTGGGACAACATTCTCACACCGGTCAGCGATGAACACGGCGCAGTGGCCGAGATCTTGTGCGTCTCGCGCGACGTGACGTCGCAACGCGTGATGGAACAACGTCTGTTGCTCGCCAGCGAATATGACGAATTGACCGGCCTGCCCAACCGGCGCTTATTCAAGAAAAAGCTGAAGCAAGAGATGAAGCGCGCCCTGCACGGCAAAAAGTCGCTTGGGCTGATGCTGCTGGATCTTGACCACTTCAAGCTGGTGAACGACACGCTGGGCCACGCGGCGGGCGACCATCTGCTGCGGGTCTTGGGTAAAAGGCTCAGCGCCTGCATGAATGCGCATTCGTTCGTCTCCCGCCTCGGCGGCGACGAGTTCGCCGTGGTGATCAGCGATGTCGAAAACGAGCAGGATATTTTCCGCATCGCCAACAAGTTTCTGCTGCAGTTGGAGACGCCGATCACCCACGGCGGCAAGACGCTGCATTGCGGCATGAGCATCGGCGGCGCCATCTATCCCAAAGACGCTCGCGACGCTTCGGAGCTGATGAAATGCGCCGATACCGCGTTGTATGAACTGAAAGACGGCGGCCGCGGCGGCGTCTACATGTTCGATCGCAAGATGATGGACAAAGCCCGCGCCCGCGCCAGCCAGCTCAACTACGCGCGCCAGATCGTGCGCGACAACTGCATCCGCCCCAGCTACCAACCGAAAGTCTGCCTGATCGACGGCAGCATCGTCGGCTTTGAAGCGCTGCTGCGCTGGCACTGCCCGCAAAACGGCGTACAGCTGCCGGCGACGGTAAGCGAGGCGTTTAACGACTACGAATTGGCAACCAAGATCAGCGAAGCCATGCAGCTGAAAGTCTTCGCCGATATCGCCCGCTGGCGCGCGGCCGGCGTGGCGGTGCGGCCTATTTCGCTGAATGTGTCGCCGATCGAGTTTTTACGCGACAACTACGCCGAAACCTTCCTGCAACGTCTGCTGAAGTTCCACATTCCCCATCACCTGATCGAACTGGAAGTGACCGAACACGCGTTCAACAAGCACGGTTCGAAATACGTACTGCGCGCGCTGCAAATGCTCAAAGAGATGGGTATCCGCATCGCGCTGGACGACTTTGGCACCGGCCACTCCTCATTCAGCCATATCATGGATTACCCGCTGGACTGCATTAAGCTGGACTGCGACTTTATTCAACGCATGAACACCGAACCGGCGATCCTGGCGATCGTGGAAAGCATCGGCATTCTCGGTCAAAAACTGTCGATCGATATCATCGCCGAAGGCGTGGAAACCGAGCAGCAGCGCCAAACGCTGTGCGAAGCCGGTTTCCATATCGGCCAGGGTTTTCTGTTCAGCCGGGCGGTGGAGTCCCAGCAGGTGCCGACGCTGCTGCAGGCGATACTTCAGCCTGCCGAAGGCGGCATGGCGAATCGTTAAATCGGCATCGCATGCCCCACATTCGGGGGGTTGATCCCCCCTCTTTTCCTCTGCTTGTTTCACGCCTCCCGCACCGGAATATTTGTGAGAGCCCTCACAAAGCATAAACGTATCTTTACATTTTTGAACGGTTAAGCTTCCGTTCTGTCAGATTTGAGTGTATTCCAGAGCGTCAAAACGATTCTTTTTCCACTCAATTGGGAACGTTACCGGAGACTTGTTAAGAAATAGTTAATTTAAATCAATGCACTACAAATAATAGCAGGAGGTACTGCGATGCACGAAAGGCAAGAGAAGAATGCAATGTTCATTTCGTTCGATGCCGTCTCGGTCTCGGGGATCACGGTGGAAGCAATGAAGATTGCCAAACGACTGCAAGCCTGTGGATTTCGCTCTTATCTTGATCTGGGATACGACATCAAGATTGATAAGGGAAACTTTAATAAACCCTATCAGCATGAGCATGACATCTACCGCGATGTCTTTACGCTGGTCCGCCTGGACGACATCACGTCGATTCCAGATTACCACCCCGCCTTTCTCGACTACGCACACGCGGCGTTGATCGGCCAGAAAACGCCCATTGACGAGCAAGAAAAAGCCGCTTTGTTGCATACCATCGCGTTGACGGCGCGGCAGCTGGCGGATCGCCTCGTCGCCCAATGGGAAGCGCTCGCAGTCAGCCATGTGGTGGTGGAAAACGGCACGCTGCCGGAAAACATCATCTATACCAAAGCGCTGTATCTGGCGATCGAAGATTATGGCCGACGTTATCGACTGACGCGTTTCGTCATCTGGCGCGATCATGACCTGATGTGGAACAGCGAAAAAAAGGTGCTCAAATACGGCCCGCCACCTTATTCTCACGCCATCAAACCTATCCCTTCAAAATACATTACCTATGTCACGCTCAATCACGATCTGAAGCAAAAGCTGGAGGCCTGGTGCAATCATGATGTCCATGTCGAGGTAAAGAAAAATACCTATGACTTCTCGGACAGTCACGAAAGAACGAATGTCAGAAAGCAGATGAATATTCGCGATAATGATCTTCTCATTGCCAGAACCACCCGCATCATCCCTCAGAAAAGATTGGACCGCGATATTATGCTGATCAGCCGGCTTAATGATTTATTTATCCGCGACCACAACACTCGACGCGCCTATTTGGCGATCGCCGGCAATGAATATGAAAATCCGTCATGTTATCTGCAACTCGCCAAATTGGCGCAGGAACTGAATGTTCTCCCCTATGTCAAATTCGTCGGCATGCTTCCCCATGTCGATATGCGCTCGGAAAACGACGCGTTTTGCATAGAGGACCTCTATCACTCTTGCGACCTGGTCTCTTTTCTCACCTCGTATGATTATGATAGCTATGGCAATCCTATCGGTGAAGCGATCAGTTGCCGCCGTTGCTATATCACCACTCGCTACGAATATTATCACGAAGTCTACGGCCGGCATGGGTTTGAAGCGCCCGTCATGCCGATCTCCGAGTTACAGGATGGGCCGCCGAACGACGAATTCATCCAGGAAGTCTACCGGTTCATTAATAACAAGGAGCAGATGAAGCGCGTGGCGGAAAAGAATTACGCGCTGGGCAAGCGAATTTTATCCAACAACGTCATGGAGTTCTTAAATATCAGCTAATCATCGAATAACGTGACATTTCATTTTCAGACAAGCCATTTCTAACTGTGGACTTTCATTAGCCCTTGGAGGATCTATGCGTGATACTGTTTTTGTGTCTGTCGTACTGCCCGTTTATAATGAAAGCGACCGTATTGAGGCGGTTTTACTTTCGCTGTTCAATCAGCACACCAAGAATGAATTAATCACCCACGACACTTACGAACTGATTGTCGTTGATAACAACTCCACCGATGATTCCGTCGCTAAAATAAACGCGTTTAGTGAAAGGCATCCGGCTATGGCCATTCATGTTATCGCCGAAACGGTGCAGGGTGTCTCCTCGGCCAGAAAACGCGGCATGGACTATGCGTCGCTGCGTTCTAAAGCCCGCGACAGCCGGCTGGGAAATAAACGCAAGCACTATATCGTTTCCGCCGATGCCGATTGCACCGTGGATGCATTTTGGCTTTACGAGCTGGTGAATACCATGATCGAGCAACAAGGCGACCTGGGCACCTGCAACTATTACTACCCTCCCGCAGAGTTTGAGCACCGCCCCAACCTGTTCCGCGAGATCCAAAAAACGCTGCGTCTGCGCGAATTTTCGTTCTCCCTGTTCGGCGGCTTCCCCGACGGCAAAGGGTTCGGGGTGGAGCGCAGCCTGTATGACGCGGTAGGCGGCATCGAAATCTTCTACCAGCTCAACCATGGCCGCTTTGTCGAACACCTGTCCGACGACTGGGACTTCGGCATTAAGGTCATCGCCTACGGCGGCAAGCCGGTTTACGCTCGCCATGCTTACGTTGAGATCAACAGCCGCCGGGTGGACACCATTCTCGATGAGGTGATCAACGGCATCGCCTACGGCAAGGACGGCATCATTATCATGAAGGACGTCCGGCCGGACGTTGAGCGGCAGAAAACCGCGCTGGCGGACGCCACGCCGGCGGAGGCGAAACTGGCCTGGGACTACTCGGTCAAGGATTACACACCAAAGAATATCTTACTGCCGGTGCTGCTCAATCCGTATCTGCTGTTGGAAAACAGCGAAGTGCGCGATTTCTTCTCCGGTTCGCTGGCCGACAGCCTCTACCGCCGCATTCACGAGCTGAAACACGAGATGCGCATCATCGATTTCAAACCGATCCATGCCTACAAAACCCCCGCCTATCGGCTCTACCTCGAATTTCGCGATGCGCTGTTTGCCGCCATGCGGCGCGCCGTCGGTGACGATATCGGCTTCCCGCCCGCATTGCCGGCCTGCTTCGATACGATCAAAGACGAGGATTTCACCCGCTTTGTTTATTACTTCTGTGAAGACCGCGAGTCCGGCGAAGCCCACAACTATTTCGGCAACGGAGGGGTATTCTGATGAACGACGAAGCCTTGCACTCATTGCTGGATATCGATGAAAACTATCCCACGCCGCGGGTGAACGCGTTCCTGGCGCAACCGGAAAACCGGGCCTTTCTGGAGTACGTCCATAAGGATCCGTTCGGCTGTCACGTGTTCCCCGGCGATCTCGTCGACTACCCGCTGGCCGCGTTTTTTGCCGATATGGAGGCCGACATTCGCCAGGCGGGCAAAATCCACCTCTGGGCCTATATCCCGACCTGCCGCTATCGCTGCCATTTTTGTCAGTACCCCACGGTGATCCTCAATCCCAAGGCGCCCGCCTCTCAGGCGGTATTCCGCGATTTGGTCGATTTCAACATCAAGGAGGCGCAAATGTGGCTGGCGCGCGTGCCCAGCCTGGCCGAAGTGGAAATCGGTGAATTCAACGTCTTTGGCGGCACGCCGTCCTTGCTGCCGGAGCCGGAACTGCGCCGCATGATGGCCTTCTACTTCAGCCACTTTAACTTCGCCAACGCCACCCTGCGCTTCGAAGGGGAGCCCGGCACCCTGAACAAAGCCTATCTGGCGCTGCTGAAAGAGCTCGGCTTCAGCAAAATCAGTTTCGGCACCCAATCCTTCAATGACGACATCATCACCGCCTGCGGGCGCATGCACTCGGCCGAAGAGTGCGTGGAGACCATTCATCACGCGCGCGCGCTCGGCATTGATTGGGTCAGCGTGGATCTCATTTACGGCATGCTGGGCCAAAGCGTGGACGACGTGAAATACGACATGGAAAAAGCCCTCGAGCTGAATCTGTCGCACGTCGTCTGCACCAAGCTGCACATGGATGAGTTTATTAAAAATCGCACCGGCGTCTCGGGCGAGCGCGAAAGCCTGTGGCAGAAAAAGGGGCTGATCAGCATCAACAACCTGCGCTTCCCTGGGCTGGGCAAACAGTATCAAATGCGCGAGCTGGTCGAGAACTACCTGAATGGCGGCTATACCGAACACCCCACCATGTACTTTCACCGCAATGACCAACAGCCGGAAAAGTGGAAAGCGCTCATCACCGATCTCGACAAGCAGTATCCGGAAGTGGCGATCGGTTTGGGCGGCAGCTCCAAATCGACGCGATCCGAAGCCATCAACATCACCGGCTACAAGAAGTACAAGGAAGCGCTCAACCAAGACCGCCTGCCCATCGAGGAAAGCCGCGGCTTCTCCCCGATCCAGCGTGAAGTGAACGCCTTCAAAATGGCGCTCTCCACCTTGCTGCCGGTGGACGATCGGGTGTTTAAACGGCGCTTTGACGGCAACAGCCTGTTTGCCAACCCGGTCATCCGCCGCACGTTGAAAATCCTGGTAGATAAAGCGCTGGTCACCGTCGATGGTCCGTGCGTGACGCTCACGCCCATCGGCGTCACGCTGGTCGAAGCCATTATCAATACCCAATTTTCCGCCGCATTCGCCAATCAGGAGTGAAAGATGACGACGATAGTCTCCGATCCCAAACCGGTATTCAGCTTCTATTACATCGGCATCGATACCGAAGCCGGCGTCACGCCACAACAGTTTGAAACCTTCGTGCGCGAACAAGGCGTGCATATCCCCTGTTATCCCGGCTGGCGCTGGACGTTGCTACGCGGCCTGCGCGGCGAACGCGTCGGGCAATACCTGATGCTGTACGAGATTGACAGCGCCGAGCAGCGCGATCGTTACGTCACCGCCACCGGGCAGCGAACGGCGCACGCGCACGAATTCTGGCGGCGGCATGCCGCCGCGCAGGAAATCCTCGCCGAGTGGCGAAAACTGGGCACCTACAGCCTGCTGCCGACGCTGTTCAGCGATTATCGCCTGCTGGCTGAGAACAGAAAAAGCGACGTGCCGCCCGGCCCGCGCTACCGGGAACGGCCGGGCGAACCGCCCGAGGCGCGCATTATCGGCATCCACAATCTGGCGCTGCGCGAAGGCGTGACCCCGGCGCAATTCGAACGCTTTATCGCCGAAAATCACCATCGCATTGAGGATTATCCGGGTTGGAAGTTTCACTTGCTGAAGGGAGAGCGCGGCAATCGGCTCGACCAGTACGCGGTGATGATGGAAATCGTCAGCCTGGCGGCGCTGGACGTGTTCTATCCGGAGCCCGATATCGCCACCGCCGAAGCGGCAACCTTCGCCAAAGCGCATCGCGACACCAAGCAAATGTATGAAGAGTGGAAGCAACTGGCGTCATTTTCCGGTTCACCGCAGATTTATACCGATTATCTGTCCGTCGCACAGAGCCGATCGTCATGATGCTGCCTTGGCTAACCGGCGAGGCCGCAGAGAATCATCGCCGGCAAATCGCCACCCGAGCGATCTTCTTCCTCGCCGGGTTGGGCATGGCTGCCTGGGCGCCGTTGATCCCTTTCGTGAAAGCGCGATTGGGCATCGATGACGGCGCGCTCGGTTTGCTGCTGTTTTGCCTCGCCGCCGGCTCCATGGCGATCATGCCCTTCGCCGGTTATCTGATCGCCAAACTGGGGTGCCGCGCCGTGTTGCTGGGCGCTGGCGCCTTGCTGTGCATCGACTTGCCGCTGTTGGCGTTACTCGATGCTCCGCTGTTGATGGGGGCGGCATTGGGGGTATTTGGCGCCGTCAACGGCATCATGGATGTGGCGATGAACTCACAGGCGATAATCGTCGAGCGGGAGAGCGGCCAGGCGAAAATGTCCGGTTTTCATGGCTTCTACAGCCTTGGCGGCATTGCCGGCGCCGGCGGCGTCAGTCTGTTGCTGCTGGCGGGCCTCGCCCCGGCCCAGGCCATCGGCCTGATCGCCCTCCTCATCGCGATCCTGCTGCTGATCGTCGCCGGCGATTTACTGGCGCACGGCGGCATCGGCGAGCGGCGACGGGGCGGCGCGCGGTGGGCGCTGGCCCACGGCAAGATCCTGTTTATCGCCCTGCTCTGTTTCTTCGTGTTCCTGACCGAGGGGGCGATGCTCGACTGGTCGGCATTATTCCTGCATGCCGAGCGCGGCGTGGCCAAATCGCAGGCGGGGATCGGGTTCACGCTGTACGCCGTCGCCGTGGCCTGCGGGCGGCTGTATGGCGACAGGCTGATCGGCGCCGTCGGGCGCTTCCGCACTCTGCTGCTCGGCAGCCTGTGCGCTGCGGCAGGCGTGCTGTTGACCGTCACCGTCCCTCTGGCATCGGCCGCCTTTGGCGGGTTGATGCTCGCCGGCCTGGGCATCGCCAACATCGTTCCCATTCTGTTCAACGCCGTCGGCAATCAAAAACAGGTGCCGCCTGGCCAGGCGTTTCCGGCCGTGACGCTGGTCGGCTATCTCGGCTTATTAACCGGCCCGGCGCTGATCGGTTTTATCGCCAATTACACCAGCCTGGCCCTGGCGTTCGGCTGCACGCTGCTGTGCCTGTTGCTGGTCAGCATCAGCGCCAAAGCCGTGACGAACACATCTCACTAACTTAACTTGCGAGGATCGTTTAATGCATGCATCAACCACGCCGGTTTTCTCCCTGCACTACGTGGGAATCAACCTGAAACGGGGCGTCGCCTCGGATCGTTTCGAAGCGTTCGTTCGCCGTAAAGGCGTCGCCATCCCGGCCTATCCCGGCTGGCGATGGACGCTGCTGCGCGGCCTGCGCGGCGAGCGTGAAAATCAGTACCTGATGGTTTATCAGGCTAAAGACGCCGCCACCTACGCGCGCTATATCGACGGCAACGGCGAGCTGACCGACGAGGCGCACGCCTTTTGGCGGCAGCGTCCGGAGGCCGCCGCGCTGATTGAGGAGTGGAAAACCTTCGCGACCTTCGCCGAACTGCCGACCCTTTACACCTGTTACCGCCTGGTGGCCGAGAATAGCCGCAGTTCATTGCCGCCCGGCCCCAATTACCGCAGCGAACCGGGGAAGGAAAACATTCAGCGAGTCATCGGCATTCATAACCTGGCGCTTAAAGCGGGCGTCTCGCCCGAGCAGTTTGAACGGTTCATTATCGACAACATCCACCGCGTGGAAGACTACCCGGGCTGGAAGTTTCACCTGCTGAAGGGCCAGAGCGGCAATCGGCTGGACCAATACGCGGTGATGCTGATCATTGAAAGTCTGGCGTCGCTCAACGCGTTCCATCCGGAGCTCGATGTCTCAACCGAGCAAGCGCTCAGGTTCGTGGCCGAGCATCAGGACACCGAACGCATGTACGACGAGTGGAAAACACTGGCGTCGTTCTCCGGCGCGCCGCAAATCTACACGGATTACCTGGCGATTGGCGGCAACGAGAATGACGCCCATCCGGCGTAAACCGCGCGGCGGCGTTGAGCGCCGCCGCTTTCACGGCCGCCGTTCGCCGAACGGCGCCAGCTTCATGCCGACCAGCGTCACCACGCAGATGATCGCCCCGGCGTAAAAGGTGGAGGCGGAACCGAACAGTTCCCACAGGGTTCCGGCCCCGAGACTCGCCAGCAGCAATGCCACGCCGCTGATCAGATTGAACATGCCGAACGCGGTGCCGCGCAGGTGCTCCGGCGCAGTGTGCGCCACCATCGCCGCCAACAGTCCCTGCGTCATGCCCATGTGCACGCCCCACAGTGCCACGCCAAACAGCACGCCCGCCCAATGATCGCTCAGCGCCAATACCAGGTCGGCGGCGATCAGCACCAGCAGCCCGGCTTTCAGCAATCCTTCATGGCTCATGCGGTCGGACAGTTTTCCGAACGGATAGGCCGAGCAGGCGTAGACCAGATTCATGGCGACCATCACCAGCGGGATCAGCGCCAGCGGCGTGCCGCCTTGCTGCGCCTTCAACACCAGGAACGCTTCACTGAAGCGCGCCAGCGTGAAGATCGCGCCGATGCTCACCACCCACCAATAGCTGCGCCCCAGCAGCCGCAGGTTGGCGCGAGTGATCGGGTTGGTGCGCTTGTGGATTATCGCGGCGGCCTGCTCTTTCAGGCCGAAAAACAGCAGCGCAATCGCCAGCGCCGCCGGGATCGCCGCCACCCAGAAGATGGCGCGAAAATCGTTGTGCCACAGCAGCATCAGACCGACGGCGAGCAGCGGCCCTAAAAAGGCGCCGACGGTATCCAGCGACTGGCGCAGCCCGAAAGCCGCGCCGCGGATCTCCGGCGGCGTCACGTCGGCCACCAGGGCATCGCGCGGCGCCCCGCGGATGCCTTTGCCCACGCGATCCAGCAGGCGCGCGCTCATCACCATGCCGGACGACGATGCGATGGCGAAAAACGGTTTGCTGATGGCGCCCAGCCCATAGCCCAGCAGCGCCAGCCCCTTGCGTTTGCCGAGGTAATCGCTGAGCACGCCGGAGAACACCTTGACGATCAACGCCGTCGCCTCCGCCAGCCCTTCGATCAACCCGATGACGATCACGCTGGCACCGAGCGTCGTCGCCATAAACAGCGGCAACAGGCTATGGATCATCTCCGAGGAAACGTCCATCAGCAGGCTCACGCCACCCAATACCCACACGCCGCGCGGTATGCGGCCCAACGTAGCGAAACGCGACGACATGGTGCATCCTCGATCGATTCAGCGCCGCCAGAGGCGCCTCATGATTTTTCCAAGATTGGTTAGTTGATTTTGTTCGTTCACAGATCTGCCGCCTTTAGAGATAGTGCAACGACCGTGTGACACCCATAATAATGAAGGTAATTAACATAATGATATATAGCAAAAAGATGATAGTGATTGCGGCGCTGCTGAGTTTTTCCGCCGCCGCCGCACCAGGCGTGGATCTCGTCGCCAACGAAACGCCGATCCACACGGTGAAGAGCGCCGAAGCCGTGGCCAAAATCCCCGCCGGCTTCCGGTTCGTGGAACCCGGCACGCTGACGGTTGCCATTTCTCTGCTGGGCAGCGGCCCGCCGTTCGGCCTGTACGCCCGCGACAATAAAACGGTGATCGGCAGCGAGGCGGACATTGCGCGCCTGGTGGCCGACGGTTTGGGGTTGAAACTCAAGCTGGTGCCCACCTCGTGGGAAGACTGGCCGCTGGGGGTGGCCTCCGGCAAATATGACGCCGCGGTTTACAACATCACCGTGACCAACGAACGCAAGACCAAATTCGATTTCGCCACCTATCGGCAGGATACGCTGGGTTTCTACGTCAAATCCGACAGTAAAATCACCCAGATCAAAACCGCGCCGGATATCGCCGGTAAAAAGATCATCGTCGACTCCGGCACCAATCAGGAAGCGGTGCTGCTGGCCTGGGACAAAGAGAACCGCGCCAAGGGGCTCGCGCCGCTGCAGCCGGTGTATGTCACCGACAAGGCCGCCTCCACGCTGGCTATTCAGTCCGGCCGCGCCGACGCCACCTTCGGGCCCAACGTTTCCGGCGCTTATCAGGCGCGGCTGACCGGCAAAACCCGGCTGGTGGGTATCGTGCCCGGCGGCTGGCCGAAGACCGCCAACATCGCCGTCACGCTGAAGAAAGGCAACGGCCTGGTGGACGCGGTGCAGGCTTCGCTCAACAGCGCCATCGCCAACGGCAGCTATCTGCAGGTGCTGGATCGCTGGGCGGAGAGCGACGAGAAGATTGCCCATTCCGAGATTAACCCGCCGGGGCTGGGGGATTGAGAGAGCAACAGGCCCCGCGCAGCGGGGCCTTATCGCCGCTCAATCGCGCCGCCTTATTCCGCCGCCGTTTTCTACCTCCCCAGCTTGCGGTACAGCGTGCTGCGTGAAACGCCGAGCGCCTTCGCCGCCCGGCTGAGATTGCCGCCCGCCCTGTCGATCGCCGCCTGCAGCGCCCCCAGATCGGTATCGGCGTTCTCTTGCCGCGGCGCCAGCACCGCGATGGACTGAGGAAGATCGTCCAGGGTAAGCACCGCATGATCGTCCGCCAGCGCCAGCAGCACCTTGAGCGTACTCAACAGTTGCCGCACGTTGCCGGGCCACGGATAGCGCGCCAGCATCGCCAGCGCCTCCGGCAACAGACGAATGTCGCGCCGCTCGCCGCCCAGCTCTCGCCACAGCTGCAAAATGAAGGCCTCCAGCTGCGCCCGCTCTCTGAGCGGCGGAATGCGCAGGCTGTATTCCTGTATGCGGTACAGCAAATCCTCGCGAAACGCCCCCGCCTCTACCTGCCGATGCAGATCGTGGTGCGTGGCGCAGACCAGCGCAAATTCGACCGGATAAGCGCTGCGGCTGCCGAGCGGGGTGACCGTTTTTTCCTGTAACACCCGCAGCAGGCGCGTTTGCACGCCCGCCGGCATGTCGCCGATTTCATCGAGAAACAGCACGCCGCCGTCCGCCTCGCGGATCTTGCCGATGTAGCCTTTCGGATTGGCGCCGGTAAACGCCCCCGGCGCATAGCCAAACAGTTCGGATTCGATCAGCGGCTCAGGCAGCGCCGCGCAGTTGATCGCCACGAAGTTGCCATTGCGCCAGCGGCTCTCTTGAAACAGGCGGCGGCTGAAATGCTCTTTACCGCAGCCGGTTTCGCCGGTCACGCACAGCGAAAGGCCGGCGTTGAGAATGCGCAGCGCTTTCTGATGCTGCTCGTCGTGCCGTTCCGCCGGCGGCGCAGAACGCAAAGCGCTGACGCGGCGCTGCGGCGCCTCAAGCAACGAATAATAGTGCTGTTGATTGCCGGCCAGCGTCTGGCGCGGTGCCCCGGAAGGCTGTCGCAACAGGTCGGGAAACAGCTGGGTGAACTCAACGGAGCCGAATGAGGCCGATGAGAGCTGGAACTCCATCATCGCCAGTCGATTGGCGGCGATCAGCACTTCGTCGTGAAACACCAGCAGCAGCTCTTGCGCGCTGCCCAGGCAGCGGGCATCGGCGTGCAGACGCAGCGTCCAGTGGCGGTCGGCGATCGCGCTTCTGACCCAGCGGTGTTCGATATGCCGCACCGCCTGCATGATCAGGCGCTGTGCATCGCGGTACGGGCGCTGCGCGGGTGCGGAGAGATCCAGTATGCCGGCAATGCGGCCATCCGGCCGATAGATCGGTGCGGCGGTGCAGTTCAATCCGGCATTTTGGTTGAGAAAATGCTGGTCGCCGCGCACTTCGCAGAACGCGCCCAGCGCCAGCGCGGTGCCGATGGCGTTGGTGCCCCGCTCCGCTTCTCCCCACTGGTTGCCCGGCGCCAGCGCAAAGCGCGACGCCTTATGCAGAAAGTCGGTATTGCCGCGGGTTTCCAGCACCAGCCCGGCGGCGTCGGCGATCACCACAATGGCGGGCTGGCGCGTAATTTGCGCGCCCAGCTGCTCGATCAGCGGCTGTACCCGCTGCGGCACCCAATCGTTGCGGCTGCGCAGCTCTTCGAGCAATCCGGCTTTGATAAACGGGATATGTTGATCGGTGCGCGTCAAGCCATAACCCTGGCTGCGTTGCCAGGATTCCGCCAACGGCTGGGTCAGCAAGCTGGCGCCCTCTGCGGGCAAGCGGTCGTCAGACAACATGCGTTTCTCCCCCGTTCGCGAGTGTTGCAAATGTGTATCATAAATGTGTATCAGGCGTTGCGACACGGGACACAAAAAATCATCGGCGACGGCGGCGCCGCCCGAAGTTCTCAGCCCTCTCAATGCTTAAGGTTTTAATAACTCGTTCTTTTTTTACGGATGCTACTTCTGTCGCTAATCTGGCACGCGCCGTGCTTCTCTGTGCTGCGGCGACAGGCCGCATTCACAGGCGCAGCCCAATAGCGCCGCTTTTCATCTGCAGAGAGGTGCTTAACATGAAATATGTCCACCCCGGTTTGCCTGGCTCGCTGGTTTCGTTCCGCAAACGCTATGGCAACTACATTGGCGGCAAATTCGTCGAACCGGTATCCGGCAACTACTTCACCAACACCTCGCCGGTGACCGGCCAGCCGATCGCCGAATTCCCGCGTTCCGACGCCAAAGACATCGAGCTGGCGCTTGACGCGGCGCATGCGGCGGCGGACGCCTGGGGTAAAACCAGCGTGCAGGAGCGTTCCAACGTGCTGCTGGCGATCGCCGATCGCATCGAATCGCGGCTGGAGATGCTGGCGCTGACCGAAACCTGGGACAACGGCAAACCGATCCGCGAAACCCTGAATGCCGATCTGCCGTTGGCGGTCGACCATTTCCGTTACTTTGCCGGTTGCCTGCGCGCGCAGGAAGGCACCGCGGCGGAGATCGACCAGAACACCGTGGCCTACCATATCTATGAACCGCTGGGCGTGGTCGGCCAGATCATTCCGTGGAATTTCCCGCTGCTGATGGCCGCCTGGAAACTGGCGCCAGCGCTGGCGGGCGGTAACTGCGTGGTGCTGAAACCGGCGGAACAAACGCCGCTCGGCATCAGCGTGCTGATGGAAGAGATCGGCGATCTGCTGCCGCCGGGCGTGCTCAACGTGGTACAAGGTTTCGGCGCCGAGGCCGGCGAAGCGCTGGCGCGCAGCAAACGCATCGAAAAAATCGCCTTCACCGGCTCCACGCCGGTCGGCCGCCACATCCTCGCCTGTGCGGCGGAGAACATCATCCCCAGCACCGTCGAGCTGGGCGGAAAATCGCCGAACATTTATTTTGAAGACATCATGCAGGCGGAACCGGAGTTTATCGACAAAGCGGTTGAGGGGCTGGTGCTGGGCTTCTTCAACCAGGGGGAGGTGTGCACCTGCCCTTCACGCGCGCTGATCCAGGAATCCATCTACCCGCAGTTTATGGAGAAAGTGCTGGCGCGTATCGCTACCATCCGCCAGGGCGATCCCTTCGACACCGAGACCATGATCGGCGCCCAGGCGTCAAAACAGCAGTACGACAAGATCCTGTCCTATATCGAGATCGCTAAAAACGAGGGAGGCAAAATCGTTGTGGGCGGCGAGCCCGCCCAGCGCGGCGACGAAGTGCAAAACGGTTTCTACCTGCAGCCGACGCTGATTACCGGCAACAACAGCATGCGTTTCTTCCGCGAGGAGATCTTCGGGCCGGTGATTGGCGTCACCACCTTCAAGGATGAGGCCGAAGCCCTGGCGCTGGCCAACGACACCGAGTTTGGGCTGGGCGCCGGGCTGTGGACCCGCGACATCAACCGCGCTTACCGCATGGGCCGCGCGATCAAGGCCGGGCGCGTGTGGACCAACTGCTATCACCTGTACCCGGCGCACGCCGCGTTCGGCGGCTACAAGAACTCCGGCATCGGACGCGAAACCCACAAGGCGGCGCTGTCGCACTATCAACAGGTGAAAAACCTGCTGGTCAGCTACGACGCCAAGCCGCTGGGCCTGTTCTGAATCCGGCGTAATGGCAAGAAGGCCACCCGCAGGTGGCCTTCTTTTTTCGCGTGGCCTACTTCGCCATGCCGAGATCGATCACCATGCGACCGCGAATGGTGCCTGCCTTCATCTCGTCGAAGATGGCGTTGATATCCCCCAGCGGCCGCTTGGTCACTTTCGGCGTCACCTTGCCTTCGGCGGCGAACTGGAACGCCTCCTTCAGATCTTCGCGCGTGCCCACCAGCGAACCCACCACCTGAATGCCGTCCAGCACCAGGCGCGGAATGCTCAGATCCATGCTCTCCGGCGGCAGCCCCACGGCCACCACTTTACCGCCGGCGCGCACCGCATTCACCGCCGAGTTGAAGGCGGCTTTCGCCACCGCCGTCACCACCGCCGCGTGAGCGCCGCCGGTTTGCTGCTGAATGATCTCCTCCGCGTTTTGCGTTTTGGAGTTGATGGTCAGATCGGCGCCGATCTGTTTGGCGAACTCCAGCTGACCGTCGTTGACGTCGATGGCGACCACTTTGGCGTTAAACACGTTCTTGGCATACTGCAGCGCCAGGTTGCCCAGCCCGCCCAAGCCGTAGATGGCGATCCACTGCCCCGGTTTGATATCGGAAATCTTCACCGCCTTGTAGGTGGTGACGCCGGCGCAGGTGATGCTGCTGGCGGCGAAAGAATCGAGCCCATCCGGCACTTTCACCGCGTAGTCCGCCACCACGATGCACTCTTCCGCCATGCCGCCGTCAACGCTATAGCCGGCGTTTTTCACCGAGCGGCACAGGGTCTCGTTGCCGCTGACGCAGTATTCGCAATGGCCGCACCCCTGGTAAAACCAGGCGACGCTGGCGCGGTCACCCACTTTTAACGAGGTGACGCCCTCACCGACGGCGGAGACCACGCCGATGCCCTCATGCCCCAACGTAATGCCCGGCACCTCACCGAAATCGCCATTTTTCACGTGCAAATCGGTGTGGCACACCCCGCAACACTCCATTTTCAACGCCGCTTCGCCGTGCTTCAGCGGGCGCAGCACTTTATCCTGAATGTCTACGGTATGGTTTTTCGTCACTACGGCAGCTTTCATGGTGTTTTCCTTAGCAGAGTGGGAAGTACAGTTGTTAATGTAGTGACTGTATTCGGTGAGGGCAAGTACCACCTGTTTTGTGTAAAAACAAATAATTAAATATGAATCAGTCTGCTTATTTCATAAAAAACCATTAACAGACGGCGCGATCGTTTTGAGATTGGCAGCCGTGAACGATCGCGCCTCCACGGCTTGATTTATCCCTTGAAGCGATTAACTGGGATTTTGAGGTAGTGCCGCCCATCATCTTCGCAATCTGGCAGAACGCCGCCGCGAATATTGACCTGCAGCGCCATCAGCATCAATTCCGGATGCGGCAACGTGGCGTCTCGCTGCTTTCTTTGCGCGATAAATTGGGCCTTATCCATGTTGGCCACCCAGGGGTTGTTCTCGCGCTGCTCTCGCACGGTGCTTTCCCAGCGGGCCTCACGCCCCGCTGGGCGATAATCATGGCCGGTAAACAGGCGGGTATCCGCAGGCAGGCTCAAGATCCGCTGCAACGAATCCCACAGGGCTTCCGCATTTCCGCCGGGGAAATCGGCCCTTGCGGTGCCGCTGTCCGGCATGAAAAACGTATCGTGAATAAACGCCGCATCGGCGATGTGATAAGTGACGGACGCCAAGGTGTGGCCAGGAGACAGCAAGACTTCAGCACGCAGGTTGCCGATAAAAAAGACGTCCCCATCCGCAAACAGCGCATCCCACAGAGTCTCGGCGGGAGGCAGTTCCTTCAAATTATAAATGTCTTGCCACAGCCCCTGCACGGCGGTAATTTTTTCGCCTATGCCGGTGAGGGCGCCGGTTTTCTGCGCCAGCCAGGTGGCGGCAGAAAAATGGTCGGCATGCGGGTGCGTATCCAGCACCCAGGCCACTCCCCATCCTTGCTGCTGGATAAAGCTTAAAATGGTGCGGGCCTGCTGATGCGAGACCGTGCCCGATCGGCGATCAAAATCCAGCACCGGGTCGATGATGGCGCAGCGACGCGCTGCGGGATCGGCGATGACATACTGCAGGCTGCCGCTTTCCGGCTCATAAAACGCGTGCACTTGCGCGTGAGGCTGAACGGCCTGATGCCGGCCATACCAGCCCAGCGCCTTATCGGCATCGGCGCCATACTCTGCACACTGGCTGCGAAATTGCGCTTCGTCTATCTGGCCTTCGCGCAGCGCATACAGCAGGGAAAGGCAGGCAGAACGCGCTCCGCTCCTGCAATGCGCCAGGGTCTTCTCACCCCGCCGCAACAGGTAATGGAAGATATAAACGGTCTCCCAGGTCAGCGTGTCGAATGTGTAAGGCAGATAGACGTAGCCCATTCCCCATTGCTCAGCCAACGCTTTTTCTTGTTGATGGTTAAGGTACTCGCCCGACTCTTCATCTGGCCGATTGTTGACGATAAACCGATAGCCTTGTTGATGCAGGATGGCGAAATCATTCGCTGCGGGCGCCCCCGAAAAGGAGAGCTGATGATGGTAAGTACGGATGTGCATATTTTTTCCTTTTGTTTTATAGGCTTTTAAAAAGCATATAAAGGGCCAGCACCAACAACATGCCGGCATAGAGCACACGGATAATGTCCTCGCGTTTTTTCAGGCGCTCGGTGAGCGCCACCCCCACGACGCCCCCCAGAACGCCGCCGACGATGAGCCAGCAGGTAATGACCAGCGACACCTTGCCGGACATGGCATAGCTTGCGCTTGTCGATAATCCCATGGCGGAAACCACGACCAGTGAGGTCGCCACCGCTTCAACCAGCGAAAAGCGGAAGAACCAGAGCAGCGCCGGCACCACCAAAAATCCGCCGCCGATGCCCAAAAAACCGGCCACCGCGCCCAGCGCCAGCACGCTGGGCCACACGATGGCGGGATGAAATGTCGGATGGGAGGACGGTAATCCGTTGCCTGCCCGATGATTTTTTTTCAGCGTCAATCCGGCGACAACCAGCATCAGCAGAGAGAAAGGCAGGGTTAAATGGTGCCCGTCCGTCATTTTTCCCACCTGAGAGCCCGCCAGCGTTCCCACCACCGCCACCAGCGAAACGGTAACGCCGGTTTGCCACCGGACGTTTCCTTTGGCGGCATGAACAAAAAGATTGATCAGCGCGCTAATGGCAACGGACATGGCACTGGTGCCTATAACCAAGTGCGTATCCGGGATTTTCACCATATACAGCAGCAAGGGCACGCAGACGATGGATCCGCCTCCCCCGGTCAGAGCCAGGAGAAATCCGACTATTCCCCCGGTTATCACCAACAGCATCAGGGTATAAAAAGTAAAATGGAAAAAATCCAATGCATTAATTCCCTTTCGATATTTATGGCATTTATTAACGATCAGTTTGCGTTGATTGTCAAATAACTTATTACATTTAGCTATTATATATAGCTAAATCGAATATGTGATTTTTAATATAACCATAAGTTCTATAAATTATCTTTAAATCTGAGCCACAACCCCCTACTTTCTTATGAAAGGAGACCTGCATGAAACCAGAAAAAATAAACACCCTGAAGAAAGTTGTTGTTATTGGCGGTGGTTCATCTGGCATCGGCGTCATCGCAAGCATAAGGAAGCGAGTTAAAGATGCGGATATAACTGTCGTTGAACCCAATGACTGTCATTATTACCAGCCGGCATGGACCCTGGTGGGCGGCGGGCTCTTTGATATCAATAAAACGCAGCGCGCCATGCGCGATGTTATTCCTTCTGGCGTCTCATGGCTCCAGGACAGCGTTGTCAGGGTTGATCCCAGTGAAAAATATATCGAGACCCGTCAGGGTAAACGCGTAAGCTATGATTTCCTTATTGTTGCCTGCGGCCTTGTTTTACGTTGGGATAAAATAGAAGGCCTTGAAGAGACGTTAGGATTTAACGGCGTCACCTCTAATTATCGTTTTGATCTTGCAGAATACACCTGGCAACTGGTCCGGGAGATGCAAGGCGGCAAGGCGATATTTTCCCAACCCACGCTTCCCATAAAATGCGCCGGCGCGCCGCAAAAAGCCTTATATCTTTCATGCGATCATTGGCGGCGGCAAGGCGTTCTGAATAATATTAACGTCAATTTCTGCCTTGCGGGCACGGTGGTTTTCGGCATTCCGCAATTTGTCCCCCCGCTGAGCGGCTATTTGGAAAAATACCGTGCACAGGTCAACTTCAATCATAATTTAATCCGTATAGATGGCGAAAATCGGCAAGCGATATTTGCCGTGGAGACAAATGAAGAAGAAAAACGCGAGTTAACCCTGCCCTTCGATATGCTTCACGTGGTGCCGCCTCAATCAGCCCCGGCGTTTATTTCGCAAAGCGGACTCGCGGATGGCGCCGGCTGGTGCGATGTGGATAAATTGACGCTGCAACATAAGCATTGGCCGGATATTTTTGCGGTAGGCGACTGTTGCTCAACGCCAAACGCCAAAACCCTGGCGGCAGCGCGAAAGCAGGTGGTAGTGGTGGCGGAAAACGTCGCGGCACGTATTCATGGCACGCCTCTCACAGCCCATTATGATGGTTATGGTTCCTGTCCATTGACGGTCGAGAAAGGCAAAGTTGTGCTGGCGGAGTTTGGCTATGACGGTAAATTGCTGCCCACGTTTCCACTGCTCGACGCAACCCAGCCCAGCCGTATGGCCTGGTGGCTGAAAGCCTGGTTTTTACCCCGGTTTTATTGGGCGGGCATGCTGCGCGGGGTTGAATGGTTTGCCGGAAGCAAGCGGCCGTGATGCACACTCGGCTCCCCTTGTCGCTCTGGCCGCAGCAGGCGCTTGACTATTTGGCGATACACAGCCACCATCGCTTGCGAGCCCGCAGGCTGATTGCAAGCCGTCACCACTAACCGGTTGATCAACGATGAAAAACGCACCCGCCGTTACGATTCACTACTGTTCACAATGCAACTGGCTGCTGCGCGCCGGCTGGATGGCGCAAGAGCTGCTGAACACCTTCGGCGACGATCTCGCCTCCGTCACCTTGATGCCGGGCACCGGCGGGGTCTACCAAATCAGCGTCGATGGCGTGATGATTTGGGATCGCAAGATTGACGGCGGCTTCCCCGATGCGGCGCAGTTAAAGCAGCGGCTGCGCGATCACAGCTTCCCCGATCGTTCTCTCGGCCACAGCGACGGTAAAAAAGCCAGACACTGAAGGCCGTCAGCGCCCCGTCGGCGGCTGCGCGCCGAGAATGCGCGGCATTGTTTCTTTCATCATTTCCATGAATTTGCGTAAGCGCGCGGGATAATAGCTGGCGTAGGGATACAACAGGTAAATAGGCAGTGGCTCAGCTCGCCACAGGGGTAACAGCGTCTGCAGAGCGCCTTGCGCCAATTCTTCTTTCACCACCCAAGACGACACGATCGCGACGCCCAGCCCTTCCAGCGCCGCCTTGCGCGCCGCATAAAGGCTGTCGGTGCTCAACCTCGGCGCGATGTCGAAACGCCGCTGTTCACCGCTGGTCGCATGGGTCAAGACGACCTCATTACGATAAAAACTGTTTACCGCCAGCCACGGCAATGAGGCCAAATCGTCGAGATCGACGATCGCCGGTCGTTCAGCCAACAGCGCCGGTGACGCCACCGTGCTGCGCGGCACCTCCGCCAGCAACACCGCCACGACCGACGGATCGGTCACCGCACCGACGTGAATGGCGCAATCCACGCCTTCGGGAATAAAGTCCGGAGAATGATCGTTCAGCGTCCACTCAACGTAAGTTTGCGGATAGCGCCGCAAATACTCGCCCAACGGACCGATCAGCTGATCCTGGCCGAATGCGTGCGGCGCCCGCACGCGCAACACGCCGACCGGTTCGTCGCGCGCGCCGCCAAGCCCTTCTTCCAGGCTTTGCCATTGTTCGATCAGCCCCCGCGCCTGGCGGTAACAGCGCTCGCCGTCGTCGGTCAGTTTGAGGGCGTGGGTGGTCCGCTGGATCAGTTTGGCGCCCAGCAGCTGTTCCAATGCCTGCAGACGCCGGCTAATCGTCGGCTGCGAAGTGCCCAGCTGCTGCGCCGCCGCCGACAGGCTGCCGCTTTCGACGATGCGCACCAGCGTATGCAGCAAAGTTATGCGGTCGCCGTTAGGTAAGTTAATTTTATTCATACGTTGAGTGTATAACAGTTTTACCTGCGAGGGGGCTACAGCGGCATGAAGCAAGCGGTAAAAATGGCCGCACATCCACCTTGCAGGAATTTTTGCCATGAGCACCGCCACCACCCACGGCGCACCGTCCGCCAACGTCGTATTTTTGCTGGCCGCCGGCGCCGGCCTCAGCGTCGCGTCAATCTATTACAGCCAGCCCATGCTTGGCATGATGGGCGCCGATTTCCACGCCGGCGTCGCCGATGCCGGCATGGTGCCGACGCTGACTCAGTTAGGCTATGCGCTGGGCATTTTACTGTTGGCACCGCTCGGCGACCGGTACGATCGCCGGCGGATCATTCTGGTAAAAGGCGCGCTGCTGACGCTGACGCTGTTACTCTGCGCTTTTGCTGCCTCGTTCCCGCTGTTGTTGCTCAGCAGCCTGGCGATAGGCCTGACCGCCACCGTCGCGCAGGACATTATCCCCGCAGCCGCCACGCTGGCACCGGAGGCCAGCCGCGGCAAAACCGTCGGCGCAGTGATGACCGGGCTATTGGCCGGCATTTTGCTGTCGCGGGTGTTCAGCGGCGCGCTCGCCGAGTACGCCGGCTGGCGCAGCGTCTACGCACTCGCGGCGCTGGGCGTTTTGCCGATCACGCTGGCGATCTGGCGCATGTTGCCGCGTCTTCGCCCTCATAACGCGCTGAGTTACCCCGCGCTGCTGCGCTCGCTGGGACATCTGTGGGCCGAGTATCCCGCGCTGCGGCGCGCAACGCTGGCGCAAGGCTTTCTGTCATTGGGCTTCAGCGCTTTCTGGTCAACGCTGGCGTTGATGCTGGCGGAGCGCTACCAGATCGGCAGCGCGGCCGCCGGCGCGTTTGGCCTGGCGGGGGCGGCGGGTGCGCTGGCGGCGCCGTTGGCGGGCAGTCTGGCCGATCGGCACGGCCCTGACGTCGTGACCCGTATCGGCGCGGGACTGGTTCTGGCCTCCTTCGCCTTGATGTTTCTGCTGCCGCTGTTGCCGCTCCCGGCGCAACTGGCGCTCATTGCGCTGAGCGCCGTCGGATTCGACCTGGGCATCCAGGCTACGCTGATCGCGCACCAAACCATCGTTTACGGTCTCGATCCGGCAGCCCGCAGCCGATTGAACGCCCTCTTGTTCACCGGCGTGTTCATCGGTATGGCGACCGGCGCCGCCCTCGGCAGCCGCATTCTGGCAAGCGCGGGCTGGCCGGGCGTCGTGGCGCTGGCGACGGCGGCGGGGGCCGTGGCGCTGTGGATCCGCAGCGGGCGCAAAACGGCGCGCGTAGTGGCCTGATAGCGTCCTCTGCTGGCGCAAGCGGTTGATTTCACCCAGGCCTCTTGCGCTATACTGAGCGCCCTTTTTGCTACGCATTTAAAACAATTTTATGATGGAACGCTTGCTAGAAAACGCGATGTACGCCTCCCGCTGGCTGCTCGCACCGGTTTATTTCGGCCTTTCGCTCACTCTGGTCGCCCTGTCGATCAAGTTTTTTCAGGAAATTCTCCACGTCCTGCCAAATATTTTTGCCGTTACCGAAGCCGATCTGGTGTTGACCTTGCTGTCGCTGATCGACATGGCGCTGGTCGGCGGCCTGTTGGTGATGGTGATGTTCTCCGGCTATGAAAACTTCGTCTCGCAATTGGATATCACCGAAGGGAAAGAGAAACTGAGCTGGCTGGGCAAAATGGACGCCACCTCGCTGAAAAACAAGGTCGCCGCATCTATCGTCGCCATCTCCTCCATTCACCTGCTGCGGGTGTTTATGGACGCCAAGAACGTGCCCGACAACAAGCTGATGTGGTATGTGATCATCCACCTCACCTTCGTGCTCTCCGCCTTCGTGATGGGTTATTTGGACAAGGTGACCCGCTCCAAGCACTAAACGCGCCACCACGCCCGATCGTCAGGATCGGGTGTCTTCCCCTCCTTCGCTGTTCCCCAACCGTCACCGCCGTCATGTCTTTCATCTGGCACATCTGATGATAATTTTATTATAATGTTATTACACTCATTATGGACCGAACGCCGGCCACCGCACCGGATTCGCCGCAGACAGGATCACGCACTTCCATGCCATTAAACGGTCACCCCCTGCAATTCAACGATATTCAGGCGATTCTGCCTCATCGTTATCCCTGCCTGTTGGTCGATCGCGTACTGCCCGCCGGCACCTGCATTGCCGAAGGCCGGCTGAGCGCCATCAAGAACATCACCGCCAATGAGCCGACGTTCTGGAACGGCCATGCGCACTTCGCCGGTTTTCCCGGCGTGCTGTTGGTGGAAGCGCTGGCGCAAAGCACCGGGCTGCTGGCGCATTATTATCTCGGGGCGTTGAATGAAGGGGAACATTACTACTTCGCTTCCATTCAGCGGGCGCGGTTTTATCGCGCCGCCCGTCCCGGCGACCAGGTGTTGATGGAGGTCGCCTTTGTACGCCGGCGGGGCGCGATCGCCCGCTTCACCGGCCGCGCCAGCATCGATGGCCGGCGCATTTGCACCGCCGATTTCATGTGCGCCCGTAAATAGGCCGCTTGCCAAAGGAAACCTGCGAATACCATGTCTCTGGTTGACAGCTTACTCAGAACCCTCGATTTCTCTCCGCGCGGCCAGGTGATCGCTCGCGAAACCGACGCCTGGGGCGAAATCATCGTTTCCGATCACAAGGACTACCGCACGCTGCGGTTTGACGGCATCTGCGAGCAAAGCAAGATGAGCCTCAGCAACCCCGCGCAGCCGATCCACAACTACATCAAGGCGATGCTGATGGCGGTGGCCTGGCAGCCGCCGACCTCGGCGCTGATCCTGGGGTTAGGCGGCGGCAGCTTGCTGCGTGCGCTGCACGCGCTCGATCCGGCCATGCGTCTGGACGTGGTTGAACTGCGCGCCGCGGTGATCGCCGTCGCGCGCCGCTATTTTACGCTGCCGGCCACCGACACCATCAGCCTGCGTACCGCCGACGCCATGGACTTTGTGCGCCCGCCCGCCGAGACGCGTTACGATCTGATTTTCTCCGATCTCTATTCGGCGTTCGCCATGGATCCGCAGCAAGGCACCCAGACATTCCTGGAAAACTGCGCCGCGCGGCTGAACGACGGGGGCTGGCTGGTGCTCAATTACCACGATCTGCCCGATGAAAACAGCCTGCTGTACCACAGCCTGCACCGGATATTCGGCACCGTATTATTTTGCGTCGCCCCCAGCGGCAACGTGATCATTTACGCCACGCCGGCGCAGGTGACGTTGCCGCTCAGCACGCTGCGCACGCTGGCCGCCGGCAGCGGCGAGCTGTTCAACTGCGAACTCGGCTACCTGTCACGCAAAATAGAACGGCTGCATTTCCGCTAAGAACGAGCGGCGACGCGGTCTGGCTGGCCGCTTCGTCCACATGGTATTATCATTCAGTCATCATTCTCTGGAGGATCCTGATGGAAAAGAAAACGGCGCGGCTAACGGTGCTGATTGACCCGGACAAGAAGAAAGCCCTGGAAGAGCTGTGCCTGCAGCAGGACGTCACCCCTTCTCAGGTGGTGCGTCAGCTGATCCGCGATTATCTGCACAAGCATCAGGTGGATTATCCCAGCCAGCCGACCCACGCCAATCCGCGCGTCGAGAGCAATTGAACGGCGGCCTGCCCCGCGAACCGTGAAGCGCGCTACACCTGCGCGCGTCCCTAATCCGAATCCTCCACGGCGGTCTGTCCATCCTGCGATATCGCTGCTACTGTTTTAGGCGTTCATTATTCTCTCTTGGGGAAGGAAACGCGCCATGTTCAGCCATATTACCGTCGGCGTCAGCGATCTGGATGCCGCCGCCGCGTTCTACGACGCCATTCTGTTGCCATTGGGCTTACAACGGCGGGAAGTGACGCCGGACGGCGGCCCCGCCGCCCGCTGCTGGGTGATGCCAGGCCAAACGCTGCCGCGTTTTTACGCCTACCAACCCTTCGACAGACAGCCCGCCAGCGCCGGCAACGGCAGCATGCTGGCCTTCCTCGCCGCCGACGAGCTGGCGGTTAAACGCGCCTACGCCGCCGGTCTGCTGGCGGGCGGCAGCAGTGAAGGCGAGCCCGGCGAGCGCGCGCACTACGGCAAAGGCTATTTCGGCGCTTACCTGCGCGATCCCGACGGCAACAAGGTGCATGTGGTTTATCGGGGAGATCTCGCCTGATGAGATGCTCGGTTTACATCGCCACCAGCGTAGACGGATTCATTGCCGGCCCGGATGGCGACATCGACTGGCTGCTGCGGCCCGAATATGCGGTTTCGCTGCTCAATGGGTTGAGTTTTGAAGCGTTTGTCGCCGACATCGACGCGCTGGTGATGGGCCGCCATACCTATGATAAAGTCCGCGCCTTTCCAGAGTGGCCCTATGGCGCACTGCCGGTGGTGGTGCTGTCGACGCAGCCGCCCGCGCCGCACGCAACGGGCCACGTTCGCTGGATGAATGGCGAACCGGCGGCCATCGTGACGCAGTTGGCCGAGCAAGGCTGCCGTCACCTGTATATCGACGGCGGCCAGACCGTGCAGCGCTTCCTGCAGGCCGGCTTGATCGACGAACTGACGATTACGCGCGTGCCGCTGCTGCTGGGCGGCGGTATCCCCTTATTCGGCGCCGATGGCCAGGAGCAGCGCCTGCGCCTGCTTGCCGTCACTTCATCGGACAACGGTTTCGTGCAAGAACGCTACGCGGTTCAGCGCGCGCCGTAACGCAGCATCAGGCGGCGGCCGCCAAAGGCGATGATCAACGCCGCCAATGCCAACAGCGCCGCCACGCCGTAGGTCACCCGCATGCCGTAAGCCGCGGCAGCCGCAGTGCCCGCGACCTGCTGCGAAGCCAGATAAAACAGCGCCCCCATCACCGACGCGCCGGTGATCGCCCCCAGATTGCGCGACAAGTTCACCATGCCGGCGATCAGCCCGCGCCGTTCAGGAAACAGATCCTTCATCAGCATAGTGTTGTTGGCCACCTGAAACAGCGCATAGCCGGCGGTCAACAGCGCGATGGGGGCGATATAGCCGAGCACGCCCCAACGGTTAAACAGCGACAGCAACGCCGCGCCTGCGGCCACCGCCGTCAGCCCAAACTGAGCGATGCGCTGCGATCCGAAGCGATCCACCAGATAGCCGGCCGGTATGCCGGTCAGGATCGCCACCGCCGGCCCCGCCGACATCACCAGCCCGACCTGCGCGGCGCTTAAGCCCAGCGCCCGCGACAGATAGAACGGCCCGACCACCAGCGTGGCGGTCATCACCGTCATCACCAGCGCACTGGCCGCCAGCCCCGCCGTCAGGGCCGGATGGCGGAACATCGACGGCGCAAGCAGCGGCGATGCGGCGCGGCGTTCCACGCGGATAAACAGTGCCCCCGCCAACAGCGCCCCCAACATCAACGCCAGGTTAAGCGCGCCGAAGTCGCCGCGCCCGAGGGTCATCGCCAGCGAATAGCAGAGCAATGCGCCGCCCAGCAGCAACGTGCCGGCGCGATCGAACGGTTCCGCGCGCGTTGCCGCGCGCGGCCCATTCGGCAAGTATCGCCAGGCAAGCCACAGCGCCAGCAGCCCCAGCGGCAGGTTGATCAGGAACATCGCCCGCCAGCCGAAACCGGCGATCAGCGCGCCGCCTAACGACGGCCCCAGCGCGGTGCCCACGGCTGACATAGTGCCGAGCAGCCCCATCGCGCGGCCGATTTTTTCCTTCCCCAGAACCTCGCCCGCCAGCGCCATGGCGATCGACATCATGACTGCGCCCCCCAGCCCCTGCGCCAGGCGCGCTGCCAGCAACAGCCACAGTTGCGGAGCCAGCGCGCAAGCCAGCGAAGCGGCGGTAAACAGCGTAATGCCCGCCAGCAGCAGGCGGCGACGATTGAGGCTGTCGCCCAAACGGCCGATGCCGATAATGCAAGTGGTGACGGCCAGCAAATAGCAGAGCAACACCCACTGCACCGCCTGGAACGAGGCATGGAACGCAGTGGCGAGCGCCGGCAGCCCGACGTTGGCAATGCTGATGCCAAGCGATGACAGCAGCATGCTCAGAGAAAGAGCGGCCAGTATGCCGCGGACGCCTTGCGGCGAAGGGTGGGATAACATGATGAACACTCCTGACATAGACTGCCGGTAAGCCTATGTCAGGGGTTAGCATGGCGGAAGACGCATGGCATGCACTGTATCCATGCACCTGACGCCTTATCTGACGCGAGCCGTTACCAGGCGGCGATTTCCGCCTCGGTGAGCGGCAACGGTTGAGTCACACCGGTTTCCGCCGCCAGGGTGGCCGCTTCCAGCACCGCCATCACCGCCAACGCCTGCGCCGCGGTAACCGGGTTGGCGCCTGCGCCGCGCAACGCATCGCGCACCTGGAAGTAATACTGGCGCTGATCGCCATCCGGCGTCGGCAGCGTGCGCACCGGCTCCGTACCGATAAACAGGCTCATCGCGTCGTCGTCTTTGCCCCACTCCGCCGAACCCGGCGTCACGCCGGCCAGCAGCTGGCTCTCCTGCCCGTCGGCGCGCGCTTTGACCACGCTGCCTTTCTCGCCGTGCACGGTAAAGCGTGAGACGCCGCCCGCCACCAGCATGCTGCCGTGCAGGATCACGCGGTGCGTCGGATAGTTGAGCACCACGTGGGCCCAGTCGTTAATCTGCGCGTTGGGGCGCAACGTGGCGATGTTGGCCTGCACGCTGTGCGGCAAACCGAACAGCTGCAGCGCCTGATCGACCATGTGCGGCCCCAGATCGAACCACAGCCCGCTGCCTGGGAGGTTTTGTTCACGCCAGCGCACCCGTACTTCAGGGCGATAGCGGTCGATATGGGACTCAAAGTGCGTCACCTTACCGATCAGCCCCTGCTCGATCACCTGTTTCACCCCCAGGAAATCGCTGTCCCAGCGACGGTTCTGGAACACCGACAGCAGGCGGCCGTGCTTCTCCGCCGCGGCAATCAGCGCGCGCGCCTGCGCCAAATCCAGCGTAAACGGCTTATCCACCACCACGTGCTTGCCCGCCTCCAGTGCGGCCAGCGCCAGCGGCGCATGGGTGTCGTTCGGCGATGCGATCACCACCAAATCCACCTCCGGCCGGCGGATGGCCTCCAGCGGATCGGCGATCACCTGCGCGTGCGGCAGATCGGCATGTACCTTGGCGGCATCGCGCGAAGCCACCACGCTCAGTTCCAACCCCGGCACCGCGTTAATCAGCGGCGCGTGAAACGCCTTGCCGACAAAGCCGTAGCCAATCAGCGCCACCTGCAACGGTCGAGCGGTATCGTTCATCAGTGTTCTCCTCTAGCGGTCGTCGGCGACGACACAAAGTTCAATCAATGATTGTTCGTCCAGGTTGTCCCACGGGCGATCGGTAAACAGGCGTTGGATCTGCGCCAGATCCGCAACGTGATGCGGCTCGCAGCGATCCAGTTTCATATGGTCGGCCACCAGCCAGCGCTCGCCGCTGTTAGCCAGCATGGCGCGTTTGACCTCTGCATCGGCCTCTTCGCCGGCGCTCAGTCCCAGCTGAGGATGCACCGCGCAGGCGCCCAGCAAGGCGATATCCGCACGGTAGCGCGCCAGCAACGCCAGCGTGGCGCTGCCGGCGAACAGCCGCTGGCGCGCATCCCACTGGCCGCCGAGCAAGATCAGTTGGATTTCCGGCCTGTCGCTCAGGCACTGCGCGATATCCAGCGAAGCGGTGATCACCGTCGCCGGGCCGCGCAACGCCTGCGCCACCGCCAACAGCGTACTGCCCGCATCCAGCATCAGGGTGCTGCCGGGCGGGATCTGCGCGGCCACCGCGCGGCCAAGCCGCTGCTTGACCTGCGGCAACAGCGCAGCGCGCGCCTGGCGCGGCATGCCGGACGGTTCGAGCGCTATCGCGCCGCCGTGATGTTTCTGCGCCAACCCCTGCCGCTCGAGATCGGCCAAGTCGCGGCGCACGGTATCGACCGAAACACCGATGGCGCTGGCCAATTCCGCCACCGCCGCCTGCCCGCGTTCGCTGAGCAAATCCAGTAAATGGCGCTGCCTTGCCGCTTTGTGCATGGGGTCACTCCCGCAGTAAAAAGCATAAAACAGCAATATACAGCAGATAACAGCATCAGAGAAGACGCATTTGCGCGCACAGGAGATCAAACATCTTTTCGCCGCCAGGACAATGATGGAGGCAGAACGCATAACAATCAGGAGAAAGGCATGAACATCGATCTGACGTTTGAAAACCTGAACGCGCGCGCCGTGCAATACAACGCCCGCGCGTCGGTGGAGGATTTTGACGCCTGCATGGCGGAATACGCCGCGCTGGCCCAGCGCGCCAAGGCACAGACGCCCGGCATTTACGATCTGCGTTACGGCATGAGCGCCGCCGAGCGCCTCGATCTGTTCCCGGCTTGCACGCAGCCCGCCCCGCTGCTGATCTTTATTCATGGCGGCTACTGGCATTCGCAGCGCAAAGAGGAAGCCTGTTCGATGGCCGCCGCGTTTGCCCAGCGCGGCGTGGCCGTCGCCACGCTGGAATACACGCTGGCGCCAGAAGCTACGCTGGCGGAGATCGTGCACGAGGTGCGCAGCGCCGTCGCCTGGCTTTATCATCACGGGGCGCCTTTCGGCATCGATCCGGCGCGCATTTTCGTCAGCGGCAGTTCGGCCGGCGGCCACCTGTGCGGCATGCTGATCGCCGACGGCTGGCAGCAACGCTATCGTCTGCCGCCCGATGCGATCAAAGGCGCGCTGGCGCTGAGTGGCCTCTACGATTTGCGCCCGCTATGCGATATCTACATCAACGACTGGCTGCATCTGACGCCCGAACAGGCGCAAACCCTCAGCCCGCTGTTTCTGCTGCCGGAGAAAGACCATGCGCCGCAGATCCTGCTCGACGTCGGCCAGCGCGAAACGCAAGGGTTCAAAAACCAAACGCAGGCCTATTATGACGCCTGCCTGGCGCGCGGCCTCGACGTTCAGTTGCTGGCCGATCGCCACTGCAATCACTTTACGCTGGTCAACGAACTGGCCGATGCGGAAAGCGCGATGTTCCGGCAGGTGATGGCGATGATCGACGCAACGCAACGGTAGCCTGCCGCTGCAACCGCAGCCTGGCGGCGATCGTTATCACCGCCAGCGCGGCGAACAAGGCTCCGCACAGCAGGCTGCCCTGTAGCCCCCACGCGGTGATGGACCAGCCGCCCGCCAGCGAGCCCAGCGCCACGCCCAGATTGATAAAGGCGATATACAGCCCGGTGGCGAACGCCGGCGCCTGCGGCGCTTCGGATGTCAACCAGACCTGCGTCACGATCAAACCGCTGGTGTGCGCCGCTCCCCAATACAGACAAAGCGCCGTCATCGAACCGATATTCGCGCTACCGTAGTGATACAGCAGCGCATAAGCCGCAATCAAGGCTAGCGGGTGCAGCAGCACCGTCAGCGCTCGATGGCGGCTCAACCCCTTGCCGGCCAACAGGTTGCCCGCGACACCGCCCACGCCGAACGCCACCAGAAGAAAGCCGATGACGCCGCCGCTGAGGCCGATTTCACGGCTGAGATATTCAGCCGCGTAAGCATAGACGGCGAACATGGCGGCAAAGATCAGCACGCAGGTGATGATATTCAGCCACAGCGTCCCGCTGCGCAGGATCATCAGCTGTTTGCCATAACTGAGGCGTTGAACGGCGACGTCGGGCAACCGCATCAGCAATCCCGCCGCCGCGAGGAGATTGACCCACGCACAGAACCGGAACGAGGCTTCATAGCTGAACTGCCCGGCGATCCATTGCGTCAACGGTATCCCCAACACCATGCCCATGCTGGTACCGATGAACGCATAGGCGGTTGCTTTGGTGGCCTGATGCGGCGGACAAAGCGCCGCGGCCGCCACCATGGCCAGCGAAAAATAGATCGGATGAAACAACGCCGGCACAATGCGCAGCAGCATCAGCATGGCGAAGCTGTCCGTCTGAGCGGACAGCGCGCTGGCCGCCGCGAACACGGTCAACGCGATCAACAACATGCGTTTGCGATTGAATCGCGACGCCAGCAGCACCAACAGCGGCCCGAGCAGCGCGATGGTCAGGGCGAAGATCCCGACCAGCCAGCCGGCCTGCGCCGTGGAGATGCCATACCGCGCGATGATCTGCGGCAAAATGCCCACCACGCCAAACTCGATGCAGTAAACGCCGAACAGCCCCAGCGCGATGAAGAAAATCGGTGGCATCAGACGCATGACATCGCTCCCGTCGCGGCATAGACCGCCTGACAAATCTCGCCGACAAAGGCGCCGGACATGCCCTCCAGCGCCGTGTTGGTAAACGCCACCACGCTCAGTTGCCGGGCGGGATCGACGAACCACGAGTGGCCATAGGTGCCGCCCATTCGCCAGCTGCCAACGGACTCCGGCGTTTGCGCGGCGATGGGGTCTTTCAGTACGGTAATGCCGAGGCCGAAACCGCGCCCTGGCCAAAACGGCATCGGCAGATCGCCGATTTGGTTGGTGGTCAGCGCCGTCACCCATTCGGCCGGCAGCACCTGCCCGCCCCCCTGGCGCAACGTTTCCAGCAGGCGCAGGAAATCCTCCGCCGAACCGACCATGCCGGCGCCGCCGGAGGCGTACGCCTGCGGATCCAGCGCTCGCGCCGGCGACAGATGAAAACCGGCGCTGCCATCGATAAAGGGTAAACGATCCGGTTGGCGCAAACGGCGCGGCTCGCCGGGATGATCGGCGTAAGCGGCCGCCAAGCGCGCGGCGTCCACCGCCAGGAAATCGGTATCCGTCATCGCCAGCGGCCCGGTCACCCATTTTTTTACTGCCTGCGCCAGCGGCAGGCCGCTCGCCTGTTCGATCGCCGCGCCCAGGATATCGGTGGCGATGGAATAGCGCCACGCCGCGCCGGGCGGAGCCAGCAAAGGGGCGCAGGCAATACGCCGCACGTTCTCCTGCAGGCTGACAGACGCTTCATCCATTCCGTCGGAGACGCCCAGCTGGGCATAGAATCCCCCTTCCGGCTGGAAAAAACGGTAGCTTAGTCCGGCGGTGTGGGTCATGAGATGCCGTAGCGTCATCAACGGAGTGGTGCCGTCCGCCAGCCGCGGGCGAAAATTCGGCAGCCAACGGGTGATCGGATCGTCTAACCGCATGGCGCCTTGCGCCATCAATGCCAGCGCCGCCGTGGACACGATCGGTTTGGATACTGAGGCCAGACGAAACAGCGTATTGAGCGCCATCGGCTTGCCCGCTTCGCGATCTGCCATGCCCGCCGCGCGGTGATAAACGATCTCACCGCCCTGCGCCACCAAAACGACCGCGCCAACCAATCGTTTTTCACGCAAGGCTTGCTCTATCGCGCCGTCAATCGCGTTGGCAGAGGATCCGTATTCATTCATCTTTATTACCCCAGGTAGTCAGCCCATGCTGTCGCCACCGAGCATAGAGCGTGGCGATTAACGAAAAAACAGGCTAGATTTCCTTTCATAGCGGACACTCAAGTCCGCAATGGGGCAAGCAATGGATAATCTGTCTGGGGTGAACGTCTTTGTGCAGGCCGCAGAGACGCTGAGTTTCGTAGAGGCCGGGCGCGTACTCGGCATTTCCGCTTCCGCGGTGGGGAAAAGCATCGCCCGCCTGGAAAATCGGCTGGGCGCGCGTCTGTTCCACCGCAGCACGCGCAGCATGACGCTGACCGCCGAAGGCCGGCTGTTTCTGCACCGCTGCCAGCGCATTCTCGGGGAATTGGCGGCGGCGGAACGGGAAATCAGCGATACGCACAGCGCGCCGCGCGGCAAGCTGCGTGTCAGTTTGCCGCTGGTGGGCGGCCTGCTGAATCCGGTGCTGGCGGAATTTGTCCGGCGTTACCCGGAGATTGAGCTGGAAACCGATTTTTCCGATCGGCGGGTCGCGGTGATCGAAGAAGGGTTCGATGCGGTGATCCGCGTGGGCGATACCGAGGATTCTCGCTTAATGAGCCGCCAACTGGGCACGTTTCACCTACAGCTGGTGGCGGCGCCAGAGTATCTGCGCCGAGCGGGAATACCCCGCCAGCCGGCAGAACTGCGCGATCACGCCTGCCTGTTATACAGATTCCCCACCACCGGCAAAGTCGAGACCTGGCCGGTGGCGGGCGGAGATAAACTGCTCGACGAAGGCCTGGGCAAGCGCACGGTATGCAACACCGTCGACACGCTGATTTACCTGGCGGAACAGGGCCTGGGCATCGCCTGCTTGCCCGATTTCGCGGTGCGAGAGGCGCTGGAGCGACGGCGGCTCCAACCGGTGCTTGGCGACCACTGCCGACACAGTGGCAGTCTCAAAATTCTCTGGCCTTCAAGCAAACATCTTACACCGCGTCTCAGGGCATTTATCGACATCATGAGCGTTCGCCTTTTCTCGACCTGAGTCCTCTATCGTGCTAGAGCAAATTCAGCTTTGCTTTGCACAAAAATAGCTAAGGCGCAGCCTGCCGCGCCTGCCAGCAGCTCTGACGGCGGCGCAGTGCCGTCGTTATATTCCATTCAGAGATATGGAAGCGCCGTTCGTTCTTTCGGGACAACGAAAATCGCCACACAATACCTTTCACCCCGCACTCGTGCATAACCGTATATAAATTCAGGTGTTAACGCCTTGTCATTACCGATAACCGCCCAATTCGCCCATCTGATATTGAACAGCCAGCCGGATGAAAACGCCCTGTCAGCCGCTCGCCGCGGCGTGAAAGATTACTTCGCCTGCGCGCTGCCGATTGCCCGCGGGGCGTTGAGCGATGCCGGTCTGGCAGCGATCGGTAAGACGTTTCCGCCGAACGGCAGCGAGAACCGCGCACTGCGCTATGGCTATGTCAGCCACGCGTTGGACTTCGATGATTACCATCCTGCGCTGCGTGGCCATCCGAGCACCGTAGTGCTCTCAGCCCTGCTGGCGCTGAACGGTGAGAGTGACAATGTCACTGAGCTGTTAACCGCCTATGTCATCGGCGTAGAGGCCGCTGGCCGGCTGGGATTGGCCGCTGGCACGCAACATTACGTGCTGGGTTTTCACAGCACCGCCACCCTGGGCGCGGTCGCCGCCTGCGCCGCCGTGGCGCGTTATCTGCAGCTTGACCAGCGGCAGACGCAGATTGCTCTGGGCCTGGCGGCCACGCAGGCAGCGGGCCTGCGCAGCCAGTTCGGTTCGGCGGCCAAACCGCTGCACGCCGGGTTGGCGGCACGCAACGCGGTCAACGCCGCCCTGCTGGCTCAGGCCGGTTTCATCGGCCAACCGGAGGGCGTGCTGGACAGCCTGCTGACTTCCCACGGCGGCGGCCGGCAAAAACCGGAATGCCTGACCGCCGGCTGGGGCACGCCCTGGCGCATCCTGCAGCCGGGGCTGGAATTCAAGCGGTACCCGACTTGCGGTGGCACTCACAGCGCGGCCGAGGCGGCGCTCGCCCTGCGCGCGCGGCTGCTGGCACAAGGCGACGCCCTTGCGGAGATCGCACAGGTTGAGGTCAGTTTTCCGCCCGGCGCAGATACTGCGCCCTTTATTCGCCAACCGGCCACCGGTGTGGAAGCGCGCTTTAGCCTCGAATACGTCATCGCCGATGCGCTATACCACGGCGAGGTCCCGCTGACGCATTACGGCGAACAGCCTGTCGATGCGGCTATCGCCTCCCTGGCGGCAAAAGTTGAGCGCCATGCCGATCCCACGGCTCCGCCGGACGCGCTCGATCCGGAGATGCGCTTCCATCGCCTGACCCTGACGCTGCAGGACGGGAGGCAAATAAGTGACATAGTCACAAGAAAGCAAACCGCCGCCCGGCCGACAGACCTCGACGCCAAGCTGCGCGCCATTCTGCAGCTGCTTCCGGGCCTCGAAGGCGAGAGCGTTATCCGCGACTGCGCGCTTATGTCCCCTGGCGCGCTGCCGCGACTGATTGCATTGTTAAATTAATAATAAAACAGGAATAATTATGAGTACTTCACCTTCAACACCATCGCGCCAACTCCGTCTCGGCCTGTTCGTTCAGGCGCTGGGGCACCACATCGGGGGATGGCGCGCAGAAGGCGCCAGCGGTTCACCGACCGATATCGACTGGTTCACCTGGATCGCAAAAAAAGCCGAAGAAGGCACCTTCGATATGTTCTTCGTCGGCGACGCGTTGGCAACCAGCGTGCACCGCCTGCCCTCGACGATGTCACGCCTGGAGCCACTGACGCTGCTCGCGGCGCTGGCGGTCAACACCCGCCATATCGGGCTGGCGGCGACCGCCTCCACCACGTTCGATCAACCTTTCCACCTGGCACGCGCCATGGCCTCCATCGACCATATCAGCCACGGCCGCGCCGCCTGGAACGTCGTGACCTCTTTCTCCAGCGATGCGGCGCGCAACTTCAGCCGTGAAGATCTGCCGTCGCACGCCGAACGCTATGAAGTGGCGCGGGAATTCCTCGAGGCCAGCTACAAACTGTGGGACGGCTGGGAAAAAGACGCCATCGTGCGCGATAAGCAAAATGGCGTGTACGCCATCGACGAGAAAATCCACGCCGCCAACCATAAGGGCAAGCATTTCTCGGTGCAGGGCCCGCTGAACATTTCCCGCTCGCCGCAGGGACGGCCGGTGATCATTGAGGCCGGCTCTTCTCCGGCTGGTCAGCAGCTGGCGGCGGAAACCGCCGAAGTGGTGTTCACCGCCGCCGCCAGCCTGGAAGAAGGACAAGCTTTCTACCGCAGTCAGAAAAAATACGTGGCCGACGCCGGCCGCAACCCGGACCACCTGCTGATCCTGCCAGGTGTGATGCCGATTGTCGGGCGTACCAAAGAAGAAGCGCAGGAAACCTGGTACCAGCTGAATCAACTGGTGGATATCGATAACGGCATTGAGCAGCTGTCGGCGCGCTTTGGTTTCGATTTGAGCGATTATCCGCTGGACGGCCCGGTGCCGAACGTGGGCGCCACCGAAGGCGGCCAAAGCCGCGTGAAACTGCTGACCGATCTGGCCGCGCGGGAAAACCTGACGCTGCGTGAGCTGGCGGCCGTCGCGGCCGGTTCGCGCGGCCACCGCGTGGTGGTAGGCACCGCCGAAGAGATCGCCGACGACTTCCAGCTGTGGCTGGAACAGCAAGGCGCAGACGGCTTCAACATCATGCCGGCGGTATTGCCCAACCAGCTGGAACTGTTCGTCGAGCTGGTGATCCCGGAGCTGCGTCGCCGTGGCCTGTTCCGTGAAGAGTATCAGCATGCAACCCTGCGTGAAAACCTGGGTCTGCCGGAACCGGCAATCAACTTCGCTAACGTAAAATCGGCTTAATCCGCAGGGAAATCATGATGAAAACCACATTCAAACGCACCGTACTGTCCCTGCTGTTGGCTTCCTCCACGCTGGCGCCGTTGGCAGCCGGTCATGCCGCTGAAGGCGATGTTCCCTTCAAGGCGGCGGTGAAAGCTGCCGTCGATCCGGCGCTGCACGACAGCCTGCCTGAAGCGATCAAAAAGGCCGGCTATATCGTTGCCGGCACCAACCCGAACACCCCGCCGACCACCTTTTACCAGGCGGACAACAAAACGCTGGCCGGGCGTGAAATCGACGTGATGAGCGCGATTGCCGATCGCCTGGGCGTGGCGATCCACTGGAAGGACACCGGCGGCTTCGACAACATCATCCCCGGCCTGAAGTCCGGCCGTTATGACGTCGCGTTGGCCAACATTGACGCCAACAAAAAGCGCTTCCAGCAGGTGGACTTCGTCGGCTATTACAACGCTTCCAAGCTGGCCTTGATCGCCCGCAAAGACGCTGCGCTAGGCCCTTACACCGAGCTGGCGCAGCTGTGCGGCCAGACCGTCGGCGCCGGCGCAGGCACCTCGCAGATCACCCGCCTGCAGCAGGCCAGCGATCAATGCGTCGCCGCCGGCAAGCCGGCCATCACCATGCCGATCTTCCCGGACCGCCCGGCCGGGGTGCAAGCGGTGATCAGCGGCCGCGTACCGATGTTTTTCGGCCCGTATGAAGGGTTGCGCTACCAGGCCACCCACGTTAAACCGCTGACGCTGGCCGGTGATATCAACATTGACGGCACCACGGTGGCCATTGCCCTGCCGAAAGGCTCCGAACTGGTGAAACCGGTGCAGGCGGCGCTGAATTCTCTGATCGCCGACGGCAGTTACCAGAAAATCCTCGACGGCTGGGATATCGGTTTTGGTGCAGTGAAAACCGCCGGCATCAATGAAGAGATCGCCAAATGAGTGGGCAACCCCCTGTCGACGACGCGGAACTGAGCATCGTCGGCCATCGGCATTACGGGCGTTGGCTCAGCGCCCTGGTTGTGCTGTTGATCGTCGGCGTTATCATCAATTCCATGCTGCACAACCCGCGCTTTGAATGGGCGGTGGTGGCGGAAAACCTCACCGAGGCTTCCATCCTCAACGGCGTGCTCATGACGCTTAAGCTGACGGTGATTTCGGTAGTGTTCGGCTTCGCCGGTGGCGTGCTGCTGGCGCTGATGCGCCTGTCGGCCAATCCGGTATTGGTTGCGGTAAGCTGGTTCTACACCTGGTTCTTCCGTGCGGTGCCGATGCTGGTGCAGCTGTTCCTTTGGTACAACATCGCCGCGCTTTATCCGCGCATCAGCCTGTGGATCCCGTTTCTTGGCGAAGTCGCCAGCGCGCCAACCAATACCCTTATCAGCACCTTCAGCGCGGCGGTGATCGCGCTGGTGATGCATCAGTCGGCCTATGCGGCGGAGATCGTGCGCGCAGGCATCCAAAGCGTCGGCAGCGGCCAGCTGGAAGCCGCCAAAGCGCTGGGATACCGTCGTGGGCAAATCCTGTGGCGCGTGGTATTGCCGCAGGCGATGCGCACCATCCTGCCGCCGGCGGGCAATGAGGTGATCGGGCAGTTGAAAACCACCGCGGTGGTGTCGGTGATTGCCCTGCAGGACGTGCTGTATTCAGCGCAGATCATTTACCAACGCACCTACGAGGTCATCCCGCTGCTGCTGGTCGCCACCCTGTGGTATCTGGCCATGACTTCGATTCTGTCGATTGGCCAATACTACGTGGAGCGCTATTTTGGCCGCGGCACGCAGGCAACGCGCCGCGGCGGGTTCTTCCTCAACCGCAAAGCCCCTCAGGGAGGTGAACAATGAGCGCATCCATCCACATCAACCGGGTGCGGAAATCCTTTTCCGGCACCGACGTGTTGAAAAACATCAGCCTGACCATCCCGGCAGGCTCGGTGACGGTGATCCTCGGCCCTTCCGGCTCCGGCAAATCCACCCTGTTGCGCTGCATCAACCACCTGGAAAAGCTGGACGGCGGCACCATTCGCGTTGGCGAACAGCTGATCGGCTATCGTCAAAAAGGCCGGCATCTGTACGAGCTGAAAGAAGCCGAGGTGGCCGAACAGCGTAAAAGCATCGGCATGGTATTTCAGCAGTTCAACTTGTTTGCGCACCGCACCGTGTTGCAAAACGTCAGCGACGCGCCGCTGCGGGTGAAAAAGGAAAAAAAAGCCGAGGTGCAGGAACGGGCGAAGCAGCTGCTGGCCCGCGTCGGGCTGGAACATCGCATCAACGCCTGGCCGCGAGAACTGTCCGGCGGCCAGCAACAACGCGTCGCCATCGCCCGCGCGCTGGCGATGAACCCGCAGGTGTTACTGTTTGATGAACCGACCTCCGCCCTCGATCCTGAATTGGTTGGCGAAGTGCTGCAGGTGATGAAAGACTTGGCGCATTCGGGCATGACCATGGTGGTGGTCACGCACGAAATCGGCTTCGCCCGCGAAGTGGCCGACCAGATTGTCTTTATGGATCAGGGAAAGGTGGTTGAAACGGGCAGCGTGCAGCAGGTTCTGGATGCGCCGGGACATGAGAGGACGCGCAACTTCCTGGCGACGGTATTGTAGTCCTGCGTCAGGGGGCGTTGCGTCCCCTGACGTTCAAATTCAGCCGTTATTTTTGCGGCCGATAGCGGAAAAGACGTTGAACACTTCACCCAAGCCGTAAATCGCGCCGAGCAAGACGGCCACCATTACCGGCACCAGGACCACCACGGTGGCCAAGCTTTCAAGCATTTCTAACATCGTTCTCTCCTGGTTTATAAGCACAGCGAATCTGCGCCGGAAGAAAAGGTTTCCGGCCAATCGATCGATTATCGTGGGGAGGCAGTCTAAAACGTGAGCCACATCACACTTGATGCGAGCTAATGTAACTTACACAATTACATTAACGCAATGCAAAAAATGCTCTGCGGGAAGACGGAATTGGCGTGGGTTTTTATTGCGTATCCGCTTGATATTGCGCTGAACAAGGGACAAAAGGATAGCCGGCTTGCCGCTCGACCTGCCCGGCCATTTCGGCGATGCTGGTTTGCGCCAGGCTGGCCTCCAGCGCGTGACCAACGCGCGCAAACTCTTGCTCCAGCACCGGGGTAATTGCGTGGCCGATATAACACGCATCGTTAGGCCGGGCGCGGTGCAGCATGAAATAGGGTTGATCCTCCACCGCGCGATACACGTCCAGCAGCGAGATCGCTTCTGCCGGCCGCGCCAGCAGCGCCCCGCCGCCTTGCCCCATCTGCGAATAGGTCAGCCCGGCCTCCGCCAGCGCGCCGAGGATCCGCCGCACCACCGTCGGGTTGGTGTTGACGCTGCGCGCGATATCTTCGGAACGCACCGTCTGGCCACGACACAGCGTGATGTTGGTCAGGATATGGATGGCAACGGCAAATCGCGTAGAGGTAGACACCTTGGCACCTGCTCAGAGTTTCGTTTATGTCGGATTAAAACATAAGGAAAGCGTATCAGTTTCCAGTAATACACATAATGAGTAGGGATAAGCGGAATGTCAACCTGCCCCCGCCCGGCGGCGGCGGCAGGTCAGGCTTCAGTACTGATTTCTGTCACTTTGTCGGGATAAAATGCCAGATAATCCTTGATCGCCACCACGGCGTTGTAGGGCATTTCATAGCTCCAGGCCGTATTGGCCCCCTGTGCGCCGTTCATCGCGAAGGTGAAATAACTGCAGTCGCCCTTATACGGGCAGTAGCTGACATGCTCGTTTTTCTGCAACAGCGCCATCTTCACGTCCTCACGCGGAAAGTAAAACACCGGCGGATAGGTGGCTTCCTGCAGGATGAGCGCATTGCGACTGTCGGCCAGGGTTTTCCCGGCAGCACGCACCACGACCCGCGTCGGATGACGAGTCAAGGTGATCGGGTGATCCGGGCCGGGGATTTTCACCGGTTTGCCGGATGCGGAAACGAGATCGGACATGGCGGCCTCCAGAGTGTGTGCCCCGCCCCCGCGAGGCGTCTTCCCAGTATAGACCAGCGGTTTTGTCGGTGGCCGCACATTCGGCGAGCAATCGCTTTTCACCGCCGCAAAATTAAGAATTTTTACCTGTTCGATTTTCTTTCGGAGGAATACATTCATCCCAACTTCTACCGGTGGGTTAATCGGATTATTTTTAATCTATTAATCAGCCAATTTACCAGGAACTGATTATGAATATTAAACGTGCCGCAGGTGTGTTGGTGGTGGTGATGGCAACGCTTTCCGTTACCGCATGTGGGCATATGTCCAATCGCGATCGCAACACGGCGATCGGCGCGGGCGTCGGCGCGGTCGGCGGCGCAGTGCTGACCGACGGCAGCACGCTGGGCACCCTCGGCGGCGCAGCGCTGGGCGGCATTATCGGCCACCAGACCAGCCGTTAATCCTCCCGTTAAAATAATCTCTGCAGGCCGGCGCTTTTTTAATCCATAAGCGCCGGCCTGTTTTTATTTATCGAAATAACGTCCCTCAGCACAGGGAAATAATGAATAACATTAAGCGCAGCTTTATTATTCATTAACCCGCGTCAGGGTTATTTATTGCACCGGCAGCCTGAAGCGCGCCATCGCTTTATCCAATCGTTCCGACTCCCCCTGCAGCAACTGCGAAGCCTCGGTCACCGCGCTCACCACGGCGCCGGTTTGCTGCGCCACCTGATTTAGCGCGGTGATGCGCGCCGTCACGTCCTGAATGCTCTCCCCTTGATTGAACGACGCCAGCGAGATTTCCCCCATCAGCGCACTACATTTGTTCACCAGATCGATAATTTTGCGCAGGTTGCCCGTCAGCCGTTCGACCGCCTGCGAACCTTGATCGATTTGCTGCAATGAGCGGCCGATCAACTGCTGAATATCGCGCGTCGAATGGCTGCTCTTTTGCGCCAGCAAGCCCACTTCTTTAGCCACGATGGCGAAACCGCGGCCGTGAACGCCGGCGTGCGCGGCCTCGATCGCCGCATTCAACGCCAGAATATGGGTCTGAAACGCCACGCTGTCGATCAGCGCGACAATGCCGCGCATCTCGGCCGATTGGTTGACGATCCCGTGCATCGAAACATTGACGGTTTGCATCATCTGCTCACCGGCGCCGGCGCACTGCCGGGCCTGTTCGGTTCGTTGGCTGGCCTGCAGCGCGTATTGGCCGTTTTCTTCCACCCGCGCCGCCAACTGCTGCACGTGCTCGGTCGCCAACTGCAATTCACCGTTCTGCTTCGCCGACTGTGCCGTCAACTGTCGATTGCCGTCCGCCAGCCGCTCGACGCCGTTCAGGATCCCGCTCGCCGCATCGCGCACCTCGCTTACCAGGCGCTGCAGACCGCCCTGCATGTAGCCAATGCTGGTTTGCAGCTGACGCATCTCGCGGTTCAACGCCCGCTCAGGCGGCAGCGGCCGCGAAAGATCGCCGGCGGCCAGCACGTTGAGGTGGACAATTGCCCGCTGCAGCGGTGCTATCACCCAGCGGGCGACGCCGAACCACACCCCCACGGCGATCAGCACCAGCGCGGCCAATGCGCCAAGCGCAAAGGTATTGGCCTGCTCCAGCGCCGCCAATTGCCGCACGTTGACGTCATTGCCATGCTGTTCGTTCAGCGCCTGATAAGCGAGGTACTTTTCGTTGAAATCCGCCTGAAACGCCTGGATCGGCACGGCGAAAAACGCATCGATGCTGGCGCTGCTTTGCAACCCTTGCGCCTGTTCCTTCAGGCCGTCATAGAACAGGCGATAACTGTCTTTCAGGGCGCCCGCCGCTTCGGGCGCGGCCGCGCTCAAGCGCTCGAACCGGGCAAAGGCCTGCTTTGAAGCCTCCAACGCCGCCAACGATTCATCCAGCAGGCTATGCCAACTGCCGTCGGAGCCGGTGACTTTGTCCTGCAGATAATAGATGCCCGCACGGTTCAGGGTGTCGCTGGCCGTCAGCAGCGACAGTCTGGCGCGATCCATCGTCGCCTGCTGGCGATGCAACCCGTCTCCCGTCACCAGGTTAACCTTGGCGTCGTGCAGAATAGTGGAAATAAATACGGTGGAAAACAATTGCAGCAGAGAAAATAGCGCAATAACGCAAATTACGCCGCCTAATAAGCCCATGCTCTTGCCGATGCCAAACGCGTGCGGCAGCGCTGCCGCAGGTTTTACCCGGCGGCCAAGTGTCAGTTTTATGTTCATGATTTTTAGTCAGTAATGCCAGAATGCCGCGAGTCTAACGCGCATTTATGACACGACTATTTCAGCCTGCTTTGTGTCGCCCCCGCAAACCAGGGCGACCCAATAATCGGAATTTCTCGTCAACGCTCATTTTTATTTCTTGACTTGTTCAATACCGGATTTATAGTTTTCCCATTAAACAAGAAACAAAGTTTCATATATTAACCGGAAATGAATTTAATATATGAAACGCACAATGAAACGTCTCAAATATAAAACAAACGAGCAACAGCGCCTTATTCACAGGTAAACCCCGCTCGTCTTAATAAAAACCAAACATTCACCAGGGGCCAGGCATGCGCAAGATCACCCTTTGTTTTTTTCTTGTTTCACCAGTGAGTTACGCGACTACCGTCGCATTGCCCAGCGATGCTGCTGCCACCGTGGCGCCGGTAAAAAAAAACCGCCCGGCCTTTCCGCATATTCATTGGCAAAGCGAGGATAATAAAAAGAATATTGATATCGGCGGCGCGCTGCGCGCCAATTATCGCTATGAAGACTGGCACAGCAGCAATTATCGGCATCCGCCGCATTTACGCTTTGACGCCTTTCGCATCGATGCCGCCGGCCAGATAAACGACACGTTTTTTGATAGCGGATTCTGGTTTCAGGATCGGCGTAAATACGCCATCGACCGCGCCTATGTCGGCTACCACCTGTCTGAGCGCTCCACCGTGCAGCTGGGCGCGCCGTTCAAACCGTTCGGCCTGATGCCCTATCCGCAGTTCGGCTGGTCGTACGGCATTCCGTTTTACCTCGGCTTTGGCGTCAACACCGGGCTCGGCGCCAAATACCAATACCAACGGGGCGATTGGGCCTTCGACGCCGCCTACTACCCGCGCATGATGCCGACCGGCGTGCGTTACGCCCCCGACGTCGCCAGCTACGACGATCTGAAGAACACCAACTTTGCCTCACAGCATCTGCAGCGCAACGAAAAACGCGATCAGGTAAACCTGCGGCTGACGCGGGCTTTCCACCAGGGCGGCTGGGACAATGAGCTCGGCGGTTCGCTGGCGGCCTCGCGGCTCTACAACCAGGCGACCGGCGATAACGGCAGCTTCTGGGCGGCGGGCCTGCATACGCTGGTGAATCGGGATGCCTGGCATCTGTCCGGCCAGGTGATCCGCTACGGTTACGACGCCAAAGGCCCGGCCGGCGCCAGCAATTCGGTGATCCTGATGGGCGGCAACGGCCTGACGCCGGCCTATCTGATCCCGTCGCAGGCCACCACTGCCGCCATCAACCTGGCGCGCGACGTCGAGGTGCCCTGGGGACCGGTGAAAAAGCTGCGCTTCTACAACGACTACAGCGTGCTCTGGAAGGACAGGCACGGCGGCTCCGACTCCAAAATGAATACGCTCGGGGTGCAGGTGTTCGCCATGCCGGTGATGCTGTGGGTGGATCTGACCTGGGCGCAGAACGCCAATCCGTGGGGCGGCGTGGAAAACGCCACCGGCTGGACCGGCACCCAGTCCTCCGGCAGCAATAAATGGTATTTTCGCACCAACGTAAACATCGGTTACTACTTCTGAGCGCGGCGGGATCTACACTGAAGTATCGCCGTCAACCGGAGAAATCATGATGCTGAGCGCGCAAACGCTGCATGTCGCCATCAACCGCCCCTGTGACGAGGTGTACGCCTTTCTCAGCCGCCCGGAAAACTTCCCGTTGTGGGCCAAAGGATTAACCAATAGCTTACGGCGGGAAGGTGAAGATTGGATGGCGGAGACCCCGCAGGGGCGGATCCGCATTCGATTTAGCGCGCCCAATGCCTTCGGCGTGCTGGATCATTGGGTGACGCTGCCGGACGGCGGCGTAGTCTACGTGCCGCTGCGCGCGCTCGCCAACCGACAAGGCGCCGAGGTGATCTTCACCCTGTTCCGCCAGCCGGACATGGACGACGCGCTGTTCGCCCGCGACGTCGGGCTGGTGAACGCCGATCTGCAGGCGCTGAAGCGCCTGCTGGAATCGCGCTAATCCCCTTACCCCTTGACCGACGACACCACGTTAAGCGGCTGGGCATCCGGCAGAATATTCATGTGCTCCAGCACCTGGGCCATGATCTTGCCGAACACCGGCCCGGCCACCGAACCGCCGAAGTGCTTGCCGGCTTTCGGGTTGTTGACCATCACCACCAGCGCCACCTGCGGATCGCTGGCCGGCGCCACGCCGGCGGTGTAGTTGATGTAGCCGCCGTCGTATTTGCCGCTCGGGCCCATTTTCTCGGCGGTACCAGTTTTGATCGCCAGCCGGTAGCCCGGCACTGCGGCGCTCACCCCGCTGCCGCCCGGCAAGGCGTCGCTCTCCATCATATGCACCACGGACCGAACCGTATCCGCCGGCAGAATACGTTGCCCCATCACCGGCGGCGTCACCTTGGTGATCGACAGCGGCCGATAAATGCCGAAGGAACCGATCGCGGCATACTCGCGCGCCATCTGCAGCGGCGTCACGCGCAGCCCATAGCCGAAGGAGAAGGTAGCGCGTTCGATATCGGCCCAGCGTTCGCGATGCTGCGGCAGATAGCCGCTGCTCTCGTTGCCGATGCCGAGCTCGGTCGGTCGCCCCAGGCCAAAGCTGCGGTAGACCGCCGGCAGCACCGTGGCCGGCAGCGCCAGCGCAATGTGCGATACCGCGATGTCGCTCGATTTTTGCAGCACGCCGGTGATGGTCAGTTTCGACCAATGACCGACGTCTTTGATCAGGTGACCGTTCACCCGATACGGCGTGGTGTCCAGCACCGTATCCGGCCGGATCAGCTTATGCTCCAGCCCCACCATTACCACCACCGGTTTCACCGTCGAGCCCGGTTCGAAGCTGTCGCTGCTGCACACGTTGCGAATATCCTTCGCCGGGGTGCTGCCATAGTTGTTCGGGTTGAACGACGGGTAGCTGGCCATGCCGAGGACCTCGCCGGTGTCGATCTTGACCAGCACCGCACAGCCGGAGTCGGCCTGGTTAGCCACCACGCCGTCGCGGATCTGCGCATAGAGCACGTACTGAATAAATTTATCGATGCTGAGCGTCACGTTCGGCGGCGGCACCGGATCCACGCTTTTAATCACGCCGATCACCGCGCCGCTGCCGTCCTTCTGGTAGACCCGCAGGCCGTTTTTGCCCTGCAACAGCGGGTTGAAGCCCAGCTCGATGCCCTCCAGCCCCTGATTGTCCTGGCCGACGATGCCGATCAGTCCGGCCGCGTCCTGGCCCATCGGATAGAAGCGGCTGAAATCCTGCTCGGTGCTGACGCCGGTCAGGTGCAGCTTACTGATGTAGGCGGCGTTATCGTCCTCCACCTTGCGCGCCAGATAAACGAAGCGTTTGCGCGCGTTGCTCTGGATCAGGTGCTGGATGTCCGCCAGCGGGATCTTCAACACGTTGGCCATGCTCTGCCAGCGTTCGTTGCCGGTATCGGTCTGGGTATCGAGAATATGCTTCGGATCCAGCACGATGTCTTTGGACGACACGCTGACCGCCAGCGCCTCATCGTTGCGATCGGTGATCATGGCGCGGTTGGTCGGCACCACCTGGGTGCGGATCGAACGCTGGTCAGCCTGGTTGGCCAACTGCTGGTGTTCCAGCAGTTGCAGGTAGCCGACCCTGAACGCCAACAGAAAAAAACAGACCAGCATGCCGGCGCAAATCCAGCCGAAACGAACTGTGGAATAGGTTTTACCGCTCTTTTTGGTCGATGGCGCCACTGTTGTGTTAACCCTACGTTTTTATTCAGTTTATGATGTTATTTCAGTCTACCTTGCCGGAAATGGTCAGGAGATTGCAGTTTGTAAGAAAGTAAAAACAAACCGCATCACCGTTGCACATCCGCGCTGTCGTTTAACTGCGGTTTACTTTGCGGCGTATCGCCGGGCTGTGGCGCGTTGGCCGGGTCAAAAATGTGGTCGAGGATCGCGCGCGCGGTCGGCCCCGCCACCACGCCGTCGCCGCCGCCGTTTTCCAGGATCAGCGCCATCGCCACCCGGGGATTTTTGTAGGGCGCAAACAGCGTATAAAAGATGTGATCGCGCAGCCGCACCGGGATCATTTTGGCGTTGTAAGTCTGGTTTTGCTTCAGGCTGAACACTTGCGAGGTGCCGGATTTGGCGGCGATCTGATACGGCGCGGTGTGGAACAGCTTGTAACCGGTGCCGTTCGGCAAGTTGGCCATGCCGTACATGCCGTTGCGCACGATGCCCCAGTAAGGCGAGTTGGGATCGCCGATCTGCGCCGTTTGCGCCGGCGGTTGGTAGCGCATCACCCGGTTGCCCTGCTGCAGCGAATACAACAGATGCGGCGTTTTCACCCGGCCGTTGTTGAGCAGCGTGCTCAAGGCTTTCACCATCTGGATCGGCGTCGCCACCCAATACCCCTGGCCGATGCCCACCGAGACCGTATCCCCCTGATACCAGCCCTTTTTGTGCACCTTCAGCTTCCAGTCGCGGCTCGGCAGCACGCCGCGGTACTCTTCGTTCAGATCGATGCCGGTCGACTGGCCGTAGCCGAACTGGCTCAGCCAGTGGTGAATACGATCGATGCCCATCTCATACGCCACCTGATAAAAGAAGGTATCGGCGGACTCTTCAATCGCTTTGGTGACGTTGAGCATGCCGTGGCCGGTTTTCAGCCAGTCGCGGTAGCGCCGCTCGGTGCCGGGCAGCGTCCAGGTCGGCGCGCCGAAAAAGGTGGTAGTGGGCGTGATCACCCCGGCGAACAGCGCCGAAACGGCCATGTAGGGCTTCACCGTGGAAGCCGGCGGGTACAACCCTTGGGTAACGCGGTTGATGAGCGGCAGATCCGGGTTGCCCAGCAGCGCCTTATAGGCCTGATAGCCGATGCCTTTGACGAAGGGATTGGGATCGTAACTGGGGCTGGAGACCATCGCCAGAATGCCGCCGTCGCGCGGGTCTTCCACCACCACCGCGGCGCGTTGCCCCTTCAACACCGATTCGATGTACTGCTGCAGCGGCAGATCCAGCGTCAGGTAAATGTTTTTGCCGGCCTTCGGCGGCTGTTCCTTCAGCAAGCGGATCACCCGCCCATGGTTATCCACCTCCACCTCCTGATAGCCGGTGGTGCCGTGCAGTTCGGATTCGTAATAGGCCTCGATACCCTGTTTGCCGATGTTGCGGTCGGCGGCATAGTTTTCGCTCAGGCCGGCCTTGTCCAGGCGCTTGAGATCGCTGTCGTTGATCTTCGACACATAGCCCAGCACGTGCGCCAGCTGGGCGCCGTAAGGATATTCACGCTGCTGATAGGTATCGATGGTCACCCCGTCGAAACGGTATTGATTGACGGCAAAGCGCGCCACCTCAGTGTCGCTCAGCCCGGTTTTTAGCGTCACCGGCTTGTAGCGGCTGTTGTGGTGCATATCGTCACGAAACGCGCTGATGTCCTCCGGCGTCAGATCGACGATCGCTGTCAGCGCCTGCAGCAGCGCCGCCATGTCGGTGATTTTGCTGGGCGTGATTTCGACACGATACAGTGTCACGTTTCGCACCAGCGGAGTGCCATTGCGATCGAAGATTAACCCGCGGCTGGGGGCGAGCGGCAGCATCTTGATGTCGTTCTGGTTGGAACGCGTCTGGTAAAAGCCGTGCTGGCGGATTTGCAGCCGGTAGAGGTTAACGATCAGCGCGCCGAAACAGACCACCACCAGCGCCAGCGCTACGGCCGCCCGGCGGATAAACAGCCTCTCTTCCGCAGAGTGGTCGCGAATTTTTTCTTTTAACAAGGCCATGCGGTGCCGATACCTTTTGCGTCACATTTCCCCGCAAAATCAGGGAACTGAAAAGCCGGCAAGCATAGCGTTATCGGGCGCGCCGCCCCATGAAAAGGTTGCTAATGAAATGGCATAACTGTTTCAGCATATTGGAATGTTACCGTCGGCGTTTTTTTCACCGCGCGCCCCATTGAGCCGCCGTTCGCCCTAATGCTACAATGTGATCTAAATCACATTATTCCCGTTATTCCCCCGCATTTCCCTGTCGGCGCCCTGCCGGATGCGGCTTTTTGTTACATAGGATCGAGTTCGATGAGTACCATTGCCACCGGTTTAGTCATGATGCGCTGGGAGTTGCTGAGCGCCGTGATGATGTTCTTCGCCAGCCAGTTAAACGTCGTTTGCCGTAAAACCAGCCGCAACGGCATGGCGTTCATGTTCAGCAGCCTGGGCCTGTTTACCGCCTGCTGGTTCGTGATGGGGCTGATGGGCATCCACCTCACCCTGGAAGCCTTCACCCAATTCTGGTCATCGGCCTGGGACCGCTACGTGGACGTCGTCAGCACCATGCCGGCCGATTGGCCGATGCCGTAACCTCGCTGCACGGGCGGCGCATCTGCCGCCCCGCCGATTATTCCGCGTCCGTTGACGGCGCCGCCGCCAGCCGCGCCATCAACGCCCCCGCTTCGATCAGCTGCGCCTGTTCTTGCTCCGTTAAACAGCTTTCCATCGCCGCCAGCAACCACGCCTCGCGCCGGCTGCGGCTTTGCTGCAACAGGCCCAGACCGGCGGGCGTCAGGCGCACCCGTACCCGGCGTTTGTCTTCGGCATCCGGCGTGCGCACCAGCAGCCCATCGGCCTCCAGCTCCCGCAAGGCGGCCGCCAGGTTAGAGGAACGCATGCGCTCCGACTCCGCCAGCAGCGACGGCGTCGCCTCGCCGCCGTGGCGATCGATAGCTCCCAGCAGCATCAGCTGGGCCCAGGATTTTTCGTCGCTGCGCGACTCGCGCCGCAAACGGCGCACCAGCGACATTAATTGCGTGCGCAGCAGCGTCACGTCTTCAGGATGATCTTTTTTCATTGGCATCAATAGATAACGATAGATTTGTCGTACTTTCACACCGAGACCGGGAACGGTCAACCGAAATTGGCGGACGAAATATGCCAGCTCGCTATTGGCGGGTGCCGGCGTTGAGCGGCAACACCGCATGCACCACCAAAGCGAACAGCAGACCGACGCCACCGCCCAGCAACACATTGACCACCCTTTCTGCGGCGATCGACGGCGCTTTTCCGGCAATCACCAACGCGCAGGCGATGCAGGCGCAACGGGCGCCAAACCCCAAGGTATAACGATGAAAAGACACCAGGGTGAGCATCGTCACCACGCTCAGCAGTTCATAACCCACATTGCCATGCGGCATGAGGCTACCCAGCAAAATACCGACGGGCACGCCCAGCAATGCGCCTGACGCACGCTGGCGGAGTTTGTTGCGCGTAGCGGCCATATCGCCGCTGATCACGCTGACGGCCGACCAGATCACCCATTGCCCGTAATCGAGGTGTTGCCACTCAACGATCGCGGCCGACAGTGCAACGGCACAACTTACGGCGAGCAAAGCCTCGCCGCAGGCCACGCGAGCGCCAAGCTCATCGCTGCGACGCAGCTGGAGATAATGATGCAGGCTGTCACTCGTCGACAGCCGCGCTAGCCGCCGATGCTCTGCCAGTACAAGCATCAGCACCGGCAAGACGGCTGCCCCCAGAAAAGGGAGTAGCGCCCAGCCGCATTGGGCTAATGGCGCGCCGGCGCCACCTTCAGCGGTTTCACACGCCAGATAAAGAGCCGGAATAAAAATAAAATTCCCCAGGGATCGCAGCTTGCCGCCGAACGCGGAGATCCCAACCGCCGCCGCCGCTGCCAACACGCACGCCAAAATGAAGATGACCGGCGTGTGCATGGCGCACAACAGCGCCATAAAGAGCAGCAGCAATGCCGCCGCATGTAGCGCCACGCCGAGCGGCGCCAGTTCAAGGCGCTCACAAACGACAAACAGCGATATGGTGACCACCGAAGCCTTCAGCCAGTTGGCATTGCCTGTCGCCAGGCTCAGGGCCAGCAACGGCGCCAACACCCATGCTCCCCGTCGCAGCTGACGCCAGGCGATTTCTTCACGCAGCAGCTTCACAATGCGCTCAGCTGTTCCAGCGTGACGATATCGGCAATAGTGGCAAGCGTTTCCATCGAGATCCGGTGCTCTTCCGCCGTGGCCGCCGCGCAAGCCTCTTCCAGTATCAGCACCTGATAATCGCGATCGTGCGCGTCGCGCGCCGTCGCCTGTACCGCCCAGGTGCTGCTGACCCCACAGATCACCAACCGTTCAATGCGGCGGGCGCGCAGCGTCGCATCCAGATTGGTGCCATAAAACGCGCTGACACGCGGTTTTACGATGGTTAACTCCCCCAAATCAGACGCTAAATCAGGATGAAAATCCGTGCCCGGCTGGCCCAGTGCGATAGCGCCAAATTGATGCGCCTGCCCAAACATCCGCGAGTATTTGGGTTGATCGACATAGCCGGCCGCGAAACCGACTTTAACCAATATGCGCAGCCAATCCTTGCGCTGCGCGAGAGACAATGCGCTATTTGCCCGCGCGATAGCATCGCGCTCGATGACCTGCTGCGCCGAGCGCGCAATTTTTCCTTCCGGGTGGGAGATATCCACGATGTAATCCAGAGCGATCAGTGCGGTATTCATAGAAAGCGTCTCCTTGCCGCCGACACGGCGAAATGGGTAGAGAGAGTGTGGCATCGCCGAATTGTTGAGCGGCTTGGTGGAGTAGCTTAAAATAAATACCTATGATAATATAGCTATTAATTTATAGCGAAATGTAACAACGCCGCCGACGAGCTTTACGTTTTCTCACGCATTTCCCCCGCGCCGGCCAGTTCGCGGTGTTATTATTATCTTGCTTAACAAATCCCTCCAAATTCAAAGTGGTACGACAAGTCGATGGAAGCGTGGAAAGTCAATCTGATCTCGGTCTGGCTCGGGTGTTTCTTCACCGGGCTGGCGATGAGCCAAATCCTCCCTTTTCTGCCGCTGTACGTCGAACAGCTCGGCGTCAGCGATCATCAATCCCTCAGCCTGTGGTCCGGGCTGGTGTTCAGCGGCACCTTTTTGGTCTCGGCGGTGGTGTCGCCGCTGTGGGGCAGCCTCGCCGACCGCAAAGGCCGCAAGCTGATGCTGCTGCGCGCCTCGCTGGGTATGGCGATCGTCATAGCCCTGCAGGGGCTGGCCACCAACGTCTGGCAGCTGTTCGCGCTGCGCGCCCTGATGGGGCTGACGTCCGGCTATATTCCCAACGCCATGGCGCTGGTCGCCTCGCAGGCGCCGCGCGATAAAAGCGGCTGGGCGCTGGGCACGCTCTCTACCGGGCAGATCTCCGGCGTGATCGCCGGGCCGCTGCTGGGCGGGCTGATGGCCGACCATCTGGGGCTGCGGGTGGTGTTTTTCGTCACCGCCGGGCTGATGTTCGTCAGCTTCCTGGTGACGCTGTTCCTGATTAAAGAACGGCGCATCACGGTGAAAAAAGCGGATCAGCTGAGCGGCAAGGCGGTATTCCGTTCGCTGCCTTATCCAACGCTGATCGTCACGCTGTTCGTTTGTACCCTGATGATCCAGCTGGCTAACTCGTCCATCAGCCCGATCCTGACTCTGTTCATCCGCGAGCTGTCGGGCGACGTCAGCAATATCGCCTTTGTCAGCGGCATGATTGCCGCCGTGCCCGGCATTGCGGCGCTGATCTCGGCGCCACGCCTCGGGCGGCTCGGCGATCGCATCGGCACCGCGCGCATCCTGATCGCCGCGCTGCTGTTCACCACCGGCCTGTTCACCGTGATGGCCTGGGTGAATACGCCGCTGCAGCTGGGCATTCTGCGCTTCCTGCTGGGGTTCGCCGACGGCGCGCTGATGCCGGCGGTGCAGGCGCTGCTGCTGAAGTATTCCTCCGATCAGGTGACCGGGCGCATCTTCGGCTATAACCAATCCTTTATGTACCTGGGCAACGTGGTTGGCCCGCTGCTGGGATCGGGCATTTCGGCGATGATGGGGTTCCGCTGGGTGTTCGCCGTCACGGCGGTATTGGTGCTTTGCAATGCGCTGCAGCTGCGGCATCAGTTCAAAAAAGTGGAAAATCAACGCGCGGGATAACGAGGAATGTGGGGAAACGCCTCAAGCAGTGGCGGGACAATGACGCCCATCAACCGTGCCACCACTGCCAAAGGCGGCCGTAGCCTACTCGACACGATGAACGTTTGGTATTTATGTAAGTAAATAAAGTGTTACGGGCGTGTAGAGGGCCGCCGCAGCGGCCCTTGCGGATCAGAACATGGTATTGTCGTTGGCCGATTTTTCCGGCACATCCTGATTGACGTCCCAATGCTCGGTGATTTTACCCTGATCGTTCACCCGATAAATATCCACGCTGGCGGTGCCGCGATCCTGCGGGTTATTTTGGTATTGGACGTGAACATAGACCAGATCACCGTTGACCGCGCTGCGGTATATTTTGGCGCTGTACTGCGGATTGTCTTTAAAGGTCTGGCTGAAGAAATCCAGGAACGGCTTGATGCCGTCGCCGACGAACGGGTTATGCTGCTTGTAGTTCTCCACAATCAGCTTTTGCGCCACGCTGATGTCATGACGGTTGAAAAAGCCTGCATACAGATCTTCCACCACCTTCAGCTTCTGCTGGGCATGATGATAACCGCCCTTGCCGGCCGATTTGTAAGACGCCGCCTGATCCGTTGACAGCGCCGGGTAACTCGCCAGCAAGCCGCCGACGATCGCACAGGTGATCAATGCCTTTTTCATAACTGCTCCTTAGTTTCCTGAGTGACCTACGATTTTCAGCTGCCCTTTCAGATGGGTGAAGCTACCGTCCCTGGCGGCGATGTTGGTGTACACCTCGCCGCGCTCAAAGTCCTCGACATGCGTCACGTTGTCGCCGGACTGCGGTTCATGCCAATAGACCATATAGACCTTCGGCCGAATCTCCACCGCGGTGTACTGCACGGTATCGGTGATGCCCTGCGAAGCTTCGCCGATACCGGTGAAGGTCATGGTCTTGTCATCGGTAAAATCCAGCTTGAAGGCGAAATCGCCGAAGGTCACCTGCACCACTTTACCGACCGCAATAAACTGCCCGTGTTTTTCCGTCATCGTCGCCGCCTTACTGTTTGTCAGGGGGGTTTGCGCCGCCAAAGCGGCAGGCAATGCCAGGGGGAAAGTCAGGGCTATCGCCAGCGCGATGCCCGTTCGTTTCACTGTTTTCATCGTTCCTTCTCCTTTCCGTGGTTGAAAACGAGAATCATTATTATTTCTTAACGGTTGGCGGAAATATAAGAATAATCTCTATTCCTATCAGGCACCTGGCGGCGAAAAAAGCGGGCGAAAAATCGCCGTAAAATGGCATAGCAATAGCGCGTTCTGGCCATTGGTTTTTACGCAATGAACGGAATTACTGCTTTCAGGAAGGGAAACCACTCGGGGATTTGATGGGTCTATAGCGCAGATCGCTTTAAGCTAATGCGTATTTATTCTTAAGCCGCCCGCCGCAGGGAAACGGCGGCGAACGGCGTGGCGTTTAACGCAGCCAGGGTGTATAGGTGACGCCAACCAGCAACCCTTCCGGGCTGAGCAAACGGGTAACGCTTTGCCCCCACGGCTCTTCACGATTGGCGACCAGCAGCCGATAACCGCGATCGATCAGTCCCTGGGTGGCGGCCGCCATGTCGGCCACGTCGAACTCGATCCATGCCTGCGGCACCGCGAGATCCGCCGGCCAGCGATCGTCGCCAAAGCAGGACTGCGCCGCCTGCGCCAGCGGCCACAGGGCGAAGTGTTTCACCCCGTCCAGCGCGCCCTGCTCGGCCAGCAGATAGGTTTCGTTGCCCGGCATCGGCTTGAGCGGCAACCCCAGCGCCTCGACATAAAACGCCTTGCTCTCGTCGCTCTCACGCGTGATCGGCCCGAATCCGGCGACGAACAACACGCCCAGCCCGGCAAATGGTTGATCCATGCTTGCACTCCCTTCCGGTTAGCGCCCCTGCCGCACCTGCAGCGGAGCAAGTCCATAGGCCGCCTTGAAGCGGTTGCTGAAATGGCTGGCGGAGCTGAAGCCGCACGCCAGCGCGATCTCGGTGATCGGCTGTTGGCTATGCCGCAACAGCTGTTCCGCCCGCTGCAGCCGCGCGCGCATCACAAACTGGTGCGGCGCCAGGCCGGTCGAATGTTTGAACATGCGGGCAAAATGGTATTCGCTCAACCCGGCCTGCACCGCCAGATCGGCCAACAACAAAGGCCGATCCAGGTGGCTTGCGATATATTCCCGCACCCGCCTGGCTGCCGCGGGAGCAAGGCCGCCGCGCGCCGCCGGCAGCTTCCACTGCAGCTGGCTGTAGCGCTGGATCAGGTGCGACATCAGCAGGTTCGAGGCGCTGCTGAGCGCCAGCAGGTTGGCGCTGTCCCGCCAGTCGCAGTTGAGCAAAAACTGGCGATACAGCAGCGTGATCTGCGGATCTTCGCCGAAGCTGCGCGGCTCCACGTTGATCGCCGCCGGGCTGCGATCCCAGGTTTGCTCCGCCAGCCGGCGCAGATGCCCGTCGGTACAATACAGATGCACGAACGACAGATCGCTGCGCACATCCCAGGTGGAAGCGTACTGGCGCGGCATGATGCAGAAGCGATCCGGCCCGCCGCCGTTGCGCCAGCCGCCCGGCACCTGCTGGTAGCACTCATAGCCGTCGGCGACGTACAGGCTCAGGGTATGGTGGTCGGCGCTTTCCTGCGTGACGCGATCGTTGCAGTTAGACCAGGCCGCCAGCTCCACGCCGGTGCCCAGCAGCACGCTGCCGTGCAGCCGCGCCTTGTGCTCTCGCAGTGTTTCAAACGCCTGATAGTTGGACATCGCCGGCCCCGTTGTTCGACATGCTGACAGTGTAAAGAGTGGCGCCGCGGCATGCCAGCGGCCGCCCCGCGCTTTTGGCAAAAAAAGCGCAAGAATATGCAACTGGGCGCAAAGCGCTGCAAGCGCCGCCGCGCGCCAAAGCGGATACTGCGCCATCGGTTTTTTCGGAGTGAATAGAATGAATGCGCTGTTGTACCTCGCCGTGGTGCTGATTTGGGGCACCACCTGGATAGCGATTACCCTGCAACAGGAAGGCCCGGTGGCCATTCCTGTGTCGATCGCTTACCGTTTCGCCATTTCCGCCGCGGTGATGTTCGCCGTGCTGTTGCTAACGCGCCGCCTGCGCCGCATCGCCCCGCGCGATCATCTGTTCTGCGTGCTGCAGGGCTGCTGCGTGTTCGGCTTCAACTTCTTCTGCTTTTACCACGCGGCGGCTTATATCAGCAGCGGGCTGGAATCGGTGATTTTCTCGATGGCGGTACTGTTCAACGCCCTCAACAGCCTGCTGTTCTTCCGCCAGCGCCCCAGCCCCAACCTGCTGCCGGCGGCGCTGCTGGGGTTGACCGGCATCGTGGCGCTGTTCTGGCAAGATCTGGCCGCCACCCGCATGGCGCCGGAGCTGCTTAAAGGCATCGGCCTGAGCGCGCTCGGCACCTACGGCTTCTCGCTGGGCAACATGATCAGCGCGCGCCATCAGCGCCGCGGGCTGGATATTTTTTCCACCAATACCTATGCCATGACCTACGGCGCGCTGCTGATGGCGCTGATCGCCCTGGCGCAGGGCGTATCGTTCCAGATGGAATACAGCAGCCGCTATATTGGATCCCTGTTGTATCTGGCGATCTTCGGATCGGTGATCGCCTTCGCCGCCTACTTCAGCCTGCTCGGCCGCATCGGCGCCGGCGCGGCGGCCTACAGCACCCTGCTGTTCCCGCTGGTGGCGCTGACCATCTCAACGATCTACGAAGGCTACCAGTGGCACTTCAACGCCGTGCTGGGCCTGTGCCTGATTTTGCTGGGCAACCTGGTGATGTTCGCCAAGCCGGGGCTGAAGTGGCGACGGGCGGGTATCTCAAAACAAAACTCAACCCTTTGAAGCCATTGGCGAATATCGTTATTATCAGGTTTTGTTGATAACGGATGATGGCAAATGCTCAGAAGTGATGATGTGACACCCCGCGCCTACCAACAGGTGGACGTGTTTACCCGTACGCCGCTGCAGGGCAACCCCGTGGCGGTGGTGCTGGAGGCCGAGGGGCTGAGCAGCGCACAGATGCTGGCACTGGCCCGCTGGACCAACCTTTCGGAAACCACTTTCGTGCTTAAACCGACGCACCCGGCGGCGGATTATAAGGTGCGCATTTTCACCACCGAAAAAGAGCTGCCCTTCGCCGGCCACCCGACGCTGGGCACCGCCCACGCCCTGCTGGAAGCCGGATTGACGCCTAAACGGCCTGGGACGGTGATGCAGGAATGCGGCGTCGGCCTGGTGGCGGTCAATATCCAGCCGGAAGGCACATTGGCCTTCGCCGCGCCCGAAGTAGAGTTCCGCCCCATGGCGGCCGAGGAAACCGAACGGCTGACGGCCGCTTTACGGCCTGCAGTGATTGCAGCAGGCACCCCGCCGGTGATTGCCGAGATGGGCATTCGCTGGCTGATGGTGCGCCTGCCGGACGCGCAGTCCTGCCTGGCGGTAACGCCGGATCAGGCCACGATTAAACAGCTGCAAACCGCCTGTGATGTGGATGGCGTAGTGATTTATGGCGCCTGCTCCGCAACCGAACCGGCCGATTACGAAATGCGCGCGTTTATGGTGGAATGCGGTGTTTTGATTGAAGATCCGGTAACCGGCAGCGCCAACGCCTGCCTGGCGCGCTTGCTGCAAGCCAGCCGCTTCCCCGACGGCGGCCAGACCGCACAGGGTTACCAGGTGCGCCAGGGCACCCAACTGAAGCGAGATGGCCGCGTGAGCGTGCGCTTTATTGACGGCGAGCCCTGGATCGGCGGGCAGTGCTGCACCCTGATTAACGGCACATTGGGTATTTAGTTTGGAGATGTAGGATAAGGAAGGCGTTGGACATTTGGAGGGGTGTTTACCCTATCGGATCGCGATTCATGAATTGCTAAAAACAAAGCTTTCCTCTGCTAAGTTATGTTCTTTCATGTTGCACATCCCAGTCAAAGTAGCCATCAGGCTGTTTGGATTCTACGCCTTTCAGCCAATACTGTTCACCATAAGCTATCAGCATTGCCCAATGATATTCAATTTCATGGCTCCTGAGACAGACAGCCGTATAACTGTTGATAGGCTTGCACACTAAGCTCGATGATAAAACCAATAACTCCGCGTCACTTTCAGACTTTTGCGCATATTTAACAATGATCGCTTTAAGCATTTCCACCCAAGTATAAAAATTGAAAACTACAGTTTCATTCGAGTCATTCTCATCTCGAAAAAGGATACCATCAACCAGACTAGATTTGTTAATCATTGGTAATCTACATCAAATTAAAAACTCATTTATTATTAGGTTTAATACTAATGATGTCAATTAGAAAAATATCACTCATTTATTTCTCAGAAAAATATCATTGTCAGCGATACCGAAGTCAAGATAAAAACCCAACGTGGATTTTATATGCAGCCGACCGTTTAACCTTATAACATCAATAAATGGGTTAGAGGTCGTAGAATACATGAACCATTTCAATTTATTATACTTATCTGCTCTGACAATAAAACCATCACTCCCCATTTCGCCCTCCCCGCAAAATAAAACGTCACCATCAGGAAGCAATACCTTGTTGTTTATTTGAATTTCAGACCACAAATCATCACGTTTCTTAATGAATGAGCTTAACGAAATAACACTCCCATATGAAATGCCATACTCCTTATTAAAAGTATTTTTGAAGCCATCACTTTCTTCAGAGTAAATATTTATCTCTCTTGCCGTATTGTTTTTACTTGCGATGAGATCCACTCCAATTAACTGACCACGCTCCCATTTCTCTTGTATTTTCTTGATATCCATTTTACTTCCCGCCAATTATTTTATCAATTTTTGACCGCCACAAAAGCACCCACCTATTTTCCAATGCCACAGAGTAGTTTTCAATTAAATAATAGTCACTTTCATCATTATGGGATGTAAAACACTGATCAACACCATTGACAATCCATGATAGCAAATTTAAAACATCATTATCACATTCGTTTTCTTTTAAAAATGCCCCTGAATTATTTATTAAGTCACTTAACAGCTTTTCATCAAAGAACGACCTCTCAAAAAGCGAGTGGCAAAAAGTCCCTTCAATCAAGTCATTTTTGTTATTCATAACATCAAGCTTTAATTCCTTGCTCACATTGAACTCCTAATCATTCCATGGTTTTTTTCTATGAAATCAAAAAGCCAAAAAAACTCTTTGGCTCTAAATACAGTGAATTTTCATGGTCACCATCTTTATACCTGACGATGAACACTGAGAACGGTTCTTCTCTATAATTCACTGCAATTATTTTAACTTCCCGTTCAGTTTTAAAAGCTTGTGAATAGATTGACATCATGGAGAATTGATCATCCACATCTACTTCAAACCACGGAGCGATGTTTTCAACTAAATGTGAATTAACAACCCCATCATCATCAATGTAAAATTCAAATATAACCTCACCGGATATAAAGTAAACCCTGTCATACATCGGATGAAAAACCGGTGGTGTATCCGAATCTATGTAGCCAGTAACAATTATATCACCCACCCCATATTTAATTATATTCTCACTAAACTCACTAATATGTTCCATAAGCTAACGTCAGAATGAAAAATCAGATACGAAAATTTCGTTTATTATCACCCCGCCAGGAATATCGTTTATCGCATCGGCAATCTCATCATATGGGCATGGGAGGATAAACGCAATACCAAAGTCATCATTAATAACTATTGAACCATTGTATATTTTCTGTGATATAGTCAGCTTGATTATATCTTTTATTTCCATTCCGGGGAATATGATTCCATTGTAGCCCCCTTGGTAATAAGCATTACATCCAAGTGACAAAATGACACCGTCTTTATCAGTTATGACGGATAAGGTATTATCGGCTGTATATGACTTTCGCTCACTCCCGTCAGGTAGGGAGTGATTTTTAATCTTAACGCTAAATCTGGAGTGCATCTCATTAATATATAATGAAATATTTTCATTTAGAACGACATTCCCTATAGAAGCACCCGAAACAATTCTAGCGTTAAAATCAATCATGTTAGATACCGTAATATTAAATCATTTATCAATGTGTACGGATGAATATTTGAAAATTATCAAATCTGCTCGTTTAGATACTTTTCATTCTAAACATTCAGAACCGACTGAGAATTATCGACTCTAACAACATCACTTATTTTAATCATTAAAAACTAGAGTATTTCTCTCAAGATTGTGATCTTTTATATAGCCATCCTCCCATTCAAAATAATCATCCGGTGCTGTACGAGGAAAACCCTTCTCAAAATATCCATCACCATGTGACATTACCATACCCCAATAATATTCATCCTCATGACCTAACATACAGGCCTCCATGAAATTCTTGGGTGGTGTTGTAAACATAGGTGTATTGTTAATTATGTAACTTGCTTCCTCTTCACTTTTTCTTCCATAAAAAACAATTACTCCATAAATAATATGGACCCAAGAATAAAAATTCATAATGACACTTTCATTTTTATTGGATTCATTCAAAAATACCAGATTGTCAATTAACCTATTATTTTCAAACATATTAATCATTACCCACCTAGATTATACACCGTGTCACTTACTTCCAATAACGCACTAATCCGATCAATGTAACACCAGAATATATTCGTCGAACAGTCGCCGTTGTCACATCACTCCTGCGACAACCGACGGTGCTGCCACAGGAGGCTTATAAACCCTTCGAACTATGTGGTTAGTAAGAGAGAGAGTATTACCCTCCTATTAAGATACTTTATCTTGGTTTAAATGGATGAAGACATTGTTTAAAGACTTCCCTCATAGTCTCGTCACTCATTTTATTTAAAGAATCATGTTGATATTTATTAATTTTGTTCGTTACTGCAATCTCATTATCCGGGTTTGGTATGTCATAAAATTTTCGCTCAAACTCTCCAAGATAATCAATAGCAATCAACTTATCAAAGAAACTATTGATTGCATAACTACCAGCATACTCTAATGACTCAACATCATCACAAGAAAACTTAACATACATTATAAGCTTCTTCAGCGCACTAATTTCAGCCTGAGTAACAATTATTTTCTTTTCATTTTCATCCACCACAGTTCCCCCTTGCCTTAATCTGATTAAAGGTTAATTTACTTCTCGTTTCATAATTCATTTTAGATACTATGGAATAAGGATTCCCCCCAGAGTAAAGGACATCTTTTAACTTCAACCTTCCATTATGAATGTATTCAAGGGCAGATGACTGTTTTATGTTACTCATTTGCACAGGATCTGCTTTAAAGATAATAGCATAATCACCTCTTCCTACATGCTTAGGATCATTAATAAGAATGTCCCGCATAACATCGTTAGGTGACATAAGTATATCTGTTATATAAACCTTCCCCTTGGCATTAGCCTCGAGAACTCCTGTTTTCATTATACTCTCAAAACCGCTTTTATCCGTATAATGTATAAAGACACTTTCACCACTCAACCCAAACGGGTCCACCCACATCAGCGGGTTCGGCGCATACTGATACAGGTTCAACCCGCCGCGCAACCCTATCGGATCCTGCGTGGTGAAACGCCCCACCTCGGGTTCGTAGTAGCGGAACAGGTTGTAGTGCAGGCCGCTTTCGTCGTCCTGATATTGCCCGGCGTAGCGCAGCGGCTGCTGGTATTGCGCGCCCTGCCGCTTCGCCGCGCCGGCCACCGTCTGGCCCTGCAGCTTGCCGAAGGTGTCGTATTGCCCGGACCAGCACAGGTTGCCCGCTGCATCGGTCACTTCCAGCGGCGCGCTGTTCAGATCGGTGTGGTACCAGTAAATATCCGCCGAGCGGCTGTCGCCCGCCTGCTCCAGCGCCGCCAGCGGGCTCCACGGGCTGGCCGGATCGTAGCTCCAGCTGCGGCGGCTGCCGTCGTCGCGCTGCTCCTGCAGCAACCGGTAACCCTGCCACAGGAAACGGGTCGTCTGTTCGGTTTTGCCCCTGTAGCGCACCGTTTTGCGGCTGCGGCGGCCCAGCGCGTCGTAATGGTACTGCGCGTCGAACTCGCCCTGCGGGCCGCGGCCGTGCGCCTGCACCAGCCGGTTGTCGGCGTCGTAGCGGTAGTGCTGTTCGTACAGGCCGTTGCGCCGGCTAATCAGGTTGCCCCAGGCGTCGTAACGGTAAAACAGTTTTTGCCAGTGCTTCAGGCGGTTGTCGGCGATCGGCGCCAGCGGCAGGTGCGCGTCGATGTCGCTCTGCGGGCTGCGTTCGCCCAGCAGGTTATCCGCCAGATCGTACACCAGCCGCGCGCCCGGTTTGCCCTGATTGGGTTCGCGGTGTTGCAGCAGGCGGCCTTCGGCGTCGTAACCATAGTGCACTTCGCCGCGCAGCGCGTCGCTCACCCCGGCCAGCTCGCCGCGGCCGGTGTAGCGATAAGCGCGCCACAGCACGCCGTCTTCCGGCCGGGTCAGTTTATCGTGGCCGAAGGCGCTGCTCTGCCAGCTGCGGCGGCCCAGGGCATCGTAACGCCGCTGCTGCTGCAGCGCGCCCTGGCTGCGGCCGGTTTCCCGGTGCAGGCGATCGCGGGTGAATTCGCTCACCACCTGCTGGTTGAATTTGATGGCGCTGGCGTGGCCGGAGCCGTAATACAGCCACTGCAGGCGATCGCCCTGCGGCAGCGTCAGCGCCTGCAGGTTGGCCAGCGCATCCCATTGGTATTGCAGCTCGCCGTTCACGCCCTGCTCGCCGAGCAGCCGCCCGGCGGCGTCATAGCGCATCTGCACGCTGTCCGGCTCGATGCCCAGCGCCGCGCCGCTCGCCGTCGGCAGGCGGTTCAGCTCGCGCAGCCGCCCCATGGCGTCGAAGCGGTAATGCCATTCCGCGCTGGCGTTGCCGCGCCAGACCAGTTGCCCGGCCTCGTCGAAGCGGAAGCGCTGTTCGCGCTGCGTCAGCTCGCCTGCGCTGCCCGGCAGGCCGACCTCGCGGTGCTCCTCCAGCAGCCCGGCCGCGCCGTAGCGATAATAGTGGCGGGTGTCGTCCGGGCGCTCTTCAGCCAGCACGCGGCCGACCGCGTCGTAGCTGAAGCGGTAGTCGCCGCCGTTGCCGTTCTCCAGCCGCGTCAGCCAGCCCTGCGGGCTGTAGTGATAGCGCCGGGTGCGGTTGATGCGATCGGTGATGCTGACCGGCAGCCCCAGGGCGTTGTACTGCCAGCGGGTCAGGCTGCCCAGCGCGTCCTGATGTTCGGCCAACTGGCCGTGCGCATTCCAGTTAAAGCGCTCTTCGCCGCCGTCCGGGTGGATCAGGGTTTGCAGGCGGCCGCCGTTATCCCACAAGTAGCGCGTCTGATGGCCTTCGGCATCGGTCTGCGTCGTCAGTTGCCCCAGCGCATCGTAGGTATAAGCCGTGACGCTGCCGGAACAGTCGGTGTAGCGCGTCAGTTGGCCGCGGGCGTCCCACTCCAGCTTCACTTCCCCGCCCAGCGCGTCGATCACACTAGCGGGCAGGCTCTCTTCGTCATCCGGATAGCGGTACAGCGTGGCGTTGCCCAGCGCATCGACATAGCGCGTCGGGCGCCCCAGCGTGTCCCAATGCTGCGCCTCGCTGCTGCCGTCCGGGTACGCGACGGCGAACAGCCGGCCGCTGTTGCGCGAATATTGATAGCGCGTCACGCGGCCGAGCGGATCGGTCTCCGACAGCAGGCGGCCGTAAGGATCCCATTCGCTCTGGCGCTGCGCGCCGCCGGGCAGCAGCACGCTGCACAGTTCGCCGCGTTGGTAGATAAAACCGTAGCGGCGCTGGTCGAAATCGGTGTACTGCGCCACGTTGTCGTCGTCATCCAGCCGCCACTCCGCCCGTTTGCCGTCGCCGCGCACCACGCTGCGGCGCCCGCCGGCGAAGTCGTAACCGAACTCAAGGGATTCCCCGGCGCTGTTGCGGTAGGCCGTCACGCGCGGCACACCGTCGATCTCTTGCCATTGGTATTCGTTCAGCAGCCCGGCGGCGTCCTGGTGGCTGATCATCAGGCCATCGCGCCAGCCAAAGCGGCGCGTCACCTCACCGGCGCGGTTGCTCACCGTCGTCAGCTGGCCCAGCTCATCGTAACCGTAGCGCGCCAGCGTCCGTTCACCGTCGGCGGTTTGCAGCGCCACTTTGCGCAGACGGCCCTGCGCATAGCGGCACATCAGGCGCTGCCCGGCGCTGTCCACCAGTTCGCTCAGCAGCCCCTCGTCGTCGTAGAACAGCGAGGTGGCGTTGCCGATGGCGTCGGTGATCATGCTCAGCCGGCTCGGCTGGTCACCCGCCAGCGGCGGGTAGTGGAAAATCTGTTCGCCGACGTCAAACAGCTGCCAGCTGCCGTCGTCGTTGTGCATCAGCCAGCATTTTTCGGCTTCGCAGTAGGTTTTGTGGCCGCGCGGCACCATCGGAAAAGCGACGAAGTCGCCGGAAGGCGCACGCCACACCAGGCCGTCCTGATACGGCTGCAGGCTGCTCTCCCAAAACAGGTTCCAGCCGCGGCCCAGTACGCTGTCGCCGGGGTTGCCGCTGCGCCAATAGCGCTGCCAGGCGACCGGCAGCCGCGAAGGCAGCACGAAATCGAGATCGTCTTCGCCGTCGAGGAATTTCTGGCCGCTGACGATATCCACCGGCCGGGCGATAATGCCGACCGCGGCGGTGGCGGTCATCAGGGTGCCGGCGCGGCAGGCGATGCGCGCCAGTTTGTTGATGCCAGGCAGCTTGCCCAGCAATTTGCCGAGCGCCCCCAGCTTGCCGGCAGCGCCGCCCACGCCGCCCACCAGGCCGGCGAACAGCAGCGTCAGGTCAGAGACCTTGTACAGCCAATCCGGCACTTCGGGCTTGATCGGCAAGGTGGTGACGGTGCCGCCGCCGATAAACACGTTGGGCGAGCCTTCCATCACCTGCGCGTCGCAGTTGGTTTTGTCCCCCACGCGCGAGGCGGGCTGGCCGTTGATGCTGACCTTGTCGGAGCCCTGCGCCATCTGCATGCTCGGGCCGTCGTCGCTGCAGGCCACCTGGCTGTTGGTGGCGATCGCAGCGGGTTTGCCGTTGATGAAAACGTTGGGGGAGCCGGTGACGATATTGCCTTTGGGGGTCAGGCTACCGGCACCGGCGTCGGCAATGCCGTCGCGCGCCGCGGTGGCCGCCTCCCCGGTGAGATACCCCACCGCCAGGCTGGCGCCGATAAGCAGCACGCCGACGCCGATACAGGAAGCCGCCAGGCCGGCGACGAACAGCGCGCCCGCCGCCACCGCGCCTGCGGCGGCGATCAGGCCGCCGACAATGGTGCCGGCAATCATGCCGGCCAGGGCATGGGAATGCCCGATGGTATCGCCGACGCGAGCCGCTTCGGTCATCGTAAGGTCCTTTTACGCAAAGAGTTCATCGTTAGGCCGCCCGGTAACTGCTCAGCACCTGCTGCAGCAGCGCGTCGTCTTGCGGCGTCAGCTTGCGCGCCATCGCCAGAGTGAATACCAGCACCCGCCCCTCCGCCAGCGCGAACACCGCCTGGTTCTGCCAGATGCGTTTGCCGTCGCGCAGGTAGCTGGCGCGCACCCACTCACCGGCGGCCAGCCCATCGCCCAACGTTGCCGGCTCGCGGCTTTTGAACGCCCAGCCTTTCAGCCCCTGCGCCAGCGCATCGAGCTGGCGGGTGACGTAGCCTTCCAGGCTCTCCGCCGGCTGCAGCGCATCGCGGGAAATATTGACTGAGGGGGAAACATCATCGCCGGCCAACAGGACGTTGACCGTGCGATCGGCATAGCCTTCCGGCAAAGCGACGCTGCCTTCGCTGAAAGCGCAGCGGGATAAAGCGGACATGCGAGGATCCTTTTGCATAAATAATGCTTAAGCATCGCATAACTTAGCCTTGAAATAAAACCATCAGATACGGCGAATGTTGCGCGGCGTGACCGCGTTCACTGTGCAAAAGAGCGATGCCGGAATCTGGCCGGGAATCAAACCGTCATATTACAGAATTATCTGAATCCACCGGCGCGCCGCCGCACCGATTATGGCTATACTCGGCTTTCGTCCGTTTTTCAGGAGATCAGGATGCTGAGATTCACCCGTAGCGCGCTGCTGTGCGCCGCGCTGGCCGCGTTCGCCGCCGGTGCCGCCGAAACGCCGACGTTCGGCCCGGAGCTGCAGGGCTTTCACTACCCCTACCCGTTGCAGCAGTTCAGCTTCACCTCGCAGGGGCAGCCGTTAAAAATGGGCTATATGGACGTGCCGCCGGAAGGCACCGCCAACGGCCGCACCGCGCTGTTGCTGCACGGTAAAAACTTCTGCGCCGCCACCTGGCAGGACACCATCAAGGCGCTGAGCAAGGCCGGTTATCGCGTGATCGCGCCGGATCAGATCGGCTTTTGTTCCTCCACCAAGCCGGCGCATTACCAGTACAGCTTCCAGCAGCTGGCGCAAAATACCCACGGCCTGCTGCAGAACCTGAACATCAGCAAGGCCATCGTCATCGGCCACTCCACCGGCGGCATGCTGGCCACGCGCTACAGCCTGATGTATCCGCAGGCGGTGGAACGGCTGGTGATGGTCAACCCGATCGGCCTTGAGGACTGGAAGGCGAAAGGCGTGCCGTGGCGCAGCATCGATCAGTGGTTCGCGCGCGAGCTGAACACCTCCGCTGAGAGCATCCGCAATTATGAGCAGCACACTTACTACGGCGGCCGCTGGAAGCCGGAGTACGATCGCTGGGTGGATATGCTGGCCGGGTTGAACAACGGGCCGGGCCATCGCCTGGTGGCGTGGAACTCGGCGCTGATCTACGACATGATCTTCACCCAGCCGGTGTATTACGAGTTCAAGGATCTGCAAACGCCCACCACGCTGATGATCGGCACCGCCGACACCACCGCCATCGGCAGCGATATCGCCCCGCCGGCAGTCAAGGCCAAAATCGGGCATTATGATGTGTTAGGCAAACAGGCGGCGAAACTGATCCCGCACGCCACGCTGATAGAGTTCGCCGGGCTCGGCCACGCGCCGCAAATGGAGGAGCCGGAGCGCTTCCATCAGGCGCTGCTCAAGGCGCTGCAACCCTGAGCGGCCGGTTGGCGCGGCCGCCGCACGGCGGCTAAACTTTCAGCTGGCACTCAATTGCAGGAGACAGCCATGCGACAGATTATTGCCAGCGCCTTCATCAGCCTCGACGGCGTGATGCAGGCGCCCGGCGGGCAGGACGAAGACCGCAGCGGCGGCTTTCGCTTCGGCGGCTGGACCGCCCCCTACTGGGATGACGCCGTCGCGGAAACGATGAGCGATCTTTTCTCTGCGCCTTTCGATCTGCTGCTCGGGCGGCGCACCTACGATATCTTCGCCGGCTACTGGCCACATATCACCGACGAGGCCGACCCGTTTTCGGCCGATATCGCCCGCACGTTCAATCAGGCGGTCAAATACGTCGCCACCCACCACGGCGAGACGCTGGCGTGGGAGAACAGCCAGTGGCTGGGGCGGGACATCATCGCCCGGCTGCGCGAGCTGAAGCGCGCTCAGGGGCCGGTGCTGCTGGTGCAAGGCAGCAGCACGCTGATGCAACAGCTGCTGGCCAACGATCTGGTGGACGAACTGCGCCTGCTTACCTACCCGGTGCTGCTCGGCGCAGGCAAGCGGCTGTTCGATGACAACGCCGCGCCGGCGGCCTTTACGCTGACCCAATCGGTGGTCTCGCCCGGCGGCGTGATCGTGGCCCACTACCGCCGCGCCGGCGAGGTGGCCACCGGCGACTTCACGGTGGAAAGCGCGGCGGCGGCCCAGTCGTAAAAAAAGGGCCGTTCGGCCCTTTTCTCTTTTCCTTCCTCGCCCTCAGGCAAACAGAATATCGCTCTGCTCCACCTGCCCGACCACGTGGATCTTGAAGTCGGCGGCGTAGCTGTTGCTCTGGGTGTTCATCAACAGATCGGTGGTGCCGTTGAAGGCGTCGAAGTTGAGTTGGATCTCGCCTTTCTGGCCGCTGAAGGCGCTGCCGCTGTCGATAAAGCGCAGCTCGCTCAGGCTGTTGTTGAAGCGCAGGCCGGAGAGATCGATCTTGTCGATGCCGTGCTCGAAGTCTTCAATCACGTCGAACGCCGCCACCGTCGACTCTTTGGCGTTGAGATAGACGAAATAGTCGGTGAAGTTGTTGGCGTCTTTGCCGCCCCACAGATGATCCGCCCCCAGGCCGCCGTACAGGATATCGGAACCGGCGTTGCCCGCCAGCAGGTTGTCCTGATCGTTGCCGATGATCAGATCGCGCCCGCTGCCGCCGATGGCGTTCTCGATGATCGCCCCGCGCGCGATGGCGACGTTCTGCGTGCCGCCGCCGACGCTGGAGAACGCGCCGTCGTTCAGGTTGATCATCTGCTGCTGGCTGTAGCCGGAGAAGTCCAGCGTGTCGTTGCCGCCGGCGTCCCACACCGCGAAGTTGACCGGTTTGCCGTTGTCCGCCGTGGCGGTCAGGAAATCGCGCCCGGTGTTGGAGTTGAAGCCGTACACCGTGTCGCCGGTGCGGGTGCTCATGTTGGCGCCGTACAATTTTTGGATCGCGGCGATGTCATCCACCATCGGGCCATAGCCGTACACCCCTTTGGTGTCGGCGCCGGTGTAACCGGCGTTGAAATAGCTCATGATCGAGTATTGCAACGAATCCTGATAATAGGCGGCATCGTTCTGGTAGCTCGGGTTGCCCAGCGAGGCGTCATAAGATCCCGGGTGCGCCAGCCCCAGAGCATGCCCCAGCTCGTGGGTGAAGGTCTGGCTGCTGAAGTCGCCGCTAACCGGCGCCTTATGGGTGGCGAAGTTTTTGTTGAACCACACCGTGCCTGCAAAGGCGTTATCGCTGCCCGATTTGGAACTCGGCGGGTAATAGGCGTACGCGTTGATGGCATTCGGGCCGCTGCCGGCGGCGGTGCTGCCGTCGGCGCGCTGGGTGAAGTAAGCGAAGGTAATATCCGCGCGGTGGTTGATATCGGTGGACGCCGCCTCGGTAAAGGTTACGTTCGCCACGTCGGCCCACGCCTGCATCGATTTCAGCGCCTGAGCCTGCGCCGCCTGGGTCAACGGCTGCAGCCCCTTGTCGCCATCACCGGTCTGGCCGATGCGGTTCAGCACGCTCTGCGTCAGGAAGGAATAGGTCAGCGCCACCGGCTGGTGATACACCTGATCGCCGTTGTGCGTCAGGCCCGGCCGCGTCAGCTGATCGGCGGCGCGATCGAAGCTGAAGTTATCGCGGATTTTACCCAGGTTGTTGATGGCTGCCCCGCCGCGCTGGTTGCTGTACAGGTTAGCGTTGTCCAGCGTGAACAGCGCGCCGTAGCCCAATCCGTCATAGGGGCTGCCGGGCTGGTGATAGTAAAACTGATAGTTGTGATCGTTGGGGGATGTGGCGGCCAGGCTGGTGAACTCATCGTCATCTTGCAAAATGTCGTTGTGGCGACTGCTCATTGCATTCTCCTTTTACACAGTAGGAATCCACTCGCTTTGTAAGACTATTCATCAGTCGTTCTAATCTAAGCCAAGGCTTAGGATTGACCAGTATAGTAATTAACCCCGACGGCGCGAGCCCACGCCGCCGCGCATCACCGCGCCGGGCGTTAAGGCGGAAATAATCATAACGATTTGTATTAGCACAGTATTAATGAGAAAGATAAGCGTATCGGCGGGCTAATGACTCGTCTTTTTGGCCATGTTATCGCCGGTTAGATCAGAATTATCGAGGATTAAAAAACCTAATCCTTGCCTCATCATCCTGCCGGGAACGTGCTAAGGTGTGAACGGACAGCCGAAAGGAGTGACCCGATGCCAACCCATTTCCTTATGCGCGCCTTGCGCCGCGCCAGCCTGACAGGAGTCATTATGAGCGTATTGTGCAGCAGTGCCCTGGGCAGTTCACTGCCGTTGCTGGAACCCGCCGCGCTGAAGGGCGACTGGCAGCTCGCCGCCATCGGCGACGGTAAAACCGTCTGCGAGGTGCAGCTGAGCGACGAAGCGGTAGCCAATACCAACGCCTTCCGCTTCAGCGCCTCAGCCGAATGCCTGCAGCCGCTGGCGCTGCACGCGCTGCCGGTCGCCTGGCGGCCGACGCCGGACGGCATGACGCTGACCGACGCCGAAGGGAGCATGGTGGCGTTTCTGGCCCTGACCGCGCCGAAGCGCTATGAGCTGATCGACCGCAACGGCCCTTCGCGCTTTGTGCTGATCCCGCGCTAATCCTTCAGGCGAACAGCAAGCCAAGCAGCGCGCCACCGGCCAGCACCCACAGCGGATGGAGGCGCTTGCTCATGCTCAACCCCGTCGCCAGCGCCACGATCGCCGCCAGCCGCCAATTGGGCGCGGAAGCCTCGGCGATCAAAAGGCCGCTGGCCACCACCAGCCCCACGGTCAGCGGCACCAGCCCGGCCTGCACGATGCGGCGCCACGGGCGATCCTTAAAGCGCCGCCAGGCCCCCATCACCAATAGCGTAACGATGGAAGACGGCCCGAACTTGGCGACCGAAGACACCAGCAGCCCCGCCCAACCGGCGACGTGCCAACCGACCAGCGGCACGATCATCATGTTCGGCCCCGGCGCGGCCTGCGCCATGGCGAACAGCGCGCTGAACTCCTGGGCGCTCATCCACTGATGCACTTCCACCACCTGCCGCTGCATCTCCGGCAGAATGGTCATGCCGCCGCCGAACGCCAGCAGAGAGAGCTCGGTAAAGATCAGCGCCAACGCCATCAACACCCCGCTCATGACGGCCACCGCCACATCAGCAGAATGCTCAGCGGTGCCAGCACCAGCATGGTCGGCAGCAGCGGCAGGCGCAGCCAGGCAATGGCGATCAATGCCAGCGCCACAATCGCCAGCGCCGCCCACTTGCCGCGCAGCGGCAGCAGCATCTTAATCCCGGTAGAGAGCAGCAACCCGGCGGCGGCGGCGGCCAGACCGGCGAACACATGCTGCACATGAGGATCGTTTTGGAAGCGGGCGTACACCACGCCCAGCCCCACCACAATCGCCGTCGGCGCACTGATGAGACCCAGCAAGGCGCACAGCGCGCCGCGCAGCCCGCGAAACTCCATGCCCACCGCCACCGACAGGTTGATCACGTTGCCGCCGGGCAGGAACTGACACAGCCCGAGCAGCTCGGTGAATTGTTCGCCGCTCAGCCAGCGACGGCGCTCCACCAACATGCTGCGCGCCATCGGCAGCACGCCGCCGAAGCCGATCAACCCCAGCCACAGAAAGCCCAAAAACAGCGCCGCGTTGCCCGGCGCTGCCGCCGGGTGCGGTTTTAACGTATTGATATCTGACATGACATTGCCGTTCCACATCGCTTGTTTTGATGTCTGGTATCATGCGCGCCGCCGTGCCATGATGTCTAATGCATTCCGGAACAACGAAAGATACCTTTGAGGTATGGCTATGATCGAACTGCGTCGCCTGCGGGCGTTCGTCACCGTGGTGGAAGAAGGCAACATCACTCGCGCCGCCGAGCGGCTGTTTATCCAGCAACCGCCGCTCACCCGCCTGTTGCAGGGGCTGGAAGACGAACTGGGCGTGAAATTGTTGCAGCGCCTGCCGCGCGGCGTGCGCGTCACCGAAGCGGGCAGTGTGCTGTTCGAAGAAGCCCGCGCCCTGCTGGCGCGCGCCGAACGCCTGCGCGAAGCGGTGCAGCGCGCCGCCCGCGGCGAGCAGGGCCACATCGCTATCGGTTTCACCAGTTCCGCCGCGCTGCACCCGTTCGTGCCCAACCTGCTGCGCCGCTACCGCGACATCCTGCCGGGCATCACCACTCAACTGGAAGAAGCCGGCAGCGGCGAACTGATGGAGGCGTTGCTGGAACAGCGCCTCGACGCCGCCTTCGTGCGCTCGCCGGCCAACGGCATTCCCGGCCTGAGCGTCGAGCCGGTGCTCAGCGAGCCGATGATCGTCGCTCTGCCGCTGGGCCATCGGCTGGCGCATGAGACGCAGCAGCCGCTACCGTTGGCCGAACTGGCCCACGAGGCGTTTATTCTCTATCGCCGCCCGGCCGGCCAGGGGCTGTACGACGCCATTCTGGCCGCCTGCCACCGCGCCGGCTTCAGCCCGCGCATCGTGCAGGAAGCGCCGCGCCTGCCGGCCACCCTCAGCCTGGTCGGCGCCGGATTGGGGGTGTCCATCGTGCCCGGTTCCATGCGGCGGCTGGGCGGTGACGGCATCGTCTACCGCACTCTCGCCGAAGAAGCGCAGCTCAGCGCCCCGCTTTACCTGGCGCTACGGCGCAGTCCGGCCTCGCCGATCGTCGAACGCTTTCGGCAACTGGTGCTGGAGACCGTGGGGCAGTCATAAAAATAGCCCGAACGGCCAATAAAAAATGACGTTCGTTTATTATTTATTTAAATTAGCCGGCGACTAAAATTAATTCCATCCAATGACTATTCAACTTCCGTTTAATTAATTAAACCTGCACTCACTTAGTAACAAACGCAAACAAATAAGCGCCTACGCAATACCTTCCAGCCGCTAGGATTTAAGGGTCACAGCCTATTCCCGCCGATGACAAAAAATCATTTCAATGGCGATCGCGCCTTCCCTGTCGCCTGCTTCTGCAGGCGCACGGCTTTATATTGGAGAAAATGCTATGCTATCGCGTCGTGATATATTGAAAGTCTCCGCCGTCAGCGCGGCCGCCGCCGGCATGATTGGCGGCATCGCCAAAAATGCCGCTGCCGACGACCATCGCAATATCGTGCCCCCCAGCAGCTATCAGCCGCCTGCCAATGCGCAGCATCTCTATAAATACAAATTCACCGACAGCAAAAAGCGCAGCCTGCCCAGCGGCTGGGCGCGCGAAGCCACCGTCGAGCAATTCCCGATCTCCGAGGGCGTGGCCGGCGTCGACATGACGCTGGAGCCGGGCGGCGTGCGCGAACTGCACTGGCATGCTATCGCCGCCGAATGGGCGTTTATGCTGGAGGGCCATGCGCGCATCACCATTCTCGATCCCGAGGGCAAATGCGAAGTGGCGGATTTCGGGCCCGGCGACGTCTGGTATTTCCCGAAAGGCTACGGCCATTCCATTCAGGCGTTGGCGGACGGCGCGCATTTTATTTTGGCGTTCGATAACGGCCATTTCTCCGAATTCGGCACCTTCAGCATCACCGATTGGGTGGCGCATATGCCGAAAGAGGTATTGGAAAAAAGCGTCAACATGCCGGCGGCGGTATTTTCCAAGGCCAAACAGGGTGAAGCTTATATTGTCGGCGGCACCGTTCCGCCCACATTGCCATTGCCGAAAAAAGACGGCGGATTAAATAACGCCCCGCTGACCCACCGTTATGAATTAATGAAGCAAAAGCCGTTCTTTGAAAATGACGCCGGCAGCGTCCATTTGGTGTCGTCGAAAGAATTCCCCATCTCCACCACCATGACCGGCATCATCGAGATCGTGAAACCCGGCGCGATCCGGGAATTGCACTGGCACCCCAATGCCAACGAATGGCAATACTATATTTCCGGCAAAGGCCGAATGACGGTGTTCAGCTCGCACGGCCACGCGCAGACGGAAGAGTACGCCCCTTCAGACGTCGGTTACGTGCCGCAGGGCTTCGGCCATTACATCGAGAACATCGGCGATGAGGATTTGAAGGTATTGATCGTGATGGACAACGGCATTTATCAGGATATTTCGTTGTCCGACTGGCTGGCGAAAACCCCGGCCTACCTGCTGGCGGATAACTTCAACAATCAGGTTGAGGACTGGCAGGATCGGCCGAAAGACAAACGGGTGATGTCGCGGCGCAGCCGCTGAAGCCACGGCGAGGGAGAAACTCCCTCGCCTCCGGCCCGCCGCTTACAGCGTCGCTTTAAAGAACGGTACCAGCTTCTCCAGCGCCTGAGCTACCGGCTCCGGTTTGTCGTAGAGATCGTAATGTGACCAGCCTTCTACCACCACCAGCTCTTTGTGCTGCGACTTGGCGCGGCGCACAATCTCATAGCCGTCGCGCAGCGCGCCGAACAGGCCGGGTTTGCTGCCGACAATCACCAACAGCGGCTGGGTCAGCAGCACTTCCGCCAGGTGGAACGCGTCCCAGCCCACGGCTACTGCGTTATGGGAATACAGCGTTTTATTTACGCCGTTCGGCTTCTCGCCGCGCGCCGTACGGTAGTATTCCGTCGCCTCGCGCAGATCGATATCGGCACCGTCTTGTTGCGCCGCCTCAACGCTCGGGTACAGGCCCACATCCACACGCAACGCCGCGCCGCGCGCCTCTGCGGTGCGCTGCCGGGCAATATCCTCCAGGAAAGCCACAGGATCGCCATTGGCCAACACGCCCTCGCGCATCACCCGGCCATAGTTGGCACCGGTAATGGTCGCCACCGCTTTGATGCGCCGCTCGGTCATCGAAGCATTGATGGCGTAACCGCCGCCGCCGCAGATGCCGAGCACGCCGATACGCTGGTCGTCAACGTAGTCCAGCGTCACCAGATAATCGGTCACGACGCGAAAATCTTCCACGCGCTGAGCGGGATCTTCGATAAAGCGCGGTTCGCCGCCGCTCTCGCCCTGGAAGCTGGCGTCGAACGCGATGACCACAAAGCCGGCTTTCGCCAGCGCCGCCCCATAGACAGTGCCCGAGGTCTGCTCTTTACAGCTGCCAATTGGATGGGCGCTGATGATCGCCGGGTACTTTTTCCGCTCGTCGAAATCCGGCGGGAAGTGGATATCCGCCGCGATGTCCCAATACTGACGTTTGATTTTGACCGTTTTCATCATGAGTTCCTCACAGGGTTGCTGGCTCGGGAAACGCGCTCGGCATCGCTTCCGCTGGGATAACGCTCACTTTATACGCCGTATTGTTCTTTGATAAGCCCAGAGAATGGACTACAGTGTTAATCTGTAATTTACAATGCGGGCATCTCGATGGATCCTTCCCTGCTTCCTTCACTGGCGTGGTTCGCGCATATCGCGCAGCACCGCAGCTTTACCAAAGCGGCGGCCCAAATGGGCGTTTCCCGCGCCGCGCTGTCGCAAAACCTGAAGGCGTTGGAAAAACAGCTGAACGTCAAGCTGCTCTACCGCACCACCCGCGATATGTCGCTCACCGAGGAAGGGCAACGCCTGCTGGAAGCCCTGACGCCCGCCCTCAGCACGATCGAGCACGCCGTCGGCACGTTGGAAGAGAGCCGCCATGAACCGGCGGGGCTGCTGCGGATAAACACTTCGCGCACGGCCGCCAAGCACTTTATCGAACCGCATATCGGCGAATTCCTGATGCGCTACCCCAGGCTGAAGCTTGAACTGGTGATGGACGACGGCATGGCCAGCATCATTTCCGAAGGTTACGACGCCGGCATTCGGCTGGGTGAAAGCCTCGCCGAGCATATGGTGGCGATCCCCATCACGCCACAGGTGGCGCTGGCGGCGGTGGCCACGCCGCAGTACCTCAGCCGTTACGGCACGCCCGCCACGCCGGCGGATCTGGTCAACCACAACTGCATCGCTTTTCGCCACGCAACCAGCGGCGCCATTTATCAATGGGAGTTTTCCACCGTCGAGCGGCACGCGCGCCATACCTTTTCCGTCGAACCGAAAGGCAGCGTGATCACCAACGACGACGACGGCATGATCCGCGCCGCATTACAGCACGTCGGCATTATTCAGCACTTTGATTTCGCCGTGAAAGCGATGGTGGAACGCGGTGAGTTAGTGCGGATACTGCAGGCCTGGTCGCAGCCCTTCCCCGGCTTCTATCTGTACATTCCCTCCCGTGAGCACATGTCTTCCAAGGTCAGGGCGCTGCTGGACTTTCTGGTCGAGAAGCGCGCAGGCTAATCCGGCCCGCGCGCCTTTTCGCTACTGCTTACGCTGCTCCGCCACCTGTTTGGCGGTGACTTTGCCCTGCTTGTCGCCGAAATGGCCGACCACGAAGTTGGCGACCGCCGCCACTTCCTCGTCGGAATAGGCGCTGCCGAACGCCGGCATCATCTCATGCCGCTCGCCGACGCTGATGCTAGTCCCCTTCAGGATGGCCTGCACCACGCTGCGCCCCTGCGGATCGTTCACCGCCGTGCTGCCGACCAGCGATGCGTACTCGCTCTGGCGGCCCGGCCCGTTCCACTGGTGGCAACCGCTGCAGTCGTTGGCGAACACCCGGCGCCCAAGCGAACTGTCTTGCCCGCCCGGCAGGATCGGCGTGGAAGCCCCCGCGCCCTTCGGCTGCAGGTTCACCGCCGCCGCGCCGTCGCCGGCGATAGGCTCGATGTCGCGCAGGTATTTCACCAGCGCCAGATTATCTTCCGGCGTCAGGAACTGCAGGCTGTTTTCCACCGCCTCCGCCATCGGGCCGGCGGCGCTGCTGCGCCCCGGCGCATGGCCGGTAGCCAGATATTGCGACAGCTGCTGGTCGCTCCAACCGCCGATGCCGGTCTGTTTGTCCGGCGTGATGTTGGCAGCGAACCAGCCCTGCACCACTTCACCGCTCAGGTGCTTGCTCTGGTTAAGACCAAACCCCAGATTGCGCGGCGTGTGGCACTCGCCGCAGTGGCCCAGCGCCGTCGCCAGATAGGCGCCACGATTCCACTGTTCGTCCTTGTTGAGATCCGGCGTAAAACGCTGCTCGTTAAAGAACGCCAGGTTCCAGAATTTCATGCCCCAACGCTGGTTGAACGGGAACGACAGATCGTTTTGCGGGTTGGCCTGTTTCACCGGCGGCAGGCTGAACAGATAATCCTTGATCGCCAGCACGTCGTCGCGGCTCAGCCCGGTGTACGAGGTGTACGGCATCGCCGGATACAGGTTGCCCTGCGGACCGATGCCCTCACGTACCGCGCGTACGAACTGATCGTCGCTCCAGTTGCCGATGCCGGTCTCCTTGTCGGCGGTGATGTTGGTGCCGTAAATGGTGCCGAACGGCAGTTTAAAGGCGAAGCCACCCGCATAAGGCGCGCCGCCCGGCGCGGTATGGCACGCCACGCAGTCGGCGGCGCGCGCCAGGTACTCGCCGCGCGCCAGCTTATCGGTGATACCGGCCGGCGCCCCGGCGATCGGCGCCGCGGGTTCCGCGCCGGTTGGCCGCAGCTGCGTGTACAGCGCGTACCCTCCCGCCAGTACCGCCACGGCGATAATCAGCCATAACAGCCCTTTCAAGGCGTTGCTCATCGCATCTCTCCCTAACCCAATGCCTTGGCGGCCTGGTGGATGGCGGCGCGAATGCGCACATAGGTGGCGCAGCGGCAGACGTTGCCGCCCATCGCCGCATCGATGTCCGCATCGCTTGGATTTTTACTTTGCGCCAACAGCGCGCTGGCGCTCATGATCTGGCCGGACTGGCAGTAACCGCACTGCACCACGTCCAGGTCAAGCCAGGCTTCCTGCACCGCCTTGCCCTCCGGCGTCGCGCCCACGGCTTCGATGGTGGTGATTTTCTTGCCGACGGCGGCGGAGACCGGCGTCATGCACGAACGCACCGGCACGCCGTCCAGATGCACGGTACAGGCGCCGCACATGGCGATGCCGCAGCCGAACTTGGTGCCGGTCAGGCCGGCTTCGTCACGCAAAAACCACAGCAGCGGCATGTGCGGATCGCCCTCAAAGGTCAGCGGCTGATCGTTTACGGTTAAATGAATCATCAGGTTCTCTCCTTGTCAGACGCCGGATTCGCAGTGGGATTATGCAGCGGCAGGCTCAGCGAGGTGCGCGGCCGCCCGAGCAGCGCCAGCGCATTGCCGACCGCCGGGGCGATGGTCGGCACCCCCAGCTCGCCCACGCCGGTCGGTTTCTCGGTCGAGGGCACGATGATCACCTCGATCTCCGGCATCTCATCGATACGCAGCGGGCGGAAGTTATTGAAATTGGACTGTTCGACCACGCCGTCTTTCAGCGTGATATTGCCGTATAGCGCCATGCTGAGGCCGTAACCAATGCCGCCCTCGATCTGCGCGCGGATCACGTCGGGGTTCACCGCCACGCCGCAATCCACCGCACACCACACTTTATGCACTTTCGGGATGCCGCCTTCGCCGATCGACACCTCGGCCACCTGCGCCACATAGGTATCGAACGCCTTGGCGACGCCCACGCCGCGCGCGCGCCCGTCCACCACCTTGGCGCCCTGCCAGTCGGCGGCTTTAGCCACCGCCCGCAGCACGCCCGCCGCGCGCGGCGCATCGCCCATCAGCGCCAGCCGCCCTTCGACCGGATCCTGCCCGGTTTCCTGCAACAGCTGATCGATAAAGCTCTCCACCGCGTGGCCGGTGTGGGTGCTGGCGACCGACCGCAGCGAGGTGGTCGGCACCTTGCCGGGCACGATGTGCGCATCGCAGCGGAAGGCTTCGAAGGTGTATGACACCTCGCTGGCGCCCTCGACCATCATTTGATCGAGCCCGTTGACCACCAGCGCATCCATCGCGCTGTGGCGCGTCCAGGAGTGGCCGACCACGGTATCGGTCCAGCCCACCACCTTGCCGCCGCGAATGGCGCCGCGCAGGCGGTGCAGGATCATCGGGCGATACCAGCCGTTGCGGATGTCGTCCTCGCGCGTCCATACCACCTTCACGCCGTGACCGGGGCCGATGCCCTTGGCCGCCGCCGCCATGTCGGCCGCCAGATCCGGCCCCAGCGTCGGGTTGCCTAAATCGATGCGCCGGCCGAAGCTGCCGCCCGCCAGAATGGTTTCAATCTGCACCTTCTCCGGCGGCAGCTCGAACAGATCGCACAGCTGCTTATGGTCAAGCGTCTGGATTTGGCAGCCGTAGCGCGCCTTAACGCTCTCGCCGTCCCAGAACAGATAGCCGTCCAGCGGCTCCATCGGCGCGTGGGCGACGTACGGGAAGGTGTATTCAGCCTCGATCACCTTGTCGGCCTTATCGAACACCTCGTCCGGCTTGCCGTGGCTCTTCGCCACCACGCCGGTTTTCTGCGCCACCTGGCGGAACTCGGCGTAGATCTCCTCGGTGTTGCGCCGTTCGGCCTGCGCATCGTCCCAGGTGACCCTCAGCCGTTCCCGCCCCTGGATCGCCGCCCAGGTGTTTTTGGCGTAAACCGCTACGCCGGTGGCAACCTGTTTCACCGCCACCACGCCCGGCACCGCCAGCGCCCGCTCGGCGTCGAAGGTCGCCACTTTGCCGCCGAAACGCGGCGGTTTCTTGATGGTGACGGTCAGCATGTCCGGCTCGTGGATATCCTGCGAGAACTGCGCGCTGCCGTTGGTTTTCGCCAGCGAATCGACGCGGTGCAAACCGCGCGTTTTGCCGATCAGGATGAAATTGGCCGGGTCCTTCAGCGTCAGGCTGGCGGGATCGGGCGGCGGCAACGTGGCGGCCAGCGCGGCGAACTCGCCAAAGCCCGCTTCTCGCCCGCTGGCGGCATGGCGGATCTTGCCCGCCTGCACGGTGATTTCCTGCGCCGAGGTTTTCCAGCTCTGCGCGGCGGCCTGCACCAGCAGCGCGCGCGCCATGGCGCCCATGCGCCGCATTTGCTCATAGGCATTGGCCACCGAGCTGGAACCGCCGGTGCCCTGGAATCCGAAGGCCAGGTTTTTGTAGACGGCGGTATCCACCGGCGCGGCCACGACCCGCACCTGCGCCCAGTCGGCATCAAGCTCTTCGGCGACCAGCGTCGCCATGCCGGTATAGACCCCCTGGCCCACTTCGGTGTGTTTACTGATGACGGTGACGACGCCGTCGGCGCCGATCTGAACGAAGGCGTTGGCGTCTAACGCCGCCGTGCCGGAGGCGGCCGGGGCGTTCGAGCGCGCTAGCGCGCCGGTGGACGGCAGATAGGCGCCGATCACCAACGCCCCGGCGCCGACGATAAACCGCCGCCGCGAAAGCGGAACTTGGGATATGCTCATTGCTCATGACTCCAAAAAAACCGAAGGCGTCACTGCCTTCGGCGAAACAACTCTTGTTATGGGAATGGCTTGCCGCGCCGGTCAGGTGACATAGCGCAACAGAGCAATAATTAGCGTAGCCTATTATTCAGCAGGCCTAATCTTGATAAGGGATTTTCTGTTGGAGAATCGTGCGGTGCGGGCGGGAACCCGCACCGGGGGTCAGCTCTGCGTTGTCGCCAGCGAGGAGAAGACGCTGAGCAGGCGGATTTGCGCCGCCATGTTGTCGCTGTCGAAGGCCACGGTGAGCGCGTCCTGGCGCTGCACGCCGGGCACCAGGCTGAACAGATCCGCCAGCACCGGTTTGGCCGCCATCAGCGTCAGCCGGTAAGGTGGCATGAAGCGGCGCTCCACCGGCAGTCTGGCGCCCTGGCGCACCTGCTGCATCGCCCGCTCGCGGATCTCCGCCCGCGCCCGCTGAGGGCTGAGCGATTCGGCGGCGGTTTGCGAGATGGCGCGTTTCACGCAAACATAGCCAGATTGCGGATAACGTTCAGCGATCCAGCGTTGCAGCTCGTCGTCACCGCTCACCAGCCACAGCGGGACGTTCAACTCGGCCGCCGCCGCCGCATACAGATCGCTTTCGCCTACCACCTCGCCGTTCAGGCTGACGCGGTAAAAGGCCCGGCCATTGATGGTATGCGCCAGCACGCCGCGTTCGCCGGCGGCGCTGTGATAACCGATACACATCAGGCCGTCGTAACGTTGATGCTGCAGCCCTTCCACCATCGATAGCCCGCGCGGTTTGCCCTGCACCAGGCGCGCCCGCGCATCGATGCGATCGGCGCGCAGGTTCTGCATCATGGCGTGGCTGTCGGCCACCGTCACCTCGGTGGCGCCGCCGGCAAAAGCGCCGTCGATGGCGGCGTTGACCTCCTGCTCCATCAGCTCGCGCGCCGCCGCATAGTCAGCATGGGCCGGGTTACACTGCTCCGACCGCATCACGCCGGCAATACCCTCAATATCCGCAGAGATAAAGACTTTCACATCACACTCCCGTTATTTAATTTTCCGCCAGCCGATCGAGCAGCGGGCCCAACGCCATACGGTCGTGCTGCTGGAAACCGCTGACGCCTTCCGCGCTCAGCAAGGCATCCAATACCGCGTATTCGGTGGCATCCGCGGCGGCCGCAAACAGCGGCTCCAGCCGCTCGTCCGGCAACGTCGCCCCCAGTAACCGGGTGGAAAACGCCAGCGCGATATCGCCGGAGCCGTGCCCCCAATGGCTGCCTACCCGCCCCAAACCGGCGCCCGCTCGACGGGCGATGCGGTTCAGCTGGCGGCTGTCCAGCGCCCGATCGCAGGCGATGATGATGATGACCGAACCGGCGTCCACCTGCGGCGGCGGATCCGCCAACAGTTTGCCCAGCGCCTGGCCAACGCGCACGCCGCTCAGCGTCAACGAGTCGAGGGTGCCGAAGTTGGCCAGCACCAGCACGCCAAGCGTGGTGCCAAGCCCTGGGCAATAGCGCGAGGCAGTGCCGATACCGCCCTTCAAGCCGAAGCTGCTCATGCCGCGCCCGGCGCCGACGCTGCCGCGCGCAAAGCGGGTGGAATGGTTATCCAACGCGCTGAAGACGTGCTCCTCACGCACCGCCATCGCCTGAATATCGTTGAGGTAGCCGTCGTTGCACTCCAGCACCAGGGGGTTAATGGTGGCGCTGCCGCGGCCGATCTGCGGGTAACGCAGACAGCTGCGCCGCACCATGGCGTTGAACAGCGTGCCGACCGCGAAGGTATTGCTCAGCAGGATCGGCGTTTGCAGCACCCCCAGCTCGTTCAGCTGCACCAGCCCCAGCGGCTTGGCGAAGCCGTTGAGCACCGCGCTGCCGCACGGCAACGGCTGGTTAAACAGATCGCCCGGTGGCACGATGGCGGTAACGCCGGTCTGGCATTCGCCGTCGGCCAGCGTGTGATGCCCGACGCTGACGCCCGGCACGTCGCACAGGGTGTCGGTCGGGCCGGCCGGATAGCGCGCGCCCGGCAGGCGGCGATGGCGCCGCCAATAGCTCAGCAGATTGTCGAGGCTTTGTTGTTCAAACGCCTGGCTGTCTGTCATGGTTCCCTCATCCGCCGTCAGCCCATCAGAAAACCAGAATATCGCGCAATGCGCCGCGCCGTAAATTGAAAGCCGAAGCGAGCAGCAAAAATAGCCTTGCTCCATCGCCATTTATTGGGTTTTTAGGGGGGAAACAGTGTAAATGGCCGGTGCCGCGGGTGATATCCCCCCTTATCCCAAATGTATAACCCGATCTGCCGACGCAATGGTCGTTTCACGGTGGGCAATGATCAGCTTAGTGATATTGAGTCTCTTGATGGCCTGATTCACCACAGCTTCGCTCTCCTTATCCAGCGCGCTGGTGGCCTCATCCAGAAACAAAATAGCCGGTTTTTTGTAGATTGCCCGGGCTATGAATAGCCGTTGTTTTTGCCCGCCGGACAATCCTTCCCCCAACTCGCCAATCAGTGTTTCATATCCCATAGGCATGCGTAAAATCACGTCATGCAGATAGCTGGCACGGGCACAGGCTTGCATCCAGGCATCGTCCACCTCGTCCGCAAACCCGCAAATATTTTCCCGGATCGAGCCGGAGAACAGTTTGTCGTCCTGCATCACGCAGGCAATCATTTTGTGGTAGTTGTTGATGCCGAGCTGGCGGATATCGACACCGTTCACCTCAACCCGCCCTGAATCCGGGGTAAACAGTCCGCACAACACCTTCATCAACGTGGTTTTGCCGGCGCCGGACGGGCCCACGATGGCCACGCTTTCGCCCGGCACAACGCTGATGTCCAGGCCATCAAAGATAGCCGGTGACTGGCTGTCGTAACGATAGCTCAGGGCATGGGTCGTCAATCCCAAAGGTTGCAGCCCCGCCGTGTAAGGGTGATCGGGTTTACACGCCTCCCGCGGATGCAGGGCGATATCGGCAATGCGTTCGTTGTGCAGGCTCATCATGCGCAGCTGCAGCAAAAATTCCGTCAGCGACCCGATGCGGTCGGAGAACTGGCCCCGAAAGGCGCCGAACGCCACGAACATGCCGAGGGTCATCTGGTTATCGATCACCAGGCTGGTTCCCAGCCACAGAATGACGATCTGGTCGCACGCCGCTATGAAGGTGTTGATCCCGCCAAACAGCATGTCCATTCGGGTGACGCGGATACCCGTGTTGATGGTGTCAATTTCAAGGTTTAGCCAGTGGGCGATGCGGCGTTCTGCCATACCCTGCATTTTGACGGTAGCGATACCGTACAGCGTTTCCATAAAATACGAGCCGGCCCGCGCCTCTCTCACCAGCGCCTCCTCGGACAGCTGACGGTAATATCCATAGGTCAGCAGCCGCATCAACACATAAAGCGCAGTGAAACTGAGCACTACCCAGGTCAGCCAGCCGCCATACAGCACCATCATCACCAACACACCGATCACCATGATGCCGTCCATGATGGCGCCGACGATACTGGTGGTGAAAGTGCTGCGCAGCGTATCCAGTGAACCGAAGCGTGATTGAATGTCACCCAGCTTACGCCGTTCAAAGTAACCGAGTGGCAGGCGCAGCAGATGGGTGAACAACCCGGACTGCCACTGCACGTTGATAAGCGTCGCCATGACCAATCCTGACCATGCCCGCACCATGCCGATGGCAGCCCGCAACAAGATAAACAGCATCAATCCGGCGCAGATGAGCGACAGTAACCCGCGATCTCCGGCAGGAATGGCGTGATCCATCACCAGCTGCGTGCCGATGGGCATCACCAGGTTGATGGTTTCGAACACCAGAGACAGGCAAAAGATTTTGCCGAGCGCCCCCTTGAGGCCATGCACGCTGCCGATCAGCGTGCGAAGATGAATACGATGGCGGACGCTGTCGGCGGTGAATTCGCTGCCGGGCCAGGCCTCAAGCGCTACGCCGGTGAAACTGTGCGACAGTTCCGTCAGGCTGACGGCCCGGCGCCCACGCGCCGGATCGTGCAGCACCGCGCGGTGGCCTTTGACGCTGACCAGCACCACGAAATGGTTGAATTCCCAGTGCAGAATGCAGGGCAGTTTCAGCGCACCGAGTTCGTCCAGATCCAGAGACAGGGGACGGGTGCTCAACCCCAGTTGCTCGGCGATACCGGTCAGTCCAACCAATGTGGCACCGCGGGATGACAGATTGAACTGCCGGCGCAGCGCGATCAGATCGATGTTTTTGCCGTAATAACCGCAGATCATCGCCAGACAGGCCAGCCCGCATTCCGACGACTCGGTCTGGTGCACCATCGGAACCCGGTGGCGCAGCCGCAGATCCAGTTGGCTGACCCGCTGTTTGAATGTGCTCCTACTCATTGACCGGCCCCGTCGCACTGTGTTTCATGTCGTAGAACGGCGACAGCATCCATTGATACATCTTCCTTTTTTCCAGAAACAGAGTGCTTTGCGCTTTCATGCCGTTTTCCAGGCTCAGACGTTTGCCATCGTAAGCAATGGATTGTTTTTCCGGGATAACGATCACTTTGTAGTAAGGCACGGCGGCGGTCAGCGCCGCTTTGGGCGCCCCCTGGTAGGTCAGCATTTCCTGCGGTGAGGCCGGGGCTTTGGAGATGACGGACACTGTGCCGGCGAACTGGCCGAACTTCTCCGCCGGAAAGGCGTCATAGCGCACATTGACCTTATCGCCGGCGGCAATGTAGGGGATGGCGTCGTTGGGCACCCACAGTACCAGGGCATAGCGATCGATGTTTTGCGGAATAATCTGCAGCAGACTGTCGCCAATGTTGACCATCTGGCCAACCGTGACGCTCAGCGAATCGATGCGGCCGCCGGCCAGCGCGCGAACGATAATATCGCCAGTGGCATCGATGTTTTGCCGCTCCTTTTGCAGCTCGTAGCGCTGCAGCTCCATCTGGTAGATCTGGTTGTCGAATTCGGCAGCCTGGATATGGATCTGGCTTTCCAGCGCGGTGATCTGCAACGCATTCTGTTCGTTCTGGCCGGACAGGCCCAGCAGGTTGTTCTGCTGCTGGTAATACAGCGCCACCTGATTGGTGAGCTGATCCTTATTGATCAGCCCCTGGGTCTGATAGTGCCGGTAGTTCTCCATGTTTTCCTTCATGATGCGTATCCCTTCCTGGGCGCGTTTGAGGATATCGGTGGAGCGGGTGAATGCCGCGGTGTATTGCGCCTTCTGTTGTTCCAGCATGATAAGCGTGGCCTGCTTGCTGCTTTCCAGTCGGTTAATGATTTGCGCAATGCGCGCCAGCTGGCCATCGATATCCCGGCGTTGGTTGTCGCTGAGCACACCGCTACGGGTACTCTTGCTGACGTCGATCTGGTAAATCGGGGCACCGGCGGTAATGACCTGCCCTTCGGTGACGAATTGTTTGACCACTATCCCCTGGACGGCTGAATAGACATTGGCGGCCCGCGGATAAGTGCTGATCTCACCGGTCACGTTGACCCGCCGGGTATAGGTGCCGGCGATGGTGAAGGTGAGAAAAGCAATGAGGAAAAACAGGCAGAGCCCCGCCGTGAGCCAAAAGGGAATGCCGGGAAGGAGGAGCGCCCGGCCACGCCATTTCATTTTCTGATTATCGATCGCTTCCTGGCGAAACATGATCAGCGTCCCTTATTGATAGCTAACATTCAAATTCACAGGCTATTGTATTGACAATAAAACAAACAGAAGGTCAGTTCTGCATTTCAAGCCATTCTTCTTATTTGCGCCACGTGGAATAGGCGCCATCAGGTGTATCTATATTGTGTTGAAACAATGCAATTCCAAAGTCAGGGTTTTGCATATACTCCGCAATGCTGGATGGCTCAATCAGATATCCAATATTAAAGACCTCATAAGCCAACCCCAATAAAACCTCAACAATTAAACCCGGCCCAGTTAAGACCGGGGTCACGCAATAGTCCCTTGTTATTAACTCGGTTCTCCATGGTAAGAGTCTGGTCAGATAACACCTTGATCCATCATCAATATAACAGTTGAATATGCAATTGTTTTTTTCTAAAAAACGGTATCTTTTTTTCATTGTTCTGAGGATGATTCTTACCGCCTTGGATTTTTTGTGAGAGGACATGAAATTATTAAAATAAACACCTTTAAATCTTCTGAGTGATCCTAGCGCCAATAAATTTTTATGAACGTATGTTTCACCCAATGGCAATATCATATCCAAAGAAAAACCAGAGAGATCCAGTTCGATAAGCCTTTTTATTCTTTTAAATTCAACAGCATCTACGCCCAACTCATTTTCATCGCAGCTGAACACGGCTTCAGGCAGTGCCTCTTCTGAATTTATCTTTTTTAAAAGACATAGGGTCTTAAATAACAGAAGCGAGTCGCTCTCGACAACGCCCTCTTTTTCTATATATTTGTTTAGTTTATGATATATGTTATCAATGTATGGAAGCGTATCAACATCTATATAAGTGCCACCATGCAGATAGATAATTAAAAGTCTGGCAATATCACTTGCACTGGCAATGTTATGCCTTAGTATAATCTCATAATAATAATACTTCATGAAATCATCGAAACCATTGCAAAAAAGCTCCGCTATGCACTTTTTTATAAAACCTCTGTTGCCAAACCATGAGTCTTCAATCGCTTTTGGTGGTTTCTGATAAGGAATTTCATTTTTTATTAAGAATTCGATAACCAGCTCATCAAAAGAAAAACCTGCCTTTATTTTTGGGTATATATAATTAAAGGCGTGATTTTTTATTTTCAATTCAGCCTTAACTTTATTTTTGGTTTTTTTTGCGTTGACGAAATCGCGTATGGCATTGTTTAGTAAATGACACAGTGAAGCGTCTCTGTCATACCAAAAGAATATCTGCTTATCTTTATTTGTTTTTTTCCATATGTCGATATAATGAGTATTTACTTCATTTAAGTCACCAATCCATATAAAATGCAGGATGCTTGGAACGGATGACTTTTCTGTCTTTGATAAATCGATACCCAATGCCTGATGGCTCATTTAAATCACCACGAAAATATAGTATGGGGAACTTGAATGATTCAATGCTGGATTATGGCTCAGCTCAAAAAATAGACTAGCGCCATAGCGATAACACAAATAGAACAGAACCATAAATCACCGGAAAAATTTCTCAATGAGTCCAAATAATCATTGCTGTTCTTATTTAGTTTGTTAATGGCATCGGTTTCGTTCTCAGCCTCTACTTCAACATGATGCTTTCTGAACCCCTTTCGCCTCATCTCCTTAATTATTTCTCGTGTAACCACTTCCTTTCTCAACACCCTTGACGCATCGCTCTTTATAAAAACAACATATTTATTCATCATATACCCCATAAAAGCACAGAATGTTACTTCTGTGCTGGGATTGCAACTGTTAATTAGCGTTTGGTTCCGAACTCTCTGGCCTCTCTCGGCCCAGTACCATTGCCGCCATAACCATTTCCTGTAGAACTGCCATTCCCCCAGAAACCACTGGCGCCGGAACCGCTGCCATACGGGCTATTTTTTGACAAAAATGACTGAGGCCCGCGATCGCCGCCGTTATTTCCACCGCGACTTGAAGAGCCAGACCCTCCGTTATCAGACGATCTTTTTCCACTCCCATCGCGATCCTGCCATCCACCCGACACCGCATCGAATTGGCTACTTAAAATTTCCTTCATAAATACTCTCCTATGGGTTTACTGGTTTTACAGTCATTAAAAATAGCTGTAATGGCAAAAGTAAAACACACTAATAACAATCCATAACCATCCTGTATTTCATGAAAAAACCAATAAGAAAAGTGTGTTCTAAACATTGCAAGTCATCATATTAAAATAAAACCCAGAATAATATACCGAACCTAATTACACGCAGATGCTATCGATTCAATTAATTGAATCGCCAAATAATCTCAACGCCCAAGATTAATAACCCAATAAAGAAAAGGCGGCGAAACAGCTGCGGGCGACAATGACGGCGCACGATCCCGCCCAGCCACATGCCGGCCAACGCCGGCAACAGCGACAGCAAGGAAACGCCGAGCAGCGTGCCGGGCAACGCCTGATGCCAGGCTAATCCGGCGGCCAGCGCCAGCGTCGAGACGGTGAACGACAGCCCCAGCGCCTGCACCAGCTCATCGCGCGCAAGACCCAACGCATTCAGGTAAGGCACCGCCGGAATGACGAACACCCCGGTGGCGCCGGTCAGCGTACCGGTCACCAGGCCGCACAGCGGCCCCAGCCAAAGCTCTGCCACGGCGGAAATGCGCCAATCAAAACGGGTGAATCCCAGCAGCGCATAGCCGATCAGACACATGCCCAGCGCTAGCGGCGCCAGGCGGCCGTCGCCGGCAGTGAGCGCCCCCGCGCTCAACAATGTGCCCAGCGTGACGCACAGCATCATCGGCCAGAGCCGCCGCCACAGCGCCCACAGCGTCGGCCCGCACAGCAGTTGCCACAGGTTGGTGATCAGCGAGGGCAACAGCAGCAGCGCGGCGGCCTGCCCCGGCGGCATCATCAGGCTGAGCAACCCCATCGACACCGTCGGCAACCCCAGACCGATCGCCCCTTTGACCGTGCCGGCCAGCGTAAAAATGCCCGTCAGGGCGACAATTTCGAGTAACGTCAGCGACATGCGTCTATCCTTATGGCGAATCAACGGCTCGATTGTGGCCAGCGCCGCGCCGCGGCACAATGCGGCAATGACAGAGCCTGCCTGCGGCAAAGACAGAGGGAAAACGCATGCATTTTGACTTTATCGATCTGCGGCTGTTGGCGGCGGTGCTCGAGACCGGCAGCATCACCGCCGGCGCCGAGCGCGTCGGGCTGTCGCTGGCCGCCGCCAGCGCCCGCATGCGCGGGCTGGAGCAACAGGCCGGCGTAGCGCTGCTGACGCGCAATCCGCGCGGCGTCCAGGCGACGCCCGCCGGTGAGCGCCTGTTGCATCACGCGCGAGTGCTATTGCAGCAGCGCGACCGGCTGCGCGGTGATATGGCCGAGTTCGCGCCGGGCCAGCGCAGCCAGCTGCGCATCGTCGCCAATACCGTCGCCGCCGACGCCTTTTTGCCGGAGCTGTTGGCGGATTTTCTGATGCTGCACCCGCACACCGATATCGCGCTGGAAGAGCTGCCCAGCCCGGCCATCGCGCAGGCGATCGCCGAACGAGCGGCGGATATCGGCATCGTGGCGGATCACGCCGATCTGCGCGGGCTGACAAGTTACCCTTTTCGCCAGGATCGTCTGGTGCTGGCACTGCCGCCGGGGCATGCGCTCAGCGGCCGCCGGCAGGTCAGCTTTGCGGACGCCCTGCCTTTTGATTTCATCGGCCTGCCGGAAGAGAGCGCGCTGCAACAACATCTTGAGCAATTGGCGATACGCAGCGGCGGCCCGATGCGATTGCGGGCGCGTGCCGCTCATTTCGACGCCATCTGCCGCATGGTGCTGCGCGGCGCCGGGCTGGCGGTGGTGCCGGAAGAGAGCGCACAACGCCAGCCGGAAATTCGGCACAGCGCACTGCCGCTGACGGACGATTGGGCGACCCGGCGCCTGTCGATCGCGGTGCGTGACCCGGCGCAGTTGCCGCTGCCGGCGCAGCGGCTGGTGGCGTTCCTGCGCCATGCCTGAGGCGGCTCAGTGCGTGCCCGGCTCTGCGCGCAGCCGCGCCACCTGCGCCTCCACGTCGCGCCAGGCCGGTTTGTCGCCGGCATAGCGTTGGCGTAAATAATTCACCAGCGCCGTTACCTGCCGATCGGAAAAACTGTCCTTAAAGCCCGGCATAAAGCCCAATTCGGCGGTGGCCGGTTTGGGGATCCCTTGCAGGATCACCTTGATCAGGTTATCGGGGCGATCGCTGAAGATGTTGGTGTTGTTGGCCAGATCCGGGCTGACGCCGAACAGCTGCGGCCCGCCGGCGGCGGCGCTGTGGCAGGCCTGGCAAGCGCCCTGAAACAACCGCTCACCGGCAAGTTGCCCCACCGCCGGCAATGCGCGAGCCGCCAACTGCGCCTGCGGTTCCACGTTCAGCGTCGATTTGGCGCTCAGCGACATCACATAATTGGCCATCGCCCGCAGATCGCTCTGCGGCAACGTCGCCAGCTCGCTCACCACCGGCCCCATCGGCCCGGCCGCCACGCCGTGCTCGGCGGAATGCCCGCTGCGGAAATACTGAAACAGCTGTTCCTCGGTCCAGGGTTTGTCCGCGTTGGCCAATTGATTCAGCGCCGGCGCTTCCCACCCGTCCACCATCCCCCCCGCCAGGAAAGCCGCGCCGCCCTTTTCCGCCCCCAGCAGGTTGCGCGGCGAATGGCAGGCGGCGCAATGGCCAAGCCCGTTGACCAGATAAGCGCCGCGGTTCCATTGCGCGCTTTGTTGCGGATCGGGTTGATATTCCCCCTGGCGCAGGAACAGCGCGTTCCAGCCGGCCATCAGCGGCCGCAGGTTAAACGGGAAACGCATCTGATTGGCCGGGTTGCTCTGGCGCACCGCCGGTTGCGACATCAGATAAGCGTACAGCGCCTGCATGTCGCCGTCGGTCATTTTGCTGAAGGCGGTGTAAGGAAATGCCGGATAGAGGTGGCGGCCGTCGCGGGCGATACCCTGACGCATCGCCCGATCGAACGCAGTAAACGACCAGTTGCCGATACCGGTTGCCACGTCCGGGGTAATATTGGTGCTGTAGAGCGTGCCGAACGGCGTCGCCATCGCCAGCCCGCCGGCGTTGGTCGCCCCTTCCGATGCGGTATGGCAAACCGCGCAGTCTCCGGCGGCGGCCAGCTGACGGCCGCGCTCCAGCGTGGCGGCCGACCAGGTGCCGGCGCCGGGCGTCGCCACCGGCGCGATCTCCGCCCGCCACGGCAAGGCGCTGCCGGCGATGCCCAGCACGGCGCCGAACAGCCCCGCCGCGCCGCCGAACCACCATTTGCCGCGCTTCTTTTTCTTGGGCGGCGCGGCCTGCCGTTCGGCATCCGGCCCATTCAGCGCCTCACGCAGCTTGTCCGAGGTGATCGGCAGCTCGCGAAAACGAATGCCGGTGGCGTCGAACACCGCGTTGGCGATGGCCGCCGCGCTGGGCACCGACGCCGACTCCCCGGCGCCCAGTGGCGGATCGTAAGGGCGCGGCATCATCACCACGTCCACCTCCGGCACCTCCGGGAAGGTCAGGATCGGGTAGGCCCCCCATTCTTTGGCGGAGACCGTCGATTCCTCAAAGGTCACGCGCTCTTTCAATACCCGGCTGGTCGATTGCAATACATTGCCGTGAATTTGGTGGCGCACGCCGTCCGGGTTAACCATCATGCCCGCGTCGTGGCCGACCACGATGCGCGTCACCGCCACTTCGCCGCTGGCTTTGTCGATCGCCACGTCGGCCACCCAGGCAGCCCAGGCCGCGCCAAAGCCGGGAAACTTGCTGTGGATGTAACGGGCATAGGCAAAGCCGCGCCCGCGCAGCACGCCGTCTTCCGCCGGGGTCTGCATCGGTTCGGTATGCGGCGTCCAGCCGGCGCGTTCTGCGGTGCTGCGCATCAGTTCACTGGCGCGTTCATCATTGATGTAGCGCAGCCGATACTCCAGCGGATCGACGCCGGCGGCGTGGGCCAGCTCATCGATATAAGACTCGTGGGCGAAGGTGTTGGGCAAGGCGGAAACGCCGCGCATCCAGGAGGCACGCACGATCGGCGCCATGTCCTCGATGCTGACGCGCAGCGACGGATACTCATAAGGCGGCACCGAAGTGCGATCGCCCATTTCATAGGCCACCGGCAGCGGCTCGACCCGGCCGGTCAGCAGCAGCGCCAGCGTCGGCGCGCCGTTGGAAGGATAATAGGTGCGAAAATCGTAGGCGACCGGGTGCCCGGCGGCGTCCAGCCCGCCGTCCACCTCCATCAGTTGCGCCGTGCCCTTCGGTTCCCACACATGTTCTTGTTCGCGGGTCAGCTGCACCCGCACCGGCCTGCCCACCGCGCGCGACAGCAGCGCCGCGTCGGCGCAGACGTCATCGGCGCAATTGCGGCCATAGCAGCCGGCCGCCTCCATGCGAACGATCTCGATCTGCGCTTCCGGGTACTCCAGCAGCCAGGCCAGATCGGCGCGCAGCAGGTGCGGGTTCTGGCTGCCTGACCAGACCTGCAGACGCTCCGGCCGGTAGTCCGCCAGCGCGCAGGAAGGGCCAATCGAGGCATGAAGCTGATACGGCCACAGATAGCTGCGGGTGAAACGCCTGTCGGCCGCCGCCAGCGCCGCGTCCACGTCGCCGGTATCGTGCACCACTCGGGTCGAATGCGGGTTGTCGCGCAGCGCCTGCGCCACGTCGGTCATCTGCGGCAAATTGCGCCGCCAGTCTTTCCAGCTGACCTGCAGCGCCTGCGCCGCCTTGACCGCCTGCTCTTCGCGCTCGGCGACAATGCCGATGAAATCGCCGATCACCACCAGTTTGACGATGCCGGGAATATGCGCGATCGAGGTTTCGTCCACCGCCAGCAGGCTGGTGCCGACAAATTCGCCGCTGTCGTAACCGGCATAGGGCGGCCGTACTACCCGGCCGTGCAGCATATTCGGCAACCGCATATCGTGTACGTAAGTGGTTTCGCCGGTCGCCTTGGCCGGAATATCGACGCGCGCGGCGCTGGTGCCCACCAGGCGATACTCCGCCTGCGGTTTCAGCGGCGCGTCGCCGGAAATCGACAGCTCGACATGACCGCCGGCCACCAATTCGGCGTAGCTGAGCGCCTGCCCCTGCGGGCTGCGGATCATGCCCTCCTCCAGCGTCAGTTGTTCCACCGGCGCATCGAAACGTTGCGCCGCCTGGCGCAGCAGCCAACGGCGCGCTTCGGCGGCGGCGTTGCGCAGCGGCACGGCGGAGATCTGCAGCGTGGCGCTGGCGATGGTGGCGCCCTGATTCGGCGCGCGCTCGGTATCGCCCAACACCATTTGCACCTGATCCATGCGCAGGTACAGCTCTTCGGCGACAATCTGGCCGAGCGCGGTGCGCACGCCGGTGCCGAGATCGACATGGCCGTTAAAGGCATAGATTTCACCGCTGCCGCACAGGGCGATAAACAACCCTTGCTCCTTGGGCTTCAGCACCGGTTTTTGCCCCTTGGGCACCAGCCCCGGCGGCGGTTGCACGCTGTCGACGATCAACAGAACGCCGTCGCGCTGCAGCAATTCGGCCTGGCTCGGCGATGGGGTACGGGAATCAGTCATGATCGTGGGCGTCCTCATCGCGGCAGAGAATGATGGCGCGCTGAACCGCACGCAAGATTTCAAGATGGGTGCCGCAGCGGCACAGATTGCCGGACAGCGCCTGACGGATCTCCGCCTCACTCGGGGCGGGATTGCGATCCAACAGGGCTTTGGTGGTCATGATCATGCCATTGAGACAGTAGCCGCATTGCGCCGCCTGCTCTTCGATAAAGGCGCGCTGCACCGGATGCGGGCGCTGGCGAGTGCCGAGACCTTCCAGGGTCACGATCGCCCGGCCGGACACGCCGAGGGCCGGGATCACGCAGGAGCGCGCCGCCACGCCGTCGATCAGCACGGTGCACGCGCCGCATTCGCCCAGGCCGCAGCCGTATTTTGGGCCGTTGAGCGCCAGATCGTTGCGCAGTACCAGCAAGAGCGGCGTATCCGCCATCACCTGCGCATGAAGCTGTTCGCCGTTCACCGACAGCATCAGCGGATGCTCCGTCAGCGTGGTTTTCGCGCCTTCCCTGGGCGATTGCACTTCAGATATCGCCATTGTTTGCGTCTCCGCCTGCACTTGATGGTCTTATGGGCTGGCCTCTCGCCACCGACCACCAGGCAACGACGTTGCGCGGGCGAATCAGCCGGTGGCAGGGTCTTCCAGCATTTTATTCAGCAGGAATATCAGCGCTATCCGTTCGGCCGGGTTCAGCGTGCCGAACGTCAATTCTGTGATTTTCGCCGCCTGCGGCACCGTTTCCGCCAGCAGCGCGCCGCCGGCGTCGGTCAGGCCGACCACCACCTTGCGCCGATCCACCGGATCCGGCGTCACCGTGATCAGATCGCGCGCCTTCAGCCGCTCGACGATGCCGCGGATGGTAGCTTGATCCACCGCCGTCACCTGCACCAGCTCGGTCAGCGAGCTCGGTCCCATATCGCGCACCGCGCACAGGGTGATGAACTGCACCGCCGTCAGCTGCGAATCGCCGACGTTTTGTTGGAAAATCGCCACGTGGCGCTGATAAACCTTGCGCAGCAGGTGCCCGACTTGCTCGGTAAAATGATAATTTTCGGGTTGGCCGCTCACGGCTGACGGGTATTCGGGGGGCGTCATTGCGTTACTCTCACCATCTATGGAATCCACGAGAATAGTACAAACCCCCGCCGTTGGCAGCAACGATTACGCCCGGCGCACGCGCGACGCCTCCGGCGCCACCACTTCCCCGTCCGCCACCACCGTTTGCCCATCGAGACGAATGTCGCAGCGGCGCAGCGCGATGTCCATATGGCAAGGCGTTTTGCGCGTGCCGCCCACTTCGGTATTCGGCCCGGTGGAGAACAGGAAGTTGCCGTAGAACGCGCGCGCGTCCATGCACATGCCGTCGTTCTTGTCGTGCAGGCCCATCGCCGTCCACTGGGCGCGAGGCTGCAGGCCCCAGCCGATGTGCGAGATGCCGTACACTTCCGGATCGTCGAAGTATTTCATGTATTCGCGCAGGTATTCCGCCTCAAAACCGCCGTGAATGCGGGTGACGAACCCTTGTTCGATCTCCAGCGTGATGCGTTCGCGCGCATAGCTTTTGAACGGCAGCAAGATATCGCCAACCTCCAGCACCAACACGCCCTCCGCCTGCTCCTCATTCGGCCAGGTGAACAGGAAACCGCTCGGCCAGTGATCCCAGCGCCCCGGCTCATCGGCATAGCCGTATTCGGTCACCGTCGGGTATTGCCCGAGCGGCGCGCGGAAATCGCTGCCGGCGGCGGAGGTCACCTGCATCAGCTTCGCCTGCTCCAGCACGGCGGCGGCGGCCAGCACCCGCGCTTTGTCCTCCGCGTTGGGCAACATGCGCGCCAGCACCTCCGGCGGCTCCACCGCCAGCAGGATGCGGGTGCCGGTTTTCAGGATCTGTTCCTGCTCCGGCGAATGCAGCAGCATCATGGTATCGACGATCAGGTCGGCGGCCTCCAGCGCACGCTGCGCCGCCAGGTTGCCGGTCAGCGCGGTATCGCCGCAATAGGCGGTCATGTCGTTGCCCATCGCCCGCGGATGGTTGAACGCCGGCAGTTCGACGGCATACACCCTGGCGCCCAGCCGCAGCGCCGCGTCGGTCGCGGCGCGCACCGTGCGCGCATCGGAATAATGGCTTTTCAAAATCGCCACGCTCTGCGAAGCATCGACCTTCGACAGCGTAAGCACCTGCTCGAACAGCTGTACCAACTGGGTTTCATTGACCGCCATGGCCTGTCTCCTGTCACGTCAAGGGTATCCGACGCCCGCAAGGCGACGGTTATTTTTCAAACAATTTAAAGTGAACACACTCATTTTATCTAAGTCAAAAAAGGAAGAGAAAGCAAGCCACAGATGGCCATCATAAGAAAGTCCTATTTCATGGCTTATCAATCCTGTGATTAACATGAGTTTAACAGTAATGCGCTGTCAATTAGCGTGAGCAAGATCTGATTTAACACTTTTGCAACTTTGCGTTATCTAGTGCATACACTATAAATCAATCGTCCAACCACGCGTTGGGCCTACGCTGAAAAAAGCCAACAGACAGGGGAAACATGATGAGCAAACAACCACGCATCGCCGTCGTCGGCGCCGGGCTGGGGGGCGCCGCCGCCGCCGGGCTGCTGCAAAAAGCCGGCTTTACCGTCGATCTGTATGAGCAGAGCCCGGCGTTCTCGCGCCTCGGCGCCGGCATTCACATGGGGCCGAACGTGCTGAAGATTTTCCGCCGTCTCGGTATTGAGCAACGGTTGGAGCAGATGGCGTCTCATCCCGATTTCTGGTTCAGCCGCGACGCCGAAAGCGGCGACTACCTGTCGCGCATCGAACTGGGCGCCTTCGCCCGCCGGGAGTACGGCGCCGCCTATGTGACGGTGCACCGCGGCGATTTGCAGGCGTTGCAGCTCTCCGCGCTGCAGCCCGGCACCCTGCACTTCGGCAAATGCCTGAGCAAGATTGAAGATCGCGGTGACGAGGTGGTGCTGAACTTCGTCGATGGCACCTCGGCCCACGCTGATATCGTGATCGGCGCCGACGGCATCAACTCGCGCATCCGCGAGCATCTGCTGGGCGCCGAAGCGCCGACCTACAGCGGCTGGGTGGCCCACCGCGCGCTGATCCGCGGCGAGAAGCTGGCGAAATACAACCTGACGTTCGAAGACTGCGTGAAGTGGTGGTCGGCGGATCGCCATCTGATGGTCTACTACACCACCCAACGGCGCGACGAATATTACTACGTCAGCGGCGTGCCGCACCCGGCTTGGGATTTCCAGGGCAGCTTCATCGACAGCAGCCGCGAAGAGATGTTCGAGACCTTCGCCGGCTACCATCCGATCGTGCAGGCGCTGATCGAATCCAGCGAACAGGTCACCAAATGGCCATTGCTGAACCGCAAACCGCTGCCGTTGTGGAGCGAAGGCCGTCTGGTGCTGCTCGGCGATGCCTGCCACCCGATGAAGCCGCACATGGCGCAGGGCGCGGCGATGGCGATCGAAGACGCCGCCATGCTGACCCGCTGCCTGCAGGAAACCGGCCTCGGCGACTACCGCACCGCCTTCCAGCTGTATGAAGCCAACCGCAAGGAGCGCGCCTCCAGGGTGCAGGCGGTGTCCAACGCCAACACCTTCCTGCGCACCCAGGAAGATCCGGCCTGGGTTTACGGCTATGACCTGTACGCGCAAGCGCTGAAATCGGAGAACGCCGCATGAGCACCTTCCTCTACGGCGCCCACGCTCACGCCAACGACATTCGCCAACACTATCTGCGCTACGGCGGCCACGGCCCGGCGCTGATCCTGGTGCCCGGCATCACCAGCCCGGCGATCACCTGGGGCTTCGTCGCCGAGCGGCTGGGGGAAAAATACGACGTCTACGTGCTCGACGTGCGCGGCCGCGGTTTGTCGTCCAGCGGCCCGGAACTGGCTTATGACGCAGAGACCTGCGCACAGGACGTCAGCGCCTTCGCCGCCGCGCTGAACCTGGACAGTTACGCCCTGCTCGGCCATTCGATGGGCGCCCGCTTCGCCCTGCGCGCCGCCGCTTTGCGGCCCGCCGGCGTGCGGCGGCTGGTGCTGGTCGATCCGCCGGTTTCCGGTCCCGGCCGCCGCGCCTATCCCGGCCAATGGCCGTGGTACGCCGACTCCATCCGGCAGTCGCAGCCGGGCATGAGCGCCGAGCAGATGCGCGCCTTTTGCCCAACCTGGAGCGAAGAACAGCGCCAGCTGCGCGCCGAATGGCTGCATACCTGCTACGAGCCGGCGATCCAACGCGCCTACGACGATTTTCATCAGGTGGACAGCCACCGCGACTACCCGCAGCTGACCATGCCGACGCTGCTGATGGCCGCGGGCAAAGGCGGCGTCATTCAGCCCGAAGATCGGGCGGAGATCCGCGCGCTGCAGCCGGAGATCGCCATCGTCGAGGTCGAGAACGCCGGACACATGATCCCGTGGGACGATTTCGACGGCTTCTTCCGCGCCCTGGGCGATTTTCTGGATTAACTGAGGAACACCGACATGAGCAACCACTACCGCATCGGCCAGATCGTGCCCAGCTCCAACACCACGATGGAAACCGAGATCCCGGCGATGCTGGGCGCGCGCCAGCTGATACGCCCGGAGCGTTTCACCTTTCACTCCAGCCGCATGCGCATGAAACACGTCAATAAAGAAGAATTGGCGGCGATGGACGCCGAGTCCGATCGCTGCGCGCTGGAGCTGTCCGACGCGCGGGTCGACGTGCTCGGCTACGCCTGCCTGGTGGCCATCATGGCGATGGGGCTGGGCTACCACCGCGAATCGCAGGCCCGGCTGGCGCAGGTGACGAAAGACAATCAGGCCGCCGCGCCGGTTATCAGCAGCGCCGGCGCGCTGGTCAACGGCCTGAAGGTGATCGGCGCCAAACGCATCGCGCTGGTGGCGCCCTACATGAAACCGCTGACCCAGCTGGTGGTGGACTACATCCAGCACGAAGGCATCGAGGTCAAGGTATGGCGCGCGCTGGAGATCCCGGACAACCTCGAAGTCGGCAGGCACGATCCGGCCAGGCTGCCGGGGATCGTCGCCGAGATGGATTTACGCGAGGTCGATGCTATCGTGCTGTCCGCCTGCGTGCAGATGCCTTCGCTGCCGGCCGTCCCGACGGTGGAGGCCCAAACCGGCAAACCGGTGATCACCGCCGCTATCGCCACCACTTACGCGATGCTGACCGCGCTGGAGCTGGAGCCGATCGTCCCCGGCGCCGGCGCCCTGCTGTCCGGCGCCTATTGAGGAGGCAGAATGAACGACACCCTCAGCGACAACTATCGCGGCGTCTGGGGCCAGCGCATCGGCTTCGGCCGGCGCCCGGCGCTGCTGGCGATCGACTTTATGCAGGCCTACACCACCGAAGGCGCGCCGCTGTTCGCGCCGGGCGTAGTAAGCGCAGTCGAGGAAAGCCGCGAGCTGCTGGCCTGCGCGCGCCGAACGGGAATTCCGGTGATCCACACCCATATCCGCTATCATGCAGGCCATTTTGCCGATGGCGGCCTGTGGGTCAAGAAAGCGCCGGTGATGAAGGACATGGTGGAAGGCAACCCGCTGGCGGCATTCTGCCCGCCGGTGGCGCCGCTGGGCGATGAGGTGGTGCTGAGCAAGCAATACGCCAGCGCCTTCTTCGGCACCGCGCTGGCGCCGCTGCTGGTGGCGCAAGGGATCGACACGCTGCTGATGATCGGCTGCTCCACCAGCGGCTGCATCCGCGCCAGCGCGGTGGACGCGGTGCAGCACGGCTTTCGCGCCATGGTGGTGCGCGAGTGCGTCGGCGATCGTCACCCCGGCCCGCACGAAGCCAACCTGTTCGACATCGACAGCAAATACGGCGACGTGGTGCACAAACGGGAGGCGCTCGACTATCTGAACCGGTTATGAATCAACGATTCACCTGCAACGACAATAACGAAGGCGCAGACAGCGCCTCAGGCGACCGCCCGAAACAGGGCGGCGTCCATGCAACGCAAACACAACAGGCGCCTCCTGCGGAGGCCAACACGCACCACCTGGAGACAACATCATGGCCATTGTCGACACCCCGCTGGCGGGGAAAGCGGACGCAGAATCGCTGCTGCTGTACCGCAAAATCACCTGGAAACTGATCCCGTTTCTTTGCCTGTGTTATCTGGCGGCCTACCTCGATCGCATCAACGTCGGGCTGGCCAAGCTGCAGATGGCCGACGCGCTGCAGCTGAGCGAAGCGGCCTTCGGCCTGGGCGCCGGGCTGTTCTTCGTCGGCTATATTCTGTTCGAGGTGCCGAGCAACCTGATCCTGCAGCGCGTCGGTGCCAAGATGTGGATCGCCCGCATCATGATCACCTGGGGGCTGCTGTCCACCGCCACCATGTTCGTCACCACGCCGACGCAGTTCTACGTCATCCGCTTTCTGCTCGGCGTGGCGGAGGCCGGTTTCCTGCCCGGCGTGCTCTTTTACCTGACGCTGTGGTTCCCGACCTATCGCCGTGGCCGCATCATCGCGCTGTTCATGATCGGCCTACCGCTCTCCAGCGTGATCGGCGGGCCGCTCTCCGGCTGGATCATGGGCCATTTCGACATGCGCCACGGGCTGCACGGCTGGCAGTGGCTGTTTCTGCTGGAGGGCATTCCCAGCGTGCTGTTGGGCGTGCTGACCTTCTGGCTGTTGCCTAACACTTATCAGCAGGCCAAGTGGCTGACGCCCGAGGAAAAACAGCGCATTGCCGACGATCTGGCGCGCGACGACGCCGAGGCCGATCACGGCAAGCACAGCTTCCGCGACGGCTTCTTCAACCTGAAAGTGTGGATGCTCGGCGGCATCGACTTCGCCATTCTGCTCAGCGCCTACGCCATGGGCTTTTGGATGCCGACCTTCATCAAAACCGCCGGCGTCACCGACATCACCACCATCGGCTACCTGACGGCGATCCCCAGCGTCGCCGCCCTGCTCGGCATGCTGCTGATCGGCAGCAGTTCGGATCGGCTGCGCGAACGGCGCTGGCACATCATCGTGCCGTTTATCGTCGGCGCGTTGGCGATGGCCGGCAGCACCTTCTTCACCCACAATGCGCTGGCCACGGTGCTGCTGTTCTCCATCGCCCAGGCGGCGATCATCGGCGCGGTGCCGGTGTTCTTCAGCCTGCCGGCCACCTTCCTGCGCGGCACGGCGGCGGCGACCGGCTTCGCGCTGGCCTGTTCGCTGGCCAACATCGCCGGGCTGGTGAGCAATTCGCTGATGGGGCTGGCGCTGGATCTGACCGGCAAGAGCGGCGGCGCGCTCTGGGCCTTCGCCGGCTGCCTGCTGCTCAGCTCGCTGCTGGTGGTGGCCCTGCCGGCCAAGGTGGTGAACCGCTGACTGTCGGCCAAGCCAAAAAGACGAAGGGCGCATAACGCGCCCTTTTGTTTGCTTACCGGGAATGGCCGAACTTACTCGTCCTTCAGCCCGCGGTTGATCAGCATCGGCTCGATGCTCGGCTCTTTGCCGCGCCAGTCGATGTACAGCTTCTCCAGATCCTGGCTGTTGCCGCGCGACAGGATCATGTCGCGGAAGCGCTGGCCGTTTTCGGCGGTCAGGCCCCCGTGTTCGGTGAACCACTGGAAGGCGTCGTCCGCCAGCATTTCCGTCCACAGATAGGCGTAGTAGCCCGCGGCGTAGCCGTTGCCCCAGATATGCTGGAAGTAGCTGGAGCGGTAGCGCGGCGGCACATAGCTGAGATCCACCTTGTCTTTTTGCAGCGACTCGGCCTCGAACTTGTCCACGTCCTGCTGCGGCTGATCGGCGGTCAGCATATGCCAGTGCATGTCCAGCAGCGCGGCGGACAGCAACTCGGTCATGCTGTAGCCCTTGTTGAACTTGTCGGCCTTCTTGATCTTGTCGACCAGTTCCTGCGGCATCGCCTCGCCGGTCTGGTAGTGCTTGGCGAAATGGCTGAACACTTTCGGATCGCTGACCCAGTGCTCGTTGAACTGCGACGGGAATTCGACGAAGTCGCGCGCGGTGTTGGTGCCCGACAGGCTCGGGTACTCCTGATCGGCGAACATGCCGTGCAGCGCATGGCCGAACTCGTGGAACATGGTGATCACGTCGTCATACGACAGCAGCGCCGGCTGCCCCGGCGCCGGTTTGGTGAAGTTGGCGACGTTGTAGATCACCGGCCTGGTGCCGTTGAGCTTCGACTGATCGACGAAGTTGCTCATCCAGGCGCCGCCGCCCTTGTTGTCGCGCTTGAAGTAATCGGTATAGAACAGCGCCAGCGATTTACCGTCCTTGTCGAACACTTCATACACCTTGACGTCCGGCTGATACACCGGGATATCCTTGCGCTCTTTGAAGCTGATGCCGTACAGCAGGTTGGCGGCGTAGAACACGCCGTTGTTCAGCACATTGTTCAGCTCGAAGTAAGGTTTGATCTGCGATTCGTCCAGATCGTACTTGGCCTTGCGCACCTGTTCGGCGTAGAACTGCCAGTCCCAGGCCTGCACCTTGAAGTCGCCTTTCTGCTGATCGATCACCGCCTGTATGTCTTTGGCTTCACGCTCGGCGCGCGCGGTGGCCGCCGGCACGATGTTGCGCATAAAGCTCAGCGCGGCATCCGGCGTCTTGGCCATCTGGTTCTGCAGCTTCCAGGCGGCGTAGTTCGGGTAGCCCAGCAGTTTGGCCTGCTCGGCGCGTACCTTGGCCAGACGCGAAATGGTCTGACGGGTATCGTTGCCGTCGCCCTTCTCCGCACGCGTCCAGGAGGCGTCGAACAGCGCTTTGCGGGTGTCGCGATCTTTCAGGCTCTGCAGCAACGGCTGTTGCGTGGTGTTCTGCAGCACCAGCAGCCACTGTTTCTCCAGCTTGCGTTCGGCGGCCGCCTGCGCTGCCGCGGCCAGTTCGCCTTCGGACAGACCGTCCAGCTTCGCCGGGTCGGTTATCGCCAGCGCGCCGTTTTTGCTCGCCGCCAGCAGTTTGTTGGTGAACTGGGTGCTCAGCGTCGCCGCTTCCTGGTTCAGCGCTTTCAGCTTGGCCTTGTCGGCGTCCGACAGGTTGGCGCCCGCCAGCTCGAAGTTCTTGTAGGTCACTTCCACCAGCCGGCGCGATTCCGGATCCAGCTTCAGCGCATCGCGATCCTGATAAATGGCCTTGATGCGCGCGAACAATTTGCCGTTGAGCATGATGTCGTCGTTCAACGCCGCCAGCTTCGGCGAGGTCTCTTCATCCAGCTTCTGCAGCGCGTCGCTGGTGTTGGCCGAGGTCATGGCGCCGAACACGTTCATCACCCGCGTCAGCAGCGAACCGGCCTGCTCCAGCGCCACGAAGGTATTTTTAAAGTTGGGCTTGGCCGGGTTGTTGGCGATCTTCTCCACCTCTTCCCGCTTTTGCTTGATGCCCGCTTCGATCGCCGGCGCGTAGTCGCTCTCCTTGATCAGGTTGAACGGCGGCGCCTGGAACGGCAGACGGCTTTGATAGAAGAACGGGTTTTGGGTCTTTTGCTTGTCGTGCTGATTGGCTTCACCGGTCACGGTAGCCTCCTTCGCCTGGCCGCTGGGCAGCGCGCTATGGTCGGCGTGAGGTTGGGTTTCTGCTGCCTGTGCCTGCGAGCCCAGCGCCATGCCGATCGCCAGCACCAATGTGGATAAACGCATCAAATCGAAACTCCTCCATGTTCACGGAATAAGGTCTCGGGGAATGGCTCCCTCTGAGTCATCACCTAGCTTAGGCGCAGTTGGCAGTTTGAGCAAAAACAAGTGATTAGAAGTTAGTCGCCTCGCCAACCTGCTGTATCAGAAAGGTCAGCAGCGCGCGCGTTTTGGCCGGCAGATAGCGGCGGCCGGGATAAACGGCATACAGCTGCAGCGGCGCCGGCGGCAAGGCCAGCGGCACCTCAACCAAACGTCCGTCGGCCAGAAACTGCCGGCAGCCGAGCTCGGAGAGCATGGCGAACCCCACGCCGGCCAGGGCCGCCTTCAGCGCCATCTCCCCGCTATTGACGCGATAGCGCGCATTGACCGGGACGGTAACGAACTTGCCGTCCGGGCGCACGAATTGCCACGGCATGCCCTTCAGCGCATCCACCGTACTGATACAGGGCAATTGCGTGAATTGCTCAATCTCCGCCGTCGGCGGCCACTGCGCCAGCAGCGCCGGCGCGGCCACCACGATGCAGGGAAAGGTCGCCAGCGGCTGCGCGACATAGTCGCTGTCGTCCAACAGGCCCCGGCTGACCATGACCGCCAGATCGACATCGTCAAGCAGCGACGCCATGCCCGCCAGATTGGTGACGCAGCTGATTTCGATCTGCGGATGCTGCAGGGCGAAGGCCGCCAACGGATCGCCCAACAGGTATGGCCCCACTTCATTCGGCACGCACAGGCGCAGCGGCCCGCGCAGCTGTTGTTGCCGTTCGCTGAGCGTTTGCGCGGTATGATCGAGCGACGCCAGCAACGGCTGAACCCGCTCATGCAACAGCTGGCCGTTCGGCGTCAGCCGCATTGAGCGGGTGCTGCGCTCGATTAAGCGCTGGTCGAGCTGGCGCTCCAACTGCGAGATAGCACGGCTGACGTTGGAGGTCGGCATCGCCAGCGCCCGAGCGGCCCCGACGAAGCTGCCTTGCTCCACCACCGCCACGAAAATGCGTAACAGGTTTAAATCCAATTTGGCGCGCATTATTATCCCACATTTGATAACAAACCATGCCATTTCTACCACCTAATCCCGCTCAACGCCAAGCGCTACACTGCCGGCCTGATTCTGCAACCGATGGATGCTTATGACACCCACGAGAAAGCTGACGGCGATAGCGCTGGTCATCGCCTTTATTCAATTCACCAATGCCCTGGAATACATGGTGTTCAACCCGATATTTCTCTATATGGCCGCCGACTTTTCCGTGCCCGTCAGCTACGCCGGTTATGTCAGCGCGGCCTATACGCTGGCGGCGGTGATTTCCGGTATCGGCGCGTTCTATTGGATCGGCGGCGTTGAGAAGCGGCGTTTTCTGCTGCTCAACGTCGCGCTGCTGGGGGTGACGACCTTACTGATCGCCGCAACCCGGCAGTTTCATTGGCTGTTGGCGCTGCGGCTGCTGGCCGGTCTGCTGGGCGGCACCACGATGGGCGTGGGGATCGGCTTGCTGCTCAACGCCGCGCCGGCCGCGCTGCACGGCCGAATGCTGGCGACGGTGATTTCGTCCTTTTCGCTGGTGAGCATTGTCGGTATGCCGGGCATGCTGTACCTGTGCGAGGTGGCGAGCTGGCGCGTTGCGCTGGTGGCGATCGGTGGGCTGTGTCTGCTGGCGGCGGTGTTGGTGGCACTGTTCGTTCCCAGGGATGCGCCGCAGCCGCAGGCCGCCGCCCCCGTCACGCTCGATCGCCGTTTGTTGCTGTTCGCCTCCGCCGCCGGCCTGACACAGTTCAGCCCGATGCTGCTGATCCCGGTGCTGGCGCCGCTGCTCACCCAGCGGCTACAGGTGGCCGACGCGCATTTGGCCTGGCTGTTTCTCATCGGCGGCGTAGCCGGCTATCTGGCGACCGTGCTGGCGGGCCGCTGGCTGCAACGCTTTGGCGCCGTGACGCTGACGGTGAGCGCCACGCTGTTGCTGTTGGGCAGCCTGTGGCTGGCGGCGTGCGGTGGCGATCGCGGCGAACTGTTCATGATTGCGTTTCTCGCAGCGGCCTACGCGCGGCTGGTGGCGATCTCTTCCCTGAGCATGCGCTGGCCGGACCATCGGCAACGCGCCGCCTTCGGCACGCTGCAAACCGCCCTGATACACCTGAGCGCCACGGTGGCCTTCTTGCTCTCCTCCGCGCTGCTGAGCGGCGGCCTCACCCCGCTCGGTTTGCAACGCCTGTTATGGCTGTGCGCGCTGAGCGCCGTCGTCGCCGCGCCGCTCAGCGTTTGGCTGCAGGCGCGGCTGCGTCAGCGCGTCGCCTGATAAACCACCTTACCGTCCACATAGGTGCGATAAATGTTGCGATCGTCCCCCAGGGTCATCAGCACAAACCCTTGCTCCATCAGCGTGGCGCTGTTGGCATGACGCAACTGCTGCAGCGGCGTGACCGCCGGATCGAGCACCACGAAATCCGCCTCTTTACCGACGTTGAAGTTGCCGATTTTGTCGTCCAGCGCCAGCGCGCGGGCGCCGCCCAGGGTGGCATGATAGAACGCTTCTACGGCGGAGAGCCGGTAATGCTGCAGCTGGCCGACCTTGTACGCCTCGCCTAACGTGCGCAGCATATTGAAGGTGGTGCCGGCCCCCACGTCGGTGCCGATGCCGAGCTTCACCCGCTTGCGCCAGGCCTGCTGCAGATCAAACAGCCCGCTGCCGAGAAACAGGTTGGAGGTGGGGCAAAAGGCGATCGCCGAGCGGGTATCGCACAGGCAGTCCCACTCCTGCTCCTCCAGGTGCAGGCAGTGAGCGAACACGCTTTTATCGCCGGTCATGCCATAACGGTGGTAAACATCCAGATAGCTGCGGTGCTGCGGAAACAGCGCTTTTACCCAGGCCACTTCCTGCGGGTTCTCGCTCAGGTGCGTCTGCAGCCAAACGTCGGGATACTCTTCGCGCAGCCGCTGCACCTGCGCCAGCAGCGCCGGCGTACTGGTAGGCGCAAAGCGCGGCGTAATGGCGTAACCGAGGCGGCCTTTGCCGTGCCAGCGTTCAATCAGCTCGCGCGTCTGGCGGTAACTCTGCGCCGGCGTTTCCAGCAGCGCCTCCGGCGCATGGCGATCCATCATCACCTTGCCGGCGATCAGGCGCATGTTCAGCGCTGCCGCCTGGCTGAACAGCGCATCAACCGACTGTGGATGCACGGTGCCGAACACCAGCGCGGTGGTGGTGCCGTTACTCAGCAACTGCTGCAGAAAGAAGGCCGACATCGCATCGGCATGCTGCTCACAGTCATAACGGCTTTCGGTCGGAAAGGTGTAATTGTTTAACCAGTCCAGCAGCTGGTCGCCATAGGCGCCAATCATTTCGGTTTGCGGGTAGTGGATGTGGGTATCGATAAATCCCGGCACGATCAGCTTGTCGCGATACTCCGTGACCGTGAAGCCCGGCGGCAGCAGCGCCTCGCCCTGCTGCCAGCTGCCGAACCAGACGATGACGCCGTCGTTCAGCAGCAGCAAACCGTCGGGAACATGCCGCAGGCGTTCCTCAAGCTGTTGCGGCGCCTCCACACAGGCTGCGATATCAAAAAAATTGCCCCGAATAGCCGTGGTGAATTGCAGTGCCATTATTTTCTTCCTTGTGACGACCGGCCAAGCTCACCCGCGAAATAACCTGCGCCGATGAAACAAGGCTTTTTTGCCCAAACGTAAAGACCGGCTTAAGCATAGCAAGCCGCATGCCAACAGGCGGCGATAAAATACATTTCTAAATAAAAACAATTGATTGGTAATTAACCTGAAAGCATAGGCCGGCGAAAAAGAATAAGACCCACGCTCAGTCTTCGACGGCGGATAAATAGCAACCGTTTGCCTGCCAAAATAACATCGCGCCGCTGCACCTTGAATGAGCAAGCGAATATCTTCACGGCGCACGGCTTATTTCAACACCACGCCTGGGGGTTGAATCTCTGCCTAAGGACAACGGTCAAACTTGAAACGATAACCATTCTCAATTATCATCCGCGCATCTTTTTGACCAGCAATGCGAAAATCATGTCCGCCACCGCTTCTGCCCCGCACGCCGCGCTGTCGCGCCTTTACGCCACCCATCATGCCTGGTTGCAGGGATGGCTGCACCGGCGGCTGGGCTGCGCGTTCGATGCGGACGATGTGGCGCAGGACACCTTTATGCGCCTGCTGAGAAGCGACGCCGCAGCGACCCTGCGCGAACCGAAAGACTTTTTGGTCACCGTCGCCAAACGGGTGATGGTCGATCTGTTCCGCCGCAGAACGCTGGAGCGCGCCTATCTGGAGATGCTGGCGCTGATCCCGGAAGGCCATGCCCCGTCGCCGGAGCAGCGCCAGAGCCTGCTGGACAGCCTGCAGCAGATCGACGCGATGCTCGACGGCCTCGGGCCGAAGGTAAAACAGGCCTTTCTGTTGTCGCAGCTCGAAGGTCTGGGCTATACGGACATCGCCGCACGCCTCGGCGTTTCGGTCAGTTCGGTTAAAAAATACATGGCCAAAGCCACCGAGCATTGCCTGCTGTTCAGCCTCGAAAACGACGTTTTCTCATGAGCAACGCCATCACCCCCGAGCAGCGCCAGGCGCTGAAAATGGCCGCACACTGGTATGCGCTGCTGTGCGACGAGCACGTCACCGAGCGCCAGCGCCAACAGTGGCAAGCCTGGCATCAGCAGCATGACGATCACCGCTGGGCCTGGCAGCGCGTCGAAGCGCTGCAGAGCCAGCTACAGGGCGTGCCGGGCAAGTTCAGCTACCGTGCGCTCGACCGCGCCGGCCGCCAGACGGCGATCGATCGCCGCACCCTGCTGAAAAGCCTGCTGCTGTTGCTCGGCGTGGGCGGCGGCGGCTTCCTTTACCAGTCGCCGTTCGGCCGGGAGCTACGCGCCGACTACCGCACCGCCACCGGCGAGATCAAACCCATTGTGTTAAGCGACGGCACCCAGCTGGTGCTGAACACCGCCAGCGCGGTGGACGTACATTACGACGATCGTCAACGGCTGATCCGCTTGCACGCTGGGGAAATCAGCCTGATTACCGGACGCGACCCCCGGCCGCTGTGGGTGCAAAGCCCGCAGGGGGCGATGCGCGCGCTCGGCACCCGCTTTTTGGTGCGCGAGAGCGGCGGCGAGACGCGTCTGACGGTGCTGGAGCATGCGGTTGAAGCGCAGTTGGCGCAGGACGCGCGGCAAACGCGCCGGGTGAATGCCGGCGAACAGATCAGCTTCAGCGCCACGGCCTTCGGCGACAAGCAATCGGCTGCGCAAGAGGACGGCTGGCTGCGCGGCGTGCTGAGCGTCAGCCAGTGGCGGCTGGACCGGGTGATCGCCGAACTGGCGCGCTACCGGCGCGGCCACCTGAGCTGCGATCCGGCCGTCGCCGGCCTGCGCGTCAGCGGCAGTTTCCCGCTCAACGATACCGATCGCGCCCTCGCCCTGCTCAGCCAGACGCTGCCGGTTCGTCTGCAGAGCTTTACCCGCTATTGGCTGCAAATCGTCCCCGCCTGAATCTTTTTAAATAAAAATGATAAAAAATCGCATTCTTGATTGTCCCTTTTGCTTCGCTCATCCGACTCCCAGGAAAACACTGCAGCAATAAATAAAAAATGATTCAGGAGAAGGTATGAACAACGCTTGGGGAAAGGTCGCTCCGGCTTCGCTTTGGGGAAAACGGGCCACGCCGCTGGCCATGGCCATTGGTCTGGCCTTCGCCGCACCGCTGACGGTGAGCGCCGCCAGCGCCGCGGCCACCTATCACATTCCGGCCGGTGAGCTGGACGGGGCGCTGAACGCTTTCGCCGCTCGCGCCGGCATCGCACTCTCGGTGGACGGCACGCTGACCGCCGGCAAACGTTCGCCGGGCCTGAACGGCAGCTACGGTGTCGACGACGGCCTGAACGCCCTGCTGGCGGGCAGCGGCCTGCAGGCTAAAGCGCTCGGCAACAACGGTTACACGCTGGCCACACTGCCGCAGCCGCAGAAGGAAGAGGACATCACGGTAGTCGGTGACTGGCTGGCGGAAGGCCGTCAGGCAGACGTGTTCGAACACCCCGGCGCGCGCGACGTGGTGCGCCGCGAAGACTTCGCCAAAACCGGCACCACCACCGTGCGCGAAGCGTTGAACCGCGTGCCGGGCGTGGTGGCGCCGGAGAACAATGGCACCGGCAGCCATGATATGGCGCTGAACTTCGGCATTCGTGGCCTCAACCCGCGCCTCGCCAGCCGCTCCACCGTGCTGATGGACGGCATCCCGGTGCCCTTCGCCCCTTACGGCCAGCCGCAGCTGTCGCTGGCGCCGGTCTCGCTCGGCAATATGGACGCGATTGACGTGGTGCGCGGCGGCGGCGCCGTGCGCTATGGGCCGCAGAGCGTCGGCGGCGTGGTCAACTTCGTCACCCGCGCCATCCCGAAAACCTTCGGCATGACGGCCGGCATGCAGGGGCAACTCAGCCCGACCTCGCGCCAGGATCACCCCAAAGGCACCGGCAACCTGATGATCGGCGGCACCGCCGACAACGGCTTCGGCGCGGCGCTGCTCTACTCCGGCACCCGCGGCAGCGACTGGCGCGAGCACAGCGCGACCAAAATCGACGACGTGATGCTAAAAAGCCGTTACGCGCCGAACGAGGTGCACACCTTCAACAGCCTGCTGCAATACTACGAAGGCGAAGCTGAAATGCCGGGCGGCCTGAGCCGGGCGGACTACAACGCCAACCCGTTCCAGTCGACGCGCCCGTACGACAAGTTCTGGGGCCGCCGCCAGTTGGCGAACTTCGGCTACCAGTATCAGCCGGATCGGCAGCACAAGTTCGACGTGCAGAGTTTCTACACCTACACCCTGCGCAGCGGCTATCTGGATCAGGGTAAAAACCTGACGCTGTCGCCGCGCGAATACTGGGTGCGCGGCGTGGAACCGCGCTACAGCCAGATCTTCCGCTGGGGCGACTCGGCGCATGAGGTCGGCGTCGGCTACCGCTACGTCAGCGAATCCACCCACGAACTGCGCTACACCAGCAAAGCCAGCACCGGCAGGCTGCCGTCCACCGCCAGCCCGTACGATCGCGACACCCAGTCCGGCACCGAGGCGCACGCGTTTTATATCGACGATCGCATCGACATCGGCGACTGGACCCTCACGCCGGGCATGCGCTACGAGTACATCAAGTCGTATCAGAACAACTACATCAAGAATAACCGCCTCGACGTCAGCTATAACGCGCCGCTGCCGGCGTTGAACGTGATGTATCACCTGAACGAATACTGGAACCTGTACGCCAACACCGAAGGCTCCTTCGGCACCGTGCAATACAGCCAGATGGGCAAAGCGGTCGACAGCGGCAAAATTGAACCGGAGAAGGCGCGCACCTGGGAGCTGGGCACCCGCTACGCCGGCGATGCGCTGACCGGCGAAATCGGGCTGTTCCTGATCAACTTCAACAACCAGTACGACTCCAACCAGGTGACCGACAGCGTGACCGCGCGCGGCAAAACCCGCCACACCGGGCTGGAAGGCAGCCTGCGTTACGATCTGTCGCAGCTGACGCCGAAACTGGACGACCTGACCGCCTACGCCAGCTACGCCTACGTCAACGCCACCATCCGCGAAGACGGCGGCTACAAGGGCAACCAGGTGCCGTTCTCGCCGAAGCATAAAGGCACGCTGGGGCTGGACTACACGCCGGGCAACTGGGCGTTTAACCTTAACGGCGAGTTCCAGTCCAGCCAGTTCGCCGACAACGCCAACACCGTGGCGGAAAGCGCCGACGGCAGCACCGGCCGCATCCCTGGCTATATGCTGTGGGGCGTGCGCGCCGCCTATGATTTCGGCCCGGAAATGGCCGGCCTGAATCTGGGCGTCGGCGTGAAAAACCTGTTCAACCACGAGTATTTCACCCGCGCCTATGACGACAACAACAAGGGTCTGTACATCGGCCAGCCGCGCACGATTTATCTGCAAGGTTCGGTGAAGTTCTGATCCGCAGCGGCGGGCGCGGTTAACCGTGCCCGCCGCCTTTCCCATCAACGTGACGCCGTCACATAAAGCCGTTGCTCCGCGCCGCCGCAGCGGCGAAAAATAAGTCGCTTCTGACGCCAATGCGCGTAATATCGACGATCCGCCCCAACTTATGGGCGCGGATTTTTTTGCCATTCTGGCCTGAAAAGCGAGGGAATAAGATGAATCATAATGACCTTTCTCAGTGCCGCGTTGACACCGACCGTTTGTTGATTGCCCCCTTTACCGCAGCAGACGCCGACGATGTTTACCAGGCGATCACCCCCACTCTGACGCGCTTTATGACCTTTGAGCCGGAGGCGTCGCCGGAGGATTTCGCCAACGTCTGGCAAGGCTGGCTGCCGTTGATGCGCGAAGGTGAAGAAGTGATCTTCGTCGCCCGTCGGCGCGAAGACCGGCAGTTCATCGGCGTCGGCGGCGCGCATAATCTGCGCAGCCACACCCCGGAGCTGGGCATCTGGGTTAAAGAGAGCCTGCATGGCCAGGGCTACGGCCGTGAAATCGTACAGGGCATCGCGCGCTGGGCCAGCGAGCGCTTTCAGCCGCCGCACTTTCTCTACCCGGTGGCCGAGCAGAATACCGCCAGCCGCCGCCTCGTCGAGTCGCTGGGCGGCGTGCTGGCCGGCCGCTGCGAGCGCATCAAGTATGACGCCGTGGTGTATCACCTGCCGCCTCAGCGCTAGTCAGCATCGGGCCGCCGGCCCGGTGTCATCTTTTTTGCTTTCCGCCGTGATAACCCCTGCCACTGCCTGCGGGTTTGTGCTAATGATAGAGGCATGTAGGGTAAAAACAGTTGAGGAACAGCAACATGATTATTTTTGTTACCGGCGCCACCTCCGGTTTCGGCGAGGCGATCGCGCGCCGTTTTATCCGTGAAGGCCATCGGGTGATCGCCGCCGGGCGCCGCCTTGAGCGTCTTGAAGAGCTGCAGGAAGAACTCGGCCAAGCGCTGCACATCGTGCGGCTCGACGTGCGCAACCGCGCCGCCATTCAACAGGCGATCGAAGCACTGCCGGCCGAGCTGCGCCAGATCGACGTGCTGGTGAACAACGCCGGGCTGGCGCTGGGGCTGGAGCCGGCGCACAAGGCCAACGCCGATGACTGGGAAACCATGATCGACACCAACGCCAAAGGGCTGGTGAACATGACGCGCGCGCTGTTGCCGGCCATGGTCGAGCGCAACGTCGGCCACGTGATCAACATCGGCTCCACCGCCGCCAACTGGCCTTACGCCGGCGGCAACGTGTACGGCGCCACCAAGGCGTTCGTCAAACAGTTCAGCCTGGGCCTGCGCGCCGATCTGCACGGCACGCGCATTCGCGTGACCGATATCGAGCCGGGCCTGGTGGGCGGCACCGAGTTCTCCAACGTGCGCTTCAAAGGCGATGACGGCAAGGTCAACAAAACCTACGAAGGCGCCGATGCGCTGACGCCGGAAGACATCGCCGAGTCGGTGTTCTGGGTCGCGACGTTGCCGGCGCGCGTCAACATCAACACGCTGGAAATGATGCCGGTCAGCCAGTCCTTCGCCGGGCTGAACATCCACCGCGGCGCCTGAGCCGCGACGGCGGGAGGCGACTCCCGCCGCGTTTCCTCAGGCCGCGCGCCAGCCGGAAACGATAATCAGCATGCCCGCCAGCGCCACGCCGGCGCCGACCCAATCCAGCGCAGACAGCTTCACCCCGTCCACCACTCGCAGCCACAGCAGCGCCGTCGCCACATACACACCGCCATAGGCCGCATAGACCCGCCCGCTGGCCGCCGGATGCAGCGTCAACAGCCAGACAAACAGCATCAGGCTTAATGCCGCCGGCAGCAGCAGCCAGGCGCTGCCCTGCTTCTTCAGCCACAGGTAAGGCAGGAAACAGCCGATAATTTCAGCCAGGGCGGTGGCGAAAAACAACAGCGTGGTTTTTAACATCGGTCGCAGTTTTCTCTCGGTAAAGTAAACGAATCGGCGCTTGGCTGGTGAATTCCAGGAGCGCGGTGGTATATTTATCACCACGCCTGCGGGCGAGGTAACGCCAGTGTCGCCATCATCAGGCGCACTCACTCATAAGGATGAAACGATGAAAACATTTTCGACCCAACGACTGCTGCGCGGGATGCTGCCGGTCGCCATGCTGGCCGTTATGGGCGCCTGGCAGGCGCCGGCGCTGGCCGCCACCTGCACGCAGGGCAGCACCTGCGTCACCGTCGATGGCAAAGGCAGCGGCGCGATGAGCACCGAAGAAGCGCGCCAAAGCAAAGAGCAGTGGAATGATACCAAATCCCTGCGCCACAAGGTCAACACTCGCGTCGAGAAAGAGTTCGACAAGGCCGATCGCGCGGCAGATGACGAAGACCGCTGCAACGACAGCAACAACGTCAACGCGTACTGGGAACCGGACACCCGTAAATGTCTGGATCGCCAGACCGGGCGTCGGATTAATCCTTAATCCGCCTGCGGCGGGCGGGCAAGCGTGAAACCCGGCCGCCGTTGCTGCTATCCTGTTACAGGAAGTTCATTGTCTAAAAGGATGACGTGATGAAGAAAACGCTGATATTAACCGCTGTTTTGCTGGCCGGCGCCCCATTGGCGGCTCTGGCCTCCTGTGAAAGCGTGAAAGCGGACATTTCGCAAAAAATCGTCAATAACGGCGTTCCGGAGTCCGGCTTCAAACTGGAGATCGTGCCTAACGATCAGGCCGATCAAGCAGGCGGCCAGGTGGTCGGCCACTGCGAAAACGACACCCAGAAGATCGTTTATACCCGCCTGAACAACGGCGACGATAGTGGTGACGCGGCGCAGACCGGCACCAGCCAGGACACCTCCAACGCGCAGTAAGCCGCATCGGCTACCCAGGGCGCGCAATAGCCGCGCCCTTTCCTTTTCCTTTACGCCTGCTCCGCCTCTTCCTCTTCGCCTTGCGGCCGACAACGCGCCGGGATCAGCATCGCCGCCGCCAGCGCCAGCAACGACACCAACGCCGATACCAGGAACACCCAATGCAGCGAAGCCGCCACCTGCTGGATAAGCTGCGCCAGCGCTTCGCTCCCCATGCTGTGCCGCACCGCCGGCTCCATCAGCCGCTGCACCGGATCGTCAATCTCCGGCAAACGCCACTGCAGGTTGAGGTTCAGCGTGGCGCCCAAAATCGCGGTGCCGATGGCCGAGCCCACCATACGGGTAAACACCGTACAGGCGGTGGCGATGCCGCGAATGCTGTAATGCGCGGCGTTCTGCACCGACACTAAAAACGTCGTGTTGCACAATCCCATGCCGGCGCCGACCATAAATGCCGCCACCCGGCCCCACAGCAGACCGCCGTTCGGCTGCAGCATCAGCAGGATCAGGCCGCCTGCTACCAACAGCAGCGCGCCCAACAGCGCCGTGGCGCGATACGAAGTCATCAGCATCAAACGGCCGCTCAGCGTGCTGGCCAGCGGCCAACCGATCGACATCAGCGCCAGCGTGGTGCCCGCCTCCAGCGGTGAGCCCCCCATCACGCCCTGAATGAAGGTGGGCAGAAAGGCGCTGATGCCCATCATCGCCGCGCCGATCACCAGCCCGCCGATGTTGCCGGCGACGATCACCCGGCTTTGCCACAGCGCCAGCGGGAACAGCGGCTCGACCGCGCGCCGCTCCTGACGGATCAGCAGCGCCAGCGACGCCGCCGCCAGCGCCAGCAGCGGCGCAACCCACCATCCGAGACTTTCCATCTGCAACAGCGCCAGCAGCAGCGCCGAAACGAACAGCGTCAACCAGGCGGTGCCGGCCAGATCCAGCGCGTGCCGCCGCAACTGCTGATGCGCCGGCAGATAGCGCCAGAGGAAGAGCATCGCCAACAGGCCGATCGGCAGGTTGACCCAGAACACCAGCGCCCACGGCAGGTGTTGCACGATAAACGCGCCCAGCAGCGGGCCGATGATCGCCGATACGCCCCACACGCTCGACAGGTAGCCCATCACCTTCGGCCGCTCGGTGGCGCTGTAGATGTCGCCGATGATGGTGGACGCGATCGGCATGATGGCGCCGGCGCCCAATCCCTGCAATAAGCGGAAGCCGATCAGCCAATACATGTCGGGGGCGAAGCCGCACAGCACCGATCCCAGCAGGAACAGCGTCGCGCCGAAGAAGAACACCCGCTTGCGGCCGTAGAGATCCGCCAGCCGGCCGTAGATGGGAATGGTGATCGCCTGCGCCAGCAAATAGACCGCGAACACCCAGCCCAGCAGCGAGAAGCCGCCGAGATCGCCGATGATGGTCGGCATGGCGGTGGCGACGATGGTGGCTTCGATCGCCGACATGAACATCGCCAGCATGCAGGCGATCAGGATCAGCGGGCGGTGGGCAATGGGTGCGGGTGAAACGTTATTTGTCATGGCGTTATGCAGGTTTCCTGGCGTTTTTATTTTCCCTGAGTATATCAGCAAGCGCCTGTGCCAAGTCTATCCGCCCTCACATCCTGCCTTTGCCGGCGGCGAATCGCACCATTTGGACTAACTGTTACGGCGTAACGTTTTGCCGTGGATTTTTTTTACTTTACCCGCATCCCAGCGCTGACGCGGGCTGCGGCGCCAATACGAGCAAACTCAATCAGCTGATTTTGTTCATAAAACTTGGCACGCTCAACGACAGGGTGCTATACCTTCCCTAGCCGGCGCCTTTGGGCTTCGTGCTTTCTCGGGTTTAAATATCAGTATCTTATGCTGATTAACTCACGTATTGAGCCTACGTTCAGCACGCTGTGCCGAACGCACCCTTCGCTCAATGTCGCTAACCTCATGCGAAACGCCCGTTTTGTACCGCCACGCCCGCCGGGCCGTGGGTAACAATCAGAGCGGAATGCGCCGTCTCGTCGGCCGCTCCGCGCAACGGAGGACGCAACATCATGCACAAGTCAGCGCCATACCGGCGCCTGCTCCTCGGGAGCCTGCTGTTTATCGCCGTCATCGCGCTGCTGGTTTACGGCATCGGTTGGGAAACCCTCAAGTCGCGCCGGGAAGATTTGATTTACCTCGGTCAGCAGCACATGTTCCTGGTGGTGTGTTCGATGCTGCTGTCGCTGCTGGTCGGCATTCCCAGCGGTATCCTGCTGAGCCGCCCTTTCGCCCGCCGCTGGGCGGAGCACGTGATGCAGATCTTTAACGTCGGCAACACCCTGCCGCCGCTGGCAGTGTTGGCATTGGCGATGGTGATCATCGGCATCGGCGACCGGCCGGCGGTGGTGGCGTTGTTCCTCGCCTCGCTGCTGCCTATCGTGCGCAATACCTATGCCGGCCTGCGTTCGGTGCCACCGGCGCTGGTCGAGGCCGCCAACGGTATTGGCATGACCGCCGGGCAGCGGCTGCGCCAGGTCGAACTGCCCAACGCCCTGCCGGTGATCTTCGCCGGGGTGCGCATCGCGATGGCGATTAACGTCGGCACCGCGCCGCTGGCTTTTTTGATCGGTGCCAGCAGCTATGGCGAGCTGATCTTCCCCGGCATCTACCTGAACGACTTCCCGACGCTGATCCTCGGCGCCGCCGCCACCGCGCTGATCGCCCTGCTGCTCGATCTGGCGCTGGCCGGTCTCGGCCGCCGGCTCAGCCCGCACACCGCATCCTGATGGGAGAAACGCGATGATTCGATGGTTACAACGACTCCGCCACGCGCTGCTGTTCTCCTTGCTGATGACCGGCGCGGCCGCCTGGGCCGCCCCGCTGACGCTGGCGAGCAAGAACTTTACCGAACAGCGCATTCTGTCGGCGATCACCGTGCAATACCTGCGGGCCAAAGGTTTTCAGGTCGAACCCAAGACCAATCTGGCTACGGTGATCACCCGCAACGCGATGATCAACAAGCAGATCGACATGACCTGGGAATACACCGGCACCTCGCTGATCATCTTTAACCACATCAATAAGCGCATGTCGCCGCAGGAAACCTACGACACGGTGAAAAAGCTCGACGCCAAACTCGGCCTGGTGTGGCTGCAGCCGGCGGACATGAACAACACCTACGCCTTCGCCATGCAGCGCCGGCGCGCGGAAAAAGAGCAGATCCGCACGATGTCGCAGCTGGTGGCCAAAGTGGAACAGGTGCGTAAAACCGACCCGAAACACAACTGGCTGCTGGGGCTGGATCTGGAATTTGCCGGCCGCTCGGACGGCCTGAAGCCGATGCAGGCGCTGTACGACATGCCGCTGGATCGCCCGCAAATCCGCCAGATGGATCCCGGCCTGGTCTACAACGCCATCCGCGACGGCTTCGTCGACGCCGGGCTGGTATACACCACCGATGGCCGGGTGAAAGGCTTCGATCTGCAGGTGCTGGAAGACGACAAAGGCTATTTCCCGAGCTATGCGGTCACGCCGGTGGTGCGCGCCGACGTGTTGCAAAACACGCCGGGGCTGGAAGCGGCGCTGAACACGCTGTCGAAACAGTTCAACAATCAGGTGATCACCGAGCTTAACGCCAGAGTGGATATCGACTACCAGACGCCGCAACAGGTCGCCGACGCGTTCCTCAAGCAGCGCGGCCTGATTTAGGAGGCATGATGAATACCTTACTTTACGCCTGGCAAAACTGGGCCTATATCGCCGGATTGACGCTGGAACACCTGCTGCTGGTCGGCATCGCCGTCGGCCTGGCGATCCTGATCGGCGTGCCGCTCGGCGTGCTGATCGTCCGCCACAAATGGCTGGCGACGCCGGTGCTGAGCCTGGCCACGCTGGTGCTGACCGTGCCCTCCATCGCCCTGTTCGGGCTGATGATCCCGCTGTTTTCCTTAATCGGCCACGGCATCGGCTACGTGCCGGCGATCACCGCGGTGTTCCTCTATTCGCTGCTGCCGATCGTGCGCAATACCCACACCGCGCTCGACAACCTGCCCGGCGGGCTGCGCGAAGCCGGCCGCGGCATCGGCATGACCTTCTGGCAACGCCTGCGCTGGGTGGAGATCCCGGTAGCGCTGCCGGTGATTTTCGGCGGCATTCGCACCGCCGTGGTGATGAATATCGGCGTGATGGCGATAGCCGCCGTGATCGGCGCCGGCGGCCTCGGCCTGCTGCTGCTCAACGGCATCAGCAGCAGCGACATCCGCCAGTTGATTACCGGCGCCGTGATGATCAGCCTGCTGGCGATCGTCCTCGATTGGTTATTGCACCGTTTGCAAATTGCGCTCACGCCCAAGGGGATCCGCTCATGATTAAATTGGAAAATCTGACCAAACAGTTCATGCAAAAGAACGGCACGCCGTTCAACGCCGTCGACAACATCAATCTGGACGTGCCGGAAGGCGAAATCTGCGTGCTGCTCGGCCCTTCCGGCTGCGGCAAAACCACCACGCTGAAGATGATCAACCGCCTGATCGAACCCACCGGCGGCACCATTCTGATCAACGGCGAAGACACCAGCGCGCTGGATACCGTCAGCCTGCGCCGCAAAATCGGCTACGTCATCCAGCAGATCGGCCTGTTCCCCAACATGACCATCGAGGAGAACATCACCGTGGTGCCGCGCATGCTGGGCTGGGACAAAAAACGCTGCCACGATCGCGCCGAGGAGCTGATGAGCATGGTGGCGCTGGATCCCAAGCGCTTTTTGCACCGCTACCCGAAAGAGATGTCCGGCGGACAGCAGCAGCGCATCGGCGTGATCCGCGCGCTGGCGGCCGATCCGCCGGTGCTGCTGATGGATGAACCCTTCGGCGCGGTGGATCCGATCAACCGCGAAACCATCCAGAACGAGTTTCTCGACATGCAGCGCCAGCTGAAAAAGACCGTGATGCTGGTGAGCCACGACATCGATGAAGCGCTGAAGCTCGGCGATCGCATCGCGGTGTTCCGCCAGGGCAAGATCGTGCAGAACGCCAGCGCCGATGAGCTGCTGGCGCGCCCGGCGAACGACTTCGTCGCCTCCTTTGTCGGCCAGGATCGCACGCTGAAGCGCCTGCTGCTGGTGCAGGCCGGCGACGTGGCAGACCAACAAGAGACGGTGACGGTACGCCGGGAAACGCCACTGACAGAGGCATTCGGATTGATGGACGATATCGATGCACGTTCGGTGACGGTAGTGGACGCCGACGGCAAACCGCTGGGTTACGTCAAACGCCGCGAGGCGCGCGGTGCGCCGGGGGTATGCGCCGACAGCCTGCACCGCTTTCGCGTCACCGCCCGCGCGGAAGAGAACCTGCGCGTGGTGCTGTCGAAGCTGTATGAGCACAATACGTCCTGGATGCCGATCGTCGATGAAGACGGCCGCTACAGCGGCGAAATCTCGCAGGATTATATCGCCGACTACCTCAGCTCCGGCCGCACGCGCCGGGTGCTGACGCCGCAATAACCCCCGCCGGGGCGCCGACCGCCCCGCCCATGCCGCAGTTTGATAAAGATTCACTGGTCATCGGCCGGAGCGCCAAGCACAATGCGCTGATGACCCTTTGATTTTTCTCACGACGCCGCCCACGCATGAAAAGATTGGTCCACCTGCACCACTATCGCGCCCTGCTGCGCAGCCTGTTTATCGCCGTGTTCATCGGCGTCGCCGCCGCCCTGGCGGTGTGGCTGTTCCACCGTTCGATGATTGGCCTCGAGTGGCTGTTGCTCGGCAATGCCGACGGCAGTCTGGTGGCCGCCGCCGCCGCGCTGCCCGGCTGGCGGCGCGCCCTGACGCCTGCGTTGGGCGGGCTGGCGGCGGGTCTGCTGCTGTATGTTCACCAGTGCTACCGCCACCAGCGCCCGGCGGCGCCCACCGACTATATGGAAGCGATCGAGACCGGCAACGGCAAGCTGGACACCGGCGCCAGCCTGGTGAAGTGCCTGGCGTCGCTGCTGGTGGTGTCGAGCGGCAGCGCCATCGGCCGTGAGGGCGCGATGATCCTGCTGGCGGCGCTGGTGGGCTCGCTGTTTGCCCAGCGCTTTACGCACGAGAAAGAATGGAAACTGTGGGTGGCCTGCGCCGCCGCCGCCGGGATGGCCAGCGCCTATCATGCGCCGCTGGCGGGCAGCCTGTTTATCGCCGAGATCCTGTTCGGCACCCTGATGCTGGCCTCGCTCGGCCCGGTGGTGATCGCCGCGGTCAGCGCCCTGCTGATGACCAACCTGCTCAACGGCGGCCAGGCGCCGCTCTACCTGGTGACGCCGCTCGCCGCCCCCTTGCCGACGCAATACCTGCTGATGGCGCTGGTCGGCGTGGTGGCCGGCGCCGGCGGGCCGCTGTTTTTATGGTTGATGACCGCCACCGGCCGCGCGTTCCGATCGCTGCGCCTGAAGCCGCCGCTGCAGCTGGCGCTGGGCGGCCTGATCGTCGGGCTGCTTTCGCTGTTGTTCCCGCAGGTATGGGGCAATGGCTACAGCGTGGTGCAGGCGCTGCTGATCGCGCCGCCGGGGGTGTTGCTGCTGGGGGCGATCCTGGTATGCAAGCTGTTGGCGATCCTCGCCAGCAGCGGGTCGGGCGCGCCCGGCGGGGTCTTCACCCCGACGCTGTTCGTCGGCGCCGCGCTCGGTTCGATGATCGGCCAGCTGTTTGGCCTGTGGCCGGGCATGGATGCGGCGGTGCCGCTGCTGCTGGCGCTGACCGGCATGGCTACCCTGCTGGCCGCCACCACCCATGCGCCGATCATGGCGGCGCTGATGGTATTTGAAATGACCGGCGAATACGCGCTGCTGCCCGGCATTCTGCTGGCCTGCGTGATCGCCACCACCGTGTCGCGCGGCCTGCGGCCGGTATCGGTCTACCACACCACGCCGCCGCCCAAACGCGAGGCTTAAAACTCGCCCTGCTGCAGCAGCTTTCTGAACTGCGGGCACTGCAGGTGCTCTGGTTCAGGGCAATCGACCATGTGCTGCAAACCGGCGCGCACCTGCCCCAGACGCCGCAGGGTGCGATCCAGTTCTTCAATCCGCGCCGCCAGCAGCCGGCGATCGAGGGCGATGCGCCCCCGCTCGTCAAACAGCGAGGCGATCTCATCCAGCGTGAATCCCGCCAGCCGCCCGAGGGCAATCAGCTTCAGTTGCTCCAGCACGCCGGCGGCGTATTGGCGACGTAAACCGTTGCGGCCTATCGAGGCGATCAGCCCCTTTTTCTCGTAATGCCGCAGCGCCGAGGGCGCGATGCCGCTCAAACGCGCCACCTCGCCAATATCCAGTTCTTTTTCCATTGACTTGAAGTCGACTTTAAGTTGCAGACTGTGCGCACATTACACCATGAGTGACTTTAAGGACACGAAAATGACGACAGAAATTTTACTGATGATTGTGCTGACCGGGGTGGGCGCCACGCTGTGCACCGATCTGTGGGCCATCGTGCAAAAGCGCGTGCTGGGCATCCCGCCCCTTAACTACGCGCTGGTCGGCCGCTGGTTTATCGACCTGTTCGACGGCCGGTTTTATCACGCTCCGATCATGGCGGCGCCGGTGCGGCGGGGAGAAAAAGCGATGGGATGGCTGCTGCACTACGCGATCGGCGTCGCCTTCGCCTTTATCCCGCTCGGCCTGGCGGGCATCGCGTGGTACGCCGCGCCGACGCCGCTGGTCGCGCTGTTGAGCGGCTGGCTGAGCCTGGCGGCGCCCTTCTTCGTGATGCAGCCGGCGTTAGGCTTTGGCATGGCGGCGGCGAACACCCCCAATCCGACGCGTAGCCGCATCATCAGCCTGCTGGTGCATACGGTGTACGGCCTGGGGCTGTTTGTCTCCGCCCGTTTGTTGGCCCCTTTGCTGGCCTGAGCGCGCTAGCGCAGCAGCGTGGAGATGTCGAGATAGTGCGCCAGTTCGCGCTGCTCCGCGCGCGGCAGATACGGGATCTCACCCAGCAGCGGCGCGGAAATGCGCTGCTGCAGCGCCGCGATGGTTTCAGCATAGTGCGCCAACCCCGGGTTGATGCGGTTGGCGACCCAGCCCAGCAACGGCAGGCCGTCGTTGATAATCGACTGTGCGGTCAGCAACGCGTGGCTGACGCAGCCCAGCTTGATGCCCACCACCAGTACCACCGGCAGCTGTTCCTGCACCACCCACTCGGCGTAAGGCCGCAGATCGTTCATCAGCACCCGCCAACCGCCGCTGCCTTCCACCACCACCGTATCGGCTTTGGCCGACAGATCCCGCAGACCGCTGCTCATCACGCCATAGTTGATGTCCTCGGTCGCATGCGCGTGAAACACCTCATCCAGGCAGGTGATGGGATTGATCTCCTCGTAGGACAGCGGCAGGGTTGAAGATGCCTGCAATACCAAAGCGTCTTTATTGCGGATGCCCTCGCTGGTTTCCTGGCAGCGCGCGGCGATCGGCTTGTAGCCGGCCACCGAACGGCCTTCGGCGGCCAGCGCCTGCATCAACCCGCGGGAAACCACGGTTTTACCGACGTCGGTATCCGTGCCTGTCACAAATAAACGCTTCAACATGAATAAAATGCCCCAGAATGCCCCGTTAACAATGTATCGCCGCACCGGCGGCGAAGAAGTCTTTCGGAAAAATTCTAGGGGATGCTGCCGCGTAGGGGCTTGAGGTAGCTCAATCTTTTGCGGAATTAATAAGAGGTTCTGATGTTAGCCTTGCAGCAGCTGCACCAGCAATGAACCGTTATACAGCGCCTCTTTCACCAGCGCCGCGCCGGGCATGGTGCCCTGATTGAAGAACTGCGTGGATTCGACCTTGACCTGCTCGCTGTAGGCCGGCAGCGCCTGTTGGCGAATGCAGGAGGCGATGGCCGGGTGCAGGATCTCCGCCGCGCGGTTGAGCGGCGAGCCCACCAGGATCTTCTCGGGATTGAACAGGTTGACCATGATAGCCAGAATGCGCCCCACGCTGTGGCCGACGCCGAGAATGATGTCCCGCGCCAGCTGATCGCCCGCCAGCGCGGCGTCGCACAGCGATTCGACGGTCAGCGGCGCGCCGTGCAGGCTGGAGCTCATCGAGCCGCTCAGCCGCTGCTGGGCGATCTCCAGCATGTTCTCAATGCTGGCCACGGTTTCGAGACAGCCGTGGTTGCCGCAGTAACAGCGTTTGCCGTAGGGATCGACCTGGGTGTGGCCGATCTCCACCACGCTGTGGCTGCCGGCGTGCAACACATGGCCGCCGGTGATCACCCCGGCGCCGACGTTGTGGTCGATCACCACCTGAATCACGTTCTGGCTGCCGCGCGAGGCGCCGTACAGCGCCTCGGCCATGGTCCAGGCGCTGATGTCGTGCTGCAGGTAAACCGGCAGGCCGGTGCGGGTTTCCAGCGCCGGGCCGAGCGGCATCTCCAGCACGTCGTAAAACGGCATGCGGTGCACCACGCCGGACTGCACATCGATCATGCCCGGCAGCGTAATGGCGATCGCCGTCAGCCGTTCCAGCTTGCTTTGGTGGCGGATAAAGAACTGATCGACTTCGGTCAGGATGCGCTTCAGCAACGGTTCGGGATGTTCGGCCGCCAGCGGCAGCTGTTCCTCCACCACCAGCTTGCTGCTGAGATCGCGCAGCGCCAGCGTGATGCTGCCGCGGCTGATGCGGGCGGACAGGTAGTGCCAGGCTTCGGTGTCCAGCACCAGCCCCACCGCCGGGCGGCCCCGGCTGCCGATCTCCTGGTACTCGGTTTCCTTGACCAGATGGGCTTCCAGCAGTTCGCGCACGATCTTGGTGATGCTGGCGGGCGCCAGCTGCGCGCGTTTTGACAGTTCGATGCGCGAAATCGGACCCAGTTGATCGATTAGCCGATAAACCGCCCCCGCATTGGTCTGTTTGATTTGATCGATATGCCCAGGCTGCCCAACCGCAATCACAAACCGGCTCCTACTATTTTTCGCGCTTCTAAATAAAGACTAGGGGTTATGGTGGGGCTTTTGTCATACAGCGTCAACTATTTGATTCGTTATGTGATTTGCTGCACAAATTCCTCGCAATTTCAGCGTGAATTGATTTTTATTTGCCCAAGCTCAACGTCATTTCAGCATCAACGCTATCAGCGCCTGCGCCGCGGCGGTCAACGGCCGCCGGCGGTGGTGCACCAGCCACACTTCGGTGGTGGCGTCCGGCTCCGCCAGCGGCAAATAGCGCACGCCGTCCACCCGCACCCGGGCGAAAGACGCCGGCAGAATCGAGACTCCCAACCCGGCGGAGACCAGCCCGATGATAGTCATCGCTTCTCCCACTTCCTGGGTGATATACGGAGTGATGCCGGCCTTGCCGAGCAACAGCAGAATTTCGTCGTACAGCGCGGTGCCCACTTCGCGCGAGAAGAACACGAACGGCTCCCGCGCCAAATGTTGAAACCGCAGCGCGCCGCCGGGCGTTTCCGCCAGCGGATGCCCTTCCGGCACCACCGCCACCAGCGGTTCACGCAGCAGCAGCTGATAGTGCAGCGCCTCCGGCAGCCGCGTATTGCGCATCACCCCCAGATCCAGCTCACCGTTCAGCAGCGGTTCGATCTGCTGTTTGGTGTTGATTTCGCGCATCTTGATGTGCACCTGCGGGGACTGCTGGCGAAAGGCGCGCAGGCTGCGCGCCACCACGCCGATAAAGGGCGCGGAGGAGGTAAAGCCGATGGTCATTTCGCCCAGTTCGCCGCGATCCAGGCGCGCCGCCTTTTTCGCCGCGCGCCCGACCTGATCGAGCACCTGATAGGCTTCTTTGAGGAACATCTCCCCGGCCTGGGTCAAACTGACGTTGCGGTTGTTGCGCGCCAGCAGCCGCGCGCCGACCATCTCTTCCAGCGCCTGAATTTGCTGGCTGAGCGGCGGCTGGGAGATGCGCAGCCGTTCAGCGGCGCGGCCAAAATGCAGCTCTTCGGCCACGGCGATAAAGTAACGCAGGTGTCTCAACTCGATATTCATATTTAAAAAGTCTTAATTGTAATTATTAATATATTAGACAAAAAAATCGCCGCTCCCTATCATTTTGTTATCTGCAAAGTGTCTGTTTATCTCCCCGAAGTTCGGTAAGGAAACGCTGTGACAACCCCTGTGCGTTCTGCGGCCGTGATGCCGTCGACGCTGGCCGCCAACGATGACGCGGCCGCTGCGCCAAAAGTAAAACGCTCCACCCTCAACAACAAACTCCCCTATATCGAACGCGGCACGCCGCAGTTTATGCGCGTAACGCTGGCGCTGTTTTCCGCCGGGTTGGCGACCTTCGCGCTGCTCTACTGCGTGCAGCCGATCCTGCCGGTGCTGTCGCAAGACTTCGGTGTCTCGCCGGCGGAAAGCAGCCTGTCGCTCTCGGTCTCCACCGGCCTGCTGGCGATCGGCCTGATGTTCACCGGGCCGTTGTCCGACGCCATCGGCCGCAAGTCGGTGATGGTGGTGGCGCTGCTGCTGGCGGCGGTTTGCACGCTGATTTGCGCCTTTATGACCAGCTGGCACGGCATTTTACTGATGCGCGCATTGATCGGCCTGTCGCTGAGCGGTGTCGCAGCGGTCGGCATGACCTACCTCAGTGAAGAGATCCACCCCAGCTTCGTCGCCTTCTCGATGGGGCTGTATATCAGCGGCAACTCGATCGGCGGCATGAGCGGCCGCCTGGTGACCGGGGTGCTGACCGACTTCTTCTCCTGGCGCGTATCGCTTGGCGTCATCGGCCTGTTCGCCCTCGCCGCCGCCTGCATGTTCTGGCGCATCCTGCCCGCCTCGCGGCATTTCCGCGCCAGCTCGCTGCGCCCGCGCACCCTGCTGATCAACTTCAAACTGCATTGGCACGATAAAGGGTTGCCGCTGCTGTTCGCGGAAGGTTTCCTGCTGATGGGCAGCTTCGTCACCCTGTTCAACTACATCGGTTATCGCCTGCTGGCGGATCCTTATCACCTGAGCCAGGCGATCGTCGGCCTGCTGTCGGTGGTGTACCTTACCGGCTCCTACAGCTCGCCCAAGGCCGGGGCGCTCACCTCGCGCTTCGGGCGCGGCCCGGTGCTGCTGGCGTCGATCGTGATTATGCTGATCGGGATCCTGATTACCGCGCTGCCGCAGGTGCCGGCGATCTTTATCGGCATGATGCTGTTCACCGCCGGTTTCTTCGCCGCCCACTCGGTGGCCAGCAGCTGGATCGGCCGCCGTGCGCGCCGCGCCAAAGGCCAGGCGTCGTCGCTGTATCTGTTCTGCTATTACGTCGGCTCCAGCGTGGCCGGCACCCTGGGCGGCGTGTTCTGGCACAGCTTCGGCTGGAATGGCGTGGCGGCGTTTATCAGCCTGATGCTATTGCTGGCGCTGCTGGTGGTGCATTACCTGAAACGGCTGCCGGAAGCGGCGCGCCTGTGAATGGAAAAAGCCGCGGTGGTTAGCCGCGGCTCGTCATGCCAGAGCCCGTGATTATTGACCGGGTTTCCAGCGAGTTTGCAGGTACTCCACCGCCTTGTCCGTTTGCGGCTCGGTCAGATAACGTTGCCGGAACAGGATGGTTCCCCCCATCCCCGGCAGGCTCTCGTTGAGATCCAACTGCCTTTTCAGCTCGGGGACGCCGCCGTCGACGGTCCAGGCCGGCTCGCTGGCCGATGGCGTGCCCACTTTATACAGCGCCACCCCGGCATAGAGCCGAACCGGCGTGTCTTTCACCACCTCGGCCCACCAGTTGGCCAGCACGTCGTAGCGAACAATTTCACGATCGAAAGGCCAATATAGCTGCGGTGCGATATAGTCGAGCAGCCCCAGTTTGACCCACTGGCGCGTATCGGCATAGGCCGTATCGTACGACGGCGCGCCGGCCCGCGTCGCCGAACCGGCAGGATCGTCCGCTTTGTTTCGCCATACGCCCGCCGGGCTGACGCCAAACGCGACCGCGGGCTTCAGTGCTTTGACGGTGGCGGAAACCTGTTTTATCAATTGCAGCGTGTTGTCTCTTCGCCAGTCGGCCTTGTCTGCAAACCCTTTGCCGTATGCGCGATACGTCTTTTCATCATCCAGCGGCGATTGCGGCGTTTCATAATAGAAATAATCGTCAAACTGAATGCCGTCGACATCGTAGTTTTTGACAACTTCAGCCACCACGCCGGTGATCCAGTTGCGCACCTCGGGCAGGCCGGGATCGAGCACGAAGCGATCGCTGGCGGTGCGTATCCAGTCGGGATGTAGCGCATAGACGCTGGCCGGCGGCGACTGCAGCGTATGATTGAGTGCATCAATCGTTTGCTGTCGGGTATTCATGGAAACCCGATAAGGGTTCAGCCAGGCGTGGACCTTGATGCCGCGCCGGTGCGCTTCTGTCAGCATAAAGGCCAGCGGATCATAACCGGGATCCTGGCCCACGGTGCCGGTCAATACCTCCGACCAGGGCAAGATGTCAGAACGCCACAGGGCCGTGCCGTCCGGTTTAACCTGAAAATACACCGTGTTAATCCCGGTTTTCACCATGTCGTCCAGCGCGTCCGTCAGCCCCTGCTTCTGCAGACGCACCCGCTCTTGCGTGGATTCCGCTTTCAGCGAGGCCGCCGGCGGCCAGTCCAATCCAATGACCGTGGCCAGCCAGATGCCCCGCATCGGCGTTGCCGGCGGTACAGGCTGCGGAGGCTTTTCCGGCTCAGGGGGTTTGGCGCATCCGCTCACGCCCAGCATGGCGGCCATCAACAGCCATCCGCCTAGATTTGTTGCGCCTGTCGGCATAAATGTTCTCCTTCCGTGAGTGACGGTTATCCCATGTCGCGGCGTGCGGAGCAAGAAACCGCCCGCTTTATCAACGCCATCCAGCGACCGGCGCCGCCCTTTCTGGCGACGCCGGTACTTATCCCATCACCAGCTCAGCCCCGTCCCGCGAGGGAACGCCACCTTGCCGGTATTGGTTTGCTCATCGTAGTCATGCCAGGTATTAACCGGCAGTTTTCCGTGCGGTTTGATTTTCCCCGTCAGCACCTGCGCCAGCGATATCATCGAAGGGCCACGCCATACGCCGCTGTCATACCCGTAGTAAGAATAGGTGGCGACAGCCGCATCCACGTCAGCGGCATAGTTCACGATATCGTAAGGCGCGCGCAATGAGAGGTGAACGCGTTTTTTCCCCTGCTCGGCGGCGTATTTCAGCCAGCCCGGATAAGGACTGGTATCATTAGCCGCCCCGGTTGCGGCGGTCACGACCCCATCCTGCTCGGCAGGCGTAAAGCGGGTTGAGAGGGTTCCAAGCAAGAACACGTCGCAGCCGGCAATATGTTCCCTGACCTGGGCGTCGCTCAGTTCCGTTTCCTTCGCGGCCACGACGTTCTGGTAGCCCTCCTGCGCCATCACGTTCGCAATGCCTTTGGCCTGCTCGCCCCACGGAGTCAGAATAAAGTAGCGCAGCGCTTTGTCCTTTAACGGCAGCAGACATTGACGGTTGATAACCACGGTAATGGAACGATCGGCAATCCGTTTCTCCAGCTGATGCGCGGAGGACGAAACGTCGTGGGAACAGGGTTTATCGCTATGGCCCATCAGGTGATGGCGCAATTTGAGGCGCAAAATGCGCTCGACAGAGGCATCAATATCGGCCTCGCTGAGATGCCCGGTTTTCACCCGCTGCGCAATGTAGCGGATAAGCTCGGGCAGCAGGCTCGCCTGCGCCGGCGAGGCGATGCTGACAGGCATCAGAGCAATATCCACCCCGGCGGTAAAGACGTTTTCAGCCGCCGCTTGCTGGCTGAAATGCTCGGCAATCGCGCCCATATCCAGCGCGTCTGAAATCGTTACGCCGGCATAACCCAGCTCATTGCGCAGGATCTGGGTCTGGATTTCGCGCGACATGGTGGCCGGCACCGTGATTTTTTCACCGTTGCGGGTGTCGATCTGGCTGTTATCCAGTGCGGGGTACTGAATATGCGCAGTCATCACCATATCCGGCGCCACGCAGCGATCGATGGCCTGTTTATAAGGGGCGATATCAATGGCAAAAGCTTCTTCCCGCGTACGATCGACGCGCGGCAAACCGGTATGCGAGTCGGTGGAGGTGCTGCCATGGCCGGGGAAGTGTTTGTACGCGGTGATCAGACCCTGCTGTTTCATGCCCGCCACCATGTTTTCCGCCAGGCGGGCAACGGTGTTCTTATCATCGCTGAAGGCGCGAACGTTAATCACCGGATTGAACGGGTTGGTGTTGACGTCCACGACCGGGGCAAAGTTGGTATTGATATGCAACGCGCGCATATCCTGGGCCATCAGTTTGCCCTGTTCAACGGCGAGCTGTTTATCCGCACCGCCCTCGATCGCCGCCGCCAGCGCCATATTGCCGGGGAATGAGGCGTAGTCGCCGCGCGGCAGCCGGAAAACGTTACCGCCTTCGTTATCCGTGCCAATAAACAAACGAACGCCCGCGTGGGTTTTCAGCGCGGCATACCAGGCCGTCAACGTTTTGATCTGCTGCTTGTCTTTCAGATTATTGGCAAACAGGATCACCCCACCGATGTGGTTATCGGTGATCAGCTTGCCAATGGCTGCATCGGGAACGGTCATATCCTGATTGCTGCTACCGTTCTGATCCCAGTAGCGAAAATCCAGCATGATTTTTTGCCCGATCTTCTCTTCCAGCGTCATGTTTTTGACTTTCTGTTTAATATCCACAGTAAACCTCCGTTTAAAGCACCCGTTAATGACAGAAGAAAAGATAACCCGAGGGGCTCATAGCGTCCTGCCATTCTGTTTGTTCCAGCGATTGGACAACGGCAAACGGAAAATGGATCAAACAAAATATCAACCAACAGAAAAAATCCATCAATGAATCAAACCCCTACCAATGCAAAGTCTATTTCGCGCCCTGCTGTAGAAGGCCCTCTGGCGTATTTTTCACTGACAAGCCGGGTGGCCAGTGAAGCCGCTCCCTCTTCGTTTGCCGATGTTGCCCCCAGTCGGCCACTCTTCTATAGTATGTTGTAACTAACATGGGAGTGTGCGATGAGCAGATACGATGTGATTGGCAGAATGAACGCCTGCTTTAACGAGCTGGAGCAGGCGCTCGGCGCGTTGCAGCAGCAGATCGCCCCGCTGCGGTTGCTGGCGGCGCGGGTGTTCAGCCTGCCGGAGGTTGAAAAAGGCCAGGAACATCAGGCCATTTCGCATATCGCGGTCGAGCAGCATGTGGGGCAAGCGGCGCGCGATCTGGCGCTGGAGCATTATCAGCGGCTGTTCATTCACCACAACCGGGAGAATGTCAGCAGCAAGGCCGCCGTGCGCCTGCCCGGCGTCATCTGTCTGGCGGTGGAGCAACCGGAGTATCAGGCGCTGCAAACGCAGCTGGCGCTGATCAACCGCCTGAAGGGCGAACTGGAGCAGATTATCACCGTCGATTCCGGCCTGGCGCCGGAGCAGCGTTTCGAGTTCGTGCACACCCATCTGCACGGGCTGATTACCCTCAGCGCCTATCGCACCCTCACCGCCCTGACCAATCCCGACTCCGTGCGCTTCGGCTGGGCCAACAAGCACATCATCAAAAACGTCAAGCGGGACGACATTCTGGCGCAGCTGGAGAAAAGCCTGAAAGCCGGCCGCGCGGTGCCGCCGCACAGCCGTGAACAGTGGGCCGCCCTGGTCAGCCGTGAGATCGACGACGTCAGCCGGCTGCCGCAGCAGGCGACGCTGAAGATCAAACGGCCGGTAAAAGTGCAGCCGATCGCCCGGGTGTGGTATCAGCAGCAGCAAAAACAGGTGCAGCACCCCTGCCCGCTGCCGCTGATCGCCCTGTGTCAGGTTGAAAGCGGCGCCGCGGTGCCGAAGATCGGCGAACTGCTCAACTACGACGCCGAGGCGGTGAAACACCGTTACAAACCCGACGCCAGGCCGCTGCGGCTGCTGGTGCCGCGTCTGCACCTGTATACCGACGACGCTACTCGCTGAGGGCATACACCCGCAGGCGATGGCCGTCCGGATCTCGCGCCACGAAGGTGTAACCGAACTCCATCTCGGTCGGCGTTTGCTCGATAGTCAGCCCAAGCTCACGCCACTGGTTATAGCGCGCCTCCACCTCTTGCGGATCCTGGCATAAAAAGCCCAGTTCACCGCCGCCGCCGGTCAGCGTGGCGGCGGGTTTTACCCCCTGTTTGGCCCACATCCCCAGCTTGAAGCCGTTGTTGAGCACGAACAGGGCAAAGCCGGGTGAAAGCTCCACCGGCGCCTGCCCCAGCAGGCGTTGATAAAAGGCGGCGCTGTTGAGCGGGTTGTCGACATAAAGCAGGGTCATGCTGGGAAGGGTCATCGGTCTGTCCTTTGGGTGATGGGAACCGGCCGGTTCCCGATAGGCACAGACTAAGGCGCACGACTGACAGTTTATGGCAGCAGCGTGCCGCTATTGCTCCGCAATGCCCTCGCTGAGGCGCCACTCTTTCAGCAGCCGCCGCCGGCCACGCGGATAGCGCTGTGCAAGCGGCGTGGCGGCCTGAATGCGATCGAGACGAAAATGGCGAAAGGCCTGACGCAGCTCGCACCAGGCGACCAACATCTGAAACTGATCGAAAAAACCCAGCGCAAAGGGCCACAGCAGGCGTTCGCTGCGCTGCCCCGCCAGATCGAGGTAGTCGATATGCAGTTTGCGCTCGCAGCGGATGGTGTCTCGGATCAGCACCCGCATCTCATCCGCCACCGGCGGCGCCTGAACCGGCGCGATAAGCAGCGTATTGGCCTCCAGCTCCTCCCGCAGCGCCGGCGGCAGCACCGCGGCGATCTTGGCCAGCGCCTGACCCGCCGCGCTCGCCAGTTGGCTGTCACCGCGGCGGCTGACCCAGCGCATCCCCAGCACCAGCGCTTCTGTCTCCGCCGGCGAGAACATCAGCGGCGGCAGCATAAAGCCGGGGCGCAGCACATAGCCGACGCCCGCCTCACCGGCGATTTCCGCCCCCTGCTGCTGCAGCGTGGCGATATCGCGGTACAGGGTGCGCATGCTGATGCCCAGCGTCTGCGCCAGCGCATGGCCCGCCACCGGATAACGGTGGTTGCGCAGCAGCTGCATCAGATCGAGTAAACGTTGTGCGCGCGACATATCACGGCTCCCTGCATAGCGCGGTTTGGACAAAATCGGCAAAGGCCCGCGCCTTGGCCGAAACGAAATGGCCGCCGGGGAACACCGCCCACAGCGCCAGCGGCGGCAGTTGCCAGTCCGCTAATACCGCGATCGCGGCCCCGCTTTGCAGCTCGCTGCGAAACAGGCCTTCGCTGGCGACGGTGGCGCCAAAGCCCGCCAGCACCAGCTCGCGTACGCACTCCGCCGCGTTGACCCGCATGCGCCCCGGCAGCCGCAGCGCGCGCTGCTCTTCTCCGCGGCTGAAGCGCCACTGCTCGCCGCCGCCACGGCGATGGTAAATCACCATCTCGTGCTGCAACAGATCTTCCGGCCGCTGCGGCATACCGGCAGCGGCAAAATAGCCGGGCGTGCCGATCACGCATTGCTTTACCTCACCCAGCTTGCGGGCGGTAAAACCGGAATCCTCCAACTCGCCAACACACAGGGCAATATCGATGCCTTCTTCAATCAGCGACAGATTGCCGTCATCCAGCAGCAGATCAACATGCAACCGTGGATTGGCTCGCATAAACGCCGTCAAATCAGGCAAGGGAACGATGCGGGCGAACACCGCCGCCGAAGCGACCCGCAACCGGCCGCTCAGGGTCTCGCCGGCGCTCTGCACCAGCGCTTCCGTCTCCGCCAGCTCGTTCAGGATACGCCGGGTGCGTTGATACAGTTGCTGTCCCGCATCCGTCGGCTGCAGGCCGTGGGTCGAGCGCAGCATCAGGCGCGTGCCGAGCTGCTGTTCCAGCCGCGCCACCGCTTTTGAGACCGCCGGCTGCCCCACGTGCAGCCGCCGCGCCGCCGCGGTAAAGGAGCCGCTCTCGTAAACGCAGGCATAGGTTTCGTAATCGGCAAATTTACCCATGGCATTCCTTGTTGGAATAACGGTTAGCATTTATTGCAGTCTACACGCGCCATTTTGGAATGGGCAAGATAAGCGCTCCCCCTCATTCCCGTCAGGAGAACGCATGACACTGCAAGACAAACTCGATGCCTTCAAAGCGGCATTCGAGGCCGACCAACTGCCGTTCAAACTCGCGGCGCAAGATCACGCGCTGATGCGTGAGGCTATACAGGCGCAGATCGCGTCGGGCATGGCCGAACGCGCCCTGAAGGTCGGCGACGCCGCGCCCGGCTTTACACTGTCGGACAGCGAAAACCGACCATGCTCTTCCACGGCGCTGTTGGCAAAAGGGCCGCTGGTCGTCAGTTTCTATCGCGGGATCTGGTGCCCTTACTGTACGCTCGATCTGCAGGCGCTGCAGGCCGCATTGCCCGCCATCACGCAGTACGGCGCGCAGCTGTTGGCCATTTCACCGCAGAGCGCGGTGCATAGCCGCCAGGCCGCGCGCGATCACGATCTCACCTTTCCGTTGCTCAGCGATGCAGGCAACCGTCTGGCGGCCCTGTTCGGCCTGCGTTACCGCCTGCCGGACGCGCTGATCGCCCTGTATCAACAGCGGCTCGGCCTCGATCTGGCGCAGTTCAACCAGGATGACAGCTGGACGCTGCCGCTGCCGTCGCGATTCGTCATCGCCCGCGATGGCCGTATTGTCTACGCCGAAGCGCACGCCGATTACACCCAGCGGCCGGAGCCGCAGGCGCTGTTATCGGTGCTAGAGATGTTGGCTTGAAAAGACGGGGCGCAACCGCGCCCCATTTAGGCATGACGTCATTATTTCTGCATGCTGCCGACCATCGCTTCCGGCCGCACCCACTCGTCGAACTGCGCTTCGGTCAGGTAGCCGAGCTTCAGCGCCGCGGCTTTCAGCGTCAGCCCTTCCTTGTGCGCTTTCTTGGCGATTTCCGCCGCCTTGTCATAACCGATATGGGTATTGAGCGCCGTCACCAGCATCAGCGATTCGTTCAGCAATTGGGAGATGCGATCGCGGTTCGGTTCGATGCCCACCGCGCAGTGCTCGTTAAAGCCCTGCATGCCGTCGGCCAGCAGGCGAATCGACTGCAGGTAGTTGTGGATCACCATCGGGCGGAACACGTTCAACTCGAAGTTGCCGGAAGCGCCGCCAATGTTCACCGCCACGTCGTTACCCAGCACCTGAGCGCACAGCATGGTCATCGCTTCGCACTGGGTCGGGTTGACCTTGCCCGGCATGATGGAGCTGCCCGGCTCGTTCTCCGGGATCGAAATCTCACCAATGCCGCAGCGCGGGCCGGACGCCAGCCAACGCACGTCGTTGGCGATCTTCATCAGCGAAGCCGCCAGCCCTTTCAGCGCGCCATGCCCTTGCACCAGCGCATCGCAGGTCGCCAGCGCTTCGAACTTGTTCGGCGCAGTGACGAACGGCTGATGGGTCAATTCCGCCAGCGCTTTAGCGACGCGCACCGCGTACTCCGGATGGGTGTTCAGGCCGGTGCCGACCGCCGTGCCGCCCAGCGCCAGCTCGGCAATGTGCGGGATACTGTCCTCGATGTGTTTCAGATTGTGCGCCAGCATCGCCGCCCAACCGGATATCTCCTGCCCCAGGGTCAGCGGCGTGGCGTCCTGCAGATGGGTGCGGCCGATTTTGACGATGTCGCGGTAGGCTTCGGCCTTGTCGCTCAGCGTCTTGTGCAGCACTTTCAGCTCGGGGATCAGGTGTTCGCGCAGCGCAATCACCGCCGCCACATGCATCGCGGTGGGAAACACATCGTTGGAGCTCTGACTTTTATTGACGTCGTCGTTCGGGTGCACCTTGCGCTCTTCACCGCGCACGCCGCCCAGCAGCTCGCTGGCGCGGTTGGCCAACACTTCGTTCATGTTCATGTTGGTCTGGGTGCCGGAGCCGGTTTGCCAGATTGACAACGGGAACTGGTCGGCATGGCTGTCCGCCAGCACTTCGTCGGCGGCGTTGATGATGGCGGCGCCCCGTTCGGCCGGCAGCAGCCCCAGATCCACGTTCACCTGCGCGGCGGCGCGCTTGGTCAACGCCAGCGCATGGATCAGCGCGGTCGGCATCTTTTCGGAGGAAATACGGAAATGCGCCAACGAACGCTGGGTTTGCGCGCCCCACAGCTTGTCGGCCGGTACTTCGATGGGGCCCATAGAGTCTTTTTCGATACGAACGCCTGCCATCACGATCTCCTTAGCATAATTCCTAAAATTGTAGGGTTAGGCCGACGCGCTACCCCCCGTCGGCATGCACTCCCAGTATAGTGACATAATAACTATTCGCATTAAGAGAGTTATCTCACAGCACGTTTCATCTCTTTTACCCATTAACGACGCGGTTATTTTCCGCCGGTTAACCCGCGGTGAAATAAACGGCCGGGAATGAGCCTGGAGAATAAAAATCTGGATAACCATTAACGCGGATGACGCGAATTAAAATTATTGATGCGCTGCGCCTGTAAATGATTGAGCTCATCGATCCGTTGCTGCTGCAGATGATTGATCTCGTCGTAGGCGTCCTGCCGTTCATGATGCCGATACGCCCCGGTCGCCGCCGCACCGGCGGTGAGTGCCAGCGGATGCGCCACAGCCGCGACCGGCGCGGGTGTAACGACGATCGGCGCCGGCGCGATCACCACGGTGCGTGGCGCCGCGTAGGGATAGGCGACAATCACCGCCGCCTGGGTGGCGCTGGTGCAAAGCCCCAATAGCAACAACAGTTTTTTCATGCAACAGACCTCTTGTTTCGTTAAATCGACGTGTTGGCCGTTACGGTAAACGGGTCTGACGCGCAGGTTTAAGCTCAGCGTGTGATTGCCCGGCGCAGCGCGAAAATAATAATTAAGGGAATGGCTCAGACGGTAAAAAATAAATTCAGCCGACATAGTTTGACATGCTAAAAAAATAAATAATGACGCAGAATGACCAGGCTATCGGCAATAATTCCGCTGGGCCAAAGAATAATCGATCGGCGGGTTTTCCGGGTCGCCTTGAGGCCTGCGCGCCAATTGAGACGCCGATCGTTATCACGTTATACTTTGGCCCCGTTGCCGGGCGCGACGTTATCCGGCGTTTTTTTGATCGCGCCCATGATTTTTCCTGCCGACGCGGGCGTAGGATAGGTGTCGGCACAGATTTAGTTAACCGTATAAAATCAGTAGGTTATTGTCATCCAGTGCGACAATGACGTTAAGGACGTTTATCGACATGCAAAAAATGACCAACGCGGTACAGAATTACGCCTGGGGCAGCCACGATGCGCTGACCCGTCTTTACGGCATCGCCAACCCGGATAATCAGCCGATGGCCGAACTGTGGATGGGCGCCCATCCCAAGAGCCCTTCCCGCGTGCCGGGCGCCGACGGTGAACTGCGTTCGCTGCGCGATCTGATCAACGAAGACCAGCCAAAACAGCTGGGCGCCAACGTCGCCAGCCGTTTTGGCGAGTTGCCGTTCCTGTTTAAAGTGCTGTGCGCCGATCAGCCGCTGTCGATCCAGGTCCACCCGAGCAAAGCGGCGGCCGAAGTCGGCTTCGCGAAAGAGAACGCCGCAGGCATCCCGCTGAGCGCCGCCGAACGCAACTACAAAGATCCCAATCACAAGCCCGAGCTGGTGTTCGCCCTGACGCCGTTCCTGGCGATGAACGGTTTTCGCGAACTGGCCGATATCGTTTCCCTGCTGCAACCGATCGCCGGCGCGCACCACGACATCGCCGCCTTCCTGCAACAGCCGGACACCGCGCATCTCGCGACCCTGTTCGCCAGCCTGTTGACGATGAGCGGCGAACAAAAATCGCTGGCGCTCGGCGTGCTGAAAGCCGCGCTCAACAACCAGCAGGGGGAACCCTGGGATACCGTGCGCTTCATCGCCGGCTTCTATCCGGACGACAGCGGTCTGTTCTCACCGCTGCTGCTGAACGTGGTGCAGCTCGCGCCGGGCGAGGCGATGTTCCTGTATGCCGAAACGCCGCACGCCTACCTGAAAGGCGTGGCGCTGGAGGTGATGGCCAACTCGGATAACGTGCTGCGCGCGGGCCTGACGCCGAAATTCATCGACGTGCCCGAGCTGCTGGCCAACCTGCAGTTCCGCCCGCAACCGGCTTCCGGCCTGCTGACCCAACCGGAGCAACGTGGCAACGAGCTGTTCTTCCCGATCCCGGTGGAGGATTTCGCCTTCTCACTGCACGATTTGACCGCCGCACCACAGGCGCTGGCACAGCGAAGCGCCGCCATCGTGTTCTGCGTCGCCGGCGAAGCGACGCTGGAGAAATCCGGGCAACGCCTGACGCTCAAACCGGGCGAATCCTGCTTTATTGGGGCGTTCGAATCCCCGGTCAACGTCAGCGGCAGCGGCCGTATCGCCCGGGTTTATAACCAGCTGGCCTAACCGTTGATAAATTTCAGCAAATTGCTTGCTGAAAGCGAGAGCTACCCCCACAATTAAACGCCTGCGGGCGTTTTTTGTCGGCCCCTATTTGCCCCTCCCATGCAACGGAGGGTGATAAGAAAAAAGGATGAAACAGAGCTATGAAAAAATCGTTAGTCGCTGTCAGCGTCATTGTCGTTCTTGGCGCAGCATGGACCGGGGCATCCTGGTACACCGGGAAACAGATCGAGCAACACATGGGCGAAGTCGTCGACAACGCCAACGGCCAACTGAAAGCCTACCTGCCGAAAGCCGGCGTCAAGCTGAGCTATGAAAATTACCAGCGCGGCCTGTTCAGCAGTAAAGTGCGTTATGTGCTGCGTTCCGACGGCACGGATACCAGTGAAAATGCGGCGCTGAAAGCCGGTGAAGAAGTGGCGTTCCTGGAAACCATCGATCACGGTCCGTTCCCGTTCGCGCAGCTGAAAAAATTCAACCTGCTGCCGAGCATGGCGTCGGTGCATACCGAGCTGGAAAACACCCCTGCGGTGAAAGGCCTGTTTGAAACCACCAAAGGCAAATCGCTGTTTACCGCCGATTCGCGCATCTCGTACAGCGGCGATACCGCGTCCACCATCGACTTTATCCCACTGGACTACCAGAAGGATAAATCTTCGCTGAAATTCAGCGGCGCCACCATTGACGCCGATGTGTCCCGCGATCTGAAAAAATTCGCGCTGGACGCCAATAGCGACACTATTGTGTTCGCCAGCCCGAACGAATTCGGCCAAAACGAGCAGATCACCTTCCAGGGCTTCAACCTGAAAGGCAACAGCAACGAAAGCAAGTTCGGCGTGAAGCTCGGCGATCAGACGATGACGCTGAAGCAGTTCAAACTGACGATCGACGGTAAAGATACCGTGGCGTTGGACGGTTTCAATCTGGTGAGCAAGTTTGGCGAGCAAGGCAGCAGCAATATCGGCGGCCAGATCGACTACACCATGGACGCGCTCAAGGTGCAGGGCAACGACTTCGGTGCCGGTAAACTGACGCTGAAAATCGACAACGTCGACGGCAAGGCGCTGAAAGACTTCTCCGACAGCTACAACCGCCAAACCATGGCGCTGCTGCAGCAGGGCGAGAACCTGGATCCGGACGTCTACGAACAGCAGACCTCCGAGATGCTGCAAAAGAACCTGCCGATGCTGCTGAAAGGCAACCCGAGCCTCAGCATCGCCCCGCTGAGCTGGAAAAACAGCAAGGGTGAGAGCGTCTTCACGCTGGATCTGGCGATGACCGATCCGAGCAAGGCCGCCTCCCCGGCACAATCGCCGGATCAGCTGATCGCTCAGGCGGTTAAAAAGCTGGATATCAACCTGACCATTCCGGAAGCGATGGCTACCGAAGTGACCGCGAAGACCGCCTTGTTGCAGGGCTATAATGCGGAAGACGCGCAGAAACTGGCGCAGCAGCAAGTGCAGGGCCTGGCGGCCATGGGTCAGATGTTCAAGCTGACCACCCAGAAAGACGGCGTGATCGCGAGCAAGTTCCACTACGCTGACAATCAGGTTGACCTGAACGGCAACAAGATGTCGCTGCAGGAGTTCATCGGCCAGTTCGCCATGCTGGGCGCCCCGGCGGAAGACGCTGAACCGGCTCAGGAAGCGGAACCCGCTCCGGTACCGGCGCAGTAATCGCCTGAAAACCTGACAAGGGCCCCCTGCGGGGCCCTTTTTATTTACGCTGCATAAACCGCATCGCGGATCTGCTGCGGGTAGCGGCCGCACATGCCCTCAAATGCGGTATTGGTCAAGACAACCACGCTCAGCTGCGCCTGTGGATCAAAGAACCAGCTGTGGCCGTAAACGCCGCCCCAGGTCAGGGTACCGGCATGCTGCGGCGTCTGCGCGGCGTCTGGATCCACCAGCAGCGCGCCGCCAAAGCCGAAGCCCCAGCCCGGCCCTTGCGTTTGCGCCTCGGCGCCGACGTGCGGACTGCGCAGCAACGCCACCGTATCCGGCTGCAACATGCCCTGCCCGCCGCTGCGCAGCGCCTCCACCAGCCGCAGCACGTCGTCGGCATCACCGACCATGCCCGCGCCGCCGGAGGGATAAGCCTCCGCGTTAAGCGCCCGCGCGGGTGAAAACAGCACCTCGCCCCCCGCCATCTCCTCCGGCAGCGCCACCCGCAGGCCTTCATACATGCGCTGTGGCCCCTGCGGGGTGTTGTAATACGGCGTCGCCAGGTTCGCGGCGTCCGTCGCATGGAATGCGGTGTTGCCAAGCCCCAGCGGCTGCGCCACCCATTCGACAAACAGCTGCGGCAACGACATGCCCGTCACCCGCTCCAGCACCGCGCCAAGCACGTCGATCGCCAGCGAATAATTGAAGCGCTCCCCCGGCGCCGACAGCAACGGCGCCTGCGCCAACAGCCGCAGGTTTTGCTCCAGCGTCAGCGTCGACAGCTCCACGCCGTCCTGGATCCCCAACTGATGGTAAACGCCCGCCGGCGGTTGGTTCAGCCGATAGTCCAGCCCGGCGGTATGGCTCAGCAAATGACGAATGCGGATCGCCGGGCGGCGGCCATCGGCCAGCGCCGGGGTAAACCACGGCAGCCAGTCGCTGACTGCATCGTCCAGGCTCAGCTTGCCTTGCTCAATCAAACGCAGCGCCGCCAGCGTGGTATAGGGTTTGGAAACCGACGACAGCCGAAACTGCGTTTCCCGCCGCATCGGTTGCTGCGCTTCGCGATCGGCATAACCGGCCGCACCGGCGTAGCAAATTTCACCCCGCCGCGCCACCAGCACCACGCTGCCGACGATGCGCCCTTCGGCCATCGCCTGTTGATCGATCGCCGCGATCCGTTCTGTTAACGCCTGTTGTATTGCCGACATGATTTTAATCTCTCTGAGGGAAAGTAAAAATCAGTCTAAAACGTTCTTCATAAATTAAAATAAGGCATAATTTAATGAATCATTAAGCACAGGTTATTGATAGATGAGTTCACTCCTGCAACTGCTGCCCTATTTCGAAGCCGTGGCACGCCTGGGCAACTTTACCCGCGCGGCCAGCCAACTGGGCGTCACGCCGCCGGCGGTGTCGCAAAACATTCAGGCGCTGGAGAATCAGCTGGGAGTGCGGTTATTTCACCGCACCAGCCGCTCGGTGCGCCTCAGCGACGAAGGCCGGTTGTTCTATCAGAAGGTATCGCCGGCCATGGGCCAGATCGATGTGGCGGCGGACGATGTGCGCGCCCTGGGCGCACAGCCGGCAGGCCTGCTGCGCATTACGCTGCCGCAGTTGGCCGCTTCGCTGCTGGTGATGCCGCATCTGGCGGCGTTTCAGCGGCGCTATCCCGAGGTGCAGCTGGAGCTGTTTACCGAAGACCGCTTTTCCGATCTGGTGCTGGGCAGTTTCGATGCCGGCATTCGCATGCACGCCATGCTGCAAAAGGACATGATCGCCGTGCCGATCGATAACGGCCAGCGCCGGGTGCTGGTCGCTTCGCCTGGCTATCTGGCGCGCTGCGGCGCACCGGCCACGCCGGACGATCTGCTCGCGCACCATTGCCTGCGCTACCGTTTTCCCGGCAGCGGCAAACTGGAACCCTGGTATTTCAGCCTGGGCGACGATGAACGCGCGCTGGACGTCAGCGGCAGTTTGATTTTTAACGAAGACAGGCTGATCAAGGATGCGGCGTTGGCGGGGCTGGGTATCGCACAGCGTTTTCAGGGCACGGTGTTGCAGGAGCTGGCACAGGGGCAACTGGTGGAAGTGCTGCCGGGTTACGCCAGCGAAGCATCGGGATTTTTCATCTACTTCCCCGCCGGCAGACATCTGCCGCTCAAACTGCGCGCCTTTATCGATTTCATGCGCGAGCAACGTGAACGGCAGCATCGGTGGTAGGGGCGCCCCGCCGGCGCCCCTGATTGTCAGCGCTTCTCCAGCGCCTGGATGATGCGATAAGTCGCCTCGACCCGATCGTCGTTCGGGAACCATTTGTTGGCCAGCATCACCACGGCGATATTCTTCGCCGGGATGAACACCGCGTAGGTGGAGAAACCGCCGGTAGAGCCGGTTTTGTTATACCAGCCGGCGCGCAATTCCGGCTGCGGCGGCGTGATGGCGGTAGCCGGCGTGCCATTCATGATCATCCCGGCGTTGTTGCCCTCGATCAAACGCGACAGTTTCACCGGATACGGGTAGTTCTCCCACATCAGATCCTGCGTGAACGCGCCCGCCTTATAATAGCCGACGTGCGTCCCGGCCAGCGCGTCGCGCCACGGCTGTGCGACCTTCACCTGCTGCAGGTTGGCGTCCAGATAGCGAATCAGATCGCGAGCGTTGGACTTGATGCCGTAAGACTCGGCGTCCAGCGGGCCGGGATTGACCCGCACCGGCTTATCGTCCTTGTTGTAACCCTGCGCATAGTTGGCCATCTGCGCCGCCGGCACCTGAACGTAGGTGTGGCTCATGCCCAACGCCGGCAACATCCCCTGTTCCATCGCCTGGATAAACGGCTGGTCGAGGCTTTTGGCGGCGATCATGCCCAGCATGCCGATACCGAGATTGGAATAGACGCGGTAGCTGCCCGCCGGGTGTTTCGGCTGCCAGGCCCGGTAGTAGGCCATCAGTTGGGCGTTGTCGGTCACGTCGTCCGGCACGAACAGCGGCAGGCCGGAGGTATGCGTCGCCAGATTCAGCAGGCTGACGCCGTCGAAGGCGCTGCCGCGCAGCTCGGGCAGATAGCGGCTGGCCGGATCGCTGAACGACAGCTTACCCTGCTGCTGCGCATAGACCGCCAGCGTCGCGGTGAAGGTTTTGCTCAGCGAGCCCACTTCGAACAGCGTCTGCTCGGTGATCGGTTTGCCGGTCTGCTTCGAGGCCACGCCATACGGGTAAATCTGCTGTTTGCCGTCGACCGACACGGCGATCGCCATACCCGGCACGCCGTATTTTTTCATCAGCGGCTGAATAACGGCGTCGATATCCTGCTGCTGCGCGGCCTGTGCGGTCGGCAGGATCAGCGCGGCGATCAACGCGGCCGCCAGGCGGTTCATTTTCGTCATGATAGAAGCTCTCAGGTTGCAGGGCATCGGCCGCGGCCAAAAGTTTTTATTGGCGTTATGCACGGCGCTTTCCCTGGTTGATGATGTCATTCCTTTACGGCTGCCACGACGCTCTCAGCAGCCGCGCCAAATATCGGATTTTGCCGCCGGGTTGACAAGCGATAATAATTTCAGCCAGCATAAAGAAAAACTTATGGCTATCGACAATGCGCAATCGACTTCCCCTCAACGCCCTGCGGGCGTTCGAATCCTCCGCCCGCCACCTGAACTTCACCCGCGCCGGCCTGGAGCTGCGCGTCACCCAGGCCGCCGTCAGCCAGCAGGTGCGCATGCTGGAAGAACAGCTGGGCATTCAGCTGTTCCGCCGCCTGCCGCGCGGCCTGGATCTGACCGAAGAAGGCCAGGCGCTGCTGCCGGTGTTGAACGACGCCTTCGACCGCATCGAGGCGGTGCTGCAACAGTTCGAAGGCGGGCATTTCCACGAGGTGCTGACGGTGGCGGTGGTCGGCACCTTCGCCGTCGGCTGGCTGATGCCGAGGCTGGCGGCGTTCCGCACGGCGCACCCGTTTATCGATCTACGGGTGCTGACCCACAACAACCTGGTCAATCTGTCGGCCGACGGCATGGATTTCGCCATCCGCTTCGGCGAAGGCCTCTGGCCCGCCACCTGCAATATCAAGCTGTTCGACGCGCCGCTGACGGTGCTCTGCCCGCCGGCGGTCGCCGCGCGCCTGCGCACGCCGCAGGATCTGCAGCACGAGCAGCTGATGCGCACCTACCGCAAGGATGAATGGGAGCGCTGGTTCACGGCTGCGCAGGTGACGCCGTGGCGGATCAACGGCCCGGTGTTCGACTCGTCAAGACTGATGGTGGAAGGCGCGATCCAGTGCGACGGTGTGGCGCTGGCGCCGGTCAGCATGTTCCGCCGCGAACTGGCCGCCGGCGCGCTGCAGCGGCCGTTCGCCGCCGAGGCCGCGCTTGGCGCCTATTGGCTGACCCATTTGAAGTCGCGGGATCTGACGCCGGCGATGAAAACCTTTATCGGCTGGATCCGCCGGGAGGCGGAAGAGGAACAGCGGCGGGATTAGGCGGAGCCGCGCCGGATCAGCGTCGGCGGCAGAATGACGTTCTGCGCCGGCAGGTCGGCGTCACCGATGCGCTGCAGCAGGCGCGCGGCGGCGCTGCGCCCCACTTCCCGCGCCGAGCTGGAGACGAAGGTCAGCGGCGGCTCGGTCAGCTCGGCCTCCGGCACGTCGCCGAAGCCGATCAGCGCCACCTGCCGCCCGTAGTAAGCGTCAACCCCGTCCGAGCCGATGCTGCGGCCGCTGCGCGTCAGGCCAAAATAGGCGCCCAGCGCCACCGAAGCCTTATGGCAAACGACAGCGGTAATGTTCGGATAGTGGCGCAGCAGCTGTTCCGCCGCTTGCGCCGCCTCACGCTGCCGGCAATCGCACTCGACGATCCATTCGCTGCGAAACGGCAGGCCGTACTGCACCAGCGTGGCGCAAAAACCGCCCAACCGCTCGGCACGCGTCAATGAGTCGCTTTGGCCGCCAAGGTAGGCGATTTGGCTGTGGCCGCGTTTGATCAAAAATTCGGTGGCCAGTTTGGCGGCCTGCATGTTGTCCGGCCGCACCACGTCCACCCCATCGAGACCGCTGGAGCGCGCCACGCACACCAGCGGTACGCCCTGCTCGGCCGCCTTCTCCTTCAACCCAGCCGCCGCGCGAATGCCGCCGGCCAGCACGATACCGTCGACGCCCTGCGCCAGCAGCGCGTCAAACGCCCGCTGCAAGCCCTGGCCGTCGCGCCCGCTCTGGGTTAAAAACAGCAGTTTGTCGTGCGCCTCCAGCGCTTCGCTCAGCCCGGCGGTCATTTCGGCATAGAAGGGTTCGCAAATGTCGCGCAGAACGAGGCCGATCACCCCGGATTCACCGCCGCGCAGCGTCGCCGCCTGACGATTGCGCACGTAGCCCAGCTGCTCTATCGCCTGATTGACCTTCTCGACGGTGGTCGGCGAAATCCGCCCCTTGCCGCTCAACACCAGGGAAACCGTGGTGACCGACACGCCCGCCTGCTGCGCCACATCGGTGATGGTGATTTTTTTGATGCTCATAGTCTCTGCGAACCCGTTCCTGGGCAACCCGCGCCGTAATGATCAAGGGTATACCGAATCCGTTAGCTCAGTAAAACGTTTTACTGCCTGCCGCATTGTCGCCAAAAACCGGGCGGCAGATTTGTGATTGGTGGCGCATTTTTGCTAGGTAAAACGTTTTATCTTCTTTTTACCTAATCAACAGTCCCCTTTTTGCTCGTCTTTTCGCCAGGAGAAGTCGGTTATGTCAGCAGCCAACAAACCCAAAATCACCCTCTGGGAGTTCTTCCAGAGCCTGGGCAAAACGTTCATGTTGCCCGTCGCCTTGCTCTCTTTCTGCGGCATCATGCTGGGGATCGGCAGCTCGCTGAGCAGCCGCGACGTGATCACCCTGATGCCGTTTATCGGCCACCCGATCTTCCAGCTGATCTTCACCTGGATGAGCAAGGTAGGCTCCTTCGCCTTCAGCTTCCTGCCGGTGATGTTCGCCATCGCCATTCCGCTGGGCATGGCGCGCGAAAACAAAGGCGTCGCCGCGTTCTCCGGTTTCGTCGGCTTCGCCGTGCTGAATCTGGGCACCAACTTCTACCTGACCGCCGCCGGCGTGCTGCCCACCAGCGATCCGCTGGTGCTGAAAGCCAACAATATCCAGAACATCCTCGGCATTCAGTCGATCGATACCGGCATCCTCGGCGCGGTGATCGTCGGCATCATCGTCTATCGCCTGCATGAACGCTTCCACACCATCCGCCTGCCGGACGCGCTGGCGTTTTTCGGCGGCACGCGCTTCGTGCCAATCGTCACCACCGTGGTGCTGGGCCTGTGCGGCCTGGTGATCCCGCTGATCTGGCCGTGGTTCGCCGCCGGCATCACCGGGCTGGGCTGGGTGATCAACAGCGCCGGCGCCTTTGGCCCGATGCTGTTCGGCACCGGTGAACGCTTGCTGCTGCCGTTCGGCCTGCAGCACATTCTGGTGGCGCTGATCCGCTTTACCGAGGCGGGCGGTACGATGGAGGTGTGCGGCCACAGCGTCAGCGGCGCCCTGACCATCTTCCAGGCGCAGCTCTCCTGCCCGACCACCACCGGCTTCGCCGAGAGCGCCACCCGCTTCCTGTCACAGGGTAAAATGCCGGCGTTCCTCGGCGGCCTGCCGGGCGCGGCGCTGGCGATGTACCACTGCGCTAAACCGGAGAATCGTCACAAAATCAAAGGGCTGTTGATTTCCGGCGTGGTGGCCTGCGTGGTCGGCGGCACCACCGAACCGATCGAGTTCCTGTTCCTGTTCGTCGCGCCGTTCCTGTATCTGATCCACGCGCTGCTCACCGGGTTGGGCTTTACCGTGATGGCGCTGCTGGGCGTGACCATCGGCAACACCGACGGCAACATCATCGACTTCGTGGTGTTCGGCATTCTGCACGGCACCGCCACCAAGTGGTATCTGGTGCCGGTGGTGGCCGCCGTCTGGTTCGTCGGCTATTACGCCATTTTCCGCTTCGCCATCCAGCGCTTTAACATCAAAACGCCGGGCCGTGAGAGCGACAGCGCCGTCAGCCAAAGCGCGCCGAGCGGCGCGGTGGGCAAATCCGGCTACAACGTGCCGGCGATTCTGGCGGCCCTCGGCGGCCCGGGCAACGTTATCACGCTGGACAACTGCATCACCCGCCTGCGCCTGTCGGTCAACGACATGAGCCGGGTGGACGATGCGGCGCTGAAGGCCAACCGCGCCATCGGCGTAGTGCATCTCAACGACCATAATCTGCAGGTGGTGATCGGCCCGCAGGTGCAATCGGTGAAAGATGAATTAGACTCACTGATAGCCACGGCGCAACCTGCCGCGGCGCTGCAGGGAGCCACCCATGTTTGATTTCTCCACCCCGATCGACCGCCACGGCACCTGGTGCACCCAGTGGGACTATATCGCCGATCGATTCGGCAGCGACGACCTGCTGCCGTTCACCATCTCCGATATGGATTTCGCCACCGCGCCGTGCATTCTCGAGGCGTTGCAGCAACGCCTGCAGCACGGCGTGCTGGGCTACAGCCGCTGGCAGCACGAGGATTTTCTCGGCGCGCTGCGCCACTGGTATCAGCAACGTTTCAACGTCGCCATCGACACCGCAACGGCGGTGTACGGCCCCTCCGTTATCTACATGGCGGCGCAGCTGATCCGCCAATGGTCCGTACCAGGCGACTATGTGGTGACCCATACCCCGGCCTACGACGCCTTCTACAAGGTGATCCTCGCCAACCAACGCCAACTGTTGGCCTGCCCGCTGCACAAGGCCGGCGACGACTGGCGCTGCGACATGGCGCACCTTGAGGCGTTGCTGGCGCGGCCGCAAACCAAGATCCTGCTGCTGTGCAGCCCGCATAATCCCACCGGCAAAGTGTGGCGCCGCGACGAGTTGCAGCAGATGGCCGAACTGTGCGAGCGCCACGACGTACGCGTCATCAGCGACGAAATCCACATGGATATGGCATGGGGGGAACACCGCCATACGCCGTGGAGCCAGGTAGCGACCGGCGCCTGGGCCTTGCTGACCTCCGGCTCCAAGAGTTTCAATATCCCAGCACTGACCGGCGCCTACGGCTTTATCAGCGACGACGCCAGCCGCGAAGCCTATTTCCAGCAGCTCAAAGCCCGCGACGGCCTCTCCTCGCCGGCGGTGCTGGCGGTGGCGGCGCACGTGGCTGCCTATCGCCACGGTGAACCCTGGCTGGACGCCCTGCGCGACTATCTGCAGGATAATCTGAGCTACGTCGCCGAACGGCTGGAGCAGGCGTTTCCCGCGCTGGGCTGGCGCCCGCCGCAGGCCACCTACCTGGCCTGGATCGATCTGCGGCCGCTGGCCGTAGACGATCGGGCGCTGCAGCAGGTGCTGATTGAGCGCGAAAAGGTGGCGATCATGCCGGGCTTTACCTACGGCGAGGAAGGCCGCGGGTTCCTGCGTCTCAACGTCGGCTGCCCGCGCGGCAAGCTGGAGGCCGGCATGGACAAGCTGATCGCCGGGTTGAGGGTGGTGCTGGACGAGCAATAACGCGAGGGGGGCGAGCCTCTGCCCGCCCCTCCGTTACGCCTGAACAGACGGAATTTCCTCCAGATGACGATAGACCGTCAATCCCCATTCGTTAGCCAACCGCACGTCGTTATCGGCCCCCGCAGATGCCCCTTCGATGCGATACACCGCCTGACACTGCGCAATCAGCCGATGGGCCACCGGGTAAAGAAACGCCTCGCTCACCGCATCGCCAACCTGAGTGGAGCCTGATTCACGACGATAATGCGATACACCTCGCATTATTTGTGATTCAAGTCACTTTTTTATGCAACGAGATGGCAAGTTTCATTCATTTGTTTTTATACTGTTCTGCACTTTACCTACGATAAATTAGCGAGTGCCCAGCATGATCGATCCCCGCCTACCGCTTACCGACATTCACCGCCATCTCGACGGCAACATCCGCGCGCAGACCATTCTCGACCTCGGTCGCCAGTTCAACCTCACCCTGCCGGCCAACGATTTGGAGAGCCTGCGCCCGCACGTGCAGATCACCCACGCCGAACCGGATCTGGTCAGCTTCCTGCAGAAACTGGACTGGGGCGTAGCGGTGCTGGGCGATCTGGACGCCTGCCGCCGGGTGGCCTACGAAAACGTCGAGGACGCCGCCAACGCCGGCCTGCACTACGCCGAGCTGCGTTTTTCCCCTTACTACATGGCGATGAAGCATCAGCTGCCGGTCGCCGGCGTGGTGGAAGCGGTGATCGACGGGATCCGCTCGGGCTGCCGCGATCGCGACATCGACATTCGCCTGATCGGCATCATGAGCCGCACCTTTGGCGAGGCCGCCTGTTTGCAGGAGCTGGAAGGATTGCTGGCGCACCGCGACGGCATTACCGCATTGGATTTGGCGGGCGATGAGCTGGGCTTCCCCGGCAGCCTGTTCCTCAACCACTTCAACCGCGCGCGCGACGCCGGCCTGCGCATCACCGTGCACGCGGGCGAAGCCGCCGGCCCGGAAAGCATCTGGCAGGCGATCCGCGAGCTGGGTGCCGAACGTATCGGCCACGGGGTAAAAGCGGTTGAAGATCCGGCGCTGATGGACTTCCTGGCGGAACACGGCATCGGCATCGAATCCTGCCTGACCTCCAACATCCAGACCAGCACCGTGCCGTCACTGGCGCAGCATCCGCTGGCCACCTTCCTGCGCCATGGCGTGCTGGCGTCGATCAACACCGACGATCCGGCGGTTCAGGGCATCGAGATCGAGCATGAATACCGCGTCGCCGCGCCGCAGGCCGGGCTGACGCCGGCAGAAATCCGCACCGCGCAGGAAAACGGCCTGAAGCTGGCCTTCCTCAGCGAGCAGGAAAAACAGGCGCTGCGCGCCAAAGTTCAGGGCTAATCTCCCCAGGCGCCAAACGGCGCCTTCTTCTCATCCCCCGTTTTCTTCCGCCTGCTCGTCTTTATCGCTGTTTTCACCCCATCACTCTGTTGCAAGAGAGGAGATCCGTATGTCTGACAAACTACGCCGTATCGTGCTGACCGGCGGCCCGGGTTCGGGCAAAAGCACGCTCATCGACGTTCTTCATCGCCGCGGTTACCCGCATTCGCAGGAGGCGGGCCGGGCGATTATTCAGGATCAGGTGAGTATTGGCGGCAATGCGCTGCCGTGGGGCGATCGCCAGGCTTTCGCCGAGCGGATGCTCGATTGGGAACTGCGTTCATGGCGCGAAGCGACGGGCGCAACATGCTGGTTCTTCGATCGCGGCCTGCCGGATATCGCCGGTTACCTGACGCTGTGCGGATTATCGATCCCCGCCCCCTTAACGGCGGCGATCGACGCCTTTCGCTATGCCGATACGGTGTTCATCGCCCCGCCGTGGCGAGCGATTTATGCGCAGGACAGCGAGAGAAAACAGTCTTTCGCCGAAGCCGAGCAAACCTATCGGGCGATGGTGGCCATCTATCGCCGTTATGGCTATCGGCTGCAAGAGCTGCCGCGCGCCTCACCCGATGAGCGCGCCGACTTTCTGCTCGACGCGCTGAGCCACCGCTAGCGGCCTGCGGCCTATTTGGCCGCCAGCGCCTCCGCCTCGGCCCGCTGTTTGGCGGTTTTACGCGCATAGCGCTGCGCCAGCACCGCGCACACCATCAGTTGCACCTGGTGGAAAATCATCAGCGGCAGCACCATGGCGCCCACCGCCGCGGCCGGGAACAGCACGTTGGCCATCGGGATGCCGTTCGCCAGGCTCTTTTTCGAACCGCAGAACACAATGGTGATTTCATCGGCGGTGTTGAAGCCCAGCCAGCGCGCCGCGTAGGTGTTGATCACCAGCACCACCGTCAGCAGCACCAGCGACATCACCAGGATGGTCAGCAGCGACCAGCCGTCGATACGGTGCCAAATCCCTTCCACCACCGCCGCACTGAACGCGGTATACACCACCAGCAGGATCGACGAACGGTCGGTCAGGTTAATCAGTTTGCGATGGCGGTCGATCCACTTGCCGATCAGCGGCCGCGCCAGATGGCCGATCACGAACGGCACCATCAGTTGCAGAATGATTGAGCCAATGGCGTGCAGCACGTCGGTATTGCCGCCCTGGGTATGCATCAACGCCCCCACCAGCAGCGGCGACAGGAACACGCCAAGAATGCTGGACGCCGAGGCGCTACAGATCGCCGCCGCCACGTTGCCGCCCGCCGCCGAGGTAAAGGCGATGGCCGACTGCACCGTGGCCGGCAGCGCGCACAGATAGAGGAAGCCGAGATAGACCGTCGGCGTCATGATGCCCGGCACCAGCAGGTTCATCGCCAGCCCGAGCAGCGGGAACAGCGCAAAGGTGCTGAGGAACACCAGCAGATGCAGCTTCCAGTGGCTCATGCCGGCGACGATCGCCTCGCGCGACAGCTTGGCGCCGTGCATAAAGAACAGCAGCGCGATGGCGGCGGTGGTCAGGTGTTCAAAGAAGGTTTTCCAGATGCCTTCGCAGGGGAACAGCGAGGCGACGATCACCACCAAAATCAGAACCAGCAAAAATTTATCAATGCGCAAACGCTGCAACCAGGACATGAAACGAATTTCCTTGCACGTAAAGTCGTAAAAAGGCCCGACGTTGCGCCGGGCACAGAGAAATGGGCGGTATCAAACCACCGGCAGCGCCTGCTGCAGCCGGGCCGATTCCAGCCCCAGTTCAATCAATGCCATCACCGCGATGGCGTCGGCGGCCGGCACCGGGTTTTCGCCTATGCCGGTGATCGCGTCGCGCACCGCCGCGTAATAAGCCGGATAATTGCCGGGAATGTTGAGCAGCGGTTGTTCCGCCAGCAGATCGTCACGTGACAGCGTCACCACGCCGTCGCGCATGTCATAGCCCCAATCGGCCTGCGGCAAGCGCTCGCCGGCCTTCAGCCGGTCCTCCTGCGGATCGAGGCCGTATTTGACATAGCTGCCGCGGGTGCCGTGCACGACGTAGCGCGGGCTCTCCGCCGCCGCCAGCATGCTGGCGTGCAGCACCACGCGGCGATCGCCATAGCTCAGCAGCGCGTGAAAATAGTCCACCGCCTGTGCCCCCGGCCGCAGCTCACCCAGATCGACGAACAGCCGCTCGGGTTTGCCGAAGAGTTGCAGCGCCTGATCGAGCAGATGCGGCCCCAAATCGAACCAGATGCCGCTGCCGGCGCCGCCCTGTTCGCGCCAGCGCTGGCGCACCTGTGGCCGGTAGCGATCGAAATGCGACTCGAAATACACCACCTCGCCCAACGAACCGTCGTTCAGCAGCGCTTTGAGGGTCAGGAAATCGCTGTCCCAGCGACGGTTGTGGAACACCGACAGCAGTAAACCGCTCTGCTGCGCCTGCTGTTGCAGCGCCTGTGCTTGTGACAGCGTCACGGTAAACGGTTTATCCACCACCACGTGCTTGCCGGCGGCCAGCGCCTGTTGCGCCAGCGGGAAATGGGTATCGTTGGGGGTAGGAATGACGATCAGATCGAGGGCCGGATCGGCGAACAGCGCTTGCGCATCCCCCACGACCGTCATCGACGGCCAGTCGGCGTGCACTTTGCCGGCATCGCTGCTGGAAACGGCGGCCAGTTCCAGCCCCGGCGTACCGGCGATTAGCGGCGCATGAAAGGTTTTACCGGCGTAGCCGTAACCGACCAGCCCGACACGAATTTTTTCAGCCATGGGATTTCCTCTTGCAGGCTCACGACAGACCCTTTCGATTTGACACCATGCGGCCGGATGGAACAAGAAGTAAATGAGATGTTAATTCGAAGCAAGGCCGGAGTAGCCAAACGTGCGGCCCGGCGCCGCAATGCCGAGCTATCCGCTTGATAGAGATGACGAAGCCTATATTACCCGCTAAGCTATGCCGCCTGTGATCCCCGATTCAATCAGGAAGCCGTTTTATGTCTCAAGCTGAATACTCTCGTATCGGCGGTTGGTTGCTGGCCCCGCTGGCCTATCTGATCGTTACCCTGCTCAGCGCCAGCCTGATGCTGCTCCTGTACGCCATGGCGATCTTCATGCCCGAGTCGCGCGACTATCTGTTGACCAACGCCCAGGCGTTTACCCTGCAATGGTACTTTTCGGTGCTGACCACGCTCTTGATGTGGGGCTTTACCCTGTGGCTGGTGTTTCTGTTCTGCCAGCGGTCGCAGCGCTTCCCTAAACTGTTCCTGCTGTGGCTGCTGATCACGGTGATCCTGGCGGTGAAAGCCTTCGCCTTCGCGCCGGTGCCGGACGAAGTGGCGGTGCGCAGCCTCGGCTGGCCGCTACTGATGGCGGCGCTGCTGGTGCCTTATATCAAGCGCTCGCAGCGGGTCAAAGGCACCTTTACCGAACGTTAAAGGCGGTTGCAGCACGTTTTATCGGGTATTTTGTGTAAATTTTCACCAAAAAAGGCAATACCCCTGCGATTCATATGTTGTCGTCCGGCCGCCGATTCCCGATAATAGGCGGCTTTTATTTTTTTAGGCATCGCAATGACCGAATACCTGCTCCTGTTTGTCGGCACCGTACTGGTGAACAACTTCGTTCTGGTGAAGTTTCTTGGCCTGTGCCCGTTCCTCGGCGTTTCCAAGAAGCTGGAAAGCGCCATCGGCATGGGAATGGCCACCACCTTCGTCATGACGCTGGCCTCCGTCAGCGCCTGGGTGATCAACACCTTTATTCTGGTTCCGCTGGATCTGGTGTACCTGCGCACGCTCTCCTTCATTCTGGTGATCGCCGTCGTCGTGCAGTTCACCGAGATGGTAGTGCGCAAGACCAGCCCGGCGCTCTACCGCCTGCTGGGCATCTTCCTGCCGCTGATCACCACCAACTGTGCGGTGCTTGGCGTGGCGTTGCTTAACGTTAACCTCGGCTACAACTTCCTGCAGTCCGCCGTTTACGGCTTTAGCGCCGCCGCCGGTTTCTCGCTGGTGATGGTGCTGTTCGCCGCCATTCGCGAACGTCTGGCGGTGGCCGACGTGCCGGCGCCGTTCCGCGGCTCCTCGATCGCGCTGATCACCGCCGGGCTGATGTCGCTGGCCTTTATGGGCTTTACCGGGCTGGTGAAATTCTAATGACTGCGTTGTGGATAGCTATCGCGGCTTTGAGCGCGCTCGGGCTGCTGTTCGGACTGGTGCTGGGCTACGCCGCGCGCCGTTTTGAGGTGGAAGAGGATCCGGTCGCCGAGCAGGTCGATGCGATCCTGCCGCAGAGCCAGTGCGGCCAGTGCGGCTACCCCGGCTGTCGCCCCTATGCCGAGGCGGTGGCCAACGGCGAGATGATCAACAAATGCGCGCCGGGCGGCGAACAGGTGATGCTGAAACTGGCGGAGCTGCTCAACGTCGAGCCGCAGCCGCTGGGCAGCGAAGCCGCCGCCGAGCCGGAGCGTAAAGTGGCCTATATCGACGAGGCCAACTGCATCGGCTGCACCAAGTGCATTCAGGCCTGCCCGGTGGACGCCATCGTCGGCGCCACCCGCGCCATGCACACCGTCATCACCGACCTCTGTACCGGCTGCGATCTGTGCGTCGCCCCTTGCCCTACCGACTGTATTGAAATGAGACCGGTCGCTACCACCACCGCCAACTGGAAGTGGGACATGAAGACGATCCCGGTGCAAGTGATCCACGTGGAGCAACATGCTTAATCTGTTCGCCGCCTTTAAAAAAGACCGGATCTGGGATTTCGACGGCGGGATCCATCCACCGGAAATGAAAACGCAGTCCAGCGGTGCGCCGCTGCGTGTCGCGCCCCTGCCCAAGACCTTTATCATTCCGCTGCAACAGCATCTGGGGCCGGAAGGCGAGCTGTGCGTCAGCGCCGGCGATCGGGTGTTGAAAGGCCAGCCGCTGACCGTCGGCCGCGGCCGCACCGTGCCGGTGCACGCCCCGACCTCGGGCACCGTCAGCGCCATTACGCCACACATCACCGCGCACCCGTCCGGGCTGACGGAGCTGTGCGTGATTATTGAGGCAGACGGGGAAGACCGCTGGTGCGAGCGCGATCCGGTGGCGGACTATCGCCAATCGCCCGCCGCGGAACTGATTCAACGTATTCATCAGGCCGGTATCGCCGGCCTGGGCGGCGCAGGTTTCCCGACCGCCAGCAAACTGCAAGGCGGCATGAGCGGCGTGGAAACGCTGATCCTCAACGCCGCCGAGTGTGAGCCTTACATTACCGCCGACGACCGTCTGATGCAGGAACATGCCGCTCAGATCATTGAAGGCACGCAGATCCTGCAACACATTCTGCAACCCAAGCTCACGTTGATCGGCATCGAAGACAATAAACCGGAGGCAATCGCGGCGCTGAAACAGGCGTTGCGCGGCCAGCCCGGCATTGCGCTGCGCGTCATCCCGACCAAATACCCGTCCGGCGGCGCCAAGCAGCTGACCAAAATTTTGACCGGCAAGGAAGTGCCGCACGGTAAGCACTCCTCCGCTATCGGCGTATTGATGCAAAACGTCGGCACCGCCTTCGCCATCAAGCGAGCGATCGTCGACGGCGAACCGCTGATTGAGCGCGTAGTGACCCTGACCGGCGAGGCGATCGAGCGCCCCGGCAATCTGTGGGCTCGCATCGGCACGCCGGTGCAGCACCTGCTCGACTTCGTCGGTTTCCGTCCGCAGGCGCAGCAGATGGTGGTCATGGGCGGCCCGCTGATGGGCTTCACCCTGCCCGCGCTGAACGTGCCGATCGTCAAGATCAGCAACTGCATTCTGGCACCGACGGTGGATGAAATGACGCCGCAGGAACCGGAGCAGTCCTGCATCCGCTGCGGCCTGTGCGTAGACGCTTGCCCTGCCGGGCTGCTGCCGCAACAGCTGTACTGGTTCAGCCGCGGGCAGGAGCACGACAAGGCGCGCAACCATAACCTGTTCGACTGCATCGAATGCGGTGCCTGCGCGTTCGTCTGCCCCAGCAATATCCCGCTGGTACAGTACTACCGGCAGGAAAAGGCCGAAATCAAGGCTATCGATCTGGAAGCGGCGCGCACCGCCGAGGCCAAGGCGCGTTACGAGGCCAAGCTGGCGCGTCTGGAGCGTGAAAAACTGGCGCGTGAAGAGCGACATAAAAAGGCCGCCGTCAAACTGACCGACGACGATCAGGGCGCAGTGCAGGCCGCGCTGGCGCGCGTGCGCAGCAAGAATGCCGAAGCGGCGGTTACGCCGGTCAACGGCCAGCAGCCGGATAACAGCGAGATGATCGCTGCCCGCGAAGCACGTAAAGCGCAGGCGCGCGAACGTCGTGCCCAGCTGGCTGCCGAGGTGGAAACGGAAGCGCCACCGGCGACCGCTGGCGACGACGCGCGTAAAGCCGCCGTGGCCGCGGCGCTGGCCCGCGTGAAAGCGCGCAAAGAGGCGCCGGCAGCAGACAACTCCGCCCCGGCGGCAACAGAGGACGATCCGCGTAAAGCGGCCGTTGCGGCCGCCCTGGCGCGCGTGAAGGCCAAAAAGGCAGAGCAGCAGGCTGATGCCCCTGCGCCGGCGGAAACGACGCCGGCTGCCGCCGAAGAAGATCCGCGCAAAGCGGCGGTCGCGGCGGCACTGGCGCGCGTAAAAGCCAAGAAAGCGGCGCAGCAGGCGGATGACCCTGCACCGACGGAACCGGCGCCGGCTGCCGCCGAAGAAGATCCGCGCAAGGCGGCGGTCGCGGCGGCTATCGCCCGCGCCAAGGCCAAGAAAGCGGCGCAGCAGGCGGATGCCCCTGCATCGGCGGAACCGGCGCCGGCTGCAGCCGAAGAAGATCCGCGCAAGGCGGCGGTCGCGGCGGCTATCGCCCGCGCAAAGGCCAAAAAAGCCGCCAGAGAATCGCTGGCGGCGGAAACGGAAGACAAATAATGATAGCGGCGCCTGGCTGACGCCAGGCGCCATTTAATCGATAGAAATCAGGTAGGTGTAATCCACTTCAATCTGACGCAGTTTGGATTCAGGATTCCACTCTTTGGTTTGAATGATCTCCATTTCCATACTGCCGCGCACTTTATCCTTCAACCCCGGCATCACATGCGACATCAGGTAGCCGAAAAACTGCAAACACTCTTTCGCCGACCCCTTATGGTTGATAGAGATAAACTCGCGGCTCGGCAAATGGAAGGTGTCTATCTGATGGTTGGAAAGAATATCCTTTCTGTGTTCAGGATCAACAGCCATCACCAGCGTGGATGAGAGCTCGTCGCCCTCCCCGGCATGAGGGGAATAGATGCTGTAAATCCGCCGACAGTCGACGTGCAGCCCCTTGAAGAAGTCGTTGAAAATCTCGTCCTTCATCGCCATGCAGGAAGAGTACTCCAGCTCCTGTTCGGAGGCGAAATCCAGCCGGCGCGTGAAGCCGACCAGCTGCATGTCGGGTAGCGTCAGCCGCTTCACTTCCGGGTAATAACCGGCGCCGTAGCTGGCTTCGAAGTTAAAGCGCGGCATCAGGTTTTTCACGTCCCAGTGTTCCATCGAGCGGTAGCGATTGGGGGTGGTGCCGAAGCGCTGCTTGAACATGCGGGTAAAGGTCTGTTGAGAGTCGAAGCCCAGCTCATCGGAGATGTCGATGATGGAGCGACGAGTAATGCGCAACGCCACCGCGGCGCGCGTCAGGATGCGCGAACGGATATAGGTGGCGAGTTGAATGCCGGTAATACGCTTGAATTTACGCTGCAGGTGCCACTTGGAATAGCCCGAAATACGCGCGACTTCATCCAGGTTTGGCCGTTTCTCCAGATGTATCTCCACCCACTCAATTAGCTCTTCAATAAAAAAAATGTCTTCATTTGTCATTATTATGGGTTCACTGACTCAATAATGTTCGCGATAGTAACCTACACGGATTATGTGAAAGTTGTTATTTTGTGCGGAAATCTGGAGAGAAATGATATCTCATTCAGACGTTTACCCCATTTCCCGCGGTCGATGGCGGCACAAGTTCCACTGACAATTCCTCACGTTAGCCCATTTCCCGGCCAAAAAAAAATCAAATCGCGCCACCCCGATCGCCAGATGTGCGGAAAGCCGAATACCCCTATCATTAAGGCGTATTACCCTCGCATCGAATCAGGTAGAATGCTCGGCTATCATTTTTGCCGCGCCCGCAGTATGGCGCATCGAAACTGCCGCAGACGCGGCGCAGAAGGTATCGTTACTCTATGAAGTTCAGGCCGGTATCACCCACAGCCGCCAAAGGCTTACACATCGCCAGCTCGCCTTTCACCCACAACCAGCAAAGCACCAGCCGCATTATGCTGTGGGTCATGTTGGCGTGCATTCCCGGCATTGCGGCGCAGATTTGGTTTTTCGGCTACGGCGTGCTGATTCAGGTGGCGCTGGCGGCGATCGTCGCGCTGGCTGCAGAAGGCGCGATCCTCAGGCTGCGCAAGCTGCCGGTGCGCAGCCGGCTGGCGGATAACTCCGCCCTGCTGACCGCGCTGCTGCTCGGCATCAGCCTGCCGCCGCTGGCGCCGTGGTGGATGATCGTCATCGGCACCTTCTTCGCCATCGTTATCGCCAAACAGCTGTATGGCGGCCTCGGGCAGAACCCGTTCAACCCGGCGATGGTCGGTTACGTAGTGCTGCTGATCTCCTTCCCGGTGCAGATGACCAGCTGGCTACCGCCGGATGAACTGCGCGCCACCGCGCTGTCGCTCCACGACACGCTGCTGGCGATTTTCAGCGGCCATACCGCACAGGGCGCGACGCTGCACGAACTGCAGATGGGCGTGGACGGCATCAGCCAGGCCACGCCGCTCGACGGCTTCAAAACCGGCCTGCGCAGCGGCCACAGCGTGGAACAGGTGTTGCAGCAGCCGCTGTTCGGCGGCGCGCTGGCCGGTATCGGCTGGCAGTGGGTCAACCTCGGTTTCCTGGCCGGCGGCCTGTTTATGCTGGCGCGCCGCCTGATCCATTGGCAAATCCCTTTCAGCATGTTGGCCGCCATCGCCTTCTGTTCCGGTCTGGCCTGGTGGATCGATCCGGCGCATCAGGCTTCGCCGCTGATCCACCTGTTCTCCGGCGCCAGCATGCTGGGTGCGTTCTTTATCGCCACCGATCCGGTCAGCGCCTCCACCACGCCGAAGGGCCGCTTAATCTACGGCGCGCTGATCGGCGTGCTGGTCTGGCTGATCCGCGTCTATGGCGGCTACCCTGATGGTGTGGCCTTCGCCGTGCTGCTCGCCAACATCACCGTCCCGTTAATCGACCACTACACGCAGCCGCGCGTGTACGGCCATCGCTAAGGAGCCGCCATGCTGAATTCCATGAGAAAGCACGGCACCACGCTGGCGGTGTTTGCGGCGGTCACCACCGGCCTGACCGCCGTGGTTTACGCCCTGACCAAAACCACCATCGCCCATCAGGCGGCGCTGCAGCAAAAAGCGCTGCTCGATCAGGTGGTACCGCCGGAAAACTACGACAACATCATGCAGAACGAATGCCTGCTGGTCAGCGATCCGGCGCTGGGCGACGGCGCGCCGCATCGCTTGTACCTGGCGCGCAAAAACGGGCAGCCGACGGCTGCCGCGCTGGAAACCACCGCGCCGGACGGCTACTCCGGCGCCATCAAGCTGCTGGTCGGCGCCGATTTCAACGGCACGGTGCTCGGCACCCGGGTGATTGAACACCACGAAACGCCTGGGCTGGGTGACAAAATTGAACTGCGCATTTCCGACTGGATTTCCTTCTTCAGCGGCAAGAAAATCGAAGGCCCGGACGATAAGCGCTGGGCGGTGAAGAAAGACGGCGGCATGTTCGACCAATTCACCGGCGCGACCATCACCCCGCGGGCGGTGGTCAATGCGGTGCGCCGCACGGCGTTGTATATGGAAACGCTGCCGCCTAAACTTGAAAGCTTACCTGCGTGTGGAGCCGCCGAATGAGTGAAGCCAAAGAATTGATCGTTCAGGGGTTGTGGAAAAACAACTCCGCCCTGGTGCAGTTGCTGGGCATGTGTCCGTTGCTGGCGGTGACCTCCACCGTCACCAACGCGCTGGGCCTGGGGCTGGCCACCACGCTGGTGCTGACGCTGACCAACGCCTCCATCTCCGCGGTGCGTCGCTGGGTGCCGAGCGAAGTGCGTATTCCGATCTACGTGATGATCATCGCTGCGGTGGTGAGCATCGTGCAGATGCTGATCAACGCCTATGCCTTCGGCCTGTATCAGTCGCTCGGCATCTTTATTCCATTGATCGTGACCAACTGCATCGTGGTCGGCCGCGCCGAAGCGGTGGCCGCCAAGAAGCCGGTCGGCCTCTCGGCGCTGGACGGCATGGCCATCGGCCTTGGCGCCACCGGCGTGATGGTGACGCTGGGCTCGATGCGCGAACTGTTGGGTAACGGTACGCTGTTCGACGGCGCCGACCAACTGCTGGGCGGCTGGGCCAAGTCGCTGCGCATCGAAGTGGTGCATTTCGACAGCCCATTTCTGCTGGCGATGCTGCCGCCGGGCGCCTTTATCGGCCTGGGGCTGCTGCTGGCGGTCAAATATCTGATCGACGAAAAAATGAAGGCGCGCAAAGCCCGCGCCGTGGCGGCGGAACCGCTGCTGGAACAAGGACGTGCTGAGAAGGCCTGATGAACAAGCAGAAGCGACTGGAAATTCTGACCCGGCTGCGCGACAACAACCCGCACCCGACCACCGAGCTGGTGTACACCACGCCGTTTGAACTGCTGATTGCCGTGCTGCTGTCTGCGCAGGCCACCGACGTGAGCGTCAACAAGGCGACCGCCAGACTTTACCCGGTCGCCAACACCCCCGCCGCCATGCTGGCGCTGGGGGTTGATGGCGTCAAGGAGTACATCAAGACCATCGGCCTGTTCAACAGTAAGGCCGAAAACGTGATCAAAACCTGCCGTATGCTGCTGGAGCTGCACGGCGGCGAAGTGCCGGAAGATCGCGCCGCGCTGGAAGCGCTGCCGGGCGTCGGCCGCAAGACCGCCAACGTGGTGCTCAATACCGCCTTCGGCTGGGCGACCATCGCCGTGGACACCCACATCTTCCGGGTGTGCAACCGCACCCACTTCGCGCCGGGCAAGAACGTCGATCAGGTGGAAGAGAAGCTGTTGAAGGTGGTGCCCGCCGAATTCAAGGTCGATTGCCACCACTGGCTGATCCTGCACGGGCGCTACACCTGCATCGCGCGCAAACCGCGCTGCGGCTCCTGCATCATCGAAGATCTGTGCGAGTATAAAGAGAAGGTTTATCCGGAATCCTGAGTCTGACGGGTGCGGCAAACCGCACCCGTCACCGCCACTCCCCCCGCCAGCGCCTCTTTTTTATCGGAAATGTGATATCGCGCAGCAGTAACCCCGGCGTTATCGCGGTTTTCAGTGAAAAACTCAGTGCCGCGTTATTTTCAAGCGAAAAATTAGTCAAAAATTGCGGTGAACGTCACGCTTTCAGGATCACAAGGCGTTCACAAATGCCAGTCCCGTTTTCCTAAATTTCTATAATTTTACAAAACGCTGCATATGCACAACATTCCAATGGATTAATAACCACACATACACTGATGCGCTAAAAAATAGCAATTCAGCAGAATATATCCCTGTTTAAAATCCGTATAGCTTTTAATCAAAACAAAAAATCGGTAAACCATTAAAACCCGAAAGTTAATACTGCATAACATTTGCAACATCGCAGCATAATCCTGCGAGCGTTAAATGTAACCGAATATGACAAACTGCTTGCCACGTTGACAAAGATAGTGAACATTAACCGCCGTCCCCATCCTATAACAACGCAAAAGGATGCCGTTCCGCATCAACTTTTGTACTTTCCCGTCCTCCAAAGACGGGCTGCGAAAAAACAGAGGTACCAGTGTCAACAGCAAACAACCAACACCCGGAGAGCGTTAGCCTTAACGCGTTCAAACAACCGAAAGCGTTCTACCTGATCTTCTCGATCGAACTGTGGGAGCGTTTCGGCTATTACGGCCTGCAGGGCATCATGGCGGTTTATCTGGTCAAGATGCTCGGCATGAGCGAAGCCGATTCCATCACCCTGTTCTCTTCTTTCAGCGCCCTGGTATACGGCTTCGTCGCCATCGGCGGCTGGCTGGGCGACAAGGTGCTGGGCGCCAAACGCGTGATCGTGCTCGGCGCACTGGTGCTGGCCGCCGGTTACGCCATGGTGGCCTACTCCGGCCACGACATCTTCTGGGTTTACATGGGCATGGCGACCATCGCCGTGGGCAGCGGCCTGTTCAAGGCTAACCCGTCCTCCCTGCTGTCCACCTGCTATGAGAAAGATGACCCGCGCATCGACGGCGCTTTCACCATGTACTACATGTCGGTGAACATCGGTTCCTTCTTCTCCATGCTGGCCACCCCGTGGCTGGCGGCGAAATACGGCTGGAGCGTGGCGTTCTCCCTGAGCGTGGTCGGCATGCTGATCACCCTGGTCAACTTTATGATGTGCCACAAGTGGGTGAAGGAAAACGGCTCCAGACCTGACTTCAAGCCGCTGCATCTGCCGAAGCTGCTGATGGTGCTGGTCGGCATCGTGGCGTTGATCGCCGTGTCCAGCTGGCTGCTGCACAACCAAGTGATCGCGCGCTGGGCGTTGGCCCTCGTTTCCGCCGGTATCGTTCTGGTGTTCGCCAAGGAAACCTTCGCCCTGCACGGCGCCGCACGCCGCAAGATGATCGTCGCCTTCCTGCTGATGCTGGAAGCGGTGGTGTTCTTCGTGCTGTACAGCCAGATGCCAACCTCGCTGAACTTCTTCGCCATCCATAACGTGGAACACAGCATCTTCGGCGTCGCCTTCGAGCCGGAGCAGTATCAGGCGCTGAACCCGTTCTGGATCATGCTCGCCAGCCCGATTCTGGCCGCGCTGTATAACAAAATGGGCGATCGCCTGCCGATGCCGCACAAGTTCGCTTTCGGCATGATCCTCTGCTCCTGCGCCTTCCTGGTGCTGCCATGGGGCGCCAGCTTCGCCAACGAACAGGGCATCGTGTCGGTCAACTGGCTGATCCTGAGCTACGCGCTGCAGAGCATCGGCGAGCTGATGATTTCCGGCCTGGGTCTGGCGATGGTGGCACAGCTGGTGCCACAGCGTCTGATGGGCTTCATCATGGGCTCCTGGTTCCTGACTACCGCCGCCGCCGCGCTGATCGCCGGTAAGGTTGCCGGTCTGACCGCCGTGCCAAGCGACATCAACGACGCGCACGCTTCGCTGGCCATCTACAGCCATGTGTTTATGCAGATCGGCATCGTCACCGCCGTCATCGCTATCCTGATGATGCTGACCGCGCCGAAGCTGTACCGCATGACGCTGGACACCACCGAAGACGCCAATCAGAAAGCGCAGGAAGCCACTGCGGCTCGCTGACCGCCGGCGGATTGAGCGTAAATAAAAACACCGGGGTTAACGCCCCGGTGTTTTTTTATGCCGCAAGAAAAAGGCTTACGCTGACTTGGGTTTGCCGCTCAGGTTGGCCCACATGAATTCGCTTACCAGTGCGCTGTGGAACGCCGCCTGCTGCTTGTCGGCGGCGGCGCTGTGCCCGCCTTCGGTATTTTCATAGAAATAGGCCTGCTGATACCCCATCGCCTGCATGCGCGCCGCCATTTTGCGGGCGTGGGCCGGGTTGACCCGATCGTCGCTGGTCGCGGTATAGAACAGCACCGGCGGGTAGGCCGTCTGCGCCTGAATGTTGTGGTATGGCGAGAAGGTCTTGATGTAGGCCCACTCCTCCGGCTTGCTCGGATCGCCGTATTCGGCGATCCACGACGCGCCGGCGGAAAGCTGGGTATAGCGCTGCATGTCCAGCAGCGGCACTTCGCAGACGATGCAGCCGAACAGCTGCGGATACAGCGTCAGCATATTGCCCACCAGCAGGCCGCCGTTGCTGCCGCCGCGTGCGCCGAGATGCGGCGCCGAGGTCACCTTGCGTGCGATGAGATCTTCGGCCACGGCGGCGAAATCCTCATAGGCGCGATGGCGGTTCTGCTTGAGCGCCGCCTGATGCCAGGCCGGGCCGTATTCGCCGCCGCCGCGGATGTTGGCCACCACGTACACCCCGCCGCGCTCCAGCCAGGCCGGCGCCTTGCCGCCGAGATAGCCCGGCAACAGCGGCACTTCAAATCCGCCGTAGCCATACAGCAGCGTCGGCGTGCTGCCGTCCAGCTTGAGATCTTTGGCGGCGATCTGGAAATACGGCACGCGGGTGCCGTCCTTGGAGCGCGCGAAATGCTGGCTGACCTGATAGCCGGCGGCGTCAAAGTCCTGCGGCGCCTGTTTCAACAACGTCGCCTCACCGCCGTCGAGATTGCCCATATACAGCGAGGTCGGCTGCAGGAACCCGCTGACGGTAAGGAAATAGGCGTTGCTCTCTTCGTCGATGCCGCCGGCGGAAAGGGTGCTGATGGCGCCGGGGTTGCCCAGCGGACGACGCTGCCAGCTGCCTCCCTGCGGCGTCAGCACCTCCAGCCGGTTGACCACGTTATCCATGATGCTGAGGATCAGGTGATCGCGAGTGCCGCTGTAGCCGCTCAGCGCCTGCTCCGCCGTCGGGGTAAACAGCAGCTGCAGCTCGCGCTTGCCCGCCAGATAGTCATCGAAGTTGGCCGCCAGCAGCGCGCCGGACGGATAACGCTTGCCGCCCACTTCCCAGTCGCTGCTCGGTTTGATCAGCAGCCATTCCCGATGTGTGTCCAGCTCGGCGTCGGCCGGGATGTCGATTTTTTTCTGCCGACCATCCTGAGCCAGCAAGAAATAGTCACGGCGATAGAAGTCCAGGCTGCGGCCGACGAAATCGCGCTCAAAGCCCGGCGTGCGATCGTGATAGGCGAAAACCGCCATGTCCTCGGGCTGCGCTTCGTACAGCGTTTCGGCGGCGCTCAGCGGCGTGCCGCGCCGCCAGCGTTTGGCGATGCGTGCATAGCCGGACTGGGTCATCGAGCCGGGGCCGAAATCGGTGGCGATGAACAGCGTGTCCCGATCGACCCAGGAAACCCGGCTTTTCGCCACCGGCACGTTGAAACCGTCTTTGACGAAACGTTTGGCAACCAGATCGAATTCGCGGATTTCGGTGGCGTCACCGCCGTCCGGCGACAGCTGCATCAGGCAATAACGGTATTCCGGCGCCAGCGGTTGCGAGCCCTGATAAACCCAATCCTTGCCCTCCGCTTTGCCCAACGCATCGATATCCAGCACCGTCTCCCAGGCCGGTTTGGCCTTGCGGTACTCGTCCAGCGTGGTGCGCCGCAGCAGGCCACGCGGGTTGGCCTGATCCTGCCAGAAGTTGTAATAGTACTCGCCGCGTTTGCTCACCCACGGGATCTGGGTGTCTTTATTGAGGATATCCAGGACTTCGCGCTCAATGCGCTGAAAGTCTTCGCCCTGACCGAAACGTGCCACGGTGCGCTGATTTTCCTGCTGCACCCATTGCAGCGCTTTTTTACCCTGCAGCTCTTCCAGCCACAGGAATTCATCGCCGGCGGCCGCGCCGCCCTCCGCCGCCATCGCCAGGCGGATACTGTTGGGTAATGAAGTCATCGCGAATACGGCTCCTGCGGTTTGCGCACTGAGTTTAATGAACTGACGTCGATTGGTGACCGGCAAAATCAAGCTCCTTTTGAGTCGGCTGCAACGCCGCCCCGTCATGGGCGACAGCCTGTGAAATAAGAGTCATTTTCAACAAGGTAGGCGTTTGGCGGCGCGGAGTCAAAGCCCACGGCCGCCGCGTTGAGTCAGGATTGAGGATAGTGGATCAGATCGTGGATACGCACCGTTTGTGAACCGGCGTTGCGGTAAGCATGCGGCCGATCTGCCTGAAAGCGCATCGCCTCGCCGGCCGCCAGGCTGTGCCACGCGCCGTCTATCGCCAATTCCAACCGGCCGCTGATCACGATCACATGCTCGATCACGCCCGGCTCATGCGGCGACGATTCGCTGAGCGCACCCGGCGCGAGATCGATGACGAACATATCGAAAGCCAGCTGGCGATCGTAGGGAAACAGCGGCACCACGCGCATGTCGGCGTTGTCCTGATCGTATACCGGCAGATCGCCATAGCGGTGCAACGTCGCCTGCTGCTGCGCGGGTGAGGCCTCAAGAAAGGCGGAAAACGCCACGTTGAAACCGGTGGCGATCTTCCACAGCGTCGCCACCGTCGGGCTGGACTCGCCGCGTTCAATCTGCCCGAGCATCGCCTTGCTGACGCCGGTGTATTCCGCCGCCTGCGTCAGGCTCCAGCCGCGCTGTGCGCGCAGCGTGCGAAGGGTGTGCGCCAAATGGCCGGCAAGTTCCTGCATCCAGTTCTCCTCTGCGTGTCGAGCCCGATTATACCCGCTTGTGCGCTATAGCGCACGATGCTATGCTGATTTCTCGCCGTGCGTTATAACGCACAACCACCGATTGGAGCTGCTCATGCGCCCTGCCGTCACCCTGCGTCATCTGACCCTGCCCGCCGTCATGGCCGGCTTTGTCGCCGTTCTGGTCGGTTACACCAGCTCTGCCGCCATCATTTTCCAGGCCGCCGCCGCCGCGGGCGCTACGCCGGCGCAGATCGGCGGCTGGCTGAGCACACTTGGGATCGCAATGGGCGTCACTTCCCTCGGGCTGTCGCTTTACTATCGCACCCCGATCCTCACCGCCTGGTCGACGCCCGGCGCGGCGCTGCTGGTCACCAGCCTGCCCGGCACGCCGATCAACGAGGCGATCGGGGTGTTTATCTTCGCTTCCGGTCTGATCCTGCTCTGCGGCGTCACCGGGCTGTTCGCTCGCCTGATGGATTATATTCCGCAGGCGATTTCCGCCGCGATGCTGGCGGGGATCCTGCTGCGTTTCGGGCTGGACGCCTTCGCTTCGCTGCAGCTCAATTTCCTCCTCAGCGCCGGTATGGGGCTGACCTATCTGCTCAGCCGCCGTTACCTGCCGCGCTACGCCATCGTATTGACGCTGGCGATTGGGCTGGCGATCGCCGCGCTGCAGGGCGATATCCAGCTGACGCAACAGACGCCGGCGTTCGCCGTGCCGGAATTTATCGCGCCGCATTTCAGCTGGCCGACGCTGCTCGGCATCGGCGTGCCCTTCTTCGTGGTGACCATGGCTTCACAGAACGCTCCCGGGATCGCTACGCTGCAGGCGGCGGGTTACCGTGTCCCCACCTCACCGCTGATCGCCTGGACGGCGCTGACCGCGCTGCTGCTGGCGCCATTCGGCGGTTTCTCGGTGTGCATCGCCGCCATTACCGCCGCCATTTGCATGGGGCCGGACGTGCATCCCGATCCGCAGCGGCGCTATATGGGCGCGGTGGCCGCCGGCGGCTTCTATTTATTGGCCGGGTTGTTCGGCGGCGCCATCGGCTTGCTGTTCAGCGCGTTGCCGGTCGCCTTGATCCACACCATCGCCGGGCTGGCGCTGCTCGGCACCATCGGCGGCAGCCTGCAGCGCGCGCTGCATGATGAGAAACAGCGCGACGCGGCGCTGATTGCCTTCCTCATCACCGCCTCCGGCGTCACATTACTGGGCATCGGTTCGGCCTTCTGGGGCATTGTCGGCGGCGCCATCGCCCATCTGCTGCTGTCGCTGCCGCGGCGAACCTCCGAGGCGTAACGGGCGGTCTACATTGACAAGCGACGCCGTGGCGCCTTCACTTTCTCTGTCGTCTGACTGTCAATTCACCTAATAAGTGACGCCGTCACCAAGGAAGCTTATGACTGAGAAAGCTGCGCTGTTGGCTCAGCGCCTGATACGCAATGTCGAACAGGTAGAGATGAAACATGACCGGCGGCCGCCGTTGTATGACAGCGTCGGCGCCCGTCTCGGCACCGGCACCGCCGCCGACAAGCTGGGCGCCTCTTTCGATTGTGTGGCGCCGGGCATGCGCTCCTGCCCCTACCATTTTCACTACGCTCAGGAGGAAATGTTCATCATTCTGGAAGGCAGCGGTACGCTGCGGGTGGCAGGAGAAATGCTGCCGATCGTCAGCGGGGATGTCATCTTCATTCCGCCGGGCCCGGAATACCCGCACCAGATCATCAACACTTCCGATGCGCCGCTGAAGTACCTGTCCGTCAGCACGCGCGAACAGCCGGAGCTGGTGATGTACCCGGATTCCGGCAAATACCAGGCGATGGCGCGCAGCGCAGACGGCGAGCAGGTGCGCTACCTGCAGCGCCTTTCAACCTCGCTCGATTACTGGCAGGATGAACCCTGAATCGCCGTCCGGCAACGGGATATCCAACGCGCGCGCCGCCAGTTCGGCCACGCGAAAGTCAATGTCAGCCGCCTGCCCGTCTTCCATGAACCAGGCGGCGGAGAGCCCCGACCAGGCCAGGATCCATTGCAGCAAGCGCCGGCGATCCAACCCGGCCAATCGGCACACCTGTTCCACGCGGCGCTGGAAAATGGCCGGATCGGTGGCGATACCGTAGTTGGGATTGCAGAAGATATTGGCGTAATCGAAGCCCCGTTCACCGTACAAACGCTTGGGGTCGATCGCCAGCCAGCCGCGTTCGCCAAAGTCGAGCACATTGTCATGGTGGATATCGCCGTGCAGCACGCTTTCTTCTCGCGGGCTGCTCAGCAATTCCGCCGCCGTTGTAGCGCTGAGGCGCAGCATGCCGCCGTGCGCCTGCGCCGCCGGCCACAGCGAGCTGAACCACTCCTGCAGCGGGATCAATTCGGGCAGCGGTGCCTCTCGCGGCGCATGCAAGGCGGCGATCGCACGGCACAGGATCTGCGTGGCCTGCTCATCGTCGCCATCACGCACCAGCTGCGCCAACGAACCTTCGCCCTGCGCGCGCTCCAGCAGAATGCCGTCGTCGTGCCACGCCAGCACCAGCGCGGCGCCTTCCCCGCGCCACCAGCACATCAGCCGGCCACCGAAGCGCTCCTCCTGCTCGCGGGCGATCTTCAGCATGGCGGCCTCGCCCCGGTAACGCACCGGCATCAGCAGACTGCTGTGGGTTTCGAAGGCTTTGCCATCCTGTTCCAGTTGCCAGCGTTGCAGGTAGGGAGTAAAAATCGGGTTCATCGTCTCATGCGTCCTTGTGGCCGAGTTGCGCCGCACTGTCACATTCGGGTGAAGACGACGTATAAAATAAAGAGGGATGATACTCTCAAATATCATCGGTGCGCGGCGCCTGGCCGCCGTTTCTTCAGTATCCTAACCAAGTTTGTCGATTTTATTAACCGGTCTTGCGCGGGGTTTGACCATGACATCATTAAAACGCACGAATTATCCGCAGTTGCCGACGCCGGGCGGCCCCTATGTGCATGCGGTGCGCCACGGCGATCGCTTATACGTTTCCGGATTGACGGCCTACGCCACCGACGCTCAGGGATTGAGCGCGCCGGAGCAAACGCAGGAGATCCTCGAACAGCTGGCCACCATTGCCGCCAGCGAAGGCGTCAACCTCAAGGCATTGATTAAAATCAGCGTGTTCCTGACCGACATCGCCGATCTGGCGGGCGTGCGCCCGGTGCTGTTTGACTATTTCGATGGCGCGCTGCCGGCCTGTTCACTGATGGCGGTCAGCGCGTTGTTCTCACCCGCGGTGTCTGTGGAAATAGAGGCGGTGATGGCGTTGCAGTAATGCGCGGCTAGAGCGCGCCCTCATCCGGCACGCAGGGGCCGATCTTGAACCAGGCTTTGGCGATCCGCCCCTGTTCCACTTCATAGATGGCGATGACATCCATTTTGCCGCGCCCCTGCGGGAAATTGCGCGTCACCACTTCCTGATCGACCACCATATTGCCTACCGCCATGCGTTTTATCCGTTCGCCATACAGACTCGGCTCCTGGAAACGCACCAGATGCCGTTCACGGATCGCCGCCTTGCCGCTGGCCAGCAGCGTGTCTGGATGCTCGTAATACTGGGCGTCGTCCGCCCAGCAGGCCATAAAGGCCTCGATGTCGCGGGCGTTATAGGCGTCAAGCTGTTGTTGAACCACATCCTGCGGGCGTGCCGTTTTATCGTTCATCACATCCTCCTGCCGAAGTTAACCGCCGCATGCGTCGAACCCATCACGTTAACCGCCCAGTGCTGCAGCTTGATGACACGGCGAATTATGAATAAAAACCCAAAAATAACGAATAAATAACCTATCACGCCCGATGAACAATTCAAGCGCCCACGCATAAATTTTCTGCGCCGCGCCAGGGGCGCTGAAAACCGCATGACGCCGCGCGTTAATCTTTGCGACGGTGAGGGAAATTCTGCTAATTTAGCGTGAACAGCCTGACGATAACGAAACGCTATGCAGCAAAAACCGGTGTTGGACGAAGCCAGACAGTTAAAACGACTCAACGCCGCCACGCGGCGCCAATCCCATATGTACAAATGGATCGCGCTGATTGCGGCGCTGGATGCGCTGTTGGTGTTTTGGTATGACCGGGATATGCGCAACGTCACCTTCTCGGGAGCGGTTGCGCTGGTGTGCGGCTATTTGTGGATCCGCGATCGCAACAAGGCCCGGGGTTACCGGCGCGAGTTTGACCGCAAATTCGGCAAGCGCAGCGGCGATTAAGGCTGCATCGCCTCCAACACTTTAGCACTGTCGACGATCTGCACGAACTTCACGATTTTGCCGGCGCGCAGCGTATAAATATGCGCAAAAGAGGCGCTGAAGGATTTGCCGGTGGCCCGGTAGGTGCCGTGATAAAAACCCTGAGCGATCACGTTGTCGCCGGCGTCGTAAAAGTGATCGACGTCGGCGCGGTAACCTTGCCATTCGCTGCCCAGGCGCTGATGCACGTTCTTGATGATGTTCTCCGGGCCGATATAGGTACCGGCGTAAGGGAAACCGGCGGCTTCGGTCCACTCGGCATCGGGGGCCAGCGCCGCCAGCAGATTGCGGCCGTTTTCTTCGGAGCTGCCTTCATAGGTTGCGCGCACTATTTCAAGAGGGGTTGGCATGTCTCTTCTCCCATGGCTGATGAGGATATTCCGGCCATCCCCGCGGACACAGGCTCTCACCAGGCGGAGACGGCGGAATTCGGCTATTCTAGGTTGCTTGTTTCGCTGCAAAAACCGCAGTTATGACAATAGTGGGTTGCACTTTAGTAAACAATAGCCGTTTTACTGTCATCCTCCCGGCATCCGGCACGGCTATGCTGATTGACCGATTTCCCCCAACAGGAGCTGAACGTGTCTTTACCCTCGCTGACGCAAGAGCTGTTACAACCGTTTTCCCCCTACCAGGCGCTGGCACAAACGTTGCTGCCGCTCACCCTCGAGTCGGACGACGGTTCGCATGACGTCGCGCACCTGCACCGGGTCTGGAAGAACTGCCGTCGGATCAGCAAGCTGGAAGGCGGCGACCGGCGCATTCTCTGCGCGGCGGTGCTGCTGCACGACGCCGTCGCGGTGGAAAAGAATTCGCCGCAGCGCCATCTGGCCTCGCGCATGGCGGCGGAGCAAGCCACGCTGACGCTGGCCCGGCTGGAATGGGCGCCGGCGGACATCGCGGCGGTGGCTCACGCCATTGAAGCGCACAGTTTTTCCGCCGGCATCCCGCCACAAACGCTGGAGGCGAAGATCCTGCAGGATGCCGATCGCCTCGACGCTATCGGCCTTATCGGCGTGGCGCGCTGCTTCTATATCGGCGGCCGCATGCGCAGCGCGCTGTATGACGCCGCCGATCCGCGGGCCGAACATCGCCAATACGACGACAAACGTTTCAGCCTGGATCACTTCGAAACCAAGCTGTTCAAACTGCAAGACGGCTTCCAGACCGCCGCCGGGCGGCAGATGGCCGAACAGCGCACCGAACGCATGCGGCGCTTTGTCGACGATCTGCTGGAAGAGGTGTAACCTGGGCTTACGGGGCATTTTCGTTATGCCCATAACATTTTCGGTCATATAACGCCGTTAAACTGAAAGCCAACTTCACCGAACGGGCGGCAAAAATGAAAAAGTTGACGTTGAAAGAGATGACGGAAAGCGAACAGCGGGAAGTGAAAACCGAATTGGACAAGGCGCGTAAAAGCCACGGCCGGCCGCTGACCAACGCCGAACAGCACAAGGTCAAGGATGAAGTGGTGGCGCGCATCATGGCCGCCAGAGCGAAGCTCGCCAAGGCAGAGCGCGCGGAACGCAAGGCCAACCGCTACCGGCCAAGCGGCGACACCTTCAGCTGGTCCGCCACCATCGGTACCCGCCCGCCGCGCTGAATCAGCCAAACAATCCCCGCCGCCGCGGGGATTGTCGTTTATTAGCCAAACTCATCCTCACCGGCGAATCATGAATAACAATGTTATCAATCTGTTGTAAATTGACAGCCTGATGAAGAATATTCATTATCACCCCACTTCCCCTTTTCGCGAGACTGCCATGGCCTACCCACGCAACGCTGATTTTCTGATGACACCTGCGTTGCCCCTTGGCGGTTTGGCAGCGGTTACATCGAAGAAACAGACGCTCATTTGACCGGGGCGCGCTGTCCCGTCAGATGAGCTGACTGGATGGCACGCAACGCCCCGCCTTCAATTTTCTCATCTGGCTTCTCTGTCGGTCACACAGAAGGAATATTTTATGGCCTCATTTTCGGGTATTTGGGTGGCGATGGTTACCCCTTTCAATCACGACGCCGTCGACCTGCCGGCGGTGCAACGCCTGGCGCGGCACCTGCTCGACGCCGGCATCGATGGTCTGGTGGTCTGCGGCTCCACCGGTGAAGCCGCCGCGCTGAGCAAAGAAGAACAGCTGGCGGTGCTCGACGCCGTATTGGAAGTGGCGCCTGCACGCCAGGTGGTGATGGGCCTTTCCGGCAATAACATGGCCGCCACGCTGCAGATGCAGCAGGCCATTCAGCTGCGCGACATCGCCGGCGTGCTGATCCCGGCGCCTTACTACATCCGCCCTTCGCAATGCGGCCTGAACGACTATTTTACCCAGTTGGCCGACGCCTCCACCGTGCCGGTGATCCTGTACAACATTCCGCAGCGCACCGGCATCGCCATGGAGCTGGCCACGCTGCGCCGGCTCGCACGCCATCCGCGCATCACCGCCATCAAGGACTGCGGCGGCAACCCTGACACCACCATGGCGCTGATCGCCGATGGCGAAATCGATGTGATGACCGGGGAAGACAATCTGATCCTCACCACGCTGTGCCTCGGCGGCACCGGCGCCATCTCCGCCGCCGCGCATGTTCACCCGGAACGTTTCGTCCAGCTGGTGCAGCAGGTCGCCGCCGGCGATCTGGCTGCGGCGCGCAGCAACTTCTACGAGCTGCTGCCGATGATCCACCAGATGTTCAGCTTCCCGAATCCGGCGCCGGTCAAGACGGTGCTGGCCCAGCAGGGGCTGATCGCCAACGAGTTGCGTTCGCCGATGCAGGTGGCGCCGCCGGCGCTGCAGCAGCAGATCGCCGCGACGCTGGCGCAGCTGCAGCCCGCCGAGGCGATCGTCGGTTAAATTTGTTAGCTAAGCCGCTGTAATTTTGGTGCTATGGGACTACGATGAGAGGTTAAGCATGCCCGTCATTCGTCATCAACAAGGAGCTTCCGATGAAACTGTTCTATAAAGCCGGCGCCTGTTCGCTGTCCCCGCATATCGTGTTGCGTGAGGCAGGGCTGGATTTTACGGCGGAGAAGGTCGATCTGGCGCAGAAGAAAACCGAGAGCGGCGCCGATTACCTCGCCATCAACCCCAAGGGACAGGTCCCGGCGCTGCTGCTGGATGACGGCAGCCTGCTGACCGAAGGCGTGGCGATCGTGCAATATCTGGCGGACCGTGTGCCGGATCGCAACCTAATCCCGGCGGCGGGCACCCTGTCGCGCTACCACGCGATCGAATGGCTGAACTACATTGCCACCGAGCTGCACAAAGGATTCAGCCCGCTGTTCAACCCGAAAACGCCCGAGGAATACAAAACCATCGCGCGCGCCAGGCTGGAGCAACAGTTCAGCTATCTGGATTCGGTGCTGGCGAAGCAGCACTTCCTGTTGGGAAACCGTTTCAGCGTGGCCGACGCCTATCTGTTCACCGTGTTGCGTTGGGCGTTCGCCCTGCAGTTCGACGTGCGCAAACACGCCCATCTGGCGGCCTGGTTCGATCGCGTTGCGGCGCGCCCGGCGGTGGATGCGGCGCTGAACGCCGAAGGATTGAAGTAAACATTCGGCCCCGGTGGCTATCGCCGGGGCCCGTTGCACTTACAGTTTTACCGCTTTGAACTCGCTGCGCGGTTGCACGATCCGATCCTGTGCCGCCACTACCTGCAGTTCGTACTCGCCCATCGCCTGCGTGGTCAGCATCACCTCATACACGGCGGCGGTCACGTGCTCCAGCGCTTTATCCAGCGCCCCGCCCTTCAGCAGATCCACCAGCAGCAGACCACTGGTCAAATCGCCGACGCCGACCGGTTGACGCGCGCCGAAGTCCACCAGCGGCCGGCTGATGTGCCAGGCCTCCTCCGCCGTCACCAGCAGCATTTCAAAACAGTCGGCGTGATAGCCGGCCCGGGCCAGATGCTTGACCAGCACCAGCCGCGGCCCTTTGGCGATCAGCGCGCGGGCGGCCTGCACCGCATCGGCCACGTTGGCGACGGCCATCTGGCTCAGCATCTCCAACTCCAGCAGGTTCGGCGCCATCATGTCGCTGCACGGCAACGCCTGGCGGCAGTGAAACTCGGCCACGCCCGGCGCCACGATGCAGCCTTTTTCCGGATGTCCCATCACCGGATCGCAGAAATACCAGGCATTCGGGTTCGCCTGCTTAACCTGGCGCACGATCTCCAGAATATGGTCGCCCTGCTCCGGCGAACCGATATAGCCACTCAACACCGCATCACAGCGCTTCAGTTGATCGATATTGGCGATGCCCTGCGCGATCTCGGTCAGGTGATTGGCCGGCATGACGCAGCCGGTCCACTGGCCGTATTGCGTATGGTTGGAGAACTGTACCGTGTTCAGCGGCCAGACGTTGGCGCCCATACGGCGCATCGGAAATTCAGCCGCACTGTTGCCGGCGTGACCAAACACCACGTGCGACTGGATAGAAAGAATGTTTTTCATCGGAACAACTGACCTCGCCATGCCGTGTGCATCAGCCCGCGGCGAAATGATAATGGGTGCACAACGCGAAAACGTCATGCCGGCGCTGTTAAAAACAAGAAATGAGAGGAATTTTTATGCTTTCGACGGCGGCATATTGTAGCGAAAAGTCCGATCCAAAAAAAGCCGAGAACCGCCTTGCGCGGCCTGAGAGACCTGAAAACGCAGAATATCCCCACGGTTGCCGCATTGCATTCCGACGACGATAGGCTTTACTTGCCAATATTGTTTTTTCGCCACGCCATGGAGCATGTCATGAGTTTATTAAAACTACAGCAAGACGTCGCCATCCTGTTCTACGCCACACTGGGCAAAAAGGCTGACGATAGCGCCCTGATCTATTTCGCCAAACAGCTTGAAAAAGGAACTTATAACCAAAGCGAACTTGCCAATCTCTTCATTCTCTCTGCGGATGGCCGGCATCGCTATGATAACCTGAGCACCGCCGATAAGGTGAAGTACCTCTATCACAACGCCAGCGGCATTTCCCCCGGCCCAGACACTGTGGCGCAGTGGGTAAAACAGCTCGATGCCGGCAAATCGCTCGGTCAGTTGACGCAAGAACTCATCACCCAGCTCAGCGATTATGCCGGGTCGGATCAAACAATCCTGACGCAACAGCAACACGTTGAGAACACCATCGCGACCACACTCTATCCCGCTTTTGTGCTGGCAGCAGAACATGCACCGGCGGCAGCGGACATTCAGGGCATCTATTACGTACTCGGCAGCGTGATTAATGCCACAGCGGTAAATTACTGGGGCAGTGTCCTCGCCGCCGGCCACCAAACCGCCGCACAGATAGCGACCTATTTCACCACCGTCAAAACCGATATCAAATCGCTTGGCAATGAAGACTTCGTGAAGAAAATATTTTTTGAAGCGTTCGGCAACCAGGCCGGCGCAGACGAGGTGCAGAAGTACATAGCGGGCTTGAACATCGGCAGTGAAACCCGTGGCGAAGTCATTATGCGTGTGATAACGGATATTCGAGCAGACACCGACACTCAGCATGAAACGGCCAAAAGTCATTTTCTGGCCGCCACCCATGTCTATACGCCTGGCGAGCGCCCCGATTTGCACTATGGCGAAACCGTGATGTCCTTTTACCTGACGGTGGCCGGCGTTTCCGCAGACGCGACCGCACTCGATACCTTTAGCCGTTCGCTCGCCAGCGGGATGTCTTCCGCCGAGCTGTTGAAAATGCTGGCCAACGCCCACCAATTCCAGGGAGCGGACAACTACGAGAAAATCTACGCTTCGCTGTATCACGAAAATCTGAGCCTGGCGCTGTCCCAAGCCTTGTTGCAGAAGGCCGGCAACGATAGATATCAAGCCAGCGCGTTGATTATCGAGTCATTCCGCCAGGGGATTTCCCCAGTCGACGGCGCGCATGAACCTCATCCGGCAGATGTCGCCGCCTATCAACTCAGCATCGCCCAGGCGCTGAATTACAAACCCTTCGCTGAATTATCGCTCTCCACCGACGGCGTATTGAGCGGCGCGGTGAACACCGGCAATCAACATTCGTTAAGCCCGGTGGAGTTGGCCGTTCTGACGCATGTCTTTCTTAATGTGAATGCCTCGGTCGCCGTTGATTTCAGCCAGTCAACCAAATTGCAAGAAGTGACCTTGCAGGGGAATATGCCCACTGACGCCACTGCCCTCAACTCATTAAAAAATAAGGGATTCGCCTTGCGGCTCAATCTGGACGAGAACCCTTACTTCAAAATGACTGACAAGATTGCATTTGGTACTGAACGTGATGCGGTAATGATTTCCGATAAATTCGATCTCGCTAATGCCAAAATGGATCTTCTTTTCGGCGCAGGGGGTGCCAGCCTGCTCTGGAATGGCAATGGCGTAAACCACGGAGCCAACAGGGTCAGCACGGCCTTCACCGCACAGAACGCTTTTGATGCGGATGGCGTCGTTTCCGCCAACCTGATCTTGAAGGATATTTATCTGACCTCGACGGCAAGCGGCGACACTGAAGGCGTAATCAAAACGAATATCAACCAGTTTCAATTCTTCCCTCAGATCGATCTTGCGGGTTATCGCGGCACGGGAAATATTTATCTTGATGGGAAATGGATCGCGACAGAAGGCGCAAACATTTTCGATTATGGGGTAATCAATCAAACAGCCAGTATTTACAACAACAGCGTCCCAACTGTGGCCCATTTACAACAGGCACCCCATGCCCAGAAAAGCGGCGACGGGTATTACTGGACGGGTAGCCAGGGATTAACACTTTCCGGTTTCGCTGATAATGTGCATGTTATCAACCTGCCCGTCTTCAACACGCTGCCTTTTCTCACCATTAACGGCAATGCAGGGGCACAAAGCAAACTTCATCTGGAATTGGCGCCGCTTGCCGCACCACCGAACGATATCTTCGGGCCTTGGGGCGTCAGTATCGGCAACCGCGCCATCGAGCACCTGGACGCCGGGACATTGAGCTTCACCAGCCATTTCCTCGGGCGGCAATTGCCGGAAGAGCTCCGATTATATGCCAACGGTTCGAAATTCGCTTCAGTCTCTCTGGCAGGCGAAAACGCGATTGAAACGATACGCATAGGCGGCATAAGCAAATTGCAGGTGACGGTAAAAGCAGACTTTGGCAATAGCCTAAAAAGTATTGTTATCGAACCGACATTCAATCCCGGCAATGAAGTCATTCCACGCGTCGAAACGGATTTGATAATGGAACAAGGCGGTAGCGGCGGCGGTGAGTTCTATAAGCTACTCACTTCGCTGAAGCATCACAGCGCCTTCGACAGCGTCATTGAGGCATTAGCCGGGGAACAACTCACCATCGCCTATACCAACAGCCAGACGTTAACGCTTAAAGGTAACACCACGCTGAATCCATTGGTCATGACCAATGAGTTTGCGCACGACAGCAAAATCAACTTTGAGCGCAGTACCATCGAGGACATGGTCACCATCAATACCCTCACCCCTACGGATACCCTCACCGTCGGCGATCCGAATCATCCTTGGGTATTCAACGCCAAGTCATCAGGCGAGATCGTCATTTACGGCGAACTGAGCCAAACGGAGCAGGTCAACGCGTTGTTTGACTCGCTGACTGTCAGCCCCGGTGATTCCGCGCAGGACATATTTAACCAGGCTCTGACGAAAATAACGCATGGCAACAGTGACGCCCTGTTGCAAAGCGTCGGTGCGGTCAAATTAGGCAATAATGCTTATATTATTATTGACAATAATAACAATCAAAAACTTGATGCCCAGGACATTATTTTCTCGCTGGGTAATAAAGACGTCTACGATATCACGACCCATCTCCATTATCAGGCACCGATCATCACGCTCGCCGGCAGCACCGCCGCACCCGCAACGGAATTAGCCATGGCCTGATGAACATTGGCGGTCACCTCACGTCGAAGGTGGTGACCGCACTTTCAACAAATACAGAATTTCCTTAGGTTCACTTGCATTGCAATCAAGCCGTTTTGGTCTGTACTTGTCGATGCCTCGCACTTGTTTACAACACACAGGGAAATATCATGAGCCTACTGACCTTGCAACAAGGTGTAGCCCGACTGTTCTATGCCACCTTGGGCAAAAAAGCCGATGATGACGCGTTGACTTATTTCGCTAAAAAGCTGGAAAAAGGCGATTACACGCAAGCGGAATTAGCCAATATGTTTATCCGTTCGCAAGACGGGCACCATCGTTACGATGGCCTGAGCGTCAGCCAAAAAATACAATACATCTATCAGAATACCACGGGCGCACAGCCGGACACCTCGACGCTGAACGCACTCACCGCACAGGTCAACGCGGGAAAATCTCTCGGCAATCTGACGACCGAACTGATCGCCAAGGTCACAAACTACATGGGCAACGATGCCGGGCAGCAAGCTCAACAACAGCATTTGCAGACTGTCGTCAACACCACGCTGTATCCTTCAGAGCTGGTGCAACCGTCACAGCTCTCTGCGGCGGCAGATGTTCAGGGGCTCTATTATCTGCTTGGCAGCATGACCCATTCCGCCGCCGTCCAATACTGGAGCGGCCTGCTGGTAAGTGGCAAGAAAAGCACCGTCGATATCGCCAATGCATTCATCGCCACGAAAGGCTATATCCATTCACTCAGCAACGACGATTTTGTCAGGAAAATATTTTCGACCGGGTTCGGTAAAACTGCCGGCGAGAGTGACCTGCAAAAATACGTAACGGGATTGAACGATCACAGTGAAACCCGCGGTGAGGTCATGGTGCGTATGATGGACGACATCAGAAATGACGCCACCGCCACCACCGCCAAGCAAAACTTCACGGCGGCAACCCATGTCTATGCCCCCGGTGAATTACCACCGCCTGTTTATACTGAAGCGGTGATGGCACTGTACCTGACGGTCGCCGGAACCGCCGCTGACGCCACAGCGCTCGATACCTTTAGCCGTTTATTGGCCAGCGGCACCTCTCACAGCGATCTGCTGAAAATATTGTCAAGCGCCTACCAATTCCGCAACGCCGGCGATTATCAAAAGATTTACTTCAAACTCTATGGTCAGCCACTCGACAGCGCTTCAGCTCAGGCTATCCTGCTGAAGGCCGGCAACGACAATATCAAGGCATCCTCGCTGATCATCGATGCCTTCCGCGAAGGCAAATACCCACTGGATAATCACCCCTACCCGCCGCAGACCAGCTTGCTGCAAGACTTCGATATAAAATTGGGCGGTGCATTGGGCTATCAAAAGGACTTTAACGGAACGTTCACCCTGTCGGATAACGGCAAGCTGGTGGCAAACATCAATGGGCGGGGGGATCATGAGGTCACCACGACCGAAATCGCCCTATTGGGCTTGAGCCAGATAAACCTCAACGCCAACACGCCCACAAACCTGGATGTGACCGTACTCAGGGATGTAAGCACCATCATACTGTCCGGTCTCTATGCCACGAACGCCACGGTGCTCTCTTCCCTGAGCAATAAAGTCGTTTCCCTGCGCCTCAACGACGCCAATATCGCCAATGCGGATGCCGCTTTACCCATTAGCTTCTTAAGCGTCGTGGTTGAAGCAGGCAGCAGCCTGAACGATGCCCATATCAACCTGATGACGAAAAACTTGCTCTGGGACGGCAATGGCGTCAACGGTGGCGCCAACCACATCGGCAGCGATTTTTTGGCAGAGGCTAACACAACGAGCTCGTCCACTATCACGTCGCTCTCGGCTAACTTCATTACCAAATCGGTTTATCTGACCACAAATCAGCTTGGTAAGCTCGAAGGCACTATCGTCAGCAACGTCAACCAATTCAAATATTTTAACTATATCGATCTGACGCACTACAGAGGAACCGGCGATATTTATCTGGACGGGAAATGGGTTGCCAACGAAGGCAGCAAAGTCTTCGACTTCGGCCTTTTCAGCCAAAATGCCGGCATCCATAACGCGGCTTACGCCAACGCATCCCCTCTTACCCAAGCCGAGTTGCCCCTGAGTAACGGCAACGGCTATACCGGCAGCGCCGGCGGGATCATTTCGGCCTATTCCGGCGACCTGACGCTGCTTAACGTCGGCAATGACTCGTTCAAACTGGCCGGGGGTCTGACAAGCAACAGTCATATTCATATACACGATACCCGGCAAAGCGATACCCGCTTTACGTTGGAGTTCACCAAAGACAGCGGCAAGTTCTTCGATCTGGATATGGGCACGTTCAGCTTTACGTCCGACCATAAGCAAACGCTGGAAGTCTATATGAGCAGCAACGTAGAAATGCTACAAAAACGTACCATGATACTAAGCGGCGGGGACAACTCGATCTCCGATCTGCTTCTGACCGGCGCGATGTATGCCGGCGATCAATCACTGGTACTCAACCTCACCGTCGCGGCGGACTTCAGCGATAATCTGCAAACCATCCGCGGAAACGACTATATCGATCGCCGATTTTACTCGGACATGAAGTTGCAGTTAGTGGCGGAGAAAGGCGGCACCGGTGGCGGCAGTTTCTACAACACGTTGAATTCGTTAGCCAACAAAGATGACTTCAGCACCGTCATCAACGAATTGAGCGGGCATCAGCTGACCATTGACGATACCGGTCTAACGGTGTTGAAAGCAGAGGTAAAAGGCAATACCACGGTAGACTCTGCACGCACACTCAGCTTCAGCGACAGTAAAATAGACGATCTGATCACCTTGAACGTCGGCTATCAGAACAGTGTGATCAATGTCGGTGACGCCGGCAGCCAATGGGTCTTCTCCAAGGCCGGCGATAAAACCGCCACGCTGTATGGCAGCGCAACCAGCCCCAACGAACTGCAGGCCGCCTTTAGCGATCTGACGGCGACCGACAATGCCCAGGCGCTGTTCTCGCAGGTTCTGGCTAAGCTGACCAACGGCGCCAGTACCCACCAGTTGGCGGAAGTCGGTGTGCTGAAGTTGGATAAGTCGGTCTATGTCATCGTGGATAAAAATCATAACCAGACGTTTGACGCTGATGATGTGGTGTTCTCGATCGGCAATCAGGATCCCTATCTGGCTGCCGTTTCTCTGCACTACCATGCGCCGGCCGTTACCGTGAACGGTATTGCGGCCGAAAACTCGCTGCCGGAGGCGTTTGCCTAATCGTCACCCGCGCCAGCTAGCCATGGCCGGCCATTTGCGGCCACCCTACGCCGAGGGTGGCCGCACTTTCAACAAATACAGAATTTCCTTAGGTGAACTCGCACTGCAATCAAGCCGTTTTGGTCTGTACTTGTCGATGCCTCGCACTTGTTTACAACTCACAGGGAAATATCATGAGCCTACTGACCTTGCAGCAAGATGTAGCCCGACTGTTCTACGCCACCTTGGGCAAAAAAGCCGATGATGACGCGTTGACTTATTTCGCTAAAAAGCTGGAAAAAGGCGATTACACGCAAGCGGAATTAGCCAATATGTTTATCCGTTCGCAAGACGGGCACCATCGTTACGATGGCCTGAGCGTCAGCCAAAAAATACAATACATCTATCAGAATACCACGGGCGCACAGCCGGACACCTTGACGCTGAACGCGCTCACTGCAGAGTTCAACTGGGGAAAAACTCTCGGCAATCTGACGACCGAACTGATCGCCAAGGTCACAAACTACATGGGCAACGATGCCGGGCAGCAAGCTCAACAACAGCATTTGCAGACTGTCGTCAACACCACGCTGTATCCTTCAGAGCTGGTGCAACCGTCACAGCTCTCTGCGGCGGCAGATGTTCAGGGGCTCTATTATCTGCTCGGCAGCATGACCCATTCCGCCGCCGTCCAATACTGGAGCGGCCTGCTGGTAAGTGGCAAGAAAAGCACCGTCGATATCGCCAATGCATTCATCGCCACGAAAGGCTATATCCATTCACTCAGCAACGACGATTTTGTCAGGAAAATATTTTCGACCGGGTTCGGTAAAACTGCCGGCGAGAGTGGCCTGCAAAAATACGTAACGGGATTGAACGATCACAGTGAAACCCGCGGTGAGGTCATGGTGCGTATGATGGGCGACATCAGAAATGACGCCACCGCCACCACCGCCAAGCAAAACTTCACGGCGGCAACCCATGTCTATGCCCCCGGTGAATTACCACCGCCTGTTTATACTGAAGCGGTGATGGCACTGTACCTGACGGTCGCCGGAACCGCCGCTGACGCCACAGCGCTCGATACCTTTAGCCGTTTATTGGCCAGCGGCACCTCTCACAGCGATCTGCTGAAAATATTGTCAAGCGCCTACCAATTCCGCAACGCCGGCGATTATCAAAAGATTTACCTCAAACTCTATGGCAAGCCACTCGACAGCGCTTCAGCTCAGGCTATCCTGTTGGAAGCAGGCAACGACAATATCAAGGCATCCTCGCTGATCATCGATGCCTTCCGCGAAGGCAAATACCCACTGGATAATCCCCCCTACCCGCCGCAGACCAGCGTGCTAAAAAAATTCGATGTAAAATTGGGTGATGCATTGGGCTATCAAAAGGACTTTAACGGAACGTTCACCCTGTCGGATAACGGCAAGCTGGTGGCAAACATCAATGGGCGGGGGGATCATGAGGTCACCACGACCGAAATCGCCCTATTGGGCTTGAGCCAGATAAACCTCAACGCCAACATTTCCACGAGCGTCGATGTGACCGAACTCAGGGATATAAGCGCCATCATACTGTCCGGTCTCTATGCCACGAACGCCACGGTGCTCTCTTCCCTGAGCAATAAAGTCGTTTCCCTGCGCCTCAACGACGCCAATATCGCCAATGCGGATGCCGCTTTACCCATTAGCTTTTTAAACGTCGTGGTTGAAGCAGGCAGCAGCCTGAACGATGCCCATATCAACCTGATGACGAAAAACTTGCTCTGGGACGGCAATGGCGTCAACGGTGGCGCCAACCACATCGGCAGCGATTTTTTGGCAGAGGCTAACTCAACGAGCTCGTCCACTATCACGTCGCTCTCGGCTAACTTCATTACCAAATCGGTTTATCTGACCACAAATCAGCTTGGTAAGCTCGAAGGCACTATCGTCAGCAACGTCAACCAATTCAGATACTTTGACTATATCGATCTGACGCACTACAGAGGAACCGGCGATATTTATCTGGACGGGAAATGGGTTGCCAACGAAGGCAGCAAAGTCTTCGACTTCGGCCTTTTCAGCCAAAATGCCGGCATCCATAACGCGGCTTATGCCAACGCATCCCCTCTTACCCAAGCCGAGTTGCCCCTGAATAACGGCAGCGGCTATACCGGCCACGCCGGCGGGATCATTTCGGCCTATTCCGGCGACCTGACGCTGCTTAACGTCGGCAATGACTCGTTCAAACTGGCCGGGGGTCTGACAAGCAACAGCCATATTCATATACACGATACCCGGCAAAGCGATACGCACTTTACGCTGGAATTCGTCCCAAACAACGACAAATTTATAGCGTGGAATATGGGCACGTTCAGCTTTACGTCCGACCATAAGCAAACGCTGGAAATCTATATGGAAACCCCCCGCGTGTTGGAACAAACCCGCACTATGACGCTAAGCGGCGGGGACAACTCGATCTCTGAGCTGCTCTTGACCAGCCTCATATATGGCTCCAATCCGTTTGGCGAAACTCCGACTGTGGTGCTCAATCTCACCGTCGCGGCCGATTTCAGCGATAATTTGCAAATCATTAAGGGAAATACCCAACGCGACTCGAACATGAAATTGCAGTTAGTGGCGGAGAAAGGCGGCACCGGCGGGGGCGATTTTTACGACACATTGAACTCACTGGCCAACAAAGATGACTTCAGCACCGTCATCAACGAATTGAGCGGACATCAGCTCGTCATTGGCGATGATGGTCTGACCGTGTTGAGCGCACAGGTAAAAGGCAATACCACGGTGAATCTCACGCGCTCACTCAGCTTCAGCGACAGTAAAATAGACGATCTGGTCACCTTGAACTACGACTATCCGAACAGCGTGATCAGGGTAGGCGATGTCGGCAACCAGTGGCTCTTCGCCAAAACCGGCAATAAAAGTCCTGTACAGTATGGCAAAGCGAGCAGCGCCAGCGAACTCCAGGCGGTCTTCAGCGATCTGACGGCGACCGACAATGCCCAGGCGTTGTTCTCGCAGATTCTGGCGAAGCAGACCAACGGTGCCAGCACCCATCAATTGGCGGAAGTCGGCTTACTGCAACTGGGGAAGTCGGTCTATGTCATCGTAGATAAAAATCATAACCAGATGTTTGACGATAATGATTTTGTTTTCTCGGTCGGCAACCATAATCCCAACGTAGTTGCCGCCACTCTGCACTACCACTCGCCGGCCATTACCGTGAACGGCCTTGCGGCCGAAAACTCGCTGCCGGAGGCGTTTGCCTGATCGTCATCCGCGCCATGCGATAAAAAAAGCCCGGGGGAGCTCCCCCGGGCTTTTCATGTCATATAGACTGACTGACGTTTACTGCCAATCCACCAGGCAGTAATGCTTTTTGCCGCGGCGCAGCAGCGTGTAGCGGCCGAACAGACGGTCTGAATCGCTGAAGCGGTATTCGGCATCGGACTGCTTCTCGCCGTTGATGGTTACCGCGTTGGAGCCGATCATGGTGCGCGCCTGGCCGCGTGACGGTACCAGCTCGGCATTCACCAGCGCCTGCTGCAGATCGGCGTCGCGGTCCAGTTTGATGGTCGGCATGCCGTCCTGCGCCAGCTGGGCGAAGTCCGCTTCGGTCATGTCGTGCAGCGCACCGGAGAACAGACTCTGGGTGATGCGCTTGGCGGCCGCCAGGCCTTCCGCACCGTGCACCATGCCGGTCACTTCTTCCGCCAGCACGTATTGGGCGCGCGGCGCCTTACCGCTGTTCTTGTCTTCTTCTTCCAGCGCGTTGATGTCTTCCAGGCTCATGAAGGTGAAGAACTTCAGGAAGCGGTAGACGTCGGCGTCGGCGGTGTTGATCCAGAACTGGTAGAACTTGTACGGGCTGGTTTTTTCCGGCGCCAGCCAGACCGCGCCGCCCTCGGTTTTACCGAACTTGGTGCCGTCGGCTTTGGTGATCAACGGCACGGTCAGGCCGAACACCTGCTTCTGGTGCTGACGGCGCGTCAGATCGATACCCGAGGTGATGTTGCCCCACTGATCGGAACCGCCGATCTGCAGCTCCACCTGGTGGCGGTTATACAGCTCGGAGAAATCGTAGCCCTGCAGCAGGTTATAAGAGAACTCGGTGAAGGAGATGCCGGAGTCGTCGCGATTCAGACGCTGCTTGACCGCTTCCTTGTTGATCATCTGGTTAACGGAGAAGTGCTTGCCGATGTCACGCAGGAAGGTCAACACGTTCATGCCGCCGAACCAGTCGTAGTTGTTGGCCGCGATAGCGCTGTTGCTGCCGCAGTCGAAATCGAGGAACGGGGAAACCTGTTTGCGGATCTTCTCGACCCACTCGTTCACCGTATCGGTGGTGTTCAGCTTGCGCTCCGCCGCTTTGAAGCTCGGATCGCCGATGAGGCCAGTGGCGCCGCCCACCAGCGCTACCGGTTTGTGGCCGGCCAGCTGGAAGCGCTTCAGGCACAACAGAGGAACCAGATGGCCCAAATGCAAGCTGTCAGCGGTCGGATCGAAACCGCAATACAGTGCAATTGGCCCTTGCGCCAGTCGCTCCGCTAACGCTTCCTCATCCGTAACCTGGGCAACGAGGCCCCGCTCTTGCAGTTGTTTAATCAAGTTGCTGCTTGCCATCAATGACTCCATGTATAAACGAATGCACCTTTGCCGGTACACGGCCTTTCGCCCAGTGGCGAAATAAAAATTCAGGGTAGCGCATAGAATAAAGCGCCGGCGGCGTCAGCACCAGCGCTTAGAGGGGGATTTTACGTCTTCAAGGTGCCAGTCGGTCAATTTTCCAGTCATTCCCGTCCCGCTGATACAGGAAACGGTCATGCAGGCGGTGGGCGCCACCCTGCCAGAACTCGACGGAGTCGAATTTCACGCGGAATCCGCCCCAGAAACTCGGCAACGGCACCTCGCCCTGCTGGAACTTTTGCTTCAACTCGAGGAATTTGCTTTCCAGCACGCCACGCGCGGAAATGCGTGACGACTGCTGCGACACCCAGGCGCCGATTTGGCTGTCCTTCGGCCGGCTATGGAAATACTTCAGCACGTCGAGGGTCGACAGGCGCTCCGCCTGACCGAGGAAAATCACCTGGCGATCGAGCATGTGCCAGGGGAACAGCAGGCTGATATGCGGGTTGTGCGCCAGCTGCTGCGCCTTGCGGCTGCCGAGGTTGGTGTAAAACACCAACCCCTGCTCATCGAAATGCTTCAGCAGCACGATGCGTTGATAAGGCTGGCCGTGTTCGTCGACGGTCGCGACGCACATGGCGGTGGGATCCGCCAGGCGCGCGTCGCAGGCCTGTTTCAACCAACGCTCGAACAGTTCGAGCGGGCTGGCGGTCAGATCGTTGCGGCGCAGGCCGCCCCGGGTGTATTCACGGCGCAGGTCCGCAACATCAAACTCATTCTTTTCAATCATCTGGGTTATCGACCAACTGAAAAAATCCGTCGTTACATTCTGCGCCTGCGGCGTCAGGAACTCAATCGCTCCGACGCCGCCGTCAACCCTCACTCCGTCAACACGCAGTCGCTCATGACTACCTTACCGTTGCGCTCAAGATAGGCGTTACGGTCTTTCGACCAAAAAGTGTATTTGCCGTCGCTGTATTTGGCGCCGGTCAGCGCCAGCACCTGCTTAAGATGCAGCTGCTCGCCATCCATCAGCAGGCTGACTTCACTCGCCTTGCCGTCGAGCGCCACCGTCAGCGGCGTGGTGCCACACTGATAGTGCATCGTCTGGCTGCTCTGCGGCAGGATGTAACTGCAGCCGGACAGCGCCAGCGCGCCGGCGACGAAAATGACTTTTTTCATGCTGTTGCTCCTTAGAAAAATCCTTCACAGGCTATCCTAACAGAGCTAACTGCCCCCCAATGGCAAAACCGGATAAATCCCACCCAGCACCGTTTCACGGCTGGCGCCGGTTACCGAAGGCAGGTTGCCGGCCTGGCCGGACAGCGTACGGAAGGCCAGCCAGGCAAAGGCCAACGCCTCCATGTCGTCACCGCTGACGCCGAAATCGTCGGTCAGCCCAACTTCCGTGCCCGGCAGCAGCGCCGACAAACGCGCCATCAGCAGCGTGTTGCGCGCCCCGCCGCCGCACACCAACAGACGCTCGCACCCGCCGGCCAGCTGCACCTGTTCGCTGATGCTGACGGCGGTCAGTTCCGTGAGCGTGGCCTGAACGTCGACCGGCGCCATCGCCGGCAATCCGGCCAGCTGCCGCTCCAGCCAAGCGATATTGAAATACTCGCGGCCGGTGCTTTTCGGCGCCGGCTGCGCGAAGTACGGATCCGCCAGCATCTGCTGCAACAACGGCAAGCAGACTCGCCCCTGCATCGCCCAGCCGCCGTCCTGATCGTAAGGCTGCGCGCGGTGGCGCCACACCCAGGCGTCCATCAGCATGTTGCCCGGCCCGGTATCGAAACCGCGTACCGCCGTACCGGGCAACAGCAGAGAAAGGTTGGCGATGCCGCCGACGTTTAGCACCATGCGCCGCTCGACGGGATGCCCCAGCAGCGCCTGATGAAACGCCGGCACCAGCGGGGCGCCCTGCCCGCCGTACGCCATGTCGCGCCGGCGGAAATCGCCGACGGTGGTGATATTGGTCAGCGCGGCGATGCGGTTGTTATCGCCGAACTGCATCGAGAAACGCGCGTCGCCTTCCGGCTCGTGCCACACCGTCTGGCCGTGGCAACCGATGGCGGTGACCTGCTCCGCGTCGATGCCGGTTTGCTTCAGCAGGCCGAGCACCGCCTCGCCGAACAGCGTACCCAACTGCGCATCCAGCCGGCCGACGGCGGCCAACGTAGTTTGCTGCCCCTGGCACATCCCCAGGATCTCTTTTTTCAACGCCATCGGCATCGGATGGCTATAGCTGGCCTGCTGCGCCACCATGCGATCGTCGATCGCGGCCAATACCACATCGATTCCGTCCAGACTGGTGCCGGACATGACGCCTATATAGCGGCCTGACTTCATAGCAACATCCTCTAACCCGCGCGGTAAGCAAAATTTGTCCTGACAAATAAACCAGAATTGCCGGATTAACGCCATGAATTATGATGCTTTTTTTACGCACCGTGAGCCAGATGCCTTCTGGCGCCGCTGTGGCACGGGCTATGTGTTAAACCGTGCCATAACAGGCGACGGAATGTCGCCAAGGCTGTCATAAAGGTAAACCGCGGTTTATTATTGGTTGAACAGAGAAAAGTTAAGCTGCATGCAGCGATGAAGCATGGCGGTGTGTCAACTTTCAGCCATACTTTGTCTATCATTTTCACTGAATCTTGCCTGGTGAGCATTGCCAGGCTATGGACTACTACCATCAGGAGTTTTATATGATCAAGCGTCTTCTTGTCGTCGCCGTCGCCGCCGTTACGCTGGCCGGCTGTGCCAATGAATCCATGTCCGGCGATGTCTACTCGTCCTCGCAGGCCAAGCAGGTACAGACCGTCACCTACGGGACGCTGGTTTCCGTGCGTCCGGTTAAAATTCAGGGCGGCGAAGGCTCCAACGCCATGGGGATGATCGGCGGCGCGGTGATTGGCGGGCTGTTGGGCAACACCGTTGGCGGCGGCACCGGTCGTACGCTTGCTACCGCGGCGGGCGCTATTGCCGGCGGCGCGGCAGGTAACAGCATCGGTGAAGTGGCCGGTCGTACCTCCGGCTACGAGCTGGAAATCAAGACCGACCAGAAAGAGAACATCGTGGTGGTACAGAAAGCGGGCGACAGCAAGTTCAGCCCTGGCCAGCGTGTGCGCATGGCGCGCATGGGCGACACCATCACCGTTTCCCCGCTGTAAGTCAGTCGGCGACAAACGGCAAACCGGAGGCAATCGCCTCCGGTTTTATTTCTGATGCTGTGAAACTGTAATCGTAGAAAATAAGAATATTATTATTTGTTCTGCAGTTCGGTGATATTTTGTTCTAACTTGCCAATCAGCCCTACCAACAGATGCACTTCGTCGGCGGTAATGCCGCTTAAAATCTCACTGCGTGTAGACGTGATCACACTGTCCACTTCCCTGATGATCGGATCGGCCGCTTCGGTCAGCTTGATGCGCTTCGCGCGGCGATCGTTGGCACAGGTGTGACGCGTGATCAGCCCCTTCTCCTCCAATTGGTCCAGCGTGCGAACCAGTGACGGTTGCTCGATACCGATCGCCTTGGCCAACTGGATTTGCGACTGCTCCGGCGGCAAACGATTGATATTGTGCAAAGTGACCCAGTGCGTTTGGGTCAGCTCCAACGGCTTGAGCCGATGATCGATGAGCGCGCGCCAAACACGAACTAATCGTGCTAAATCTGAACCTAATGTTGACTCCACTTCCCCCTCCTTATAATTAGCATGCTAACATTACCTCCCAGAGTTTAGACTATTTTGGGTAACTCACATTAAAAACACAAATGTATATAATGTATATTGTGGAAATAGCCACTATTTTCGGCCGTTATCGTTTAATCGTTATGCAAATATTCAACATATTCACCCTTAGGGATTGTTAATGTGAATACATCATGGTTACACACCTCATCCCCCTTACCCGATTTGGTCCTGGGGGCATCGCTTTATTTTCCACCTATATTTAAAGCTTTTTTACTAGGACTGGTCTTATGGCTGCTGATTCATCAACTGCTGAGAGACTGGATGTATTCCGGTGAAATCTGGCATCCCATGTTGATGGACCTGTCCATTTTCGTTCTGACCGTCAGCGGTTCCTTATGGATTTTAGCGAGTTGGTAACCCATGCAGCATAAAACATTAAAATACTTCTCTACGGTGATCGTCTGCGCCATTGCCGTCTGCGCCGGTTGGTGGCTCTGGAATTATTATATGCAATCCCCATGGACCCGTGATGGAAAAGTGCGCGCCGAACTCGTCAATATCACCCCTGAAGTCTCTGGAAGATTAGAGAAAATAAGCGCGAATGACAATCAGTTCGTACCTGCGGGAAGTCTGATTTTTACCCTCGACCCGGTGCCCTACCAGATCGCGCTGGACAATGCCGAGGCCGCGGTGGCAAAAGCGCAATCAGATCTGGCCAAGGCAGACCACGAGGCTGCCCGCCGCCGCGGTTTGCCGCGCAACGTTATTTCCGCTGAAGATTTGGATGAGTCCAATTTAGCCGCTCAGGCAATGAAGGCCGCCTATAAAGCCGCCCTGGCCAACCTGGAACAGGCCAAATGGAATTTGAGCAAAACTAAAATTTACGCGCCGACCGACGGTTATATCACCAATCTGCAGGCGCGGGTCGGGAACTACGCCAACGCCGGCACGCCTTTGGTCGCGCTGGTGGATGTCCATTCGTTTTATGTACTCGGTTATTTCGAAGAAACCAAGCTGAAACATATAAAAGAAGGCAATAAAGCGGACATCGTTTTATATAACGGTAACACGCCGCTGCAGGGGGAAGTAGAGAGTATCGGACGCGCCATTTACGATCAGAGCGTCGACAGCAGCAACGATCTATTAATGGACGTTAAGCCTAATGTGCCTTGGGTGCGTTTGGCCCAGCGCGTGCCGGTGCGGATAAAATTGCTCAACGTGCCCGCCGATTTGACGCTGGTCGCCGGCACCACCTGCACCATTTCGATTCATCAGCGGAACTAAAGTGTGAACCTGCCCTTTCTGGAGTGGAGCCGTACCCCCTGGGGTAAGGCGACCGGCGGCCAATGGCGCTATGCGCTGCGCAACTCGCTGGCGATGTGTCTGGCGCTGTGGGTCGCGTTCGTGCTCGAACTCGACGAACCCTATTGGGCGCTTACCTCCGCCGCGGTGGTGAGCTTCCCCACCATCGGCGGCGTGATCAGCAAAAGCATCGGCCGCATCTTCGGCAGCCTGGTGGGCGCCGCCGCCTCGGTGGCGATCGCCGGCCACTGCCTGAACGATCCCTGGCTGTTTACGCTGTTCATCGCCGCCTGGATCGGGTTGTGCACCTACGTCTCCAACCATTACCAAAACAACGTCTCTTATGCCTTCGCGCTGGCGGGCTATACCGCCGCCATCATCGCCTTCGGCACGGTCAACGTCACCGATACCCAGCAGATCTTCGACATCGCCCAGGCGCGAGTTTGCGAAGTGATCACCGGCATTCTGTGCGGCGGGTTGATGATGATGATCCTGCCCAGCACCTCCGACGGCGAAGCCCTGATGACCTCGCTGCGGCGCATGCAACTGCGCCTGCTGGAGCACGCCGCCATGCTGTGGCAGCCGGAGGTCACCGCGCAGATGCGCACCTCGCACGAAGGGGTCATCGGCCAGATCCTGACCATGAACCTGCTGCGCATTCAGGCATTCTGGAGCCACTACCGGCTGCGGCGGCAAAATAACCTGCTCAACTATCTGCTGCACCAGCAGCTGCGCATTACCAGCGTCATCTCCAGCCTGCGCCGCATGCTGCTGAACTGGCCGGATCGCCCCGTCAATCTGATGCCGGTGCTGACGCAACTGCTGGACGAGCTGCGCGATCCCGCCACCGATAAATATCGCTTGGCGCGCCTGCTCCAGCAGATCGCGCCGCACGATCCCGCGGACTATCGCCATCGCGCCTTCTGGCTGCGGTTGCGCGATTTCTGTTGGCTTTACCTGCGCTGCAGCCGCTGGCTGCGGCGGTTGGAAAGCGCCACGGCGGTCAGCGATCTCCAACCGCCGCGCGCCACTTCGCTGGCGCGCCATACCGACAGCTATGAAGCCGCCTACAATGGCCTGCGCACCTTTTTGTGCATCGTGATCGGCTGCGCCTACTGGATCAACACGCAATGGGACGCCGGCAGCGCGGCGCTGACGCTCACCGCCATCAGCTGCGTGCTCTACTCCTCCACGCCTTCGCCGATCAACAGCGTCAGCACCTTGCTCAAGGCGGTGCTGCTGCTCTCGGTCGCCTGCTTCGTGGTGAAATTCGGTTTGATGATCCAGATTGACGATTTCTGGGTGTTCTGCGCCTTCCTGTTCCCGATCCTGGTGACCATGCAGATGCTCAAGCTGCAGAACCCGCCTTATGCCGCGCTTTGGGGGCAGCTGATCGTCTTTATGGGCTCGTTTCTGACCGTCAGCAATCCGCCGAGCTATGACTACCAGTCCTTTATCAATGACAACATCGCTAAAGTCGTCGGCGTGCTGCTGGCCGGGCTGGCGTTTCAGATCCTGCGCCCCAGCTCGGACAAACGCAAAAGCCGCCGCATTATCCGCGCGCTGCGGCGCGACTTTATCGATCAGTTGAGCAAACGGCCGCAGCAGAGCGAAAGCCAGTTTGAATCGCTGATCTACCATCGCATCAGCCAGCTCAATCAAAGTCAGGATCAGGAGGCGCGCACCTGGTTACTGCGCTGGGGCGTGGTGCTGCTCAACTGCAGCCATATCGTCTGGCAACTGCGCGACTGGCAAACCCGATCAGATCCGCTGTCGGCGGTGCGCAACGTCTGTATCCACTGCCTGCGCGGCATCATGACGGAGAAAGGCGTGCAGCACAGTTCGCTGGACGCCACGCTGCAGGAATTGCTGCGCATGAGCAACGCGCTGGCGCACCACCCGGAACAGGCGGCGCGCGATCTGGCCGGCCTGATTTGGCGGCTCTACTGCTCGCTGCAGCAGTTGCAACAGGCGATGGGCCAGCCCGCCGCCGCACCGGCCGTTAGCGGCGGGTGATCACTTGATCACGCCGCAGGCGAAGCGCGCACCGCCGCCGCCGAGCGGCTGTGGATGATCCGAGTGGTTATCGCCGCCGGCGTGCACCATCAGCGCCTTGCCCTCAATTTCGCTGATTTTTTTCAGCCGCGGCGCCAACACCGGATCGTTCGCCATGCCGTCGGCGGTCACATAGATGGCCGGCAAATCGCCCAGATGCCCGTCGGCATAGGGTCCGAGGTGTTTCCCGGTTTTTTGCGGATCAAAATGCCCGCCAGCCGCCAGCGCCGCCACCGCCTTGCCGTCCTTCATGCCCGGCTCGCAGCTGCCTTTCTCATGCACATGGAAACCGTGCACCCCGGCCGGCAAGGCTTTCAGGCTCGGCGTGAACAGTAAGCCGTAAGGCGTTTCGCTGATGGCCACTTTGCCGATATCCTGACCGATACCCTGCCCGGTCACCAAATTCATCTCAACGTCGACCGTCGCCGCCTGAGCGGCCCCGCAGGCCATCAGGCCAAGCGCCGCATACCAATAACGTTTCATCAATCAGTCTCCTTAATGACTATATCGAGTTATCAGTATAGGAGAGCCAACGCCAGCACTGTTAACCAACGCACAATCTCGCCAATTTGATTCGCGGGCCTAATATTTAGCACCAATAATAATTCTACCGATGTTGGTCCTCTGACCAGCTGTCGTTCGGCTAACGTTGTTTCCCTGTTTCCACCGCCGACGCGCGAGAGTTCACTTCCCGGCCAGGCGGCATACTTCATAAGGAACTGATATGGGCATCTTTAGCTATAAGGATCTGGACGAAAACGCGTCAAAGGCGCTGTTTTCCGACGCCTTGGCCATCTCTACCTACGCTTACCACAATATCGATAACGGCTTCGATGAAGGCTATCACCAGACCGGTTTCGGGCTCGGTCTGCCGCTGACGCTGATCACGGCGCTCATCGGCAGCACCCAGTCGCAGGGCGGCCTGCCCGGCCTTCCCTGGAACCCCGACTCCGAACAGGCCGCGCAGGAAGCGGTGAACAATGCCGGCTGGTCGGTGATCAGCGCCACGCAGTTGGGTTACGCCGGCAAAACCGATGCGCGCGGCACCTACTACGGCGAGACCGCCGGTTACACCACCGCGCAGGCCGAGGTGCTGGGAAAATATGACAGCGAAGGCAATCTCACCGCCATTGGCATCTCATTTCGCGGCACCAGCGGCCCGCGCGAGTCGTTGATCGGCGATACCATCGGCGATGTGATTAACGATCTGCTGGCCGGGTTCGGGCCGAAAGGCTACGCCGACGGCTACACGCTGAAGGCGTTCGGCAACTTGCTGGGCGACGTGGCGAAATTCGCGCAGGCCCACGGGCTGAGCGGCGAGGACGTGGTGGTCAGCGGCCACAGCCTCGGCGGGCTGGCGGTCAACAGCATGGCGGCGCAGAGCGACGCCAACTGGGGCGGCTTCTACGCGCAGTCCAACTATGTCGCTTTCGCCTCGCCGACCCAGTACGAAGCCGGCGGCAAGGTGATCAACATCGGCTATGAGAACGATCCGGTGTTTCGCGCGCTCGACGGCACCTCGCTGACCCTGCCGTCATTGGGCGTTCACGATGCGCCGCATACCTCCGCCACCAACAATATCGTCAACTTCAACGATCACTACGCGTCGGACGCCTGGAATCTGTTGCCGTTCTCCATTCTCAACATTCCGACCTGGCTATCCCACCTGCCGTTCTTCTATCAGGACGGCCTGATACGGGTGCTGAACTCCGAGTTTTATTCGCTGACCGACAAAGACTCGACCATCATCGTCTCCAACCTGTCGAACGTGACGCGCGGCAGTACCTGGGTGGAAGACCTGAACCGCAACGCGGAAACGCACAGCGGGCCGACGTTTATCATCGGCAGCGACGGCAATGATTTGATCAAGGGCGGCAAAGGCAACGATTATCTCGAGGGCCGCGACGGCGACGATATCTTCCGCGACGCCGGCGGCTATAACCTGATCGCCGGCGGCAAAGGCCACAATATCTTCGATACCCAGCAGGCGTTGAAGAATACCGAGGTCGCCTACGACGGCAACACGCTTTACCTGCGCGACGCCAAGGGCGGCATTACGCTGGCGGACGACATCAGCACCCTGCGCAGCAAAGAAACCTCCTGGCTTATCTTCAACAAAGAAGTGGATCATCAGGTAACCGCCGCCGGATTGAAATCGGACTCAGGCCTCAAAGCCTATGCCGCCGCCGCCACCGGCGGCGACGGCGATGACGTCCTGCAGGCTCGCAGCCACGACGCCTGGCTGTTCGGCAACGCCGGCAACGACACGCTGATCGGCCACGCCGGCGGCAACCTGACCTTCGTCGGCGGCAGCGGCGATGACATCCTGAAGGGCGTCGGCAACGGCAACACCTTCCTGTTCAGCGGCGATTTCGGCCGCGACCAGCTGTATGGCTTCAACGCCAGCGATAAACTGGTATTTATCGGCACCGAAGGCGCCCGCGGCAATATCCGCGACTACGCCACGCAGCAAAACGACGATCTGGTGCTGGCCTTCGGCCACAGCCAGGTCACGCTGATCGGCGTCTCGCTCGATCACATCAGCACCGATCAGGTGGTGTTGGCCTAAAGATCGGCATAAAAAAAGCCGGGTGCTTTCGCCGCCCGGCTTTCCTCTTTCTGCCCGCCTTAAGGCACATCATACCCCAGCGCCGCCTTGCGAATGCGGAACCACTGCTGGCGGCTCAGCACCAGTTTCTGCGCCTTCAGCGCCGAACGCACTCGCTCAATCTTGCCGGAGCCGATGATTGGCAACGGCGACGACGGCAGACGCATCACCCAGGCGTACACCACCTGCTCGATGGTCTCCGCGCCGATCTCTTGCGCCACCCGCTGCAACTCGTCGCGCAGCGGCTGAAACTCGGCGTCGTTGAACAGGCGCCCGCCGCCCAGGCAGGACCAGGCCATCGGCTTGATGCGCAGTTGCTGGCACTGGTCGAGCGTGCCGTCGAGAATGGCCGGTTGGTGAATCGGCGAGATCTCCACCTGGTTGGTCGCCAGCGTGAACGGCAGACGCGACTGCAGCAGTTGGAACTGCGCGGGCGTAAAGTTGGATACGCCGAAATGGCGCACCTTGCCGCTTTTGTGCAACGCAACGAAGGCTTCGGCTACGTCGTCAGCGTCCATCAACGGATCCGGGCGGTGGATCAGCAGCAGATCGAGGTAATCGGTATGCAGATGGCGCAGTGACTGTTCCGCACTCTGCACGATATGATCGCGGTCGGTGATGTAATGCCCAATCGGGTTACCGGGCTTGGCGGTGGTGGCGATGCCGCACTTGGTCACCAATTCCAGCGACTGGCGTAGCGCCGGCTTCAGACGCAGCGCGTCGCCGAACGCCTGTTCGCAGGCATAGCCACCGTAGATATCGGCGTGATCGGCGGTGGTGACGCCCAGTTCGACATGCTGTTCGATGAACGTCAGCAGCTGCTGCGGTGACATGCCCCACTCCATCAACCGCCAGTAACCGCAAATCATGCGGGAAAATTCAGGCCCCTGCGGCGCGAGACGAATACGTTCTACCATTGCGAAAACCTCATGACATTAGTTGTCAGCCAGCATACACAAGCCGGTGATGCACAGGGAAGCGGTAAGCCACACGAACGTGCGGCAGATCAGGAAAGGTTAAAACAACGACGGCTGCTCCGGCAGCGGCTCGTCAGGCGCTTTATTGGCGCGCTGCAGCCGCAGGAAGCGTTGACGGCACAGGCGCAACACCTCGCGCTTTTGCGCATCACTCATGTTCATCCAGCCGAAACGCTCCTCGCGGCTGCGCAGGCAGCCACGGCAGAATCCACGATCGTCGGCCTGACAAATGCCGCGACACGGGCTGGGGATGTCGAAAAACTCAAGCTGCTGCGCCACGGGGCTCCTCCTGCGTTCTCTTGCTAATTGAAGACGCCATCGCCGCCGCTGGCAAGTCCCTTTTCTCCATTGCGGCGAAAATAGTCACGCAAATAGCGCAGCGCCTGGCGGCTTTTCTCCGGCATAGTGCGTTCCAGCGTCAGCGCGTGCAGCCGCAGCGGCGCCGGCCGCCACTCCGGCAACAGCAGCAACAGCTCGCCGCGCTGCAGTTCGTCGCCAATTTCATACAGCGGCTGAACGGAAATGCCCAGACCGGCGCGGGTAAAGGCGCGCATCACGTTCATGCTCTCGCTGACGATCTGTCCTTCCGCCAGCCGCAGCTTGACCTGCTGGCCGGACTGGTGCTGCAAATCCAGATGCGCCCCGCTGTAGCCGCTGGAGATCCAGCGGTGCTGTACCAAATCCTGCGGTTTTTCCGGCACCCCATGCTGGCTGAGGTAACGCGGTGCGGCGCACAGCACCATCGGCCACGCCGTCAGCGGATGCGCAATCATATTGGCGTCCGCCAGCTGCCGGTTGGCCCGCAGCGCAATGTCGACCCGCTGTTCTATCATATCGACGATGCGATCGTCCGCCAGCACTCGCAGCGTCAGCTTGGGATGCGCCTGCAACAGCGGCGACAACGCCTCCGCAAGCGATCGGCCGCCGATGCCGACCGGGGTGGCGATGCGCAGCTCCCCCACCAGCGTATCCCGCAGCTCCGCCAACCGCTGCTCCGCCTGCAGCGCCTGTTGCAGCATCGCCTCGCAGCCGGGATAGAACGCCGCTCCTGCCTCGGTCAGCGCCAGACGGCGGGTGGAACGATGCAGCAACGGCACCCCAAGCGCCTTCTCCAGCGAGCGCATGTGCTGGCTGACCGCCGACGGCGTCATGCCCAGTCGCCGTGCCGCACCGGCCAGCGAGCCCTCCGCCACCACGGTGGCGAATACCGCCATTCGATTGAGTTTATCCACGATTATGAAGTTTTACTTAATCAAGAAAGCATGAATATGGCACTAATCACGGCTATTGTTAAGGACTAGAGTAGAAACCACGCGGCAGGCACCTCGGCCTGCCTCACGATACTGAACCTATCCCCGAAGGAGCATACAGATGAAAGTAGCCATTATTGGAGCAACCGGTTTTGTTGGCCGCCGCGTGGTGGATGAAGCGCTGGCTCGCGGTATTCAGGTGACGGCAATCGCGCGCCAGAAAAAAGAGTTGCCGGAGCACGCCAATCTGACCGTCGCACTGGGCGACGTCGCCGATACGGCTTGGCTGGCGGGACAATTGCGCGGCCAGGATGCGGTGATCAGCGCCTACAACCCCGGCTGGGGCGAAGACAACCTGTATGAGAAAACCACCCGCGGCGCCCAGCAGATCCTCACCGCGGTCGAGCAGGCCGGCGTCAAACGCCTGTTGGTGGTCGGCGGAGCCGGCAGCCTGGAAGTGGCGCCGGGCGTTGAACTGGTGGATACGCCGCAGTTCCCGGAAAATATCCGCCCCGGTGCGCAGGCGGTGCGCGATCTGCGCAACAAACTGCGTAACGAGTCGGCACTCGACTGGACCTATCTTTCGCCGGCCGCCCTGCTGGAGCCGGGCAAACGCACCGGCCAGTTCCGCCTCGGCACCACGCAACTGCTGATGAACGGCGAAGCGCCGGCCAGCATTTCGGTGGAAGACCTGGCGGTCGCTATCGTTGATGAGATTGAAAAGCCTCAGTTTATTCGCGCGCAATTCACCGCCGCCTACTAAACCGCCCCGCCGCCAGGCCGCTCGGCCTGGCGTTTTCCGCGTATTCTTCGCTGCCAGTAATCTGAGTTTCTAAGGTTTTCTTAAGTTTCATCCGGTAGATTTCAAGGCATTATCTACTTTCAGGATCCCGATTTGGCAATGTGGTTACGTCAACGCTTACGGTGCAACAGCCTCGGTTTTACCCTCGCCGCCGCCCTGTTCTTCACTTTATTTCAGAACGCCTTATTCCTGCAGCGCGCCTGGTCGTATATCACCTTCGATAGCGCCCACAGCGTGATTTTCGCCGCCAGCATGCCGGTGGTGATCTTCTGTGCGTTGAATATCATCTTCAGCGTGTTGACCGTGCCCTACCTGCGCAAGCCGCTGATCATCTTTTTCTTGCTCGGCAGCGCCGCAGCCAACTATTTCATGTTCAGCTATGGTGTGGTGATCGACGGCAACATGATGCAAAACGCCTTCGAAACCAACCCTCAGGAGGCGACCGCGCTGCTGACGCCGCGCATGGGATTGTGGCTGACGCTGCTCGGCATTCTGCCGGCGGTGGCGGTCTGCTTCACCCAAATTCGCCAGACTCGCCCCTGGTGGTACATGGTCGGACTGCGCGCCGCCAACGTCATGCTGTCGTTGGTGGTGATCCTGATCGTCGCCGCGCTGTTCTACAAAGACTACGCTTCGCTGATCCGCAACAATAAAAGCGTGGTGAAGATGTTGACGCCTTCCAACTTCGTGGCCGGCACCATCAAGTTTACCGAACAGCGTTACTTCACCCGCAATCTGCCGCTGGTCAAGATCGGCGAAGATGCGCGTAAAGGGCCGCTGATCGCCAGGCAGGCCAAGAAAACGCTGGTGATCCTGGTCGTGGGAGAAACCGCCCGCGCCGAAAACTTCTCCCTCGGCGGCTATGAACGCGAAACCAACCCGCGCCTCAAGCAGGACAACGTGGTCTATTTCAAGAACGCCAGCTCTTGCGGCACCGAAACGGCGATCTCCGTGCCCTGCATGTTCTCCAACATGCCACGCAAGGAGTACGACGCGACCCAGGCGACGCACCAGGAAGGCATGCTCGACGTGCTGGCGCATGCCGGCGTCAATGTGCTGTGGCGCGATAACGACGGCGGCTGCAAAGGCGCCTGCGACCGGGTGCCGCACATCGACATGACCAAGCTGAAACCGCAGCAGGACTGCGACGGCGAGGTTTGCATGGACAACGTGCTGTTGTACAAGCTGAACGACTACATCAATAGCCTGAAAGACGACGGCGTGATCGTGCTGCACCAGATGGGCAGCCACGGCCCGGCTTACTACCGCCGCAGCACGCCAGAATTCCAGGCGTTTTCGCCGACCTGCAACAGTAATCAGATCCAGGATTGCAGCCATGAACAATTGGTGAACACCTACGACAACTCAATCCTGTATACCGACGCGATGCTCGATGCCACCATCAAGCTGCTGCGGCAGTATGACGACCGTTTCAATACCGCGCTGGTCTATTTGTCCGATCATGGCGAATCGCTGGGGGAAAACGGCATGTATCTGCACGGCACGCCTTATGTCTTCGCACCGAGCCAGCAAACGCACGTGCCTTTCCTGATGTGGATGTCGGCCGACTATCAGCGCAATTTCGGCATCGATCGCCAGTGTCTGAATACGCTGGCGGAAAAGGACGAGGTTTCGCAGGACAACCTGTTCCACACCCTGTTGGGTATGCTGAACGTACAAACCCGCGAATATCAATCCCAGTTGGATATCCTGCAACGCTGCCGCAACGCGGCGTAGCGCTTAACTTCCGCGTGCCGCTGGGGCACAATAGTTTGCAGACAAACCGGCGTTTTGTGCGCCGGTTTTTTTATTCCCATTGACCTAGACCAATCGGTCTATTATGCTCGGCACCATGATGACCAAATCAACGCATTGCAACGTGGATACACGTGAACATCTGCTCGCCACCGGCGAAACCCTCAGCCTGCGCCTGGGCTTTACCGGCATGGGGCTGAGCGAACTGCTGGCCACCGCGGGCGTGCCGAAAGGCTCGTTCTACCACTATTTTCGCTCGAAGGAAGCCTTCGGCGAAGCGATGCTGCAGCGCTATTTCGCGCATTATGATGCAGAAATGCAGGCTCTGTTTGCCGACAGGCGCGGTGATGCCCGCCACCAGCTGCTCGGCTATTACGCCCAGGCTATCAGCTACCACTGCCGCAGCGAATGCCACAACGCCTGCCTGGCGGTGAAGCTTTCCGCCGAGGTGAGCGATCTGTCGGAACCGATGCGCCATGCGCTGGAAACGGGCACCGCTCGCGTGATCGGCCACCTTCAGGAGGCCATCGAGCGCGGTATCGCCGAGGGCTCGCTGTCGGTAGCCATGAGCCCGGCGGCAACCGCAGAAACGCTGTATTCACTGTGGCTCGGCGCCACGTTGCGCGCCAAGATCCGTCACTCGCTGGCGCCGTTGACCAGCGCGCTGGAAAGCATCGAGTTGCTGCTGCGCCCGCCGCAACCGTAACGGTAACAACTTATTTTTATTGAAAAAATGCAGTTCATGGTTTTTTATCGCCCATTACTAGACGACCGGTCTATTAAATACAGGATGCACTATGAAGACTGAAAAATTGCTCTCTCCGCTGAAGGTTGGTGCCATCACCCTGCCCAACCGCGTGTTTATGGCTCCGCTGACGCGTTTGCGCAGCATCGAGCCGGGCGATATTCCTACGCCGCTGATGGCGGAATATTACGCACAGCGCGCCAGCGCCGGCCTGATCGTGACCGAAGCGACCCAGGTTTCCTTCCAGGCGAAAGGCTACGCCGGTGCGCCGGGGTTGCATACGCCGGAGCAGATCGCCGCATGGAAAAACATCACGCAGGCAGTGCATGACAACAACGGCCATATCGCCGTGCAGCTGTGGCACGTAGGCCGCATTTCCCACGCCAGCCTGCAGCCAGGCGGGCAAGCACCGGTCGCGCCTTCGGCCATCAACGCTGAAACCCGCACCACCGTGCGTGATGAAACCGGCGCCTGGGTGCGCGTGCCGACCTCCACGCCGCGCGCGCTGGAAACCAGCGAGATCCCGGGCATCATCAACGATTTCCGCCAGGCAACCGCCAACGCGCGCGAAGCCGGTTTCGATTTCATCGAACTGCATGCTGCCCACGGCTATCTGCTGCACCAGTTCATGTCACCGGCTTCCAACCAACGTACCGATCAATACGGTGGCAGCATTGAGAATCGCACCCGCCTGACGCTGGAAGTGGTCGACGCCACCATCGCCGAATGGGGTGCCGAACACATCGGTATCCGTATCTCGCCGCTGGGGCCGTTCAACGGGCTGGACAACGGCGAAGATCAGGAAGAAGCGGCGCTGTATCTGGTGGAAGAGCTGAATAAGCGCAATATCGCTTACCTGCACATCTCCGAACCTGACTGGGCCGGCGGCAAACCGTATTCCGACGCCTTCCGCGACTCGGTGCGCGCCCACTTTAAAGGGGTGATCGTCGGTGCCGGCGCCTACACCGCCGAAAAAGCCGAAGCATTGATCGAAAAAGGTTTCATCGACGCGGTGGCCTTCGGCCGCAGCTACATCGCCAACCCGGATCTGGTCGAGCGTTTCCGCCAGCACGCCCCGCTGAACGAACCTAAGCCGGAAACCTTCTACGGCGGCGGCGCCGAAGGCTATACCGACTATCCGTTTCTGGCGAAGTAACCTGTCCTGACCCCAACGGCCACGCAATCGCATGGCCGTTTTTTATGCGTCGCGCGCAAAGCAAAAAGGCCCGCACGAGGCGGGCCGGTGTTCCCTGGTGTTGATCTTTATTGTCGTTCGATTTTTACACGATCGCCGCTGGAATAGATAATTGATTGTGCAGATCAATTACTCTGTATCGATCGGTACACTCGATCAATATTTAGACACCCTCGACGCGAGACCACGAAGTGACATTGTCACTAACTTGTCACGTTGAATTCCCTTGCGGGACAAGGCTATACTCGCTTGTGCTTCAATCCACCCGCCGTCTGCCACGGCACAGTCAATTCAGAGGAATTATGCGCTTACTCCATACCATGATCCGCGTCGGTGACCTGCAACGCGCCATCGACTTCTACACCAAGGTATTAGGCATGCGTCTGCTGCGCACCAGCGAAAACCCGGAGTACAAATACTCCCTGGCTTTCGTCGGCTATACGGAAGAGAGCGAAGGCGCAGTTATCGAACTGACCTATAACTGGGGCACCGACAGCTACGATATGGGCACCGCCTTCGGCCACCTGGCGCTGGGCGTGGATGACGTTGCCGCCACCTGCGACAGCATCCGTCGCGCCGGCGGCAAGGTCACCCGCGAAGCCGGCCCGGTGAAAGGCGGTACCACGGTTATCGCCTTCGTCGAAGATCCGGACGGCTACAAAATCGAGCTGATCGAAAACAAACACGCCGGTCAGGGCCTTGGCCACTAAGCCCCCCCTTCAGGGCGCGTTGGCGCCCTGCTGATTCTCCGCGCGATAGCGCCTGCAACCGGGCGCAAAATTTGCCATAATGCGCGCTGCATTCGATGAAGATAAGAAACTGATGGCCGAGAAAAGTGATCTTAACGCCCTGAGTGGTCGTTTTCGTGGGTTTTATCCCGTAGTAATAGATGTTGAAACCGCCGGCTTCAACGCCAATACCGATGCGTTGCTGGAGATCGCCGCCGTCACGCTGAAAATGGATGAGGACGGCTGGCTGCAGCGGGACGAAACCCTGCACTTCCACGTGGAGCCTTTCGAGGGCGCCAACCTGCAGCCGGAAGCGCTGGCGTTTAACGGCATCGATCCGCACAATCCGCTGCGCGGCGCGGTCAGCGAATATGACGCGCTGCACGCCATTTTCAAAGCGGTGCGTAAAGGGCTCAAGGATCGCGGTTGCAATCGCGCCATTATCGTGGCGCACAACGCCAACTTCGATCACAGCTTTTTGATGGCCGCGGCCGAACGCGCCGGCCTGAAGCGCAACCCGTTCCATCCGTTCGCCACCTTCGACACCGCCGCGTTGAGCGGCCTGGTGCTGGGGCAAACGGTGCTGGCCAAAGCCTGCATCGCCGCCGGCATGCCGTTCGACAGCAGCCAGGCGCACTCCGCGCTGTACGACACCGAGCAAACCGCCCTGCTGTTTTGCGAGCTGGTTAACCGCTGGAAACGTCTCGGCGGCTGGCCGCTGCCCGCCGGCGATCTCGCCGAATAAAACCAACAAAAAAGGCGGCCCAGTTTGCACTGGCGCCGCCCGTTACGCGATAATCGCAAGCCCGTCGATTAAGACTGCTGGTCTTCCTGCGCTTTATACTTTTCTGCCGTTTCTTTGATCAGTTGCTGCAGTTCGCCGCGCTGATACATCTCGATGATGATATCGCAACCGCCGACCAGCTCACCATCTACCCACAGCTGCGGGAACGTCGGCCAGTTGGCGTATTTTGGCAGCTCGGCGCGGATGTCCGGGTTCTGCAAAATGTCCACATAGGCGAAACGCTCGCCGCAGGCGGACAGCGCTTGCACAGCCTGCGCGGAAAAGCCGCAGCTCGGCAGCTTTGGCGAACCTTTCATGTACAGCAGAATCGGGTTTTCAGCGATCTGGTGCTGAATTTTTTCAAGTGTCGTCGTCATTTATTGCTTCCTCAAGCCACATTTCATGGCTACAACATGCATCACGCGGGCTATTGTAGCGGCTGGAACAGTCGCAAGAAAACGCCATCTTTTGCAAGGATATTCGCCCGCCGCCGATCGCGTTTCACCGGCCACGTCATTCCGGTCAAAACATACGTTGAGAATAACATTTTTAATCCGACCATTTCACTAATATATTGCGCCGCGATGCCGGCGCGGCTTAATTATATCCGCCACCGTCGCCTGGCGCTTTTTTATACATCAACAGGCTGATTTTAAACCAAAAAAAATGTCATTAACGTTTTCTCACAATATGGATTATTATTTATGAGTTCTTCGCTGTTTTATATGGTGAAGTTCGGGAATACTGTAACTCTTTCGATATCCGTTTCGGGGCCAAGGTTGGTGACGTCGACATGCGTTTAATTCTTACGCTCTTTGCGCTGCTGTTTACGCAGCTCTTCTTCAATTTGGCGCACGCTGCGCCACAGGCGCGCGTTGCTGCCGAGCAGCGTAAAAGCCATGCTAATGAAGCGCGGCCCGATGACCGCAGAAAAAAGAAAGCGGATAAAGCCGCCAAAAAAGCCAAAGTGACGGCCCCCGAGAAAAAAACCAAGACCGCCAAGGCCAAAAGCGAGAAAAGCGCGAAAAAGATCGTCAGCGCCAAACCCAAGGCCAAAGCGCAGAAAACCGCCAAGATTAAAGTCACTCCGCCGAAAAAGGGCTATAAAAAAGGCTATGGCCGCCACCGCGACGCCGGTATGGCCACCGCCAAACTGGCGCGTGAAGAAAAGCCGTTAAAACTCAGCCCGGCGCACAAAAAACGTTACCAGCATGCCAAACAGACCGCGATGGCCAAGCTGATGGATCAGATGGGCAAGCCTTACCGCTGGGGCGGCAGCTCGCCGCGCACCGGCTTCGACTGCAGCGGCCTTATCTATTACGCCTATAAGGACGTGGTGAAAATCAAGATGCCGCGCACCGCCAACGAAATGTATCACCTGCGCGACGCGGCGCCGATCAAGAAAAGCGAACTGGAAAGCGGCGATTTGGTGTTCTTCCGCATCAATAACCGCGGCGTGGCGGACCATGTCGGCGTCTATCTCGGCAACGGCAAATTCATCCAGTCGCCGCGCACCGGCGAAGAGATCCGCATCAGCCAGCTCGACAACGACTATTGGCAAAACCATTACATCGGCGCACGCCGCGTAGTGACGCCGAAAACCATCCGTTAATTCCCTGTTCTGCGCGGTTGCGGCCCCGGTCGCAACCGCCTGCTCAAGCTATCGCCCATCGCACTCCCCCACGCGCATTTCTCGCTTTTCCTCCTGTTTTTTATGATGAAAATTGTTAAGATTGAATGACCACAATAAAAAACGGCCCATCTGGCTCCCGCCTGGGCGGGAAGAAAGTGGCGCTGTAAAGGAGGAAGCAATGTCGTTTGAATTACCTGCATTACCGTATGAGAAAAACGCGCTCGAGCCGCACATCTCCGCCGAGACCCTGGAATACCACTACGGCAAACACCACAATACCTACGTGGTTAACCTGAACAACCTGGTGAAAGGCAGCGAGTTCGAGGGCAAATCGCTCGAAGAGATCATCAAGACCTCCAACGGCGGCGTGTTCAACAACGCCGCGCAGGTGTGGAACCACACCTTCTACTGGCACTGCCTGTCGCCACAGGGCGGCGGTGAACCGCAGGGCGAACTGGCGGCGGCAATCGTCAAATCCTTCGGCTCTTTCGCTGCGTTCAAAGAGCAGTTCACCGATGCCGCCGTGAAAAACTTCGGCGCCGGCTGGACCTGGCTGGTGAAAAAACCGGACGGCGCGCTGGCGATCGTCAACACCTCCAACGCGGCAACTCCGCTGACCGGTGAAGATAAACCGCTGCTGACCGTTGACGTGTGGGAACACGCGTATTACATCGATTACCGCAATGCGCGTCCAAAATACCTGGAAAACTTCTGGGCGTTGGTCAACTGGAAATTTGCGGCGGAAAACCTGGCGTAAACGCAGGCCTTGCCTAAGTGATGAGGCGCAGCCAGGCTGCGCCTTTTTTATAACTGGCGGGAGATCAGTTCAACGCGGCGACAAAGCTGAAAGCGATGATCATCGCCAACGCGCCGACGGTAGTGAACAGAGACATCTTCAGATCGGTATCCATGACAACTCCTTTAAAATAGGCTTTCCTAAGGATAAAAGGCGCACAATTAGTACGTCAAATCATTTTCCCACAGTTCGCCGATAAAATCTTGTTATCATTTCCCGGTTTATAATCTCGATTACCTCTTCCACTTTTGTTCAATATGCGACAAAATTCGCAGTTCACAACTGCGTACCGGCATCCATGCCCCTCCTGATTAAGCGCTGAAGACTTCAACACACTAAAAACTCAGTTTTCGCTTCTCTGGAGAAGGATCTACGTAGGCAAACGATTAACATCACACTTACATGCTGTAAACATGTGAGTTCAGGAGTCATTCCTTACATGGCAACGATTAAAGATGTGGCCAAACGCGCGGGCGTTTCCACCACCACCGTTTCGCACGTCATCAATAAGACTCGTTTCGTCGCCGAAGAGACCAAAGCGGCCGTGTGGGCCGCGATCAAAGAGCTGCACTACTCGCCGAGCGCCGTGGCGCGCAGCCTGAAAGTCAATCACACCAAGTCTATCGGTCTGCTGGCCACCTCGAGCGAAGCGCCCTATTTTGCCGAAGTGATCGAGGCGGTGGAAAACAGCTGCTACAGCAAAGGTTACACCCTGATCCTGTGCAACTCGCACAACAATCTGGACAAGCAGCGCGCCTACCTGGCGATGCTGGCGCAAAAGCGCGTCGACGGCCTGCTGGTCATGTGTTCCGAATACCCGGATCAACTGCTGGGCATGCTGGAGGACTACCGTAATATCCCGATGGTGGTGATGGACTGGGGCGCCGCGCGCGGCGACTTCACCGACACCATCATCGATAACGCGTTCGAAGGCGGCTATCTGGCCGGCCGTTACCTGATCGAGCGCGGTCACCGCGATATCGGCGCCATCCCGGGCCAGCTGTCGCGCAACACCGGCGGCGGCCGTCATCAGGGCTTTATGAAGGCGCTGCAGGAAGCGCATATCGACATTCGCGAAGAGTGGATCGTCCAGGGTGACTTCGAGCCGGAGTCCGGCTACAAGGCGATGCACCAAATCCTGTCGCAAAAACAGCGGCCGACCGCGGTATTTTGCGGCGGTGACATCATGGCGATGGGCGCCATCTGCGCCGCTGACGAGCTGGGGCTGCGAGTGCCGCAGGATATTTCCGTGATCGGCTATGACAACGTGCGCAACGCCCGCTACTTCACCCCGGCGCTGACCACCATTCACCAGCCTAAAGAGCGTCTGGGAGAAATGGCCTTCACCATGCTGCTGGATCGCATCATCAGCAAGCGCGAAGAATCGCAGGTGATCGAGGTGCATCCGAAGCTGGTGGAACGCCGTTCGGTCGCCGACGGTCCATTCATCGACTACCGTCGCTAATCCCCTGAGCCGGAAGCCTGCACGGCTTCCGGCGCCGCCTCGCTCAGCCACTCCTGATTCAGCGTCTCCCCATCGCCCAGATACGCCAGCAGCCAACTCATCGCCGGCGACGGTTTATCCTGCTGCCAGGTCAGGCAGCAAGGGCTGGCGGGAAACGGCTGCTGCAGCTGCAACGCCTTCAGCTCACCGCGCTGCACCAGCGGCAGCGCCCGATGCGCCGGCATCATGCCGACGCACAGCCCGGCGCACAGACAGTCGAGCGCCGATGTCCAGTCCGGCACCACCAGCCGCCGCTGGTTATCCAGCGTCCAGGTGACGCGCTTGGGCAGATTGCGCGAGGTGTCTTCCAGACAAAGCGCAGGGTACGGCCTCAACCGATCGTCATTTAACGGCCCTGCCAGCTGCGCCAGCGGATGCTGTGGGCTGACTACGCACAGCCAGTTCATATCCCCCATGTCGCGGAAGGCAAAGCCGCCGCCGACCGGCACCGCGCGCGTGGCGCCGATCGCCATGTCCACCCTGCCGTCCACCAACGCATCCCAAACGCCGTTGAACACTTCGGGTTGCAGCATCAGTTCAACATCGGGGAAATGGCGGTAGAAATCCAGCACCAGCTGGCGGCTGCGCTGGGGTTTGACGATGATGTCGACTGCGATATTCAGCTGGCCGCGCCACCCGTTGGCCACCTGCTGACAGTGGCGGCGGGTGTCGAGCATTTTTTTGATAACAACTCGCGCATCCTTGATAAACAGCGCGCCGGCCGGCGTCAACTCCACATCACGGTGACGCCGCTCAAACAGCGGCACCGCCAGCCATTGTTCCAGTTGCCGCACGGTATAGCTCACTGCCGACGGCACCCGGTGCAGCTCCTGCGCCGCCGCGCTGAAACTGCCGGTGCGCGCCACCGCGTCAACAACTTCAAGAGAATATTCAGACCACATCGCTTTGCCTTCAATTTTTTTAACAGCACTTTGCAAATATTACCGTTTCACAAGCAGAGATCCAGCCGGATACACTGGCCGGCGCTAAAAACCTGCGACACTAAAATATTAACGAGAAATACCATGCGAAATTCTTTTGGCTTTATGTTCTACCTCGCCGGCCTGAGCATGCTGGGTTATCTGGCGACCGATATGTACCTGCCCGCCTTCGGCGCCATGCGGGAGGAACTGCAAATTTCCGCGGGCGCGGTCAGCGCCAGCCTGAGTATCTTTCTGGCCGGCTTCGCCTTCGCGCAACTGCTGTGGGGGCCCCTCTCCGACCGACTGGGCCGCAAACCGGTATTATTGATTGGCCTGACGCTGTTCGCGCTCGGCTGCCTGGGCATGCTGTGGGTAGAAAATGCCGTGCAGCTCTGGATACTGCGCTTTATTCAGGCCGTCGGCGTCTGTTCCGCCACCGCCATCTGGCAAGCGCTGGTGGTCGACCGCTATCGCGAAGGCCAGGCCAACCGCGTGTTCGCCACCATCATGCCGCTGGTGGCGCTGTCACCGGCGCTGGCGCCGCTGCTTGGCGCCTGGCTGCTGAACCACGCCAGCTGGCGTGCGATCTTCGCCGCGCTGTTGGTGATCACCGCGCTGCTGCTGCTGCCGACGCTGCTGCTCAAAGAGCGCGCCAAAACGCACCCCGCCGCCGACGCGCCGAAAAACGGCGTCAGCTTCTGGCAACTGTTGAAATCTCCGGTGTTCAGCGGCAACGTCGCTATGTACGCCGCCTGCTCGGCCGGTTTCTTCGCCTGGCTGACCGGTTCGCCGTTCATCCTCGGCGATATGGGCTATAGCCCGAGCGACATCGGTCTGAGCTATGTGCCGCAAACGCTGGCCTTCCTGCTGGGCGGCTACGGCTGCCGCGCCGCGCTTAAGCGCATCAATGGCAAAACTCTGCTGCCGTGGCTGCTGGTAGCTTATGGTGTCAGCATGGTGGCACTGTATCTGGTGGCGACCCTGACCAATCCGACGCTCACCACGCTGCTGATCCCGTTCTGCGTGATGGCGCTGGTCAACGGCGCCGGCTACCCGATCATGGTGGCGAATGCGCTGATGCCGTTCCCGGAAAGCAGCGGCAAAGCCGCCGCGCTGCAAAATACGCTGCAATTGGGGCTGTGTTTTGTGGCAAGCATGCTGGTGTCGGCGTTTATTGCCCAGCCGCTGTTGGCGACGGTGACGGTGATGGTATCTACGGTAGTCCTGGCCGCGCTGGGTTATTTCCTGCAGCGGGGAAAAGCGGCCGATGCGCAGCAAAAGGCACAGCGGGAACATGCTAACTCAGCGTCATAATTGCCAAGATTAATAATCACTTAAAGAATATGCGTGCCGAGTGCGATTTACAGTTGAGTCAACGCCTCGGCACGCCTATACTCAAAAACAACCTTGTAAAGTAACACCTTATAATCTCTATATCTCAATCAGCTATTGTGTACGCGCCTTGCGTCACACTCTTTTTTTAAAGGGGCGTTTATCCTGCGCCGTTTGCGTCGGGCCGTTTCTTTAAATTTCCTCTGTTCATAGTCGGATATCAGACGCCGCGGGCTTATTTCCCGTTGGTATAGGTATGCACCCGCAGAAATTGTCTAAGCTGTTTCCTAACGGGTCATCAGTCAGAAGAAGGTGATGGAGAAGCTATGAGTTCATCGTGTATAGAAGATCTGAGCATCCAGGATAACCAGTGGTACCGTATCGCGCACGAAATGCTCGGTCTGGCCGGTATCGAAATCAACGGATCGCGCCCTTTCGATATTCAGGTTAAAAATCCCGAATTCTTTAAACGCGTTTTGCAGCAAGGGTCACTGGGCCTGGGCGAAAGCTATATGGACGGTTGGTGGGAGTGCGAGCGGCTGGATATGTTCTTCCAGCGCGTGGTCAGCGCCGGGCTGGAGAAGAAACTCCCCCACCACCTGAAAGATACCCTGCGTATCGCCGCCGCGCGCCTGACCAATCTGCAATCGAAAAAGCGCGCCTGGATCGTCGGCAAAGAACATTACGATCTCGGCAACGATCTGTTTACCCTGATGCTCGATCCTTACATGCAGTATTCCTGCGGCTACTGGAAAGACGCCACCACGCTGGAGGAAGCGCAGGAAGCCAAGCTGCGGATGATCTGCGAGAAACTGCAGCTGCAGCCGGGCATGCGTTTGCTGGACATCGGCTGCGGCTGGGGCGGCCTCTCCGCCTATGCGGCGAAAAATTACGGCGTGTCGGTGGTCGGCGTGACCATTTCCGCCGAACAGCAGAAGCTGGCTCAGGCGCGCTGCGCCGGGCTGGATGTGCAGATCCTGTTGCAGGATTACCGCGATCTGCACCAGCAGTTCGATCGCATTGTCTCGGTCGGCATGTTCGAGCACGTCGGGCCGAAAAACTACCGCACCTATTTCGACGTGGTGGAGCGCAATCTGGCGCCGCACGGCCTGTTCCTGCTGCACACCATCGGCTCCAACAAGACCGACATGAACGTCGATCCCTGGATCAACAAATATATCTTCCCGAACGGTTGCCTGCCCTCCGTGAGACATATCGCCGAGGCCAGCGAAGGCCATTTCGTGATGGAAGACTGGCACAACATCGGCGCCGACTACGATCGCACGCTGATGGCCTGGTTCGAGCGCTTCAAACAGGCGTGGCCGCAGCTCGCCGAGCGCTATTCCGAACGCTTCGAACGGATGTTCAGCTATTACCTGAACGCCTGCGCCGGCGCGTTCCGGGCGCGCGATCTGCAGTTATGGCAGGTGGTGTTCAGCCCGAAAGGCGTTGAAGGCGGCATTCGCGTCGCCCGCTGAACGCTTTCCCGATAAAAAAGCCCCGGCAACATCTTCGCCGGGGCTTTTTTTTGCTCTTTCGAACCCTGCGGGTTAACCGCAATAAACGCGAATAATTTTATCGTCGCTGTCGCCAAGGAAGTTCAGACGGCGCAGGTTGAAATCCATGGTGACGGCAGAGTTGTACGGAATGGCTCGCACCTTGGCGTCGATCCGCACGCCTTCCAGCGAGGTCATCGGTTTGCCGACAAAATTTTGATACTGCGAAGCGCCGCAGGTATCGTCCGCATCGGCCATTTGCGCGCCCGCGCCCTGCTCAGGCGAACTGCTGCAAGCGCTCAGCGCCAGCAACGCGGTTAACAACAACGTTTTCCCATAAAACTTCACGCGTTTCTCCTCTCTGCTTATGATTCGATGCCGGCGGTCACGCCAGAATCGCTGTCAGTCTTTGTGCGCCGGCGCCATCGCCGCGGCCAACGTCGCTTCCCGATTGGCCAGCACGCGCTCGACGGTGTCCACCACCGCCTGCGTTTGCGGATCGATCTCGATGTTCACCTTGTCGCCGAGGCGTTTTTTACCCAGCGTGGTGCGATCCAGCGTTTCCGGGATCAGGTGCACGCAGAAACGGTTATTCACCACTTCGCCGATGGTCAGGCTAATGCCGTCGATGCCGATGAAACCTTTGTGCAGCACATATTTCATCAATTCCGCATCCGGCATGCGCAGCCATACCTGGCGGTTATTTTCCGAGGTATAAATCTTGGCCACTTCCGCCGTGCAGATAATATGGCCGGACATCAAATGGCCGCCAATTTCGTCATTGAACTTCGCCGCGCGCTCGATATTGACGATGTCGCCCAGCGCCAGATCGCCGAGGTTGGTCAGGCGCAACGTTTCTTTGATCAAATCGAAGCTGACGCGGTTGCCTTCCACCGCGGTGACGGTCAGGCAGCAGCCGTTATGGGCCACCGACGCGCCCAGCTCCAGCCCCGGCAGCAGCTCGGCAGGCATTTCGATCACGTGGGTGCGGAAATTGGGTTTCTCATCAATGGCGACCAGCGGCGCGGTGCCTTGTACGATACCGGTGAACATATGTGCCTCTTCTTGCTAAATAGGTTAAAACGCTACCGGCAGTTTGCCCCAGTTGGCGCTGAAAACCAAATCCGCGACGGCAAAAAAAGAATGGCTGCGCATTTAATAACTATTTATCTGCGGCGTTTGCTTAACGACGCCGAGCAGGTACAATCTTTTTGACAAAATTCCGCTATTTTAATTGTTGTCCTCTCGCGGCAGCCCTCCCTCCCACATATATAAATAGAAAAGGTGTATGCGTGCAGAAGTACTTAATTGAAGCGCGTAGTTTATTGGCTCTCGCTATCCCGGTCATCATCGCGCAAATATCACAAACCGCCATGGGCGTGGTGGATACCATCATGGCCGGCGCTTACAGCGCCACCGACATGGCGGCGGTGGCGGTCGGCACCTCGATCTGGTTGCCGGCCATTTTGTTCGGCCACGGCCTGCTGCTGGCGCTGACCCCGGTTATCGCCCAGCTCAACGGCGCCGGCCGTCGCGATCGCATCGCCCATCAGGTGCGTCAGGGCTTCTGGCTGGCCTCCGGCGTCTCCGTGCTGCTGATCGTCGTGCTGTATAACTGCAAGTTCGTCATCGACATGATGCACAACATCGATCCGCAGTTGGCGGATAAAGCCGTCGGCTATCTGCACGCCATCATGTGGGGGGCGCCGGGTTACCTGTTCTTCCAGGTGATGCGCAACCAGTGCGAGGGGCTGTCCAAAACCAAACCCGGCATGGTGATCGGCTTCCTCGGCCTGCTGGTGAATATCCCGATCAACTACATCTTTATCTACGGCAAGTTCGGCATGCCGGAACTCGGCGGCGTCGGCTGCGGCGTCGCCACCGGCAGCGTCTACTGGATCATGTTCCTGATGATGCGCTGGTACGTGAAGCGCGCGCCGTCGCAGCGCGACATCAAACGCCAGGCCGGCGATCTCGGCGGCCCGGACTGGGCGGCGCTAAGGCGCCTGATCGGCATCGGCATGCCGGTGGCGCTGGCGCTGTTCTTCGAAGTCACGCTGTTCGCGGTGGTGGCGCTGCTGGTTTCACCGCTGGGGATCGTCGCGGTCGCCGGCCACCAGATCGCACTTAACTTCAGCGCGCTGATGTTCGTGCTGCCGCTGTCGCTGGGCGTCGGCGCCACCATCCGCGTCGGTTATCGTCTGGGGGAAGGTTCGGTCGAAGGCGCACGCGTCGCCGCTTACTCCGCCATCGGCGTCGGCATCACCATGGCCGTCTGCACCGCGCTGTTTACCGCCACTTTCCGCGAACCGATCGCCCTGCTGTACAACGACAGCCCGGCGGTGGTGGCGATGGCCTCGCAGTTGATGCTGCTGGCGGCGCTGTACCAGATCTCGGATTCGGTCCAGGTGATCGGCAGCGGCGTGCTGCGCGGTTATAAAGATACCCGCGCGATCTTCTTCATCACCTTTATCGCTTATTGGGTGTTGGGCCTGCCGAGCGGCTATCTGCTGGCGTTAACCGATGCGCTGGTGCCGGCGATGGGGCCAAGCGGTTTCTGGATCGGCTTTATCATCGGACTGACCTTCGCCGCCATCATGATGGCGCTGCGCATGCGCTGGCTGCAGAAACAGCCGACTGCCGTTATCCTGCAGCGATCCACGCGCTGAATCCGCTCCCGGCCGGTTTCCTCCCCGGCCGGGTTGCGGTTTGCGGAAAAAAACGCCGGACTGCGCACAACCTCAGCAATCGCGTGAAATACCGAATAAAATTGCGCTTTTCCCCTTGCCAGCACGCAGGTAGCTCGTTAATATTCGTCCCCGCTGTCAGCCATGACAGGCAGGAAAAGATGCGTCCGTAGCTCAGTTGGTTAGAGCACCACCTTGACATGGTGGGGGTCGGTGGTTCGAGTCCACTCGGACGCACCAAATTCCTGAAGCAGTACAGTGCGTCCGTAGCTCAGTTGGTTAGAGCACCACCTTGACATGGTGGGGGTCGGTGGTTCGAGTCCACTCGGACGCACCAAATTTCAGAAGCAGCGCAGTGCGTCCGTAGCTCAGTTGGTTAGAGCACCACCTTGACATGGTGGGGGTCGGTGGTTCGAGTCCACTCGGACGCACCATATTGCTGATTCATCTCTCCCTGTCACGTTATACTTCCCGTTGTATCGTCTCTGCCCGACCGTTCGATTTTTCATGTCGATTGCGCCGAACTACCGCCATCAGCCATCAGGAACGCCACATGACCACCTTCACCGCCAAAACCGCCTTTTTGCCGCTCGACAATGGCCTTGCCCGCCGTGAAGGCGTGATGAGCGACGGTTCGCCGGCGGCGGAAGTGCGTTTCGAGGCCGGCGCCTTCGGCCAGTTGCAAAAGCCCGCGCACGCGCTGCAAACCCGGGTGATATCCGGCGAATTCGAGTTCACCCTCGGCGGCGACACCCGGATAGTACGTGCCGGCGAGAGCCTGACCCTGCCGGCCAACGTCGCCAGCGGCTGCTTCTGCCTGAGCGCCGGCACGCTGCTGGAAATTCCCCAAACGCGTTAAACCTGTATTTACAGCAAGGTTATTTGCGCAACAAGCGGCCCGCAACGCGTTGCATTTGCGCCACATTTAGCCCCGTTTTGCTCTATCCGCCGCACCGCCGCGGTTTTTTATTTTGTTTCCCGCCGCTTAGCCTTTATAATGCGCAACGTCTATCAGTTGAATGGTTTCAGCCCTTGATCTGCGAAAACGCAATAATAACACGATGTGATCTTACCCCGTTGCGCAGCATCCCCGCGCCCCCGCGCGGGCTGAATTTTTCCGCCCCACTTCAACTGTCGTCACCTATCCTTAACTATAACTATGTTTTTCACCACCAGGCACGGCCCAAATTCCCTACCGGCGTAAACCGCGCCGGTCAAATTCGTTTTTTTATCCATCACAACTTGTAGAAAACTCCGCCATGAAAAAGACCAAAATTGTTTGTACCATCGGTCCAAAAACCGAATCGGAAGAAATGCTGACCAACCTGCTCAATGCGGGCATGAACGTGATGCGTCTCAACTTCTCTCACGGCGACTATGAAGAGCACGGTAACCGCATCAAGAACATGCGCGCCGTGATGGCGAAAACCGGTATCAACGCCGGCATCCTGCTGGATACCAAAGGCCCGGAAATTCGCACCATGAAACTGGAAGGCGGCAAAGACGCCTCGCTGGTCGCCGGCCAAACCTTCACCTTCACCACTGACCAGAGCGTGATCGGCAACAGCGAGCGCGTGGCGGTCACCTACGCCGGCTTCGCCGCCGACCTGAAGATCGGCAACACCGTGCTGGTTGACGACGGCCTGATCGGCATGGAAGTCACCAACGTGACCGAGAACGAAGTCATCTGTAAGGTGCTGAACAACGGCGACCTGGGCGAGAACAAAGGCGTTAACCTGCCGGGCGTGTCCATCCAGCTGCCTGCGCTGGCCGAGAAAGACAAACGCGACCTGATCTTCGGCTGCGAGCAAGGCGTCGACTTCGTGGCGGCGTCCTTCATCCGTAAACGCTCCGACGTTCTGGAGATCCGCGAGCACCTGAAAGCCCACGGCGGCGAGCAGATCCAGATCATCTCCAAGATTGAAAACCAGGAAGGCCTGAACAACTTCGACGAAATCCTCGAAGCGTCCGACGGCATCATGGTTGCCCGTGGCGATCTGGGCGTCGAGATCCCGGTAGAAGAAGTGATCTTCGCCCAGAAGATGATGATCGAGAAATGCAACCGCGCGCGTAAAGTGGTGATCACCGCCACCCAGATGCTCGATTCCATGATCAAAAACCCACGCCCTACCCGTGCGGAAGCTGGCGACGTTGCCAACGCCATCCTGGACGGCACCGATGCCGTCATGCTGTCCGGCGAGAGCGCCAAGGGCAAATACCCGTTGGAAGCGGTCAACATCATGGCGACCATCTGCGAGCGTACCGATCGCGTGATGCCAAGCCGTATCGACACCCTGAACGATCGTCGCAAGCTGCGCATCACCGAAGCGGTGTGCCGCGGCGCGGTTGAAACCGCCGAGAAACTCGACGCGCCGCTGATCGTGGTCGCCACCAGCGGCGGCAAGTCGGCGAAATCCGTGCGTAAATACTTCCCGAACGCGGTGATCCTGGCGCTGACCACCAATGAGACTACCGCGCATCAGCTGGTGCTGAGCAAGGGCGTCATCCCGCAGATGGTCAAGGAAATCGCCTCCACCGACGACTTCTACCGCATCGGTAAAGAAGCCGCCCTGGCCAGCGGCCTGGCGCAGAAAGGCGACGTCGTGGTGATGGTTTCCGGCGCGCTGGTGCCGAGCGGCACCACCAACACGGCCTCGGTACACGTGCTGTAATATAAAACGTGACATAATTGTCTTGATCAAAACGCCGCTTTGCGGCGTTTTTTTTATCAGCAGTAAACTATTTTTCTCAAAACGCAACCGCGATCCGCTCATTATTTAGCTAATAAAGAATCGGAGTAGTCCCATGGAAGCCGGCTGTTTTCCCTCGTTTTTTTAACTAATTTGTAAAACCAGATGCAAGTTTGAGCGAACGATCAAAATAAAGCACCTCAACACTAAAAAATTATTCTCTTTCGAAAAAAGTTTGTGTAATACTTGTAACGCTACATGGAGATTAACTCAATCTAGAGGGTGTTATAATGAATCGTACTAAACTGGTACTGGGCGCGGTAATCCTGGGTTCCACTCTGCTGGCTGGCTGCTCTAGCAACGCTAAAATCGATCAACTGTCTTCTGACGTTCAGACTCTGAACGCTAAAGTTGATCAGCTGAGCAACGACGTGAACGCAATGCGTTCTGACGTTCAAGCTGCTAAAGACGACGCAGCACGCGCTAACCAGCGTCTGGACAACCAAGCTCACGCTTACAAAAAGTAAGATAGCTTTGGTTATTGAAAACGGCGCACATTGTGCGCCGTTTTTTTTGTCTGTTCGTCAGCCAGGGGGTTTCCTGCACGGCAGGCAAAAAAAAAGAGGTTCAGCACGCTGAACCCCTCTTCGACCGCTCAATCCTGCAAACCTAGTTCACCGAACTGATTGGCGCTGCCTTGAATGGGCTCTTATTCGCCGCAGGAGCCGCTGCAGGCGTCAAACTCACCGCCGACGGACTCTCCCCTACGTTGACCAGCACCGGCATGCCAGAACGGCGTACAACCGCGCTATCGAACACGGCGCGATCGGTCTGACCATCGGCCGCAAAGGCTTTCTCCGCTTTAGACAACGCAATCGGCATGGTCTGCGGATCGTCGCTTTCCACCCGCGACAGCGGTTGGTGCACTTCCACATAGCGTTTGCCGTCCGGCTCAACGGAAATCTTCACCGGATCGTTGATCACTTGCACCCGCGTACCTCGCGGCACCATGTTGAACAGCGCCTCGATATCCGTCGGACGCAGGCGAATGCAGCCGGAGCTGACGCGCATGCCGATACCGAAGTTGGCGTTGGTGCCGTGGATCAGGTATTCACCGCGCCCCATCGCCAGACGCAGGGCGAACAGCCCCATTGGGTTCTCAGGGCCGGCCGGCACCACCGCAGGCAGCGTCACGCCCTGGGATTGATAGCGCTTGCGGATGTTGGCGGTGGGCGTCCAGGTCGGGTTAGGGATCTTCTGGCTGATGGAGGTCACCTCCAGCGGCGTGTGCATCCCGGTCTGGCCGATGCCGATCGGATAGACGATCACTTTGTTCTCGCCTTTCGGATAGTAATAAAGGCGCAGCTCAGCCAGGTTGACGATGATCCCTTCACGCTTGGTGTCAGGCAGCAGCATTTGGGTCGGAATGGTCAGCACCGTACCCGGCTTGGGCAAGAACGGATCCGTGCCGGGGTTGGCTTCCAGCATGCCCAGCAGGCCGATCTTGTAGTCAGCGGCGATGGCTTCCAGCGGGCGGCCGTCGTTTGGCACGGTATAAGTGGTGTTTTCGCCGATCAGACGGCTGTCCGGCGGCGGCAGCGGGTACTCGGTCGCACTGGCGGCCTGCGTGCCGGCCAATACGGTGGCGAAGACCATGCCCATTAAACTCAACGCACGTTTCATTATCATCCCTATATTTTTTATGACGGTTCGCCCACAAGGCTAACGAGCGCCAGGTGGTGGGTAAATCAGACAATACCTGATTAATACTAGCAACGCTGGTATCAAAGGCAATAAGTCCTCTAAAAATCAACACGTTATAACGTAATCGCCGTCATTGATTGTCAACGAAACGTCAACAGTTAAGCTGCTGAAATATCACTGAATTGGGCGCGTTGCCCGGAGGAAAATCGTGAATTGTAAAGACTCATTGACAAAGCAAAGGTATCAATGAGTCTTGAGGATGAAGGCGTTATGGATCAGGCCAGCTGCGCCGCTTTACTGCGAATGGCGCGGATCATCGCCTCCAGCCCCTGCGAGCGCGAAGGCGTCAGATGTTGGCTGAGCGCCAGCTCGGTGAAAAACGGCCGCACATCGAGATCGACGATCTGCTGCGGCGTCAATTGGCGATAAAGAATGAACACCACCGCCAGCAACCCTTTGACGATCGCCGCGTCGCTGTCGCCGTGAAACTCGACCTGCCCCTGCTCATCGCGGCGCATCACGATCCACACCTGGCTCTGACAGCCGGAGATCAGGTTGCCGGCCTGCCGCTCCGCCTCGTCCAGCGGCGGCAATTTAGCGCCGAGTTCAATCACGTACAGGTATTTCTCCTCCCAGTTCAGACAGCGGGAGAAATTACGCACCAATTTATCTTTGTCCGGCAAATTCGCCATGGGGATCCTTTTGTACCGCCGGGGACGCGCCCCGGCCTAACCTAACAACTGATGAATGCGTTGCAGCCCGGCCACCAGCCGGTCCACCTCTTCGCGGGTATTATATAACGCCAGCGAAGCACGGCACATGCTCGGCACCTGATAAAACGCCATCAGCGGCATCGCGCAGTGATGGCCGGTGCGAATGGCGATACCGTACTGATCGAGGAAGCTGCCGACGTCATAGGCGTGGTGCTCTCCCAGATTGAAGGCGATCACCCCGGCGCGATGCGCCGGACCATAGATTTTCAGCGTTGGCACCTGCTTGAGCGCCTCGAGCGCGTAATGCATCAGCGACTGTTCATAATCGTGGATCGCATTCAGGCTCAAGGCTTCGACGTAATCAAACGCCGCGCCCAGCCCCATGATGCCGGCGGTGTTCGGCGAACCGGCCTCGAAGCGCCACGGCGGATCTGCGAAGGTGGTGCCCGCCGTCAGGCTAACCTGCCGGATCATCGAGCCGCCCCCTTCCCACGGCGGCATCTGCTGCAACAACGCCTGGCGGCCATACAGCATGCCGATGCCGGAAGGGCCATACAGCTTATGGCCGGAAAACACGTAGAAATCGCAGTCCAGCGCCTGGACATCGACGCGCTGGTGCATCACCGCCTGCGCGCCGTCCACCAGCACCGTCAGATCCGGTGCCAGGGTTCTGGCGCGGGCGATGATCTCACGCACCGGGTTGACGGTGCCCAGCACGTTGGAGACCTCGGTCAGCGCCAGCAGTTTACAGGACGCGTCGACCAGCTCTGGCAACCGCGCCAGATCCAGCGTACCGTCCGGCTGCAGCGGCCACACCCGCAGCTGCAACCCGCGCTCCTGCGCCAGCATCTGCCACGGCACGATGTTGGCGTGGTGCTCCATCTCGGTGATGAGAATCGCATCGCCCGGCTGCAGCAGGTAGCGGCCAAAGCTGTTGGCCACCAGATTGATGCCTTCGGTGGTGCCCTTGACGAACACCATCTCTTCCGCCGAGGCAGCATTGATAAAGCGCGCCGCCTGTTCCCGCACCGCTTCCATCTGCTGAGTCGCCTCGGCGCTCAGGGTGTGGATACCGCGATGCACCGCCGCATACCCGTGGCGGTAGAACTCCAGCTCGCGGTCGATCACCGCCTGCGGTTTCTGCGCGCTGGCGGCGCTGTCGAGATAGGCCAGCGGTTGGCCGTTCACCTCACGCGCCAGCAGCGGGAAATCGCCGCGTACGCGTTCAATCGGATAACTCATGCAGCCTCCCCCGGCAGGCGCTGGGCGATGCGCGCCAGCACCCGTTCCCGGATGGTGTCGTTGGCGATGCCTTCGGTCAGCTCGGCGGCGAAGGCGAAGATGATCATCTGCTGCGCCGCGTGCTTGTCGATGCCGCGCGACTGCAGATAGAACAGCTGCTCTTCATCGATGCGCCCCACGGTAGCGCCGTGGCTGCACTTGACGTCATCGGCGTAGATCTCCAGCTGCGGCTTGGTATCCACTTCCGCCACCTTGCCCAACAGCAGGTTATGGTTAGTCATCTGGCCGTCGGTTTTGATCGCGTGCTTGGCCACTTTGATCATGCCGTTGAACACCGCCTTGCCGCGATCGCTGACCACGGTTTTATGCAGCTGGCGGCTTTCGCAATAGCCCTTGTTGTGCTCCAGATAAGTGCGGGTGTCGCAAATCTCTTTGCCCACCGGCAGCACCAGACTGTTGATCACCAGATTGGCGCCTTCGCCGTTCAACTGCGCGCTGGTGTTGTGCCGCGTCAGGCCGGCCCCCAGCAGGAAGCTGTCGCTTTTCACCCGCGCGTCGCGGCCGATAACCAGATCGTTGTGAGCAAAGTGGTAGCTTGGCTGGCTCTCAAACGCCAGCTTGCAGTGCAATAGCCCGGCGTTGTCCGCCACATTGGCGGTCAGGCGCGCGCCGGTGAAGTGTGCGGCCTCGCCCAGGCTGACGTAGTGCTCGATCACTTCCGCCTCAGCCCCGCGCCCGATCTCCAGATGATGGCGGTGATGCACGGTGTTCACTTCCCCGGCGGCGCCGCGTCCGCTGCTGATGTGCAGCAGATACAGCGGGCGTGCAGGGATCTTGCCGGCCGGCAAGCGAATCAGGCTGGTTTCCTGCGCCAGGCTTTCGGTCAGGTGCAGAAAAATCTCCGGCTGGATCGGCTCCGGCAGCGCCTGAGGCGTGCCATAGGCGGTCAGCTCGAACTGGTAGTCGCCCAGGTCGCCATCGCTCAGCGCGGCGCTGTAGCGGCCATCGATAAACACCAGCCGACAGGCATCGATGCCGAGCGCCAGCGCTTCGAGCTGCTCTGCGCTCACCGGGGCGGGCTGCGGCTCGAGGAATTGCTGCTCCAGCAGGCTCTCCAGCGGCGTGTATTTCCAGTTTTCATGCTTGCGCGTCGGCCAGCCGAGGCGCAGCGCCTGCTGCCAGTGCGCCAGCGCATGCGGCGAACGCTCGCCGCCGCGCCCTTCGAACAGGCGATACAGCTGCTGCAGCGCGTTTGAATTACTGTTGGTCGGTAAGCCAGCCATAGCCCTGCTCCTCCAACTGTTTCACCAGCGAGAAATCGCCGGATTTGACGATGCGCCCCTGGGACAGCACGTGTACGTAATCCGGCTGGATGTAGTCCAGAATGCGCTGATAGTGGGTGACGATGATAAAGGCGCGCTTGCCGTCCCGCAGCGAGTTGACGCCGTTGGCGACGATTTTGAGCGCATCGATGTCCAGGCCCGAATCGGTTTCATCGAGAATGCACAGATCCGGCTCCAGCGCCGCCATCTGCAGAATGTCGTTGCGCTTTTTCTCGCCGCCGGAGAAACCGACGTTGACCGAACGGGTCAGCAGATCGGCCGGCATATCCAGCAGCGCGATCTTCTCTTCGATGAAATCGGCGAAGTCAAAGCGATCCAGCGGCTCCTGTTCGCGGTATTTGCGCACCGCATTGACCGACGTCTGCAGGAAGAAGTGGTTGCTGACGCCAGGGATCTCCACCGGGTACTGGAACGCCAGGAACACGCCTTCACCCGCGCGATCTTCCGGATCCAACTCCAGCAGATCCTTGCCCTTGAAGGTGACTTCCCCTTCGGTCACTTCGTACTCTTCACGCCCGGCCAGCGTGGCGGACAGCGTGCTCTTGCCCGAGCCGTTCGGCCCCATGATGGCGTGCACTTCGCCCGGTTTGATCTCCAGATCCAATCCCTTGAGGATCTCGTTGCCTTCCACGCTGACTTTCAAATTCTTGATGCTTAACATGCTGTGTCCTCAGATAGCGCCGACGGCGCTAAAAATGCGGCGATTAACCCACGCTGTGTTCCAGGCTGATGGCCAGGAGTTTTTGCGCCTCGACGGCGAACTCCAGCGGCAGCTCGGAGAAAACGTCCTTGCAGAAACCGTTGACGATCATCGAAATGGCGTCATCCTCGCTGATGCCGCGCTGCAGGCAGTAGAACAGCTGGTCATCGCCGATCTTCGAGGTAGTGGCTTCGTGCTCCAGCTGAGCGCTGTTGTTGCGCGCTTCAACGTAAGGGAACGTGTGGGCACCGCTGTCCGGCCCGATCAGCATCGAGTCGCACTGGGTAAAATTACGGGCGTTTTCCGCCCCCGGCAGGATTTTCACCAGGCCGCGATAGGTGTTCTCGCTGTGGCCGGCGGAGATGCCTTTGGCGATGATGGTCGACCTGGTGTTTTTGCCGATGTGGATCATCTTGGTGCCGGTATCTGCCTGCTGATGGCCGCTGGTCAGCGCCACCGAGAAGAATTCGCCGATCGAGTTGTCGCCCTGCAAAATCACGCTCGGGTATTTCCAGGTGATGGCCGAGCCGGTTTCCGACTGGGTCCAGGACATTTTCGAACCGGCGCCTTCGCACAGCGCGCGCTTGGTGACGAAGTTGAGGATACCGCCCTTGCTCTCGCCGCCGGAGAACCAGTTCTGCACCGTCGAGTATTTCACTTCGGCGTCTTTATGCAGGATCACTTCCACCACCGCCGCGTGCAGCTGGTAGCTGTCGCGCACCGGGGCGGAACAGCCTTCGATATAGCTGACGTAGCTGCCTTCGTCGGCGATCAGGATGGTGCGCTCGAACTGGCCGGTTTTGGCGGCGTTGATGCGGAAGTAGGTCGACAGCTCCATCGGGCAGCGCACCCCTTTCGGCACATAGACGAAGGTGCCGTCGGAGGCCACCGCGGCGTTCAGCGCAGCGAAGAAGTTATCGTTGGACGGCACCACGCGCCCCAGGTATTGACGCACCAGCTCCGGGTATTCCTGGATCGCTTCGCCGAACGAACAGAAGATCACCCCGCTCTCCGCCAGTTTTTCACGGTAGGTGGTGGCGACCGAGACCGAGTCGAAGATGGCGTCCACCGCCACCTCGCTGCCCTCGCGCACCGGCACGCCGAGCTGGTTGAACGCCAGCTCCACTTCGCTGGTCAGGTAATCTTTTTCCGTCGCCGCGCCCGGTTGCTGCTCGGCGCCGGGTTGCGAACCGCATGCATCGTCGCAGCTGCCGCAGGACGGCGCCGAATAGTAACTGTAGTCCTGGTAGTTCAGGCGTTCGTAATTGGCCTTCAGCCAGTGCGGCTCTTCCATCTGCAGCCAGGCGCGATAAGCCTCGAGGCGGAATTCCAGCATCCACTCGGGTTCGTTGCGCTTGGCCGATATGGCGCGCACCACCTCTTCGTTGATGCCCTTGGCCAACTCATCGGTTGCCAGCTGGGTGAAGAAACCTTCTTTGTAGCGACCTTCGCTGACCCAAGCCTGCACTTCATTAGGCATTTCTACATTGCTTCGTGTCATGTTGATTGCATCGCTCAAACGCCAAAGCTCTCGCCGCACCCGCAGGCATGCTGAGCTTTAGGGTTGTTGAATTTGAATATCTGATTCAGCCCTTCGCGGACATAATCTACCGTGGTGCCATCGATGAACGGCATGGCCTTCAGCGGCACATAGAGTTTGGCGCCGTCGCGCTCAAACAGCAGATCGTCATCGGCGGGTTCGCGGGTCAGATCCAGCACATAGGCAAAGCCGGCGCAGCCGGATTGTTTCACCCCTAGCTGCAGCCCTTTCACCTGCGGATCCTGCTGCATCAGTTTGGTTATTTGTCGTACGGCGCTGTCGCTGAGCGAAATGCCTTGCCAGACATTTTCATCCAGAGAAAAAGTGCCGACATTTTCCGTTTGCATAGGGTCTACCTCACACTCGTGTTTGGCCACAGCCAATCTGGGTTGCTTATATGTTAGTGATAACGATTATCACTTCAACCGTTTGTTTTGCGGGGGTATCCGCCGCAAGCGCGGTTTTTCGCTGCGGCGTGCGGCAAGCCAGCGGGACATCCGTGGCGGCTTGCGGCGTCTGGCGGCAAGGTGTGCATGCTATCCCTATGAATTTGTTCTTTATCCTGTATCACCGTACCGCACTCCCCGGTGGCCCGTCAGCGTTACAGCGCCGCGGTACGTTGCCGATCTAAACATTCATAGAAAATACCTATTTCTGCATTCTGTCTGTCGTAAATGTGCGTTTATCGGCATTTCGTGGCGCAGCGCAAGCGCGCGCCCTCAGGTTAAAGTTTAGTCGCTCAGCATCAAGTTGGGTCGTCGGCGGCCTTTTACACCTCACGCGATGAAAAAACGCCACGCCGGGGATTGATCGGCAACGCGGCAGTTTATATGATAATGATTATCATTCAATTTGAATTTGAGCGCGAAGCCAATGACTCTTTCGATCAACGCATGGTTGCTGGGCAAGATTGATGACTACAAATTCAGCGTGCGCGACGCCACGGTGGACTTTTACATGGCCGAAGCGGCGCTACGGCGCCCGGAATGCAATATCGACCACCTGAAGCGGTACAACAGCGTCAGCCTTACCATGGCCAATTTGTGTCTGGAGAACGGCGACGACGACAGCTACCTGCACGCGCTCAGCAAGCTGCACAACCGGCTGATCGTCGAGATCAACAACCCACAGCGTTGCCAGCTGTTTCGGGTGCAAAGCTACCACTTCGCCCGCCATACGCTGACGCTGATCTGCCAAAAATATGCAATGGAAGGCACCTGGGAGAAGGCGAACGCGTTTCAGAAGGACTTCGTCAAACGCGTGCCGTTTCAGCTGTAAAGCGAAAGGCTCCGCAGGCCGATCGCCTGCGGAAAGCGGCGGGGATCAGTCGATGACCGCCGTGGTCAGACGCGAGGTGCAGCACAACCGATCGCGCGCGTCGAAGATCTCGATTTGCCACACCTGATGGCGACGGCCGACGTGCAGTGCGCGGCACACCCCGCGCACCTGGCCATCGAACACCGCGCGCAGGTGGTTGGCGTTGATCTCCAGCCCCACCACTTTCTGCTCGCCCTCACTGCACAGGTAGCCGGCCATCGATCCCATCGATTCCGCCAGCACCACCGACGCCCCGCCGTGCAACAGCCCGAACGGCTGCCGGGTACGGCTATCGACCGGCATGGTGGCCTCGAGGAAATCCTCGCCCAGTTGGGTAAACTCGATGCCCACATGGCTGACCATGCAGCCGTCGCCGGCGCGGTTCAGCTGCTCCAGCGATGTTTCACGTTTCCACAATTTCACTCAATCATCTCCAGAAGTGCCTGTAATGGGTGGCGCACGCCATTGCCCTCGATGCGTTTCACCTGGCTGCGGCAGGAATAGCCGGTCGCCAGGCAGCGCTGCCGCGGCAAACGCTGTAGCGTCGGATGCCATGATAGCTCATAAATGCCGAGCGAGTTTTGCAGGTTCCTGGCTTCATGGCCGTAAGTGCCCGCCATGCCGCAGCAGCCGACGCTGACGTTCTCCAGTTTGGCGCCGAAACGGGCGAAGATCGCCGCCCACTGTTGGCCGCTGGCCGGCAGCGCGGTGGTTTCGGTGCAGTGGCCGAACAGATACCACGGCTCGCCGGTCGCCGGCTGTTCGGCGCGATCCGCGATCCGCTGCTGCAGCCATTCATGCACCAGCTGCACCTGGAAATCGCCGCGCTCGGCGCCGAGGATCTCGCGGTATTCGTCGCGGTAGCACAGCACCAGCGCCGGATCGACGCCCACCAGCGGCATGCCTAGCTGCGCCACGCGGTTGAGGAAATCGGCGGTTTTGCGCGCGGTGCGGGCGAACCGCGTCAGGAAGCCCTTCACATGTTGCGCCTTGCCGTTCGGCGAGAACGGCAGCAGCACCGGTTTATAGCCGAGCTTCTCCACCAGCCGGACAAAGTCCGCCACCACTTTGGCGTCGTAATAGCTGGTGAACGGATCCTGGACGATCAACACGTGTTCTGCGCGCTGCTCGGCGCTCAGCCCTTCCAACTGCTCCAGCGTCAGCGTGATCGCGCGGTGGCCGGACAGCTGCTGACGCAGCGTCGGGCTGGACAACAGCGGCAGATCGACCATGCCGATGGCGTTGCGGCTCATCTCCCGCAGCCACGGCTGGCGGAAGAAGAAGTTGAACACCTTCGGCGCGCGGGCCATCAACGGGGTATAGCTCTCCACGCCGGCGACCATGTAGTCGCTTACCGGGCGCAGATAGCGAGTGTGGTAAAGCTGCAGGAAGCGCGAACGGAATCCCGGCACGTCAATCTTGATGGGACACTGGGTTGAACAGGCCTTACAGGCCAGGCAGCCGGACATCGCCTCTTTCACTTCGTGCGAGAAGTCATACTCACCCTTGCCGGCGTGCCAGCTGTTGCGGGTTTTCTCGATCAGGCCGCGCAAGCTGAGGCGCTGCTGCGGCAGCTGTTTCTCCAGCGCCAGCGGATCGACCCCCTGCTCGGCCAACAGACGCAGCCACTCGCGCACCAGCGTCGCCCGCCCTTTCGGCGAATGAATGCGGTTGCCGCTGATCTTCATCGACGGGCACATCGGGCTGCGCACGTCGAAGTTGAAGCACAGGCCGTTGCCGTTACACTCCAGCGCGCCACGGAACGAGGTGCGCACCTCGACCGGGATCTGCCGATCGAAGGTGCCGCGTTTGACCGCATCCACCTGCATCATCGGCGCATCCACCGCCAGCGGCGAACAGATCTTGCCTGGGTTCAGGCGGTTATCCGGATCGAACGCCGCCTTGATGCGGCGCAGCTCTTCATACAGCGTTTCCCCGAAGAATTCAGGGCTGTATTCCGCGCGGAACCCCTTGCCGTGTTCCCCCCACAGCAGGCCGCCGTATTTGGCGGTCAGCGCCACCACCCGATCGGAGATCTGCTTCATCAGCACTTCCTGCTGCGGGTCGCACATGTCGAGCGCCGGGCGCACGTGCAGCACCCCGGCGTCGACGTGGCCAAACATGCCATAGCTCAGATTGTGGTCATCGAGCAGTTGCCGAAATTCGACGATATAGTCCGCCAGATGTTGCGGCGGCACACAGGTGTCCTCGGCGAACGGAATCGGCTTGGCGCGCCCTTTGGCGTTGCCCAGCAGCCCGACCGCCTTCTTGCGCATGTTGTAAATGCGCTCGATGCCAGCCAGATCGCCGCAGATCTGGTACCCGATCACGCCGCCCTGCCGCTGCGCGATCAATTCGTCCAGCCGTTGGCACAGGGCTTCCATCTGGCCGTCGATCAGCGCCCGATCGTCGCCGGCGAACTCGACGATGTTCAGCCCGAGCATCTCTTTATCCGGCACGTCGGCGATCAGTTCGTTCACCGAGTGCCAAACGATGTCTTCACGCGCCAGGTTCAGCACCTTGGAATCGATGGTTTCCACCGACAGCGCCTTGGCCTCGACCATAAAGGGCGCATTGCGCAGCGCCGAGTCGAAGGAATCGTACTTCACGTTGACCAGGCGGCGCACTTTCGGCAGCGGCGTGATGTCCAGCCGCGCCTCGGTGATAAACGCCAGCGTACCCTCGGCGCCGGTCAGAATACGCGTCAAATCGAAGGTTTGCAGATCGTCGCTCAGCACATGGCGCAGATCGTAACCGGTGAGGAAGCGGTTGAGCTTGGGGAATTTCTCCAGGATCAGCGCGCGCTGCTCGCGGCAGCGGTTGAGCACCGTGCGGTAGATGCGCCCTTCGGCGGTCTCTTCCAGAGCAATCGTTTCCGCCAGCGCCGTCGGCATGGCGCGGGTATCGATCATCTCACCGCCCAGCAGCACCGCCCGCAGGCCCAACACGTGATCGGAGGTTTTGCCGTACACCAGCGAGCCCTGGCCGGAGGCATCGGTGTTGATCATTCCCCCCAGCGTGGCGCGGTTGCTGGTGGACAGTTCCGGCGAGAAGAAGTAGCCGAACGGCCGCAGGTATTGATTCAACTGGTCCTTGATCACCCCGGCTTCGACTTTCACCCAGCCCTGTTCGACGTTGATCTCCAGAATGCGGTTCATATGGCGCGACATATCGACCACGATGCCGGTATTGAGCGACTGGCCGTTGGTGCCGGTGCCGCCGCCGCGCGGGCTGAAGGTCAGCGTATTGAAGCGCTCTTCTCCGGCCAGACGGGCGATCAGCGCCACGTCGGCGGTGGAACGGGGGAACACCACCGCATCGGGCAGCAGCTGATAGATACTGTTGTCGGTGGCCATCGTCAGCCGGTCGGCATAGCTGGTGGCGGTATCGCCGTTGAATCCGTTTTGCTTCAGTGCTTCCAAAAAGTCGAGCACCCGTTGAACGAGGCCGGGCGCCTGAGAAATCTGTGGGATCATTCGCTTTTTTGACCCTGTCCGTCTATTTTTTATGCGCTGATGTACGCTGAATCGGGCCTTTAATTCAGACCCACCCTATTTTTTAGTGACACTAAAAACTAACATACTCGTTTAGTGAAGGCATTCACATTATTACCGCCCTGCGAGCGCCGCCACAGGCGGCCGCCCGGCGGTGAGAAACCGACCGACAGGCACCCCGATTCGCCGGTGCCAGGGATTTAATTGACCAGGATGAGAACCCACTGATGCCACTCCCGCAATCGCGTTACGACTTACCGCGAATTATTTTCGGCGTGCTGTTTATCGCCATCATGATCGTCGCCTGTTTTTGGGTGATCCAACCGTTTATTCTCGGCTTCGCCTGGGCGGGCATGGTGGTGATCGCCACCTGGCCGCTGCTGCTCAAACTGCAAAAGCTGCTGTGGGGCCGCCGTTCGCTGGCGGTGCTGGTCATGACCCTGCTGCTGATCCTGCTGTTCATTCTGCCTATCTCACTGCTGATCAGCAGCGTGGTGGATAACAGCGCGCCGCTGATCGCCTGGGCCAGTTCGCCGGGCAAACTGCATATTCCCGATCTCGCCTGGCTGCAGTCCGTACCGATGATCGGCGACAAACTCTATACCAGCTACCACACGCTGGTTAACGCCGGCGGCGCCGCGCTGCTGGCGAAGGTGCAGCCGTACTTTGGCCAAACCGCCACCTGGTTCGTGGCGCAGGCGGCGCATATCGGCCGCCTGCTGCTGCACTGCGCACTGATGCTGCTGTTCAGCGCCTTGTTGTACGCGCGCGGCGAACAGGTGGCGCTGGGTATCCGCCACTTTGCGGTGCGCCTCGGTTCCGCGCGCGGCGATGCGGCGGTGCTATTGGGCGGCCAGGCGATTCGCGCCGTCGCGCTGGGCGTGGTGGTGACGGCGCTGGTGCAGTCGGTGCTGGGCGGCATCGGTCTGGCGGTAAGCGGCATTCCTGCCGCCACTCTGCTGACGATGCTGATCTTCATCTGCTGTGTGGCGCAATTGGGGCCGCTGTTGGTGCTGGTGCCGGCCATCATCTGGCTGTACTGGCACGGCGACACCACCTGGGGCACCGTGCTGCTGGTCTGGAGCTGTGTGGTGGCCACGCTGGATAACGTGCTGCGCCCAGTGCTGATCCGCATGGGCGCCGATCTGCCGCTGCTGCTGATCCTGTCCGGCGTTATCGGCGGTTTGCTGGCCTTCGGCATGATCGGCCTGTTCATCGGCCCGGTGGTGTTGGCGGTGTCTTATCGCCTGCTGACCGCCTGGATGGATGAAGCGCCGGAGCCGACCTCCGCGCCGGAGCAAGTCATCGACGAGCTGGAAAAACGCTAATTCCCCCTTCCGCCCGCACCGTCGGGCGGAACTTTTCACACCCGTCATTATTCCTACCTCATTCGAGTAATATCTCCGCCCAATATAATGCCGCCCTATATTGATTACGGTACGGCGAATGAAAGGTGCAATGTAAATCCCTGTTTGTTGCAAACGGAAAAAAGAGATAACTCCCGCAAATAAAATGTGATGCCGCTATCGATTAGGATGATTCTTAATGACTAGTCGCGTTCAAAAATCTAGTATTATGGCCATCTATTGCTTCAAATCACTGATTTTAAAGCAACCTTTCTGAACAATGTAATGCCATACATGTGAATTGCTGTGTGTAGTCTTTGCCCATCTCCTACGGTGGGCTTTTTTTTATTCTTTTTTCGTCGAATTGATTATTTTACGCGCCGTTATTTACATTCGGAAATAAAAAGGCCGCAGCGTTAACTGCGGCCCGACGTTAATGCCTCAGTGAGGCCGAGACATTATTTCTTTTTCGACAAATTGATCCAGGTCTGCACCACAGTGTCCGGGTTAAGCGACAGGCTGTCGATGCCCTGCTCCATCAGCCACTCGGCGAAGTCTTCATGGTCAGACGGGCCCTGGCCGCAGATGCCGACGTATTTGCCGTGGCGCTTGGCCGCCTGAATCGCCATCGACAGCAGCGCTTTCACCGCCTCGTTGCGCTCGTCGAACAGTTCCGACACTACGCCGGAATCGCGATCCAGCCCCAGCGCCAGCTGAGTCATGTCGTTGGAGCCGATGGAGAAACCGTCGAAGTGCTCGAGGAACTGATCCGCCAACAGCGCATTGGACGGGATTTCGCACATCATTATCACTTTCAACCCGTTTTCGCCGCGTTTCAGCCCCTGACGCGCCAACTCGGCCACCACCGCTTCCGCCTGCGCCACGGTGCGCACGAATGGCACCATGATTTCGACGTTGGTCAGCCCCATATCGTTACGCACGCGTTTCACCGCCTCGCACTCCAGCGCGAAGCAATCGCGGAAACTGTCGGCCACGTAACGGCCGGCGCCGCGGAAGCCCAACATCGGGTTCTCTTCGTGCGGTTCATACTTGTCGCCGCCCACCAGGTTGGCGTACTCGTTGGATTTGAAGTCGGACAGACGTACGATCACGCGCTTCGGCCAGAAGGCGGCGCCCAGCGTCGCGATGCCTTCGGTTAGGCGACCGACGTAGAACTCGACCGGGTGATCGTAACCCTGCATCAGCGCGCGAATTTCATTTTGCAGCGCCGGCGTCTGCTGGTCGAACTCCAGCAGCGCGCGCGGGTGCACGCCGATCATGCGGTTGATGATAAATTCCAGCCGAGCCAGGCCCACGCCTTCGTTCGGCAAACGCGCGAAGTCGAAAGCGCGATCCGGGTTGCCGACGTTCATCATGATCTTCAGCGGCAGATCCGGCAGCTCGGTCACTTCGGAGCTCTGCACGCTGAAGTCCAGCATGTCGCTGTAAACGAAGCCGGTGTCGCCTTCCGCGCAGGAGACGGTGACTTTCTGGCCGTCTTTCAGCACGTCGGTGGCGTGGCCACAGCCCACTACCGCCGGAATACCCAGCTCACGGGCGATGATCGCCGCGTGACAGGTGCGCCCGCCGCGGTTGGTGACGATCGCGGCGGCCTTCTTCATGATCGGCTCCCAGTCCGGGTCGGTCATGTCGGTCACCAGCACGTCGCCCGGCTGGATGCGATCCATTTCGCTGATGTCGTGGATCACTTTCACCGGACCGGCGCCGATGCGGTGGCCGATGGCGCGGCCTTCCACCAGCACCGGGCTGGTGCCGTTCAGCTGGTAGCGTTCCATGGTCTGCTCGTTGGAGCGTACGGTCTCCGGGCGTGCCTGCACGATCAGCAGCTTGCCGGTATGGCCGTCTTTCGCCCACTCGATATCCATCGGGCGGCCATAATGTTTTTCGATCAGGATCGCCTGCTGCGCCAGCGCCTGCACTTCTTCATCCGTCAGCGAGAAACGGCTGCGCTGCGCTTCCGGCACGTCTTCGATGCGCACCTGCTTGCCGTGATCCTGCGACGGCGCGTATACCATGCGGATCTTTTTCGAACCCAGGTTGCGGCGCACGATCGCCGGCTTGCCGTTTTGCAGCGTCGGTTTGTGCACGTAGAACTCATCCGGGTTCACCGCGCCCTGCACCACCATTTCACCCAAGCCGAAAGCGGAGGTGATGAATACCACCTGATCAAAGCCGGACTCGGTGTCGATGGTGAACATGACGCCCGAGGAGGCCAGATCCGAGCGCACCATGCGCTGTACGCCGGCCGACAACGCCACGCCACGGTGATCGTAGCCCTGGTGCACGCGATAAGAGATGGCGCGATCGTTGAACAGCGACGCGAACACGTGCTTGATCGCCACCATTACGGCATCGATGCCCTGCACGTTGAGGAAGGTTTCCTGCTGACCGGCAAAGGAGGCGTCCGGCATGTCTTCCGCCGTGGCGGAGGAGCGCACCGCAAAGGAAGCTTCCGGTTCGCCGTCGGCGAGCTGTTGGTAAGCCTGATGAATTTCACGCTCGAACTCGGCGTGGAACGGCGTGTCGATCACCCATTGGCGGATCTGGGCGCCGGCCTTGGCCAGTTGGGCAACGTCGTCAACGTCAGTCTGATCCAGTAACTGATAGATGCGCTGGTTAACACCGCTTTGTTCGAGGAAATCGTTAAACGCCTGTGCGGTGGTGGCAAAACCGTTAGGCACGGCCACGCCCAAATCGGAAAGATTGGTGATCATTTCACCGAGGGAGGCATTTTTGCCGCCGACACGGTCAACGTCGTGCATGCCAAGCTGGTTGTACCAAAGCACATTACGCAAGTCTGGGCCATTGTTGGACATCGAGACAATCCTTATTGCTATCAGTAGGGTAAAGACGGATTTAATTCGCTTGCTTTACGGCACCGCTAACACGGAGCCGAATCAGACTAGCACACTGATCCGGGGAAAATGGAAAGGTGAATCGATCAACCCACTGAAGAAAGTGGTTTTTAAGAGAATGTCCTAACCGGCTGATTTGCCTGGGAACCGTTCCCAATCGCACGAAAAGCTTAGTTCTCAACAAATTACGCTCTTTTTAAAATTCTGTTTTAATGACCACGCAAACGCTATCGTTTTTGGTGAAAATAGCGACAAATTTACGTTTCGGCTCGAACAGCGTCGCTGCGCCGCGATTTCTACCGTCGCCAAAGCGCGCTTTTCTTCGTGCGCCGCCGCAAGACGCTTTACCGCCCCGCCGTCACAATTTTTTCCCTCGCCCCTTTACCGGCGGATCGTCTGCGGCTCATGATATTGGCAGTGATGACAGCAGGAACACCGTTTTCAGGTAAGGAGCCTCGGGTGGAAAGAAGCGTTTTTTATATTTCGGATGGGACGGCGATCACCGCCGAAGTGCTGGGACACGCGGTGCTGTCGCAGTTCCCGGTCACGGCGACCACGTACACCTTGCCGTTTGTCGAAACCGAGGCACGCGCACGCGCAGTTCGCCAACAAATCGATGATATCTATAATGAAACCGGTGTACGGCCGCTGGTGTTTTACTCCATCATCTCGCCGGAAGTGCGCGACGTGATCGTTCAGAGCCAAGGCTTCTGTCAGGATATCGTGCAGGCGCTGGTCGGCCCGCTGCAGGGTGAGCTGGAGGTGGAGCCGACGCCAGTGCCGAACCGCACCCACGGCCTGACCGCCAGCAACCTCGGCAAGTACGACGCGCGCATTGCCGCCATAGACTATACCCTGGCGCATGACGACGGCATTTCGCTGCGCAACCTCGATCAGGCGCAGGTGATCCTGCTCGGCGTCTCGCGCTGCGGCAAAACCCCCACCAGCCTCTATCTGGCGATGCAGTTCGGCATCCGCGCCGCCAACTACCCGTTTATCGCCGACGATATGGACAATTTGCACCTGCCGGCCTCGCTGAAACCGTTTCAGCATAAATTATTCGGCCTGACCATCGATCCGGAGCGCCTGGCGGCGATCCGCGAAGAGCGGCGTGAAAACAGCCGCTATGCCTCCTTGCGCCAGTGCCGCATGGAGATCGCCGAGGTCGAGGCGCTGTTCCGCAAAAATCAGATCCGCTACCTCAATACCACCAACTATTCGGTCGAAGAGATCTCCACCAAAATCCTCGACATCCTTGGCATGAGCCGCCGCATGTTCTGATCTTTTCCTCGCGGGGCCGCTGTGCCCCGCCGTCTGCCGTTTATTTCAGCAGCAGCTGATTTTTTTGTGCTTTTTTTCGCGGCTTTGATCAACAGAACGCAATCTCTACGGTTGAATTCAGCGCTTTTTGCGTTATTGTGATCGCCATCACTTCCCGGCACTCCTGCCGCAGAGAAGAACAGTTTCCAGGGAACAACATGTACAAAACAGATGAACTGCGGACCGCGCGCATCGACAGCCTCGTCACGCCGCAAGCGTTGGCGGACAAGCTGCCGATCTCGGCGGCCGTCGCCGATAACGTGACAGCGTCACGCAAACGCATTGAAAAAATCCTCACCGGCGAAGACCGCCGCCTGCTGGTGGTGATCGGCCCCTGCTCCATTCACGATCTCGACGCCGCCGTCGATTACGCCGGCCGGTTGAACGCCCTGCGCGAACGTTACCAGGACCGCCTGGAGATCGTGATGCGCACCTACTTCGAAAAACCGCGCACCGTCGTCGGCTGGAAAGGCCTGATCTCCGATCCGGCGCTGGACGGCACCTTCCAGGTGAACCGCGGCATCGAAATGGCGCGCCGCCTGCTGCTGGAAGTGAACCAGCTCGGCCTGCCGACCGCCACCGAATTCCTGGACATGGTGGTTGGCCAATATATCGCCGACCTGATCAGCTGGGGCGCCATCGGCGCGCGCACCACCGAAAGCCAGATCCACCGTGAAATGGCCTCGGCGCTCTCCTGCCCGGTCGGCTTCAAAAACGGCACCGACGGCAATACCCGCATCGCCATCGACGCCATTCGCGCGGCGCGCGCCGGGCACATGTTCCTGTCGCCGGACAAACATGGCCAGATGACCATCTACCAGACCAGCGGCAACCCGTACGGCCACATCATCATGCGCGGCGGCAAGACGCCGAACTACCACGCCAGCGATATCGCCGCCGCCTGTGACAGCCTGCGCGAGTTCGATCTGCCGGAGCACCTGGTGATCGACTTCAGCCACGGCAACTGCCAGAAAATGCACCGCCGCCAGTTGGAAGTGGCCGACAACGTCTGCCAGCAGATCCGCGCCGGCTCCGCCGCCATCACCGGCGTGATGGCCGAAAGCTTCCTGGTGGAAGGCACGCAGAAGATCGTCGCCGGCCAGCCGCTGACCTATGGCCAGTCGATCACCGATCCTTGCCTGAGCTGGTCCGACAGCGAACAGCTGCTGGCGATGCTGGCGGATGCGGTCGATAGCCGTTTCTGACGCAGCACAGGCCGGGGCCTTGCCCCGGCTTTATTCATCCCGCCCTGCTCATCTATACTGATTGCAACGCTTTAGCACCCGCCGAAATGCACTGGGAGCCCCGGCATGATTCACTCTCTGTTATCCATTCCCTGCGTCACGCTGCAGGGCGAGCAAAAAACGCTGGGCGATTTCCCGGCGCGCGCTTACCTGGTGGTCAACACCGCCAGCAAGTGCGGCTTCACCCCGCAATATCGCGGGCTGGAAAATCTGTGGCAATACTATCGCGAACGTGGCCTGATGGTGCTCGGCTTCCCCTGCAACCAGTTTGGTTCTCAGGAACCGGGCAGCCCGCTGGAGATCGCCAATTTTTGCAGCCTTAACTACGGCGTCAGTTTCCCGCTGTTCAGCAAGATAGAGGTCAACGGCCCCGGCGCCCACCCGCTGTTCAATGAGCTGAAACGCCTGGCGCCCGGCATTCTCGGCAGCCGCCGCATCAAATGGAACTTCACCAAATTCCTGCTCACCGCCGACGGCCAGCGCGTCACGCGTTTTGCGCCGATCACCAAACCCGAACGCCTGTTTGACCGCATCGAAACCCTGCTGAAATAACGCCCCTTTTTTACGGGCCGAGTGCGCTCGGCCCGCCGCCGGATGCCCGTTCGACAAAAAGGTTCCATCGGTAAGAAAATTTTCCTTGATGTAACCTTTCCTTCACATGATAATGATTCTCAGTTTGATATTAATTACCATTTAATGGTCTGTTTTTTAAGCACAATGATGATGGATACTGCCAACACGCCAACCCCCGCCGCCGCGGCCCCGAACGAGCACAGCGCAAACGCGCCGCCCAGCTACGACAGCGCACAGCTGCTCGGCGCCGACGGCATCGCGTTCATTACCCATCAGGGCCAGCGCTATCAACTGCGGCAGACCAAAGCCGGGAAATTGATCCTGACCAAATAACCACAGAATCCTCAAACGCCAGCCACCCCGATCGTTTGATCCAGGCAGCCAGCAAATCTATTGATATGTTTTATTACATACGGAGAGTTGCACCATGCCTCTGACATTTTCCACCCGGCTGCGTTTTTCCGCTTTGAGTCTGGCGATTGCCTGCGCTCTGCCTACGGTGGCCTTGGCACAAAACACCAGCACAACATCTTCTTCCAACGCGGCGCAGGCGAAAAAAGCCAAAGCCGCCGACGAGACCATGACCGTGGTCGCCACCGGCAACCAACGCAGCAGCTTTGAAGCGCCGATGATGGTCACGGTGATCGAAGGCAATTCGCCGGAAAGCCAGACCGCCACCTCCGCCGCCGATATGCTGCGGCGCGTGCCGGGCATCACCGTCAACGGCACCGGGCGCAGCAACGGCCAGGATGTGACGATGCGTGGCTATGGCAAGAACGGCGTGCTGACGCTGGTCGACGGCATTCGTCAGGGGACCGATACCGGCCACATCGGCGGCACCTTCCTCGATCCGGCGCTGGTCAAACGCATTGAAATCGTGCGCGGCCCTTCTGCGCTGCTGTATGGCAGCGGCGCGCTGGGCGGCGTTATCGCTTACGAGACCGTCGATGCCGCCGATCTGCTGCTGCCGGGCCGCGATAGCGGGTTCCGCGTCTACGGCACTGCCGGCACCGGCGATCACAGTTTGGGCATGGGTGCCAGCGCTTACGGCAAGACCGATAACCTCGACGGCCTGCTGTCGTTCGGCACCCGCGATGTCGGCAACCTGCGTCAGGGCAACGGTTTCGATGCGCCTAACGACGAAACCATCAGCAACGTGCTGGCCAAAGGCACCTGGAAGATCGACGACAATCAGTCGCTGAGCGGCGATCTGCGTTATTACAACAACGACGCCCAAGAACCGAAAAACCCGCAGACGCCGGACAGCTCGAGCGGCAACCCGATGACCAACCGTTCCACCATTCAGCGCGACGCCGCTCTGAGCTATAAGCTCAAGCCGGTCGGCCAGGATTGGCTGGACGCCACCGTCAAGCTGTACACCTCGGAAGTCAAAATCAATGCGCACAACGCCGGCGCGACCGACGAATTCCGCAAGCAGACCACCAACGGCGGCAAGCTGGAAAATCGCACGCGCCTGTTCGCCGACAGCTTTGCGTCACACCTGCTGACCTACGGCTCCGAGGTCTATGAGCAGAAACAGCAGCCGGGAGGCGCCACCACCAGCTTCCCGCAAGCCAAGATCAACTTCGCCTCCGGCTGGCTGCAGGATGAAATTACGCTGCGCGACATTCCGATCACCGTGCTGGCGGGCACGCGCTACGACGATTATAAAGGCAGCAGCCAGGGCCACGAAGACGTCAAGGCTGACAAATGGTCGTCCCGTGGCGCGCTGAGCTACTCGCCGACCGACTGGCTGATGCTGTTCGGCTCCTATTCCCAGGCCTTCCGCGCCCCGACCATGGGCGAGATGTACAACGATTCGCGCCACTTCCCCGGCAACTATTGGGTGCCTAACCCGAATCTGCGGCCGGAAACCACCAGCACCACCGAAGCCGGTTTCGGCCTGCGCTTCGATGATCTGCTGCTGGCGGATGACAGCCTGCAATTCAAGGCCAGTTACTTCGATACCGACGCCAAAGACTACATCTTCATGTATGTCACTCGAACGCAGACCGCCTCAGCGAATATCTCTCGCGCCAAGATTTGGGGTTGGGACACCTCGTTGAACTACCAGACCAAGTGGTTTAACTGGGATCTGGCCTACAACCGCACACGCGGCAAGGACAAGTCTCGCAATGGCGAGCTGAACGCGAAAAGCGGCGATTGGCTGGCTGACATCAGCCCGGATACCGTCACCAGTTCGCTGGACGTGCCGCTGGGCGAAACCGGTCTGTCCGCCGGCTGGGTCGCCACCTTCGCGGAACGCGCCACTCGCGTACAAACGGGGACGCCGGAGCAAGGCGGCTATGGCGTCAACGACTTCTATCTGAGCTACAAGGGCCGCGATCGGCTGCAGGGCATGACCACCACCGTGGTGTTGGGCAACGCCTTCGACAAAGAATATTACTCGCCGCAGGGCGTCCCGCAGGATGGCCGCAACGCCAAACTGCTGGTCAGCTACCAGTGGTGATCATTTGACTATCAGGCGGATACCCGGTGTGTCCGCCGTTCGCATTACAGCGCAGGAGAATCCCGCATGAGCAACACCCTATACGAACGCTACCAACAGGCCAAAATCGACCACCCAGGCAAATACGCCCGCGATCTGGCGGCGATCCTCGGCGTCAGCGAAGCGGAACTGACGCACGCCCGCGTTGGCCACGACGCCCGCCGCCTGCAGGCCGACGCCCGCACGTTGCTGACCGAACTCGAGCAAGTGGGCGTCACCAAGTCCATCACCCGCAACAACTATGCGGTACATGAGCAGATGGGCCGCTACCGCAACCAACATCTAAACGGCCACGCCGGGCTGATCCTCAACCCGCGCGAGCTGGATCTGCGCCTGTTCCTCAACCACTGGACCAGCGTTTTCGCCATGAGCGAAACCAACAAGCGCGGCGTGCGCCACAGCATTCAGTTCTTCGACCAACAGGGCGATGCGTTGCACAAGGTCTACACCACCGAGGAAACCGATCTGCCGGCCTGGATGGCACTGGTGGAGCGCCATCTGAGCGAAGAAAACCCGGCGCTGGCCCTGCAGCCCGCCGAGGCGAGCACCTCGGATGAAACGACGCAGGATCATGCCAAAATCGACGCTGAATGGCGCGCGATGACCGACGTTCACCAGTTCTTCCAGCTGCTGAGCCGCAATAAACTCACGCGCCAGCAGGCCTTCCGCGCCGTCGGCGACGATCTGGCCTATCAGGTGGACAACAGCGCGCTGTCGCAGCTGCTGGAAGCGGCGCAGCAGCAGCAAAACGAGATCATGATATTCGTCGGCAACCGCGGCTGCGTGCAGATTTTCACCGGCCAGATCGAACGTTTGATGCCGCAGGAAGGTTGGATCAACGTGTTCAATCGCCGCTTCACGCTGCATCTGATTGAAGGCGCCATCGCCGAAAGCTGGATCACCCGCAAACCGACCAAGGACGGCATCGTCACCAGCCTGGAGCTGTTCGCCGCCGACGGCACGCAGATTGCGCAGCTGTATGGCCAGCGTACCGAAGGTCAGCCGGAACAAACCCAGTGGCGCGAGCAGGTTGCCGCGCTCGCCGCCAAGGACATCGCCGCATGAAATCTTCCTTAATCCGCCGCCTGGCGCTGATGATGACGCTGGCGCTGCCGCTCACCGCCGCGGCGGCACAGCGCATCGTCTCGATCGGCGGCGACGTGACGGAAATCGCCTTTGCGCTCGGCGCCGGCGACGACGTGATCGCCCGCGATAGCACCAGCCTGCACCCGGAAGCGGTGAAAAAGCTGCCGGACGTCGGCTATATGCGCCAGCTGAACGCCGAAGGCATTCTGGCGCTGAAGCCGACGCTGGTGCTGACGACCGAGCTGGCACAGCCGGCGCTGGTGCTCAAACAGCTGGCGGACAGCGGCGTCAAAGTGGTCAGCGTGCCGGGTGACACCACCCTGCAGGCGGTGCCGCAGAAGATCGCCGCGATCGCCGCCGCGTTGCAACGCGTTGAGCAAGGCAAACAGCTGAGCGAGCGCTATCAACAACAGCTGGCGGCGGTCGACACCTCTCCGCTGCCGGTGAAGGTGTTGTTTGTCATGAGCCACGGCGGCATTACACCGATGGCGGCCGGGCAACACACCGCCGCCGACGCGGTGATCGCCGCCGCCGGCCTGAAAAACGCCATGCAGGGCTTTGACCGCTACCGCCCGCTGTCGCAGGAAGGTGTCATCGCCAGCGCGCCGGATCTGTTGCTGGTCACCACCGACGGCGTGCGCACCCTCGGCGGCGAACAGCAGCTGTGGACGCTGCCGGGCCTGGCGCTGACGCCGGCGGGCAAGCAGCGGCGCGTGCTGATCGTCGATGACATGGCGCTGTTAGGCTTCGGCCTGGAAACGCCGGCGGCGCTGGCCAAGCTGCGCCACGCGGCGGAGCAAAAGTAATGCGCTGCCGCACCTCGCCTCAGCTGGCCATCATCGGTCTGCTGGTGCTGCTGACGCTGCTGGCGCTGGTCGCCGCTAATCTCGGCGCGCTGACGCTGTCGTTTCGCACCCTGTGGCGCGAACCTTTCAGCGACGCCGCCTGGCACATCTGGCTGAACATCCGCCTGCCGCGCGTGCTGCTGGCGGTGGTGATCGGCTGCGCGCTGGCGGTGTCCGGCGCCGTGATGCAGGGGCTGTTCCGCAACCCGCTGGCGGATCCTAGCCTGCTGGGCATCAGCAGCGGCGGCGCGCTGTTTGTCGCGCTGTTCATCGTGATGCCGCTGGCGTTGCCGGTGACGATCGCGCTGTACGGCCATATGCTGGCGGCGTTCCTCGGCAGCCTGCTGGTATCGTTATTGATCTACGGCATCAGCCGCAGCGGGCACGGCAATCTGTCGCGACTGCTGCTGGCGGGCATCGCCATCAACGCCCTGTGCATGGCGGCCATCGGCGTGCTCTCCTACGTCAGCAGCGATCAACAGCTGCGCCAGTTCTCGCTGTGGATGATGGGCAGCCTCAGCCAGTCGCAGTGGCCGACGCTGGCGGTTTCCGCCTCGCTGATTTTGCCTACGGCGCTGCTGACGCTGCTGCAGGCGCGCCGGCTGAACCTGTTGCAGCTGGGGGATGAAGAGGCCCACTACCTCGGGGTGAACGTCCAGCGCGCCAAGCTGCAGCTGTTGTTGCTGAGCGCCCTGCTGATCGGCGCGGCGGTGGCGATGAGCGGCGTGATCGGCTTCGTCGGTCTGGTGGTGCCCCATCTGGTTCGCATGCGCCTCGGCGGCGATCACCGCTGGCTGCTGCCCTGCTCCGCGCTGGGCGGCGCCTGCCTGTTGCTGGTCAGCGATACGCTGGCGCGCACGCTGGTGGCGCCGGCCGAAATGCCGGTGGGGTTGATGACCAGCCTGATCGGCGGTCCTTACTTCTTGTGGCTGGTGATGCGCCAGCGGGAGCGAACCGGTGGATAACGCCGCCTGCCTGACGGCCCGAGAGCTGCGTTACAGCCTCGGTGCGCGCCGCCTGATCAACGACGTTTCGCTCAGCCTCGCCGGCGGTGAAATGGTGGCGATTATCGGCCCTAACGGCGCCGGAAAATCGACGCTGCTGCGCTTGCTGACCGGCTATCTGACGCCGGACTGCGGCGAATGCCGGCTGCTTGACCGCCCGCTGGAACACTGGGCGCCGCAACAGTTGGCCAAAGTCCGGGCCGTGATGCGCCAGTACAGCGATCTGGCGTTTCCCTTCAGCGTGGAAGAAGTGGTCAGCATGGGGCGGGCGCCGCACGGCAAACGCGACCAGCACCAGGCGATCCAGCAGGTAATGGCGCAAACCGACTGCCTGGTGCTGGCGCAGCGCGACTACCGTCAGCTTTCCGGCGGCGAACAGCAGCGGGTGCAACTGGCGCGGGTGTTGGCGCAGCTGTGGCAACCGCAACCGTCCCCCGCCTGGCTGTTTCTCGACGAGCCGACCTCGGCGCTGGATCTGTACCACCAGCAGCACACCCTGCGCCTGCTGCGCTCGCTGACGCGCCAACAGCCGTTGGGCGTCTGCTGCGTGCTGCACGATCTTAATCTGGCGGCGCTGTATGCCGATCGGATCCTGCTGTTGCATCAGGGGCGCTTGGTGGCGAGCGGCACGCCGCAGGAGGTGCTGCAGACGGATATCCTCACCCGCTGGTATCAGGCCGATCTCAGCGTGGTGCATCATCCCGAAGTGCCGCTGCCGCAGGTCTACCTGCGTCAATAACGTCAAGGGCGCCATTAGGCGCCCTTTTTCATCTCAGCTGGAGCAGGAAATCTCCAGATGCTTGCCCCAGTCCGGCGGCAGCGCGGCGAGATCGTCATACTCCGGCGCCTCGTCGAACGGCCGCAGCAGGGCCTGATGCAACCGCCGCAAACGGCCCACGTCGTCTTTCTCCGCATCCTCAATCGCCTGCTGCGCCAGATAGTTGCGCAGGATCAGGCGCGGGTTCACCGCCTTCATCGCCCGTTGCCGATCCGCATCGCTCACCTGCTCCTGTTGCAAACGCTGACGATACTGCTGATACCAGGCATCGAACGCCGCACGGTCAATAAACTCGTCGCGCAGCGGCGACTGCGCCTGCTGCTGTTCGGTCTCGCTCAACAGGCGGAACGTGCGGGTATAGTCCCGCCCTTCCTGCGCCATCAGGCTCAACAGGCCGGTGAGCACGTCATTATCCTGCGCCGTCGGCGTGAAGAAGCCGAGTTTGGCGCGCATCTGTTCGCCATAGGCGCGCATCAGCGCCGGTTCATACGCCGCCAGCGCCTGCTGCAGCTGTTCAGTGGTCATTAGCCCAGACAAGGTTTGCGCCAGGCGATGCAGGTTCCACAGCGCCACCGCCGGCTGATTATCAAAGGCATAACGCCCCTGGTGGTCGGAATGGTTGCAGATATAGCCGGGCTGGTAGTCATCGAGGAAGCCGTAAGGGCCGTAATCGATGGTGATGCCGAGAATCGACATGTTGTCGGTGTTCATCACGCCGTGAGCGAAACCGACGGTTTGCCAATGGGCGATCAGGCGCGCCGTCCGTTCGACCACGTCGGTAAACCACAGCAGGTAACGATCGGCCTGATCCTGCAGCTGCGGCCAGTGACGGGCAATGACGAAATCCGCCAGCTGCCGCACCTGCTCCGGCTGTTTGCGGTAGTAAAAGTGTTCGAAGTGGCCGAAGCGCACATGGCTTTCCGCCACCCGCAGCAGCATCGCGCCGCGTTCCGGCTGCTCGCGATATACCGGTTGTTGACTGGTGACAATAGTTAACGCACGCGTGGTGGGGATCCCCAGATGGTGCAACGCCTCAGAGGCCAGAAACTCGCGGACAACCGAACGCAGCACCGCGCGGCCATCCCCCATGCGTGAATACGGCGTCAGCCCGGCGCCCTTCAGGTGCCAGTCGCGGTGGCTGCCGTCCGCCATGACCTGTTCGCCCAGCAAAATGCCGCGGCCATCGCCCAGTTGCCCGGCCCACACGCCGAACTGGTGGCCACTGTACACCTGCGCCAGCGGCTGCATGCCCGGCAGCAGCGTTTCTCCCGCCCAAATCGGGGTTTTATCCTGAGTAAACCAACTTTCATCCAGCCCCAGCTCGCGCGCCAGCGGCTCGCTATGGTACAGCAGGCGCGTATCCTTGAGCGGCGTCGGATTCAGAGCGGTGTAGAAACCAGGTAACTGTTGGTAGTAAGCGTTATCGAACTGCGGCATAGGCCCTCCGTTTCAGCGTAGTGTAGAGCGTGAACGGGCGGATTAACACCGAAGGAATGCAGGGAGAACGCATCCGCCTGCCGTCAGGACGGATGCAGGGAGTTTGGCGCTTCCGCCTGACGGTGGGAACGCGGTTTAACGCTGGCGGACAAACGCGATTATCAGCCTCAAACGAGGTGAATAACGACGGCGGAATCACGTTAACCTCACCCCGCGCATTATTTACCTCATAGGGTGTAGTTTTTTATATCACTTCTTAATTATTGAACTCGCTGGGCATCGTCAGCAAAGCTTGCAGATTATCCACACCAACGCTGGGCCATAAAAAACCTTGCAGGCCTAAAACACCGGCGTATCTGAGTTTATTAAAATACTCTTTTTTCTCTATTCCTCCGACGATCACGCCGTTACATAACAGGTTGATATTCTTTAACAACGAGTCAATGACCACGTCATACCCCTGATGGGTAAACAGCTGCCAGTAAAAACGTTTGTCTATCTTTACGTAGTCAAACAAACCATCGTACAACGCGGTCAACGTGGCCTTACCGGAACCGAAATCATCGAGCCACAGCGTAAACATTTCGCTTAATCGCCGCACGCTCGGGTTGTTCTTACCGGCCGAAAGATTCGGAAAACTCTCACTCATTTCAAATGCAATAAAAGGATATTGCCCGATCCTTTGGCACAACGCCGAATCGGAAAGAATAAGCTCAACGATGGTTTCTTCGATATTGATGGTCAACTGTACGTTGTTATCGGTAAACCAAGCCGCATGCTGCTCCGCAAGTTTCAGTTGCTCATTAAATAACTCAATCCTTTGTTCAGGCGCCAATAAATTAATCCCAATTTCGGCCGGCATGGCTAAATCACCGTCGAGACTGTTGAAACGGCTCAACATTTCCACCGCCAACAGCCCGCCCTCCATTGAGTAAACAGGTTGAAAAACATAGCTACTAATAAAGTCAGCTTCGAGTTGGATGTTCATTTTAATGCCACAGGATGAATGGCTAGCGTATCATCGTATATCAATACATTTTATCGATCAATCCCTCTGGGATTAATCGGAAATATCAATGTAAATACCCATGAAATATCATTTAATTGATAGATTAAAGCTATACGACAATCGTAAAAGGCGCAAAGAAAAGCAGCCGGACTTATGCCAAGGTAGCCGCCAAACGCGTTATGAGAAAAGGTATTTGACTTAAGTTGAATGGATTTATGGCTAAATTTGACTTATCTCCTTTGTTTTATTTAAGAAAAATCCTAAATAAAGTAAAATAATCTTTCCTTCTTAACGCCAATTTTCCCTGCCGTTAACGACGACTGATTAAATTTAATAACGCATCAATTCCGCCCGTTATTCGCGGCATTGAAAACGTAAAAAAATGCCCACCTTGATTTTCAGAAAATCTGCGCTACCACCATGCAAAACGTCGATTTCAGCGATAAAAAAAGGGATGAGCACGCTCATCCCTTCATCACCAGGCCTGCGCTAGCGGATCGTTTCGCTCAGCCATTGCCGCAGCTCGGCTAATTCGGCCGCCTGCTGAGGATAGTCCGCCATCAGCCGGTCACAGCAAGCGGCAACGGGCTCGCTTCGATACGCGCAGCCCACCAGCATCTCCGCCAACCGCTGCAGCGGGGCGGGATTCAGGCTGTCGGTGAATACCTGCGCGCGAACGATCGCCCCCTTCTCCACATCGAAGAACAGGTCTACGCCGCCCCAGACAAAGCGCTCGTTGAGCAAGTGGCTGAACGCCGGCGCCTTGCCAAAATTCCATTCCCAACTGCTCTGTTTGGCGAACTGCGCGGCAAAATCGGGCAGATCGGGGAATACATCCGGCGAAATGATCTCCGGCTCGGCCGTTTCGCCATAGTGGGCGAAGAAGGCCTGCACGATAGCGTCGCATACCTGCTCATGGCTGATGCCCGGCAAAAACTCCGCCAGGTTGGCGACGCGCGAACGCACCGAAGTGATACCCTTGGCCTGCAGCTTTTTGGGATCCGGGTTAAGGTAGTCCGCCAACCGTTCCAGATCGGCATTCAGCAGCAGCGTGCCATGGTGGAAACCGCGATCCTGCGTTTCTCGATAGGCCGAGCCGGATATTTTGCGCGGCCCGTCGGCGGTTTCCATCACCAGATCGTTGCGCCCCGACGCGCCGGCTGTGACGCCCAACTGCCGCAGCGCTTGCAGAATGATGTCGGTCGAGACGCTCTTGTCGTAGCCCGGTTTGCCGGCCATAAAGGTGAAGCAGGTATTGCCCAGATCGTGAAATACCGCCCCGCCGCCGCTGCTGCGCCGCGCCAACCGAATGCCGTCCTGCTCCATACGCCGGGTATTGCACTCTTTCCAGGGATTCTGCGACTGGCCAATCACCACCGTTTCGGCATTGCGCCACAGGAAGAGAATTTTTTGCGTGGTCATTTCGCGGAAGATGCACTCTTCCACCGCCAGGTTGAACCAGGGATCGTAGGAGTCGGAGATCAGTAAACGCAGGCTGTTCATGGCAGGCACCGTTCAAAACACGAGATGCCGCCATGATACACCAAATCAACGGGTTAAGGCTAAATGCGTCGCGCCTGCCAGTACACCCGCTTCCAGTAGACGTTATCGAGCGAGGAACGGATCACCCCGCGGCTGGTCGACGCGTGGATAAATTGGTCGTTGGTATCGTAAATGCCGACGTGCAGGCCGTTCTCTCCGCCGCCGGTTTTGAAAAACACCAGATCGCCCGGCATCAGCTCATCGCGTGAAACCTTGGTGCCCAGTGAGGTTTGTTCTTCGGTCGAACGCGGCAGTTGCATGTCGAAGCGATCGCGGAACGTGCGGTAAACAAAGCCGGAACAATCTACGCCGCCGCGATCCAGACCGCCGTAACGGTATGGCGTGCCGTACCATTGGCGCAACTGTTCGTTGAGCTGGGCCACCACCACGATAGAGTCCGCGAGGCGGCCGCTGGGCGGCGGCGCATGGCTGCTACACCCGGCGAGGATCAAACTGGCTAATAAAAACCACACACGCATCCGCATAATATCCCTTCATTGAACACGTCGCCGCATTATGCCATCCGGTACACCACCACACCGCCTGCGAGGCAAAGCCGGCATCACGTAAGGAGAGCGCCATTTGGCGTTAATTTATCTCCCGCACGGTGAAAAAGGCAAGCGCCATAAGGGAGATAATGGCGGGATTGCCGGTTTTGGCGCTATTGCGGCGATTTTGTCTCGGGTTTGCTGTTAATCAGCCAGACGCCGAACAGAATAAACAGCGTGCCCAACGTTTTCAGCAGCGTAGCGGATTCGTTAAACCACGGCAGGATCACCGCCGCCAGGTAAACCAACGCATAGCTGACGCTCAGCAGAGGATAAGCGCGGTTTAACGGCAGATGGCGCAGCGCAAAGAACCAACACAGCATCGACAGCGCATAACCGAAGATGCCACCGCCCACCGCCAGCAGCGGCAGCCAGTAGTCGCCGATCAGCGCCAACGAGACGTCGGCGAACGACATCAGCGGGATTTGCACCATGCCCCACTTCATCAGCAACTGCGCCAGCGTCACCAGCAACACGCTGGCGGCGCCCCAGGCATAGCCCCTCATGAATGCACGCTCATCAGCAGGATCCCCAGCATAATCGACGCCACGCCGCACCAGTGGCGAACGGTTGTCGGCTCATGAAACAACCAGCGCGCCGCCAGCGTCACCATTACGAAGTTCAGGCTGAGCATCGGGTAAGCCAGGCTGAGCGGCAGGCGTTGCAACACATTGAGCCACACCGCCATGCCCAGCCCCAACAGCAACACCGCCAGCGCCAACCAGCGCAGCGTCTGTTTCAGCCGCGCCTCGTCTGCCCGTTCCCAGCAGTGCGCCGCCTGTTTCTGGCACAGCTGCCCACCACAGGTGAGCAGGCTGACCACTATCACCAACAAAAAACCGATCATGGTTGCTGTTTATACCACATCAGCACCAGGCGGTTCATACGATCCACCTTGTCTGCGGCCGGCAGCTCCTGCGGCAGCGCTTCATCACGGGACAGCTGCAACACCAGCGACACATTGCCCTGCTTGCGCGCCTGTGCCAGCCACTGCGGGAAGTCGGCATCGCTGATCAGGTGCCCCTTGGCGTCCGGATACTCCAGACCATAGGCCACCTCGCCTTTCTGGCTGTACATCAGCACGTCGCTGCGCTTCAGTTCCCAGGCCAGGCCGGCCGCCAATCCGACGCTGTCGCTCAACACATAGCGGCTGTCGCTCAGTTCGGCCATCGTGGCGCGGGCGAAGTTTTGCGGCAGTTTGGAATCGGTCACCTGTTGCGGAATGGCGTAACCGATCACCAGGCACAGCAGCACCGGGCAAGCCGCCGCCCAGCGCCATTGGCGGCCGTTATCGCGCGCAGAAACCAGTGCAAACAGCAGCCAGCCGCCGAAGGCGATCAGGCCGAGCACTACTTTCGGCCACTCCTGGGGAGTAAACAGATGCGCTTTCGGCAGCAGACCGGAGCTCAACACCACCAGCGCCACGATGCCAATCAGCCCGAACAGGCCGTTCAACCAGGCGTTGGCCTTGAACAGCCTGGCGCGCAGCGTGGCGGCATAGTCTTCCGCATAAGCGGTCATCAGCAGCGCCAGCGGCGCCATGCACGGCAGAATGTAGGTCGGCAGCTTGCCTTTGGCGATGCTGAAGAAGATCAGCGGCATCAGCGCCCAGCTCAGCAGGAAGAACAGCTCCGGACGCTGTACGCGCTCGCGCCAACCTTTGAGCAGCGCGCCGGGCAGCAGCGCCAGCCAAGGCAGCACCGCCGCCAGCAGAACCGGCAGGTAATACCAGAACGGCGCCTTGTGCTGGGCGTTATCTTCGGCGAAGCGCTGAATGTGTTCGACCCAGAAGAAGTAATTCCAGAAATCGGGCTCACGTTGCGCGATCGCCAGCGCCCACGGCAGGCTGAGCAACGTGGCGGTCACGATCGCCACCGGGCCGTAGCACAGCAGATCCTTGATGCGACGTTGCTGAATGACAATCGGGATCACCGCGATCACCGGCACCGCCAGCGCCAGGAAGCCCTTGGTCATAAAGCCCATGCCGCAGGCCAGGCCCAGCAAGGCGTAAGCGCCCAGCTTGCCCTTGACCGAGGAGGCCTTCAGCGTCAGGTAATAGCTGACCATCGCCGCCGCCAGCCACAGCGAAATCATCGGATCCAACACGCTGTAAGTGCCGATGCTGAACACCAGCACCATCGACAGGAACATCAGCGCCGCCAGGCTGGCGCGCCGCGCATTGCGCCACATCAGCATCGCCAGCGCGAACACCAGCAGCGCGGTCATGCCGGTGCTGAACACCGAGCCGAAGCGCACCGCAAAGTTGTTTTCGCCGAACAGCCATTGGCTGATGTTATTGAACCAGTAACCCGCTACCGGCTTCTCGAAATAGCGCAGCCCCAGCAGGTGCGGCACCACCCAATCGCCGCGTTGCAGCATCTCACGGCTGATCTCGGCATAACGCGTTTCATCCGGCTGCCACAGCAGGCGACCGTTAAGCGGGATCAGATAGACCAGAGCAAAAAAAACGGCCAGCAGAATGGCCCAGGATCCTTTTAGCGCCTTCATGTAACGTCCTTCACATCGGTTTGACAACCCAGCCAACCTTCGCGGCCGGGGAAAGGAGCGCGCTTGATGCGGCCCAACGGCAGTGACGCCAAATCTTGCGGTAACAGCGCGCTCAGCGGACAAAATTCGATGCCCTGCCGCTGTGCGCGTTGCAATAACTGTTCGAACATCGCCGTCTGCGACATGCCTTCCACTTCGGTGTGAATGGTGTACACCGGCACGCCGCGATCGTTCTCGATGGCGCGCAGAATATAGTCGTTGAAGTCGGCCATACTGACTTCGCTGCCAATCACTTCATCGAAGGTCGGCAACGTCACCGGGATCTGCACCGTACCGTGACGCCCGTCGCTCAGCACCGGACGGAACGGATGAGTGCCGCGGCAATCGCTGTTGTAATGGAAGCCGAAGCGCTGCTTGACCTCCAGCACGCGCGTATCGGCGCGCCAGCCCGCCACGGCGGAGCATTTCACCGGCTGGCCGGTGCAGGCGCTCAGGGCGTCGACACCCAATTGCACCTGCTCGGTCAATTGCGCCTCGCTCCACTTGCCGACCTTGGCCTGCCAGCCCTGGTGATCCCAGGCGTGCAGCCCGACTTCATGGCCGGCTTCGGCGGTGCGCTTCATCAGCGGCCCCAACGCGCGCGAAATATTGCGCCCCGGCCAGGCGGTGCCGGCCAGCAGAATATCCAGGCCGTACAGCGAGGCGGCGTTCGAACGCAGCATTTTCCACAGAAATTTCGGACGCAAAAGGCGCCAAAGATGGCGCCCCATGTTGTCCGGTCCCACGCTGAAGAAGAAGCTGGCCTGAATGTCGTACTTTTCGAACAGGTCCAGCAACTGCGGCACCCCTTCACGGGTGCCGCTGAAGGTATCTACATCAACCCGCAGACCGACTTTCTTCATGCACCGTTCCCTTCCTGAACGGTTGTGCGCAGGAAGTAGTCCAGCGTATCGGCGACGGTTTGCTTCATCTCGATGGTCGGCTGCCAACCCAGCAGGCGGTGAGCGTTTTTGATGCTCGGCGTGCGGTGCTCGACGTCCTGGTAACCTTTGCCGTAGTAGCTGCTGCTCTCTACGTCCTTGAAGCCGGCAAACGGCGGGAAGCGATCGCGCAACGGGTGGTTGTTGAAGCTTTCCAGCAGCATTTCCGCCAGCTCGCGAATGCTCGCTTCGTTGGTCGGGTTGCCGATGTTGACGATCTGGCCGTCGCACAGGCCGTCGCGGTTCTCAATGATGCGGAACAGCGCTTCGATGCCGTCGTTGATGTCGGTGAAGCAACGTTTCTGCGCGCCGCCGTCCATCAGTTTGATCGGCGAACCTTCCACCAGGTTGAGGATCAGCTGGGTGATGGCGCGGGAAGAGCCGATGCGCGCAGCGTCCAGGTTATCCAGGCGCGGCCCCATCCAGTTGAACGGACGGAACAGCGTGAACTTCAGGCCTTCTTTGGCGCCGTAAGCCCAGATCACCCGATCCAGCAGCTGTTTAGAGACCGAGTAGATCCAGCGTTGTTTGTTGATTGGCCCGACGATAAGACGCGAATGGTCTTCGTCGAACTCTTTATCGTCGCACATGCCGTACACTTCAGATGTGGACGGGAAGATGATGCGCTTGTTGTATTTCACGCAGTCGCGAACGATCTTCAGGTTCTCTTCGAAGTCCAGCTCGAACACGCGCAGCGGGTTACGGGTGTATTCGATCGGCGTCGCGATCGCCACCAGCGGCAGCACCACGTCGCATTTCTTGATGTGATACTCGATCCACTCGGAGTGGATGCTGATGTCGCCTTCCACAAAGTGGAAACGCGGGTTGTCGAGGAAGCGGCTGATGGCGTCGGAACCGATATCCAGACCGTAGATGTCGTAACGGTCATCGCGCAGCAGGCGCTCGGTCAGGTGGTTGCCGATGAAGCCGTTAACCCCGAGGATCAGCACGCGGGTGCGGCGTTTCATCACGGCGTTGGGCTTGGCGGCCAGACGCACGTCGGTGACGATGCCCATTTCCTGCGCCAGGCGGCTGCCCTGCACGTACAGGCCACTTTCGTTCTGCCCGGCGACGATTTCCAGCGCACCTTCGCCACAGGCGATGACCAGCGGCGAGGTGCTCAGCACGGTGCCCGGCTGTTTATCGTGTTGGGTGTCCAGCACGCGAGAGCGCCAGACGATCAGCTTGCGCTGACCGAGGTGGCTGAAGGCACCCGGGTACGGCTCGGTGACGGCGCGCACCAGGTTGTTGATCTCTTTGGCGGATTTGTGCCACAGGATCTCACCGTCCGCCGGGGTGCGGCGACCGAAGTAGCTGGCCTGAGACTCATCCTGCCGGGTGAAAGTGGCGGTGCCGTTCTTCAGTTTCGGCAGCTGCTCTTTCAACACGATCTGCGCGGCTTCCAGCACTTTTTTGTGCAGCGTCAGCGCGGTGTCGCTGTCGGCAATGGTCACTTTCTGCTGACCGACGATGTCACCGGCGTCCGGGCGTTTCACCATTTTGTGCAGCGTGGCGCCGGTTTCGGTTTCGCCATTCACCAGCGCCCAGTTCACCGGCGCGCGGCCGCGGTAACGCGGCAGCAACGAGCCGTGCAGATTGAAACCGCCCTGCGGCGCCAGCGACAAGATCTCGTCGCTCAGCATGTGGCGGTAATAGAACGAGAAGATCACGTCCGGCTGCAGTGCGCGAATGCGGTCAACCCACAGCGGGTGATTTACGTCTTCCGGCGCATAGACCGGCAGATCCAATTCGGCGCCCAAACGGGCCACAGAGGAGAAGAAGTTGTTCTCACCAGGGTCGTCGGTGTGCGTGAACACGGCCTGCACGTCATAACCCGCCTCAGTCAGCGCTTTCAGACCTGCGCAGCCAATATCATGGTAAGCAAATACAATAGCTTTCATCATTCTTCTTCCTGAGTATTGTGGTCATGCTGTACACCGACCACTTTCTGAACAAAATAGCGAGGACGCGCACGCACGTCGGTATAGATACGGCCGATGTATTCACCCAACAGCCCCATGCCGACAAACTGGGCGCCGATAAAGGTGAACAGGACGGCGAAAAGGGTGAACACGCCGCCGGCGGCCCATTCAGGGCCGAGCAGCAGACGCAGCGCAATCAGCACCAGCGCCAGCACAAACCCGGACAGCGCCACGATGCTGCCGACCACGCTGAGCAAACGCAGCGGCGTAGTGGTGAGGCAGGTGATCAGGTCATACATCAGGTTGATCAGCTTCATCAGGCTGTACTTGGAGTCGCCAAACTCGCGCTCAGCGTGGCGCACGTCGATCTCGGTGGTACGGCGGGCGAAGGTGTTCGCCAGAATCGGGATAAAGGTGCTGCGCTCATGACAGTGCAGCATCGCCTCAACGATATGACGACGGTAGGCGCGCAGCATGCAGCCGTAGTCCCCCATCGACTTGCCGGTGGCGCGTTGAATCATCATGTTGATCACGCGCGAGGCACTTTTGCGGAACCAGGAGTCCTGACGGTTGGCGCGCACGGTGCCCACCACGTCATAGCCCTCTTCCGCCACGCTGACCAAACGAGGGATCTCCTCCGGCGGGTTCTGCAGATCGGCGTCCAGCGTAATCACCAGATCGCCGGTCACCTGGTTGAAACCGGCCATGATCGCCGAGTGCTGGCCGTAGTTGCGGTTCAGCAAAACGGCGATCACGTGGCTGTCCGGCTTTTCCGCCGCCGCGGTCAGCATGTCAGCGGAGTTGTCGCTGCTGCCATCGTCGACGAGGATGATTTCATAAGGTTGAGATAACTGCTTACAGGCGGCAGTAGTACGCTCCAGCAACGCCGGCAGGCTTTCCTGCTCGTTGTATACCGGAATGACTACCGACACTTTTTTAATCGGTTCAACGCGAGACACGTAAAGACTCCACAACAGAAGACAAGGCATTGACCACGCGATCCACGTCGGCGTCGGTCATATCAGGGAATAGCGGTAAGGTGCACAGCCGCGCCGAGTTCCATTCGGTATTCGGCAACGACAGCTGCGGATAGCGCTCACGGTAGAATTTCTGGGTGTGCGCGGCGCGGAAATGCAGCCCGGTGCCGATGCCAACCTCTTTCAGGCGCTCCATCAGCTGGTCGCGATCGATACCGCAACGCGCTGGATCGACGCGCACCATAAACAGGTGCCAGGCGTGGTCATGCGGATAATCCGGCACGCCCAACGGCTGGAACGGCGAGCCTTCCAGCGCGCTCAGGTAGCGCTGCGCCAGCGCCTTACGGCGCGCGTTCAGCTCGGCGAAGCGCGACAGTTGCACCACGGCGATCGCCGCGTGAATGTCGGACAGGTTGTATTTGTACCCCGGCTCCACCACTTCGGCCTGCGGTTTGCGGCCCAGCTGCTGGCGATCGAAGGCATCGACGGCCAGGCCGTGGAACTTCAGGCAACGCAGGCGATCCGCCAGCGCATCGTCGTCGGTGGCGATCAGGCCGCCTTCGGCGCAGGTCACGTTCTTAATCGCGTGGAACGAGAAAATCGCCGTGCCGCGCGCGCCGACCCATTCGCCGTTGTAACGCGTGCCGACCGCATGGGCGGCGTCTTCGATTAACGGCAGACGATGGCGTTCGGCCACGGCGCGCAAAGCGTCCATCTGCAGGGGGGCGCCGGCATAATGCACTGGAACAATCGCTTTGGTTTTCGGGGTGATGGCAGCCTCGACATCGGCGGCGCTGACCATCAAGGTCTCACGGTCAACGTCGATCATTACCGGCGTAGCGCCCAGCAGTTCGATCATGTTGAGGGTGGAAACCCAGGTTTGCGAAGGGGTGATGACTTCGTCGCCGGGCCCGATGCCCAGCGCCATCAGCGTGATGTGCATGCCCGCGGTGGCGGAACTGACGGCGATGGCGTGCTTACAGCCGAAAGTGGAACAGAAGTCATTTTCCAGTTGCTGGTTTTGCGGCCCGGTGGTGATCCAGCCGGAACGCAACACTTTCTCTACCGCGGCGATTTCTTCGTCGCCGATGGCCGGACGAGAGAAAGGCAAAAATTGATCCATAGTTAACCCCAAACGTATCGAGCTGCTTTTGATGACACTGTAAATCCCTTTCGTTTAACGAATATTAAACGCCAGAGAAGAATCGTTTCCGTGGATTAACTGCCAATGTAAGGCCGCAAGCTTAACTAAACCTTAAGACGAGGCTCGTCATCAGTAAGAGAACTGATGGATAGGCGCTGTCATCATTAATTTAAATTTATTATATAAATCAGGTGATTATATTTATTAATAATTATTTACTTATTTTATTTTTGCCGAATCAAGCGTAGCACGTCATTGGCGTTTTTCAAGAAAACTCACGAGAAAATGAGAGGCAGCACAATAATAGCCGATGATTACCCGGCTATTTATATTCACTACGTTTAGTTTTCGTTTATATTTATACCCCAGGGCGAATTAAGCCGTGCGGGTCATGATCCAACGCTGGTTCCCCACCCATTGCAGGTGGAAATCCACTTCATAGATCTGCGACAACAGTGCGGGCGCCATCACCTCACGGGTGATGCCCTGCGCGACCAACTGCCCAGCGTGCAGCAACCAAACCCGATCGGCCTGCTGCAGGGTATGATTCAGATCGTGTGCGCACACCAGCGCGCTGCGCCCACTTTGGCAGAATTCGCGCAGCAGGCGATCCAGCGCGACCTTTTGCGCCACATCCAGGCTATTGGTTGGTTCATCCAGCAACAACAATCGGCTGTGCGGGTTAACGCTGGGCCACACCTGCAGCAATACCGCCACCAGCCGCACCCGTTGCCATTCTCCACCGGAAAGCTGTGTCAGCATGCGTGACAGTTTATCCACCAGCTTCAACCGCTGGCACAGATAGAGGATGGTGTGTTCCACCTCGGTTTGCGCCGCGCCGGCAGGCCGGTGCAACGCCAAATACTGAAACACCGGCATCAGCGACACCGGCGGCTGTTGCTGGCTGAGATAACCGCGTCGGCGCGCCAGCTCGCTCCCCGGATAATCGGAGAGCGCGCATCCGTCCAGGCAGACTTCGCCCCGCCCCGGCAGCATACCCGCCACCCGCGCCAGCAGGGTACTCTTCCCTGCGCCATTTGGGCCGATCAGGTGAACCTGCAACCCGCCGTCAATCTGTGCCGAAAAAGGCGCCAGGCGCCCCGCCACCCCAACCTCAACGAGTTGCAGCATCCGTATTACCCTGCCAGCGCCTGTTTCACCGCCGCCACCAGCGCCGGATCCTCAGGTGTGGTGTCAGGCGAGAAGCGCTGGATCACCGTGCCGTCGCGCGCGATAAGGAATTTCTCAAAGTTCCACAGAATATCGCCGGGATGCTTCGGCGCACGCCCTTTGCTGGTCATCCGCGCCAGGAACTCGCTGCCTTCCGGCGCGACGGCCTGCGGCTGTGCGGCAATCAACGCTTGGTACAGCGGATGACGGTGTTCACCGTTCACCTCAATCTTGGCAAACATTGGGAATTGCACGCCGAAGGTGCCGCGGCAAAACGCCAGGATCTCTTCGTTGCTGCCCGGCTCCTGGCCCAGGAATTCATTGGACGGGAACCCCAGCACTTCCAGCCCCCGCTCGCGATAGGTTTCGTACAGCGCTTCCAGCCCTTCGTACTGCTTGGTCAGGCCGCACTCCGAGGCCACGTTGACCACCAACAGCACCTTGCCCTGATAGGCACCCAGCGTGGTCGTCTGATTTTCGATGGTTTGTAACGGCAGGTTGTCGATTGGCTTGCTCATCGGTTGTCATCCTTTGGTTTTTTAATGGCAGGTGAATGAAGAAAACTACCTTACGCCTTTTGTCCGGGTCAGTAACCAGATAAATAGCGGCGCCCCCAGCGTGGCTGTCACCACGCCGATCGGCAGCTCGGCCGCCAGCAGCGCAACGCGGGCGATCACATCGGCCACCAGCAACACCCCGGCCCCCGCCAGCGCGCAGGCCGGCAGCAGATAGCGCTGGTCTGTCAGGCCGGTGAGCCGCAAAATATGCGGGATCACCAGCCCAACGAAGCCGATCACCCCGGCGAGCGCCACGCTGACGCCAACCAGCCAGCCGATCGCCAGCACCAGCAGGTTACGCCACACATGCAGCGACAGCCCGAGCTGGCGCGCCTGCACCTCGCCCAGCGCCATCAGGTTGAGCGCTCGGCCCTGGCCACACAGCCACAGCAACACCGGCAGTAGCGCCAGCACCAGCCACTTTTGGCGCCAGTCGACGCCGCCGAAACCGCCCATCATCCAGTACATCAGCTGCCGCAGATCGAGGCTGGTGCTGAAATAGACCGCCCAGGTCATCAGCGCGCTGCACACGATGCCCAGCGCCACGCCGACCAGCAACAGCCGTGCATTGGTCAGACGTCGCCGGCGAGCGAAGCCCAGCAGCAAGAAGGTCATCGCCAGCGCACCGGCTATCGCGGCGGCGCTCATCAGCGCCACCGGCAACAAACCGTGCCCCAACAACACCGTCAGCACCAGCGCTACGCCGGCGCCGTTAGCGACGCCCAGCAGACCGGGCTCCGCCAGAGGATTTTCAAACAGCGCCTGCATCACCGCGCCCGCCACCGCCAGGGCGGCGCCGACCAGCATCACCGCCAGCGCGCGCGGCAAACGCAGTTGCCAAACAAACAGTTGCGCTCGATCGCTGAACCACGCTGACGGCCATATCCATTGGTCGCCGGCGCAAAGGCTGACCAGCAACGCCACCGCCACGCCCAGCGCCAACAGACTGAGCTGGCGTTTATCGCGGTAGCGTTGATGTTGCAACAGTAAGGTGAAGGTACGGCTGGTTGGCATAGCGCGGCGGTTCCCTGCCGGCCGCTGTCGTGGCCGGATAATTGACGTTTGAGTCGAATATTAGGGGGTTAACGCCGCAAGGGGAAGTCTTGCGTGGATAGTGGCTCAGGAAAGCAGCGGCTGGCCTTGCCCGTCATCGCAACAATGATGGCAAAACCAGCCGCCGATAAACTCAGGGATTAACGATGCGGGCCGGCGTTGCCCGGTGGATAAGGTTGGCCGCGGCCACCATCGCGGCGGTCATGGTCACCGCGATCGTCATGACGGCGGTCGTGGTCGCGACTATCGCGATCGCCGTGGAATGGATTGCCGCTGCGTTCCGGCCCACGATGCTCATAGCCACGCGGCGGCGAAGGTTGCCAGCGTCCGCCGTCCCAGTACATACCGCGCGCATTGCGCTCACCCAGGCCGCGGCCCTGGTGCGCATGCCACCACTGCGGTGGACGCCAGTCGTAGCCATCCCAGTAGTAGCCGCGACGGTCCTGATCCCCCAGATGCAGAGAAACGCCCGGCACGTTGATATCGACGGAGACATCGGCCTTCGCCGCCAGCGGCAGCAACAGCGGGAAACACACCAGCAACAAGATCTTTTTCATTTCACCTTCTCACTCTATTTTCTTGCTGCAGTGGTTATATCAGCGTGCTTATTTAACGACTATCTCACCGATGCCTATTTTCAGATTGTTTTCGACGGCCTTACACAATCCCTACACTGTTTGCCGCCACCTTTAATTATCATAACCACTGACAAGATTTAACGAATAACTGACGTCTCTCAAGCGGCGCGGCAATTATAGTTAAATGGATTTCCACCGGAGGATTATAAGATGATTAAACGTATCGGTATGCTGCTGACCGTTGTAGCCCTGGCCTCAACCCTGAGCGCCTGCTGCTGGGGCCCGCACGGGGGCGGTGGCCACCGTGGCGACGGCCCTGGCCATTATTACGGCCGTTATTGAAACAACAAATATGACCACTCACCACACAAAATAAGATATAAGAATACTCCGCAATTGAGATTAAATAAATTTTCGCCGAGGTGATTTAATGAATAATTTTAATTCATGCATTGCCCATTAGGAATAAACTGAATTTTGTCTCAGAAAAGAAAAAGGCCGCGCAAGCGGCCTTTTTTGATGTCACGTCACTCACCCTTTCGGGCTGGCGTTTTCTACCCGGCTTTTCAGCTTCTGCCCCGGACGGAAGGTCACCACACGGCGCGCCGTAATCGGAATGTCTTCGCCGGTCTTCGGGTTACGCCCCGGACGTTGGTTCTTGTCACGCAGATCAAAGTTGCCAAAACCCGACAGTTTTACCTGTTCGCCATTCTCAAGAGCCCGACGGACCTCTTCAAAGAACAGTTCCACCAGGTCTTTGGCGTCCCGTTTGCTAAGCCCAAGCTTCTCAAACAGGTGTTCTGACATTTCAGCTTTAGTAAGCGCCATAGGTTCAATCCCTCAAGGATGCTTGGAATCGCTGTTTTAGAGCCTCTACGCATTTTGCAACGGTAGCGGCTATCTCCTCTTCTTCCAGTGTACGAGCGGTATCCTGCAATACCAGACTGATAGCCAGGCTCTTGTCACCTTCTGCCACGCCCTTGCCACGGTACACGTCAAACAAGTTTACGCCAACTACCTGATTTGCGCCAACTTTCTTACACTCGGCCAAAATATCTTCTGCGGGGACGTTTTCAGCCACCACAATGGCGATATCACGGCGGTTTGCCGGGAAGCGCGAAATCTCCCGCGCCTGAGGCACGGCGCGGCTCGCAAGCTTGTTCCACTCCAGTTCAAACACCACGGTGCGGCCGTTAAGATCCAGTTTACGTTCAAGTTCCGGGTGAACCACACCGATGAAACCTACGCGTTCGCCGTGCAAATAAATCGCCGCACTTTGCCCTGGATGCAGGGCCGGATTGGCTTCCGCCCGGAACTGAATTTCGGATAATTTACCGGTCAGCTCGAGGACGGACTCCAGATCCCCTTTTAAATCATAGAAGTCGACGGGCTTGCGCGCCAGATCCCAATGTTCATCGTGCGTATGGCCGGCGATCACGCCCGCCAGCATGACATCCTGACGGATACCCAGATCTGCCGCACTATCAGGCACAAAGCGCAGGCCGCTTTCGAACAGGCGCAGACGCGTCTGCTGGCGGTTCTGGTTATACACCACCGCAGACAGCAGGCCGGTCCACAGCGACAGGCGCATCGCCGACATTTCTACCGAAATCGGACTTGGCAGGATCAGCGCTTCTTCATTCGGGTGCAGCAGCGCCTGCACCTTCGGATCGACGAAGCTGTAGGTGATCGCTTCCTGATAACCGTGATCGACCAGCATGGTCTTCACGCGCTTCAGCGTCAGATCGGCTTCGCGATGCTGGGTCATCACCAGATCGGCGCGCACCGGCACATCTGGGATGTTGTCGTAGCCGTAAACGCGCGCCACTTCTTCCACCAGATCCTCTTCGATCTCCATATCGAAACGCCAGCTTGGCGCGACCGCTTGCCAGCTGTCGCCCTGCTCGGTCACCTGGCAACCCAGGCGGCGCAGAATGTCGCTGACCTGCTCGCTTGGCACCACGTGGCCGATCAGGCGATCCAGCTTCTCGCGGCGCAGCGTGATGGTGGCGCGCTTCGGCAGTTCGTTCTCGTGGGTCACGTCGATAATCGGGCCGGCCTGACCGCCGCAAATATCGAGCAGCAGGCGCGTGGCGCGTTCCATCGCTTTGTACTGCAGCGCCGGATCGACACCGCGCTCATAGCGGTGAGAAGCGTCGGTGTGCAGGCCGTGACGACGCGCGCGGCCGGTGATCGACAGCGGGCTGAAGAAGGCGCATTCCAGCAGCACGTCCTGAGTTTCCCCGTTGACGCCGGAATGCTCGCCACCGAAGATGCCACCCATCGCCAACGCTTTTTGATGATCGGCGATCACTAAGGTGTCGGCGTTCAGTTTGGCTTCACTGCCGTCCAACAGCCTCAGCGTTTCGCCTTCTTCCGCCATGCGCACCACGATGCCGCCGTCGATGCGGCTCAGATCGAAAGCGTGCATCGGCTGGCCAAGCTCCAGCAGCACATAGTTGGTGACGTCAACCACCGCATCGATGGAGCGAATGCCACAGCGACGCAGCTTTTCACGCATCCACAGCGGGGTTGGCGCGGTGACGTCGATGCCTTTCACCACGCGGCCCAGATAACGAGGGCACGCCTGCGGCGCGTCAACGCGGATCGGCAGCGTGGCGTCGATGGTGGCAGCCACCGGGCTCATATCCGGCTCGGTCAGCGCCACCTGGTTCAGTACGCCCACGTCGCGCGCAACGCCGATGATACCCAGGCAGTCGGCGCGGTTCGGGGTAACGCTGATCTCGATGGTGTTGTCGTTCAGTTTCAGGTAGTCACGGATGTCGGTGCCGATCGGCGCATCCAGCGGCAACTCGATGATGCCGTCATGATCGTCGGAAATGCCCAGCTCGGAGAACGAGCACAGCATGCCTTCCGAAGGCTCGCCGCGCAGCTTGGCGGCTTTGATTTTGAAATCGCCCGGCAGCACCGCGCCCACGGTGGCGACCGCCACTTTCAGGCCGGTACGGCAGTTCGGCGCGCCGCAAACGATGTCGAGCAAGCGATCGCCGCCCACGTTAACTTTAGTGACGCGCAGTTTGTCGGCGTTCGGGTGCTGACCGCACTCGACCACTTCACCCACCACAACGCCGTTAAACGCGCCGGCAACCGGATCCACGCCGTCCACTTCCAGGCCGGCCATGGTGATTTGATCGGATAATGCTTCGCTGCTGATGGCCGGGTTTACCCACTCGCGCAACCAGAGTTCACTGAATTTCATGTGATATTCCCGCCTTACTTAAACTGTTTGAGGAAACGCAGATCGTTTTCGAAGAATGCGCGCAGGTCGGTGACGCCGTAACGCAGCATCGTCAGGCGCTCCATGCCCATGCCGAAGGCGAAGCCGGAGTAAACTTCCGGATCGATGCCGACGTTGCGCAGCACGTTCGGATGCACCATGCCGCAGCCCAGCACTTCCAGCCACTTGCCGTTCTTGCCCATCACGTCCACTTCAGCGGACGGCTCGGTGAATGGGAAGTAGGACGGACGGAAACGAACCTGCAGGTCTTCTTCAAAGAAGTTATTCAGGAAATCGTGCAGCGTGCCCTTCAGGTTGGTGAAGCTGATGTCTTTATCGACGATCAGCCCTTCCATCTGGTGGAACATCGGGGTGTGAGTCTGATCGTAGTCGTTACGGTAAACGCGGCCCGGCGCAATGATACGGATCGGCGGCTGTTGGTTCTTCATGGTGCGGATCTGCACGCCGGAAGTCTGGGTGCGCAGCAGGCGTGTGGCGTCGAACCAGAAGGTATCGTGATCGGCGCGCGCCGGGTGGTGCCCTGGAATGTTCAGCGCGTCGAAGTTATGGTAATCGTCTTCAATCTCCGGGCCGGTGGCAACGGAAAAGCCCAACTCGCCGAAGAAGGTTTCGATACGGTCGATGGTGCGGGTCACCGGATGCAGGCCGCCGTTCTCCATGCGACGGCCCGGCAGGGAAACGTCGATGGTTTCAGCCGCCAGGCGCGCGTTCAGCGCGGCGCTTTCCAGCGCGTTCTTACGCGCGTTCAGGGCGTCCTGTACTTCTTGCTTGGCCTGGTTGATCACCGCGCCGGCCGCCGGACGGTCTTCCGCCGGTACGTCGCGCAGAGACTGCATCTGCAAGGTGAAATGACCTTTCTTGCCAAAATATTCGACGCGCACCAAATCTAACGCGGCAACATCCTGGGCATCTTCTACGGCTGCCTTGGCATTGGCAACCAGCTCTGCGAGATGTGGCATTGCTTTCCTCTTCCTCTGGCCGGGATGGCCCTAAGTAATTGTTATCTATTATTCGAACACGCCTTTGAGCAATCTTCAAAGACTTTTCAATGCGTTGTCGGCCAAGCGACTCACCTGCGCGGCACAGGGCCGACTGAGTGTCTGCCGCCCTCACCGCAACGCCTGGCAAGGCGAGACGATGGCCAAAAACAAAAAAGCCTCCACGAGGGAGGCTCAGGCGCTACTTTTCGTTTCTTTTCTTACGCGCAAAGCCTCCTGAAATCAGGCGCTAAAGTAAAAAAAGAAACGAAAAATAGCTGCGTGCATGATTGCGGTACCTTGTCGATAATTGTCCACCAGTGATATAGCGGCGGGCAATAAAAGTCAATATTTGTCGCTGAAAACAAAGATTAAAAGAGGGAGCAAGCTCCCTCTTCTACTGACTTACGCCAGAGCTGCTTTCGCTTTCTCAACCAGTGCGCCGAAGGCCACTTTGTCGAAGACTGCGATGTCAGCCAGGATCTTACGGTCAATTTCGATCGAGGCTTTTTTCAAGCCGTTGATGAACTTGCTGTAAGACAGACCGTTCTGACGAGCAGCTGCGTTGATACGTGCAATCCACAGCTGACGGAACTGACGCTTACGTTGACGACGGTCACGGTAAGCATACTGACCTGCTTTGATTACTGCCTGGAAGGCAACACGATATACGCGCGAACGGGCACCGTAGTAGCCTTTCGCCTGCTTCATGATTTTCTTGTGACGTGCGCGTGCAATTACACCACGTTTTACGCGAGCCATATGCTCTCTCCTAAAGTCTTATTCTAAATTCAAAAAAAATGGCTTATGCGTACGGCAGGCACGCGGTAACCAGGACCAGATCGTTTTTAGACACCATGCCTTTCGGACGCAGGTGACGTTTACGCTTGGTTGCTTTTTTGGTCAGAATATGACGCAGGTTGGCATGTTTACGCTTAAAACCACCGCTGCCGGTTTTTTTGAAGCGCTTGGCTGCACCACGTACAGTTTTAATCTTTGGCATTTTAATTAAATCCACTTCGCATTGTTAAACAACGAATCAGTTGGGCGAATAAAACCCACACAGCGCAAGCGCCGCGCGGGTTCCATTACTTGTAAGCCTTACTGTTTCTTCTTAGGAGCGAGCACCATAATCATCTGGCGGCCTTCGATCTTCGTAGGGAAGGATTCGACCACTGCCAGATCCATATCTTCACACAGGTCTTTACGGACGCGGTTAAGCACTTCCATACCGATCTGCTGGTGCGCCATCTCACGCCCACGGAAACGCAGGGTGATTTTGGCTTTATCGCCATCTTCCAGAAAGCGAATCAGGTTGCGTAGTTTGACCTGATAGTCGCCATCATCGGTGCCAGGACGGAATTTGATTTCCTTGACCTGAATAACTTTTTGCTTCTTCTTCTGTTCTTTCGTCGACTTGCTCTTCTCGTAGAGGAATTTGCCGTAATCCATGATTCGGCAAACTGGCGGTTCGGCATTTGGGCTGATTTCTACTAAATCAACGCCCGCTTCCTCAGCTTTTTCAAGAGCTTCATTCAGACTGACAATACCAATCTGCTCGCCATCGACGCCGGTTAGGCGAACTTCTTGCGCGCGAATTTCTCTGTTAATGCGATTAGGACGCGCCGGTTGAACTCGTTTTCCGCCTTTAATACTTTATTCCTCCAGTTGATGAAGACTACGGCTGCGAATCTCTTTCAGCAGCTTGTCTACGACTTCGTTTACGTCCAGGCTTCCCAGGTCTTTGCCACGGCGGGTACGAACGGCAACTTTGCCGGCTTCGACCTCTTTGTCGCCGCACACCAACATGTAAGGGACTCGACGTAAAGTATGTTCGCGAATTTTAAAGCCAATCTTCTCATTTCTCAAGTCCGCTTTCACGCGAATACCTGCATCCTGCAGTTTTTTGGTCAATTGCTGGACGTAATCAGACTGGCTGTCGGTGATATTCATCACCACCACCTGCACCGGAGCGATCCAGGTCGGGTAGAACCCGGCGTATTCTTCGGTCAGGATACCGATGAAGCGTTCCATGGAGCCCAAAATGGCGCGGTGAATCATTACCGGCACGACGCGATCGTTGTTTTCGCCAACATACGAAGCGCCCAAACGGCCCGGCAAGAAGAAATCGAGCTGCACGGTACCACATTGCCATGCGCGATCCAAACAATCATGCAGGGTAAATTCAATTTTCGGTCCGTAGAAGGCGCCCTCGCCCGGCTGGTACTCGAACGGAATGCCGTTCTCGGTCAGCGCGGCGGCCAGGTCTTCTTCCGCACGGGTCCACATGTCGTCGGTGCCGATGCGTTTTTCCGGGCGAGTCGACAGCTTGACGGCGATCTTGTCGAAACCGAAAGTGCCGTACACGTCATAGACCATGCGAATGCATTCGTTCACTTCGGCGCGCACCTGCTCTTCGGTACAGAAGATGTGGGCGTCATCCTGCGTGAAGCCGCGCACGCGCATCAGGCCGTGCAGGGAGCCCGACGGCTCGTTGCGGTGGCAGCTGCCGAATTCGCCCATGCGCAGCGGCAAATCGCGGTACGACTTCAGGCCCTGGTTGAAGATCTGCACGTGACCCGGGCAGTTCATCGGCTTGATGCAGTATTCGCGGTTTTCCGACGCGGTGGTGAACATGGCGTCTTTGTAGTTTTCCCAGTGGCCGGTTTTTTCCCACAGCACGCGGTCCATCATGAACGGACCTTTCACTTCCTGGTACTGGTACTCTTTGAGCTTCATGCGCACGAAGGCTTCCAGCTCGCGGAAGATAGTCCAACCGTCGTTGTGCCAGAACACCATGCCCGGCGCTTCTTCCTGCATGTGATACAGGTCGAGCTGTTTGCCGATCTTGCGGTGATCGCGCTTGGCCGCTTCTTCCAGGCGTTGCAGGTAGGCGTTCAGCTGCTTCTTGTCTGCCCAGGCGGTACCGTAGATACGCTGCAGCATTTTGTTTTTGCTGTCACCGCGCCAGTAAGCGCCGGAGGTTTTCTGCAGCTTGAAATGGTGGCAGAAACGCATGTTCGGCACGTGCGGGCCGCGGCACATGTCGATGTATTCTTCGTGGTGATACAGGCCAGGACGATCGTCATGGCTGATGTTCTCATCCAGGATCGCCACTTTATAGATTTCGCCGCGCTCAGCGAAGGTGTCGCGGGCTTCTTGCCAGCTGACCTTCTTCTTGATGACGTCGTAATCCTTATCGGCCAACTCGTGCATCCGCTTTTCCAGCAGATCCAGGTCTTCCTGCGTCAGGGTGCGGTCGATATCCACGTCATAATAGAAACCGTTGTCGATAACAGGACCGATCGCCATTTTGGTATCCGGCCACAGCTGCTTGATCGCATGACCCAGCAGGTGCGCGCAGGAGTGGCGCATGATTTCCAGACCGTCTTCATCTTTGATGGTGATGATGGCCAGCTGCGCATCTGATTCGATCAGATCGCCGGCATCAACCAGCTCGCCGTTGACGCGGCCGGCAATACAGGCTTTCGCCAGGCCAGGGCCGATATCGCGCGCGACATCCATCGGGGAAACGGGGTGGTCGAAATGACGCTGACTACCGTCAGGAAGAGTAATAACAGGCATTAATAATTCCTTATCTACAGTGGTGACCCACACGACAGATCACATGCAGTACGAAAATTGGATTTTGGGTTTGGTCAGCCAGGTTTCAGATCTCGCCCACAATTGCCAGATTGAAACCTCACTGGGTATACAGAATGGAACGCATACCTTCTCAGCCGCATTCGGCTAAGCGAATAGTATCACTAAAATTGTTCCGGATAAATAAAGCGCCGTCGCCCTCACACTTTCGCTTCATTCGGCGCAAAAACGGTCTTCATGTAGCTGAGGGTGGCCAGCAGGCACAGGCCGTAGCCCAGCAGTTCGCAGCCCTCTTCCACCATGTTTTTCACCACCCGGTTGTAACCGTCCAGCATCAGCGTTTGCCACAGCGCGCTCATGCCGAACAGGCGTGAAAACACCAGAATGCACAGCAGACCGGCGCACATCATGCCGTAGCCGGGATGCGTCACGAAATCGGCCAGGCCGCGCACCGTCGCCGCAATGTGCCTGGCGGCATGGCATAGACAGACCAAGGTGACCGCCAGCGCGAACCACACCCAGGCGCCGTGCCACAACGCATCGAAAGCGAAGTCCATCTCGCGGATCAGCATGCAGAGAAAGAAGCCGCCGACCAGCATCCAGGCGGAGCGGCGTTCCGCCTGCCGCCAGGCCGCGGCGAAAAAACCGCCGGCGATAGCGAGCAGCAACAGTTCCTGCGCCGCTTCGGTCAGCGAGGTTTCATGCACGAAGTTATGCAACCAGTGCACATCGATAAACACCAGGCCGACCAATGCCGCCATGAAGGTGGCGGAAAGCGCGAATGCGCTGATTTTCCCCAGTAAAAGTTTCAACTCGTCTTGCATAATCAATCTCATTATCGTTTTAAAGCGCGCCTATGGTAGGCAGCTGAGCCTGCGGGGTGTAGCAATTGGTGCTGAACGTCGGCCTTTACCGGCCAATTGCGGCGAAAAAGGCCATAAAACACAAAAATTGTGCATTTTTTCTGAGCGCCGCTCGTTTTTCAGCCTGCGCTCATCATGGGTGCGCGGTATTAACGACGTTATAGGGGCTGATGCATTTTGGTGCGCGTTCGGCGCCGCGGGCGATTGCGGTCAACGACGCCCCGTTGGGATGTGAGGATGAACCTGAGCTCGCCGGCGAGTGCAACGGCAATGATGAAACGCCGGCCGACGGTTAATTAACGTTACGAGCTATCCCCATTGCCGCCAGGCACGCGGCAGGCTAGGCTGTTTAGCTCGTAGGCCGCCGCCTGGCGGCCTGAACGTTGCACAGGGAGTCTACTTTATGACGGGTATTTTGCAGTTATTCCAGGCCATCGGACTGGGTTTGGTGCTGCTGTTGCCGCTGGCCAACCCGCTGACCACGGTGGCGTTGCTGCTCGGCTTGTCCGGTAATATGACGCGCGAAGAGCGCAATCAGCAGTCGCTGATGGCCTCGGTTTATGTGTTCTGCATCATGACGGTGGCGTTTTACGCCGGGCAGGTGGTGATGAACACTTTCGGTATTTCGATCCCTGGCCTGCGCATCGCCGGCGGCCTGATCGTCGCCTTTATCGGTTTCCGCATGCTGTTCCCGCAACAAAGCGCCGATGAGGCGCCGGAGGTGGAGAGCAAGTCGCACGAGCTGCGCCACAAGACATCGGCCAACATCGCCTTCGTGCCGTTGGCCATGCCGAGCACCGCCGGGCCGGGCACCATCGCGATGATCATCAGCTCGGCGTCGAGCGTCAAAGCGAACACGCTGGGTTTTGAACCCTGGGTGCTGGCCGTGGCGCCGGTCGCCATCTTCCTGACGGTCGCGGTGATCCTGTGGGGCTGCCTGCTCAGCTCCGGCGCCATCATGCGCCTGGTGGGGAAAAGCGGCATCGAGGCGATCTCGCGCCTGATGGGCTTCCTGCTGGTGTGTATGGGGGTACAGTTCATTATCAACGGCGTGCTGGAGATCATCTCCACCTATACGCCGGCCGCCTGATCACACAAAACGGGCGCGATCGTCGCGCCCGTTGCCGTTATTTCCCCATCGGCGCCTGCGCGCCCAAAATGCCCTTGCCTTCCGGCACTTCGGTAAAGCGGCTGAGGATCTCGCTGTAGGTCTTGGCCGGATCCAGATCCGGGAACTGCGCCGGGTAGATAAACTTCGCCAGATACTCCAGCCCCACGATGTTGTACGGATGGTTGTAGAAATTATGGTAGATACCGTAGAACCGCCCCTCTTTCACCGCCGACACCTGCGCGAAGCCCGGGCGCTGTTTCATGCGGTTGAAAGCCTCATCCACCTGTTGCTGCGTCACGCCATAGCCGAACGGCACCGCGGCGTTGGTCTTGCTGGCCCACTGTGAGCCGGAAACGATGTAGGCGTCCGGTTTCATGGCGATCACTTTTTCCAGTGCCACGTCGCCGGTCGCGCCCGGCAACAGCGCAGAGCCGATGTTGCGCGCGCCGACCGCCTCGACCAGCGCCCCCCAGCCGACGTGCGCATGGGTGAAGCAGCAGGACTCCAGCCCATTCAGGCCAGCCTTGGCTTCGAAAAACACCCGCGGTTTGGGTTCCACCGCCTGCGTTTTGGCCAGAATGGCCTGATAATGCTGCTGATAATAATCGGTATATTGCTTGGCTTCGCTTTCGCGGTTGAGGGTTTCCCCCAGCAGCGTCACGCTTTTCGGCGTGTTTTCCACCGGCTTGAGCATGGTATCGATGAACAGCACCGGCACGTTCAGCGCCTTCAGCTTATCCAGCACGCCGGTTTGGCTCAGCGAAGGCTTGGAGCGCAGCTGGGCGATCATCAGATCGGGCCGCTTGGCGATCACGCTCTCCAGGTTCACTTCACCCTTATCGCTGAATCCCATATCGATGATGTTTTTCGCCCCCGGCCATTTGCTCTGCAAGATATCCCAGGTCGCCGCATCGCTTTTCTTCAGCAGGTTATTCCAGGCCACCAGCCGGCCGAACGGATTGGCGCGATCGAGCAGCGCCAGCGTGAGAATGTCGCGCCCGTCCTGCACCACGATGCGTTTCGGCTCTTGCTGGAGGGTGATCGTCTGGCCGGACGTGTCGGTCAGCGTCAGCGGATAAGTGGTGGCCATCGCCGGAGAGGCGAGCAAGGCGGCGCAAACCAGCGCCGGCAAAGTGATTCGACGGTGCACGAAAAACTCCTTAGTCATGAATACATTCAGAAAATACTAATGAGAATGGCTTGCATTATCAAAGATAACGCCCGGCATATCGGCGATTAATTGCAAAGGGATGTGTAAAGAAAGGATAAGAGGCGCGCCGGAAGCGGCGCGCCCAGGGGATCACATCAGGCCGTAGATCAGCGCCGACAGCGCAATCAGGCCCATCACCAGCACGAATACGTTGCTCGCCGCGCGGTACTGGCGCATGGCCGGCACCGCACGTACGGCGTACATCGGCAGAATGAACAGGATGGCGGCAATCAGCGGGCCGCTGATGGTTTCGATGATATGCAGCGCGCTGGGGTTCCACACCGTCGCCGCCCAGGTGAGCAGGAACAGCGCCACCGCCGAGATGCGGTGCGTCATGCGCGAGCTGAGCGGCTTGCCGACCGCGCGCGTGACGCCGTCGATCAGGCTGGTCGCCCCTTCCGTCACCCCCAGCGAAGTGCCGAGATAGGATTTGGCCATCGCCAGCATCGCCATCACCGGGCCAAGGTAGGCGATCAGCGGGTTGGAGAACTTGTTGGCCAGCGTAGTCAGCACCGTGATGTTCTGCTCTTTCGCCTGCAGCATGTCTTCATGAGACAGGCTCAGCACGCAGCTGAACACGAAGAACAGCACGGTAACGCAGATCAGCACATAGCTATAGCGCATGATGCGCGCGCAGCGGCGCTCCGCCTTGTCGCCGTACAGGCTCTTCTGGGTTGAGGCAAAGGAAGAGATGATCGGCGCATGGCTGAAGGAGAACACCATCACCGGCACGGCCAGCCACAGCGAATGCCACAACCCCGGCGTGTCGAAGCGGGTGGCGACCAGGCCGTGCACGAAGTTGGCGGTATTCCAGCTCGGCATCAGATAGAGCGAAATGCCCATCAGGAACACCAGCAGTGGGAACACCAGCATGCCCATCGCCGCCACGATGCTGTCTTTGCCGCGCAGCAGCACCAGATTGAGTACCACCACCACCGCCAGGCTCAGCCAGATGCGCGGCAGCGGGGCCACGTGGAACTGATGGATCAGGAAGCTGTCCAGCGCGTTGGTGATCGAAATGCTGTACACCAGCACGATCGGGAAGAACGCCATCAGATACAGCATCATGATGATTTTGCCGGCCAGCACGCCGAAGTGTTCCACCACCACATCGTGAATGTTGCCGTCGCGGCTGGAGCCGGAAAGCACGAAGCGGCTGAGCGCGCGGTGCGGCAAATAGGTCAGCGGGAAAGCGAACAGCGCCATCAACAGCAACACCAGCGGGCCGTTCAGGCCGGCGTTGATCGGCAAGAACAACGTACCGGCGCCCACCGCAGTCGCATAGAGACCGAACATCCAGACGGTGTCGGTTTTGTTCCATTTGGCAGGCTGAGCGGCCGTCAGCGTGCCTGAATCGGGAGAAATCGTACTCATGAGACAGTCTACCTTAATCTGCGGCGACAACGATTGCGCCTAACGGGATATCCTTCTCCGCGAGTTTTTTAATAATAATCAGTGAATTAAAGCGATATTTCATACTTACGCCTGATGAAAGGACGGCAAAGGATAATGAAAAATCCGCTGCGGGTCTATGTTTTATCGGCTGAATGAACGATTTGCGAACACAATGTGCTGAAAAAAACGGCGCACTCAGTAAAAACTAAGGGCCCCTTGCGGAGCCCTTAAGCGGTTTATTTCTTCGCGTCCGGATGGTCCGGCACCTCGGCGCTGCCCATCTCCTTCTCGTCGCGGATCATCGAGCGGTCTTTACGCACGTCGGCCACGTCGGAAGCGCTCACCGGTTTGGCGCTGTTGCCCCAGCTCGAGCGGATGAAGTTCACCACGTCCGCCACCTGCTGATCGTTCAGACGCCAGCCAAACGGCGGCATGGTGATGTTGGATACCGCCCCCTGCACCGCCGGCGTAGTGTTGCCGGTCAGCACGATGTGGATCAGCGAAGTCGCGTCCTCGGTCTGCACCACCGGATTGCCCTTCAGCGACGGGAAGGCGCGCTTGTAGCCCACGCCGTCGGTGCGATGGCAGGCCGCGCAGTTATCGACATACAGCGCCGCGCCGGGCTTGCTGTCGTCGCCGCGCCACAGATCCTTGGCCACGCTGTCTTCGACCGGCGCCGCCTGCTGCTTGCCGTCTTTCGGCGGCAGCGATTTCAGGTAGCGCGCGATGGCGGTCAGATCGTCGTCGCTCAGGTATTGCAGGCTGTGCTCCACAACGTCGCTCATGCCGCCGAACACGATCGCCTTGTCGTTACGGCCGGTTTTCAGGAACTCGGTCAGCTCGGCTTCGCTCCAGCTGCCCAGGCCATCCTTGCGGTCGCCGCGCAGGCTGGAAGCCACCCACCCGTCGATCGGCGCGTTGCTGCCGGACAGGTAGTCGTCGCTTTCGCTGTTGCTCAGCGCTTTTTCCTGCATGGTGATGCTGCGCGGGGTATGGCAGGCACCGCAGTGGCCCAGGCCTTCCACCAGGTAGCGTCCGCGTTCAATCACCGGATCGGCCTTGGCGTCGGCAACGAAATCCGCCGGCGACGGCGCAAACATGCCGCGCCAGATGCTCAGCGGCCAGCGCATCGACAGCGGCCACGGGATGTCGGAGTCCTTGTTGGCCTGTTCCACCGGCTGCACGCCGTGCATGAAATAGGCATACATGGCGCGCATGTCGTCCTCTTTCACCAACGCGAACGACGGGTACGGCATCGCCGGGTACAGGGTGCTGCCGTTTTTGGCTACGCCCTTACGCACCGCGTTGTCGAAATCCTCGAAGCTGTAATCGCCGATGCCGGTTTTCTTGTCCGGCGTGATGTTGGTCGAGTAGATGGTGCCGATCGGCGTCTCCATCGCCAGGCCGCCGGCGAAGGTTTTGCCGTTCTTGCCATCGGTATGACAGGCCACGCAGTCACCGGCGCGCGCCAGGTACTCGCCGCGCTTGATCAGCTCGCTGCTGACGGTGGCGTCCTGCGCCCAAACGGAAAAACTCACTGCACTGAGAACCAGTGCCGGTACAAATGCTTTCATCGTTCGCCGTCCTTATGCCTGCACCAATGGGCCTGGGTTTTTCAGATACTGCTCGCGAATGGCGCGGGCAGACCAGTAAGCCAGCGCCGCCACGGTGCCGGTCGGGTTGTAGCCCAGCCCTTGCGGGAAGGCCGATGCGCCGATCGAGAACACGTTGTGCACGTCCCAGCTCTGCAGATAGCGGTTGACCGCGCTGGTCTTCGGATCTTCCCCCATCACCGCACCGCCGTTCATGTGGGTAGTCTGGTAGCTGGTGGTGTCGAAGTGGCTGTTGGCGTTTTTCGGGCTGCCGGCGATCAGTTTCGGGTTCATCGCCTTGGCGATCGGCGCCATCTTGTCGTACATGAACTGCGCCATCTTGATGTCGTTTTCCTGCCAGTCGAACGTCATGCGCAGCAGCGGCTGGCCAAAGACGTTCTTGTAGTTGGGATCGAGATCCAGATAGTTATTGCGGTACGACTGGTGCGCGCCGTGGGCGTCCATCGAGACGTGATGGGTGTAGGCATCCGCCACCGCCGCTTTCCACTTGCTGCCCCAGGCCGGGGTGCCCGGCGGGGTCGGCAGGCCGGAGATCGGCTTGGTGCCCGCCTGGTTGACCCAGAATGGCGAACCGCCGACGAAGCCTTCTTTGGCGTGATCGAAGTTGTCGGCGTTGAAGTCGTCCACGCCCACGCCGTTGCCGCCGGCGCCGATGAACGGGTTGGTGAAGACGTCTTTATCGAAGAACGCCTTGATGGTGGTCATGTTCTGGTAGGCGAAGTTGCGCCCGACCACCCCTTCGCCGGTTACCGGATCGTAAGGCTTGCCGATGCCGGACAGCAGCATCAGGTGCACGTTGTGGAACTGGAACGCGCCCAGGATCACCAGATCGGCCGGCTGTTCAATCTCGCGGCCCTGCGCATCGACGTAGTTCACGCCGGTGGCGCGGGATTTGTCGTCGGTCAGGTTGACCTTCAGCACGTTGGCGTTGGTGCGCAGCTCGAAGCGTTTCTCCATGCGCAGCGCCGGCAAGATGTTGACGTTCGGCGAGGCCTTGGAATACATGTAGCAGGCGTAGCCGCTGCAGAAACCGCAGAAGTTGCACGGGCCCATCTGCGCGCCGTACGGGTTGGTGTAAGAATCCGAGGTGTTGGCGGACGGCAGGTTGTAAGGGTGGTAACCCACCTCCAGCGCCGCTTTCTCGAACAGCTGAGCGGAGTAGGTATTTTTCTGCGCCGGCAGCGGGAAGTCGTCGGAGCGATCCGGCGCAAAGCGGTTACCGCCCTTCTGCGCCACTTTCTGCCCTTTGATGGTCCAGGCGGTACCGGAGGTGCCGAACACTTTCTCCGCCTTGTCGAAGAACGGCTCCAGCTCGTCGTAAGTCACGCCGAAGTCCTGGATGGTCATGTCCTTCGGAATGAAGTTTTTGCCGTAACGCTCTTCATAATGGCTGCGCATGCGCAGTTCGATCGGATCGACGCGGAAATGCACGCCCGACCAGTGCAGGCCGGCGCCGCCGACGCCGGTGCCCGGCAGGAACGCCGCCAGCTGGCGGTAAGGCACCGCGGTCTGGCTGCTGTTATGGCGAATGGTGACGGTGCTTTTCGACAGATCCTGGAACAGCTTGCGCCGAATGTTATAGGTCAGCTCGTCGATCACCTGCGGGTAAGAACCGTCCGGATAGGTGTCGCGCATCGGGCCGCGCTCCAGCGCCACCACGTTGAGGCCGGCCTCGGTCAGCTCTTTGGCCATGATCGCGCCCACCCAGCCGAAGCCGACGATCACCGCGTCTACTTTTTTCATTACCGTTGCCATGGTTAGCCCCTCTCCCCACGAATCGAGACCGGCGGGAAGGGATAACGCTCCCCTCGCTCAACCCAGTCCATAAAATCGGCGCGCGCGCCCGGAAAATTAATCAGCTTCCAACCCACCATGTCTTTGTTGCCGCCATGGATAGGATCGCTGAAGAAACCTTCGCGGGTGTTTTGCAGCAGATAGGAGAAGAACAGTTTCGACGGCAGTTGCTGGAACTCCGCCTCGCCGGACTCGAACTTTTGCAGCAGAGCGTCCTGCTGCGCGCCATCCAGTTTGGCGAAGGGCTTGCCGGCGGTTTTCTTGCTGTAGGCGTCGGCGTCTGCGATGCCGAGGTTGTAGATTTGCTTGGGCACCAGCGGCAGCTGATAGCCCATCTCCTTCGGCACATCGGGGTTGAACGGCCCCTGCATGTACCAGATGGAGCCGGTGGCGTACGGGGTGTTCATCTGACGATCGATAAACTCCGGCACGCCGGCTTCCAGCGCGCCGGGGCCGCGATCGTCGGCCGGGATCAGGCGCGCGACGGCGGCCTTGATGAAGGCCCACTCTTCCGGGGTGAAAAAGGTCGGTTGGTAATCGTTCTGCGTTGAGGTGTTCGAGGCTGCGACCGCCGGTGTCGGTGCCGTCAGCGCGCCAACGCCGCTGCCACCAATTACCGCCGCAGGAATTAAGGTCATCGATTTCAACAAGAAATCGCGCCGCGAATTGTTGGTTTTATGATTCGACATGTCACATTCCATCCAAAGATAGTCACAACTATTTAACCGCAACCTTGCGATCGATACGGGTTTTTAAAATAATTTGTTACTTATTTGTATATTTATTGAAGGTCAGAATGCGTACAAAAGCAAAAATGTTACCGGTAACTTATTGAATGAACGTAAAGATTTATCTGCTAACGTAAATTTAACTTTTTGTGCGGTTTTTCCGATAAGCGGTGAGGAAATAACGAAAAATGAGAGGTGGGTCGCGCGCTGGAACGGTGCCGAAAACAAAATCGGCCGCGTTCAGCGGCCGACTCGACAAAAGAGAGGATTACTGCGACATCGCCTGATAGGCGGTGGTCACCTTCCACAAATAGCGCGGCGCCTGCGGTGCCGGGTGCTTTTTCTGGATGTGCTGATAAAACTCATCCGGGCTCATCTGATTGATGCGATTGACCGCCACGCGCTTGTCCGAAGAGAAGGTGCGCAACATGGCGCCCGCCCCGTTCACGTACGAAACGATGGTGGCGTAACGCAAAGTCTGTGGATTGTTGATTCCGGCTAGCTGCTGGCTTTGAAGAATATTGATATAGGCCGTTCCCAGATCAATATTGACCGCCGGATCCTTCAGCTCACGCGAGCTGGGTTGCCCGCTTCGTCCCTTCATGCGATAGGCGTCGCGACCGGCGGTAGAAGCCTTAAGCTGCATCAATCCCACTGCGTTCGAGGTGCTGACCACGTTCGGGTTAAACCCGGACTCCACCTGAATAATCGCTTTAATCAGCGTTTCGTCAACGCCATAGTTGCTGGCCGCCTGACGAATGTAATCGTTATAAGCAACCGGGGTGCCCGTGCGGTTTACCGGTGCCTGCGGAGGGGGTTTTAACCAACCGCCGCGCGTTGTGCCACTGCCTGAAATATTGCTTGCCGTTTGCGGGTCTTTGGCGCACCCCGACAAAAGTAAAATTGCCGTAAGGCAACCTATTTTTGTTTTCACAGAATCCCTCACTCCTTTCAATGAGTTGCGTAGCATATACAACTTGTAAGGACACCTGCAGTAATTTTTTGGGCTAATCTCAAGCTATCCATATACCAAGAGGTGATTTATGAGTCAATCTGCAACAAGCTGCTTTGTGGTGACTTTTCGCTATCAGGAAGAGGGATTAACCGACCTGGCGAAGCTGACCGGGCAATTGACGCGCGAGGGTTTTGTCACGTCGGTGACAGACGAAAATGGCGTTCACCACGAACTCGGCAGCAACAGTTTTGCGTTCATAACCGTGCTGGATCAAGAGGATGTACTGCGCCTGGCGCAGGGGTTCGGGCAGTTGGCATTGGGAAAACAGCCGGAGGTGGCGATATGCAGCTGTGAGGACTACCTTCAGCGGTTACATACTGATACATAAAATGCTATAACTCCCCGGACGGTATTATTTTTCAGTTGGAGAAATACCCCGCCGGCGGTGGGCAAGTGGCGCTTGACTTCGCTTCAATTGATATTGATAATCATTTTCATTTGAACCAGGAGACGTCATCATGCCATTGATAAGTTGCGCTTTTCGTCGCAGTCGCCCTTCCCGCTCTGCCGCATTGTTACGCCCTTTCATGCTCGCCTGCCTGCTGCTCGGCGCCGCCTTGGTCAGCCAAAACGCGCTGGCGGAAAAAAAGCTGCGCGTGGTGACCACCTTCACCATCATTCAGGATATCGCCCAGAACGTGGCCGGTGACGCCGCCGTGGTGGAATCCATCACCAAGCCGGGCGCCGAGATCCACGACTATCAACCGACTCCGCGCGACATCGTCAAGGCACAGCACGCCGACCTGATCCTGTGGAACGGCATGAACCTGGAGCGCTGGTTCCAGCGTTTCTTCGAAAACATCAAACAGGTGCCGGCGGCGGTAGTCACCGAAGGCATTACCCCGCTGCCGATCCGCGAAGGGCCCTATAACGGCAACCCGAACCCGCATGCCTGGATGTCGCCAAGCAACGCGCTGGTGTATATCGAGAATATCCGCAAGGCGCTGGTGGAGCACGATCCGGCCAATGCGGAAACCTATAACCGCAACGCCAAGGCCTACGCAGAGAAAATCGGCGCGCTGGACGCCCCGCTGCGCGAACGCCTGGCGCGCATTCCGGCCGCACAGCGCTGGCTGGTGACCAGTGAAGGTGCCTTCAGCTACCTGGCGCAGGACTATCAGTTGAAAGAGGTTTATCTGTGGCCGATCAACGCCGATGAGCAAGGCTCGCCGCAGCAGGTGCGCCGGGTGATCGACGCCGTGCGCGCCCACCATATTCCGGTGGTGTTCAGCGAGAGCACCATTTCCGACAAGCCGGCCAGGCAGGTGGCGAAAGAAACCGGCGCCAAATACGGCGGCGTGCTGTACGTGGACTCGCTGTCCACCCGCGATGGCCCGGTGCCGACCTACATCGACCTGCTTAACACCACCGTGCAAACCATCGCCAAAGGATTCGATCAATGACCCATGAACCGTTTGTCCGCCCTGAATTGAACGTGGACGACGTCACCGTAACCTACAACAACGGGCACACCGCCATTCACAACGCCAGCTTTACCCTGAGCGGCGGTTCGATCTGTGCGCTGGTCGGCGTCAACGGCAGCGGCAAATCGACGTTGTTCAAAAGCATCATGGGCCTGGTCAGGCCCACCGCCGGCCAGGTGTCGCTGAGCGACAGGCCGGTGGCGGACGCGCTGAAAAAGAACCTGATCGCCTACGTGCCGCAGACCGAAGACGTCGACTGGAACTTCCCGGTGCTGGTGGAGGACGTGGTAATGATGGGCCGCTACGGCAAGATGAACTTCCTGCGCATTCCGTCACGTGAGGACAGGTTGCGGGTCGACAAGGCGCTAGAGCGCGTCGGCCTGAGCGAGCTGCGCGGCCGGCAGATCGGCGAGCTGTCCGGCGGCCAGAAGAAGCGCGTATTTCTGGCGCGCGCGCTGGCGCAACAGGGCACGGTGCTGCTGCTGGATGAGCCTTTCACCGGCGTGGATGTGAAAACCGAGAATGCGATTATCGAGCTGCTGCGCGCGCTGCGCGACGAGGGCCATCTCATTTTGGTCTCCACCCACAACCTCGGCAGCGTGCCGGAGTTTTGCGATCGGGTGATCCTCATCAACCGCACGGTGCTGGCCGCCGGCCCGACCGAGACCACCTTCACCCAGAGCAACCTGGAGCAGGCGTTCGGCGGCGTGCTGCGCCATATCAACCTTTCCGGCCCGGATCTGCACGACGACAACGATCCGCGCACCGTCACGGTGTTGACCGACGATGAACGCCCGGCGGTGTTCTACGGCCACACCAAAAGCGATCCGCCGGCCAACAGCCAGGCCAGGGAGAAACAATCCTGATGCTGGACCTTCTGCTGCAACCTTTCAGTTACAACTACATGGTGAAGGCCATCTGGGTCAGCGCCATCGTCGGCGCCGCCTGCGCGTTCCTGTCCGCCTACCTGATGCTGAAAGGGTGGTCGCTGATGGGCGATGCGCTGTCGCACTCGGTGGTGCCCGGCGTGGCCGGCGCCTACGCCCTCGGTCTGCCCTACGCCGCCGGCGCCTTCTTCACCGGCATGCTGGCGGCGCTGGCGATGACGCTGGTGCGCCACATCACCCGGCTGCGCGAAGACGCCATCATCGGCTTTATCTTCTCCACCTTCTTCGCCGTCGGCCTGCTGATCGTGTCGCTCAACCCCACCTCGGTCAACGTACAGTCGATCATCTTCGGCAATATCCTCGGCATCGCCGACGAAGACGTGCTGCAGGTGGAAATCATCATCGGCGTTTCGCTGCTGATCCTGTGCCTGGTGTGGAAAGATCTGCTGGCGGTGTTCTTCGACGAAAGCCACGCGGTGTCGATCGGCCTGTCGCCGCTGAAGCTGAAGATCCTGTTCTTCACCCTGCTCAGCGCCTGCACCGTCGCCGCGCTGCAAACCGTCGGCGCCATTCTGGTGATCGCCATGGTGATCACGCCGGGCGCCACCGCCTACCTGCTGACCGACCGATTCAGCCGGCTGGTGATCATCGCCATCATCATCGGCGCATTGACCAGCGGCATCGGCGCCTACCTGAGTTTCTTCCTCGACGGCGCCACCGGCGGGGTGATCGTCACCCTGCAAACGCTGGTATTCCTGGCGGCGTTCTTCTTCGCGCCGAAACACGGCCTGCTGGCATCCCGGCGCCGCGTGGCACATTCGCAAACCGGAGGCCGCTGATGGACACCCTGTATCAACTGCTCAGCGAACCCTTCGCCTACCCGTTCATGCAGCGGGCGATCGTCGCAGCCATCGTTACCGGCGTGGTGTGTGCCGTGCTCTCCTGCTATCTAGTGCTCAAGGGCTGGTCGCTGATGGGCGACGCCATCTCGCACGCCGTCTTGCCCGGCATCGTAGTGGCGTTCGTGGTCGGCATCCCGCTGGCGATCGGCGCCTTCCTCTCCGGCATTTTTTGCGCGGTAGCCACCGGCTACCTGAAAGAGAACAGCCGGGTGAAAGAGGACACGGTGATGGGCATCGTCTTTTCCGGCATGTTCGCCTTCGGCCTGGTGCTGTTCTCGCGCATCGATACCGACCAGCACCTGAGCCACATTCTGTTCGGCAACATGCTGGGCATTACCGACGGCGAACTGAAGCAAACCCTGCTGATCGCCGGCATCACCCTGGCGGTGGTGCTGCTCAAGCGCAAAGACTTCATGCTGTACTGCTTCGATCCGCACCATGCGCGGGTGATTGGCCTGCCCGTCAAGCTGCTGCACTACGGATTACTGTGCCTGCTGGCGATGACCATCGTCGCCTCGCTGCAGGCCGTGGGGGTGATCCTGGTGATCGCCATGCTGATCGCCCCCGGCATCATCGCCTTTATGCTGTGCCGCCGCTTCGACCGCATGCTGATGGTGGCGACGGTGGTGTCGGTGTTCTCCTGCGTGCTCGGCACCCTGATCAGCTTCCACATCGACGGCGCCACCGGCCCCTGCATCGTCATCGTGCAGGCCGTGCTGTTCGTGATCGCCTTGTTGTACAGTAAATTACGCCCGTTACAGCGTAACCAAAGCGCGCTCACCGGCGGTTAATTCCCCCGATGCGGCGAAGCCTTCTACTCGCCGCATCACATTCCCCCCGCTCATTCCGTCGTTGTCATCAAGTTGCAATCGGTATTGCGCTTAAATTAATCAATAGGGTATATACTTTGAGCTGGCGAGGCGCTGAAAAAATCGCCGCCTTTGACGCCGGCTGTGCGCCGCGTCGTGTTTTCACCACGGGAAAGACGCTAACCTAATGAATTATCAGGCAGCACAGAGGGGGACATACCATGTGGCAAGCCGTTAGCCGTCTGTTAAGTGAACATCTTGGCAGCGCAGAGATACGCGAAAGGATTGAACTGCCCGGGGGCGACATTCATCCGGCGTGGCGCGTGAGTTACGGTGACAACGAGGTGTTCGTGAAATGCGACGCCCGTGAACAACTGCCGATATTCACCGCCGAGGCCGATCAGCTGGCGTTGCTGGCGCGCAGCAAAAGCGTGCGGGTGCCGGAAGTGTACGGCGTCGGCAGCGATCGCGACTACAGCTTCCTGCTGCTGGAGTATCAGCAGCTGAAACCCCTCGATGCTCACGGCGCCTACTGCCTGGGCCAGCAGCTGGCGCATTTGCACCAGTGGAGCGAGCAACCGCAGTTCGGTCTCGACTTCGACAGCGATCTGACCACCACCCCGCAACCCAACGCCTGGCAACGCCGCTGGTCGGAATTCTTCGCCGAGCAGCGCATCGGCTGGCAGCTGCAGCTGGCGGCGGAAAAAGGCATGACCTTCGGCGACATCGACGACATCGTCGATCGGGTCTATCTGCGCTTGCAGCACCACCAGCCGCAGCCTTCCCTGCTGCACGGCAACCTGTGGCCGGGCAACTGCGCGATGACCGCCCACGGGCCGATACTGTTCGATCCGGCCAGCTACTGGGGCGACCGAGAGTGCGATTTGGCGATGCTGCCGCTGTATCCGGAGCTGCCGCCGCAGATCTACGACGGCTATCAGAGCGTATGGCCGCTGGGGGCCGGGTTTATCGAGCGCCAGCCGCTGTATCAGCTGTACTACCTGCTCAACCGCAGCAACCTGTTCGGCGGCCAGCATTTGGTGGCTGCGCAACGTGCGGTGGAGGCGCTGTTGCAGCCGGAAGCGTCATAACGTTCCGGGGCGCCGAGCGGCGCCCCGTTCATGGCTCAGGCCGCGCCGGCCAACTGCCCCAACAGGCGGATCACGAACCAGGCGATCACCGCAATCACAATCGGCAGGATGTACAGTGGAAAGTACTGCAGGAAAATGGTGTGGTGCGGCAGCGTGATGCGTTCCTCCAGTTGCTGACGCGTGTGCCCTTCGCTGCCCTTGGCCTGCTCCAGGATCATCTGATCTTCCAGTCCTTCGCGAATGAACTTGACCTGACGCGACATGCGCGCGCCGGAAGCCTGCAATGCCAGCCCGACGAAGATCAATATATAGATGATGATGAACATCAAATTGGCGCCGCTGAACAGGCTTTTATCCACGTCCGGCACCGGCGAGTTGTACCAGAAAAGGTTCAAGAACGGCGTATTGAAACGCACCATGTCCACCATCACGTGGACAAAATCCAGCATCACTGCGTTGATGCCCTTGGTTTTTTCACTGTGCTGATAGATAAAGCCCAGCACGGAAATCAGCGTCGACAGCAACGCCGGGATAAAAACCACCCATCCGAGAATGCGTTTCAAAATGGCGATACGCCCGGCCTGTTGATACGTCATGTGTTCCCCTTGTTAGCGACGTAACCGAATCGGCTAAGTCTACCTGCAGTTGGCGAAACTCGCCCACCGTTTTCTTCATTCCCGCTGTGCTACAAGCTTAGCCGAATTCGCCGAAATCAACTGCTTAACGACATCCGGGCACTATCATTGAAGAGATAACGTTATCCGTTTAGCCAGAGGCCGCCATGATTCGACTGATTATCTTATTGCTGGGCGCGCAGGCGCTGCACGGCCAGCGCCGCCTGCTGGTGCTGTTCGGTTGGCTGTGGATAGCCGCAGGGGCGCTGATGCTGATCGACATACTACAGGATGGCCGGTCCGTGCTGGCGCTGGATGCGCTGGCGGTCATCCTGGCGCTGGAGGGGCTGGTGGCGATATCCGCCGCGCTGGTGATCGGCTCTTCGGCCAGCAGGCCGGTGCTGCTGAAAGGATTAGGTTTTGTCTTTATGGCCTTTTTAACGTTGGACGTGCCCGCAGACGATAACATCGTCGCCACCGTGGTGTTTGGCAGCGCGCTACTGCTTGACGGCGCCGTGCGCATCGCCTCCTCCACGGTGATTCAGCACAGTCGATGGAAAGGCGTGGCGCTGGCGGGCGGCGGCGAGATCCTGCTTTCGTTGATGATCTTTGTCGGCTGGCCGGCGCCGCACCGGATGACGGTGCCCTTTTGCCTCGGCGTGATGATGGTGCTTTCCGGCTGGGCTCTATTGCGTATCGCCCGCAGACTGACAAACTTCTCTCTGAATCAGCACCCCGCTCGGCAGCCATCCTCCCCGGCGGATGAAACCACGCCGCTCACGGTGTATGTCTGGACACCGATTGGCGCGGCGAAAGATCCGCGCCGGCGTTACATCGTCGACCGATACATCGCGGCGGTCGACGGCGGCGGCAATATCTCCACCGGTCACGCCGCCCTGGCGCTCGCGCCGGACGTGTATATCAGCCACTACCCGCTCAACGACATCAGCCATTCCGTTCAGGATTTCCGTCAGTTGCTGCATGCAGGCGAACAGAACAACGTCGACGGGCGTTTCCTGCCCGACCTGGCGGGCGAGATCGCCGCCTGGTGCCCACCGGACAAGAAAATTCAATTCTACCGCTATAACCCGGCGGCGCTGCGCGCATTCTGGCTGCGTTATCGGCAGGACGCCACCTACAATCTGACCCGGCGCAACTGCTCCACTACGGTCATCGGCGCGCTCGACAGCGCGTTGGAAGGCGTGCTGGGCGATAAACATCTGTGGCGCCGTTTTCTGCTGCTGGTGCTGGATCCCAACCTGTGGATGCTGGCGGTACTGCGCAGCCGCGGTGAAAGCATGACCTGGACGCCGGGGTTGGTGCTGGACTATGCGCGCATGTTGCAACAGGTCACCGAGCGTCAACACCAGCGCTGGTGGCTAAAATTGCGCGAGGTGTGGAATATCCTGCGTTTTGGCAAAAGCCAAACGCGCAGGCAAAGGTTTTAGTCTCGTCACCGGCGATGATAAAGTGTCGGGCACATTCACCCGCGCCGGCAGGAGTTAACCGCTAATGGCTTATTCGCAACGCATTGAAACCGCAATTTTTGATATGGACGGCTTGTTGATCGACTCGGAACCGCTGTGGCTGCAGGCCGAGCTGGATATCTTCGGCGCGCTGGGCTTGGATCTGTCCGACCGTCACAAGCTACCGGACACGCTGGGGCTGCGCATCGATCTGGTGGTGAAAATGTGGTACCAGGCGATGCCGTGGCAAGGGGTTACGCTTGATGAGGTGTCGGCGCGGATTATCGAGCGCGCCATCGAGCTGGTGCACGAGACGCGCCCGCTGCTGCCTGGCGTCCGGCAGGCGCTGGAGCTGTGCCGCAGCCAGGGACTGAACATCGGTCTCGCCTCCGCCTCGCCGCTGCACATGCAACGGCAGGTGCTGAAGATGTTCGATCTTGAAGGCTACTTCGATCAATTGGTTTCCGCCGAATACCTGCCGTACAGCAAACCGCATCCGGAGGTCTACCTGATCGCCGCCGAACGCCTGGGCAGCGATCCGCTGCGCTGCATCACGCTGGAAGACTCCTTTAACGGCATGATCGCCACCAAGGCCGCGCGCATGCGCTCCATCGTGATCCCGGCCGCCGAATACCGCCACGACCCGCGCTGGGCGCTGGCGGATCACCAGTTGGAGACCCTCGAACAGCTCACCCCTGCCCACTTTGCCTGATTCTGCGGCGCCGGCCACCGGCGCTCTGGGTTTGCCGCTCTGCGGCATAAAAGGGATCCGCACCGCAAAATAAACGAAACACCGTTTCATTTTATTGAATTGGCGTGACGTTCTCATTATGCTGCATGGCAGGGAAAGCGACGGCCCGCAGCGCGTTGTCACTGCCACGCAGCGCGCTTCAAGGCCGCCGCTTCCTCCCGCCGCACGCCGTAAAACCGCGCTCGTTGCTTTCCGTTTCACTCCCCCCATTGCCCGCTTTTTGTCCTCGCCCGTCAAAATCGATGATTTGTTACCCATTGCCGTAACAAGCCGTTGTAAAACAGGGGAAAATAAACAATTGGTTACAGGGTAACTGCTTCCACTACTGGGAATTTTCCCATATACTGGATAAATTAACAGTTTACCAGCCGGGATCGCAACAGCATGACCGCGGAAGGACACCTTATATTCTCTGTCGCTTGCGCGATCTTCGCCAAGAAGGCGGAAGTGACGCCAGAGCTGGCTACCGGCGACTGGTGGCACATCATACCCGCCGCGCTACTGACCTCGCTGCTGCCGGACATCGATCACCCCAAGTCGGTGCTGGGCCAGCGTCTGCGCTGGATCGCCCTGCCCATCGCCCGCGCCTTCGGCCACCGTGGTTTCACCCACAGCCTGCTGGCGATCGCCGGCGGCATGGCGCTGTTCCAACTGGACGTACCGCGCAGCTGGCCGATCCCGGCCGATGCGCTGCACGCCATGATCATCGGCTACTTCAGCCATCTGTTGGCCGATATGCTCACCCCCGCCGGCGTGCCGCTGTTGTGGCCATGCCGCTGGCGTTTTCGCCTGCCGCTGCTCAACTCGCAAAAAGGCAACCAGCTGGAGCGGGTGCTGTGTCTGTGCCTGGTGGCGTTTGCCATCTGCTGGCAAGGTGATTTCACCCTGCCGGTGCAATCCTATGTCGAGCAAATCAGAAATATCAGACTCTGATCACAAAAAACCGCCTAACCCATCACCTTGAAGTATATAAAACGAACAAAAACACACAAAAAGCTATATCAAATTCCATTTGGATATAAGTAGGCCACTCAGCAAACTGTTACGATATTTACATCGCGACATACGTGATGCGTAGTCGTTTTTATAAGAAAGATTATTGGAGACATTGGGGATGAATCTTCCGCTCGTGATTAACGTGCTGGTGTTTGTCGCGCTCCTTTTGCTGCTGGCGCAAACCCGCCACAAGCAATGGAGCCTGGCGAAAAAAGTGCTGGTCGGCCTGGTGGTCGGCGTGGTGTTCGGTCTGGGCCTGCAGCTGGTGTACGGCTCCGATAACCCGGTACTGAAAGAATCCATCAGCTGGTTCAACATCGTCGGCAACGGCTATGTGCAACTGCTGCAAATGATCGTCATGCCGCTGGTGTTCGCCTCGATCCTGAGCGCGGTGGCCAAGCTGCATAACGCCTCTTCGCTGGGCAAAATCAGCGTCCTCACTATCGGCACGCTGCTGTTCACCACGCTGATCTCGGCGCTGGTGGGCGTGCTGGTCACCAACCTGTTCGGCCTGACCGCCGAAGGCCTGGTGCAGGGCGCGCAGGAAAGCGCGCGCCTGACGGCGATCCAGACCAACTACGTGGGTAAACTGGCCGATCTGACGGTGCCGCAGATGGTGCTGTCGTTCATCCCGAAAAACCCGTTCGCCGATCTGACCGGCGCCAGCCCGACCTCGATCATCAGCGTGGTGATTTTCGCCACCTTCCTCGGCGTGGCGGCGCTGCAGCTGCTGAAAGACGACAAGCCGAAAGGCGAGCGCGTGCTGGTGGCTATCGACACCCTGCAGGCCTGGGTGATGAAGCTGGTGCGTCTGGTCATGAAGCTGACGCCGTACGGCGTGCTGGCGCTGATGACCAAAGTGGTCGCCGGCTCCAACATTCACGATATCGTCAAGCTCGGCAGCTTCGTGGTGGCCTCGTACATCGGCCTGGCCATCATGTTTGTGGTTCACGCTGTCCTGCTGGCCTTCACCGGCGTTAACCCGATGAAGTTCTTCCGCAAGGTGTGGCCGGTGATCACCTTCGCGTTCACCAGCCGCTCCAGCGCCGCCAGCATTCCGCTGAACGTGGAAGCGCAGACCCGTCGCCTGGGCGTGCCGGAATCCATCGCCAGCTTCTCGGCGTCGTTCGGCGCCACCATCGGCCAGAACGGCTGTGCGGGCCTCTACCCGGCGATGCTGGCGGTGATGGTGGCGCCGACCGTCGGCATCAACCCGCTGGATCCGGTATGGATCGCCACCCTGGTCGGCATCGTCACCATCAGCTCCGCCGGCGTGGCGGGCGTGGGCGGTGGCGCCACCTTCGCTGCGCTGATCGTGCTGCCGGCGATGGGCCTGCCGGTGACGCTGGTCGCGCTGCTGATCTCGGTCGAACCGCTGATCGACATGGGCCGTACCGCGCTGAACGTCAACGGTTCCATGGCGGCGGGCACCATCACCAGCCAGCTGATGAAGCAAACCGACAAAGCCGTGATGGACAGCGAAGACGAAGTCGAATTGGCGCATCGCTAACGCCGTCTCATAACGAAAAAACCGGGGATAATCCCCGGTTTTTTTATGCCCCGCGTTCGGTCGTTACGGCCGCTCGCCGTTGGCCAACCGCCGGTTGATGTCGGCGATCGCTGCCGGCAATTGCGCCAGCGTGTCTATCACATAGTGCGCGCCCGCCGCGTACAGCTTATCGGCGGCCGCCGCGCGGCGGCGCTCTATCTCGCCCGCCGTCATCCGGCGATACTCCTGCCAGGTGGCGCCAAACTCGTTACCGGACAGCGCCAGCCCGACGCTCCACATCCCGGCGTTCAGCCCTTCGGCAATGCCCGGCACCGCGTCATCCACCTTCACGCAATGCGCCACCGCATCGATGCCCAGCGCGATCGCGTTCTGCAACGCCATCCACGGCCCCGGTCGGCCGCCGGCTGCAAGATCGTCGGTGGCGACCCAGTAATCCGGCGCGTAGCCGCGCTGCGCGGCGGCGGGCACCAGCACCTCCATCACCGCACGCGGATAGCCGGAGCAGGAACCGATTTTAATCCCCTGTTCGCGCAGAGCGGCGATCGCCTGCGGCACGCCCTCGATGGGATCGGCGAAGTCGACCACTTTAGCGATTTGCAGCGGCATAAACGCCTGATACAGCGCGTCAATGTCCTGATGGCTCATCGAGCGTCCCAGCTTCTGCCGCCAGCGCGCGTCGACCGCCGGCAGCTTGCCCAGCGCCTCGATGTGCTGCCATTTGCCCAGCCCCATCGGAATGCGCGCCTCCGCCAGGCTGATGTCGATATCGAAGGTTTGCTTGAACGCCTCGACGAAAATCTGCGTTGGCGCAAAGGAGCCGAAGTCCACCGTGGTGCCCGCCCAGTCGAGGATCACTGCGTTGATCTGTTTCATGGTCAATCCTTATTGATTCCAGTACATCGCCTGCCCGACGGCCGCCAGCAAACGTTCGATATCTTGCGGATAGATTTCGCCGATGTTGCCGATACGGAAGCAGTCGCTCTGCGACACTTTACCGGGATAAATCACGAAGCCTTGTTGCTTGAGACGCTGATAAAACTCGGCGAAGCGGTATGTATCGGCCTTTGGCGAATAGAACGCGGTGATGATCGGCGAGTGCAGCGCATCGTCCAGCAGGGTCTCAAAACCCAGCTCGCGCATACCCGCCACCAGCCGCCGCTGATTGGTCTGATAGCGGTGGTGGCGCGCGGCAATGCCGCCCTCTTGTTCCAGCTCTTTCAGCGCCTGCGCGAAGGCCAGCACGGTGTGGGTCGGCGACGTAAAGCGCCATTTGCCGGCCTGATCCTCCATACAGCGCCACTGAGCATACAGATCCAGCGACAGCGAGCGTGAACGGCCGGCGCATTTCTCCAGCTCGCTGCGGCGGGCGATGACGAACGCGAAGCCCGGCACGCCCTGAATGCATTTGTTGGCGGAGCTGATCAGAAAATCGATGCCCAGCGCGTCCACATCCAACGGGATGCCGCCAAAGCTGCTCATGGCGTCGACGATAAAGGTCTTGCCATTGCGCGCCGCCAGGCCGGCGACCTTCTGCAGCGGATTGAGCATGCCGGTGGTAGTTTCACAGTGCACCATGGCGATATGGCTGATGCGCGCATCGCTTTTCAGCACCGCCTCCATCGCCGCCACGTCCGGTTCATTCACCTCACCGCAGTCGAAAGCATGGTGGTCGATATCCATCAGCCGCGCCATTTCGATCATCCGCGCCCCGTAGGCGCCGTTGTTGACGATCAGCAGCTTGTCGTGCGGGCCGATGACCGTGCCCAGCACGCCCTCTACCGCGAAGCTGCCGCTGCCTTGCAGCAGCACCGAGGTATAACCGGCAGACGGCGTCGCCAGCGCCACCAACCGTTGACGAATGCGCTGCACCACGCCGAGGTTGTAATCTTCATCCCAGGTGCAGCTGTCATACAGCATCGCCTCTTTCACCGTTTTCGACGTGGTCAACGGGCCGGGGGTCAACAGCAGGTAGTTACGATCGGACATGTTATTCACCTATTGGTCTATACCAGATTGCGATCATTGTGGCGGCAAATTCCTGCCCCGGTCAAACGACAAAGCGCGGTGAAACAAAAAATTCATCTGGCTATGTATAATAAGCGCGTGCCGGAATGTCGGGCCGATGCCATAGCGAGATGAAATGAAAGAACATCAGGGCGATATGCCTCACTACCTGCAGATCAAGGATCAGCTCCAGGCGCGCATTACCCGCGGCGCGCTGCAGGCCGGCGATAAGCTGCCTTCGGAGCGCGAGCTGTGCGCCATCTTCTCCACCACCCGCGTCACCATTCGCGAAAGCCTGGCGCAATTGGAAGCCACCGGCGCCATCTACCGCGCCGATCGCCGCGGCTGGTTCGTCACGCCGGAACGGCTGTGGCTGGATCCGACGCAGAACACCAACTTCCACCGTCTCTGTCAGGAGCAAGGGCGCACGCCGCGCACCGCGCTGCTGTCCGGCGAAAAAACCACGGTGCCGCTCGACGTCATGCAGCCGCTGGCGCTCGAACCGTTCGATCAGGTGTATCTGCTGCGCCGCGTGCGCTATGCCGACGGCCGCGCCATCTGCTATTGCGAGAACCACTGCCTGCCGCAGCGGGTGCCGGAACTGCTCAGTCACGATCTCAACGGCAGCCTGACCGAGGTTTATCAACAGCATTACGATTTGATTTACAGCAACATGCACCTGTCGTTCTACCCGACCGCCCTGCCTTACCGCGCCGCCAACGCGCTCGGCGCCATGGTCGGCCTGCCCGCGTTGCTGCTGCGTCGACTGAATTACGATCAGCACGGCCGCATCCTCGATTTCGATATTGAATACTGGCGCCACGACAGCCTGCGCATCGAAGTCGATACGCTCTAACCTCGATTATCACGGGGCCGGCACCCGCCGCCCCGCCTTCCTCACCCACGCTCGATCCCCCTTTTAAGGCAAATATATTTTGCCGCTTTCATTTGTTTGTCATATTTGCCGATTAGCTTGGCCGCATATCTGGTGTATACCAGTTTCGCATTAACCCGCAACAGTGAGGCTGAAGCTATGAAATTTTCTCGTCTGGTCGTGATGACCGCCATCGCACTCGGCGCCGCGCCGGCCTGGGCCGCCGATGCGGTGGTGACCGTCTACTCCGCCGATGGTCTGCACGACGGCGATCACAGCTGGTATCAAACCCAGTTCGACGCCTTCACCCAGGCGACCGGCGTCAAGGTGCAGTACGTCGAAGGCGGCTCCGGCGCCATCGTGGAGCGCCTGTCGAAGGAGCGCAGCAACCCGCAGGCCGACGTGCTGGTGACGCTGCCGCCGTTCATCCAGCGCGCCGCCGCGGAAAAACTGCTGCAGGATTTCACCCCGCAGGATGCGGCGCAGATCGCCGACGCCCAGCCGCAGTTCGTGCCACTGGTGAACAACTACCTGAGCTTCATCTATAACGCCAAACTGCTGCCGCAGGCGCCTGCCAGCTATCAACAGCTGCTGGACGCGCAGTTCCGCAATAAGCTGCAGTACTCCACGCCGGGCCAGGCGGGTGACGGCACCGCAGTGATGCTGCAGGCGTTTCACAGCTTCGGCAGCAAAGATGCCGGTTTCGACTACCTCGGCAAGCTGCAAAGCAACAACGTCGGCCCTTCGGCCTCCACCGGCAAGCTGACCGCGCTGGTCAATAAGGGCGAGCTGCTGGTAGCCAACGGCGATCTGCAGATGAACCTGGCGCAGATGCGCAGCAACCCGAACGTGAAGGTGTTCTGGCCGGCCGGGCCGGACGGCAAACGCAGCACGCTGGTGCTGCCTTACTACATCGGCCTGGTGCAAGGCGCGCCGCAAAGCGCCAACGGCAAAAAACTGATCGATTTCCTGCTGAGCAAAGAAGCGCAGAGCAGCGTCAGCGCCATTTCCTACGGCATGCCGGTGCGTAAGGATGTCACCCCGACCGACGATAACTTCAGGCAGTCGCAGGCCGCGCTGCAGGGTGTAGAGATCTGGGCGCCGGACTGGAACCAGGTGGTGAGCAGCCTGTCCGCCGATATCTCCCGCTGGCACAAGGTGACAGAATGACGCTGACCATGCCTTCTACCCTCACTTCCCGCGCCGAGGCGCGGGATAGCAGCCTCGACATCGCCGGGCCGTCGGGCATTCAGCTCGACCGCGTCAGCGTGTCGTATCGCGGCACCGAGGTGCTGAAACCCCTGACGCTCACCATCGCCCCCGGCGAAGTGCTGGCGCTGATCGGCCCCTCCGGCTCGGGTAAAACCACCGTGCTGCGAGCGATCGCCGGCTTCGTGCAGCCCTCCGCCGGGCGTATTGCCATCGGTGACGTCGATGTCACCGACGTGCCGCCCTATGAGCGCGGCCTGGGCATGGTGGTACAGAACTACGCGCTGTTTCCGCATATGCGCGTCGAGGACAATGTGGCGTTCGGCCTGCGCGCGCAGGGCAAGCCGCGCGGCCTGACCGCCGAGCGCGTCGAAGAGGCGTTGGCCATCGTCGGCATGTCCGCCTACGCCAAGCGCTATCCCAACCAGCTTTCCGGCGGCCAGCAACAGCGGGTGGCGATCGCTCGCGCCATCGCGGTACGCCCCAAAGTATTGCTGCTGGATGAGCCGCTGTCGGCGCTGGACGCGCAAATCCGCCACAGCATGGTGGAAGAGATCGCCCGCCTGCACCGCGAGCTGCCGGATCTGACCATCCTGTACGTCACCCACGATCAGGGCGAAGCGCTGACGCTGGCGGACAAGATTGGCATCATGCGCGACGGCCATCTCATCGCCCACGGCGAAACCCGCGCGCTGTACCATCATCCGACGAACCGCTTCGCCGCCGAGTTCCTCGGCCGCGCCAACCTGCTGCCGGCTACCGCCCTGGAGACTACCGCGCAGCAAGGCATGACCACCGTCAGCTGCGCCGGCAAAGTGATCGGCTGTTTCACTTACGGCGCACAACGCGGCTTCGACAAGCTGCTGTGCATCCGGCCACAGCACATTGCGCTCGATGCCGATGCCCAGCGCAGCAACTGCATCATCGGCACGCTGCATGATATTCATTGGCAGGGAGAGTTGACGCACCTGCAGTTCGACGCGCAAGGCCATCCGCTGCGCGTGGTCACCACTCATCGCAGCCGGATGCCGCAGATCGGCGAGCGCGTGCCGCTCTACTTCGCCCCCGACGATGCGGTACTGATCGAGGACTGACATGACCGACTCTACGTTTATTCGCCCGGCCCTGCGGCTGCGTTTGCCGCGCCGCCTGTGGATCCTGTTGCCGCTACTGGTGCTGGCGACGCTGTTTTTCTACCCGTTGGCGCTGATCGTCAAACAGGCGTTTACCGACGATCAGGGGCTATTCAGCGCCGCCGCGCTGCAACAGGTGTTCGAATCCCGCCGATTTGTCGGCGCTCTGCTTAACACGCTGCAGATTGCGCTGCTGGCGACGCTGGGCTGCCTGGTGCTCGGCACCCTGCTGTCGCTGCTGCTGGTATTCACGCCGTTCCCCGGCAGCCGACTGATCGCCCGGGTGATCGATACCTTTATCGCCATGCCGACCTTCCTGATCACGCTGGCCTTCACCTTTATCTACGGCTCCGCCGGCCTGCTGAACGGCACGCTGATGGCGACCTTTGGTTTCACCCTGCCGCCGGTGGACTTTCTTTACTCCATCTGGGGGGTGATCCTGGCCGAAATCACCGTGTTTACGCCGCTGGTGATGCGCCCGCTGATGGCGGCGCTGTCGCAGATCGACCGCAGCCAGCTCGAGGCCGCCAGCATCCTCGGCGCCCGGCCGGGGCGCGTGGTGCGCCAGGTGATTTTACCGGCCGCGCTGCCGGCCTTGCTGGCCGGCGGCAGCCTGTGCCTGCTGTTGACCACCAATGAGTTCGGCATCGTGCTGTTTATCGGCGCCAAGGGCGTCACCACGCTGCCGATGATGGTCTACGCCAAAGCGATTCTGGAGGCGGATTACGCCGTCGCCTGCACCATCGCCGTGGTGAATATCGCGCTGTCGCTCGGGCTGTTCTCCCTTTACCGCTACGCCGCGGCGCGCGCCGGGCTGAGGAACTGACGATGTTGATTTGGTCTCGCACCGGCCGCACCCTGACCTGCACGCTGACGGTCACGCTGTTCGCCCTGTTCTTCTGCCTGCCGCTGGCGGTGATCCTGATGTCCAGCCTCAGTGAACAGTGGAACGGCGTGCTGCCGAGCGGCTTCACCCTCAACCACTTCCGCCAAGCGTTCAGCGGCGCCTCCTGGGACGCGCTGGTCGCCAGTCTGGCTATCGGTTTCAGCGCCAGCCTGTTCGCGCTGCTGTGCGGCACCTGGGCGGCGCTGGCGCTGCGCCACCATCAGGGGCGCGGCCAGCGGCTGCTGGGCACGCTGTTTTTCATTCCCAGCGCGGTGCCTTCGGTCTCTATCGGTCTGGGGATGCTGGTGGCGTTCAGCCAGGGGCCGCTGCAGATGAACGGCACCTTCCTGATCGTGCCCGCCGCCCACTTCGTGCTGATTTCCGCCTTTACCTTCGGCAACGTGATGGCCGGGCTGACCCGGCTACCTGGCGACTACGAGAACGTCGCCGCCAGCCTGGGCGCTTCGCCGCTGTTCAGCCTGCGTCACGTCACCCTGCCGATGATCGCCCCCTACATGATCTCCGCCTTCGCACTCAGCCTGTCGCTGTCGATGGGGGAGCTGGGCGCGACCATGATGATCTACCCGCCGAGCTGGGCGACGCTGCCGGTCACGATCTTCAGCCTGACCGATCGCGGCAGCATCGCCAATGGCGCGACGCTGACCATGATCCTGGTGGCGGCCACGCTGTTGCTGATGCTGGTGCTGGAGCGGATTTCTCAGCGGCTGACGCCGGGCGCGAAATAACAACAAGGCGCTGCCATGGCAGCGCCTCGCTCATCGAAACGACGGTCAGAACGGGTAATCGTGATAGCCCTGCTGCTCGGAAATGCGCCGGGCGGCGACGTGCAGCAACGCCACATACTCCTCCCGCGCCGCGTCGGAAAAGCGCAGCGTCGGGAAAGAGATGCTCAGCCCGGCGATCGCCACCCCGAACCTGTCGAATACCGGCACCGCGATGCAGCGGATCCCCGCCTCCTGCTCTTCGACATCTTCGCCGAATCCCTGCTCACGCACCCGCTCCAGCACCGGCAACAGTTCAGCGGCGCTGGTCAGGGTATGCTCGGTGCTGCGGGTAAATTCAATCTGCGACAGGATCTGCGCCACCTCCTCCCGATCGCGCCAGGCCAGCAGCACTTTACCGATGGCGGTGCTGTGCAGCGGGTTGCGGCGACCGATGCGCGAATACATGCGCAGGTTGTACATCGCGTCGATCTTGTGGATATAGACAATGCCGTCCTCATCCAGAGCGCCGAGGTGGATGGTTTCGCGGGTGCGGTTCGACAGTTCGCGCATCTGCACGTCGGCGCTGCGGATCAGATCGACGTTCTGCAACGATTTGGCGCCCAGTTCGAACAGCTTGAGCGTCAGCGCATACTTTTCCGTCTCGCCTTCCTGCGATACGTAGCCCAACGCTTTCATGGTTTGCAGAAAACGGTAGACGGTGCTTTTGGACATCATCACTCGCTGGGAAAGTTCGGTAATGCCAATCTCGCGCTCATCGCCAAGCGCCTGCAAAATGCCGAACACCTTCATCACGGATGAGACGGCATCCGGTTGCTTGTCTGAATCTGCGTTAGCCATGGTGAATGCCCTACTTAACGGTTTTGTTTCAGGAAATTTAAACAAGGGTTTCAGTATAATCGGAACAGATCGCGGCGCGCAACGCGGCTGAACGCTAAGCGATTGAAGCCAAATGGATAACCCCGGCCCGCTCACCGCTATTTACAATTAAGCGGGCAACGGGCATGCAATCACGGGCGAATATGATTAGCATGATAATACTCCCCTGAATAAATACCGCTGAGACCAACATGCGTCCTTGTTCCGACGGCCTCCCCGTCCCGCAACGCTATGGGGCGATCCTCGCCATCGCCCTCGGCATTACCGTATCGGTGCTCGACGGCGCGATAGCCAACGTGGCGCTGCCCACCATCGCGCGCGATCTTAACGCCAGCCCGGCCAGCTCCATTTGGGTGGTCAACGCCTATCAGTTGGCGATCACCGTGTCTTTGCTGTCGCTGGCGTCGCTCGGCGATCTGGTCGGCTATCGCCGCATCTATCAGGCCGGGTTGCTGGTGTTCAGCATCACCTCGCTGTTTTGCGCCCTGTCCGACTCGCTGCTCACGCTGACCATCGCCCGCGTATTGCAAGGCTTTGGCGCCGCCGCCATCATGAGCGTCAACACCGCGCTGATCCGCATCATCTACCCGCAGCGTTTTCTCGGCCGCGGCATGGGCATCAACTCGCTGATCGTCGCCTGCTCCTCGGCGGCCGGGCCGACGGTGGCGGCCGCTATCCTGTCGGTCGCGTCCTGGCAGTGGCTGTTCGCCATCAACCTGCCGATCGGCATCGTCGCGCTGCTGCTGGGGATGAAGTTCCTGCCGGCCAACGGCCAAAAAAGCGATAACCGCCGCTTCGATCCCACCAGCGCGGTGCTGAATGCGCTGACCTTCGGCCTGCTGATCACCGCCATCAGTGGCTTCGCCCAGGGCCAGAGCCTGACGCTGATCTTCAGCGAGATCGCCGCGCTGCTAGCGATTGGCGCGATGTTCGTGCGCCGCCAGCTGCGCCAGGAATTTCCGTTGCTGCCGGTCGATCTGCTGCGCATCCCGATCTTCGCCCTGTCGATGGGCACCTCAATCTGCTCGTTCGCCGCGCAAATGCTGGCGATGGTGTCGCTGCCGTTCTTCCTGCAAAGCGCGTTGGGCCGCGACGAAGTGGCAACCGGGCTGCTGCTGACGCAGTGGCCGCTGGCGATCGTGGTGATGGCGCCGATCGCCGGCCGGCTGGTGGAGCGCGTGCACGCCGGCCTGCTGGGCTGCATTGGACTGGCGGTGTTCGCGCTCGGGCTGTTCTCGCTGGCGCTGCTGCCCGCGGCGCCGTCGAATATGGACATCATCTGGCGCATGGTGCTGTGCGGCGCCGGTTTCGGTCTGTTCCAGTCGCCCAACAACCACACCATCATCTCCGCCGCACCGCGCAACCGCAGCGGCGGCGCCAGCGGCATGCTGGGCACCGCTCGCCTGCTGGGGCAAACCTCGGGAGCCGCGCTGGTGGCGCTGATGTTCAACCTGTTCCCGGCCTCCGGCACCCACGCTTCACTGATCCTGGCTGGGGTGTTCGCCACCCTGGCGGCGGCGGTCAGCAGCCTGCGCATCACTCAACCGACGACACAAGCGGCGCAGCCCAGCCGCGAGGTGAAATAGAGGGCATAGAAAGAGCCGGGCCCCAATCCGATGTGGCCTGCCTGAGCCGGGCCACGTCGAGTGCGATGCAGGCCTGGCGTTAGTCACCGCTCCTCAAAGGGCTGCGGCCCTGTCGTAGACACGCTAAATAGGCGTCGTCATCCGGATACCAGCCAACAATGCGTTGGCCGTCGTTATCCACCCCCTCGAAGCCCTTCAGTAAGCCAGGGGCGAACATGCGCTTGATCAGATCTTCGGCCTGAGCGCTGTCGATGCGGCAATCGCAGCGTGTGTTTCCGTCAACCTGAACGAAGTTCTGCAACGAAGCGAGACACCGCGCATCGAGATCGCCATGGACATGGATAAACTCCCCCGTCTCTACCAGGGTGAGCGCGGTCAGATCTCCCCCCACCACGAACGCACCGTCGTTTCCTGAGCTGCAATAGGCATGGCGCATGCGGACATCATCACGCACGACCAGTCCGCCCCAGCAAATCAGCGTATCCGCCTGCAGCCGCCCCAGCACAACAATGCCGCCGTCCTCGCGCTGCGGCGATACCGCCAGGCATCCTTCCACGATCATATCGCCGTCCACGATCAGGTAATCGTAATCGTGGCTGTCGTGCTCGTCGGGGAAAAATGCCGGGAGGTGAAGATCGCCTGAATGCCAGCGAATAGCTGGCCGTTCAGCATCGTCATCATGCCGGTTGAACAGTTCCGCAACCGCATCGGCGATACCGCCTGTCAATTCCGCCAGGCGCGCCGGTAGCTCATCACCGTTGAGCAAGGGAAGGTGGTTGATTTTCATAGGGCCTCAGGGACAAATGTCATTGCGCCAAAGCATATAACATGCGCTTCCAAAGCCAAACAGCCGGTCATCACTCAGCCAGGATGCGGCTTACCCTCTTTCATGGTCGTCTCGCTCCGCGGCGGTAAACGCACAGAGAGGCCGACAGACGTTATTCGAAGGCGGGCTTTATGGACTCGGGGGGCTCTTGCACCGCGTTAACCCCCGTCGACGCTGAAAAAGCGGTTCAGGCATGCCATAAAAAAACCCCGGCAAGCCGGGGTTTTTCATTTCATTCAGCCGATTACTTCAGGTACTGGCCGGTACGCAGCGCTTCGATACGCTTGTCGAGCGGCGGGTGCGACATGAACAGCTCGCTGAACGACTTGGATTTACCGTTGATGCAGAACGCCATCATGCTGCCCGCTTCCTGCGGTTCATAGCTGGTTTTCAGACGCTGCAAGGCGGCGATCATCTTCTCGCGACCCACCAGTTTGGCGGAGCCGGCGTCGGCATAGAACTCGCGGTGACGCGAGAACCACATGGTGATGATGCTCGCCAGGATGCCGAACACCAGTTCCAGCACCATCGACACGGCGAAGTAAATCATCGGGTTGCCGTTGCCTTCCCCTTCGCCATCACCGTCGCGGTTGCCGAGGAAACCGGCAGCGACCTGCGCAATGAGGCGCGAAATGAAGATCACGAAGGTGTTCACGATGCCCTGAATCAGGGTCATGGTCACCATATCGCCGTTGGCGACGTGGCTGATTTCGTGCGCGATGACCGCTTCCGCTTCGTCACGGCTCATGCTCTGCAGCAGGCCGGTGCTGACGGCGACCAGCGAGGCGTCGCGGCGTGCGCCGGTGGCGAAGGCGTTGATGTCCGGCGCGTGGTAGATAGCGACCTGCGGCATGGCGATGCCCGCCTGCTGCGACTGACGGCGCACCGTTTCCAGCAGCCAGTTTTCGGTTTCGTTACGCGGTTGTTCAATCACTTCCCCGCCGACGGAGCGCAGCGCCATCCACTTGGACATCAGCAACGACACGAAAGCGCCGCCGAAGCCGAACAGACCGGCCATGATCATCAGGCCCTGAACGCTACTGGATTGGATTCCTGTCAGGCTGAGCACCAGCCCGAAAACCAACATCACCGCCAGGTTGGTGAGCAGGAACAGAGCTATACGCATCATAAAATGTTTACTTCCTCATAAATGTTAACAAAACACTGTCCAGATACCCTGGATCGTATGGGCATTCGTCACAGTTTCAAGAGTCGCGCGCCATTAACCTACTAAAAATACGAAACTTTACAAAAACGATGCGCGACCGGGATTTGGCAAATTGTAAACGATTGTTGCGCAAGGCGGAGGGATTTTGCAGAAAAATTTCTTTGCCCGCACGCCATGACAACGAGAAACGTTATCCTCACGCTTTATAGGCCAATATACGCTCAGCGCGCTTCATCATGCCCCGCCTGATTCAGCGGCGACGAAAGTTTGAATCTCGCGATTAATTGTTACATTATAACATCACAACTAATCGTAAAGGGATGTCAATCATGTTATCGCGTATCGTCTGGATGCTGGCGACGTGGCTGCTTTTCTGCCAGGTCGCGCACGCTGAAATTCACCTCACCGACGTTGAAGGACGCCAGGTTACCCTGGCCGCCCCCGCACAGCGCGCCTATATCGGTTTTTACTACGAAGATTTTCTGGCGGTGAACGGCCCGGAGAGTTATCAACAGGTCGTCGCCTTCTCCAAAAGCGACTGGGCGTTGCGCGCCAGCCAATGGGCGCGCTATCAGGCGGCGCTGCCACGGCTCGCTCAGCTGGTCGATGTCGGTTCGCTCTATAACCAGAGCTTCGATTTTGAACGCCTGCTGACCACGCGACCAGACCTGCTGATCCTGGCGAAGTGGCAGCTCGACGGCTTCGCCAACTACCTGCCGGTGCTGCAACAGCTCAACATTCCTTACATCGTCGTCGACTTCAATCAGGGCGTTGAAGTCAAGCTCGCCAGCATCCGGTTAATGGGCCAGGCGATGGGCCACGCCGAGCGAGCGGAACGGCTGGCCGACGAATATCGCCAAAGCCTCGAGGATACCCGTCGGCGCATCCGCCAGGCGCAGCTGCCGCCGCCGGTCACCTACATTGAGCTGGGGGACAAGGGCCCCGGCGAGTACGGCAGCAGCTATGGCGCATCGATCTGGGGGCCGCTGCTGCAGCTGGCCGGCGCCGACAATATCGCCGCCGGCGTCGTCGGCAGCCCTTCCCCCTTGCGCGCCGACTATGTCCTGACCCAACGGCCCGAGGTGATTTTTCTCGCCGGCGGCGACTGGGAAAACATGCCGAACGCCGTGCCGATGGGCTACGGCACGCAGGCAGCCCCCCTCCAGACGCGCCTGACGCAATACGCCCGGCGGGCGGGATGGCCGCAACTGCCGGCGATAAAAAATCAGCGTCTTTATGCGCTTTACCATGGCGGCGCGCGCACGATTTACGATTTTATCTTTGTCCAGTATCTGGCGAAAGCGCTCTATCCCACCGCGTTTGCCGATGTTGATCCCGCGCGCAATCTGGCGCAGTTCTACCATCAATATTTGCCGATAGAGGCGGACGGCGTCTTCTTGCAACGCTGGCAAGGAGAATAACCGTGGCCCACACAGGACGTGCGTTTTTGCGACGGCGCAGGCTGCGCCGCGGGCTACTGACGCTGGCGCTGCTCGGCGCGCTGCTGGCGGCGACCGCCATCGATCTCACCGTCGGCGCCGCGCAACTTGGCCTCACGGATATCGTGCGGATGCTTTGGCCTGGCTCTGCGCCTGGCAACGAGCTGCATCAGGTGGTTTTCTGGTCGATTCGCTTGCCGATGACGCTCACCGCCCTGGTGGTCGGCGCCAGCCTGGCGCTGGCGGGCCTGCTGATGCAGACCGTGCTGGCTAATCCCCTCGCCAGCCCCTATACGCTGGGGATCTCTGCCGCGGCGGGGTTCGGCGCGGCGTTGGCGATCCTCACCGGCTTCAGCCTGGGCGGCGCGTTGGCGCTGGGCACGCCGCTGCTGGCTTCGCTGATGGCGTTGCTCGCCTGCGTGCCTGTCTATCTGCTGGGACAACGCCGCGGCATGACGCCGCAAATATTGGTGTTGAGCGGCATCGTGGTGCTGTTTTTCTTTCAGTCGCTGCAATCGCTGCTGCTGTTTCTGGCCTCGCCGGAAGCAATGCAGCAAATTGTCTTTTGGCTGTTTGGCAGCCTGCTCAAAGCCAATATGCACGGCGTGGCGATCACCGGCGTCGTGTTGCTGTGCGCGCTGTTCGTCAGTCTGCGGCTCGCCTGGCGGCTGACGGCGCTGTCCGCCGGCGAAGAGCAGGCCCAGGGGCTGGGCATCAATGTCAGCGCCTTGCGCAAGCTGGCCTTTCTGCTGGCGACCTTGCTGACGGCCGCCTCGGTCTCGTTTGTCGGCACCATCGGGTTCGTCGGGCTGATCGCCCCGCATTTCGCCCGCTTTCTGGTGGGTGAGGATCAGCGCTACCTGATCTGCATTTCCGCCCTCTGCGGCAGCCTGCTGCTGCTGTGCGCCTCGATCGTCGCCAAGCTGGTGATGCCGAACGGCGTGGTGCCCATAGGCATCGTTATCGCCCTGATCGGCGTACCGGTGCTGTTTTACTTCGTCACTCGACAGGTTAAACGCCCATGACTCAACTGACCCTCACCCGCGTCGGCGTCTCGCTGCATCGCCGCTCGCTATTGGCAGACGTTTCATTGAGCTGGCCGGAGGCGCAGCTCGGCGGCATCATCGGCCCCAACGGCGCCGGCAAATCGACGCTGCTCAAAGCGATTAACCGCATGGTGCCATGCAGCGGCAAGATCGCTTACCGCGAACGCCCTCTCGATCCGAAAACCAGCCGTATCGCCTATGTGCCGCAGCTTAATCGCTGCGATTCGGCATTGACCGCTTTTGACATGGTGCTGCTGGGCAAGGTACGCCAGTTGAGCTGGCGCGTCAGCGCCTCCCAGGCCGATGCGGTCGAGCAGGCGCTTACGGAATGCGGCATTTCCGCGCTCGCCGATCGCCCCTTCAACCGTCTCAGCGGCGGCCAGCGGCAGTTGGTGATGCTGGCTCAGGCCTTCGTCTCTCAGCCGCAGATCATTTTGCTCGACGAACCCACCAGCGCGCTGGATATCCACCACCAGCTGCGCGTGCTCAATCAGATCGCCGACTACGGCCGGCGCCACCGCTGCATCACGCTGTTGGTGATCCACGATCTGGGATTGGCGCTGCGCTATTGCCACTCACTCACGCTGCTCGCGCACGGACGCGTCGTTTGCCACGGCGATACCCATCAGATGATGGGACATCCGATGGTGTCTCGCGTATTTGGCGTCGGCATCGAAAACGGCGTCAGCCCGCAGGGCTACCCCTATCTGCTGCCGACACAGCTGTTACACGCACACGGAGAATCCCCATGTACACTCTGACCAAGGCGGACATGCTGGCGCAACTCGCCGGCTTGCAACAGGAAATTCACCAGCTACACCGCTCCGCCCGGCAAGATCGGCGCCATTTTTCCCTGCTGGAACGCCGCTTCAGCCGCCTGCAAGCCTTTAACGACGAACCACAGCTGCAGGCCTACCGTCGAAAACTGGAAAACGACCGTTTGATAACGGCGCAGATCGCCCAACTGCGGGCGACAGCCAACGCCGCGTTGTGCGACTACGAGAAACATCGCGTCTCGGCGCTGTGCCGGGAACCGGCGCAAACCAACGCCTACCTGAACAGTTTCGACCGCGCGCTGCAGCTGGAGATCGCGGCCGCCGACATTAAACCCGGCGAACGGGTGCTGCTGGTGGGCAGCGGCGCATTGCCCACCACGGCGCTGGCGCTGGTCGCCAGGCTCTCCGCCACCGTCATTTGCTACGATTGCGATCCGGCGGCCCAGCGTTTTGCCCGCCGGCTCACGCGCCACCTGGGGCTGGTGCAGCAGATGCCCTGCATCGACAAGCTGAACGGCCTGACGCGCAACGATATCGATCACATCATCATCGCCTCTTTGGTGGCGGACAAGCAGGGTTTGCTGAAGGCGCTGCGGCCTTTGCTGCCCCAGTGCGGCAAATTGCTGGTGCGCTATGGCAACGGCCTCAAGTCGATCTTCAACTGCCCTTACCACCACCAGGCCGCCGGCTCGCCCTGGCGCGTCAGCGGTAAACCGCTCGCCACCCCGCTGTACGATCTGTTGATTTTGGAGCCCCACCGCCATGAATAATGCCTTTCCCACCCTGATCCTCGGCGCCGGCCCGGCGGCGATCCAACTGGCTGCGGACATCAAGGCCACGGCCAATGCGCGCATCGGCCTGTACAACCGCCCCAGCGAAAAAGGGCTCCGCCTGAAGCAATATCTGGCGCACACGCCCAGCCTGTGGCTGACGGGCGCCGGCAAGGCGCAGCGCACCCAAGACGATGCGCAGGTGACGATTGATCGCTATTGCGATGATCTGACGCTCGGCGGCGGCGACTGGCACCGACTGATCCTTGCCGTCCCCGCCGATCAATACCATGACGTGCTGCGACAGGTGCCATGGGCGGCGTTGCCCCAACTGCGCTCACTGATCCTGCTCTCTCCCTCCATCGGCTCCGGCCTGATGGCGCAAAGCCTGCTGCAGGACGCCGGGCAATCCCACGTCGAGGTCATCAGCCTGTCGAGCTACTACGCCGACACCAAGTACCAGAACGCCGAACAGCCTTACCGCGCCTACACCAAGGCGTTCAAGCAGCGGATTTATCTGGCCGGCGCAGGCGCAAGGTCAGACTGCGCCGAACTCGACTGGCTTTGCGCGCTGCTGGCGCGTCACGGCATTGACGCCCAACGCTGCAACAGCCTGCTCGCCGCCGAGCGCTTCAGCATCACCAATTATGTTCATCCTCCGCTGGCGCTGGCCGAAACCACGCTGCAGGCGATATTCCAGCCGCAGGGGCCGATCCAGTACCTGTATAAAACCCACCCCGAGGGCCCCATCTGTCCCGAGGCGATCGCCGACATGCTGGCGCTCTCGCAGGATTACCAGCAGTTGCTCAACCGGCTCGGCATCGAGGCCATTAACCTGCTGCGCTTTTTGAATGACGACAACTACCCGGTTCCGCCCCGTATGGTGAGCCGCCGCTGGATTGACCAATTCCCGCAGCTCACGCCGACGGAGCAATGCTATGCGCTGTTTACGCGTTATACCGCGCTGCTGGTCGATCCCTATTCCGAGCCGGACGCGCAGGGCCGCTACTATGATTTTTCCGCCGTCAGGGTCGCCCGCGTCTTCCAGGATGCCCAGGGGCGCTGGCGCCTGCCGCGCGTGCCGCAAGAGGACGTGCGCAAACTGCGCGTCCTGGTCTTGCTGGCGCAGCGGCTTGACGTCGAGATGCCCGCCGCCCAGCGTCTGTTGGCGCGCTTTCAGCAGGCGCTGCAGCGCTTCGTCACCCGGATCGGCGCCGAGCATTGCCATCCTTCGTTGCTGGACGATACCTGCGACGAGCAGGCGGACATCATTTACCGACAATGGCGGAGGCAAGCATGAATCAGGGTGCCTTACTGGCCATTTTTGCCTCGTTGATTTTCAGCGTCATGAACGCGCTGGTTAAAACCATCTCCGACGCTATTCCCACCGGTGAAATCGTGTTTTTTCGCAGCAGCATCGGCTGTCTGTTGGTTCTGCTGCTGATGTACCGCCACCGCATCGCCTTCAGCCGCGTAGACCGGCCGCTGCTGGTGTTGCGCGGCACCATGGGCGGGCTGTATCTCATTTGTTATTTTTACAGCATCGCCCATCTGACGCTGGCCGACGCCAGCATGCTGGCCTACCTGTCGCCGTTTTTCTCCATTTTGCTCTCCTTGCTGGTGCTGCGTGAACGGGTCAACGCCAATACCGCGTTTTGGCTGGCGATGGTCATCATCGGCGCCGTGCTGCTGGTGCGGCCGTGGCACTTCTCGGCCTATACCCTGGCCTCGCTGGTCGGCGTGATGAGCGCGGTGTTCGCCTCGATCGCCTATCTGTCGGTCAACAAACTCAGCAAGCGCCACCATAACTACGAAATCGTGTTCTATTTCCTGTTCATCGCAACGCTGATCTCGCTGCCGCTGATGTGGAACGCCTTCGTTTGGCCCAACGCCTATCAGTTCGCCATTCTGCTCGCCATCGCCCTGGTGTCGCTATTGGGGCAGGTCGTCTTAACCCAGGCCTTCTCTTCCGATAACCTGATCGTGGTCTCGGTGGTGCGCTATATCGGCATCGTATTCAACATCGCCTGGGGCTGGCTGTTCTGGCATGAGATCCCGCTGCTGCTGTCGCTGTTCGGCTGCCTGCTGGTGGTGGTTTCCTGCATTCAGCTCGGGCTGCGTCACCGCAAGAAACCGGCTTAAGCCGGGCTTGCCGCAACCAAAAAAAAACGCACCCGAGGGTGCGTTTTTCACAGGCAAAGCCGTGGCCTTACTTAGCCGGCGTTGGCTGCTGAGCAGGCTGATCCTTTTCCAGATGAGCCAGGTCCAGCGCGATATGCACGGTTTCATCCAGGTACGGATCCGGTTCCTGGTAATCCTTCGGCAGATCGTCGAGCGATTTCAGCGGCTTCTTACCCGCGCGCTCCAGACGCTCGTTGATGCGTTTCAGACGGGTCGCATCGTCATCGTGGTTCTCTTTCTCGCGCACCGCCAGATTGAGGGACACAATGTTGCGTTTATCCTTCAGCGCCTTGTAATGCGCGATATCCTGCGCGATGTACTGGAACTCCGGATTCTGCGCGATGCGCTGCTGGTGATCTTTCAGCAGTTCCGGCTCGAACGGCGCCATATCGCCGGTCTTGCTGTAGGTCGCCGCATTGATGCTGTCCCACGGCATGGCGTTGTCTTCAAACGCTTCGCCGGTTTCCGCCGGATCGACGCCGGTCGGCATCAGAATATCCGGCGTCACGCCCTTGCGCTGGGTGCTGCCGCCGTTGACGCGGTAGAACTTCTGAATGGTGTACTGCACCGAACCGAGCGCCGGCCACTCAGGGCGCAGCATCTGGTCGTAGATGCGGTTCAGTGAACGGTACTGCTGCACGGTACCTTTACCGAAGGTCGGTTCGCCGACGATCAGCGCGCGGCCGTAATCCTGCATCGCCGCCGCGAAGATCTCGGAGGCGGAGGCGCTGAAGCGATCGACCAGCACCACCAGCGGGCCTTTGTAGTAGGTCACGCCGTCGGTGTCGGCGTCTTCACGCACTTTGCCGTTGTTGTCGCGCACCTGCACCACCGGGCCGCTCGGAATGAACAGGCCGGACAGCGACACCGCTTCAGTCAGCGCGCCGCCGCCGTTGGTGCGCAGATCGATGATCACGCTCTTGACGTTCTGCTTGGCCATCTTCTGCAGCTGCACTTTCACGTCATCGGTCAAGCCGACGTAGAAGCCAGGGATGTCGAACACCGCCACCTTCTCTTTGCCGACGGTCTTGATGGTCATTTTCACCGCGCGGTCTTCCAGGCGGATACGCTCGCGGGTCAAGGTGACCACGCGGGTTTTGGTGCCCTTGCCGGCCGGCAGGATCTCCAGGCGCACCTTGCTGCCCTTCGGCCCTTTGATCAGCGACACCACGTCGTCCAGACGCCAGCCGATCACGTCCACCATCGGTTTGCCGGCCTGGCCGACGCCGACGATGCGATCGCCCACGGTGATCGCCTTGCTCTTCGCCGCCGGGCCGCCCGGCACCATCGAGTTGATCAGGGTGTAGTCATCATCCATCTGCAGCACCGCGCCGATGCCTTCCAGCGACAGGCTCATCTCGGTGTTGAACTGCTCGGTATTGCGCGGAGACAGATAGTTGGTGTGCGGATCGATTTCATGCGCAAAGGCATTCATCGCCAGCTGGAAGACGTCTTCGCTGTTGCTTTGCGTCAGGCGCTTGATGGCGAACTGATAGCGTTTGGTCAGCGTGTCGTGGATTTCTTTGTCGGTCTTGCCGGTCAACTTGAGGTTCAGCTCGTCATAGGTGACTTTCGCATCCCACAGGCTATCCAGCTCGGCCTTGTCTTTCGGCCACGGCGCTTTGCTGCGGTCGAGATCGATAGTGCCGTTGCCGGTGAAGTTCATCGGCTTGTCCAGCAACGACAACGCATAGGTATAACGCTCGAAACGGCGTTTCTGCGCCAGATTGAACAGCGCGTAGAAGGTGTCCAGCTTGCCGGTTTTCAGCTCTTCGCCAACCTGATTGCGTTTGCCGGCGAACTGCGCCACGTCGGCAGCCAGCAATACGTTATGGTTGTAGTCCAGCATGTTCAGGTAGCGATCGAAGATCTTGCCTGAAAACTCCGCGTCAAGGGCGAACTGGCGGTAATGAGAGCGAGTGAAGCGCGAGGTAACGCGCTCACTCACCGTAGCGTGCTGGGGTTCCTGTTGCAGTTGGGGCAGTTGGCCGATGCGGATGTTGGCTGTTTCCGCGCCGTAACTGACACCCGCCCACAGCAGCCCTGCAATCGCTGTTAATCTGACGAATTTGTTCATGCCTGGGTTGGCCTCCGTATCAGAACTGCAAGTGTTCTGCGCGCACAATCATCGCCAGACCGGAAGAGAGCTGCACACGTACGCCATCTTTAGCGATTTCGAGTACGGTAGCATCCATCGCGCTCTTGCCTGCTCTGACTTTGATTTCCTGGCCAATTTGCAGTTTAGAGATATCCGTGACTGGCGCATAACGCGGCTGGCTTTCCTCTTTGGCTGCACGAGGTTGGCGAGCGGGCTGTGGGCGAGTTTGTGGGCGCGGCTTGCGGTTTTCCGGCGCGGCTCCGCCTTCGCGACGTGCAGCGGGCTTTTTACCGGCTGGACGCGGACGGCGTGGCGCAGCATCGGCGGATTCACCGGCGGCTTCACGTTTTTTGGCGTTTTGTTCGGCACGCTGTGCCTGAACGCGCGCTTTGGCTTCTTCAAGCTGCTGGCGAGCATGATCGACATGCTGCTGTTCCAGTTCACCGCACGGATTGCCGTCCAGATCGACGCGCTGCGCGCCGACTTTAACGCCGTACAGGTAACGCCAGCTTGAGGTGTACAGGCGCAGGGCAGAACGCAATTGCGTTTTGCTGAGATTCTCTTCCCCCTGCACGCGCTCTACCAAATCCTGAAAAATACCGATTTTCAGCGGACGAGCTTCGCCTTCGGCGCTAAAGCAGAGCGGAAAACGCTCGGCAAGAAAAGCAATGACTTCTTTACTAGAGTTCAACTTAGGTTGATTTTCCATGAAATTTCCTGATTACAACGGTATTGCCAACAAGCCACAGGCATGAACAGGCGTCATTATAATGACGCCATCGGTAATTGCCACGTTAACCGTCGATCAACTTGCCGCCACAGTCACATATTTCGCACTGTCACACTGCTCCAGTTGCTCACAAAGCCCCGCCACCACTGCTTTCAGGCCCGCTTCGTCCCGTTCGTCGAAGCGTTGATAAACCGTGCTATCGATATCCAAAACGCCGATCACCCGGCCGCCAACCGCCAGCGGCAGCACGATTTCCGCGTTGCTGGCCGCATCGCAGGCGATATGGCCCGGAAACGCATGCACGTCGCCGACGCGCTGCACGCGATTTTCCGCCACCGCCGTGCCGCACACGCCCTTGCCCACCGGAATGCGCACGCAGGCGATCTTGCCCTGGAACGGCCCCAGCACCAGCTGAGCGCCATCCATCAGATAGAAACCGACCCAGTTCACGTCATCCAGACGCTCGTTGAGCAAGGCGCTGGCGTTGGACAGCGCCGCGATAAAGTTGGTCTCCCCGCCGAGCAACGCGCTCAGATCACGTTTTAATTCCGCGTAGAATTGTTCTTTTGTCATGTGATAACCATTGAAACAGTGAAGATGGCCAGAAGCCCAAAGCTTAGGCCCTATAAAATAAGCATTAAATGCGTATAGCCACAAGGTTAATCATCTGTTGCTTCACAAAACCCCGTCGCTCGGGGTATGTTTGCCGCTCAGAATCCCGGTTTACCTCGTTTTACCGTCCGGCGCCCGATCGCCGGTGACGCGGCCGGTTTATTTTTCAGCTACGCTGACAGTTCCGGCGGGCTCAAGGGCAGCTACTTGTCAAAAATGAAAATACACGCGATCACCGCCCCCCTTTCCAAAGCGCGCCACCAACGCTGCTGCGAGTGCGATCTGCTGTTCATGCTGCCGCCGCTCAGCGGCAATCAGGCCGCTTATTGCCCGCGCTGCAACGCCAAGGTGGTGCACGGCCGCGACTGGTCGATGACGCGTCTGACCGCCATGGCGATCACCATGCTGCTGCTGATGCCGTTCGCCTTCACCGAACCGCTGATCAGCATCCGCCTGCTCGGCACGCGCATCGACGCCAGTTTGCTGGAGGGCATCTGGCAGATGAGCCGCCAGGGCGATCCGCTCACCGCCAGCATGGTGGCATTCTGCACCATCGGCGCCCCGCTGACGCTGGCGCTGTCGCTGCTGTACCTGCGCTTCGGCCATGCGCTCGGCATGAACCTGCGCCCGGTGCTGCTGATGCTGGAGCGGCTCAAAGAGTGGGTGATGCTGGACATTTATCTGATCGGCATGGCGGTGGCGGCGATCAAGGTGCAGGATTACGCCGACATCCAGGCGGGCAGCGCGCTGATCGCCTACCTGTCGCTCACGGTGCTCAGCATCCTGACGCTGATCCACGCTAATCTGGAGCAGCTGTGGGAGCGTTACTATCCGCAGGAACAGCCGGAAGGCCCGCCGGCGGCGCTGCATATTTGCCTGTCCTGCCACTATACCGGCTACCCTGACGCGCGCGGCCGCTGCCCGCGCTGCCATGTGCCGATGTGCCACCGCCAGCCCTACAGCCTGCAGAAAACCTGGGCAGCGCTGATCGCGGCGATGATCCTGCTGATACCGGCCAACCTGCTGCCGATTTCCATCATTTACGCCAACGGCGTGCGGATGGAAGACACCATCTTCTCCGGCGTGGTCTCACTGGCCACCTCCGGCAACGTGCCGATCGCCGCCATCGTGTTCATCGCCAGCGTGCTGGTGCCTTTTACCAAGGTGATCGTGCTGATCACGCTGTTGCTGAGCATCCACTTCAAAACCTCGCACAGCCTGAAGACGCGCATTCGTCTGCTGCGTCTGGTCACCTGGATCGGCCGCTGGTCGATGCTCGATCTGTTCGTTATCGCCTTGATGATGTCGCTGGTAAACCGCGACCAGCTGTTATCTTTTACTATGGGACCGGCCGCGTTTTACTTTGGCTCGGCGGTCATTTTGACTATTCTTGCCGTTGAGTGGCTCGATAGCCGATTGATTTGGGATGCACATGCAACAGGAAACGCCGACTACACCGACTGAAGCGCGGGTCAAGAACAAACGCCGCATTTCACCGTTCTGGTTACTGCCGTTCATCGCCCTGCTGATCGCCGGGTGGCTGGTCTATAACAATGTCCAGGAACGCGGCACCACCGTCACCATCGATTTCCAATCGGCGGCGGGCATCGTCGCCGGCCGCACGCCGGTGCGCTACCAGGGCGTTGAGGTTGGCACGGTGCAAAAAATCAGTCTGAGCAAAGATCTGCGCAGCATCGTGGTGGAAGCCAGTATCAAAAGCGATCTGGAAGACTCGCTGCGCGAAGGCACCCAGTTCTGGCTGGTGACGCCCAAGGCCTCGCTGGCCGGGGTATCCGGGCTCGATGCGCTGGTCGGCGGCAACTATATCGGCATGATGCCCGGCAGCGGCAAGGAGCAAACCCACTTCACCGCGCTCGATACCCAGCCGAAGTACCGCCTGAACACCGGCGAGCTGATGATTCACCTGCACGCCGACGATCTCGGCTCGCTCAACAGCGGCTCGCTGGTCTATTACCGTAAAATCCCGGTCGGCAAGGTGTATGACTACACCATCAGCGAAGGCAACAAGGGCGTAACCATCGACGTGCTGATCGACCGCCGCTTCGCCAACCTGGTGAAGAGCAACAGCCGCTTCTGGAACGTTTCCGGCTTCAAGGGCGATTTCAGCCTGTCCGGTGCCACGGTGCAGATGGAGAGCCTGGCGGCGCTGGTCAACGGCGCCATTGCCTTCGATTCTCCGGCCGATGGCCAGCAGGCCAAGGGCGATCAGAGCTATACCCTGTATCCTGATCTGGCCCACAGCCAGCGCGGCGTCAATATCCTGCTGGATCTGCCGAGCGGCAACAGCCTGAGCGAAAACCGCACGCCGCTGATGTACCAGGGGCTGCAGGTCGGCACCCTGACCAAGCTGACGTTGCAACAGGACAGCAAAGTGGTCGGTGAACTGACCATCGATCCTTCGGTGGTCGATCTGATGCGCAGCGGCACCCGCATCGTGATGCGCAGCCCGCGCATCAGCCTCAACGACGCCAAGCTTAGCCAGTTGCTGACCGGCACCACGCTGGAGCTGGTACCGGGCGAAGGCGAGCCGCAGCAGCGCTTCAACGTGCTGGACAGCAGCGAAACGCTGTTGCAACAGCCTGGCGTGCTGACCGTTACGCTGAATGCGCCGCAAAGCTACGGCATCGACGTCGGGCAGCCGCTGGTGGTGCACGGCGTGAAAGTCGGCCAAATCCTGAGCCGCACGCTGACCGCCGGCGGCGTGGTATTCACCGCCGCCATCGACGCGCAGTACCGCGGCCTGCTGCACAAAGACAGCAAATTCGTGGTCAACAGCCGCCTCGACGTCAAGCTGGGCATCGACGGCATGGAAGTGCTCGGTGCCAGCGCGCAGGAGTGGGTAGACGGCGGCGTGCGCATTATTCCCGGCAGCAAGGGGGAACCTGGCGGCCAATACCCGCTGTACGCCAACAGCGAAAAAGCCGAGGAAGGCATCGTCGGCAACGCCCCCGCCACCACCCTGACCCTCAGCGCCACCAGCCTGCCGGACGTGCAGGCCGGCTCGGTAGTGCTGTATCGCAAATTCCAGGTGGGCGAGATCGTCAACGTTCGGCCGAAGGCCAACGAGTTTGAGGTGGACGTCTACATCAGCCCGGAATACCGCAAGCTGCTGACGCGCGAAAGCATCTTCTGGGCCGAAGGCGGCGCCAAGGTGCAGCTCAACGGCAGCGGCCTGACGGTGCAGGCTTCGCCGCTCAACCGCGCGCTGAAAGGTGCCATCAGCTTCGATAATCTACAGGGCGTGACGCTGAACAAGGGCGCCAACCGCGTGCTGTACGCCAGCGAAACCGCCGCCCGCGCGGTGGGCAGCCAAATCACGCTGAAAACCTACGACGCCAGCAAGCTGTCGGCGGGTATGCCGCTGCGCTACCTCGGCATCGACGTCGGCCAGGTGGAGTCGCTGCAGCTGGCGCCGGAGCGCAACGAAGTGTTGGCCAAGGCGGTGCTGTATCCGGAATACGTGCAGACCTTCGCGCGCCTCGGCAGCCGCTTCTCGATCGTCTCGCCGGAGATCTCCGCCGCCGGCGTCAGCAACCTCGATACCCTGCTCCAGCCTTATATCAACGTGGAGCCGGGGCGCGGCCGCGAGCTGCGCACCTTCGAGCTGCAGCAGGCCAGCATCACCGACTCGCGCTATCTGGACGGCCTGAGCGTGGTGCTCGACGCCGCCGAAACCGGCTCGCTGCAGATCGGCACGCCGGTGCTGTTCCGCGGCGTGGAGGTCGGCACCATCACCGGTTTCTACCTTGGCGCCATGTCCGACCGGGTGCACGTCGCGCTGCGCATCAGCAAGAAGTATCAGCATCTGGTGCGCAACAACAGCGTGTTCTGGCTGGCGTCGGGTTACAACCTGCAGTTCGGCCTGACCGGCGGCGTGATCAAGAGCGGCACCTTCCAGCAGTTCATCCGCGGCGGTATCGCCTTCGCCACCCCGCCGACTATTCCGCTGGCGCCGAAAGCGACGCCGAACAAGCACTTCCTGCTGAATCCGGAAGAGCCGAAGGACTGGAAAACCTGGGGCACCGCCATTCCGCGAGATTAACTTTCGCGTTTCCCTCAGGGCCCGGCAATGCCGGGCCCTGTTTTTTTCCGCTTTGTGATAAACTCTCGCCCTTGTCTTTATTGCACCCTGAGAGTTCGCCCCGTGGCCAAATCCACCGCCGTTTTTCTGCCCCCCGCTTTCCTCGACGCCACCCGCGCCATCATGCCCGCCGAGCTGGCGATGGAAGATTTTATCGCCGCCTGTCAGCGCCCGCTGCGCCGCAGTCTGCGCGTCAACACGCTGAAAATCAGCGTCGCCGACTTCCTGGTGCTGGTGCAGGATTACGACTGGCGACTGGAGCCCATTCCCTGGTGCGCGGAAGGGTTCTGGATCGAACGCGACGATGAAGAGCTGCGATTAGGCAGCGCCGCCGAACACCTGAGCGGTCTGTTCTACATTCAGGAGGCCAGTTCGATGTTGCCGGTCAGCGCGCTGTTCGCCGGCGACGCGGCGCCGAATCGCGTGCTGGACGTGGCGGCGGCGCCGGGATCCAAAACCACCCAGATCGCCGCGTTGATGGGCAACCAGGGCGGCATCGTCGCCAACGAATACTCCGCCAGCCGGGTGAAAGTGCTGCACGCCAATATCAGCCGCTGCGGCGTGAAGAACACCGCGCTGACCCACTTCGACGGCCGGGTGTTCGGCGCCGCGCTGCCGGAGAGCTTCGACGCCATTCTGCTCGATGCCCCCTGCTCCGGCGAAGGCGTGGTACGCAAGGATCCGGACGCCATGAGCAACTGGTCGCCGGAAAGCGTGACCGAAATCGCCGCCACCCAACGCGAGCTGATCGACAGCGCGTTCCATGCGCTGGCGCCAGGCGGCGTGATGGTTTACTCCACCTGTACCCTCAATGCGCAGGAAAATCAGCAGGTGGTGCGTTGGCTGCTGGACACCTACGGCGACGCGGTCAGCATCGAGCCGCTGGGTGAGCTGTTCCCCGGTGCTGACAAGGCATTGACCGCCGAAGGTTTTCTGCACGTCTTCCCGCAGATTTACGACAGCGAAGGGTTTTTCGTCGCCCGTCTGCGCAAACAGCGCGCCGTGGCGCCGTTGCCGAAACCGACCTATAAAGTCGGTAAGTTTCCGTTCAGCCCACTGTCCGGCAAAGAGGCGGCGCTGGTCGCCCAAGCCGCCGCCGCATCCGGCTTAACCTGGGGCGATGACAGCCGGCTGTGGGAGCGCGATAAGGAAATCTGGCTGTTCCCGGCCGAGCTGGAGCCGCTGTTCGGCAAGGTGCGCTTCTCGCGCATCGGTCTCAAGCTGGCGGAGCGTTTCCCGAAAGGTTTCCGTTGGCAGCACGAAGCGGCGATCGCCCTCGCGGGCGCCGGCGGCAAACAGCATTTCGAGCTGGACGCCGCGCTGGCCCAGGAGTGGTATCACGGCCGCGATCTCTACCCTGAGCAGCCACCGGCGGGCGACGAGTGCATCGTCACCTATCAGGGGCAACCTCTGGGCATCGCCAAACGCATTGGCAGCCGTATCAAGAATAACCTGCCGCGCGAGCTGGTGCGGGATGGCGCCCTGGATTTCCACCTGTAAACAATACCGCGCCGGGGAATGAAACTCCCCGGCGATAAAATAACGCTAATAATATTCCCATCGCCGTTCGTTATTATTCTAATCATTTCACTTTATCGGTATACCTCGTCTGAAAGCCCCGCCAGCCGGGGAATGAGAATAAAAAGTTTCTCGTTTTCATCAAGACAATTCCCGATTCTTATTCTATTAATTAAAGTGCAGCTAAATGAATACGTTCAACCCACCTCTGGGTGGCGTCTTTGCGGGCTTTCTCTCATACGGCAAGGAATATAAGATGAAAAAAACTCTGATGGCATTGACCTCGGTAGCAACCCTGCTGTGCGCCAACGGCGCGGCTAACGCAGCAGGCACCATTCAAGGCACGTTAGGCGTGACGCTGACCATCGGCGCCGGTTGCGTCGTGGGAGGCGGCAACAGCAGTGGTTCCGTCAACGACTTCGGCTCCATCAGCTTCGGCACTTACTCTTCACTGGCCAACATCATCGACGCCAGCGCCACCGGCGCAGGGGGGGCCGGTACGCTGTCATTGACCTGCACCACCGGCACAGACTACACGGTGGCGCTGGACAACGGGCTCCACGTCACTTCAGGCACCCAACGCCGCATGGCCAGCACGGCAGGCGCATTCATCAGTTATAACCTGTACCAGGATGCCGCACGCACCACCGCCTGGGGCAGCGGCGCCAACGCGCGGACCGGCACCGGCACCGGCGCCGCTGTTCCGCTGATCGTCTATGGCCGCGTACCGGCGGCCGGATCTACCCCGGCGGCGGACACCTATAACGACACCGTCACGATGACGGTCACCTGGTAACGGTGCGGCGCGCGCTTTGCTGCTGCGGATTATGGGCGTGCAGCCTGTTGGCGCAGGCCGACAGTAAAACCGCGACCCTCGGCGTCAGCGCGACCTTGCTCAGCGCCTGTGAGGCCGGCAGCAGCTCAGGTGGCAACGTCAGCTTCGGCACGCTGAATTTCGGCACGCTGTATTTTCTCAGCACCGCAACCAGCGTCGCCGGGCAGCAAAACGCCGGCGCCATTCGGGTGAAATGCACCAACGGCACCAGCTACAGCGTTCTGCTTGGCGGCGGGCAAAGCGGCAATACCGCTGCCCGCTACCTGCAAAGCGCGGCAGGCCAACGGGTGAATTACAACCTGTACACCAACGCCGCCCACAGCACCATTTGGGATAATCTGACGGGCGTGTCACAAACCGCCAACGGTACGGACAACTGGCTGCCGGTCTATGGCATGATCCCGGCGCAGTCCACACCCCCGACAGGCAGCTACACCGATACGGTACAGGTCACGATCAATTGGTAATGACGATGCGCGCTTCCATTTGCGGTTTGCTGTTCTGCCTGCCGCTTTTCCCGGCCCAAAGCGATACCGGCGTCAACGATTTGACCAAAAGCCAGCCGTTCACCGTCAATGCAACCGTGGTAAAAGGCTGCGTATTGGGCAGCGGCGTCAGTGACGTGACCACCTTCGGCACCCTGAACTTCGGCCAGTTGTCCTCGCTGAGCAACGCAGTCAGCATCGTCTCCAGCAGCGGTGCCGGTTCGGTGCTGTTTCGCTGCAACCCGGGGCTGAGCGTGACGCTGGCCCTCGGCGTCGGCAATCACGTGACCGGATCCATCGCCGGCGGCAGAAAATTACAAAATGCCGTCACGTCGGAAACGCTGCTGTATCAACTTTATCAAGACAGCAACTACGCCACCCTTTGGGGAGATGGCGCCAACGGCGGCGCGGCGCAGACCGTCGCCGCCACCGGCAGCACGCAAGAAATCAAGGTTTACGCCCGTCTGTTTTCGACCAGTACCCTGCCCACCAGTGGCGTTTACAGCGATACGGTCTTGTTGACGGTCACTTATTAAGTTTTTTGCAATAAGGATTGAGTTATGCGCATACCCTTCCGACTGCCGTTAACGGCAGCCTTGCTCCTGGCAAGCCAACAGCACGCCCTGGCCGCGGCTTCCATTCTCATTTGGCCTATCGATCCGGTGATTGAAGATCAACAGCAGGCCACCGCGCTGTGGCTGGAAAATCGCGACAGCAAACCGGTCTATATGCAAATTCGCGTGCTGGGTTGGCAGCAAACCGCCGGCAAAGACGATTACAGCAACCAAAGCGACGTGATCGCCAGCCCGCCGGTGGCGTCGATCGCGCCAGGCAAACGCCAACTGATACGCCTGATCAAACAGTCGGCCCCGGCGGCGGGACAGGAGCGCGCCTACCGCATTTTGGTCGATGAAGTGCCGGTGAAAGAACCCGCGTCGAGCGCCGCTCCCGGCGGCGCGGAGATGGGGCTGAAATTCCAGATGCGCTACTCGGTGCCGCTGTTCGTCAGCGGCAAAGGCATTTGGACCAAACAGGACAGCGAAAAACCGCGCGATTACGCGACCGCCAGCCAACCCCAGCTCAGCTATCGTCTACAGCAGCAAAGCAGCGAACGCTGGCTGGAGGTGCGAAACCAAGGCGCAGTGCATGCCCGTATCTCGAAAGTGACGCTGCAAGGCCGCAGCCTGAATCCCGGCCTGATGGGATACGTGCTGCCCGGTTCACAGATGCGCTTCGCCTTGCCGCCCGCAGGCGCTTTCAGCAGCGGCAAGCTGATGGCCACGGTCAATGACAACAAACAGCCCATAGCCATTCCGTCTTATTGAGGCCCAGGTGCAGCCGACAGGGAGGCTATCGACGCGGCGCTTCAGCCTTAAGCCGCTGGCGTTTGCCATGCTGAGCATGGCGGCCGGCGGGTGGCTGCCGTTTGCGCTCGGCGACGATCTGCCGCCGCCGCCCAGCGCCGTCAGCATGCCGGACACCACGCTGTATCTGGAGCCGGTCGTCAACGGGCGCCAAACCGGCAACGTCGTGCCGGTCAACTACCGCGGCGGCCATTACTACATGACACCCCAACAACTGCTCGACGCCGGGCTGCCGGTAGCGGATAAACAGGCGAAAGAAATCGCCGTCGATCGGCTGGAGAAGGTGGATGTCAGCTACAGCGGCGAGAGCCAGCAGTTGCTGATCAACGTGCCCAACGACTGGTTGCCACAGCAAACCATCGGCGCCCGTTCACCGTTGCAGCGCTTGCCGGCGCAAAGCAGCCTCGGTTTGCTGTTCAACTACGACATCTACGCCAGCCAAAGCAACGGCAATGGCCGGCCGGGCTACCTGTCAGCGTGGAGCGAACAGCGCCTGTTCGACGGGTTCGGCGTCGTCGCCAACACCGGCATCTACCGCAGCGGGTTTAACGGCGGGCCAAACGACGATGGCGGCCGCTATATTCGGTACGACAGCTACTGGCGTTTCAACGATGATCAACGGATGCTGAGTGTAATCGCCGGTGACCTTACCACCGGCTCGCTCCCCTGGAGCAGCGCCGTGCGCATCGGCGGCTTGCAATTGGCGCGCAATTTCGCGGTGCGCCCGGATCTTATCACCTACCCGTTACCGCAGTTTTCCGGCCAGGCGGCATTGCCCAGCAGCGTCGATTTATACATCAACAGCTATAAAAACAGCACCACCAACATTAATCCCGGCCCGTTTACCCTCAACAGCGTGCCCTACATTAACGGCGCGGGTCAGGCCACCGTCGTCACCACCGACGCCCTCGGCCGCCAGGTCAGCACCACGGTACCGTTCTACGTGGCCAGCAACCTGCTGCAGACCGGCATGAGCGATTTCAGCATTTCCACCGGCTTGCTGCGACGCAACTACGGGTTGAATTCTGCCGATTACGGGCAATGGGTAGGCAGCGCCAGTTTACGTTACGGCGTCACTGATTGGTTAACCCTGGAAGGGCGCGCCGAAGGCGCAGCCGAGTTGGCGGTCGGCGGCGGCGGCGCCGACATTCGCGTCGGACAATGGGGGGTTCTCAACGCGTCCTACAGCGTCAGCCAGGCCGGCGACGACGCGTTTAACGGCGGCCGGCCAATACCATCCCCCGCCTATTATGACCCGCTGACCGGCAGGCCGTTGCAGCAGCCAGATCCTCAGCCCGTCTATCGCTACACCGGCAACCACGGCGATCAAAGCAGCTTTGGCTACACCTACAGCAACCCACGTTTCAGCCTCAACGCGCAACGCATCCTGCGCAGCGCCGATTTTGGCGACATTTCCGTGTATAAAAGCGACTACCGTCTGAGCCGTCGCACCGATCAGTTGACCGGCAGCGTCAGCCTGGGCCGGCTAGGCAGCCTCGGCGCCGGTTATTTTGACGTTCGCGACGCCATCGCTCAACGGACCCGCCTGGTGAACCTGTCCTACAGTGTGTCGCTTTGGCGCAACAGCAGCCTGTACGCCTCCCTCAACCGGGAAATCGGCAGCAGCGGTTACAGCGCCCAACTGCAGCTCTCCATTCCGTTTGACAGCTGGGGCACAGCCAGCCTCAGCGCCGCGCGCGACAACAATAACCGCTGGAGCGAACGCGTCAGCTACAGCCGCGCCGCGCCGACCGATGGCGGTTTCGGCTGGAATCTGGCCTACGCCAATAACCCGAGCGGCGGCGATTACCGCCAGGCGGATCTGACCTGGCGAACCCGCAGACTCGAAGCCCGAGCGGGCGTATACGGCACCCGCGATGAAACCAACCACTGGGGCGAAATCAGCGGTTCGCTGGTGGCGATGAACGGCGGCGTATACGCCACCAACACCATCAACGATGCCTTTGCGCTGGTGTCCACGCAAGGATACGCCGACATTCCGGTGAGCTATGAGAACCAGCCGATCGGCAAGACCGATGCCCAGGGCTATTTACTGGTGCCGACCGTCACCTCTTACTACCATGCGAAATTCCAGATTGATCCGCTTAGCCTGCCCGCCGACGTTGCGCTGCCGACGGTGGAAAAAACCGTCGCCATTCGCGATCACAGCGGTTTTCTGGTTGAGTTCCCCATCCAACCCATCTCCGCCGCCGACGTCGAACTGGTTGACGAGCAAGGCAAACCGCTGGCCAACGGCAGCCAGGTGGCGGTGGTTGGCGGCAATCAGCAAAGCTATGTCGGTTGGGACGGCATGACCTATATCGACCCGGTGCAACAACACAATCGTCTGAGCGTGATCCCGGCCGACGGCGGCCCGCCGTGTCAGGCGGAATTCAGTCTGGCGAAGCCTCAGGGCATCCAGCGCGTCGGCCCGGTTGTCTGCCGCTAATTCAACGACGGAGAGTCACTATGTTTCGGGGATTGAAAGCCTTATTGTTAACCCTCTCGCTGCTGCTCTGTCAGCGCGCATTCGCCGACTGCGCCACCACCAACGGCACCGTCACCTTACCGGGAAGCAGCTCTTTCGTGGTCTACAACGGGCAGATTAACGCCCAGGGCACTGCCGGCCTCAACTGCACCGGGCTCGGGCTCAGTTTGCTGTCGCAAAACACCGTCACGGTCAAAATCGCCTCCACCACCAACAATATGGCGGTTGCCAACACCGACGGTTCCGGCGATAAAATCGCTTACCTGATCTACCCCGACGCCAACTACCAATATCCTTACAGCATCGGCCAAACCATCGACTACAGCTCGCTCAACCTGCTGTCGCTGATCCTGATTTCCTCCAACGTCAACTTTCCGCTGTATATCAAAACCACCGCCGGCGCCAACGTGCGCGCAGGAACCTATACCGACAGCATCAACCTGATCTGGAATTACCATATTTGCGGTCTGGGCGTGCTCGGCCTGTGCGTTTGGTGGGACGGCGTCGACAAACCCAGCACGGTCAGCGTCAGCGTCACCATCACCAAAGATTGCCTGATCGGCACCGCGCCCAACGTCAACTTCGGCAGCATGGCGTTGGTCGGGCAGTTCAATCCCGTCAATCAAAGCATCACCTTGACCTGCACCAAAACCGAGGGATACAACACCTATTTCACCAACGGCAATAACCCGGTCACCGGTTGGCGGCGCATGAAAAGCGGCACCAGCAACTTCATGCAGTACCAGATTTACTTGCCTAACACGACGACCGTTTGGGATAGCACCAACAAACAGAGCGGCGCCGGCACCGGGCTGGCGCAAAGCATCCCGTATAAGGCGGCGGTCAATGCGGCGCAGACGGAAGTGGCGGTCGGCAGCTATCAAGACAACCTCAGTTTTGTGGTGGAGTACTAGGCGTTGTGTTTTGCCGGCGTGGAAATTGTTTCCAAAATGTAATTTTTATGTGGCATTTTTTGCTCATTTGGCTATGCTCTTACCGATGACCAAACTGGTCTAACCTCCTACCACACCATTGAGCAAGGAGTTCCCATGAGCAAAACCGTCGTAAAAATTGGCAGCTTCGAGGTCGATGACGCGCATCTTCACGCCGGCGCCGACCGTGCCGGCACCCTGAGCATTCCCTGCAAGTCCGATCCGGATCTGTGCATGCAGCTGGACGGCTGGGATGAACACACCAGCATCCCGGCGATCCTCGACGGCAAACAGTCGCTGCTGTACAAGCAACACTACGATCGGCAGGCGGACGCCTGGGTGATGCGGCTGGCATGATAGTGCATCAGAACGGCTGACGACGCGCTGTTTTCATCGGAAACAGCGCGTTTTTTTATGCGATGGCGATGCCGCGGCCGGCAAAGAAAGGGGCGAAGCGGCTGAGCGGCAGGCATACCCGCTCGCGCGTCGCCGGACTGTCGCCCGAAGGGTTGTGGAAGGTCACGCTTTGCGCATCGGCGGCGGTGATCAGCACCAGATGCCCGCCCCTGTGCGGCGGCGTGCTCTCCGGCCGGCGAATGGCGGGATGCACCGAAGCGATAAAGTAGCGGCATTCGCTAAGCAGCGCCGGCACGTCGGCAGCTTCCAGCCCCACCTTCACCTCCGCTTGCAGCGCGAACTGCTCGCGCACGTACTCGACGAACGGCGCGTAAATCAGGCCCTTTATCCGTTCACCCTCGCGCACATAGGCGCCGTAGGGCAGGCTGCGGCGCGCCAGTTCCAGCAGCGGCGGCGTTTCGCCGTCGCGATGGCCCAGCACCATTTTCAGGCAGGCCATGCCGCACACGTGGTTGGCCCACTCGATGTACTCTGCCCGATCGCGGGCGCCGCTGCGCGCCCAATTTTCGTCTTGCGCCAGCGTCGCGCGGCCGGCTATCAGATCGGCGGCCAACTCCGGGCTCGCCCACTGGCACTCGTAGGGAACGGCGCGCATAAGATTAGAATTTGTCGACGACTTTGAAATTCATCAACACCAGCGTCATGTCCGGCGAGAACAGATCGTACGCTTCGAAGAAGCGCTGCAGCTCTTTGCGCCAATGCGCCAGCGAGCGATCGCCCTCGCCTTCGGCAAAGGCGTGCGCTTCATCGACCTGATCGTACGTTTTCATTTCCACCGCGGTCAGCTCGACCGCGCAGACCGGCTCCCCCTTGCCGTCCACCACCAGGAACAGATCGCCGGCCTGCGGGATCCCCTCGCCGTCCAGGTTGGAACAGGTGGCCGTTTTGGTGCCATTGAGGATCAATTGCACCACTTCATCGGCCTGCTGCTCGGTATCGCCGAATGCCCAACGCTCAAGGTGTTCGTATTTCTGTGGAATTGCCGTCGCCATGATTATACCTTTTGGAAAAATGCCTTAATGCAGACAGGATAGTACAACGTATTGCCGGCCGTCTGCATCCGTCGCAGGCGCGACTGCGCGTTCCGCCACCGCCACCTTTACGCGTTTTTACCGTTCTTCGCTGTGCCTGTCGCGCTGCGGGGCGCATACTGTGAACATTATTCACCCAATGGCGTCCGCCAGGCGGTAACATGCGGCAAAATGACATCGATGCTGACGATACGTTCAGCGACTTACTCAACGGCGTCGCGTTAGTGACGCTTTTCCTCATCCTCCTCGCCGGCGGGTGGTATTTCAGCTAAAAGGGAGGGCAGCGTGGCAACAAAACGCATGGGCAACAAGCTCGGTAAAATGGTGGTGGTGCTGCTGCTGATCTGCCTGGCGCTGCTGCTGTTGCGTTGGGCGGCGATCGCCTTCGGTTGATCCCGCGAAATGACGCCGGCAACGCCGGCGCCCTGTTCACCGCCGCCGTGGCGCGGTCGGCTCCAGCAACTCCCGCAAATAGGCCAAACGCGCCTCCCCCTGAAGCAACCAGCGGCGACACAGCCAATGCTGCGTTTCACCCGTGCGGCTCAGGCGGTAGTACTCCGCCAAGGTTTCGACCCAGTTCATGATGTTTTCTCCTGCTTTTCGACACCGCAAGTATTGAGCGTAAAAACCAGAAGAAATACTGATGGCTTGTTTTTTATGCTTCCTGTTTTAGGCGGCGGGTAGCGAAGCCGCAGCTCAGCTGCTACATTGGGCAAAAATCAACCAGCCGAGGTAGACCATGACGTTCTCGGAACAGGAGATTAAACCCGTATGGGATGAGGTCGCACGCCTGATCGGCGACGGCGTGATGCATCTGCGTCATCGCGGCGAAGCGCTGTCGGTGGAAACGCTGGAAAAACATCTGGCGCGGCAGCTGGCGGACAGCAACGATATCGAACGGCGCATCCTGCTCGGCGCCGCCATCAACATGCTGAAAGGCGGAAAATGAATCGCCAACCGAAGAAGGTTGGCGATCCGACAGAAGCCCGAGGTATGCAAGCCCGGCCTTCTGCGCGCTACTATGTCACGCTAATATGACGTAATTAATAGGAATTGTCGGGTTTTTGCCCAAAGTGCCCTATTTTTGTTGCCTGCATCAGGCCAGCACGAAATCACCCGCATCCAGCGGCTGTCCCACCACTTTCACCAGGAAATCGCTGCCGTCAAAGGCGCCGCCCAGGTTGATCGCCACGTCACTGACGTGATTTTGCGCATCGTAGCTCAGCGTCGCCTCGCCCGCCTTGCCGCTGAACTGATCGACGAAGCGGATGCCGTCGGCGCTGCCGGTGTTGAACAGCGTCAGATCGATCTTGTCCTCGCCGCGCACGAAGTCGCGGATCCAATCCGGCGCCGCCGCCGTTGACTCTTCCGCCGCGAAATAGACGAAGGTGTCCTTGCCGGCGCCTCCCCACAGCTGATCCGCCCCCTTACCGCCGTACAGCACGTCATCGCCCGCGCCGCCCTTGAGCACGTTATCGGCGGCGTTGCCCACCAGCACATCGTTACCCGACCCGCCGATGGCGTTTTCAATCGTTACGCCGGCAGCGATAGACACGTTGCCTTTCAGGCCGCCGACGTCCGAGAACGCCTTTTCATTCAGGTTGATGCGCTGATTCTGGCCAAAGCCGGAGAAATCGAAAGTGTCGTTGCCGCCGGCGTCCCAGGCGGTGAAGATTATTTTGTCCTGCGCGCCGGTGGCGGTGAGGAAGTCGCGATCGGTGTTGGAATTGAAACCGTAAACCGTATCGCCGGTGCGGGTGTTCATGTTGGCGCCGTAGAAATGCTGGATCGCCGTGATGTCGTTGAGCAACGGCCCGGAAGAGTACGCGCCTTTAAAGTCCTGCCCGGTGTTGCTTTCGCTGAAATAGCTCATCAGGCTGTGCGCGCGGCTGTCCTCAAAGTAGGTCGCGTCTTTAGCGTAGGTGATGCTGACGCCCGGTGCGGCGTTATAGTCGCCCGGGTGCTGCAGCCCCAACGCATGGCCGATTTCATGGGTGAAGGTCTGGCGACCGTACTCGTTCTCATGGATCTGGTTGTTGACGAAGGTGTGGTTCTTGGCGTTATACCAGGTCTGCCCGGCGACCGAAGGCGAGGTGTCCGGGTTATATGCGAAGGCATAGGAGCCGCGCGAGCTGTAGTCGAACAGGCCGAATTTGATGTTGGCGGCGGCAGTGTTGCTGGTTTCGGTGAAGGTGATGTTAGCCACGTCTGACCATGACTGCAGCGACAGTTTAGCCTGCTCGCGCTGTTCGGCGTTAAAGCTGCTGAAGCCGCTGATGCCCATGCTCGACATGTTGCCCGGCGCCTTTTCCCAGAAGCTGTAGGTCAAAGAGACCGGCGTGTCGGTCACGCCCTTGTCGTGCCAACTGCGATCGCCGCGCACCAACTCCAGGCCGGCGTTTTCGAACGTTTTCGACGGATGAAGCACGGTAATGGTGTCGTCTTCATCGGGTTTATAAGCGCCCAGCAGGGCTAATACGCCTTCGGCCTTAACGGAAGCATTGCTTGATGACATAACCTTATCTCCATATTCGTCAATTCAATCGGGGGGATGCCCCAACTGGCGGATTGCCTGAACGGCAGCGGCCCGGTGTTGAATCAATACGGGGATATCGGTAATGCGATGGCGCCTTCCCTCGGCACTCTGAATGAGAACGATAATCCCTTAAGAGAAAAGAATAGACACATTTTCACCGATTACAGAATTTTCTTAGATAAAGTACGGCTATGCATTTGCGCCACACGAATGATTTTCAAGGCAATAATCAGCACTATCACGATAAGCGAAAAAAAATGCATAAAAAAACCGGGGCAATCCAACCCCGGTTATCCATAAGATACTCTGGACTCAGACTAACCAACCAAGCAGCAGCGTCGCACCGATGACCGTGGAAGCGCCGCCGATGCGCGTGGCGATTTGGGCGAACGGCATCAGCCCCATGCGGTTCGACGCCGACAGGATCGCCACGTCACCGGTGCCGCCCAGGCCACTGTGACAACAGGTGACAATCGCCGCTTCCACCGGAAACATCTTCAGGTAAGGCGCAATCAGGAAACTGACCAGCCCCATCGACAGCACCACCGAGCCGCAGACCACCACATAACCGACCGAGAACACCGCCACCACGCTTTCCAGCGGCACGTACAGCATGCCCAGACCGATCATCAGCGGCCACACCAGCGCGGTGGAGACGAACTTGTAGAAACTGTGCGCGCCGGTTTCCATCGAAGCCGGGATCACCCGGCAGTACTTGCACAGCACCGCGAACAGGATCATCAGCACCGGGCCGGGAATATGCACGATGTGTTCGAACAGGCCGCCGACGATAAAGAAGGCGCAGATCACCAACAGCCCGCCGCCCATCAGTTGAAAATCGACGTTGCCGCCTTGCTCCTTGATGGCGAACATCGCGTTCTCCTGCGCCGAACGGATCAGCATGCCGTCGCCGCTCAGCGCCTTGCGCTGCATACCGATGCGCGCCAGCACCCCGGCGGTCACGATGGCGAAGATGTTGCCCAGCACCGCCGCCGGCGCCAGCTGCGCGACATAGACGTCCGGCGTCGAGCCCAGGATCGCCGAATAGGCCAGCGACAGCGGTAAAATCCCCTCGCCGATGCCGCCGCCGATGATCGGCACGATGATGAAGAAGAAGGTGTGATAGAAGGTAAAGCCGAACAGCTTGCCCACCAGCAGCCCGGTGATCACCGCCGTGATCGTGCCCACCACCAGCGGCACGAACATGCGAATCATCCCCTGGATCAGGATCACCCGGTTCATGCCGAGAATGCTGCCGACCACCAGACTGGCGATGACGAAATAGAGCAGGTTGGCGTCTTTCATCAGCAGATGGACGGTGCCCATGACGTTAGGCTGGAAGACATTGAAATAGACCAGCACCGACGGCACCATCAAACACAGAATGGCCGGCCCGCCGATATCGCGCAGCACGGGAATACTTTTTCCCAACTGCGCCAGCGCGAAGCCCAGCGTCATTATCACCGCCAGGCCGCCGATCATATTCTTCGGCAGGAAGTTGGCGTAGGCGGAAATCGCTACGATCGCGCAAATCGTGATAAACAAGGCGATCGGTACCGCGCCGATATCCATTTGACGAAGTTGATTAATTAACCCTGAGGATTGGGACGATGCCGTATTTTTATCACAGGCCAGTTCTGCATTTATCTGTTTCATTATTCACCCTGCTGACAAGCGTACAGTACGGTTAGATTCACCTGGCGCAAAAACTCTGCCATAGCCAAGCAAAAACAAATGATTACGAAAAATCCTATTGTGGATTTCGCTTTTTCTAATAAGAAATAAAACAGTAGACAGCCCTGACAATATGATAAAAAATAAAAATGCAAAACTAGATTACGCCGGCGAAATTCAATATTGTGACCCTCCGCCAAGGTTGGTTTTAATTAATTATCGTCAGCATTTTGTAATTAAAGTAAGCAGGCTTAAATTCGCTGCTATGCTATAGGAGGGCGAAAAAGCCCCCTGTTTTATTAATAAAGAACCGGAAACGCATTAGCTGAATCCGGTCAGCTTGATCCGAATCTCAATCCTGCGCGCGGCACCGCACGGGAAAGAGGCATAATATGACTCATAAGGAAGTAGAATATGTCTTCACGCGCTGTTACCCCACAAACCCTCGCTCGCTACGGCATCCATCAGGCCGCCGACATCGTCTATAACCCCAGTTATGAATTGCTGTTCGCCGAAGAGACCCGCGCCGACCTGCCGCCGCTGGAGCGCGGCACCCTCACCCAACTGGGCGCGGTCAACGTCGCGACCGGCGAATTTACCGGCCGTTCGCCGAAGGACAAATACATCGTGCGCGACGACACCACGCGCGATACCGTCTGGTGGTCGGACAATGGCACCGGCAAGAACGACAACCAGCCGCTCTCGCCGGAAGTCTGGCAGCATCTGAAGACGCTGGTGGGCAATCAGCTCTCCGGCAAGCGTCTGTTCGTGGTGGACGCGTTCTGCGGCGCCAACGCCGACACGCGTCTGAAAGTGCGCTTCATCACCGAGGTGGCCTGGCAGGCGCACTTCGTGAAAAACATGTTTATCCGCCCGAGCGACGAAGAGCTGGCTGACTTCGAGCCGGACTTCGTGGTGATGAACGGCGCCAAATGCACTAATCCGGACTGGCAGCAGCAAGGGCTGCACTCGGAGAACTTCGTCGCCTTCAATCTGAGCGAGCGCATGCAGTTGATCGGCGGCACCTGGTACGGCGGCGAAATGAAGAAAGGCCTGTTCTCGATCATGAACTATCTGCTGCCGCTGCAGGGCATCGCGTCGATGCACTGCTCGGCCAACGTCGGCGAGCAAGGCGACGTGGCGGTATTCTTCGGCCTGTCCGGCACCGGCAAAACCACCCTCTCCACCGATCCTAAGCGTCAGCTGATCGGCGATGACGAGCACGGCTGGGACGACGACGGCGTGTTCAACTTCGAAGGCGGCTGCTACGCCAAAACCATCAAGCTGTCGCCGCAGGCGGAGCCGGAAATCTATCAGGCGATCCGCCGCGATGCGCTGCTCGAAAACGTCACCGTGCTGGCCGACGGCAGCATCGACTTCGACGACGCCAGCAAAACCGAGAACACCCGCGTCTCTTACCCGATTTATCACATCGAGAACATCGTCAAGCCGGTGTCCAAAGCCGGCCACGCGCGCAAAATCATCTTCCTGACCGCCGACGCCTTCGGCGTGCTGCCACCGGTATCGCGCCTGACGCCGGAGCAGACCCAATACCACTTCCTGTCCGGCTTCACCGCCAAGCTGGCCGGCACCGAACGCGGCATCACCGCGCCGACGCCGACCTTCTCCGCCTGCTTCGGCGCCGCGTTCCTGACGCTGCACCCGACGCAGTACGCCGAAGTGCTGGTGAAACGCATGGAGGCCGCCGGCGCCCAGGCTTACCTGGTGAACACCGGCTGGAACGGCAGCGGCAAGCGTATCTCGATCAAAGATACGCGCGGCATCATCGACGCCATTTTGAATGGCGACATTGAGCAGGCCGAGACCTTCACGCTGCCGATCTTCGGGCTGAACGTGCCGACCGCACTGCCGGGCGTCGATCCGTCGATCCTCGATCCGCGCAAAACCTACGCCGACGAATCGCTGTGGCAGGAGAAGGCGCAGGATCTGGCGCAGCGCTTTATCGACAACTTCGCCAAATATACCGTCACCCCGGCGGGCGAAAAGTTGGTGAAGGCCGGGCCTAAGCTGTAAAGCAACCAGGGCGCCGCAGCGCCCTTCATACCTGTCTGCAAGGGCCGAACCCTCGGCCCTTTTCTCACGCCGCCGACGGCACGAAAACGCCGCGAAAACGCATGTTGCCAGAGGCAAGCCGCTCATAAGCCTCCGTGGCTTGATCCAGCGTGAAAGTCTCGACCATCGGCTTCACTTTGCCTTTCGCCGCCAGGTTCAGCACCTCACTCAGGTAGTGCTGCCCACCGTGGGTCGATCCGATCACCCGCTGACGCATCATATGGAACGGCACACCTTCGGAAGAGATCGCGAACGGTTTGCTGAAGTCCAGCCCGCACAGCACCACGCGGCCATCGACCCGCAAGCCGCTCATCGCCTCCTGCGCGGCGTCGAAGTCATTGGTGGTCACCAGCAGAATGTCCGCGCCGCCGTTCTCCCGCAGCGCCTGGCCGGAGGCGACGATGCGATCGGCGCCCAGTTGCTTCGCCAGCGCGTGCTTGTCCGACGAATGGGTGATGGCAACGGTATCGAAACCGCAGGCTTTCGACAGTTGCAACGCGACGTGCCCCAGCCCGCCAATGCCTAACACCGCCACCGTCTCATGCGGCAGCGGCGCCGCGTCGCGCAAGCCGCTCCAGGTGGTATACCCCGCACACATCATCGGCGCGGCGTCGATGTAAGACAGCCCGTCCGGCAGCAACACCGTGCCTTCAGCGGCGATGGCGATATACTCGGCGTGGCCGCCCTGGGCGGCAAAACCGGTGGTGCGCGGCGCCGGGCAGCTCATCGCCGTTTGCCCGGTTAGCGGCCGATTCTCGCGGCAGTACGGGCAGCGTCCGCAGGCCGATTGCACCCAGGTGGTGCCGACGCGATCGCCAATCTGCCGCGTATGCACGCCGGCCCCCACCTCAACCACTTCCCCCACCACTTCATGGCCGGGCGTTTGCGGATAAATATCGCCGCCATATCCTTGCGTCGCCCATACGTCGGTATAACACATGCCCGAGGCGTGCACTTTGACCAGGACCTGCCCCGGTTCCGCCCGGGGCATCGGTACCTGTCTGATTTCCCAGGGCCGATTGGCGCCGGTCATAACCACCGCTTTCATCTTCTTTTCCATCATCAACTCCTCGCAGCAGGGTGGCGCCCGGCGGTTGCCCGGCGTCTCCTCATGAGCGTAAGGCAGGCTCCACGCCGCAACAATGCAGGCGAACCTCACTGTGGAGATGAAGGCGGCTCACTAATTGGCGTAGCCAAAAGCAGAACGCGAACGCATTAGGACTGCGCCGCGCGCAGATACTCGATCAACGCCTTCAGCGCGCCCGACACGTGGCGATGGCCGGAGTAGTAGAGGCACAGCCCCGGATAAGCCGGACACCACGCGTCCAGCGCGCGCTCCAGACGCCCGTCGTGCAGCGCTTCCAGCGCCAAATGTTCAGGAACGAAAGCGATGCCGATACCGTCGATGGCGGCGTCCACCATCAGAGGCTGATCGGTCAGCGTCAGCGAGCCGGTAACGCCGATCGACTCGCTCACGCCATCACGTTCGAATTCCCAGCGGTAAATCGTGCCGCTGTCGAAGCGAAAGCGGATGCAGTTATGACGCAGCAAATCCTGCGGCGTCGCCGGGCGCCCATGGACGGCGAAATAGCCGGGCGCGGCGATGGCGGCGAAACGCACGGGCGGGCTGACGCGCATCGCGATCATGTCCTGCGGTACGGCTTCCGCCAGCCGAATGCCGGCATCAAACCCCTCGGCGACGATATCGCTCAGCTTGCCGTCGCAGACGATGTCCAGATGGATATGGGGGTACTCGCGCAGGAAATCGGCCAGCAACGGACGCAATACCAGCCTGACTGCCCCTTCGCTGGCGTTGATGCGTACGGTGCCGCTCGGCGTGGCGCGCCATTCATCCACTTCATGCAGCGCCTGCGAAATAGACGACAGCGCCGGGCGCAGCTGCGCCGCCAAACGCTCACCCGCTTCGGTCAGCGCCACGCTGCGCGTGGTGCGGTTGAACAGCCTCACCCCAAGCCGCTGTTCCAGGTTTTTTATCGAGTGGCTGACCGCCGACGGCGTCACCTCCAGCTCCACCGCCGCCGCGTGAAAGCTGCGATGGGTGGCGACGGCCAGAAAAACGGTCAAGGCGAACAGATCGCCCTGTTTGAACGGGTAAGCAGCATTCATGGGGGCATCGCCAAATAGTGACATAAATTGAACAATTAACATGCCACAGATGAATGCGGCTCACAATGCGGCGCAATCCGCGTTTTCGCCGCGCAGCAACCCCGGCATCACCAGCGCCACCGCCGCCGCGATGCGTTCGTCGATCGCGCTGCCCGGCGGCAGCAGCCCCAACGTCATCTGGCGCAGCGGTTCGGCGATGGTCATCGCCAGCAGCAGATCGCTGGTTTGCGCCCAGTCGCGCGCAAGCAACCAGCCGTATTGCTGCTGGCGCCGCAGCCAATCCGCCACCGTCGCTCGCCCGCGCTGAATGCCGTTGCGCTGGTAGCTGTCCAGCAGCGCCTCACGCCCCGGGAAATCGCTCTGCAGCAGCCGGAACATGCCCACCGCTTCGGCGCTCAGCACCTGCTGCGCCACCGCTTTCAGTCCCGTTTCCAACAGCGGCGCAACCGCCTCCCGTCGCCCGGCATCCTGTGCGAAGGCCGGCTGAAACGCCTCGGTCCAGCCGCTCACCGCCTGCGCCACCAGCTCATCGCGATTGGCGGCAAAGCGATACAGGGTTTTTTTAGCTACCCCGGCGCGTTTCGCCACCGCATCCACCGTTGCCGCGGCGTATCCGCCGTCGAGCAGCAGCGCCAGCGTCGCCTGCGTCAGCGCGGCGCGCAGCGCCGTTTCCGGCGTGGCAGGCCGGCCGCGAGCGCGCAGCGGTTCTTCATTCAGGTTCGCCATAATTGTTCCTCACAAGCGTTGACAGACTCAGCATAACGGCATAGCTTTATTTTGGAAACACATATCGTTTCCAAAATAAAACAGGAACCCATTATGACACATCCTTCCCTGCTGGCGCCCTGGGGCGTCAACGATATCAACGAGTTGCTCAGGCCCGAACCGCTGCGGCTGGAAATGGGGCTGAGCCGCAGCGCCGACGGCCTGCTCACCGTAGCGGTTCGAACCGATCTGCACGGTTGTAAAGGGCGCATGCTGGACTGGTGGTTCACCTTCTTCGAGAACACCCAGCACATCAACTGGTGGCACCCGCACGATCACGTCGAACATCGCGGCTGGGATCGCCACTGGAAAAAAGGGGAAAGCTACGTCGGCGCCAGCATCGAAGCGGTCGAATGGCTGGCGGAGCTGCCGCCGGTTGCGGCGCGCCTCAAGTTTCACGCCGCCGAGGACTTCTTCGCGCCGCAGCCGCTGCGCCAGGCGCGCGACGCGCAGGCAATCTCCGCCGCCGTTTGCGCGCGCGTCGGCTTCGGCGATCAGGTGGCGTTGGATGACAACGGCGATCCCTGTGACGGCGAGATGCTGCATCTGGTACGTGATACGCCCTATGGATGCGTGCTGCGCAGCCGCTTCCTGCTGGGTAAAGCCTGCGCCAACGCCCACGACGAACTGGCGGACGACATCGGGTTTAACCTGATGCGCCACTGCTACAACGAGTTCAGCTATCTGGCGCAGTTCCTGCCGTCGCTGTACTACGCCGAAAATGGCCGTGAGCCGGCGCCGTTGCTCTGGTAATCGCCCTGTGGAGGCCTGTTATTTTTTCGCGATATGGCTATAGTGATTTTCATCGTTTCCCCCGCGCTGATGACGGAGAAATCATGCAAAATCCACGCTATAGCGGCGGCTGCCTGTGCGGGCATATTCGCTTTCAGGCACACGGCCTGCCAGGCAACCCGCACAGCTGTTCCTGCGATTTTTGCCGCCGCCACTCCGGCGCGCCAACGCTGTGTTGAGTCGAATTCCCGCGTCAGGCCGTCGAGTGGAACGGCCCTGGCGGCATGCCCGCGCTGTACCGCTCCTCCCTCTACTCCAGCCGCGCCTTTTGCCCGCGCTGCGGCAGCACGCTGGGAGCGGTAGACGACGAACCGACGGTGGCGCTGGCCACCGGCAGCTTCGACCACGCCGATCTGCCGGAGCTGAGCCCGGTATCGCACGCTTTCGCCGATGTGTGCCCCGGATGGTGGCGCATCGACGGCATGCGCTGAGCGCCTCACAGTTCCCGCTGAAATCAATTGATTGTTTTGTCGTATAAATTTAGAACAGATGAACAATAATTCAAAAGTATGGGAACGGGGATGAATCAACAGACTCTCGACGCGCGCCGCTCGCGTCAGGCGTTGCTGGCCGGATCGGTCGGCAACTTTATCGAATGGTATGAGTTCGGCGTATACGGGTTCCTGGCCACCGTTATCGCCGCCAATTTTTTCACCCTGCAGGGTGAAAATGAAATCACCAGCCTGATCCTCACCTACGCCGCCTTTGCGCTGGCGTTTTTCTGCCGACCGATCGGCGCGGTGATCTTCGGCCGCATCGGCGATCGCATCGGCCGCCGGCCGACGCTGATTGCGGTTCTGCTGCTGATGACGCTGGCCACCGCGCTGATCGGCGTCATGCCGACCTACGCTTCGATCGGCGTCGCCGCCCCACTGCTGCTGACGCTGCTGCGCATGTTTCAGGGGTTGTTCGCCGGCGGCGAATTCGGCGGCGCGGTATCGCTGATGACCGAGTTTGCTCCCAAGGGCAAGCGCGGACTGTTCGGCGCCTGGCAATCGCTGACCGTCGCGCTCGGCCTGTTGGCCGGCGCCGGACTGGTGGCGCTGCTGGCCGCGCTGCTCAGCGCACAGCAGTTGCATGACTGGGGCTGGCGTATTCCCTTCCTGCTGGCGTTGCCGATGGGCGCCGTGGCGCTGTGGCTGCGGCTCAAGCTCGAGGAAACGCCCACGTTCACCCAGGCGCAGCAACGTGCGGAACACGCCGCCCCACCGCCGGAAGCGAAGCTGGGCGGCGTGGTGAAAACCATTCTGATCGGCATCGGCCGCATGATGGGTTGGTCGGCCGCCGGCTATACCTTCCTGGTGGTGATGCCTTCCTATTTGCAAACCTCGCTGCACGCCACCTTCCAACAGGCGCTGGTGGCGACGGTGCTGGCCAACGTCGGTTTCGCCCTGACCATTCTGCCGGCGGGCATCATCAGCGACAGGCTGGGACGAAAAACGGTGATGCTGACGGCGGTGGCGGCGGTGATCCTGTTTACCTTTCCGCTGCTGCACCTGTTGCAGGATGCGCAAAGTTCACTGTGGGTCAAAGGGCTGGCGGTCATGATCGCCGGCGCCGTAGTCGGCCTGCTGGCCGGTCCCGGCCCGGCGATGCTGGCGGAGATGTTCCCGACCCGGGTGCGTTATACCGGTTTGGGGCTGGCTTACTCACTTTCCAATGCGGTGTTTTCCGGCTCGGCCGGGTTGATTATCACCGGCCTCATCAAACAGACCGGCAATATCGATATTCCCGCCTACTACGTGGTCGCCACGTCGGTGGTCAGCCTGTTTGCGCTGATGACGCTGCGCCGTGACGATCACCTGCGTTCGCTGAACGAACGTTAATCTCGCTACAGGGGGCGACGCCGCCCCCTCAGCGCGCCGCGGCGCGGCGTTCGGCGCTGAAGCCGCGCTTTGCACTGCCCCAGGCAATGCTCCACCCCACCAGCACCAGGACAAAAGCCATCCACGGGATGGCGTTAGCGCCGACGTTTGCCAGCAGAACTCCGCCCAACGCGCCGCTGACGGCGAAAGCCAGATTAAAGAAAGTGACCAGCAGCGACTGGGCGAGATCGGCATGCTCACCCGCTGCATCCGCCAGTGATGTCTGCAACAGCGTTGGCGCACCGCCGAAACTCAATCCCCATGCCGCCATGCCAACGTAAACCGCCCCGACGGGCAAACCGTTCACGCCAAACGCCAGCGCCACCAACGCGAAGGCCGCCAGGCTGAACAGCACCAGCGTACGCAGCCAGCGATCCACCCATAAGCCGGTCAGCGCAATGCCCGCAACGGCGGCGATGCCGAACGCCAACAGCGCCAAATCCACCCTGGCCGCCAGGCCGCGCGCGGCAAGATAGGGCGCAAGATAGGTATACAGCGTGTAATGAGCCAGGATCCAACACGCCAATACGACAAGGATAGGCCGCACGCCGGGAAGACAGAAAACCTCACGCAAACGCGCATTACCTGGCGTTCGGCGACCGTAAAATTCGGGCAGCGTCAGCCGGATCCACACTAGCAGCAACGCGCTCAAGCTCGCCAGCACGGCAAAAATCCAGCGCCAATCCAACAGTTCGCCAAGCCAGGCGCTCATCGGTACGCCCAACGCCAACGCCAGCGGGATCCCCAGCATGGCGATCGCCATCGCCCGCCCTTGCAATGAGACGATGGCCAGGCGGCGCGCGTAACCCGCGAGCAGACTCCACGTCACCCCGGTAGCGATGCCGACCAAAAAGCGCGCCCCCAGCGTCACGCCAAAACAGGGTGACAACGCCGTCACCGCGTTGCAGATCAAAAAGATGCCGATCGCCATCAGCAGCAGTCGGCGACGCGGCCACCCGCCCAGCGCCAACGTCAGCGGGATCGCCGCCGCCCCGGCGCCCAGCGCGCACAACGTCACCATTTGCCCCGCCCACGCCTCACTGATGCTCATGCCTCGGGCTATCTGCGGCAGCATGCCGGCCGGCACAGTCTCATTAGCGGTCGCGATGAAGCTGCTCATCGTCAGCGCCAGCAATGCTTTCAGCGGCGGCAGCGCGCCATGCGCATTATCGCTATCGGTGGAAACAGAGTGAACATTCATTACCAACAACTCCCATGGTCAATTGCAGAGTCATCAGCGTCTCACCTTGCATACGGATTGATAATTGGCCTACCATTTGAATTATTTTCAAATCCAGATTGATAAAAATGGCAACGGACAGACTGGGTGACATGCGTTTATTTGCCGAAGCGGCGGCATCGGGCAGCCTTTCTGCCGCCGGCCGTAAACTCGGCCTTTCCCCCGCCGCCGCCAGCGCGCGGTTGTTCAAGCTGGAAGCGGCGCTGCACAGTAAACTCTTCGATCGCACTACTCGCCGCCTGCGTCTCACTGAAGAAGGGCGCATTTATCTGCAACACTGCACCCTCGCGTTGCAGGCGATTGCCGACGGCGAGGCGGCTCTGCAGGCCAGCCAAAGCGGCGTGTGCGGTAAACTTCGCCTCTCGGCCTCCGCCGATTTCGGGCGCAACCTTCTCAATCAGTGGATTGAAGAATTTTGCGCCGAACACCCCCGGCTGCAGATCGCGCTGACACTGTCGGACTCCCTATCCAACCTGCTGCAGGACGATCTGGATATCGCCATTCGTTTCGGCGCGCCGCGCGAAGAAACGCTCATCGCGCGGCGCCTGGCCGCCAGCCGACGCGTGCTGTGCGCCTCTCCGGCGTATCTGGCGCAATATGGCGAGCCGCGCACGCCGGCCGATCTCACCGGCCATCGTTTTATCGTACTGGTGACCGCAGCCGGCCCGCTGAATACGTTCCATTTCTCCCTGGACGGCCAGGCCTGGAGCCACACGGTGCCGCTGGAGAGCGCCTGGGAGACCAATGACGGCGCGCTGGCGCGCCAGTGGGCTTTAGCGGGGCACGGCATCGCGCGTAAAACCATCTGGGATGCGGCAGACGATATCCGCAGCGGGCGTCTGAAAGTCATTCTTCCCGACTTCACCCCGCATGAAGCCGGGATCTACGCCGTGTTTCGCCGCTCGCCCTATCAGCCGCCGCGCGTGCGCCTGCTGTTGGATTTCTTGATCGCCCGCTTTGCGGCCGCCAGCCAATCGCCGCCGTTTCATGTCCCCCCGCAGGATGAGTAACCACGCTCGTTAATCCGCGTCTCTGCGTGAGAAACATCACAAATCAATAATGTTAACGTTAACTTTTGTGATTAACATCGCATGTGTGATATCGGACAGCTTCATCCCTTCGCGAGTTAACGTTAACAATAAAGCTGATTTCACTCACCGGGACCTTATCCATGAACCGCGAAACGAAAAAATATTACGTGCTGCTCAGCGGCCTGCTGTTCTTCTTTTTCTTCACCTGGTCTTCCAGCTTTTCACTGATCTCACTCTGGCTGAATCAGAAGATCGGTCTTAAAGGCGCCGAGACCGGCCTGATCTTCTCCGCTATCTCGCTGGTGGCGCTGTGCGCACAGCCGCTGTACGGGTTTATTCAGGACAAACTTGGGCTGCGCAAGCACCTGCTGCAGTTTCTCGGCGTGATGCTGCTGCTGACCGGCCCGTTCTTTATCTACGTTTACGCCCCGCTGCTGGCGAGCAGCCTGCCGCTGGGTGCGTTGGTCGGCGGGCTGTTCATCGGTGCCACTTTCTTCGCCGGCATCGGCGCGCTGGAATCTTATACCGAGCGCGTCAGCCGCATCAGCGGTTTCGAGTTCGGCCGCGCCCGCATGTGGGGCTCGCTCGGCTGGGCCAGCGCCACCTTTCTGGCCGGTTTTATCTTCAATATCGATCCGAACATCAATTTCTGGCTGGCCTCCGCCGCCGCCGTGGTGTTCCTGGTGCTGCTCAGCCAGGTGCGCGAGCTGAAGCCGAACGCCATGGCCGGCCTGGCGTTTGGCAAACCGGAGAACCTGCGGCTGCAGGACGCGCTGGCGCTGCTGCGCATGCCGGGCTTCTGGGCGTTGGTGGTGTTTGTGCTCGGCATCAGCGTATACAACGTTTTCGATCAGCAATTTTCGGTCTACTTCGCCTCACAGTTCGCGTCACGCGAACAGGGCAACGAGATGTACGGTTTTCTCAACTCGCTGCAGGTCTTCCTCGAAGCCGGCGGTATGTTTCTGGCTCCGCTGTTGGTGAACCGCATCGGCGCCAAGCAGGGGCTGTTGCTGGCGGGCAGCGTGATGGCGCTGCGCATGTTCGGCTCCGGCTTGGTCAGCGGCGCCTTGATGATCTCCGCCATGAAACTGCTGCACGCCGTAGAGTTGCCGATCCTGCTGATCGCTATCTTCAAATACATCGCCAGCCGCTTCGACAGCCGCCTCTCCTCCACGCTGTACCTGGTGGGCTTTCAGTTCATCACCCAGGTGATGGCCAGCTTCCTGTCGCCGCTGGCGGGCTACGGTTATGACCGCATCGGCTTTGCCGACACCTATCTGCTGATGGGCTGCGCGGTCGCCGCCACGACGCTTGTTTCCTGTTTCCTGCTGCGCGGCGAACGTTCCGCCACGGCAGCGCCCTTTCCATCCGCCATTAAATCAAGTGAGTCTGTCCAATGAACACTGCCTTAGCTCAAGCCGACCATGCGGTCGAGGCCCTGCGCGCAGAGCGCCGAGATGATTACTACCCGCAGTTCCATCTCGCGCCGCCCGCCGGCTGGATCAACGATCCCAACGGCCTGATCTGTATTGACGGCGTCTATCATGCCTTCTTCCAGCATCACCCCTATAGCGAACACTGGGGGCCCATGCACTGGGGGCACGCGACCAGCCGCGATCTGATCCGCTGGCAGCACCAGCCCATCGCCCTGGCACCCGATGCGTCCTATGACCAAGACGGTTGCTTTTCCGGCTGCGCCGTGGATGACAACGGCGTGCTGACGCTGATTTACACCGGCCACGTGTGGCTGGGCGAGCCCGGCGACGACAGCCAGGTGCGGGAAGTGCAATGTCTGGCCACCAGCGAAGACGGCATACGCTTCGTCAAGCACGGGCCGGTGCTGGCCCCGCCGGACGGCATTCAGCATTTCCGCGATCCGAAAGTCTGGCGCGAGAACGGCGAATGGTGGCTGGTGGTCGGCGCTAAAGAAAACGGCCTGGGCCAGGTACGCCTGTACCGTTCTGCAGACCTGCGCGCCTGGCGCTTCGATCGGGTGCTGGCCGGCGCGCAAACGGCGCATCAAGGGTATATGTGGGAATGCCCGGATGTCTTCCCGCTGGGGGAACAACACCTGCTGCTGTTCTCGCCGCAGGGCCTGGCGGCGCAGGGCTACCGCTACCGCAATCGCTTCCAGAGCGGCTATCTGCTCGGCCATTGGCGGCCGGACGGCGACTTTACGGTAACGCAGCCCTTCTGCGAGCTGGATGCCGGCCACGATTTCTATGCGCCGCAGACCTTCACCGCCGCCGACGGCCGCCGGCTGCTGTTTGCCTGGATGGATATGTGGGAATCACCGATGCCCAGCAAAGCGCACCGTTGGGCCGGCGCCCTCACCCTGCCGCGCGAGCTGACGCTGGCCGCCGACGGCAGCGTTCGCATGAACCCGGCGCGTGAACTGGCGGCGCTGCGCCGAGAATCGCACTCGTTTTTGGCGCAGACGCTCACCAATCAGCATTTGCCGCTGGCGAACGATGTGCAGGAACTCACTCTGACATTGAGACCGGCCGACAACGACGCCGAGCGTTACGGGCTGGCCATCGGGAGTGCAGCGCGGCTGTTCGTCGATAATCAGGCGCACCGACTGGTACTGGAACGTTTTCATGAAAACCCCGCCCTGAGCACCTGCCGCAGCGTGCCGCTGCCGGAGGGTGACATCCTGTCGCTGCGGATCTTTATCGACCGTTCATCGCTGGAGATTTTCGTTAATCAGGGATTGGCCTGCCTGACCAGCCGCATTTATCCGACGGAGGAGGATCGCCGCCTCAGCCTGTTTGCCGAGGGCGGACGGGCAGAGTTCGAGCCCATCACAGGATGGCAGTTGGCTAGCATCTGGGGATAGTGGGAATGAGCACCGGGCGCGCAGCGACGCACCCGGTGCGGTTACAGCGAACCACGCTCCAACAGCGGGCAAGGCACTTTCACCGTATCACGCTGTTCCCGCTGCTCGATCGCATGCAGCGCCGCAAGGCGGCCCAGCTCGTAGTGCGGCAATTGCACCGTCGTCAACGCCGGCAGGAACAGCTCGCCGATGCCAACCATGTTGTCGTAGCCCAGCACCGCCACCTGTTGCGGTATCCGCCATCCTTGCGCCAGCAATACCTGATACACCAGAAAGGCTATCCGATCGTTCCCGCATACCACGACATCGCAATCGCGCCGGCCGGCAGAGAAATGCCGCGCCAGCAGCGCGACGCAGTCGCGATAGCCTTGATCGCCGCCGCTCAGATCGAGATGATACTGCCGCAGCTGTTCAACATCGCGCCCAGCTTCGCGCCAGGCGCGCTCCAGACCGCGGCGGCGCAGCCCCGCCGCCAGCGTATCCGCCGGTAAATGTATGCACAGCGGCGTACGATAGCCTTTGGCGATCAGCGTGCGCATCGCGTCATACTGGCCTTGCTCGTCATCAGGAATGTAGCTGGCGATCGCATGCGCCGGGCTGACGCAGTTGGCCAGCACCAGCCTTTTGTCCAACAGTTTGGCCGGCACATCCACCTGACGCAGCCCCATGGTGGTGAAGATCACGCCGTCCGGGCGATGCGCCAGCAGCAGATCGACGGTCTGTTCGGCGTTGTCGTCGGCAAACAGATTGACGACGAAGCTGTTCCAGCCGTGCTCGCGCGCGGTTTTTTCAATCGACAGGATCATGTCCACCGAGAACGGCGTCGTGGCGGTGTCCAGCGCCAGCACGCCGAGCGTCTGTACGCGATTTCCGTCACCACGAATACGCCGCGCCGACAGATCCGGCACATAGTCCAACTGGTCGATAGCCTGTTTGACGCGCCGATAGGTTTCCGGCCGCAGCTTGCCGGGCTCATTGATGGCGCGGGACACCGTCATCAACGAGACTCCGGCAAGTTTTGCGACGTCTTTCAGCGAAGCCATGCGCCCTTCTTTATGATTAATGAGGAAAAGTGAATAATCCCATAACCAGGCGCAGGACTCTACTCCGCGTTAGCAGGCTGTGATGTCCGCCCACAGAATAGCGCCGTCGGCCGTCAGCGGCTTCACCTCGCCGCTCACCGCCTGCGCCGTCCACCAGACGCCTTCGCGCGCTCGCAGCTCGCCGCCCCCCGGCAGCGACCAGACCCCGCTCAGCACATACAGCACGCCCGCCCGGTTGGGTAGCAGGCTGACGGGCGCCGTGCTGCGCCGCACCTCGGCCGCCTGCCGGCCGCGGCGCGTCATGATGTTGAAATCCTGACTGGCGCCGCCCAGCAGCGTCGCTTCCAGCGCCACGTCGCCGGAAAACGCGAACGGCTCCCCGACGCGCGCCAACTGATGGTCGATATGCCCAGCGCTGAACAGCCGCACGCCGTCGCCTTCCAGCAGGGTGATCGAACGATCGATGCCCGCAAAGGCGGAAAACGGCCCGTCCTGCGCGATGGTGGCGATGCTGGCGCGCCAGTCAAAATCCTGCGCGCCCGGCGGCCAGCTGACGATTTCGCGGGTTTCCCCACCGCCGTTGCGCCACGGGCTGACCGGCAGCGCGGCGAAGTTAAAACGGGTCAGGCCCATTACGCCTCCTGCTGAAAGGTTTTCAGCACCTGCAGGAACTCGGCGCTGCTCTGCTGCTGCAGCGCGTGCCGTCCCTGCTCGATCACCTGCCGGCCGCCGACGAATACGTCGCGAATTTGCTCTTTGCCGCCGGCGAACAGCCAGCGGTTAAGGATCGAGGCGTCCGGCGCCGCCGCCAGATACGGATCGCCGCCGTCCAGCACCAGCCAGTCGGCGCGATAGCCGCTCTGCAGCCGACCGATCGGCGCGCCGCATGCCTGCGCACCTCCCTGCAGCGCCTGTGAGTACAGCACATTGCCCACCGCCGACTGTTCCGGCGTCGTCAGGCGATTGCGTCGCTGATCGCGCAGCCGCTGGCCGTATTCAAACCAGCGCAGCTCTTCCACCACGTCGAGCGAAACGTGGCTGTCGGAACCGATGCCCCAGCGCCCCTGCTGCTGCAGGTACGCGTCGCCGGGGAAAATACCGTCGCCGAGGTTGGCTTCGGTGGTCAGACACAGGCCGGCCACCGCGCGGCTGCGCGCCAGCGCTTCCAACTCGTCGCGATCCAGATGGGTGGCGTGCACCAGACACCAGCGCTGATCCACCGGCAGATGGTCATACAGCCAGGCCACCGGGCGCTGCCCGCTCCACGCCAGGCAATCGTTCACCTCTTTTTGCTGCTCGGCGATATGAATATGCACCGGCAAGGTGCGATCCGACGCGGCCAAAATCTGCTGCATCTGCCCCAGCTCCACCGCACGCAGCGAGTGGAAACACAACCCCTGATTCTGCAACGGACGATCCCCCAGCTGGCGGGCAATCACCTGCTGCTGGTGCAGATAGCTTTCGGTGTCCTGGATAAAACGTTTCTGCCCCGGCTGGGCCGGCTGCGCGCCGAAACCGGCGTAGCTGTAAAGCACCGGCAGCATCGTCATGCCGATGCCGGCCTGATGCGCCGCCTCGCTGAGGCGGCCGGTCATCTCACCGCGATCGGCGTAAGGCCTGCCGTCGGCGTCGTGATGCAGGTAGTGGAATTCGGCCACCTGGGTGTATCCGCCCTTGAGCATTTCGATATACAGTTGACGGGCGACCACCTCCACCTGCTCCGGCGTCAGACGCTGCACCAGGCGGTACATCAGATCGCGCCAGGTCCAGAAGCTGTCCTGCGGGTTGCCCGCCACTTCCGCCAGCCCCGCCATCGCGCGCTGGAAAGCGTGGGAGTGCAGGTTAGGCATGCCCGGCACCGCGTCGCCGTGCAGCCGGGTGCAGCCTTGCGGTTCAGCGTCGGCGGTAACTTGAGTCAGGTAACCTTGCGCATCGACGTCCAGCCGGACGTTATGCGCCCAGCCCTCAGGGAGCAAAGCGCGTGGGGCAAAATAAGCAGGCATGGCAGTATTCCACGGTTGATGTAACGGTGAATGAGGCGCGGCGATGGCGCGCATTCAGGAATTTTTTGGCGGCCGCCGGCAAGTTTCTGGCGCGATGGCCACTAGTTGTATATACATATACATACGCCGACATCAACAGTAAACTGGTGTTATTATTTTTTTATTTGACGAGGTTAACGTCGTGGCTGAACAACAGACCGTGTTACAACTGGCGGCTGCAATGAGCGATGCCCCCGCCCCGATCTACCAACGGGTCAAACAGGCGATCGTGAATCAAATCCGTGCGGGGCATTGGCAACCGCACCAGCGCGTGCCCTCCGAAAGTGAACTGGTGGCGGAACTGGGCGTCAGCCGCATGACCATCAACCGCGCGCTGCGCGAGCTGACCAGCGAAGGTTTTTTGATCCGCATGCAGGGCGTCGGCACCTTCGTCGCCGAAGCCAAGGCGCATACCGCACTGCTGGAAGTGCACAACATCGCCGATGAGATCGCCGCGCGCGGCCATCGCCACAGCAGTAAAATCCTCGAGCTGAAGGCCCGCCCGGCCAGCGAGGAAGAAGCGACGGCGCTGGGCATTCAGCCCGGCCAACGGCTGTTCTACTCCCAGATCGTGCATTACGAAAACGACGTGCCGGTGCAGGTGGAAGACCGCTGCGTCAACCCGCTGGTGGCGCCGGATTACCTGAAGCAGGATTTCGACCGCGTCACCCCTTACACCTACCTGACGCAGGCCGCGCCGCTGACCGCCGGCGAACACATCGTCGAAGCGGTGATCCCCACCCGGCGGGAGCGCGAGCTGCTGCAGCTGGAGGACCACGAACCCGGCCTGCTGATCCATCGCCGCACCTGGTCCGGCAAAACCGTGGTGACCTCGGCGCGGTTGCTGTACCCCGGCAGCCGCTATCAGCTGTTCGGCCGCTTCACCAGCGAAGTCTGAACCCCGGCGGGCGCGCCCTGCGCCCGCATCTCCGCTGTCGATCACATCCTGATAACAAAATCTCGCCCGCCTCTTGTGACATCCCGGTGAATGCGTTAGGTTGTTTTTAATTGTATATACAACCATGTGGGAGCTGCGGCTCCGGCGGAGGAAAGCAATGACGTCTGAGATCCACTGTGACAGCCTGTGGCACGGCGCCGATATCGTCACCATGCGCGACGGTAAATATCACACCCTGACCGACGGCGCGATCGCCGTACGCGACGGCAAGATTGTCTGGATTGGCGAACATGCGGCGCTGCCGCCCGATCTTATCGCGGACGAAACGGTGAAATTCGACGGCGGCATCATCACCCCCGGCTTTGTTGACTGCCACACGCACCTGGTGTTCGGCGGCAACCGCAGCGGCGAGTTCGAACAGCGGCTGAACGGCGTGAGCTATGCCGACATCGCCGCGCAGGGCGGCGGCATCATCTCCACCGTGAAAGCCACCCGCGAGGCCGACGAAGCGTTGCTGCTGGAGCAGGCGCTGTTCCGCCTGCGGCCGCTGCTGGCGGAAGGCGTCACCTGCGTGGAGATCAAATCCGGCTATGGCCTCAGCCCGGAGAGCGAACTGAAAATGCTGCGGGTGGCGCGCAAGTTGGGCGAGCTGCTGCCGGTCGAGGTGAAAACCACCTGTCTGGCGGCCCATGCGCTGCCGCCGGAATACGCCAACCGCGCCGACGACTACATCAATCTGGTCTGCGACACCATCATCCCGCAGGCGGCCGCCGCCGGTCTGGCGGATGCGGTCGACGCCTTCTGCGAGCATCTGGCGTTCTCACCGGCGCAGGTGGAGCGCGTCTTCGCCGCCGCCGAAGCCGCCGGTCTGCCGGTCAAACTGCACGCCGAACAGCTCTCCGCCCTCGGCGGCAGCACGCTGGCGGCGCGCCATCACGCGCTCTCCGCCGACCATCTCGAATACGCTACCGAGCAAGACGCCCGCGCCATGGGCGACGCCGGCACCGTGGCGGTGCTGCTGCCGGGCGCTTACTACCTGCTGCGTGAAACCCAATGCCCGCCGGTAGAGCTGTTCCGCAAACACCACGTGGCGATGGCGATCGCCAGCGACGCCAACCCCGGCACGTCGCCGGCACTGTCGCTGCGCCTGATGATCAACATGGCCTGCACGCTGTTCCGCCTGACGCCGGAAGAAGCGCTCGCGGGCGTCACCACCCACGCCGCCAAAGCATTGGGGCTGCAGCACAGCCACGGCACGCTGGAAACCGGCAAGGTGGCGGACTTCGTTCACTGGCCGCTGTCGCGGCCGGCGGAACTGGCTTATTGGTTGGGCGGCCAGCTGCCCTGTACGGTGATTTTCCGAGGAGAAGTACGTCAATGACCATTCGCGATCCTTTTAGCTTCCAGACCGGCAGCCTGCCGCTGCTGATCAGCATCCCGCACGCCGGCACACAACTGACGCCGGCGGTCGAGGCCGGGCTGACCGACGACGCTCGCCCGCTGCCCGATACCGACTGGCACATTCCGCAGCTGTACGACTTCGCCCGGGCGATGGGCGCCAGCGTACTGGTCGGCAACTATTCGCGCTTCGTCATCGATCTGAACCGCCCGGCGGACGACAAGCCGCTGTACACCACTGCCACCACCGGTCTGTATCCCGACGTGCTGTTCGACGGCCGCCCAAGCTTCCTGCCGGGCAAAACGCCGACGGACACAGAACGCGCCGGCTATCTGCAGCAGATTTGGCAACCTTATCATCAGCAGTTGCAGAACGAGCTGGCGCGCCTCAAAGCAAGGCACGGCTATGCGTTGCTGTTCGACGCGCACTCCATCGCCTCGGTGATCCCGCGGCTGTTCGACGGCCAGCTGCCGGATCTCAATCTCGGCACCAACGGCGGTGAAAGCTGCGCCCAGGCGCTGAGCGATCGGCTGGTCGCCTGCTGCGAGCAGCAACAGCAGTACACCCACGTGCTGAATGGCCGCTTCAAGGGCGGTTATATCACCCGCGCCTATGGTCAACCGCAGCAGCAACAGCATGCGATCCAGCTCGAACTGGCGCAGGTCAACTACATGTCCGAACAGTATCCTTTTGCGTTCGAGCCCCAGCGCGCCGCCTCGCTGCAGCGTCTGCTCAAGCAGATGATTGAAAGCCTGTTGGACGGTGCCGCCAGACTGAATTGATCCCCCTTTACAGGCGCCGCCGGGCGCCTGTTTTTCTCCTGCCTCTAACCGCAACGCCAGCAGCAATCTGCGCGCTATATCAAAGTTTCGTGTGATTCCCCGCTAACTGGTCTAAACAGCGCACAAAACGGCGGCCGACGAAAAACGCACTGCGCCACAATCAGCCCAAAAGCCCGCGCTCAGCGCCGGGCGGCGTGTGGCCGAGCTGGCCCGTTTCGAATACTCTCTGGAGGCCCTATGTCTGTAACACCGTTAAACTGGCGCGCTGCCGGCGCCTTGGCCGAACAACTGCTGGCCGGCTGGCAACGGCATGGCGAACCCGGCGGCGCCATCACCCTGTTTGACGCCCAACAACGCCGCGCCACCGCCTGCGCCGGCCTGGCCGATCTGGCGCAGAACACCCCCTTCACCGCCGACAGCGTGGTGCGTTATGCCTCAGTGACCAAGCATATCTTCGCCGCGCTGGCGCTGAACGCCACCGAGCGCGCCATTCGGCTGGAGCAACGCCTGGGTGAACTGCTCCCCGCCCTGCAGCCCGCGTTGGCGGACGTTACCGTCGGCCAGGCGCTGGACATGACCGGCGGCCTGCCCGACGTGCGCGAGACGCTCGGCCTGCTGGGCATCTCGCTGCACGCCGTCAGCGAGGCGCAGCCGGTGATGCAGTTCGTCGAGGGGCTGGAGAAATTGAACTACGAAGCCGGCAGCGAGATCGCCTACAGCAATACCGGCTATCGGCTGCTGGAGGCCGCGCTGCGCAGCAAAGGGTATGATTTCGACCAACTGGTGCAACAGCACATCGCCCGGCCGCTGCAGGTGCAGATGCGAGCGCCGGAAAGCTGGTTCGACGTGGTGCCGGGGTTGGTGCCGGGTTACTGGCGTGCGCCGCAGGGCTGGCAACACGCCAGCGCCGGCCTGCACCTTTCCGCCTCCGGCAGCCTGACCGGCAGCCTCAACGCCCTCACCCGCTGGCTGCAGACGCTGCTGGCCGACGAGGGCCCCGGCCAAGGCGTGCTGGCGCAACTCGGCGCACCGCGCCGCCTTAATCAGGGCCAGCTCAGCGCCTATGGCCTGGGTCTGGCGCAAACCCCGCTGGGCCGCCGCCGCTTACTCGGCCACGGCGGTTCCCACGCCGGTTACAAAACCTATTTCCTGCTGGCGCCCGACCGTCAGGCCGGCGTCGCGCTGGTGGCCAACCGCGAAGACTGCGACAGCTTCGGCATGGTCTTACAGGTGATGGCGACGCTGCTGGGCGAACCGTTGCCGCAGCGCAGCGCCGCGATCCCCGACGGCCTCTACGCCACCCTGGCGGAGCCGCACTGGCTGGAGGTCAAAGACGGCAATCTGGCCTATCTAGGCAGCGGTGAGCCGCTGTATCAGGGCGAGGATGGGTACGCGGTGTCGCTGTCCGCCCATATGCCGATCAAATTGAAATGGACCGGTGAAGCGATCGAGGGCGAAGTCGGGCATGTGGCGCGCCGTTTCCTGCCGGTCACGGCCAACGGCGACTGCCTGAAGCATGTGCAGGGGCTGTGGTATCACCCGCACTATCGCACCGCCTTTGAAATTCGCGGCAATCGGGTGCATATCGGCGTCGGCCCGGCGGCGCAGACCGGCACGCTCAGCCCGCTCGGCCAGGGCCGCATGCTGGTGGAGTGCCAGGACGGCCCGTGGTTAAAACGCTTTTGCCTCTATTTCCGCGGTTACAACGTGGATCTCATCGCCAACCGCAGCCGGATGCTGACCTTCCGCCGCAGCACCGTCGGCCGCGACTGACGCTCAGCGTGCGCTGCCGGTTTTGACCGCCAGCAGCGCATCCGCCAGCCGCCGTTTGTCGGCGTCGCTGAGATTCACCTGATCCACCGACGCCATAAACGCCGCCCGATCCGCCTCGTCGAGCGGGCCGGCACGCAGCCGTTCCGCCAACCGTTGCAATATCTGGCTGCTCAGTTGCGCGATCTGCGGGCGCACCTGCGCCAACGGGCGCGGCTGCCAATCGCTTTCCGGGTTCGCCAACCAGTCGGCGCGATAGCGGTACTGAATCGCCTTGGCGGCGTCCATCTGCGCGGCGATAAAAGGCCGTACCGACGCCGGCTCCAGCCCCAAACGCCGCGCCTCCGCCTGCGCGCTGGCCAACACCTTTGCCTCCTGCGCCAGATCTTCGATCGGCAAATGCTGCTGCGCCTTGTAACCGGCCACGTCTTTCATCAACGACAGCCGTTGGTTCACCAGCTCGCCGATGGCGGCGGCGCCGCCCGCCAACACGGGAAAACTGGTCAAACAGCAGGCTATCAATAACGCCCTGAACATGGCGCCTCCCTTATGATGCAGTGAAAACGTAAGGCCCAAAGTTCACCACGTCCGCCCCGCGCTGGCAAATAAAAAGGCCCCGCCGCAGCGAGGCCCGATAACGCTCGACAAACGTTAGTCGAAAACGCCATTGATCACGGAGGCCACAATCGCGGTGCTGAGTGCGACCAGCACCAGATCGTCGCCGGCGATACGCCACTCATAACCCGGGTACTGCGGCAACTCACGCAGCATCGAGTAAGGCACCACTTTTTTGGCGATGCCCGGCGGCAGCGGTTTACCGCGCGCCAGATTTTTGGCGATGCCCGGTGGCAGCGAGCTGTAGCCGGTCAGGCCATAGTTGTGCGCCAGCGAACGGGCGCGGTCGCGCGAGAGGCTGACTGATACCAGATTATCGTCGTTCCTATAGCCGCCTTTATCTTTATTGCCTTTGTTGCCGTGATTGCCGTTGTTACCGTTGTTGCCATGGTTACCGTGATTGCCGCTGTTGCCATGGCCGTTCCCGTTGCCGTTACCATTGCCGCCTTTGTCGGCCAAGGCCGGGGCGGATGACAACCCCAGCGATGCAATCAGCGCCAACACCGTGAGAGTCGTACGACGTTTGTTCATGTTGTGTATTCCTGCGTGGGTGACTCTGTTGACTATAGCTGGCCTTTTCCAGACAAAGTATAAGGAAAACTCCGAGATGACAGTGCGGTTTTACGGCATTCGCGCCACTCTCTTGTTTTAACGCAAAATGCCTCGAAAATGCCGATGCTTGTCTCAGATTTTTCTTGAAGAAAAATAAGCCTTACGCTAGCGTGGGAAGGTAACAAAAAAGAGTTAGCGTGCTCTTTTTCGTCGCACCTCAAATCTTATTCTTATCATCCATAATGATAATAGCGAACATTTCCCGCCTCTCCGTGCGGGATTCTTTTTCCCGCCGCTGTCGCCCCAATCTGGTGCTTTATGTTGAGATTTCGTTGCCGATAATTTACATTCGCTGTCTGAGAAACCTCAACCTCCCGCGGTGGCCAGGCTGGCAACGGGTGGGCGTTCAGGAGCAAAAGACGTGCAAATGACCCTCATGGAATACATCACTCGGCACTTTAACGGCGATCTTCATCAGTACGCGCAGTCGGAAGGCGTCAGCCGTGAACAAATCATTAGTTGGATAAATAATGAATGTCACGTGATCAAAGGCAGACTGTTTATGCCGGTGAAGCATCTCCCGGTTGAACAAGCCCAGTGATGACGAAAAAAAACCCCGCCAGGCGGGGTTTTCTGTTTCTGATAGCACGGAAAATCAGAAGTTATAGCCGACCACGAGGTAATAACCCCAACCGGTAGACTTGATCGGGCCCTGCGGGGTGCCGATATCCGCGCCATCCTGCCACTGGCCGCCGTTATGGAAATAACGCGCCACGAAAGAATAGTGCCAGTGATCGTAGTTCAGCGCCAAAATGTGGCTGGAGGCGATAGAGTTGCTGGTGCGCACCTGTTTGCCGGTGCCGTCAACCCAATGGCTGTCCTTGCCCAGATCGGAGCCGAAGTCGAAGTTGGTGAAGCCGATGTAGCTCAGGTTGCCGCCCCACACCTGGGTCAGCGGCACGAAGTATTTCACCTTGAAGCGATAACCGTCCCAGCTGTTCTCGTTGGCGGCCTGGTAGTTTTCCCACTGGTATTTGGCATAGATGTTCATCGACAGGCTCATCGGCAGACCGGTGTCGATATCGGTGCCCAGACCCATGTACCAGGTGTTTTGACGGCCGTCGGCGTTGTGGCCCAGATCATAGATGTAGTTGTTGGCGAAGTACCACTCTTTGAACGGACCGAAGCTCAGATCGGTGCCGGTCAGTTTGTCGATGGAGAAACGTGGTTCAATCTCCATAAACAGTGGGGAGCCTTTGTCCCAGATGCCGCGATCCGGGGTATTGCCTACGCCGAAGAATTTCGGCACGTCAACGTAGCCGTAGAAATCGAACCAGTCTTTCTTGGCGAAGGCTTCGTATTCGAGATACACGTCGTTGTTCAATTGCGGCCCGAAGCGGGTGTGGTAGCTGCCCACCACGTTAACGCTCTGGTGCCACCAGTCGGAGACATATTGACTGTCTTTGCTATCAGCCATTGATGATGCACTGTAAGACGCTGCGAGCAGTACACCTGCTGCGAGAGCTATTTTTTTCATTTTATTACCACATGCTTAAAGGGCCATTTCCTGCCCGTTTAGAAAAGATGACAATGAGTCTGCCGACACCTGGCGTTGTCTTCACACAGAAACTCGGATGACGCGCGCATTATAGAAACCACTGACTGTAAGAATCTGTGATCCAGTTACGCATTTCGCGAATAGGTAATCGATTGCGTTCACATTTGTCAAATTATGTTTCATGCAAATTCACATTCGCTGTGATTTTTGTCATGCACCGCGTTTTTTAGCGCAGTTTTTGAGCCAAATGACATCAGGGCGTCATCACGCCCTGGAAAAGAAAAAGCCGACGCGCCAGCGCCGGCCTTCATCAGCATCAGGAGAAAGTACGGAACGTGAAATCAGTTCACCGCCGGCACCGCTTTGGCGATGTTTTCCTGGCGGAACGCCACCTCTTCACCGTTTTTCACCTCCCAACTGGCGACCGGAATATCGGTCTTGGGCGCCGCCGCGACGACCGAGCCGTAAATCAGCTTGTCGTCGCGACGCAAAATATAAACGTCGAGCTGATATTCATGTCGCAAATTCGCCGTGGTCAGGCGAACGGTATCGCCGCGCTCATAGTGATGCACGTCGATTTCAGGCTGTTGAATAAATTGAATGTCGCTTCTCATCGTCGTCGTTCCTTCAGGCAACATGGCTAGTTAAATTCTAGTTCAACATTGCGACGACAGCGGATAATTTCCGTTAATTTCCGCGAGTTGCCCGCCAACAGATCAGCGAACCGAGAGTGACCATCGCCACGCCCTGCCAGAAATTGACGGTCAGCGAGGTGTGCAACACCAACGCGGCGAACACCGCCGACAGCACCGGGGTAAAATAGGAGACGGTGGCCAGCAGCGTCATGTTGCCGTGCAAGATGCCGACGTTCCAGGCGGCATACCCCGCCCCCATAGCCACCCCGGCGCACAGCAGCGTTACGGTCACGCCGAGGCTGAACTGCATGCCGCTTTCCGCGCTGAAGGCATACTTCAGCCACAGCGCCAGCGCGGTCAGCACGATGAACAGCACCACGCCGTTGCTGCCCTGGGCGATCTTCTTGGTCAGGTTGCAATACAGCGCCCAGATCACCGCGCCGCTGAAGGCCAGCGCGTAGCTGAGCGGGTTGCTGCGCACGTTGGCCAGCATCTGCGCCGGCGACCAGCCGCCCTCGCCACTCATGATCCAACCGATGCCGAACAGCGACAGCAGCAGCCCCGGCAGCAGCCACCATTTCGCTCTTTGGCCGTTAAGCGCCAACGCCATCAGCACGGTGAAACAGGGCCACAGGTAGTTGATCATGCCCACTTCTATCGCCTGCAGGCGGGTATTGGCGTAGCCGAGCGACAGCGACAGGCAGATCTCGTAACTGACGAACAGCAGGCTACCGACGATGAGATAAGGCCGCGGAAAGCTGCGCCATTTCGGCACGCCGAGCGCCACCAGCAAAAACACCGCGCTGACGCTGTAGATCATCGCCGCGCCGCCGATCGGCCCCAGCCCTTCGCTGACGCTGCGGATCAGGCCGACGACGCTGCTCCACAGCACGATAGCCAACAAACCGAGCAGCGTGGCGCGGGTACGCAAGGGCAAAGCGGGCATAAGGCAGGTCCAATAGGTTATTTTTTATCAGGTTTTTCACTCTACTGCCGCACGCGCCAAAAAGAAAGGCGGGAAACTCCCGCCTGTGAATTTATTGCTGCGGTTGCCGCTCCAACTGCGGCGGCGGCTGACGAAAACGTCGGGTCAGCCAGGCCAAGTAACCGAAGCCCAGCGTCGCCCAGATAAGCCCCATGGTCAGCGAGCTCTTCTCCAGGTTCAGCCACAGCACCCCCACCGTCAACGCCCCCACCAGCGGCAGGAACAGGAAGTTGAAGCGATCCTTCCAGCTTTTGTTGCGCCCTTCGCGAATAAAGAAGTGGCTGATCACCGACAGGTTAACGAAGGTAAAGGCCACCAGCGCGCCAAAGTTGATCAGCGCCGTAGCGGTCACCAGATCGAACGACAGCGCCGACAACGCCACCAGCCCGACCATCAGTACGTTCAGCGCCGGCGTGCGCCATTTGGGGTGGATATAGCCGAAGAATTTCTCCGGGAACACGTTGTCACGCCCCATCACATACAGCAGGCGCGACACGCTGGCGTGCGACGCCAGGCCGGAAGCCAACGTGTTGATAAAGGTCACGCACAGGAAGATCGACTGGAACAGCTTGCCGCCGACGTACAGCGCGATCTCCGGCAGCGCGGCGTCGGGTTGGTGAAAGCGTTGAATGGTCGGGAAAAACAGCTGGATAAAGAACGAAACGCTAATAAAGATCACCCCGCCGTACAGCGCAGTCAGGAAGATGGCGCGCGGGATAACCTTGGCGGCGTCGGGCGTCTCCTCGCACAGCGTGGTGACCGCGTCAAAACCGAGGAACGAGAAGCACAGGATAGTCGCGCCGGTAATGATCGGCAGCAGGTGGGCATTCTCGCTGAGGAACGGCCGCAGGCTCCACACCGTGCCCATCCCCTCGCCGTTGTGCAGGCCGCGCACCACCAGGTAGATAAATACCAGAATGATCGCCACCTGTGCCAGCACGAACAGGGTATTGAAGTTGGCCACCAGATTGACGCTTTTCAGGTTGATGGCGGTGATCAGGATAACGAAGCCCACCACCCACACCCAGGGCGGCACTTCCGGGAACAGCGCGGTCAGGTAAATCTTCGCCAGCAGCGTGTTGATCATCGGCAGGAACAGATAATCCAGCAGCGACGACCACCCCACCAGAAAACCGACGTGCGGGTTGATCGCCTTCTGCGCATAGGTGTAGGCAGAGCCGGCGGTAGGAAACTGGCGCACCAGTTTGCCGTAGCTGATGGCGGTGAACAACACGCCGGCCAGCGCCAGCAAATAGGAGGTCGGCACATGGCCGTCGGTGAGGCCGGAGACAATGCCGAAGGTGTCGAACACTGTCATCGGGGTCAGATAGGCCAGGCCCATCATCACCACCTGCCACAGCTTGAGGGATTTGCGCAGCTGCGGTTTGCCCGCCGGGCCGCTGTCGATGGCTTTAGTCGTCATGGCAGTTCCCCTTTTGGTCCTCTGCTGTCAACCGTGCAACGTCATTCAGAGAGGCCGCGGGGAAACTGCTGTTCAGGCGGCGGGAAAAACGGTTTGGGGTCACTGTCGGACGGCCGGCGACCGGCCCGTAGGCACTGCGGCACAGGCAGACGCCTGCGCATGGGGATGACTGAGTCATGGTTATTTCCTCGTCGGCGTCCTGTACGCCGTGATAGAAGAAATTCTGTACCGCAGCGCGCAGCCTCACCGGCCACAGGAGAGCCGATGAAATGCGCCGGACGCGCGCGGTAGTCGTTAGGTGAGCGGGATCAGGCGTTTTTCAGCATCCACTCGATTTCGGTTTCGGTGATCAGGCGCTCGAACTGCACCAGCTCGTCGGTTTTGCAGGCCAGGTAGACATGGCTGAAGCGTTCGCCCAGCAATGCATTGAGCACCGGCTGATGCTCAAACTCGTACAGCGCGTCGCTCTGGCGGATTGGGAACGGCAGCCCGTCCTGCTCCAGCCCGTTGCCGGTCACCGGCTCAGGCAGCGGCAATGCGGTTTCCAGGCCGTAGACGATGCCGGCCAGAATGGTCGCCATCACCAGATAAGGGTTGGCGTCGGCGCCCGCCACGCGATACTCCACGCGGTGGTTGTCGCGATCGCCGCAGGGAATGCGCAGCGCCACGGTGCGGTTGTTATGCCCCCAGGAAGCCTGGGTCGGCACATACATGCCGGGCTGGAAACGGCGATAGGCGTTGACGTTCGGCGCCAGCAGCGCCATCGAGGACGGCATCAGGGCGATCATGCCCGCCAGCGCCTGTTTCAGCAGCGCCGAATCTTCGCCGTCGTCATCGGCGAACACGTTGTCGCCTTGCGCATTCAGCATGCTGATGTGCACGTGCATGCCGCTGCCGGCGTGCTCCTCATACGGCTTGGCCATAAAGGTGGCCTGCATGTTGTGGTTCTCGGCTACCATGCGCACCAACCGTTTCAGCGCCAGCGCATGGTCGCAGGCCTGCAGCACATCATCGGTATGGTGCAGGTTGACTTCGAACTGCCCCGGCGACGCTTCCGCCACCGCGCCGTCCGCCGGAATGCCCTGCAAACGGGCCAGCTCGTCGATTTCGCTCAGCACATCGGCGAAATGGTTCAGGTTATCGACGGAGTACACCTGGCTTTGGGTGTTGCGCTCCTGGGTGCCCGGCGCGCACGGCGGCTGCAGATAGCCTTCCGCATCGCGTTGACGATCGATGAGATAGAACTCCAACTCTACCGCTACCACGGGGGAGAGCCCGCGCTGACGCAAACGCTGCCACACTCGGTTCAGCACATTGCGCGGTTCAACGTCAAAGGGAGTGCCATCTTCATCCAGCATGGTGAGCAGCACCTGCGCGATATATTGCGGATCCGCCGCCGACGGCGTCAGCGTGCCCGGTACCGGAACGCACACGTGATCCGGCTCGCCCAGCTCCTGCCCCAGCCCGGCTTCTTCCACCACGTTGCCGAGAATATCCATCGCAAATACCGACGCCGGGAAGTAACAGCCTTTTTCCAGCTTATTCAGACCGCCGACCGGGATGCGTTTACCGCGGAAGCTGCCGTTCAGATCGGTCAACAGGACGTCGACATGTTGGGTTAACGGATAACGTTCCAGGTACTTCTTCACTTCGCGCTGGAACGCGCTACTTCGTCTCTCTTCACTGTGCTGAACAAAGTTTTCCACTTCTACGATGTTGGTCTGCATGGTTCACCCGCCGTTTGTGTTTTGCTGTCGTCGATGTTTATTGACCGTCTTGTTCAATATAATGCCCACAAATGAAACGTAGATGAAACAAATTTGTTTTGCAAGTGTTACTTTTGGTTTGAATATTGCCCAATCGACTGCTAGATTTATAGAATATTGAACGAAATCGGCGGTGGAGAAGCTTATCGTTCATAATTTCGAACGTACCAAGGGGATAACATGGACAATATATTTAACAGACCAGTCATCGGCGTCGTCATGTGCAGGTATAGGTTAAACGGGCACCTCACACAGACCTTGCAAGAAAAGTACCTGAATGCCGTTATCACCGCCGGCGGCTTGCCGATCGCCCTGCCGCACGCGCTGGCGGAGCCGGAAATGCTGGCGGAACTGTTGCCGCGCCTCGACGGCATTTTGCTGCCGGGCAGCCCCAGTAATGTGCAGCCGCACCTTTATGGTGAAAACGGCGATGAGCCTGACGCCGATCCTGGCCGAGACGCGTTGAGCCTGGCGCTGCTCCGCCAGGCGTTCGACAGGCGCATTCCCCTTTTCGCCATTTGCCGCGGCATGCAGGAGATGGTGGTCGCCACCCAAGGCACCCTGCATCGCCGCCTGTACGAACTGCCCGAGCTGCTGGAGCATCGTGAAGATCACGACCTGCCGCTGGAACAGCAATACGCCCCCGCCCATGAAGTCATCGTTCAGGAAGGGGGGCTGCTTTCGCAACTGATACCGGATTGCAACAGATTCTGGGTGAACTCGCTGCACGGCCAGGGCGCCAAAACTCTGGGCGCGAGCGTTCGCGTCGAGGCGCACGCCGCCGACGGGCTAGTGGAGGCGATCAGCGTGCGCGATCAGCCCTTCGCGCTCGGCGTGCAGTGGCACCCGGAGTGGAACAGCGACGAGTACGCCCTGTCGCGCCTGTTGTTTGATGGTTTCATCACCGCCTGTCGGAACTATCAAAAGGAAAAACGCCCATGAGCGACGTCAGCTTGGCACCGGGAAAACGTCTGTCGCAGATCCGTCAACAATTGGGGTTGTCGCAGCGCCGGGTCGCCGAACTGTCTGGGTTAACCCACAGCGCCATCAGTACTATCGAGCAAGATAAGGTCAGCCCGGCCATCAGCACGCTGCAAAAGCTGCTGACGGTATACGGTCTGTCGCTGTCGGCGTTTTTCGCCGAGCCGGAAAAACCGGCGCAGCCGCAGATCGTGATAGGCAGTGACGATCTGATCGAAATCGGCAGCCAGGGCGTTTCGATGAAGCTGATCCACAACGGCGATCCGAACCGCACGCTGGCAATGATGATCGAGACCTACGAACCGGGCACCACCACCGGCGAGCGCATCAAACACCAAGGGGAAGAGATCGGCACGCTGCTGGAGGGCGAAGTGGTGCTGCAGGTCAACGGCCAGAGCTATCACCTGCTGGCCGGGCAGAGCTACGCCATCAATACCGGCATTCCCCACAGCTTCAGCAACACGTCGGCGCGCATTTGCCGGATTATCAGCGCCCATACGCCGACGACATTCTGATCAACGGAGCCAGGCATGAACTTTCACCATTTGCAGTATTGGCAACAACGGGCGCAGACCCTGAAGATTGAGCACCAGCTGTTTATCGACGGCCGCTACCAACCGGCCGCCGCGGGGAAGCGTTTCGCCGTGGAAGATCCCGCCGGCCGCCGTGAGCTGGCGCAGGTCGCGCGCGGTGAAGCCGCCGACATCGATCGGGCGGTCAGCGCGGCGCGCGCCGCCTTTGAACGCGGCGACTGGGCGCAGGCCGCGCCGGCGCAACGCAAAGCCACGCTGCTGCGCTTCGCCGATCTGATGGAGCAGCATCACGAAGAGCTGGCGCTGCTGGAAACGCTGGACACCGGCAAACCGATTCGCCACAGCCTGCGCGACGACGTGCCGGGCGCTATCCGCTGCATCCGCTGGTACGCCGAAGCGATCGATAAGGTGTACGGCGAAATCGCCCCCACCGGCCGCGATGCGCTGGCGCTGATCGAGCGCGAACCGATCGGCGTGGTCGGCGCCATCGTGCCCTGGAACTTCCCGCTGCTGCTGGCCTGCTGGAAACTCGGCCCGGCGCTGGCCGCCGGCAACAGCGTGGTGCTCAAACCCTCCGAAAAATCGCCGCTGAGCGCCATCCTGCTCGGCAAACTGGCGCAACAGGCCGGGTTGCCGGACGGCGTGCTGAACGTGGTGCCCGGCTATGGCCACGACGCCGGCAAGGCGCTGGCGCTGCACCGCGACGTCGATGCCCTCACCTTTACCGGCTCCACCCTGGTGGCGAAACAGCTGATGATTTACGCCGGCGAATCGAACATGAAACGCGTCTGGCTGGAGGCCGGCGGCAAGAGCGCCAACATCGTCTTTGCCGACTGCCCGGATCTGGATCAGGCCGCCCGCAGCGCCGCCGCCGGCATCTTCTATAATCAGGGGCAGGTGTGCATCGCCGGCACTCGCCTGCTGGTCGAAGCGAGCATTGAGCAAGCGTTCCTGCAGGCGCTGCGCAAACATGCGGCGGCCTTCATCCCCGGCGACCCGCTCGATCCCGCCACGGTGATGGGCACGCTGATCGACAGCGGCCACTGCGAGAAAGTGGCCGGCTATATCGAGCGGGGGCTGAGCCAAGGCGCCGCACTGTTCCTCGACGGGCGCGACCATCCACAGGGCGACCACGCCGGCTATCTGGGGCCGACCATCCTCACCCAGGTGGACAATGTCATGAGCGTGGCGCGCGATGAAATCTTCGGCCCGGTGTTGGCGGTGACCGCCTTCGACGACGAGCAACAGGCGCTGCAGCTGGCCAACGACAGCGACTACGGCCTCGGCGCCGCGGTCTGGACCCGCGATCTGGCGCGCGCGCACCGCATGGCGCGCCAGCTGAAAGCCGGCACGGTGTTCGTCAACAACTACAACGACGGTGACATGACCGTGCCGTTCGGCGGCTATAAGCAGAGCGGCAACGGCCGCGACAAATCGCTGCACGCGCTGGACAAATTCACCGAATTGAAAACCACCTGGATCTCGCTGGAATAAGGGCTTCTCTCATGACTGAACACGTAAAAAGCTACTATGCGGCCACGGCCAACGCTCATCAGCCCTATCCGCAATTGAATGAATCTCTCGAGTGCGACGTCTGCGTGATCGGCGGCGGCTATACCGGCCTCTCCTCCGCGCTGTTCCTGGTGGAAGCCGGTTACGACGTGGTGGTGCTGGAAGCGGCGCGCATCGGTTTCGGCGCCAGCGGCCGCAACGGCGGCCAGTTGGTCAACTCTTACAGCCGCGACATCGATGTGATCGAGGAGCGCTACGGCGCGGAAAGCGCCCGCCTGCTCGGCAGCATGATGTTTGAAGGCGCGGAGATCATTCGCAGCCGCATCAGCCGCTACGCCATCGACTGCGACTACCGCCCCGGCGGCATCTTCGCCGCCCTGAACAACAAGCAGTTCCATGCGCTGATCGAGCAAAAGCGCAACTGGGAGCGCTACGGCAATACCCAGCTCGAGCTGCTCGATGCGGACCGGGTGCGCCAGGAGGTCGCCAGCGATCGCTATGTCGGCGCGCTGCTCGATCACAGCGGCGGCCACATCCATCCGCTCAATCTGGCGCTGGGCGAGGCCGAGGCGATTCGCCTGCAGGGCGGGCGCATCTTCGAGCAATCGGCGGTGACGAACATCCGCCACGGCGAACCGGCGCTCATCAGCACCGCCAACGGCCAGGTGAAGGCGCGCTTCGTCATCGTCGCCGGCAACGCCTACCTGGGCGACAAGCTGGAGCCGCGGCTGGCCAAACGCAGCATGCCGTGCGGCACTCAGGTGGTGACCACCGAACCGTTGGCGCCGGAGATCGCGCAGGCGCTGATCCCGCAGAATTACTGCGTGGAAGACTGTAACTACCTGCTGGATTACTACCGCATCACCGCCGATCATCGCCTGCTGTACGGCGGCGGCGTGGTGTACGGCGCGCGCGATCCGGACGACATCGACAACCTGATCCGGCCAAAGCTGCTGAAGACCTTCCCGCAGCTGAAAGGGGTGCGTATCGACTATCGTTGGACCGGCAACTTCCTGCTGACGCTGTCGCGCATGCCGCAGTTCGGCCGGCTGGAGAATAACGTGTACTACATGCAGGGCTACAGCGGCCACGGCGTGACCTGCACCCATCTGGCGGGCAAGCTGATCGCCGAGCTGATGCGCGGCGACGCCGAACGCTTCGACGCCTTCGCCAAACTGCCGCACCTGCCGTTCTTCGGCGGGCGCAATCTGCAGATCCCGTTCACCGCCATCGGCGCGGCCTACTACACGCTGCGCGACCGCATCGGCGTCTAAAACAGCAGGCCCGGTCATCATGGCCGGGCCTGTGCGTTAACGCTTAGACGATCTTCGGTTGGCCGTCCGAGGCGGTCGCCCCGCCATCGACCGGAATGTTGGCGCCATTGATAAAGCTGGCGTCGTCGCTGGCCAGGAACGCCATCACCGCCGCCACTTCTTCCGGCTCCGCCGCACGCCCCAGCGCGATGCGCTCATTGAACTTGTCGCGGATCTCCTGCGGCCAGCCGTTGGTCATGTTGGTTTTGACCAGGCTCGGGCAGACCGAGTTGATGCGCACGCCGTCACCGCCGTGATCGAGCGCCATGGCGCGCGTCAGGTTGACCACCGCGCCTTTCGCCGCGCAGTAATAGGCCGCGCCCCAGTCACCGCCCAGGCCGGACACTGACGCGGTATTGACGATGCAGCCCTTGGTCTTCAGCAGGTGCGGCAAAGCGAATTTGGAGCAGAACACCACGCCGTCAATATCAACCCCGGCGATGCGACGCCAGTCGTCGACGCTGGTTTCCAGCACGCTGCCCGCCACGTGTACGCCGGCGTTGTTCAGCAGGACGTCGATGCGGCCCAGTTTTTCCGCCACCTCGTTCATCATTTTTTCAACCGCGACGTGATCGGAAACGTCGATATGCACCGCCATCGCCCGACCCTTCGGCAGCGAAGCGGCGACCTTGTCCACCGCTTCCTTGGCCCAGTCGGCCAGCACCACGATCGCGCCCTCGGCGGAGAAACGCCGCGCCGCCGCTTCCCCCATGCCATTGCCCGCACCGGTGATAACCACGACTTTATTGTCAAAACGCATGAGACCTCCTCCATGTGAACGTATTTATATAAGTCATACAAATCTCATTACCCCGAGGATAAGACGCCTCTTCGCGGAGAGCCAGTCAAAACGTGCGGTTTATTAACCAAAAGGAGGTATGACAGTGATTTCAATGCGCTGGATTAACCTTTATCGGATTTTGGCCAACATATTGATGGAGAAAATAAAATTCCAGGCAGTCACTATTTTTCGGGCGGATTGTCAGCAAGCGGAATTATTGCAGGTATGCGGTTATCTTCACCCAGAGATAAGCGATGCGAATGGAAAACGGCAGCCGCCCGCAGGCGGCCACGACTATTTTTTCTCGATGGGAACAACCAGCAGATCAACGTTCAGCTCGTTGATCGCCTGGCGCGCCGAAGAGACCAGTCGGCTCCAGACATCATGATGATGGCCGAAGATCACCAGATCGAACCCTTAGATCGAACCCTTTTTCCTTCGCCACCCGGTTCAGCTCTTCCGTCAACGCGCCGCGGCTGACGATCACCTCTTCCACCGGATACGACGACTGCCCTTTGATCGCATTGAGCATATTCTTCACCCGCTCCGAAAAGGTGCGATCGGTGTAGTTGTAATCGCCCACGCCCAGATCGACGTAATAGCCGGCGCGGTGGATGTCGATATAGATCAGGGAAAGTTTGGCATTGAGCGCGGCGGCCAGTCTGGCGCCCTTGCCCAGCAGGAACTCGGCGTCTTCGCTGAGATCCGTGGCGACAACGATATGCCGGTAAGCCATGATGGCGGCCCTCCTCGTCAGATCCGTAAACAGGATGGCGCTCCTTGCCGCATGTTTCTTATGCATCTTAAGTTTAGCCCAGCGCCGGGCCGCTCGCCTGCGTCAAAATCGTTCCATTTATGGAACGATGCATCCCGACTTCAGGCTCTACCGGATTTCTCTCTTCTCCCTACACTGTAGGCAAGTGCTGAGTTTCAGCCTTATCAATCAAAGAAGATACCCACTGACCTCACGACGAGAAAGGGAAAACACCATGAGCACTCCAGCCAATTTCAACGGCCAGCGTCCTGTTATTGATGCCAATGACGCGGTCATGCTCCTAATTGATCACCAGAGCGGCCTGTTCCAGACCGTCGCCGATATGCCGATGACCGAACTGCGCGCCCGCGCCGCCGCCCTGGCCAGCATCGCCACCCTCAGTAAACTGCCGGTGATCACCACCGCCTCGGTGCCGCAGGGCCCCAACGGCCCACTGATCCCGGAAATTCACCAGAATGCACCGCACGCGCAATACGTCGCCCGTAAAGGGGAAATCAACGCCTGGGACAACCCGGACTTCGTGGCGGCGGTCAAGGCCACCGGCCGCAAAACCCTGATCATCGCCGGCACCATCACCAGCGTCTGCATGGCCTTCCCGTCCATCAGTGCGGTGGCCGAAGGCTATAAAGTGTTCGCGGTGATCGACGCCTCCGGCACCTACTCGAAAATGGCGCAGGAAATCACCCTGGCGCGTGTGGTGCAGGCCGGCGTGGTGCCGATCGACACCGCCGGCGTGGCCTCGGAGCTGCAGGGCAGCTGGAACCGCGCCGACGCTCAGCAATGGGCCGAGGTCTACACCAAAATCTTCCCGGCCTATCAGTTGCTGATCGAGAGCTACCTCAAAGCGCAGGACGTGGTGAAAAACAACGAACTGCTAGACTCGCAGCGTTAAGATCGCGGGCATAAAAAACCCCGGCCAAGGCCGGGGCTATTAATCGTGTGCCGGTGACTTTCCCGGCTGTCATGTTATGGCGTAAGCGTCCATCCCACACTCCAACATTACGCAGCCTAAGCGCGACTTTTTCACAACAGAAAAATAGACTGAAACGCGGCGTTATTAATTCTGCGGCAATCTGTTTTTCTGTTGCCAATAATCATTAATTATTGGAACGTCATCGAGGAATCGAACCCCAGTCCGCCAACGAATAATTTCGCTGCCGCTCTTCCTGCTGAGCTAATGACGTATCGAGAAAGACTCCGGGCGAACCCGGAGTTTATTCAGGCTGAGGATTTCATTGCTTAACTGCTCCGGCTTAAACCATCATCGCTGTCGTAAGAAATTGCACCTCGGCCGAAAATTATAACGCGACCACGTTGCCGGCAGAAGGCCCCTTCATGCCATTTTCGATAGTGAACTCAACCTGTTGGCCTTCATCCAGCGTTTTGAAATCGTTGCTCTGGATAGCGGAGAAGTGTACGAACACATCTTTGCCGCCGTCTGCCGGGGTGATAAAGCCAAAGCCTTTACCTGCATCAAACCATTTTACCAAACCAGTCATTTTATTGGACATAGAGATATTTCCTTTATATTTTTGCGACGCCATAGGGCGATAGAGGTCTGTTTTTATTGGAAACTTATGGGGCACTAGAGAAGAGAATTCGCGGAAGAAGAGGTATCTGAGGGATATCGCTAATACTGAGAACTGCTTTACTAAAACTGCTTTCATAAGGTCTGTACTACAAACCGATGACGCTATTTACACACAGCTAAATTATTTAAGCAAGATATATTTTAAATTATATTCATCTGCCTCATAAATTTATTACCGCAAAGCACCGTCTGCATCTGCCGCCAGCTCAGGGTTATCTGCGCGGCGTTCGGGGTGAAAAATAACGAACGATTGGATTCGCCGCGCCGGGGCCGATCATGAACGCGCAAACAGCCGCTGATTCCGCGTTCTGCTCTTCCCTTCACGCGAAACTACTCCCTGCTAAAACACTGAAGAAAACCGCTTAATCGTCATGAAATAGAAATAAAAGCTTAATAAATCAATCTGTTCTCGACACTGGCGCATTATCGTTGTTAGGATAATTATTTTACTTTACAGGAAATGACCTCAAGGATGGCTATGATGGGCAAAAGAACACTGACGCTTGCTGCACTGACGCTCAGTTTGGCAGGCTGCCAGCAGGCACCACCAAGCTATGTGGAAAACGCGAATGCCTTGATTGCCAAACAAATCAGCGCGATTGGCCCGCAAGCGGCGCAGTGCAAATTTGCCCAAGACGGCGATTATTGGATTTCGGCTTGCTCATTGGGTAACGCGCGCGACACGCCGGTGTTCGCCCTGTTCGAACAGGAAGGCGTCATGCAGGCTAACGACAATCTGGCGATCGCCGTCGTGCCGCTCAACGAGCAGGCTCGCCACCTCTCCCAGGATCCGCGCTTCACTATCCCGGTAATGCAACGCCGCATTCCCGTGGACGCAGAGAAAGCCTTCAAGCGCTTATTTGGCCAACCGTCGCGTTAGCCATTCCCTTAGCCGATGATCGCGATCCCCAGCCGCTCCAGCAGCTGCGCGGCCTGGTGACTGTCCATTTTGACGCCCTGCAGATCGGTGGTGCGTAAATCCAACTCGCCCAGTTCCGCGTTGCTTAAATCACACTGGGTGACATCGGCGGCGCGCCAGTCAAAACCGGAGAATTCGCCGCCGGACAGATCGGAGCCGCTGAAGCTGGCGCCGAGCACCTGCGCGCCGTGCCAACGGTTTTCCCACAGCTCGCATTTCTCCAGCACCACCTTGGCGAAGTTGGCATAGCTCAGGTTGCTTTTGGTGATATAGGCGCTGCAAAACCAGGTGCGGCTGGTGATCATGTTCATAAAGCTGGCGCCGCGAAAATCGGCGCCCTGCGCGCGGCATTCGCGGATCTCCACCCCCAGCGCGCTGGCATGGCGGAAGTCGGCCATCGACAAATCGCAGCTTCTGAAGCTGGCGTCTTTCAGGATCGCGCGGCTGAAATTGCCGCCCTGTCGGCTGTCGCGATCGTAAAACTGGCAGCCGATAAACTCGGTACCGGTCAGATCGGCGCCCGAAAAATCGCACAGCATAAAGCTGCCGTTTTCAATTTTTTCGCCGGTAAAGCGGTTACGGTTAATCTTTTCACCCTTCAACATCAGACTCATCGCAGCGCACCTGTTTATTTATACAGTCAGTGCGCATTTAATCCTATTCCGGCCGGGTTGGCAACCGTCGCCGATCGGCCGCCATCTGCTGCGGCCGGTTCGAACGCCACCTTGACGATACTGAACGTCTTGGTACTTTCCGCCTGAGCGACGTCGGCAAACAGCCGGGGGTAACGGGAGTTGACGACCCACACCTCGCCATCGCGCAGCGCGGCGCCGGTCGGCCCATCCAATCCCGGCGGCGCGGCGACCGCAGCGATACGCGCACTGGCCCAGCCGTCGGTCGAGGAGAGCAGCGTCACGTCACCGGACATGCTCCCCTTTTCACCCGGAAAAGACTGTACGATCACCAATTCATGGGCGTTTTTGAGCCGCAACCCGTCCGGGCCTTTTAAGCGTTGCGGCAACCTGATTGCACTTACCGCAGGCGCGTTATCCAGCGTCACCTTCCACAGCAGCCCGCGGGTGTAGTCCGCCGCAATCAGGAAGCCGTCCGGGTGATACACGACGCCATTGAGATAGGGCTGCGTGCCCTGCGCAGCGGTGGGTGCGACGGCCGGCATCAAGCGCGCTGAGCGCACCAGAATCGATACCTGGTGCGTTGCCCGGTCGATCTTGTAAATCTGCGGCTGGAAGCTGTCGGTGACGTAGATATTGCCCTGCGCGTCGAGCGTCAGATCGTTGGCCAGCGTCGGCCCATGGCTTAGCGATGAAAGGTCGTACGTCTGCTGCAGCACGCCGGTATCGAGATTGAACTCCAGCACCTGCGCCACGCGATTGCGCGTGCCGGCGGCAGAGTTGCGGGACACGCCCACGTCTTCGTTGCACACCAGCACCCGGTTGCGCTCGGCGTCCACCAGCATGCCGGAGGTGGTGATAAGCCCCGTGCCGGTGGAAAACCGCCGATAGTGGCCATCCGGGTAGACCAGGCCAAGCTGCCCGCCGCGCAGGGAGGAGATAAGGAACGCACCGGCGCGTGCATTCCAGGCAATGCCCTCAGGGTAGGCGCCGGCGGGGTCCGGTGAAAACTCGATGCGTTGCGTGGCCTGCGCCTGCATAACGCCGCAGAGCAACAGCGCAGCGCCGGCCAACTGGGTGACGCGTCGGCGGCACGGCAATAAGAAAGAAAAGAAGCTGAAGCGGAACATGAGCATGACCCTGATGAGGACTCGGATCGCTAGAGTAGGATCGCGCCGCTCATGGCACCAGCCGGGAAAAAGGCAATGCGCCACTAAAAAAATCGCAGTAATCGGCGCAAAAAAAACCGCCCGATACGGGCGGTTGACGTGACGGCGAACCGTTACTTCAGGGCTTCCTGAATGGCGTCGGCCATCGGACCGATGTGCTTCTCCGCCGCCTTCAGCTGGAAGTCCACGCCGTTGCCATCGTTGGTATCCGACAGCGTAGCCTTGATCAGTTCCAGCGCCGCCTGCACTGCCACCAGCCGTTTGTGCTGTTCGTCCGTGACCGGTTCGGCGCCCATATTGGCCGGATAGTAATGTTCTAACATCGCGCTCTCCTTTTGATGACGTTAAACCTTAACCTACCAGAAAACCGCGCATTTATTAAGGAAACCCCGCCCGGAGCGGCCGAATGGCGATAAATTGCACTATACTGGGCAAACCCGCCCTCCTGCCACAGGATCACCGCCATGTCATTCCAGGGAAGCTGCCACTGCGGCGCCGTCACCTTCACCGTCGACGCCGAACTGCCGACCGAAGCCCTCAGCTGCAACTGCTCGATCTGCCGCCGCAAGGGGCTGTTGCTGTCTTTCTTTCCCATCAGCGCGTTCACGCTCAGCAGCGGCCAAGACCGGCTCAGCACCTACACCTTCAATCAGCACAAGATCCGCCATCAGTTCTGCCGAGTCTGCGGAGCCCAGCCCTTTGCCTACGGCACCGCGCCGGACGGCGCCGCGATGTGCGCCGTTAACCTGCGCTGCGTGCCTGACGTCGCGCTCGATGCGTTACAGATCCACAGCTACGACGGGGCCAGCGTCTGAGCGAATCGCGCGCTCAGTCGAAGGCGACCCAGCCGGCGTCGGTTTCGGCGGATTGCACGCAGCGCGCCACCCACTTCACGCCCAGCGCGCCGGCCTGCACGTCCGGGTACCAGAAGTCGGCCAGGAAGGCCGCGTCGCGCCGATCGGTGGCGTCCATCGCCAGCGCGAAGCGGCGGTAGAGATTCGACCAGGCTTCAAACAGCCCCTCCGCATGGCCGCCGCCGATGCGATCGTCCGCCAGCGCCGACGCGGCGAGATACGGCATGCCACGCTCCAGGATCCGCACCGGCTCGCCCTGCACTTCGAAGCGCAGCTGATTGGGTTGTTCATCCCACCACTCCAGGCTGGCCTTTTCACCGACAATGCGCACCTTTTGGCCATGCATCGAACCGCAGTTGACCGCCGAAGCCCACACGGAGCCGATGGCGCCGTTGTGATACTCCATCAGCACATAGGCGTTGTCCTCCAACGGCGCGCGCGACGGCACAAAGCTTTGCCGGCTGCAGATCAGCCGCCGGATCTTCAGCTGCGGCGCCATGGTTTCCGCCAGGAACAGCGTGTGGGTCGCCAGATCGCCCAGCACATAGCTGGGGCCGACAAAGCGCGGATCGACCCGCCAGCGAGTGCTGGGATTATCCTGCTCCACCGGAGCGGCGTGGAAGCCGTGAGCGAACTGCATATTCACCAGCCGGATTTCACCCAGCCGGCCATCGGCAATCATCTGCCGCGCCTGCAAAATCATCTGGTGCCCGGCATAGCCATAGGTCACGCCGATGACTTTGCGCTGCCGCTCGCACAGCGCCGCCAGCGCCTGCGCCTCTTCGACGCTGAAACACAGCGGCTTCTCGCACACCACGTGCAATCCCGCCTCCAGCGCCGCCCGGCAAATGGCGTAATGGGTGTTGTTCGGCGTGGCGATCGAGACCGCTTCGATGCCGTCCGCCCGCGCGGCTTCGGCGCGGAACATCTCGGCATAATCCGCATAACAGCGCGCCGCCGCCACGCCCAGACTCCGGCCAAAATCACGCCCGCGTTCGGCGTCAATGTCGAACGCGCCGGCCAACAGAGTAAACGCGCCGTCGCGCAAGGCCGCCGAACGGTGGATGTAACCAATCTGGCTGGTGCCGCCGCCGCCGACCATGCCCCAGCGCAACGATCTCGCCAAAGGTTTGCTGCCGTTGATCATCGTGTTTCTCCTGATTAAAAGCCGAGGCCGCGCAAGTAGCGCAAGCTGGCGGTGACGTCCTGCAGGCTGCCCTGCACATTGCGCGGATCGCGCTCCTGCTCGATAGTGATCCAGCCCCGGTATCCGCGCTCGGCCAACAGCGCACGCAGCTGCGGATAATCGATCGCCCCGCTGCCCAACGGGCACATGACGCCCTCAGCGCAGGCGGTGAAGAAATCGACGCCGCGCGCCAGCACCTCGCGGAACACCTGCGGATCGACGTCTTTGAAGTGCAGATAATCGAGGCGATCAAAGTGCTTGCTCAGCCAGGCAGCCGGGTCCAGCCCGGCGTAATACAGATGGCCGGTATCCAGGCACAATCCGGCGGTATGATGCGGAATGTCCGCCGCCAACCGGTCGATTTCGTCGGCGAACTCGATGCAGCCGCCGGCGTGCGGATGCACCACCGGCCGCACACCGTATTCCCGCCAGGCCAGTTCGCTGATGCGCGTAATGTGCCCGATCATCCTCTGCCACTCCGCCTGCGACAAACGCGGCGCTAAATCTGAACGCCCGGCGAATCTGGCGCGTTGCGGATTGCCGAAATCGATAATCACCAGGAACGGCGGCGCGGCGCGATCGCCCTCGCTCGGCTCCGCCCTGGGCGCCCGCGAGAGGTTGCGGCAAATCCGATGCGTCAGATCCAGCAGGCGCTCAATGTTCGCCTCGCTGACCAGATCGTCAAAAATCGTGCCGGCCACCAGCGACAGGCGCTGCTGCTCCAGCGCGGCGCACAGCGCCTCGCTCTGCGTCGGCAGATAGCCCCACGGCCCCAGCTCGATGCTGCGGTAGCCGGCCGCCGACGCTTCTTGGAGAACCGTGGCGTAGGGCGGCAAATGGGGGTTGTTCGGATCATCCACGCCCCAACTGCAGGGCGCATTGGCGATAGGCAAAGTCATGGCGACGGCTCCTTTTTTGCAGGGAATGCCGGCAGTATCAAACAAAAATTCCAAAACCATCAATAATGAAAATTTTATTTTTTGATAGAGATCGCGCTATTTTTGATAAAATATTTGATGGTTTTTAATCAAATATAGGCGACGCCTGGCTGCGCCCTGACCTCGGCAAACACCACTCAGCGGCCGTCAGAGGTTTTCTTTGGTGATCACATCGAAGCGATTAATGATGTGGCGTAATCCCGGTTGTTCATCGGCGGCGAGTAACGTCTCGACGATCGTGGCGGCCAATTCGGGAATGCGGTGGCACAGCAGCAGATCCACCGTGCCGTCGAGCAGCGCCATTTCACCGCCCTGCACCGGGCCGTGGCACACCAGCGTAATGTCATGCTGCCGGCCGCTCTCTCGCAACGCCTGAATAATGCCTTCCACACCGCCGCTCGGCGCGTAAAGCGCCGCCAGCTCCGGGTGGCTCGCCAGCAGTTCACGCGTGACCCGGCGCGCCGTTTCCGCGTCCTCATGGCTGCGCACCGGCTCCAGCACGCGCTGGCCGCTCATCTGCTCACGCAGATAAGAGCGGAAACCGATCTCGCAGGCCTCCTGACACGTAAAACGGTTGTCGCCGATGATCACGCCGACGTCGCCCTGCCGCCGGCACAGACGATCCACCGCCCAGCCGGCGGTGCGGCCCGCTTTTTGATTATCCAGACCGATGTAGCCGGCGCGGCTGGGCACCGATAAATCCGACAGCAGCGCGAAAACGTTGATGCCCGCCTGGGCGGCTTCTTCTACGGCATAGTGGATCAGGGGGTGATCCAGCGCCAGCACGCCGATCGCTTCCACCTGGCGGCTCAATTGGCTAATGGCGGCGGCGGTGTCGCCGATGGCATTGAGAGAGTGGAAGATGAACTGCGGCGGCTGACCCGGCTCATGATACGGCGCCGCTTGCGCCATCAGTTCATCAGCCAGTTGCGCATAGAAAGAGTGTTCGCGCCGCAGCAGGATGAACCCCATTCTCAGGCGGCGTTCCGGCCTGCCCAGCACCGCCGACAGGCAGTGGGACTTCTCCAACGCGAACCCCAACTTTTTCGCCGCCTCAATCACCCGGCGCTGGGTGGCGGGCCGCACCGACGCGCGTTGGTTGATTACCCGATCGACGGTGGCGATGCCGACCCGCGCCTCTCTGGCGATGGCCGCCATGGTGGTTTTCTTGCCGCTCATGTTCATCTCCATCAACGATTTGATGGAAAAATATCATAGCCGTTGCCGCCCCTGATGTGATGCCGTTCGCGATTAACGGTAGACGGAGAACTTCTTGGTGAGCGGCTTAAGCTGTTCAGTGTCGCCGTAGAGCGCCACCGCCACGAAATCCAGCTGCTCGTAAGGCGTGTTGGCGGTGTCGGCGATCTGCTGCTCGGCGGAGTGCGACAGCATGGTGGTGGTGAAGAAGTTGGACAGCACGCCCTCCTCCTTGCATTTGAGGATCAGGTTGCTGAGCTGGCTGCTGTTTTTAGCCTGCAGGATGACGATCGGGTAGTGGCTCATATTGGCGCTGACGCCGTCGAGGCTGCTCGGATAGTGGTGAAACTCGCGCTGCTCGATCAGATCGGTGATGCCCGCCGTCAGATGGCAAGAGGCGTTAAACAGCGTGGCCGGTTCGTGATTGCGGTTGAGGATGATATAAAACTTTTTCTCGTTGTCGCTGTACATACTCTTCTCCTTGAATAGACAACCCTTTTTACCCAAGCCAAGGGCGGTTTTCAAGGCGAGATAAGGGCCGCGTCCGGCCCCGTGATAACGTTTCAGCCTCAGATCCCGCCTTCGCCCGGGCCTTGCGGCTGCACCACCTGATGCAGCACGGTGATATTCTGCAAAAGAGTGCCGCCGTCGATAGGCTTCATCTGGCCGTCGCGATCTTTATAGTGCGTCGGTTTGGCCCCGTGGAAGAACAGGCCGGCGTTGACCTGCACGCCCAGATAACCGGCGCTTGGCGGCAGGCGCTGCACATCGGTCCAGGGGTGGGAAACCGGCACGAACTGGAATCCCTCGCCCGTCTTCGCATACAGCGGGCGCAGCAGCGTGACAAAGGCCATCAGCGGCGAGAGCGCCTCTGTAAAGATCTGCACCGGCCGATCGACCGTCATCAAGAAACCCTGCGGCTGCTCCTCAACCGTGTCGAGGCTCAGGCTGCTGCTGATATCATCGCCCCGGCCGCCATAGCTCCATTCAATGGCCGGCGCCCTACTCTCGTTCATCATCTCTGACATACACTGCTCCTTATAAAGTGAATTCAACACGCCTGCTGCGTGCCGGAACAGTAAACCGCTGCAGGGGGGCGAGCGTCCACGCCGGGCGGCACGCTGGCGCACCAAACAACGAGGCGCGCAAATTAAAGCTCGAAATGAATAATTTCCCCGCGTGACAGCGCAGCATTTGAACGACTTCTGTCGCAGCGCAGAGGCATAGTGATGACGTTGCCGCTACTGGAGAGTGTTATGACCGCGATTAAACCGGACGCCATCGACCGCATTTCCCCCGCCGCCACGCCCTGGCTGGCCGTCATCAACGTGCTGTTCGCCGGCATCGCCGCGGCGCTGCACGTGGGTAAGGCCACCATCGCGCTGCCGGCGCTGCAGGCCGAGTTCGGCCGCTCACTGGAGACGCTCAGCTGGGTCATTTCGGCCTTTCCCTTCGTTGGAGTGTTCGGCGGCATCGCCGCCGGGCTGCTGGTGCGCCGCTGGGGCGACCGGCGCCTGCTGGCGTTCGGGCTGCTGATCATCAGCGCCGCCAGCTTCGCCGGCGCCACGCTGCACGACTTCAGCGGGCTGATCGTCAGCCGCTTTGTCGAAGGCCTCGGCTTCGTGATCGTGGTGGTTGCCTCGCCGGCGGTGCTGAACCGCATCGTCGCCCCGGCGCAGCGCAACCTGGTTTTTGGCATCTGGAGCACCTTCATGCCGGCGGGCATCGCCATTTCGCTGTTTTTCGGCCCGCATCTGGCCGACTGGCAGCAGAGCTGGCAGGCCGGTGCGGCGCTGACGCTGCTGGCCGCCCTGCTGCTGCCGCTGACCACATCCCGCCGCGCCGCCGACGCGCACTCGCCGTCTCTGCCGCTGCGGCAAGCGCTGGGCGCGATGCTGCGGGCGCGTCAGCCGCTGTTGCTGGCGCTGATGTTCACCACATACAACCTGCAGTTTTTCTCGGTGATGACCTTTCTGCCGATCTTTCTGATGCAGCGCATCGGTCTGTCACTGGCGGCCGCCGGCGGCATCAGCGCGGCGGCGGTGGCGGCCAACATCGTCGGCAACCTCGCCGCCGGCGTGCTGCTGTCGCGCGGGCTGCCCGCCAGAACGCTGCTCGCCGCCACCAGCCTGTTGATCGGGGTCTTCGGCGTCGGCATTTTCCTGCCGATGACGCCCAACGGCCTGCTGATCCCGCTGTGTTTCCTGTTCTGCGCCATCGCCGGCATACTGCCCGCCACCATTCTGGCCGCCACGCCGGCGGCGACGCCGGAACCGACGCTGCTGCCGCTGAGCCTCGGGCTGGTGATGCAGGGAAACTACCTCGGCCAGGTGATCGGTCCGATCGCACTGAGCGCCATCGTGGCCGCGGCCGGCTGGGCGGCCCCGGCGTGGCTGGTGTTGGCGGCGGCGGTGTCTGGAGCGGTATTGGCGCTGGCGGCTACGCTTGCGTCAGGAAATCGATGAATTTCCGTACCTTGAGCGGGACGAAGCGCGCATAGGGATAAAGCAGGATGAAGGGACGCGAGGCGCCGGCGTAATCTTTCAATACCTCGACCAGCGCCCCGCTGCTCAACTCTTGTTCGACGGTAAAGCGATACACCTGCATCAGTCCGGCGCCGCTTTTCACCAACGTCAGCGTAGCGAGGTAATCTTCCTGGCAAAGCCAGCGCCCGGCAGTTTCCACTTTGCTATTTTCGCCCTGAACCTTAAACGTCCAGGCGGTTTTTCTGCCGGTGCTGGGCAACGCATACTGAATGCAATCGTGCCGGGCCAGATCCGCCGGCGTGAGCGGCGCAGGGTGGCGCTGCAAATAGCCCGGCGTCGCCACCACGATCAGTTCAGCCTCCTCCAGACGCCGCGCCGCCAGGCCGGAGTCGTTCAGCTCGCTGCCGCGAATGGCGACGTCGAATTTATCTTCGGAGAAATCGATATTCTGATTGCTGACGTGCAGATTCAGCTTGAGATCGGGATAGCGATGCGCAAACTCGGGCAAGCGCGGCAACAGCCTAAAATGTGCATACAGCGTCGGCACGCTGATGCTGAGCGTGCCCACCGGTTTGTCCCGTTCGCCGGAAATTCTCGCCTCGGCCTCCATCAGCTGGCTCAGCGCCCGGCGACATTCCAGGTAATAACGCTGGCCGGCATCCGTGACGCGCATCTGGCGTGTGGTGCGGATAAACAGCTTCGCCTGCAATCGCGTCTCCAGACGCGCGACCGAGCGGCTGACCGCCGCAGGGGTTATCCCGGCGGCATTGGCCGCTGCGGTGAAGCTGCCGGTTTCTACCGTCAGGCAAAACAGCTCAATGCTGCCCACCTGAACGTCGTCAAAATGGCGTTGCATGTCTCTCCCTGCCAATTCATTACATAAGGTATAAATTAAAGTTCTTTCCTCCTCATTTTTCAATCATCAGGTATGGATTACCGTTCACGTACGATCAATCCCTATCCTGTCGAGGAGAGAAAATGAGCAAAGTAAAAACGGTCATCGTCACGGGCGCATCGAGCGGCTTGGGCTTCGCCATCGCGCAAGCCTACCTGGCGCGCGGCTATCAGGTTGTCGCAAACGCCCGTTCGCTTGAACGGCTGCAGGCGGCGGCGGACAAACTCGGCCGCCCGGCCAATCTGCTGCTGGCGCCGGGAGACATCGCGCTGCCGGAAACCGCCGAACGGTTGTTCAGCCTGGCGATACAGGCTTTTGGTCAGGTAGATATTCTCATCAATAACGCCGGCATATTTATCGCCAAGCCGATCGCCGACTATACGCCGGAGGAGGTCGACGCGATGGTGGCAACCAATCTGAAAGGCTTCTTCTACCCGGCGCAGGCCGCCGCCCGGCATATGCAGCAACGCGGCGCCGGCCACATCGTCGCCATCACCGCGTCGATCGCCATGCAGCCCAACAGCAAAGTGCCCGCCTTGCTGCCGGTGCTGATCAAGGGCGGCCTTAACCACGCCGTGCGCGAGCTGGCATTGGAGTTAGCGCCGCACAACGTGATGGTCAACGCCGTGGCGCCCGGCATCATCGCCACGCCGATGCATCAAAATGATGAACAGAGTCTGGCGCAGATGCGGCAACTGGCGCCAACCGGCCGCGTCGGCCAGCCGCAGGACATCGTCGATGCGGTGCTGTATCTGACCGACGCCAATTTCGTTACCGGCGCGGCGCTCGCGGTTGACGGCGGCGCCACCGCCGGCGTCTGGTGAAACCGGGGAGAAACGCCATGCCATACGTCAACATTAAAGTGACCGACGAAGGGGTCAGCGCCGCGCAAAAGCGCATGCTGATCGAGGGAGCCACCGCGCTGCTGGAGCAGGTGCTGAATAAGCCACGCCACACCACTTTCGTGGTGATTGACGAGGTAGCCACCGACAACTGGGGCGTCGGCGGAGAGAGCGTCACCGCCCTGCGCGCCAAAGAACGAGGCGAATGACGGGCGATTTATTCTGGAGATCCAGTGTCGTAGGGTACAGCCGCTAGTTATCGTTATCGGGTCTGCGTGGTGAGATCAATCACGCTCAGCGCGAAGGATAAGGCCAGTGATGGTCCAGACCCGATAATGACAAGGCGCCGGTCGCGGCAAGATAAACCAGCACACCGGCGAAAGCGATCAGCAGCACCTTTTCGATAACGGCAAGTCGTTTGTGTTCAGTCATTTGCATACTCCTTCGTGGTATCGGGCGAATGGCCGCCCTCCTAAAAACTAGGAAAGCCTGGCGCAGGCGGCAAGCGCGGCTCACAAAATGAAACACAATCGATAAATTTTGTTAACTATTTAGCCCTCTTTCTTTTCTCACGCCGCCGCCTGTTCACCGTGCGGCGCCCGCCTTGCCCTTAATAACCCTATGGAATACGCCACTAAAAATCCCCTACCGGTTAAGCAAAGGTGATGATAGTGTTGTTTTCATTCAGTTCATCTATGCTGAAAATTCATCTTTTGAGGGACGACTATGATGTCTAAAGGCATTTCCAAGGGATTCTTTATTCTGATCCTGTTCATCGTTACCGCCGCCTTTCTCGACGTGCTGGGGCCTTATTACTCCTCGGTGCTGTGGGCGGTTATTCTGGCGGTGATTTTCCATCCGGTGAAAAAGAAGTTGAAGCAGTACGTCGGCGAACGCAACGGCGTGGTGTCGCTGCTGACGGTGGCGCTGATTTGCCTGATCGTGTTCACGCCGTTGGCGATCATCGCCTCGTCGCTGGCGATGGAATTCAACGTGATCTACACCAAGCTGCAGACCAACAACAGCCAATTGCCGACCATGCTGGCGGACTTTATGCGCCACCTGCCCGGCTGGGCGCAGCGCTTCCTGGCGGAGCATAACCTCAACAGCGCCGCCGAGATCCAAAAGCAGCTTTCCGAGGTGGCGCTCAAGGGCGGGCAATACCTGGCGGGCAGCGTGTTCCTGATCGGCAAGGGCACCTTCAACTTCGTCGTCGGCTTCGGCGTGATGCTCTACCTGCTGTTCTTCCTGCTGAAAGACGGCCCCTATCTGGTGAACCTGGCGCTCGAAGCGCTGCCGCTCTCCCAGCACGTGAAACACCACCTGTTCGTGAAGTTCGCCGCCGTCTCCCGCGCCACCGTCAAGGGCACGGTGGTGGTCGCCGTGGTGCAAGGTGCGCTCGGCGGGCTGGCGTTTTACTTTACCGGCATCGACGGCAGCCTGCTGTGGGGCGCGCTGATGGCGTTCCTGTCGATCATCCCGGCCGTGGGCTCCGCCATCATCTGGGTGCCGGCGGTGATCTACTTCTTCGCCACCGGCATGCTGTGGAAAGCCATTTTCCTGGTAGTGTTCTTCGTGGTGGTGATCGGCCTGGTGGACAACATCCTGCGCCCGCTGCTGGTGGGCAAAGACACCAAAATGCCGGACTACCTGATCCTGATCTCCACCCTGGGTGGCATGGAGATCTACGGCATCAACGGCTTCGTTATCGGCCCCTTGATCGCCGCGCTGTTCATCGCCTGCTGGAACATCCTGTCCGGCCGCGACAGCGAGGAGAACATCGAAGAGATCGACGAAGAATTTATCGAGGAAGGCAAAAACCATCCCGACGCGGTGGAGTAAACCTCCCGCAGCGAATCACGCAGGGGCCCGTTTGGGCCCCTTTTTTTGTCTGTGGTATCCTTGCCAGGCTCACAAGGAAGAACGGGTTTCGTTATGCTTATTTTCTACGCCACGCTGGCCATCGCCTTCACCCTGCTGTGCCTGCTGGCCTTTATCTCTTGCGCTTACCAGCTTTCGAAGCACGGCGACGTCAAATTTTTGGCCTCGCTTTCGGTGCTGATCTTCGCGCTGCTGGCCTTCTATGCCGCTTATGGCTACGTCAGCACCTGGCTGCAACAGCAGGCGGTCGATGTCCGGTTGTATTAGCGCAGCGGGGTAAAAAAGACCTGCTCCGGATCGCCGTCATCGAGATTGTCAATCTGGCCGCTGGCGACAAATCCGGCGTTCAGCAGCCGCCGCTGCATCGGCAGGTTGGAACGATTGGTGGAAGTGAACAGCTTCGGGTGTCGGCAATGGGACTTCAATGCCGTAATCAACGCCTGCCCGACGCCCCGGCGGCGATAGCGCTCGCCGACCATCAGCATCTCGATAAAGCCACAGCCGAAGAAGTGATAGTGCAATACGCCATAGCCCATCACCACGTCCTGTTCCTCGGCAAGATAGCAATCCCCCTGCCCGCACCAGGCGCGGATCTGCGCCGCGCGCTGCGGTTCGTGTTCGGCGACGCTGTCGAGGGCGATCAGGGCTGCGACATCGGTTTCAGTGGCAAGACGAACAAACATGTTTATCCCTTCATTCTGATGGGGGGGCGGCGACACCGCTTCAACGAAACGGCAACCGAAGCGGGATAATTTTTACATCCCCGCCGAATTTTGTAATCCTATTATAGAGTTACTAAAACACACGCCAAGGAAGGAAAGCTTTTCCCGATGAGCATACCGCAAATACCCGCCGCCCTGCTGTTTACCCTGCTGCTGGCGGGCTGCCAGTTCCACAAAACCGTGTTCCCGCCGCCGTATATCGGCACCCCGCAAGAGATCGGCACCTACGAAGTGAAAGGGCTGACGTTCGTCACCACCGTCACCTTCAGCGGCCTGTTCGCCGAAGATCTGGTGCGCGAATACGCACAGAAACATCACTATCGCTACTATGTGGTCACGATGCGCAGCAACGGTTTTAAAGACCGAAGCGAGCGCGTGAGCGCGATGATGTATCGGTAAACCCTGGCGACATATACCGCGAAATAATGCCGAAAAAACTGGCTTCGGCATTAGGAAACGTTATACGAAATATTGCCCAACCCAATACTCACAGGCCGCATGAAAGTACGGCCTATGGCTTTGGTTTAATTGTCTAGCATCGCAGTTGCCGCCCTTTATCTTCACTGCGGGCGAAATTCCAACGTGCTGTTTTTGACCGCTTCGTAAACCGCGGCCGTTGGCGGCTTAGGCAGACGCGCATTGGCGATTGCCTTGATCGCGGCCTGGCAAAGTTCCGGTTCCCCTTGTTCAGCCCGAATGCCGATCAGCATACCGTCCGGCGCCAGCTTGATGCTCAATGTGCAACGCTTGCCTGAGTAGGCTTCGGCATCTTTCAAATGGCTTTGAATCGCGGCCTGCAACTGAGCGATATAGTGTTCTTTCTCTTTTCCCGGTGCCGGCGTCTTTGGGTCGCCAAGGTTGGTGAAAAGATCGTCAACCTCTTTATTTACCGGATCGGTTTGGCTGGGGGCCGTGCTCTTAGCGCACCCCGTTAATGCCAGCGCGGTCATCGCCGCCAATACTGTGGCAACGCCGGTTTTATAGCCTGAATGCGTTATTTTCATATCCCTGTCCTTATGGATAATTCTCAGTAGTGAAATCAGTTGACGCTGGGCCACGCAAAGAGCCCCGGCCAATACGTTATACAGGATCAATATACATCGCTACTGACCTCAAAACTTTCGCCAGGGGCTGTGAAGCCCGTCACTACACCAGCAGTGACGCACCAATTTTTGACAGAATAATGTATGAATAGACAGCGGCGGCATACACGTTTTCGCTCATCCTTTGTAAGCACCGCACATAAATTTCAACATGGCCTTTTGGCTCACAATGCTGAGATAAACCGGATCGCTGGATGCCATGTTCACGAACACCCAGCTTGTTACGCCGTCACATGCCTTTAACGGCCAGAATCAGCCGCTTCTAATCAATTGCCACAACAACGGTTTCTGCATACTTTCCCTGTTGGCGGTCAATTTCTTTGGTTCTGCCATACCGATCGCCGTTTTCTCGGCGTTAAGCAGCTATAATCAAAAAAGTGGAGTTTTTTGAAAACGATAAGGAGGGAGTATGTACAAAACTATTTTGGTTCCCGTGGATATTACCGAACCGGAATTAACACAGCAGGTCATCCCGCATGTCAACGCGCTCGCCAGGCTCGAAGACTCCCACGTCCATTTCCTGGCGGTGATCCCGTCGCGCGCCACCTATGCCGCTTTCGGCTTTGCCGCCACGGCGGCGATAGAAACCAAAGACGAAATCATTGCGGTAGCAACCGAGGGGCTGGCAAAAGCGGCCAAAGAATTCAGCGTGCCTGAAGATAGAGTGACCACGCACGTTGCCGTCGGCGATCCTAAAGATCAGATCCTGGAGCTCGCCGATGCGCTCAACGCGGAGATTATCGTGATGGGTTCCAACCGCCCTTCTGCGATCACTTATCTCCTCGGCTCCAATGCCACCGCCGTCGTCCGCCACGCCAATTGCCCGGTGCTGGTGGTGCGTGAATCGGCTAACGCCACTCAGTGAGCCTGTCCGACACCTCACACATATTTGAACCGTAAAAAAAAACGGGAGCCCTTAGGCTCCCGTTCTCATTCAAGCGCTGAACACACTTACATGTGTTTTACGATAGCGTCGCCAAACTCTGAACATTTCAGCAGCTTAGCACCATCCATCAGGCGTTCGAAGTCGTAGGTCACGGTTTTGGCGGCGATGGCGCCTTCCATGCCTTTAACAATCAGGTCAGCCGCTTCGAACCAGCCCATGTGACGCAGCATCATCTCTGCGGACAGGATGATGGAGCCTGGGTTCACTTTGTCCTGGCCGGCGTACTTCGGCGCGGTGCCGTGAGTCGCTTCGAACAGGGCGCAGTCGGAGCCGATGTTGGCGCCCGGCGCGATGCCGATGCCGCCGACCTGGGCCGCCAGGGCGTCGGAGATGTAGTCGCCGTTCAGGTTCATACAGGCGATCACGTCGTATTCCGCCGGGCGCAGCAGGATCTGCTGCAGGAAGGCGTCGGCGATCACGTCTTTAACCACGATCTCTTTGCCGGTGTTCGGGTTCTTGATCTTCAGCCATGGGCCGCCGTCGATCAGCTCGCCGCCGAACTCTTCGCGCGCCAGCTCATAGCCCCAATCCTTGAAGGCACCTTCGGTGAACTTCATGATGTTGCCTTTGTGAACCAGGGTCACGGAGTCACGGTCGTTGGTGATGGCGTATTCGATCGCCGCACGCACCAGACGCTTGGTCCCTTCTTCGGAGCATGGCTTCACGCCGATACCGCACTGCTCCGGGAAGCGGATTTTCTTCACGCCCATTTCGTCGCGCAGGAATTTGATCACTTTGTCCGCTTCGGCGGAGCCGGCTTTCCACTCGATGCCGGCGTAGATGTCTTCAGCGTTTTCGCGGAAGATCACCATGTCGGTCAGCTCAGGCTGTTTCACCGGGCTTGGGGTGCCCTGGTAGTAACGCACCGGGCGCAGGCACACGTACAGATCCAGCTGCTGGCGCAGGGCCACGTTCAGAGAACGGATGCCGCCGCCGACCGGGGTGGTCAGGGGGCCTTTGATGGCGACGCGGTAGTCGCGGATCAGGTCCAGAGTTTCGTCCGGCAGCCACACGTCTTTACCGTAAACGTGGGTAGATTTTTCGCCGGTGTAGATTTCCATCCAGGAGATTTTACGTTCGCCGTGGTAAGCCTTTTTAACGGCCGCATCAACCACGTGGATCATGGCAGGAGTCACGTCAACGCCGATGCCGTCGCCTTCGATGAACGGAATGATCGGGTTATGAGGAACAACCAGTTTACCCTGGGCGTCAACCGTGATTTTTTTACCTTCTGCCGGAACAACTACTTTGCTTTCCATCAACCTCTCCTTCAAGCGCAATTTTGTTAATGCTTTGTAAGATGCGTGTAGATACTACTTGAATATTCGGTCCGCGCCAATCCGAAACGGATTCGGTTATAATGCGCTTATCATCCGTAATCTCAACCGTTATGAAAAAATTCTCTGTTAGAAATCACAAAGTTAAACGATTCAGCAAGCCGAATGCCGCCAAACCCGCCGCGCCGAAGGGGCCGCGCCGCATTGTGTTATTCAACAAGCCCTTCGACGTATTGCCGCAGTTCACCGACGAAGCCGGCCGCGCCACGCTGAAAGAGTACATCCCCTTCCCCGACGTTTACGCCGCCGGGCGCCTGGATCGCGACAGCGAGGGGCTGCTGGTGCTGACCAACGACGGCCAGCTGCAGGCGCAGCTCACCCAGCCGGGCAAGCGCACCGGCAAAATTTACTATGTGCAGGTCGAGGGGGCGCCGCAGGAGAGCGATCTGGCGCCGCTGCGCAGCGGCGTCACGCTGAAAGACGGGCCCACGCTGCCCGCCGGGGTGGAATTGGTGGCCGAGCCGCAGTGGCTGTGGCCGCGCAATCCGCCGATCCGCGAACGCAAATCCATCCCCACCAGCTGGTTGAAAATCACCCTGTTCGAAGGGCGAAACCGCCAGGTGCGTCGCATGACGGCGCATATCGGGTTCCCTACCCTGCGCCTGATTCGCTACAGTATGGGTAATCTTTCGCTGGGTTCACTGCAGCCCGGTGAATGGAAAATCATCGATTCCCTGTAGACCGATAACTGATGGAGGCGCCATGAAATCTACTCCGATCGCGCTGCTGCTCGCCGCTCTGGCGGCCCCGTTCGCCGCCCCTGCCGCCAGCTTCGACTGCGCCAAGGCGGCAGGCGGCGATGAGCGCGCCATCTGCGCCGACCGCACGCTGAACGACCTGGACGTGCAAATGGCCACCAAATATCAATTCCTGCGCGGCCTGTTCGCCATGGGCGCGCGCGGCGCGATGCAGGACAGCCAGCAGGCCTGGCTGACCAAGCGCCAGCGGTGCGGCGGTGACACCGCCTGCCTGCTGCAAAGTTACCGCACCCGCATCGCCGAGTTGGACGAGATCTACCGGCGCATCGACAAACCGCTGTAAGGAGACCGCATGTTCAAACCGCACGTCACCGTCGCCTGCGTGGTGCACGCCGCCGGCAAATTTTTAATTGTCGAAGAAACCATCAACGGCAAAGCGCTGTGGAATCAGCCGGCCGGCCATCTGGAGACCGACGAGACGCTGGTGCAGGCCGCCGAGCGCGAGCTGTGGGAAGAGACCGGCATCCGCGCCACGCCGCAGGCGTTCCTGCGCCTGCACCAATGGATCGCGCCGGATCGCACGCCGTTTCTGCGCTTCTGCTTCGTCATCGAGCTGGAACAGCCGCTGCCGACCGAGCCGCACGACAGCGACATCGATCGCTGCCTGTGGTTGAGCGCCGACGAGATTTTGCAGGCGCCCAACCTGCGCTCCGCACTGGTGGCGGAGAGCATTCGCAGCTATCAGCAGCCGGAACGTTACCCGCTGTCGCTGGTCGGCAGCTTCGCCTGGCCGTATTAAGCGCGCCGGGCAGCACAAGATGAACAGTGCGCCGGCGCGGCCAACGTGGTAAAATCCTGCGCTTGTTTTTATCAGCACGGTTCGTGTTCAAGTTCGTGAGATCCCCATGTCAGACAACAGCCAGAAAAAAGTAATCGTCGGTATGTCCGGCGGCGTCGACTCTTCCGTTACCGCCTATCTGTTACAGCAACAGGGCTATCAGGTCGCTGGGCTGTTCATGAAGAACTGGGAAGAAGACGACGACGAAGAGTACTGCTCCGCCGCGACCGATCTGGCCGATGCGCAAGCGGTCTGCGACAAGCTGGGCATCGAACTGCACACGGTGAACTTTGCGGCGGAATACTGGGACAACGTGTTTGAGCTGTTCCTGGAAGAGTACAAGGCCGGCCGCACGCCGAACCCGGACATCCTGTGCAATAAAGAGATCAAATTCAAAGCCTTCCTGGAGTTCGCCGCCGAAGATCTGGGGGCCGATTTTATCGCCACCGGCCACTACGTGCGCCGCCAGGACGTGGACGGCAAAAGCCGCCTGCTGCGCGGCGTCGACGGCAACAAAGATCAGAGCTACTTCCTCTACACCCTGAGCCACGAGCAGGTGGCGCAGAGCCTGTTCCCGGTCGGCGAGCTGGAGAAGCCGGAGGTGCGCCGCATCGCCGAGCAGCTGGAGCTGGTCACCGCCAAGAAGAAAGACTCTACCGGCATCTGCTTTATCGGCGAGCGCAAATTCCGCGACTTCCTCGGCCGCTACCTGCCGGCGCAGCCGGGTCCGATCGTCAGCGTTGACGGCCAGACCGTCGGCGAACATCAGGGCCTGATGTACCACACCCTGGGCCAGCGCAAAGGGCTGGGCATTGGCGGCCTGAAAGACAGCAGCGAAGATCCGTGGTACGTGGTGGATAAAGACGTGGCCAACAACGTGCTGGTGGTCGCGCAGGGTCACGATCACCCGCGCCTGATGTCCGTAGGCCTGATCGCGCAGCAGCTGCACTGGGTGGATCGTCTGCCGCTGAGCGGCCCGTTCCGCTGCACGGTGAAGACCCGCTATCGCCAGCAGGATATCCCTTGCACCGTGACCCCGCTCGACGACGAACGCATCGAAGTGCGTTTCGACGAGCCGGTCTCCGCCGTCACCCCCGGCCAGTCGGCGGTGTTCTACCAGGGCGAAATCTGCCTCGGCGGCGGCATCATCGAACAGCGCCTGGCGTAACTGCCCGGCAAAAGAAAAACGCTGCGTTTACCGCAGCGTTTTTTTTATTCAGAATTCCACCTGCGCCCCCAGCTCGATCACCCGGTTCGGCGGGATTTCGAACAGGTCCGGCGCCCGCAGCGCGTTGCGCTGCAACAGCTGGAACACCTTGCCGCGCACGCGCAGATACCAGGGCCGTTTGCCCAGCACCAGCGTATCGCGCGACATGAAGAACGAGGTCTCATTCATGGTGAAGCTCATCCCCTCCAGCCCGCAGCGGTAAAGAATGTCCGTCACGTTGGGCGTCTCGCGCCAGCCGTAGCTCGCCACCACCCGCCAGAAACTCGCCGACAGCTGTTCGATCGCAACCCGCTGCACGTTGTGCACGTACGGCATGTCGGTGGTGACGATGGTCAACAGCACCACGCGCTCGTGCAGCACCTTGTTGTGCTTCAGGTTATGCAACAGCACCAGCGGCACCGCATGCGGCGTGCGCTCCATAAACACCGCGGTGCCCGGCACCCGCTTCGGCGGCGCCTTCTCCAGCGACTCGATCAGCGCGCTCAGCCCTTCCTGGTTGTCGCGCAATCGGCGGATCAGGCGCGAACGCTCGGTCTTCCAGGTCAGCATGATCAACAGAATGATTAGCCCGAGCGCCACCGGCAGCCAGCCGCCGGTCGCCAGCTTGATCAGGTTGGCGCCGAACAGCGGCACGTCGATGCACAGCATGACCAGCAGCATCAGCCCGCCCAGATAGCGCGGCCAGCCCCAGTTTTTCACCGCCACTATGCTCAGCAGAATCGACGACAGCAGCATGGTGCCGGTTACCACGATGCCGTAGGCCGAGGCCAGGTTGCTGGAGTGTTTGAAGCTGACGATCACGATCAGCACCGCCGCGAACAGCAGCCAGTTCACCACCGGAATGTAGATCTGCCCGGACTCCTGATCGGAGGTATAGATGATGCGCATCGGCGGCAGGTAACCCAGCCGCACCGCCTGCCGCGTCAGCGAGAACACGCCGGAGATCACCGCCTGCGAGGCGATCACCGTCGCCAGCGTAGCGATCACCAGCAGCGGGATCAGCGCCCAGGTCGGCGCCAGCAGGAAGAACGGGTTATTGATCGCCGCCGGGTTGGCCAGCAGCAGCGCCCCCTGGCCGAAGTAGTTCAACACCAGCGCCGGCGCCACCAGCGTAAACCACGCCAGACGGATCGGTTTTTTACCGAAGTGGCCCATATCGGCGTACAGCGCTTCGGCGCCGGTGACCGACAGCACCACCATGCCCAGCGCAAAGAACGACACGGCCTTGTATTCGAGGAAGAAATTCACCGCCCAGTAAGGGTTCAGCGCCCGCAGCACGCCGGGGTGATGTAAAATGCCGCCGAGGCCCAGCAGCGCCAGCGTCAGGAACCAGATAACCATCGCCGGGGCGAACAGTTTGCCGACGCTGCCGGTGCCGCGTTTTTGGATCGCGAACAATGCGGTCAGCACCAGCAGCGACAGCGGTACGATAAAGCTATCCAGCTCGGGGGCGATAATCTGCAGCCCCTCGATGGCCGAGAGCACCGAAATGGCCGGGGTGATCACCCCATCGCCGTAAAAGAAGCTGCCGCCCACCAGCCCGATCAGCACCGCCGCCGGCACCCAGCGCGCATCCAGCTTGCGGATCGCCAGCGACATCAGCGTCAGAATGCCTCCCTCGCCGTCGTTGTCGGCGCGCATCACGAAACAAATGTATTTAATCGACACCACCAGCGTCAGCAGCCAGAAAATCAGCGATAAAAAGCCGTAAATCGAAGCCGGCGTCAGGGTGATGCCCTCCTCCGCCGTCAGGCATTCGCGCAGGGTATACAGCGGGCTGGTGCCGATATCGCCGTACACCACGCCGATGGCCGCCAGCGTCACCGCCGGCAGTGGCTGCTTGTTTTTTACGTGCATATAAAGGTCTTTATTTGAGGGTTCACGTTGGCAGTATAGATGCAGCCGCCGCACTTTATTTGCCGCAGCAACAATAAGTTCGCGCCGGCGATTTTCGTCGCCTATTTGCGCAGTTCTGCGCCGCACGGCGCCTCCGCCTCACCGCAGACGTATTAGACGCTGGGTTTACCCTCGATTTTGTGGCATGATCCGCGGCATTCGTTGTCATCGTTGTTACAGCCACGCCCGATCGTTACCGTTCGCGGCCGCCGCCGTTACCCCTGCGATACACACAACCTTATGCAGTAAGCCATGTACCGTTCACCGCGTTTACAGGAGTCATCGTGGCGAAGAATTATTATGACATCACGCTGGCCATGGCGGGTATCAGCCAGTCGGCGCGTTTGGTTCAGCAGTTGGCCCATGAAGGGCAATGCAACCGCGAAGCGTTTCAGACCTCGCTGAAAAGCCTGCTGCAAATGGATCCGCCCTCCACGCTGGCGGTGTTCGGCGGCGAAGAACGCAATTTGATGGTCGGCCTCGAAACCCTGATGGGCGTGCTGAATGCCAACAACAAAGGGCCGGGCGCGGAACTGACCCGCTACACCATCAGCCTGATGGTGCTGGAGCGCAAACTCAACGCCAACAAACAGGCGATGAACACGCTCGGCGAACGCCTCGGCCAGCTCGAGCGCCAGCTGGCGCACTTCGATCTTGAGTCGGACACCATCATCAGCGCGCTGGCCGGTATTTACGTCGACGTGGTCAGCCCGCTCGGGCCGCGCATCCAGGTGACCGGTTCGCCGGCCATCCTGCAGAATCCGCAGGTGCAGGCCAAGGTTCGCGCCACGCTGCTGGCCGGCATTCGCGCCGCCGTGCTGTGGCAACAGGTCGGCGGCAGCCGCCTGCAGTTAATGTTTTCCCGTAATCGTCTGTTCAAGCAGGCGCAAAATATCGTTGCTCATTGTTAATCGATCCCAGGAGTTGCTACCGATGGAATTATCCTCACTGACCGCCGTTTCCCCCGTTGATGGACGCTACGGTGATAAAGTCAGCGCACTGCGCCCCATTTTCAGCGAATACGGTCTGCTGAAATTCCGCGTACAGGTTGAAGTACGTTGGCTGCAAAAACTGGCCGCCTGCGCAGAAATCAAGGAAGTTCCCGCTTTTGACGCCGACGCAAACGCTTTCCTCGACAAAATCGTCGCGGAATTCAATGAAGAAGACGCTCAGCGCATCAAAACCATCGAGCGCACCACCAACCACGACGTGAAAGCGGTCGAGTATTTCCTGAAGGAAAAAGTGGCGGCGGTGCCTGCGCTGCACGCGGTGTCCGAGTTCATCCACTTCGCCTGCACCTCCGAAGACATCAACAACCTGTCGCACGCGCTGATGCTGCAAAGCGCCCGTCAGGACGTGGTGCTGCCTTACTGGCGCAAGATCATCGACGCGCTGAAAGGGCTGGCGCAGGAATACCGCGATATCCCGCTGCTGTCGCGCACCCACGGCCAGCCGGCGACCCCGTCGACCGTCGGCAAAGAGTTCGCCAACGTGGCTTACCGCATGGAGCGCCAGTACCGCCAACTGGAGCGCGTGGAGATCATGGGTAAAATCAACGGTGCGGTCGGCAACTACAACGCCCACATCGTCGCCTACCCGGAAGTGGACTGGCATCAGTTCAGCGAAGCGTTCGTCACCTCGCTCGGCATCACCTGGAACCCGTACACCACCCAGATCGAACCGCATGACTACATCGCCGAACTGTTCGACTGCGTAGCGCGTTTCAACACCATTCTGATCGACTTCGACCGCGACATCTGGGGCTACATCGCCCTGAACCACTTCAAGCAGAAAACCATCGCCGGCGAAATCGGTTCTTCCACCATGCCGCACAAGGTCAACCCGATCGACTTCGAAAACTCCGAAGGCAACCTGGGGCTGGCCAACGCCGTGCTGGGCCACCTGGCGGGCAAACTGCCGGTTTCCCGCTGGCAGCGCGACCTGACCGACTCCACCGTGCTGCGTAACCTGGGCGTGGGCCTGGGTTACGCGCTGATCGCCTATCAGGCCACCCTGAAGGGCATCAGCAAGCTGGAAGTCAACCAGGCGCACCTGCTGGACGAACTGGATCACAACTGGGAAGTGCTGGCCGAGCCGATCCAGACCGTGATGCGCCGCTACGGCATCGAGAAGCCTTACGAGAAGCTGAAAGAGCTGACCCGCGGCAAGCGCGTGGACGCCGCCGGCATGCAGGCGTTCATCGATGGCCTGGCGCTGCCGGAAGAAGAGAAAACCCGTCTGAAGGCGATGACCCCGGCCAACTATATCGGCCGCGCCACCACCATGGTCGACGAGCTGAAGTAAGCGCGTTAGACCCACAACGACAAGGCGGCCCACGGGCCGCCTTTTTGCTTATTATTCGCCGCGCAACACCTGCAGCCGGGCAATCTGCCGCCCCTGCGCATCGAAGTTGTCCGCACTCAGCCAACGCGCCAGCGCCTGCCGCACCGCCGGCCAACGGTCAATGGTGATGGCGAACCAGTCGGTATCCCGGCTGCGCCCCTTGACGATCACCGCAAAGCGGAAGTTGCCCTCGTAACGGAAGCCGAAGCGCAGCGCGGCCTGGCGCGACGGCGCGTTGTGGCTGTCGCACTTCCACTCGCAGCGGCGATAGCCCAGCGTGTCGAAGGCGTAACGCAGCAGCAGCGCGATGGCTTCGGTGGCGCTGGAGCGCTGTTTCATCAACGGCGACCAGCTGACGTGGCCGATCTCCAGCACGCCGTTGGCCTCGTCGATGCGCATCAGCGCCACCGTCCCCACCGGCGCGTCGCTGGCGGCGTCGAACACCGTCAGATTGACCAGCGTCGGGTTGGCCTGCAGCGTCTCCAGGTGCTGCAACATCGCCGCCGGCGTGTCGGGCCGTTCGATAGACAGATAGGTCCAGTCGCGGCCGTCCGGCGCCAGCTGGAAAGCGTCATACAGCGCGGCGTAATCCCGCTGCGGATCGAGCGGCGCCAGTGAACAGAAACGCCCGCCGAGCGTCACGCCGCCCGGGCGGCGAGCCGGCTGCCAATCCGGCATCGGTTCGCCAATCGGCTGACCATAACGATTCATTGCCATACGCGCCTCCTGCGGTTAACGGGTATACACGATAAACGAGCTTCTTCTGCCGATTTTGTCGTACAGCGAACGCGCCGGCGCGTTGTACTCCTGGGTCATCCAATAGACCCGATCGCTGCCGCGCGCCTCCGCCAGCCGATACGCCTGTTCGAACAGTTTTTCCGACACTTTATGGCCGCGCGCCTGCGGCGACACATAAAGATCTTCGATATAACAATAGCCCACCGCGCTCCAGGTGGACGGATGGAATACCAGGTTCATCAGCCCCAGCAGCCGGCCGTCGGCATCCTCCGCCACCAGCCCGTACACCTGTTCATCCTGCCCCAACCGTTCGAAGGTGCGATCGGTCACCTGCGGCGCCACCTCGGCGCGGTAAAAGTCGAGATAGCCCTGCCACAACGCCAGCCATTGCGCTCTGTCGTCGCCATTGATTCTGCGGATGGTCACTTCACGATTTGATGGGTTCATAGCGCCTCACGGGGTTAAGATATTATTTCCATTAGGGAAATAACCGAATAGCGGCAGAATACACCGCGCAGCGACGGCGTAATACGGACCAATTCAAAACGCCGGGCAGACCAATTTTAACCGCCGTTTTCCCGCGGCAGCGCGTTGAACACCTGCGCCAGCGTGGCGATAAAACGCACGATCTCGTCCGGCGTGTAGGCCGAGAAACCGAGCACCAGCGCCCCGCGCTGCGGCGCGCCGGTGTAGAAGTCCGCCAGGCCGTACAGCCGGATGCCCCGTTCGGCCGCCGCCACCACCAGCCGCCGCTCCGTCGCCGCATCCGCCAACGGGCAAACCAGCTGCAGCCCACCCTGCGGCAAGGCCGGGCGCGTCCAGGGCGCGAGATGGCATTGCACCACGTCGTACAGCACATCCAACCGCGCCTTGTAAAGCGTGCGCATATTGCGCAGATGCTCGGCGTAGCCGCCCTCGTGCAGGCAGTGGAACAGCGTCATCTGCGCCAGCGCCGAGGTGTAGCCGTCCTGAAACTGCCTGGCGGCGACCAATGGCCGCACCAGCTGCGGCGGCGCAATCATGAAGCCGATGCGCAGCCCCGGAAACAGCGTCTTGCTGAAAGTACCGATGTACAGCGTGCGCCCGCCGCTGTCCAGCCCCTGCAGCGCCGCCTTGGTTTGTCGATCGTAGTTGAACTCGGCGTCATAATCGTCTTCGATGATCCAGGCCCGCCGACGCTGGGCCCACTGCAACAGCGCCAGACGCCGCTCGAGGCTCAGCGAGTACCCCAGCGGGTAGTGATGGGACGGCGTGATGTAAACGCCCCGCCCGCCGCCCGCAGCCTGCATCAGCTGCCCGACGTCCAGCCCCTGCTCATCAATGCCGATCGGCCGCGCCTGCAGCCCCGCCGACTGCACCAGTTTTTTCGCCCCCTGGTAACCCGGCTCTTCGACGAATACCGCATCGCCGGGATCGAACAGCACCTGCGTGCACAGCGCCAGCGCCTGCTGAGAGCTGGTGACCACGATCACCTGCTCCGCCGTCGCCTTGACGCCCCGCTCCCGCTGCAAATAGTGCGCGATCTCCGCACGCAGCTCCGGCAAGCCCTGCGGATCGGCATACCCCAACAGCCGCTCGCCGTGCCGCCGCAGCGCCTGCTTTTCCCACTGCAGCCACGAATCGATGGGAAACGCCCGCAGATCCGCCAGCGAGGGCGTCAACGAGGCCTGGCGGCTGGTGTGCGGCGTATGGCTGACCGCCAGCAACGCCCGGCCGCGATCGCTTAACTCGCGTTCCGCCAGCCGCGCCTCCTGGCCTGCCTGCGTCGCCAGCAGTTCACGGCCGAGCAGCGTATCGCAGCGATAACGCACAAAGCTGCCGCGCCCCACCGTTCGGCTGATGAACCCCTCCGCCTCCAGCCGCGCGTAGGTCTGTTCCACCGTGTCACGCGCCACCGCCAGCCGGGCCGCCAACGCGCGGCTCGGCGGCAGCTTCGCCCGCCAAGGCAGTTCCCCGGCGGTGATGAGCCGCAACAGGGCCTGATGCAGCGCCGAACGTCGGGTCTGGCCTTGTTGCAGACCTGGCGAGAAAGCCGCTGCGATCGCCTCCAGGGCATGCGGCGCGTTGGTGCAGTTTTCCATGGCACTCCCAATGTTGTTTAAGCGGAACATGACCTTATTGCATTTCGCCGGCTTACCGCAAATGTTAACAAATTGATCCCGATCAACTTAAATGTATAAAAAATGTTTTGAAACAGATCATTTATTGTTTCTTCACACTTCCCGATCTTAGACTTAATTACCATACAAGTAGCTTGCTAACTATATATGGTGATAGACGTTCTCTCCCTTATCCCGCCTGTTTACCGCCGCTGGAGAGCGACGCAAAACCTGCGCGGGCATTTACTGTGAAGCATGTTCAAGGTGGAATTATGTCGCAACAGCACATCCCTACGCCGCCCCGGCGTGAATTTTTGAAAAAAACGCTGGCGCTGATCCCGTTAGCCGCCGCCGGTAACGGTCTCATGATGGTAAACGTCCAGGCGGCGCCAACTGCGGGCATCTCGCCGAATTACGTTCCGGTTTATTTCAACAACGAGGAGTGGCGATTCTTGCTGGCGGCCTGCGATCGGCTGATCCCCAGCGACGAGAACGGCCCCGGCGCCGTCGATCAGGGCGTCCCGGTATTCATCGATCGCCAAATGGAAACGCCCTACGGCCATGGCGGCCTGTGGTACATGCATCCGCCGTTCGTGCCGTCGGCGCCAGAGTTGGGCTATCAGTCCAAACTGACGCCGCGCGAGACCTATCGCAACGGCATCCTCTCGATCAATGCGCTCTGTAAACGTCAGTTCGGCAAAGTTTTCGCCGAGCTGTCTCATGGCGAGCAAGAACGGCTGTTGACTGCGCTGGAAAGCGGCCAACTCGATGCGGACACCTTGCCGGGTAAAGCGTTCTTCGAACAGCTGCTGCAAAACACCAAAGAGGGTTATCTGGCCGATCCGATCCACGGTGGCAATCAAACGCTGGCGTCATGGAAACTGATCGGTTTCCCCGGTGCGCGCGCGGACTTCGCCGACTGGGTCAACAAACCCAACCAACCCTATCCTCTTCACCCGGTCAGTATATCCAGCAAAAGGAATGCATAATCATGAGCACAATAAAAAAACCACCGGTAGATGTGGTGATCGTCGGCTTTGGCTGGACCGGCGCCATTATGGGAATGGAATTGACCGACAGCGGTCTGCAGGTGCTGGCGCTCGAACGCGGTGAACGGCGCGATACCTACCCTGACTTCGCTTATCCGCGTATCGCCGATGAGCTGACTTACGGCATTCGCCTCAAGCTGGCGCAAGAAATGGCGCATGAAACCGTCACCGTGCGCCATACGCCGGCGGATTTCGCAGTGCCCTATCGCCAGCTCGGCTCTTTTTTGCCGGGTAACGGCGTCGGCGGAGCCGGCGTGCACTGGAACGGCATGCACTGGCGCGCCCTGCCTTCCGATCTCAAACTGCACACCACCCTCACTGAAAAATACGGCGCCAACTGGATCCCGGAAGGCATGACGCTGCAGGACTACCCCCTCAGCTACCAGGAGCTGGAACCTTACTTCGACAAATTCGAGAAGGTGTGCGGCACCGCCGGTAAGGCCGGTAATCTGCAGGGTGAGATCATCAAGGGCGGCAACCCGTTCGAAGGGCCGCGCAGCAATGACTACCCGACGCCGCCGCTCAAACAGCTCTACTCAGGCTCACTGTTTGGCAAAGCCGCCGAGTCGCTAGGCTACCATCCGTTTGCTATCCCCGCCGCCAACTGCTCCGAACCCTATACCAACCCGTACGGCGTGCAGCTTGGCCCCTGTAACTTCTGCGGTTACTGCGAACGTTTCGGCTGCTTCATGTACTCCAAGGCCTCGCCGCAGTCGACCATCCTGCCGGTACTGACACAGCGTAAAAACTTTGAGCTGCGCACCCAGGCGCAGGTGATCAGGGTCAATCTGGACAGCAGCGGTAAAAAGGCCACCGGCGTCACCTACATCGACGAGCAAGGGCGTGAAGTAGAACAACCCGCCGATCTGGTGATCCTCAGCGCTTTCCAACTCCATAATGTTCGCCTGCTGCTGCTTTCCGGCATCGGAAAACCCTATGATCCGGTCACTGGCGACGGCGTGGTGGGCAAGAACTACGCCTATCAAATGAACAGCGGCATCTCCCTGTTTTACGATCGCGATACCCATTTCAACCCCTTTATCGGCGCAGGTGCCGCCGGTACGGTGATCGACGATCTTAACGGGGAAAACTTCGACCACGCCGACCTCGGTTTTATCGGCGGCGCCTACATCTCCGCTACCCGCACCGGCGGTCGGCCTATCCAGCAGATGATGCTGCCGCCAGGCACGCCGAACTGGGGCAGCGGCTGGAAACAAGGTATCCGCGACAACTATCCTCACTCGATGAGCATCGGTTCGGAAGGATCGGTGATGCCATACCGCGATTGCTATCTGGATTTGGATCCCACCTATAAAGACGCCTACGGTCAGCCTCTGCTGCGTATGACTTTCGACTGGAAAGCGAACGAGATCAAAATGACCCAGCATATCACCGCTAAAATGGCGGACATCGCCAACGCCATGCAACCAAAGCAGATGGCGATCTCGGTCAGAAAAACCGGCGATCATTATGACGTGCGCCCCTACCAATCCACCCACACTACCGGCGGAGCCATCATCGGCGACAATCCCGCCACCAGCGTGGTGAACAAATACCTGCAATGCTGGGATGTGCCCAATGTATTCGTCACCGGCGCCTGCGCATTCCCGCAGAACCTGGCCTATAACCCGACCGGCATCGTCGGCGCACTGGCTTATCACTCCGCCGAAGCGATCCGCGAGCAATACCTGAAAAACCCTGGCCCGCTGGTGCAGGCATGAAGCCCAAGGAGCTTAAGATGAAAGGATTTACACCCACATTATCGGTGCTGCTGTTGCTCGCCGCTGGTGCGGTTAAGGCGGCCGACGCCCCTCCTTCCACCGCGCGGATAGAACACGGTGAATATCTGGCGCGCGCAGGAGATTGCGCGGCCTGCCACACCGCGCCCGGCGGCGCCCCCTTCGCGGGCGGCCTGAAGATGACCACGCCGATCGGCGCTATTTACTCCACCAACATCACACCCGATCGCCAAACCGGCATCGGCGGGTACAGCCTGCCCGAGTTCGCCGACGCGCTGCGCAAAGGCGTCGCGCGCGACGGCAGGCGGCTGTATCCGGCCATGCCCTACCCGTCGTTTGCCAAAATCAACGATGACGATATCCGCGATCTTTATTTGTATTTCACGCAAAAGGTCAGCGCGGTGACGCAGCCGAATCGGGAAAGCGATATTCCCTGGCCGCTCAGCATGCGTTGGCCGCTGGCGTTGTGGGATCTGGCCTTTCGCGAAGACGGTGTTTATCAGCCGGATGCGCAGCGCAGCGCCGAGTGGAATCGCGGCGCCTATCTGGTTCAGGGATTGGGTCACTGCGGCACATGTCACACGCCGCGCGGCATCGGCTTCCAGGAAAAGGCGCTCAGCCAGAACGATGCCGCCTATTTAAGCGGCGGGACGCTGGAGGGCTGGCATGCCGCTAACCTGCGCGCCGATGCCGTCAGCGGCTTAGGGGACTGGAGTGCGCAGGCGATCACTCGCTTCCTGAAAACCGGCCATACCCCAGGTTTCGCCGCCTTCGGTTCAATGGTGGAGGTGGTACAGGACAGCACGCAACATCTGAGCGATGACGATCTGAAAGCGATCGCAGTCTACCTGAAATCGCTGCCTGCCGGTGACGAGAAGCCTTCGCCGTCGCGCAACGACGGCGTCGCCCAGGCGCTGTTCAACGGTAAGGTCAACACGCCCGGCGCGCAAACCTACCTGGACAACTGTGCTGCCTGCCACCGCAGCGACGGCCAGGGGTATCGCAACACGTTTCCGCAGCTGGCACGCAACCCGGCGTTGCTGAGCGAAGATCCCTCATCGCTGATCAGCATCATCCTCCACGGCTCACGGACGCCGGTCACCATCGGCGCGCCTACCGGCCTGACCATGCCGGACTTCGGCTGGCGGTTGAGCGACGAGCAGGTCGCACAGCTCGCGACCTTCGTGCGCGCCAGTTGGGGTAACAACGCCCCGGCGGTCAGCGCCGAGCAGGTGAAGGACATTCGCTCCGGCGATAGCCCATCTCAGCCATAAACCTGTGGGTGCCCTATCCCCACCCTTCGTTATCACCGGGCGGCGGTTGCGCTGCCCGGCGAAATCTCCTTAAATAAGCCATCGCATTGCGGCTACAGGACTTCCGTCAGCTATGAGCAAGGAGATCAACCAGCGTCTGCTGGAAAAACTGCTGCAGGATCTGGCCAGCGCGGGCGCGATGCCGTTGTATCTGCGCTTTAACGCCTCGGTGCGCCAGGCTATCGAGCAAGGATTGCTGAGCGCGGGGGATTTCCTGCCCAGCGAGCGCCTGTTCACCGAACGGCTCGGCATCTCGCGCATCACGGTGCGCAAAGCGCTGGCCTGCCTTGAGCAAGACGGCATCATTGGCCGTTCACGCGGCTACGGCACCTTCATCCAGCCGCAACGGCCCGCGCCGAAGCTGCGTTATTCCTTAGCGGACATCAAAGGGTTCTCGCGCGAGGCGACGCAACAGGGGCGTCAGCCGGACACGCAATGGATCAGCCGCGAGCGGGTGCCGGCCAGCGCCGAACTGGCGGAAAGGCTCCAGCTGGCGGTTGGAGCGCCGATCTACCAACTCAAACGCATTCACTTTATCGATCGGCGGCCGATGTCGGTGGCGGTGTCCTACGTGGTGGCGGCGGCGATTGCCAACATCGACGAGATTGGCATCTCGCTCTACGATTACTTCCGGCGCAATAATGTGGAGATGGGCTCGCTGCGCAGCCAGGTCAGCGCGGCGATGGCCGACGACGATATCCGCCGGACGCTGCAGCTATCAGAACCGATGCCGCTGCTGATCGTGCGCCAGACGCTGTTCGACCACCGCAAGAAGCCTGTCGAATACAGCGAAAGCTTCTGCCGCAGCGACATGTACGAATTTACCAGCGAAAGCTGACCCGTTGCACCTTGCGGCGGCTCACGCCTCGCCCTGCCGGCGGCGGCGAAAACGCACGAACGCCTGGGCATACGCCTCAACGTCCAGCGGATTCACCCGTTTTAACTCCGCCAGCAATCCGGGTTCGATCGCTTCTGCACCGTGCAGCGCACCACAGACAGCGGTGGCCATCGCGCCGATGGTGTCAGTATCGCCGCCCAGGTTGGCACACAGCACCGCGCAACGGGTAGGATCGGTTTGCGCCAGCTGCACCATCGCCAGCGCCGCCGGCACCGACTCGATGGTGCTCACCCCGGCGCCGATCAGTTGATATATCCGCTCAGAGGCCTGCTCGGGATCGGCGGCCTCATCCACCACCTGAAACGCCAACTCGATGCGCGCCGCCAGCGAGGGGCTAAACGTCGTCTCCTGCCGGCGCTGGGCATACTCCGCCACGCCCGGCAGCGCCAGACGAATCGAGGCCCAGTCCGCGCCCTCTACCGCTCGCGCGACGGCCCAGGCGATCGCCACCGCACCGGCGACGGCGATGTCGGATTTGTGCGTCGGGCTGGAGGCCAGCCACACCTGCTGGCAGAAATCCTCCAGCGGCGCGGACGGCAGCACGCAGCCCAAAGGCGAAATGCGCATCGCCGCGCCATTGGTGATGCCGTTGTTTTCCAACTCGGCGATCGGCGTGCCCGCCTTCTGCTCACTCAACGCCAGTTTGGAACTGGGGCCGAGAATGTTCTTGTTGAAGGCGTCAAAACTGTCCACCCAGCGGATCACGTTGCGGGCGATCAGTTCCGGCACCACCTCGCCTTCCGCTTCCCGCAGCGCATCGGCCAGCGCTAACGCCATCGCGGTATCGTCGGTATATTGCCCGGCCTTGAAGTAACAGGCGGCGGTGTTCTCCGCCGGCCCATCGAGAAAGCCGTCTATCCAGCCGAAATGGCGCTTAACCCGCTCGCGCGGCCACAGCTCGGAAGGCATGCCGAGCGCGTCGCCCAGCATCTGTCCGTAAAGTGCTCCCGCTATGCGTTCTGCCTGGGTTAACTGCTTCATCCGTCGCTCCTGAGAAAATGTACCGTTGCCTCAATAATACCTTATTAGTACCTTTAAAGCTTATCAAGCGCCCCGGCTCACACTTCCCTTTCGCGGGCAATGCCTGGGGCGTTTAAGTTGCGTTTAATGTTGCCCCGCCGCTGTTTATCCGACGTTTATCAGAGCTTGTCGATAATGTCGGTGAACAAATTGATAACGCTTATTTTAATACATTGCTTCGGCTCTCTTGCGAGCCGGGCGGGTTATACCTACCATAGCCTCAGCACTTTTTGTCAAAATGGTTCAGGTGGCCGCGTTATTCCCTGACACGCCGCAGAGCGTGTTCCCTTTTATCGCGTGGGTGACAGGACGTTCACCCGCATAGTCACAGGAGTTCGCCATGCGAGTACTGGTTGTTGAAGATAATGGTTTGCTGCGTCACCACCTTTCCGTTCAGATGCGCGAGATGGGCCATCAGGTCGACGCGGCCGAAGACGCCAAGGAAGCCGATTATTTCCTGCAGGAGCACGCGCCGGATATCGCCATCGTCGATCTCGGCCTGCCGGGTGAAGACGGCCTGAGCCTGATCCGCCGCTGGCGCGCCCATCAGACCAAGCTGCCGATCCTGGTGCTGACCGCCCGCGAAAGCTGGCAGGACAAAGTGGCGGTGCTGGAAGCCGGCGCCGACGACTATGTCACCAAGCCGTTCCACCTGGAAGAAGTGATCGCCCGCATGCAGGCGCTGATGCGCCGCAACAGCGGCCTGGCTTCGCAAGTGATCGTGCTGCCGCCGTTCCAGATCGATCTGTCGCGCCGCGAACTGAGCGTCAACGATCAACAGATCAAGCTGACCGCCTTTGAATACACCATCATTGAGACCCTGATCCGCAACGCCGGCAAGGTGGTGAGCAAGGATTCGTTGATGCTGCAGCTCTACCCGGACGCCGAACTGCGTGAAAGCCACACCATCGACGTGCTGATGGGCCGCTTGCGCAAGAAAGTGCAGGCGGAATACCCGCATGAAGTGATCACCACGGTACGTGGCCAGGGCTATCGTTTTGACGCGAAGTGAACATGATGTTCAACAAGAATAAAAAACCGTTTTCGCTGCGTGCCCGCTTCCTGATGGCGACCGCCGGGGTGATCTTGGCGCTGTCGCTCTCTTACGGTTTGGTGGCGGTCGTCGGCTATATCGTCAGCTTCGACAAAACCGCCTTCCGTCTGCTGCGCGGCGAGAGCAACCTGTTCTTCAGCCTGGCGCAGTGGAAAGACAACAAGCTCACCATCGCCATTCCCCCCGATCTCGATCTCAACTTCCCGACGCTGGTATTTATCTACGACGATAAAGGCAACCTGCTATGGAGCCAGCGCAAGGTGCCGGAGCTCGAGAAGCTGATCAACAAGGAATGGCTGGAGGAGTCCGGCTTCTACGAAATCGACACCGACACCCGCGTCAGTAGCGAAGTGCTGGGGGACAACCCCAAAGCGCAGGATCAGCTGAAGAATTACGACGATACCGATCAAAACGCGCTGACCCACTCGGTGGCGGTCAACACCTATGCCGCCACGCCTCGCCTGCCGGCGCTGACCATCGTGGTGGTCGACAGCATTCCGCAGGAGCTACAGCGATCCGACGTGGTGTGGGAGTGGTTCAGCTACGTGCTGTTGGCCAACCTGCTGCTGGTGGTGCCGCTGCTGTGGCTGGCGGCCTACTGGAGCCTGCGGCCGATCAAGGCGCTGGTCAATCAGGTGGGCGAGCTGGAGAACGGCGAGCGCGATCAGCTGGATGAGAACCCGCCCAGCGAGCTGCGCGGGCTGGTGCGCAATCTGAACATTCTGGTGCGCAACGAGCGCCAGCGCTACACCAAATATCGCACCACCCTGTCGGATCTGACCCACAGCCTGAAAACGCCGCTGGCGGTGCTGCAAAGCACCCTGCGCTCGCTGCGCAGCGGCAAGCAAACCACCATCGAAGAAGCCGAGCCGATCATGCTGGATCAGATCGGGCGCATCTCGCAGCAGATCGGTTACTACCTGCACCGGGCCAGCATCAACTCCGGCCAGACGGTGTTGACGCGCGAGATCCACTCGGTGCCGGCGCTGCTCGACAGCCTGGTGGTGGCGCTGAACAAGGTTTACCAGCGCAAAGGGGTGGTGATCACGCTGGATATCTCGCCGGAAGTGACCTTTATGGGCGAGAAGAACGATTTTATGGAAGTGATGGGCAACGTGTTGGAAAACGCCTGCAAATACTGCCTGGAGTTCGTGGAGATCACCTCGCTGCACTCCGAGAAAAACCTCACCATCGTTATCGACGACGACGGCCCGGGCATCCCGGAAAGCAAGCGCCAGCTGATTTTCCAGCGCGGCCAGCGGGTGGATACCCTGCGCCCCGGCCAGGGCCTTGGCCTGTCGGTGGCGGCGGAGATCATCGAGCAATACGACGGCGAAATCGTCATCAGCGACAGCCCGCTCGGCGGCGCGCGCATGCAGGTCACCTTCGCCCGCCAGCACGACACCCACCACAACGAGTAAATTATGCCGCTGCGGCCCCGATCCACGGGGCCAAACTTCCGTTATAATCGCACTCAGGCTCACTCCCCTATCCTGGAATAGAACATGGATTATCAATTAGATCTGGACTGGAACGATTTTTTGCAACGTTATTGGCAAAAGCGTCCGGTGATTCTGAAGCGCGGCTTCAAAAACTTTATCGATCCGATCTCCCCGGATGAGCTGGCCGGGCTGGCGATGGAAAACGAAGTGGACAGCCGTCTGGTCAGCCACCAGGACGGCCGTTGGCAGGTTGCGCACGGCCCCTTCGAGAGCTTCGACCACCTGAGCGAAAACAACTGGTCGCTGCTGGTGCAGGCGGTGGACCACTGGCATGAGCCTTCGGCGGCGCTGATGCGCCCGTTCCGCCAACTGCCGGACTGGCGGATGGATGACCTGATGATCTCCTTCTCGGTGCCGGGCGGCGGCGTCGGCCCGCACCTCGATCAGTACGACGTGTTCATCATTCAGGGCACCGGCCGCCGCCGCTGGCGCGTCGGGGAAAAAACGCCGCTGAAACAGCACTGCCCGCACCCGGATCTGCTGCAGGTCGAACCGTTCGACGCCATCATCGACGAAGAGATGGAGCCGGGCGACATTCTCTATATTCCGCCGGGCTTCCCGCATGAAGGCTACGCGCTGGAAAACGCGCTCAACTACTCGGTGGGCTTCCGCGCGCCGAACGGCCGCGAGCTGGTGAGCGGCTTCGCCGACTACGTGCTGGCGCGCGAGCTCGGCAGCAAACGCTACGGCGATCCGGACGTTAAACTGCGCGAACACCCAGCGGAGATCCTGCCGCAGGAAGTGGACGCCTTACGGCAGATGATGCTGGATCTGGTGCAACAGCCGGAACACTTCCAGCACTGGTTCGGCGAGTTTATCTCCCAGTCGCGCCACGAGCTGGATCTGGCGCCGCCGGAGCCGCCGTATCAGGCCGGGGAAATCTACGAACTGCTGCAACAGGGTGAAGCGCTGCAGCGCCTGGGCGGGTTGCGCGTGCTGCGCGTCGGCGATCGCTGCTTCGTCAACGGTGAACTGATCGACACCGACCAGCTGCAGGCCGCAGACGCCCTGTGCCAGCACTTCAGCGTCGATGCCGCCCTGCTCGGCGACGCGGTGGACGACCCGTCATTCCTGGCGCTGCTGACCGCGCTGGTCAACAGCGGCTATTGGTACTTTAACGACTGAGTTCTTGGAATACCCCCACTAAACCACAATAACGGCCCTCCAGAGCGGGCCGTTATTTATCGCTTCCAATAATGCCCCGCTCCAAAATCACATCACTACGCCTCTAGCAATGTGGCAACTTATCCCATAATCACGTTTGAACATAACGCTTAAAAATTACGCAATTCTCTGAACAACATGACATCAGCGGATATATCGGCCGGCACCGAACTTAACGAGGATGGCTAAAGCACATGGGGTTTAGAGGATCGATTTATACTTTACACTTGATACCCATACTTATAGCAGTGGCATCGTAGCCATCTTAATGGCCATCTGTCCGGTATTGTTAACCCAGTGTCCGGTTTTGTTTACTGTGAACAAAAAAAGACATGTGATAATAAATATCAAACCTGATTAACGTAAAACTTAACTAATGGAAGATTCAGTGCTTTTAGGTATGGCCTTTCCAAACATTCTCAAGACATTAATCGAATCTTGGTTGTTGTATAAAATAGTGTTATCTGTAATTAAGCATTTAAGCTTCTGGAAAAACGTATGGCATAAACCCCTTTTCTGTTTTTCGCTCTACTTAATAAGCCTCTCACTATTTACTCGCTGGATCTGAAATGAAAACCACCAGAAATATTTACCTGACATTACTGATATTTGTTCTAGGGTGTATCTCTGTTTACGCTGTTTATTCGAAACAAGTATACGGTCTATGGACCCGCGATGGCAGAGTGAGGAGTGACGTCATTGCCTTGTCGAGCGAGGTCAACGGCTATGTGGAAAGTGTCTATGTGCATGATAACCAACCCGTTAAAAAAGGGCAGCTGTTATTTGTCGTTGATGAACGCGAATACAAAATCATCGCCGCAGAAAGTTATCACGCCATGCAATCAAAGAAGGTTGAAGTCAGTCGTCTAAAAAATAGGTATAACCGACGAAAGGGTCTGGCCGGAGAGGTCATCAGCCAAGAAGATGTAGAAAACGCCGCACTGAACTACGCAATGGCACTGGCGAACTATTCATCAGCGGTTGAGGAAAACCGCAAAGCGGAACTTGCTCTAAGTAAAACTAGAATTTATGCCCCCACCGACGGCTATATTACCAACCTGCTTATTCACCCCGGTGATTATCTGAATGCGGGAAAAAACATTGTCTCAATCGTAAAAAAGGACTCTTTCTATGTGTATGCCTATTTCCAAGAGGATCAGATCCAAAGAGTCAAGCCTAATCAGAAAGCAAAAATTATCCTGCTGAATAAAAATAGTCAATATGAAGGGAGAGTCGACAGCATCTCCCGCGGCATCATTGACAGTAGCGATAAAAGCAGCACCGGTGAGTTACACGATATCAATCCGACATTTGAGTGGGTTCGCCTGCCAATGAGGATCCCCGTGCGCATCGTTATCGATCCCCACGAAAAAGGCTACGAAGCACTGATCTCCGGCATGACCTGCACGGTGGAAATCGTCGAGGAACAATGAAAATATCACTAAGCGCGCTGCGCATCATCCATCTCAGTATCGCCATATTTATTATTCAACTGTGCTCCTTTTACTTTAGCATCGACGGTGTCGCCACCTCCATCATGAGTGCAATTGTCGTTTCACAGTCTTTTGTCGGCACCCTATATCTCAAGGCCAGAAACCGGCTGATCGGCACCGGGTTGGGGATATTGTTCTCTTTTATTGCTGCGTTCCTGTTTCCGGAAAATCCATTCTTTTTCATTGGCCTCTCGCTTCTGTGGGTAACGACCATGACTGTGATGTCGAGCTTTGTCATGAGCGAAAATGCCTATATATATCAGCTTGCCGGATATACATACGCATTCATATCCATCCCGGTACTGGGAAACCCACAGAGGGCATTCCATAACTTAATTTTTCGCGCTACCGATGTCACGATGGGTATGGGGATACTCGTGGTCACTTCCCTGCTTATGTTTATGCACTACAGCAACTTCAATGTGAACGAGAGGATTCTGTCCATCTATAGAGGCGCGCTGCTACTGCACAAAAAGATCGCCAGAAGGCAAGAGGTATCTCTCGATGAACTTAAGGGTAACTTCAATAATGTCTCGGAACTTATCGCCAACAAAACCATTATCAAATATGAGTCCGCATTTAGCCTGCGTTCCGCAAACCTGTTTGACCGCTTTTCCTATGTGGCCCTGATGGCATTTTTCTACGCCAACACACTGCGACATTCGTTGCGTATTGGTGGTGAAATCTCCGTCAATATTCAGCGCGACTACGACAACATTGTGACCCAATCGGTACGTTATAAAAGAGAGTGGGGAAAATTTCGCGATAAGGCGATTGACCGACCTCATCGCTTTCCGGAGTACAAGTCGGTTTCCCAAGCGTTACAGCGTGGAATCAGAACCTTGTTGGTATCCGTATTGCTGTTTACGTTGTGGTACCTGTCAGGGTGGGATGGCGGGAGTGATATGACCATTCTGGGCATTGTCTATATCGTCCTGCTCTCATCTTTCCCTGCCCCCTTGAGTGCAGCCAAAGAGATTTTTAACGGTACGATCCAGGGCGTCATTGGTGCGTGGGTTTATATTCATTTCATCTATGGTTTTAGCTATGCCTATACGCAGCCTGCCATTTACTTCTTTTCTCAACTGCCATTTATGATTTACGGCGGCAGGCTGCTGGTCGAAAGTAAGACATTCTTAATCGGTATCACCTTCCTGACACAGTTTTACTTCTCTGTTCAACCTTCCAACGGCGAGCCGGTCAGTTTCTCCGTCTTTATGCAGAGTTCTCTGGGGGGGATTGCCGGCGTCGGCATTGCAGGCCTGGGGCTGGTTATGCTGTTTCCAGAGAGCAAAAAAATCAAAAATCGCGATCTGATAAAAGATGCAATAACGCTCATTCTCCAGGACATTAAAAAGGAAAGTTTTGACCTCCATGCCCAGCTAAAAAGCATGCACGATAAACTGCGCAGAAGTGCAATGTTGATCGCGCACACCCGTGATGACTTTAGCGTTTTAGCCGACCTCATGTCGTTGTACATCATCATGTGTCATGTAAAATTTCACAGGCTTGAAAATACGCCGCTTTTACCGTTAATCCGTCAGTTGCAGTTGTGGGCCAAAGAGGGCATTCTTCATGTGGACCCAGACTGTGCAGGCGCGCTACAGGCACAGATAGCAGAAGAGAGTGGTGAGTTAAAGAGAGTTTCCCTGTGTATTCTCTCAATTATAAATGAGATTGGAGCCGTTTATGAAGAATAAAAACTACCATAATTCGCTGCTGGAAGGATTAAAGATATCCGATGAATATATTAGCGTACTTAGCGCTTCTCTAACGGCAAACACCGAAGTGGTACTGCATAAACACGATTGGGGTCAGCTTAATGTCATCAATATTGGCGTTATGGAGATCAACATTAACAATGAGGAAAGCCTCATCGCGCCCTGGCAATACTCAGTGTGGATCCCCCCTGGCATTCTGCATTCCAGCTATAACGAGAAAAATACGGACTACTGCTCAATCTCGATTCCCGCTAAATATTGCCATCGTTTATCTGCCACGCCGTGCATTATTGAGGTTTCAGAAATAAATCGAGCTATCATTAACGACCTCTTAGACCGTCACGTGGACATCCTGGCCAATGATAAAGATCTCAATCTTTCGAATGTCATTATCGACCAACTGGAAGAGAGCTCAAAAAGGCTAACTTACTTGCCGAGCACTACAGATAAATATATAAGCCCGATCATTGAATACCTGCACAATAATCCGGGTGATAACTGTACGCTGCAGCAGTGGGGCAAGAAAGTCTTCGCCTCAGAAAAAACGCTCTCCAGAAGATTTAACGAGAAATTGCACATGCCATTTCGTGAATGGCGTTCGCGCCTGCGTTTTATCCACTCACTGTCTTTGTTGAAAACCAGCATGACCATTCAAGAAATCGCCTGGCAATTAGGATATGGGAATCCATCTTCCTTTATTATCATGTTTGAGAAAATATCTGGAACCACGCCTGACCGATATCGTAAAAATCTCTTTATTCAGCCATAGATGATTTTAAAATAGCAAAATTAAAAACAGAAGAAGAATCCTATTCCATATTGACCGTTAATGTTCATCCGACGTCTTCTTTTGTTTATCACAAAGAAAATTTTTATCGTAAAATATTTACACATTCAAGAAATCATACAAATGGAGAACTTACCATGAAGAAAATAATTATTTTCAGCGCAATCATTTTCTCTGCTGCCAGCATGGCTGCGACTGAGGTGACATTTTCAACACCGCTTCCTGCTGGAAAAAATAAAATTGGTAGTGTCAGTTACAGTAATCCTAACGCTTCCACATCAGAGATTATCCAGGGGTTATCTGACCAGGCAGATAAAATGGGTGGTGCTTACTTCAAAATAACCTCATTGGAAGTGGCAAGTAATTCACGTGGAACCGCGATTGTTTATAAATAGTTTTTAACCAAGCCAAAAGTTGCTCGTTTAATTTTTATCTATTACACACTCGGAATTGCTGCTAAAAGCGGCCAGCCCTCTGACGCTCAAGACAACCGTGAGAAAGGCGGTCATAAAGTGAACGGCGGGCGCGCTGGGCCCCGCCGGGCGGATCAGAAAAGCATAGTCGGGCCGGCGCTAGCCGGCCGGGGAACGAAGGTGTTTACCGCGCCCGCTCGGCGGCCAGCGCCGCGATGCGCATGATTACCGCCACCGCTTGCTCCATGCCTTCCAGCGTCACGAACTCGTGCTTGCCGTGGTAGTTGTAGCCGCCGGTGAACAGGTTCGGGCACGGCAGGCCGCGGAACGACAGCTGCGCGCCGTCGGTGCCGCCGCGGATCGGCTTCATCATCGGTTCGATGTCGCAATCGCGCATCGCCTGCTGCGCCAGCGCGATCACGTGCGGGTGCTCCGCCACCTGTTCGCGCATGTTGTAATAGCTGTCTTCGATGCTGACTTCGATATAGCAATCGCGCGGCAGGCCTTTGCCGACCTCGCGAGCGATGTCCACCATCTTGCGCTTGCGCGCCTCGAACCCTTCGCGCTCGAAGTCGCGCAGGATATAGTGCATTTCGGCTCGCTCTACGCTGCCCTTGATGCTGCTGAGATGATAAAAACCCTGGTAGCCTTCGGTGGTCTCCGGCGCTTCGTCCGCCGGCAGCGCCTGATGAATGCGGGTCGCCAGCGACAGCGCGTTGACCATCACCCCCTTGGCGCTGCCGGGGTGCACGCTGTTGCCGAGGATTTTGATCGTCACCGAGGCGGCGTTGAAGTTTTCGCACTCCAGCTCGCCGACGCCGCCGCCGTCCACCGTGTAGGCCCATTCCGCATTGAAGGCCGCCACGTCGAACAGCTGCGCGCCCTTGCCCACCTCCTCGTCCGGAGTGAAGGCCACGCGGATGTCGCCGTGCGGGATCTTGCGCGCGCGCAGGCGCACCATGGCGGTGAGGATCTCGGCGATGCCTGCCTTGTCGTCGGCGCCCAGCAGCGTTTTGCCGTCGGTGGTGATCAGCGTCTGCCCCAGCATCTGGTGCAGGATCGGGAACATCACCGGCGACAGCACTTCATCACCGATGCCGAGCGCAATGTCGCCGCCGCGATAGTTCTCGACGATCTGCGGATTGACGTGTTTACCGCTGAAATCCGGCGAAGTATCCAGATGGGCGATGAAACCGACCGCCGGCACCGGCCAGGCGACGTTACCCGGCCAGGTGCCCATCACGCAGCCGTGTTCGCTGAGCGACACCCGCTCGAAGCCGAGCGCGATCATTTCCTGCTGCAACGCACGCGCCAGCTTCAACTGCCCGTCGGTGCTCGGCACATGCTTTACGTTCGCTTTGGACTGGGTGTCGAAAGAGACGTAGTTGAAAAAGCGGTCAAGTAATTTGTCCATGGTAGCGGCCCCTCAGAATATCGCGTTTCATTATGCGGAACCGATCAGGATCAAATATTGCGTCAGGTCATTTTTAACCAGAATTCGCCAATATCATTAATCTTTGTGATGATTTCTGAGGGGAATAATGCTGTCATCACAGGGTCATTTGTCGCTATCATGATGAAAAACGCGGCATCTGGGCCGGATCGGCTTTCAATTCCGGCATTCAGCGTCTATCATGCGCGCTCGAAAAATTTCCATTGGCGTAACTGGTTTGAGCTTCATTTGATCAGCGGGTATCCCGCAAGCTCCGGCAGTCTTTTCCAGTTGCGGTTCTATCTGCATTAGCCCACGGGATAGAGTAATACGATAAATGACTGAGACATCCTCTCCGACTCCCCTTGTTGAACTGCATGCCCTGAGCAAAGCGTTCGATGGCAAAACCATCATTGCCGATCTGGATCTGACGATTAATCACGGCGAATTCCTCACCATTCTCGGCCCCTCCGGCTGTGGCAAAACCACGGTGCTGCGCCTGATCGCCGGTCTGGAAGACGCCGATGTGGGCCGCATCGTGCTCGACGGCCAGGACATCACCGCCATTCCGGCCGAACATCGCCACGTCAACACCGTGTTTCAAAGCTACGCTCTGTTTCCGCACATGTCGGTGTTCGACAACGTCGCCTTCGGCCTGCGCATGCAAAAGGTGCCGGCGGCGGAACTGACGCCGCGCGTCGAAGAGGCGCTGCGCATGGTGCAGCTGGACGACTTTGCCAAGCGGCGGCCGGGCCAGCTCTCCGGCGGCCAACAGCAGCGCGTGGCCATCGCCCGCGCGGTGGTCAACAAGCCGAAGGTGCTGCTGCTGGACGAATCGCTGTCGGCGCTGGACTACAAGCTGCGCAAGCAGATGCAGAACGAACTGAAAGCGCTGCAGCGCAAACTGGGCATCACCTTCGTGTTCGTCACCCACGATCAGGAAGAAGCGCTCACCATGTCGGATCGCATCGTGGTGATGCGCGAAGGCCGCATTGAGCAGGACGGCACGCCGCGTGAGATCTACGAAGAGCCGAAGAACCTGTTCGTCGCCAGCTTCATCGGCGAGATCAACATCTTCGACGCGGTGGTCCTGCAACGCCTCGATCCGCAGCGGGTGCGCGCCAACGTAGAAGGCCGCGAGTGCGACATCTACGCCGATCTGCCGGTAGAGCCGGGCCAAAAGCTGAAGGTGCTGCTGCGCCCGGAGGATCTGCGGGTGGAAGAAGTGAACGACAGCGCGCAGCACGACGGGCTGATCGGCTACGTGCGCGAGCGCAACTACAAAGGCATGACGCTGGAATCGGTGGTCGAGCTGGAGAGCGGCAAAACGGTGATGGTCAGCGAGTTCTTCAACGAAGACGATCCGGACGTCGATCACTCGCTCAATCAGAAGATGGCGGTAACCTGGGTTGAAAGCTGGGAGGTGGTGCTGGCCGATGAAGAAATCGCGTAAAGTCTTCCAGAATGTGGTGATCGTCGGCGTCGTCGCCTGGCTGCTGCTGTTCGTGTTCATGCCGAACCTGATGATCATCGGCGCCAGCTTCCTGACCCGCGACGACGCCAACCTGGTGCAGATGGTGTTCACGCTGGACAACTACCGGCGCTTGTTCGATCCGTTGTACGCCCAGGTGCTGCTGCACTCGCTGAACATGGCGCTGATCGCCACCCTGTGCTGCCTGGCGATCGGCTATCCGTTCGCCTTTATCCTGGCGCGGTTGCCGCAGAAAGTGCGGCCGCTGCTGCTGTTTCTGCTGATCGTGCCCTTCTGGACCAACTCGCTGATCCGCATCTACGGCCTGAAGCTGTTTCTCAGCACCCGCGGCTATCTCAACGACGCGCTGCTGTGGATCGGCGTCATCGACAAGCCGCTGCGCATCATGTACACCTCGGAAGCGGTCGTCCTCGGCCTGGTGTATATCCTGTTGCCGTTTATGGTGATGCCGCTCTACTCCAGCATCGAAAAGCTCGATAAGTCCTGCCTGGAGGCGGCGCGCGACCTCGGCGCCAGCAAGCTGCAAACCTTTATCCGCATCATCGTGCCGCTGACCATGCCGGGCATTATCGCCGGCTGCCTGCTGGTGGTGCTGCCGGCGATGGGGCTGTTCTTCGTCGCCGATCTGATGGGCGGCGCCAAAAACCTGCTGATCGGCAACGTGATTAAAAGCCAGTTCCTCAATATCCGCGACTGGCCGTTCGGCGCGGCCACCAGCATCTGCCTGACGCTGGTGATGGGGCTGTTGCTGCTGGTTTATTACCGGGCCGCACGCCTGCTGAACAAGAAGGAGGATCTGGCATGATCGGACGTCTGCTGCGCGGCGGCTTTATGACGCTGGTATACGCCTATCTGTATATCCCGATCGTCATCCTGATCGTCAACTCCTTCAACGCCTCGCGCTTCGGTATCAGTTGGCAAGGGTTTACCACCAAGTGGTACAGCACCCTGCTGAATAACGACAGCCTGCTGCAGGCCGCGGGCCACTCGCTGACCATGGCGGTGCTCTCCGCCACCTTCGCCACGCTGATCGGCTCGCTGACCGCGGTGGCGCTGTACCGCTACCGCTTCCGCGGCAAGCCGTTTGTCGGCGGCATGCTGTTCGTAGTGATGATGTCGCCGGACATCGTGATGGCCATCTCGCTGCTGGTGCTGTTCATGCTGCTGGGCATTTCGCTCGGCTTCTGGTCGTTGCTGTTCTCGCACATCACCTTCTGCCTGCCGTTCGTGGTGGTGACCGTCTACGCGCGCCTGAAAGGCTTCGACGTGAAGATGCTGGAAGCCGCGCGCGATCTCGGCGCAAGCGAGTTCACCATCCTGCGCAAAATCATCCTGCCGCTGGCGATGCCGGCGGTGGCGGCCGGTTGGCTGCTGAGCTTCACCCTGTCGATGGACGACGTGGTGGTCTCCTCCTTCGTCACCGGGCCGAGCTACGAGATTTTGCCGCTGAAGATCTACTCGATGGTGAAAGTCGGCGTCTCACCGGAGGTCAACGCGCTGGCCACCATTTTGCTGCTGCTGTCGCTGGTGCTGGTGATCGCCAGCCAGTGGGTGATGCGCGATCGCTCGCCCAAGGCCGAGTAACCCTTCCCGCCGGGCGCTGCGGCGCCCGGTTGTGATCCCCTTCACAACCGGCACCGGTTGTCACTCCCTGACCATCGGTGCCTATTTCCGCCCCGCCGATTGCAGCGGCGAAAACTTCCCCCTATAACTGAACTCAGGCAAGGTGCCTTATTTTTTTCTCGCTTCCAGGGAGTTTATTCAGCAACGTCGTCATCCATTAAAATATAAAAAGGAACTGCCATGAAAGGTATTATCGATAATATCTTAAGCAAGCTGCAGCTTTTCTCCAAAGCCATGATGGGGCCGATATTTTTCCTGCCGGTAATCGGTCTGATCCTGGCGCTCAGTTCTATTCTCACCAATGCCACATTAATCAATGAACATTCCGCCGTCTTCTCTATCGGTAAAATGATCGGCGATACCTTCTGGCCATTATTCGGCAACCTCGGGCTGATTTTCTGCATCGGCATTACCTACGGCCTGGCCAAAGACAAGAAAAGCGAAGCGGCGCTGGTCGCCGTGATGTGCTTTATCATGTTCCTCGGCGCCAACGCCTCTTATCTGCAATTCAGCGGCCATGTCGCGGCCAAGATCAACGGCGAATATTACGGCACCGGGCAGACGGAGTTGCTGGGTTTTACCGTGGTGGATATGGGCATTTTCCTCGGTCTTATCCTCGGCGTCACCATCGCCTGGGTGCATAACCGCCTGTGCAACGTCGAACTCAACGGCGTGTTCTCGGTCTACGGCGGCGCCAAGCTGGTGCTGATTGCCATGACGCCGATCATCATGCTGTACGCCGTCGCCTTCAGCTACCTGTGGCCGGCGATCTCACAGGGCCTGATCGCGCTGACCGGCTTTATGAAAAGCGCCGGCTCGCTCGGGGTATTCGTCTACGGCTTCTTTGAGAAATTCCTGATCCCCACCGGGCTGCACCACTTTATCTGGTCGCCGTTCCAGCTCACCAGCATCGGCGGTTCGATCGTGCAGGACGGCCAGACCGTCTCCGGTTCGCAGGCGATTTTCCTGGCCTATATGCGCGACCCGAGCATCTCGCCGCTGATGAACGAGGCGCTGCGCTTCTCGCAGCAAGGGATGGTGACCATCTTCGGCCTGTCGGGCGCGGCATTGGCTTTCTATCACACCGCCAAGCCGGAAAAGAAAATGCTGGCCAAGGCGATTCTAATCCCGGCCATCACCACCTCGATCCTGGTCGGCATCACCGAGCCGATAGAGTTCACCTTCCTGTTTATCTCTCCGCTGCTGTGGGTGATCCATGCCGTGTTGACCGCGCTGTCGCAGGTGGCCTGCAACCTGTTGCAGGTACGCCCCTGGGGCGCCAGCGGGCTGGTCGAGTTCCTGGCCTATAACCTGCCGCTGCCGGTTTCCCTCACCCGCTGGCCGCTGTACGTGGTCATCGGCCTGGTGCAGTTTGCGGTGTATTACCTGGTGTTCAAAACGCTGGTGCTGAAGCTCAATCTGAAGACGCCGGGTCGTGAAGATGATCAGGACGTCAGACTCTATTCCAAACAGGATTACCGGAACCGCAAAAATACCCCGGACGAGCCGAGCGGCATCATTATTCGCGCGCTGGGCGGCAAGGAAAACATTATTTCCGTCGATAACTGTTTTACCCGACTGCGGGTGGAATTAAAGGATATGACGCGGGTGGATGAAGCCGCGTTAAAAAGCACCGGCGCCAAAGGCGTAGTGAAGAATCGCCGTGAAGTGCAGGTAATTTACGGCGTCACGGTCGGCAAGGTCAAAAATCAGGTAGAAAAATATTTAGCGACACTCTAACGCTTTATTAATGGGAGATATCGAATGAAATTAACCGTTCTCGGCGGCGGCGGCGTGCGTTCCCCGTTCCTCGCCAAATCCATCGCCTATAACGCCCATCGCATCGGCATTACCGAAGTGGTGTTTATGGATACCGATGAGCGCCATCTGGCGATCTATGGCGCCCTCGCGCGGGGCGTATTCCAGCGCATTCGCAGCGACATTGCTTTCAGCCTCAGCAGCGATCCGCGCCAGGCGCTGCAAGGCGCCGACTACATCATCACTACCCTGCGCATCGGCGGCGAGGAAGGCCGCATCCATGACGAGCGCATCGCGCTCAATCACCAGTTGCTCGGGCAAGAAACTACCGGCGCCGGCGGCTTCGCCATGGCAATGCGTTCGATTCCGGCGATCCTCGACTATTGCCGCCTGATCGAACAGGTTTCCTCACCGGACGCGGTCCTGTTCAACTTCACCAATCCTTCCGGCATGGTGACCGAGGCGATCATCAAATCCGGCTTCCAGCGCCGGGTCTACGGCATCTGCGACGCCCCCAGCGAGTTTATCCGCGAACTGGCCGAGCTGCTGGGCTGCCGCGAAGACCAACTGAGCGTCGACTGCTTCGGCCTCAACCATCTTTCCTGGTTCCGCAATGCGCGCGTCAACGGCGAACCGGTCACGGAGCGGTTGCTGGCGGATCCGCGCCTGTATCGTGATACCTGCATGAAATACTTCTCGCCGGAGTTGGTGGCGCTGTCGGACAATTTGATGCTCAACGAGTATCTCTATTATTACTACTATCGTGAGCAGGCGATCGCCGCCATCGTCGCGGGCGGCGAGACCCGCGGCGAACAAATCGCGGCGATCAACCGCCAAATGCTGTCAGAGTTAGGCGTGCTGGACATCCCCCACCAGTTGGAACACGCCTTCTCTGTCTATTTCAGCCATTATCTGCAGCGCGAAAACTCCTACATGCAGCGCGAGTCCAACCAGGGCAAGGTGAAAACGCGCGAGATGCTGACGCTACAACAGTTTATCGAGCAGCCGGACAGCGGCGGCTATGCCGGGGTGGCGATCGACATTCTGGAGGCGGTCAACAGCGGCCGGCAAAAACGCGTGGTGGTGTCGATGCAAAACCGCGACACGCTCGATTTTCTGCACCCGGATGACGTGATCGAAATCAGCTGCGAATTGAGCAGCGCCGGCATTCAGCCAGTCAAAATGCGCGATATTCCCGACACCCAGAAAAACCTGATTTCGCAGGTGAAAGAGTACGAACGGCTGGCGGTGGCGGCGATCCTGACCGGCAACCGCCAACTGGCCATCAAGGCGCTGATGGTGCACCCGCTGGTCAACTCCTACTCGCTGGCGAAAACGCTGGTGGAGGAGTACCTGCAGGCCCACCGCGCGTATGCCGGGCACTGGCGCTAAACGGTGCGGCCGTCAGCGGCCGCGACGTTCAAACCAGGCGGTGATCACATTCTCGAATCCCAACAGACAGTGGCCGAAAAACGGGTTGGGATAGTAGATATCGTGATCGTATTTTTGCCGGTCCTCAAACAGAAAGGTCATGTCGGCCTGCTGCGCCAGCGGGCTGCCGCCGTCGCCGCAGAAGGCCGCCAGCAGAATGCGGTTACGCTTCACCGCCTCGCTCCAGCTCAGCGCCGAGCCGCTGTTGCCCGACTTTGAAATCACGATCACCATGTCGAAGCGAAAGCGCGTCTCACGGTCAAGAATGTCGAAATCCGGCCACAGCGACAGATAACTGTCTACACCCAGCGTCATAAACTTGTTGTACATATATTGAGCCACCAGCTGCGAAAAACCGCTGCCGTGGATCAGGATCTTGCCGTTGTCTAGCAGATCGAGAAACTGCGCCTGCTGGGCCGGCGGTGCCGCCGACGTAGCGCGTTCCGCCTGGTAAGCCGGCGCCATCGTCAGGTTGAACTTGATGAAATAGACCAGTTCGAGATAGCCGCGAAAGCCCAGCTTTTTAGCCAGCCGCACCAGCGTCGAGGGGGAACTGTAGCAGCGTGCGGACACCGCACGGATGCCGTCGTCGATGCAGGCGTCCGGGTTGTCGAGAATGCAGTGCAAAATCGTCAGATCCGTCTTGCTGAGCTCAGCCTGGCTGAAGACCTGTTTGAAATTCATCGCTGCCCTCGTTTATTCGCCAAAATTATTGTTTCGCACGCGCTTCACCGCCTGTCCAGCGCGAGACACACAAATTGTGATGCGCTTTAAGGCGCTGAACCCCTTGATTTGCCAGCGGGATAACCGCCTTTACCCACCCCGCCCCGCCCCCTATAATGGCCCCTTTCTGGGGTATGGCGCGGCCGAAAACGGCAGCCCATACGGGTTCGGCTCACTACTGCTGAAGGATACGCTGCATGAAAAAGTGGTCACATCTGCTCGCAGCCGGGATGATGGCGCTGAGTTTCTGCTCTGCAAACGCCTCTGACGGCAAAACGCTGTACTTCTATAACTGGACTGAATACGTCCCGCCGGGGCTGCTGGAGCAGTTCACCAAAGAAACCGGCATCAAGGTGATCTATTCCACCTATGAATCCAACGAAAGCATGTACGCCAAGCTGAAGACCTACAAGGACGGCGCGTACGATCTGGTGGTGCCTTCCACCTACTTCATCGCCAAGATGAGCAAGGAAGGCATGCTGCAAAAAATCGACAAGAGCAAGCTCAGCCACTTCAAGGATCTCGATCCCACCCTGCTGAACAAGCCGTTCGATCCCAACAACGACTATTCCATTCCTTACATCTGGGGCGCTACCGCCATCGGCGTCAACAGCGACGCGCAGGATCCGTCCACCGTCACCTCCTGGGCCGATCTGTGGCAACCGCAGTACAAAGGCCGCCTGCTGCTGACCGACGACGCGCGTGAAGTGTTCCAGATGGCGCTGCTCAAGCTGGGTTATTCCGGCAACACCACTGACCCGAAAGAGATCGAAGCCGCCTACCACGAACTGCAGAAATTGATGCCGAACGTGCTGGCCTTCAACTCCGACAACCCGGGAAACCCGTTTATGGAAGGGGAAGTCAACGTCGGCATGGTGTGGAACGGCTCGGCCTTTGTGGCGCGCCAGGCCGGCACGCCGCTGGAGATCGTCTGGCCGAAGGAAGGCGGGATCTTCTGGATGGACAGCCTGGCCATTCCGGCCAACGCGCGCAACGTCGAAGGGGCGCTGAAGCTGATCGATTTCCTGCTGCGGCCGGAAATCGCGGTGCAGGTGGCGGAGACCATCGGTTACCCGACGCCGAACCTGGCGGCGAAGAAGCTGCTGTCGCCGGAGATCGCCAACGACAAGTCGCTCTACCCGGATAAGGCGGTGATTGAGCACGGCGAGTGGCAAAACGACGTCGGCGACGCCAGCACGCTGTACGAAAGCTACTTCCAAAAGCTGAAAGCCGGGCGCTAATACGCCCGCCATCCCATCAGGGCGCATTGCGCCCTGATGCCTTTCTCAGGGCTGGTCGGCCCGCGCCACCTTGCCCACCAGGAACTTGTGCACAAAACGCGGCACCACTTCGCTGGCCAGACCGTAGTGTTTCTCATCGAACTGGCTCTCTACCTGGCTCGGTTCCAGGTTCAGCTCCATGGCGTAAGCGCCGCCCAGCCGCGCCTCATGCACGAAGCCGGCCGCCGGATAGACATGGCCGGAGGTGCCGATGGCGACGAAGAAATCGGCCTTGCTCAGCGCCTGGTAGATGTCGTCCATGCCCAGCGGCATCTCACCGAACCACACCACGTGCGGCCGCAGCGGCGCCGGGAACTGGCAGCAATGGCAACGATCGTCAACGCTGAGATCGCCGGGCCATTCGAACACCTGCCCCGACTGGGTGCAACGCACCTTCAGCAGTTCGCCGTGCATGTGCAGCACCCGCTTGCTGCCGGCGCGCTCATGCAGGTTATCAATGTTTTGCGTGACCAGCAGGAAGTTGTCCCCCAACCACTCTTCCAAATCCGCCAACGCGCGGTGCGCGGCGTTCGGGGCGATCTCCTCCGTCTGCAGCTGGCGGCGGCGTTCGTTGTAAAACGCCTGCACCAGCGCCGGATCGCGCTGAAAACCTTCCGGCGTGGCGACGTCCTCCACCCGGTGCTCTTCCCACAGCCCATCCGCGGCGCGGAAGGTGCGAATGCCCGACTCGGCCGAAATGCCGGCCCCGGTCAACACCACCACAAACGGCTTTTTCAGCTCGGCCGCCGCCATGGTGTCACGGTGAAAAATGCGTGAACGAAAGCGCTGATGCAGCACATGCTTACTCTTGCGAAACTGACACAGCCGATGGCGAGTGTGCATTAACTCTCTCCTTACTTTTCCCTGTTTACCCTTCTTACTGGACGTTGAGGCGTGGTGGGCTGCCTACATTCACGCCCGGCCTCAACGCCCATTACGTTGGGCGCGCCAAATTGAGGAACGCCGCGCCGCGCACGCCGCCGGCGTCGCCATAGCGCGCCTTCTCGATGCGCGGCAGCCGGGCCACCCGCAACAGGTGCGCCGGCAGCCGCTGCGGCAACGCCTGGTAAATGGCGTCGAAATTCGACAGCCCGCCGCCGATCACCACCAGATGCGGATCCAGCACCGTCAGCAGGTTACCCAGGCAGATCGCCAGCACGTCCATAAAGCGGTCGACGTGAGCCACCGCCTGCGGCTCGCCCGCCTGATAATGCGCAATGATCTCGGTGGCAGGCAAGCGCCGGCCATAGAAATGGGCGTACATCCATTCGAAACCGCGGCCCGATATGTAATTTTCAATGCAACCCTGATGGCCGCACCCGCAGGCAACGCGAGGCACATCACGCCCCAGCACCTCGAGCGCGTCCACCGGCAGGCGCAAATGGCCGAACTCGCCGGCGATATAGTTGCGCCCAGGCACCGTCTTGCCATCGACGATCAGACCGCCGCCCACGCCGGTGCCGAGGATGATGCCCAGCACCGTCGGGTAGCGGCGGAACTCGTCGTCCCAGGCTTCCGACAGCGCAAAGCAGTTGGCATCGTTATCGACGCGCACCTCGCGCCCGATCAGCGCCGCCAGATCGCGCGGCAGCGGCCGCCCCATCGCCGCCGGCACGTTGGCGGTAAACAACGTGCCGTCATCGTCGTTGGGCAGGCCCGGTATGCCGATGCCGACGCTGCCGCGCCGGCCGCAAAACGCATCCGCCTCAAGGGTCAGATCGCACAGCGTGGCCAGCAGTTGCCGGTAGTCTTCACGCGGCGTCGGCACCCGCTTTTGCCAAATGCGCTGCAGGTTGCCGTCGAACACCCCCAGCTCAATCTTGGTGCCGCCCATATCGAAACCGTAGTACATAACCCATCCCCAGGCTAAAAAAACGGGGCGGCATCGCTGCCTCCCCGTCGGTGTTATTGTCCGCTCAGCACCCGCGCCGGATCGATGCGGCTGGCGCGCCTCGCCGGATACCAACTGGCCAACAGGCTCAGCACGATGGCGGTCGCCAGTACGATCAGCACGTCCAGCCAGTGCAGCTCGGAAGGCAGGAAGTCGATGAAGTAGATATCGCCCGACAGGAAGGAATGACCGACCAGTTTCTCGATGCCGCGGATGATGTTGGTCAGCTGCAGCGAGGCGATCACCCCGATCACCACGCCGCTCAGGCTGCCCAGCAGCCCGGCCAACAGCCCGTACCAGATGAAGATGGCGCGAATAAAGCCGTCTTTAGCACCCAGGGTGCGCAGCACGGCGATGTCGGCGCTTTTGTCTTTCACCGCCATCACCAGCGTGGAGACGATATTGAAGCAGGCCACGCCGATCACCAGCACCATCGCCAGATACATGATGGCGCGGATCATCTGGATGTCGCGGTACATGTAGCCGTACTTGCCGATCCAGCTTTTGATGTAGATATAAGAATTGGTCACTTCGCCGGCGTCGCGCACCAGTTTGTTGGCGGCGAACACGTCGTTCATCTTGAGCGCGATACCCGTGACGCTGTCACCCATGTCGAGATACTGCTGCGCGTCGGCCAGCGGCACCAGCGCCAGGCTGTGATCGAGCTGGCCGCTGAGCTGCAAAATGCCGGTCACATGCAGGCGAATGCGCTTCGGCTGCAGCAGCTTCATCTCCGGGTCGCTGTTGGGGATCATCACCGTGACATAGGCGCCCTGCTTGACGCCCAGCGCGTCGGCCACGCCCTTGCCGAGGATCACCTGCTGCTCGCCGGGCTTGAAGTTGGCCCAGGCGTCGCCCTGCACATACTGCGGCAGCGCGCTCAGCCGGCTCTCCTGCTGCGGATCCACGCCTTTGACTTCCACCGCGCGCAGCTGCGCGCCGTTTTCCATCAGGCCGGTAAAGTTAATGTACGGCGCGGCGGCCAAGATACCCGGCACCTTTTCCACCCGCTGCAGAATCGACGGCCAGCCGCTGAACGGCTGATTGACCGGCTCAAGCTCGCCGTGCGGCACCACCGCCAGAATGCGGTTCTTCAGCTCGCGCTCAAAGCCGTTCATCGCGCTCAGCCCGACGATCAGCACCGCCACCCCCAGCGCAATGCCGATGGTGGAGATGACCGAGATCAGCGACACCATGCCGCCGCGTTTACGGCCGCGGCTGAAACGCAGGGCCGTCAGGAAGGACAGTGAGGCTCCCGCCATTACTCGGCCCCCATCAGGGTCAGCTGCGCCTGCAGGTGGCCGTCGGCCATTTCCAGCTGGCGGCTCAGGCGCTTGGCCAGCTGCAGATCGTGCGTCACCACCAGGAAAGCGGTGCCCTGGCGCACGTTCAACTCACCCAGCAGATCGAAGATGCTGTCCGCGGTGCGTTTATCCAGGTTACCGGTCGGTTCGTCCGCCAGCACCAACGCCGGGTTGTTGACCAACGCGCGCGCGATCGCCACGCGCTGACGTTCGCCGCCGGAGAGCTCGGACGGGCGGTGCTTGCTGCGTTTTTCCAGCCCGACCGCCGCCAGCATCTCCCGCGCCTTCTCCTGCGCCTGCGCCGGCTTGGCGCCGCCGATCAAGAGCGGCATGGCGGCGTTTTCCAGTGCGGTGAAGTCCGGCAACAGATGGTGGAACTGATAGATGAAGCCCAGCTGGCGGTTGCGCAGCTCGGCCTTGGCCGCCGAAGACATGGCGTTCAGCGATTCGCCCTTGAAGATCACCTCGCCGGAGGTCGGCGAGTCCAGCCCGCCCAGCAGGTGCAACAGGGTGCTCTTGCCGGAACCCGAGCTGCCGACGATCGCCATCATCTCGCCCTGCTGCATGGCAAAGCTGACGTTGCGCAGCACGTCGGTGTGCAGATTGCCTTCCTGATAGGTCTTGCACAGGTTGTCACACTGCAGCAAAAGATGGTTACTCATAACGTAAAGCCTCAGCGGGTTGTACGGCGGCAGCGCGCCATGAAGGATAGAGCGTGGACAACAGAGAAACCGCCATCGCCACCACGGCGATGATCGTCACCTGCAGCGGATCGACCGCCACCGGCAGCGAAGCGCCGTCGATCAAGGCGCCGAGGATCGGCATCAGATTGTTCAGATTGGTAGCCAGCAGCACGCCGAGCAGCGTGCCGAGCAGCGAACCGATGATGCCGGCGCTGGCGCCCTGCACCATAAATACCGACATGATCTGGCGGCGGGTCAGCCCCTGAGTCTGCAGAATGGCGACTTCGCCCTGCTTCTCCATCACCAGCAGGCCGAGCGAGGTGATGATGTTAAACGCCGCCACCGCCACGATCAGGCTGAGCAGCAGCCCCATCATGTTCTTCTCCATGCGCACCGCCTGGAACAGCTCGCCCTTGCGATCGCGCCAGTCTTTCCAGACGGTGCCCGCCGGCAGCGCCTGTTGGCTGAGGGTATCGACCGTCAGCGGCTGTTGCAGGAACAGGCGCCAGCCGGTGATGTTGCCGGCCGGGTAACGCATCAGGCGCGAAGCGTCCTGTTGGTTGACCAGCAGCTGATAGCCGTCCACCTCGCTGTTGGCGTGGAAGGTGCCGATGAGAGTGAACAGGCGCTGGCTGGGAATGCGGCCCATTGGCGTAAACTGGCTGGCGCTCGGCACCATCACGCGCAGCGAATCGCCGCGCTTGACGCCAAGTTGCCCCGCCAGCTGTTCGCCGATGATGATGTTGTACTGGCCCGGCTGCAGCTGCTGTTGCTTGACGTTGACCAGATACGGGGTCAGCGGATCGGCCTCGTCGGGATTGACGCCGAGCATCACCCCGACCGCCACGCTGCGGGCGCTTTGCAGCACTACGTCACCGGTGGTCAGCGGCGCGACGCGCGTGACGCCCTGCAGCTTCTGCACCTCGGAGGCCGGCAGCTGCTGCGGGTTGACCGATCCTTGCGGACTGGTGACCAACGCCTGCGGCATCAGGCCGAGAATGTTGTTTTCCAGATCCTTTTCGAATCCGTTCATCACCGACAGCACGGTGACCAACGCCATCACCCCCAGCGTAATGCCGATGGTGGAAAGCCAGGAAACAAACCGCCCGAAGCGGTCTGAGGCTCGCCCGCGCATGTAGCGCAGGCCAATGAATAACGCGACAGGTTGATACATGAAATCCGTTTGATAGCCGTGGCTTAAGCAAAGTGATCATGGATAATAAAGGCTCTCCCTCGTTTAGGGAACACCCGACGGCCTTTTATTGCGTGGCGCAGACGAGAGCGGTGGCGGCGGATTAGCGCAAGATTTACCCGTCGCTGCAAAAAATCGACGGCGTTAACCGGTTAAATAACCGGCAAAAAAGCGATGGACAGCGCTTTTTGCTGTGTCAGTTTGCCGGCCGCTGGGCTACTATAAACAGCATAAAAGCGCTGGGTTATCCGTGCCGGGACGCCCTCTAACACATTGATTAAAGATACCTGAATGAGCACTTCCGATAGCCGTAACCGTTCTTCATCCCCTCGTTATTCTCTGCCCGATCGCGCGGGCGATCTGCGCCAGCTGGGGCAACTGACCGGCGCGGCCTGCGCCGTGGAGTGCGCCGAGATCGTCGAGCGCCACCCTGGCCCGGTGATGCTGATCGCGCCGGATATGCAAAACGCCCTGCGGCTGCGCGACGAGATCCAGCAGTTCACCGATCAGATGGTGACCACACTGTCCGACTGGGAAACCCTGCCGTACGACAGCTTCTCGCCGCATCAGGAAATCATCTCGGATCGTTTGTCGAGCCTGTATCACCTGCCGACCATGGCGCGCGGCGTGATCATTCTGCCGGTCAACACCCTGATGCAGCGCGTCTGCCCGCACGAATTCCTGCACGGCCACGCGCTGGTGATGAAGAAAGGCCAGCGCCTGTCGCGCGATAAGCTGCGCGCGCAGCTGGAACAGGCCGGTTACCGCAGTGTCGATCAGGTGATGGAGCATGGCGAATTCGCCACCCGCGGCGCATTGCTCGATCTTTATCCGATGGGCAGCGATGAGCCTTACCGCATCGACTTCTTCGATGACGAAATCGACAGCCTGCGCATCTTCGACGTCGATACCCAGCGCACGCTGAGCGAAGTCGAGGCCATCAATCTGTTGCCGGCCCATGAGTTTCCCACCGACAAGAACGCCATCGAGCTGTTCCGCAGCCAGTGGCGCGAGCAGTTTGAGGTGCGTCGCGACGCCGAGCACATCTATCAGCAGGTCAGCAAAAGCGCCTGGCCCGCCGGTATCGAATACTGGCAGCCGCTGTTCTTCAGCCAGCCGCTGCCGTCGCTGTTCAGCTACCTGCCGGCCAATACGCTGATCGTCAATACCGGCGATCTGGAGGGCGCCGCCGAGCGCTTCTGGCAGGACGTCAACCAGCGTTACGAAAGCCGCCGCGTCGATCCGATGCGCCCGCTGCTGGCGCCGGATACGCTGTGGCTGCGCGTTGACGCGCTGTTCGGCGAGCTGAAAGCCTGGCCTCGCATCGCGCTGAAAACTGATGAGCTGCCGGCCAAGGCCGGCAATACCAATCTGGATTACCATGCCCTGCCCGATCTGGCGGTGCAGGCGCAGCATAAATCCCCGCTGGATAATCTGCGGCGCTTTATCGAAGGCTTCGACGGCAGCGTGATTTTCTCCGTCGAGAGCGAGGGGCGGCGTGAAACGCTGCAGGATCTGCTCGGCCGCATCAAGCTGGCGCCGGCGCTGATCCAGCGTCTCGATCAGGCGGAAACCGCGGGCCGTTACATGATGGTCGGCGCCGCCGAACACGGTTTCCTCGACGGCCTGCGCCAGCGTGCACTGATCTGCGAAAGCGATCTGCTCGGCGAACGCGTCAGCCGCCGCCGGCAGGACAACCGGCGCACCATCAACACCGATACCCTGATCCGCAACCTGGCGGAGCTGCATCCCGGCCAGCCGGTGGTGCACCTGGAGCACGGCGTTGGCCGCTATGTCGGCCTGACCACGCTGGAAGCCGGCGGCATCAAGGCTGAATACCTGATCCTCTCCTACGCCGGTGAGGACAAGCTGTACGTACCGGTGTCTTCGCTGCATCTGATCAGCCGCTACGCCGGCGGCGCGGATGAAAACGCTCCGTTGCACAAACTGGGCGGCGACGCCTGGACGCGCGCGCGGCAAAAAGCGGCCGAACGGGTGCGCGACGTCGCGGCCGAGCTGCTGGATATCTACGCCCAGCGCGCCGCCAAGGCCGGTTTCGCCTTCAAGCATAACCGCGAGCAGTACCAGCTGTTCTGCCAGACCTTCCCGTTCGAAACCACGCCGGACCAGGAACAGGCGATAAACGCGGTGCTGAGCGACATGTGCCAGCCACTGGCGATGGACCGCCTGGTGTGCGGCGACGTCGGCTTCGGCAAAACCGAAGTGGCGATGCGCGCCGCCTTCCTGGCGGTGGAAAACGGCAAGCAGGTGGCGGTGCTGGTGCCGACCACCCTGCTGGCGCAGCAGCACTTCGACAACTTCCGCGATCGCTTCGCCACCTGGCCGATCCGCATCGAGATGATGTCGCGCTTCCGCAGCGCCAAAGAGCAGCAGCAGGTGCTGGACGACGCGGCCGATGGCAAAGTGGACATCATCATCGGCACGCACAAACTGCTGCAGAGCGATCTGCGCTGGAAGGATTTGGGGCTGCTGATCGTCGATGAAGAACACCGCTTTGGCGTGCGCCACAAGGAACGCATCAAAGCGATGCGCGCCGACGTCGATATCCTGACGCTGACCGCCACGCCGATCCCGCGTACGCTGAACATGGCGATGAGCGGCATGCGCGATCTGTCGATCATCGCCACTCCGCCGGCGCGCCGGCTGGCGGTGAAGACCTTCGTGCGCGAATACGACAGTCTGGTGGTGCGCGAGGCGATCCTGCGCGAAGTGCTGCGCGGCGGCCAGGTTTACTACCTCTACAACGACGTGGAAAACATCGAGAAAGCGGCGCAACGCCTGGCTGAGCTGGTGCCGGAGGCGCGCATCGCCATCGGTCACGGTCAGATGCGCGAACGCGATCTGGAACGGGTGATGAACGATTTCCACCACCAGCGCTTCAACGTGCTGGTGTGCACGACCATCATCGAAACCGGCATCGATATCCCCAGCGCCAACACCATCATCATCGAGCGGGCCGATCGCTTCGGCCTGGCGCAGCTGCACCAACTGCGCGGCCGCGTCGGGCGTTCGCACCATCAGGCTTACGCCTATCTGTTGACGCCAAACCCGAAAGCCATGGGCACCGACGCTCATAAACGGCTCGAGGCCATCGCGTCGCTGGAAGATCTCGGTGCCGGTTTCGCGCTGGCGACTCACGATCTGGAGATCCGCGGCGCCGGCGAACTGCTGGGCGAAGACCAGAGCGGCCAGATGACCACCGTCGGCTTCTCGCTCTATATGGAGCTGCTGGAAAGCGCCGTCGACGCGTTGAAAAACGGCCGCGAACCGTCGCTGGAAGATCTCACCAGCAACCAGACCGAGGTAGAGTTGCGCATGCCGGCGCTGCTGCCGGAAGATTTCATTCCCGACGTCAATACCCGCCTGTCGCTGTATAAGCGTATCGCCAGCGCGAAGAACGACGGTGAGCTTGACGAGCTGAAGGTCGAGCTGATCGACCGCTTCGGTCAACTGCCGGATGCGGCGCGCAATCTGTTGCAGTGCGCGGCGCTACGCCTGCACGCGCAGAAACTGGGGATCAAACGCATCGAGAGCAACGAGCGCGGCGGCTTTATCGAGTTCGGCGACAACAACCGCGTCGATCCGGGTTATCTGATCGGCCTGTTGCAGGGCAATCCGCAGGTTTACCGCCTGGACGGCCCGAGCAAGCTGAAGTTCACGCTCGATCTGGCCGATCGCCAAAAACGCCTGGCGTTCACCGAAGAGCTGCTGAACGCCTTCCGCGAACACACGCTGGCGGTCTGAGCCAATGCCCCCGCCGTGACGGCGGGGGCGGCTTATTCGCGCGGGAATCCGGCGCCCAGCGGCGCCAGCTGCATCACGCGGCTGGTCACCACACGGTTTTTGCCGCTGCGCTTCGCCTCATACAAGGCCTCGTCGGTCATGGCGATCGCCTTGTCCAGCGTCATGCCCGGCAGATACAGCGACACGCCGATCGACAGCGTGATGTGCGCTTCGTCGTGCGCATTCAGCAAGAACGTCGAGCTTTCAACCGCGCTGCGAATGCGCTCCGCCACCCCGCCGATGACCTGCGGATCGTAGCTGGCGGTGATCACCATAAACTCCTCGCCACCGTAGCGCCCGACGAAGTCCTCATTGCGCACGCTGTTTTGCAGCAGCCGGCCGACGCTGGCCAGCAGCACGTCACCGGCCGGATGGCCGTAGGTATCGTTGATGCTTTTGAAGTTATCCAAATCGAGGATCATCAGCCCGCACGGGCGGCGCTCGGCACGCTGCAGCATCAGCTGATAATCGACGCTGGCGCGGTTGTTGATGTGGGTCAGGCTGTCGGTGGTGGCGCGCGCGCGCATCGCGAAATAGGCGTAGATATGGCGCTCTTTGAAATTCAGCGCATGATAGCAAATCGCCAGACAGAGCGCGGAAACCGCCTGGTACAGCAACACATCCGGCCACAGCCCGCTCATGTCCACCAGCAGCCACACCACCGCGATGCGATACAGCGCGATGATGCCGATCGTCAGGTAAAACGTCTGGTGGGATTTTTTCAGCCACACGCGCGACAACAGCAGCGGCGCGACGATCGAGGCGATGAACAGGTTATCGACGGTGAAACCGCCGGTCAGCATCATGGCGAACAGAAAACTCACCAGCCCGCTGACGCCGCCGCCGAAGAACGTCACCAATATCATCGGGATCATCGCAAAGCTGTAATGCACCTTATCGGTCAGCTCCAGCCGATCCTGGCTCAAATACAGCACCGCCACCCCGGCCAGCAGGCCGAAAACAACGCGCTTCCACAGTGCGGATTGATAAGAAAAAGGGGCATTCTTGCTGAGAAGGAAATAGCTTATCGACAGCGTGGCGTAGGTGATGCAGGCGTCGCTGTAAAGGGTAGAAATGGACGCAATGTAAGTCATAAATAGTCAGCGCGCTCCTCGGGATCGCCAGGGGGTAATGTGCAGACGTTGAATAACGCATCCCTGTCGTCTCCGCTTCGGCGGTGGCCATTTTACACAGTCTATTAATAGAGTAGCAGTTCTATCTTATCGCCAAGCCGTCTATCTCACGACGCCCGCTTCAGGCTACTCTGTGCGTTGTGCTATCGGGGGAGAACCGCATGAATATCGACGATGAACTGCAAGCGCTCAGCGAACAGGAAGCGACGCTGGCCTTTACCCATTTTGACGCCGCCACCGCCTGGGAACTGGGCGCGGCGCTGAAAACCGCCGCCGAGCGGCGCGGCCTGAGCATCGCCATCGAGATCCAACTGGCCGGGCAGACGCTGTTTTATTACGCCATGCCGGGGGCAACGCCGGACATTGCCGACTGGGTGCGGCGCAAGCGTAATCTGGTGAACCATTTTCACAAAAGCTCTTACGCCATCGGCCTGCGCCTGCAGCAGCGGCAAACGTCGCTGGAGGAGCGTTACGGGCTGAGCGTGCGTGACTATTCGGTGCACGGCGGCGCCTTCCCGCTCACCCTGACCGGCCTCGGCTGCGTCGGCAGCATCAGCATTTCCGGCGCGCCGCAGAAGGAAGATCACCAGCTGCTGGTGAGCACTTTAGCCCATTTTCTCGGCTTATCCCTGCCCGCCCTGCAATAACCGTTAAAACCTTGACTGTCACCTTTCTTGTCAGCCGCAGAATCTGCGGCTGACTTCTCTATTATCGAAATTTAGCGCCGAACAAAAGGGCGACTCTCTGATTTCCTGCGCCAAATTGATGCAGGTCTGGTAATCCGCTGAACAAAAGGCGTATGGTATCTGTCACGTGACAAGACGGACCTCATCGGGCCCGCCATTCCTTTCACTTTTGAAGATTTGGTACGCACCGTAGATGAAAACGCATGAAATAAACAAAATTCGCCCCTTCAGCGCGCTGATAGACGCCTGCTGGCGGGAACCTTATAACCTGGCGCGGTTGCTGAAAGACGCTATCGCCGGGGTGACGGTCGGTATTATCGCCATTCCTCTGGCGATGGCGCTGGCGATCGCCAGCGGCGTGCCGCCGCAGTATGGTCTGTATACCGCCGCCATCGCCGGCATCGTCATCGCCGTCAGCGGCGGTTCGCGCTACAGCGTCTCCGGCCCCACCGCCGCCTTCGTGGTGATCCTCTATCCGGTCTCGCAGCAGTTCGGCCTGGCCGGCCTGCTGGTCGCCACGCTGATCTCCGGGGTATTTCTGCTGTTGATGGGGCTCGCGCGCTTTGGCAGGCTGATCGAGTACATTCCGCTGCCGGTGACGCTCGGCTTTACCTCCGGCATCGCCATCACCATCGCCACCATGCAGATCAAGGACTTCTTCGGCCTGCAGCTGACGCACACGCCGGAAAATTACGTCGGCAAGCTGTATGCCCTGCTGCAGGCGCTGCCGACGTTGGATTTCGGCGATACCCTGATCGGCGCCGTGACGCTGCTGATTTTGATCTTCTGGCCCAAGCTCGGCCTGCGGGTGCCCGGCCACCTGCCGGCGCTGCTGGCGGGCACCGCGCTGATGGGGCTGCTGACGCTGTTTGACCACCCGGTGGCGACCATCGGCTCCCGTTTCAGCTACCTGCTGGCCGACGGCAGCAGCGGCCAGGGCATCCCGCCGATCCTGCCGCAGCTGCTGCTGCCCTGGGATCTGCCGGGCGGCGGCGGGCAACCGTTCACCCTGAGTTGGCAAACCGTTTCCGCGCTGCTACCGGCGGCATTTTCAATGGCAATGCTCGGCGCGATTGAGTCGCTGCTGTGCGCGGTGGTGCTCGACGGCATGACCGGCAAGAAACATAACTCGAACAGCGAATTAATCGGCCAGGGTGCGGGCAACATCATCGCGCCGTTCTTCGGCGGCATCACCGCGACCGCCGCGATTGCCCGATCGGCCGCCAACGTGCGCGCCGGCGCCACCTCGCCGGTGTCCGCCATCATCCACGCACTGCTGGTGCTGTTGGCGCTGCTGGTTCTGGCGCCGTGGCTCTCTTATCTGCCGCTGGCGGCGATGGCGGCGCTGCTGTTGATGGTAGCCTGGAACATGAGCGAGGCGCACAAAGTGATTTACCTGCTGCGCCGGGCGCCGAAGGACGACATTCTGGTGCTGCTGCTGTGCATGTCGCTGACGGTGCTGTTCGACATGGTGATCGCCATTACCGTGGGCATCGTGTTGGCGTCGCTGCTGTTTATGCGTCGCATCGCCCGCATGACGCGGCTGAGCGAGCTGAGCGCCGACGATGGCCGCCTGGTGCTGCGAGTGAATGGCCCGCTGTTCTTCGCCGCCGCCGAGCGTATCTTTAGCGAACTGTTGGCACGCAGCGAGGGCTACCGGACGATCGTGCTGCAGTGGGATGCGGTGCCGGTGCTCGACGCCGGCGGCCTGAACGCCCTGCGGCGCTTTATCGACGTGCTGCCGGCGGATAAAAAGCTGGTGATCACCGACGTGCCGTTCCAGCCGCTGAAAACCCTGGCGCGCGCGCGGGTGCAGCCGATCGAGGGCCGCTTGCAGTTCTACCCGACGCTGCCGGAAGCGCTGGCGGCCACCGGCGCCTAAACGTAAAAAAGCCCGACGCGTCGGGCTTTTTTTTTGGCGATGAGCGCTTAGTTGCTGGTATCCAGCTCCGGGAAGCTCTTCACCAGGTCGTCGATGGCTTTCATCTGCACCAGGAACGGTTCCAGCTTGTCCAACGGCAGCGCGGACGGCCCGTCGCACTTGGCGTTGTTCGGATCCGGGTGCGCTTCGAGGAACAGCCCTGCCAGGCCAACCGCCATACCGGCGCGCGCCAGCTCGGCCACCTGGGCACGACGGCCGCCGGACGCGGCGCCGAACGGATCGCGGGTCTGCAGCGCATGGGTCACGTCGAAGATCACCGGATGGCCACCGGTCACGTTCTTCATCACGTTGATGCCCAGCATGTCGACCACCAGGTTGTCATAGCCAAAGTTGCTGCCGCGATCGCACAGGATCACCTGGTCGTTGCCGCCCTCTTTGAACTTGTCGACGATGTTGCCCATCTGCCCCGGGCTGACGAACTGCGGCTTCTTGACGTTGATCACCGCGCCGGTTTTCGCCATCGCTTCCACCAGATCGGTCTGACGCGCCAGGAAGGCCGGCAGCTGGATCACGTCAACCACTTCAGAAACCGGCTGCGCCTGTGCCGCTTCGTGCACGTCGGTGATGATTTTCACGCCGAAGGTTTTTTTCAGCTCTTCGAAGATCTTCATCCCTTCTTCCAGGCCCGGACCGCGGTACGAGTGAATAGAAGAACGGTTGGCCTTGTCGAAAGAGGCTTTGAATACATAAGGAATGCCCAGTTTTTGCGTCACGGTGACGTAGTGCTCGCAGATGCTCATCGCCAGGTCGCGCGATTCCAGCACGTTCATACCGCCAAACAGCACAAACGGCAGATCGTTTGCTACGTCGATGTCGCCAATGCTAACCACTTTCTGTTTCATGCTTTCGCCTTTGTTAAGGTTGTAACCGTCGCCTTGCAAACTGCACGGAGTCATTGAATTAATGCAGCGTCACCTGTTTCGGTTCAATCGAATGGATCTGCACTTTGATCACCTCGCTGACCGGATCTTCAGGACACTGCTCGACAAAATAGTTGAGATCGGAAATCGCGATATGGTTGCACTCCAGCTGGGCATAAATCAGCCCGCGGTCGCGGATCTCGTACGGATCTTCCGGATCGAAGCACAACACCGTTTCACTGGTGCGCAGCGCCATTTCCAGCTGCTTTTCTTCCATCAGAGCGGCCTTCAGCGTATCCAGCATCTTGCGCACCACCATGATGTTCTCGGATTCGTCGAGATCGTCGTCTTCCAGCTCGGCACCCAAGCCCAGGTTGCCCTTAATCCACACTTCCAGCTGGTGTTCGCTCAGGGTTTCGCCGTTCAGCGGGTTGATCAGCCACAGCTCTTCATCCAGCCAATCGGCGCGCAGGATCAGCTGAGTGGGGAAAATCACCGGCAGCAGCGGCAGATCCAGCGCGTTGGCGATGTGCAGGAAGATGGTGCCGAGCGAAACCGGCGTGCCCTGCCGCCCCTCCAGCACCTTGTCCAGCCAGATGGCGTCCGACAGGCGGTACACGCCGCTGGCGCCGCCGAATCCCCAGGTCTTGTAGAACAGTTCAATGAGCGCATCCAGTTGCTGCTCCTGAGTGATATCGGTCGGCACCACCGCGCGCGCTTCGTCCACCAGCTGTTGCAGCTTGCGCTCCACGTCGGCAGCCGGGAAATCGCGCCGCACCGACTGCGACACCAGGATCACCCCTTCGCTCAGCGGCGAGGTGTTAAATTCAAAATCAGCAATGCTACTCATAGGTATCCCATCAGAAACGGTATTTTCGTCGTGGCAAGTTTAATTATCAGGTACAGGCAGCCCAACGCCAGCACGAACGCCACGGTTCGCAGCCGCTGACTTTTGGTCTTCTTGCCCAATGCGACGTAGCCAAGCAGGATATAGATAATAACGCCAAACAGCTTCTCGGTCAGCCATGAGTCCATACCCAGCAGTGGATAAAACCCGAACGTCACCACCAGCGCGATGCCGCTGACGAACAGCAGCGTGTCATTCAGGTGCGGCGCTATCTTGACCCAGCGGCGGCCCATGATCGGCGAACGGCGCCACTGCCAAAAGAAACGCAGCACAAACAAGGTAATACTGATGGCGACCGTCAGCAAATGGAAATGTTTCAACGCGGTGTATGCAGTCATGATGCTCCCTTAAATGGCCCGGGCGTCGTTATTATGAGGGCGCTTATCCCGGCCATTGGCCGAGTGTCACGCGGTCGTTGTCGCCGTAATCACGGTGGGTGGCGACAGCGGAAAATCCGGCGGCCTGCAGCAACGCGCGCACGCTCTCACCCTGCTGCCAGCCATGTTCCAACAGCAGCCAGCCCTGCGGCTGCAGATAGTGCGGCGCCTGGCACACGATGGCGGCCAGATCGGCCAGCCCGTTCTCGGCGGCCACCAGCGCGCTGCCCGGCTCGAAGCGCACGTCGCCCTGCGACAAATGCGGATCGGCGGCGTCGATATAGGGCGGATTGCTGGCGATCAGCGCGAAACGTTGCCCCGCGACGGGCGCAAACCAGCTGCCCTGTAAAAATCGGACGTTGTCGATCTTCAGCTTGTGCGCATTGTGCTGCGCCAGCGCAACCGCCTCCGGCTGCACATCGACGCCGATAGCCGAACAATCCGGGCGCTCGCTGGCCAGCGCCAGCGCGATGGCGCCGGTGCCGGTGCCGAGATCGAGGAAGTGGCAGGGTTGCGGCGGCAGGCGCGCCAGCGCCAGTTCCACCAGGCATTCGGTATCCGGGCGCGGGATCAGCGTCGCGGGCGAGACCGACAGCGGCAGCGACCAAAACTCGCGCTCGCCCACCAGATAGGCCACCGGCTCACCGCATTCGCGGCGCGCCAGCAGCGTCTCCAGCTGCTGTTGCTGCGGCGGCGTCAGCAGGGTTTCCCCGAACGCCATCAGGAAGGTTCTGGCCTTGCCGGTCACGAAACCCAACAGGATTTCCGCGTCGCGCCGGGCGCTGTCGCTGTGGGTCAAACGCGCGGCGGCGGCTTGCAGCCAGTGTTGATAATCCATCACTCTTGCTCGGCGGACAGCGCCGCCAGCTGATCGGCCTGATACTCCTGCACGATCGGCTGGATCAGCATGTCCAGTTTGCCTTCCATCACCTCGTCCAGACGGTAGAGCGTCAGGTTGATGCGGTGGTCGGTCACCCGCCCCTGCGGGAAGTTGTAGGTGCGGTTACGGTCGGAACGATCGCCGCTGCCCAGCAGGTTGCGGCGAGTGGACGCCTCGGCTTGCTGGCGCTTGGCCATCTCGGCGGCGCGAATGCGCGCGCCCAGCACCGACATCGCCTTGGCTTTGTTTTTGTGCTGTGAACGTTCGTCCTGGCACTCCACCACGATGCCGGTCGGCAGGTGGGTAATGCGGATCGCCGAATCGGTGGTGTTAACGTGCTGACCGCCGGCGCCGGAGGAGCGGAAGGTGTCGATTTTCAGATCGCCCGGGTTGATGTCCGGCAGCTCGGCCTCCGGCACTTCCGGCATCACCGCCACGGTGCAGGCGGAGGTGTGGATGCGCCCCTGGGATTCGGTTTCCGGCACGCGCTGCACGCGGTGGCCGCCGGATTCAAACTTCAGCTGGCCGTACACGCCGTCGCCGGAAACTTTGGCGATCACTTCTTTGAAGCCGCCGTGTTCGCCTTCGTTGGCGCTCATCACCTCGACGCGCCAGCGGCGGCCTTCGGCGTAACGGCTGTACATGCGGAACAGATCGCCGGCGAAGATCGCCGCCTCATCGCCGCCGGTGCCGGCGCGCACTTCGAGGAAACAGCTGCGCTCATCATCCGGATCTTTCGGCAGCAGCAACACCTGCAGCTGCTGTTCCAGCGCTTCGCTGGTCGCCCGCGCCTGTTTCAGCTCTTCCTGCGCCATCTCGCGCATTTCCGGATCGTCCAGCATCATTTCCGCCGTCTCCAGATCCTCCTGCACCTGACGCCATTCCAGGAAGCAGCGGCTGACGTCGGTCAGCTGCGCGTATTCTCGCGACAGCGCGCGGAACCGGTCTTGGTCGGCGATAACGCCGGCATCGCCGAGCAGCGCCTGCACTTCTTCATGGCGCTCTTGTAACGCTTCCAGTTTGGCAACAATAGAAGGCTTCATGCGTGGTAATAAACCCTGTTAATAGAGAAAACTAATGCTGATCCAGCCCAAGGCTGTCGCGTAATAACTGCAACCGCTCCACGTCACCGTCGCCGGCGGCCTGCTGGAGGGATTTGGTAGGGGCATGAATAAGACGGTTGGTCAGTTTATGGGCCAGCTCGTGAATAACCTGCTCCACGTTAGCGCCCTGCGCGATGGCGGCCAGCGCTTTGGCCTCCATCTCTGCGCGGATCTGGTCGGCCTGCGAGCGGTAGTCGCGGATGGTTTCCACCGCGCCCTGCGAACGCAGCCAGGCCATAAAGTTGGTGCTTTCCTGCTGCACGATCGACTCCGCCTGCACCGCCGCCGCTTTGCGCTGCGCCAGATTGCTTTGAATGATGGCGTGCAGATCGTCCACGCTGTACAGATAAGCGTTGGCCAGTTTGCCGACCTCCGGCTCGATATCGCGCGGTACGGCGATATCCACCAGCAGCATCGGCTGGTTGCGGCGCGCTTTCAGCGCCCGCTCCACCATCCCCTTGCCGATGATCGGCAGCGGGCTGGCGGTGGAACTGATAATGATGTCGGCGTCCGCCAGGCGTTCGTCGATCTCCGGCAGGGTGATCACTTCCGCGCCGACTTCCTCCGCCAGCAATTGCGCGCGCTCGCGGGTGCGGTTAGCGATGATCATATGCCGCACTTTGTGCTCGCGCAGGTGGCGCGCCACCAGCTCGATGGTTTCACCGGCGCCCACCAGCAAGACGTTGAGATCGGCCAGCGATTCGAAAATCTGCCGCGCCAGCGTACAGGCGGCGAAAGCAACGGAAACTGCGCTGGCGCCGATTTCGGTTTCGGTGCGCACGCGCTTGGCGACGGAGAAGGATTTCTGGAACAGGCGCTCCAGCTCGCCGGACAGCGACTGGCCGCGTTGCGACTCGGCGAAGGCCTTTTTCACCTGGCCGAGGATCTGCGGTTCACCCAGCACCAGCGAGTCCAACCCGCTGGCCACCCGCATCAGATGGCTGACCGCGTCGTTGCCTTGATGCCAGTAGAGGCTTTTCTTCACCTCTTCCGGACGCAGGTTGTGGTAGGCGCACAGCCAGGCGACCAGCTGCTCGTGCATGTGCTCCTGTTGCTCCACGCTGAGATACAGCTCGGTGCGGTTGCAGGTGGACAACACGACGCCACCCTGCACCAACGGTTGTTGGAGCAAGCTGGTCAGCGCCTCATCGATGGACTCTGGCGAGAAGGTCACCCTTTCACGCAGAGAAACCGGAGCGGTTTTGTGATTTATACCTAACGCCAGCAGGGTCATTGCTTCGAGTAATACTTCTGTTGGTACGGGTTCTCGTTGAGCGGCATTCTACTTGATGCGCGGGATCAATAAAAGTAACAACCGCATCTTCCGTTCAATCGCTGTCATAGACGACATCAATTAATGAATAAGTAATAAATACAGCGGGATAAATAGTCAAAGGGTAGGTTGATGGTTTAAATTTTAGCGCAGTTTGCGAAGACGCGCACGCTATTCGGCGCACATAACGGCGGCGTTTGCGCAACTCTGCACCGCTTATCGGGAGCGCCTCCCCCGCCTTCAGGCGATTGTGTTACGCTTAATGGCAACCCCGACACGCGCGCCGCGTTGGCACTACGCCGATAAACGCGGCAAGATTCAACGCGATGCAGCAAAAAATTGACGCGCCGCCGCCGCCCCGTTAGCGTGAGCGCTGAATCCGGGTTTCGTCGCGCATGCCCGCAAGGACAAAAGGACAAGAAAAAGTTATGCCAATACGCAAAGTTAGTTTGCTCCGTCTGATCCCGCTGGCCAGCCTGGTGCTGGCCGCCTGTACCACCACCAAGCCAACCGGCCCGGCCACCAGCCCGACCTCACCGCAGTGGCGCGCCCATGAGCAGGCGGTGCAGCAGCTTAGCACCTATCAGACCCGCGGCTCCTTCGCCTACTTGTCTGATCAGAAAAAAGTCTATGCCCGCTTCTTCTGGCAGCAGTTTTCGCCGGAGCGCTACCGCCTGCTGCTGACTAACCCGCTGGGCAGCACGGAAATGGATCTCAACGTACAGAAAAACGTGGTGCAGCTGACCGACAACCAGGGCAAACGCTACGTCAGCGACAACCCGGAAGAGATGATCCGCAAGCTGACCGGGATGGCGATCCCGCTGAACAACCTGCGCCAGTGGATGGTCGGCCTGCCGGGCGAAGCCAGCGACTTTGCGCTGGATGACCAATATCGCCTGAGCAAACTGACCTACCAGCAAGGCGGTCAAACCTGGAAGGTGGATTACCAGAGCTACAGCACCGAGGTGCAGCCGACGCTGCCGAACCGTCTGGAGCTGCAGCAGGGCGACCAACGCATCAAGCTGAAAATGGATAACTGGACGCTCAAATGATCCGCCAGTGGCCCTCCCCCGCAAAGCTCAACCTGTTTCTGTACATCACCGGCCGTCGTGAAGACGGCTATCACCTGCTGCAGACGCTGTTCCAGTTTTTGGACTACGGCGACACCCTGACCATTGACCCGCGCCAGGACGATCGCATTCACCTGCTGACGCCGGTCGACGGCGTGCCGGACGAGCAGAACCTGATCGTGCGCGCCGCCCGCCTGCTGCAGCGCTATTGTGATGAACAGGGTCTGCAGACCGCAGCGCGCGGCGCCGACATCAGCATCGATAAGCGCCTGCCGATGGGCGGCGGTTTGGGCGGCGGCTCCTCCAACGCCGCCACCGTGCTGGTGGCGCTCAACGAACTGTGGCGCTGCGGCCTTGACGACGGCCAACTGGCAGAGCTGGGGCTCAGCCTTGGCGCCGACGTGCCGGTGTTCGTGCGCGGCCACGCCGCCTTCGCCGAAGGCATCGGCGAGCGCCTGCAGCCGGCCGAGCCGCAGGAAAAATGGTATCTGGTGGCGCATCCTGGCGTCGGCATCCCGACGCCGCTTATCTTCGGCGACCCCGAATTGAAAAGAGACACCCCGGTTCGCTCCTTAAGTGAGCTGTTGCAGGCGCCGTACGCAAATGATTGCGAACCGATCGCAAGAAAACGTTTTCGCGAGGTTGAACAGCTTCTTTCATGGCTGTTAGAATACGCCCCGTCACGCCTGACTGGCACAGGTGCTTGTGTGTTTGCTGAATTCGACACAGAAATCGCCGCCCGTCAGGTGTTAAATCAAGCCCCGGAGTGGTTGTGTGGTTTTGTAGCGCGCGGCGTTAACGTCTCCCCACTACATCGCATTCGTTCCGGGCGGTTTGAGTCGTAGCTCAACGTTTCGCTGCGCAGGGTCATGCACACCTGGCCCTGTTATCCCTGCGCTGCCTGCGGTCTCAATTTTAGTTTTACATACCCGTATGTATATTGCGCCGGCCTCGCCGACTGCCCCTTGGCGATGTCGTATGACAATATCTTCTCTGGACGCAAGCCTGAGGTTCTTCTCGTGCCTGATATGAAGCTTTTTGCTGGTAACGCCACCCCGGAACTAGCACAACGTATTGCCAACCGTTTGTACACCAGCCTTGGTGACGCCGCTGTAGGTCGTTTTAGCGACGGCGAAGTGAGCGTGCAAATCAACGAAAATGTACGCGGCGGTGATATTTTCATCATCCAGTCCACCTGTGCCCCGACCAACGACAACCTGATGGAACTGGTTGTGATGGTCGACGCCCTGCGTCGCGCCTCCGCAGGTCGTATTACCGCCGTTATCCCTTACTTCGGCTATGCCCGCCAGGATCGCCGCGTGCGTTCCGCGCGTGTGCCAATCACCGCCAAGGTGGTTGCCGATTTCCTCTCCAGCGTAGGGGTTGACCGCGTTCTGACGGTGGATCTGCATGCTGAGCAGATTCAAGGCTTCTTCGACGTACCGGTAGACAACGTGTTCGGCAGCCCGATCCTGCTGGAAGACATGCTGCAGCAGAACCTGGAAAACCCGATCGTGGTTTCCCCGGACATCGGCGGCGTCGTGCGCGCCCGCGCTATCGCCAAACTGCTGAACGACACCGACATGGCCATCATCGACAAACGCCGCCCGCGCGCGAACGTTTCTCAGGTGATGCACATCATCGGTGACGTGGCAGGCCGCGACTGCGTGCTGGTCGACGACATGATCGACACCGGCGGCACCTTGTGTAAAGCGGCTGAAGCGTTGAAAGAACGCGGTGCCAAGCGCGTATTCGCCTACGCGACGCACCCGATCTTCTCCGGCAACGCCGTGGACAACATCAAGAACTCGGTGATTGATGAAGTGATCGTCTGCGACACCATTCCGCTGTCGCCGGAAATCAAGGCACTGAAAAACGTTCGCACTCTGACCCTGTCCGGCATGCTGGCTGAAGCCATCCGCCGCATCAGCAACGAAGAGTCGATCTCTGCGATGTTCGAGCATTAATTCGTCGTCTTTCCGGTGCGGCGCCCACTGCGCCGGAAAGATAGCGCGCCCGACAGCAGAAAAAGAAAAACCCGTTGGTGCGCGAGCAACAACGGGTTTTCTACTTGTAGTCCGACATGACCTCAAACCTTAATGCACGGCAGATGTTCCCTTGCCCCGCTCTTGCTTCCCTTCTGCTTTTTTAATCAATGCGACGAACGATGTTGATCGTTGCGGCACCGTTTATCAAAGTGTTTTACCCACCAGTAGCGATCCGCCACCTGTTCGCGGCCGCCGATACGCGCGCCCACCAGCCACAACAGCGCGCCGACAAAGATGCTCATGATGGCACCGTGGGCGAAAAATTGCGGCAGATTGAACTGGGATACTTCAGCAATAATTGAGTATCCGACACCGCCGATCATCACGACCAGCCCCAGCCCCATAAAAAAGTTGCCCACTCTGTCCGCGCTTCTACGTTTCATATGCCACCTCCATGATTGCCATGTGCCAACCGGGATAACGCTGCAACTTGTTAACCCACTTTGATAAGTTAAGTATAGTCCCTGTTGCGGCAAGGGGATTGCGGAGGCGATCACAAATGGTAAAGAATTATTGACACTTCTTAACACAGCGCTGAAAATTAGCGGACAAATTGAATTATTCAGCTAATGAATCATTCGTCTTTCTTACCCAGGGTGACGGCAGAGAGCGGGTTTTGTCATTCATCGCCCCGACAGGTAGACTAAGGCCCTTTCCATTACCCTGATCATAGCGAATCTCCCAGTGAGCAGTATTAAATTGATAGTCGGCCTGGCCAACCCGGGCGCGGAATACGCCCAGACACGCCACAACGCCGGCGCCTGGTACGTCGATCTGCTGGCCCAGCGCCACAATCAGCAGTTAAAAGAAGAGAGCAAGTTCTTCGGCTACACCGCCCGTTTGAACCTGGCGGGCAACGACGTGCGCCTGCTGGTGCCGACCACCTTCATGAACCTGAGCGGCAAAGCGGTGCTGGCGATGGCCAACTTCTACCGCATCGAACCCAACGAGATCCTGGTGGCGCACGACGAGCTGGATCTGCCGCCCGGCGTGGCCAAAATCAAGCTCGGCGGCGGCAACGGTGGCCACAACGGCCTGAAAGACATCCAAAACAAGTTCGGCAACAACCCGAACTTCTATCGCCTGCGCATCGGTATCGGCCATCCGGGCGACAAGAACAAGGTGGTGGGCTTCGTGCTCGGCAAACCGCCGGCCAGCGAACAGAAGATGATTGACGAAGCGATCGACGAGTCGCTGCGCTGCACCGAAATGCTGATGAAGGACGGGCTGGAAAAAACCGTTCAGCGCCTGCACAGCTTCAAGGCGCAGGCCTGATCCTTGCCGCAGCGGGCGCCCTGCCCGCTGCCTGCTTTTAGCCGCGCGGGTTGAAGGTTTCCTCGCCCACCCGGCTCTCATCGGCGGTGAAGCCCTCTTCCGCCACGTAATACTGCGGATCGTCCAGCTCATGGCTGCAGAACGGCCCGGCGCGCTTGAGCAGGCGCACACAGTCAGCGCTCAGGTGGCGCAGACGAATGCTTTTCCCCGCCGCCAGATAACGCGCCGTCAGCTTATCGATCGCCTCCACGCCGCTGGAATCCATCACCCGGGTGCCGGCAAAATCCAGCACCACGCTCTGCGGATCGTTCTGCGGATCGAACAGCTCGGCGAAAGCCGCGGCGGAGCCGAAGAACAGCGGGCCATCCAGTTGATACACCGCCACGTCGCCCGTCACCTGCCGCTGGCGCACGCGGATGCGCGCCTGCTGCCAGGCGAACACCAGCGCCGAGATAATCACCCCGCTGATCACCGCCACCGCCAGATCGGTAAAGATGGTGATCAGCGTGACGACGATCATTACCAGCGCGTCGGCTTTCGGCATGCGGCGCAAGCGGCGCAGCGAGCTCCACTCGAAGGTGTTGTAACACACCACCAGCATCACCCCGGCCAGCGCCGCCACCGGCAGCAGGCCGATATAGCGCGACAGGCTGACCACGAACAGAATCAGCAGGATAGCGCCCACCGTGCCGGAGATGCGCCCGCGCCCGCCCGAGGTGAAGTTGATGATCGACTGGCCAATCATCGCGCAGCCGGCGAAGCAGCCGAACAGGCCGCATACCGCGTTACCGGCGCCCTGCGCGATACTCTCGCGATTGCCGTTGCCCTTCTTGCCGCCCATTTCATCCAGCACCGTCATGGTCAGCAGCGATTCAATCAAACCGACCAGGGCGATCACCACCGCATAGGGCAGCACCACCCGCACCATCTCCAGGGTAAACGGCGCCGTCGGCAGACTAAAGTGCGGCAGCGCGCCGGAAATGTCCGCCAGATCGCCCACCCGCAGCGTGTGCAGGTTGAGGCCGATCGCCAACGCCGAGACCACCAGCAGCGCCGCCAGCGAAGACGGAATGGCTTTGGTCAGGCGCGGGAACAGCACCACCACCGCAATCGCCAGCGCCACCAGGCCGTACATCAGCGGCCCCTGCCCGGCGATCATCTTCAGTTGCGCCAGCATGATGACGATCGCCAGGCCGTTGACGAAGCCGTGGATCGCCGGCAGCGGCACCAGACGAATGAACTTGCCCAGCCGGAAGGCGCCGATCAGGATTTGAATCGCCCCGGCAAACAGCGTGGCCCACAGCACGTAACCCATGCCGTACTGCGCCGCCAGGCTCATCAGCACCACCACAATGGAGCCGGCGGCGCCGGAAACCATGCCCGGTTTGCCGCCGAACAGCGCCGTGACCAGGCCGATAATAAACGCGGTATGCAAGCCGACAATCGGCGAAAGACCGGCGACCAGCGAAAAGCCGACCGCCTCGGGGATCATCGAAACCGCCACCACAAAGCCCGCCAGGACTTCATTTTTAACGTCCGCGATCCTGACGTTACTCAGATTAAACATACATTATTCACTTATGACAGATGACATCATCTCCCCGCGTAGCGGGTATGGGGAGCCGCAAGGGGCGGCAGACTGCAGGCGGGCACAGCTCAGGGTGGCGTAGGCAAGAAATACATCCGGCGCGTTTCCTGTCGGTTAATCGGAATGGCCAGTATGGGTAAATGTGATCCAAATCTCAAATAAAAACCGGCCGTCCGCGCTGCGTTCGCCCCGGCCAAGCAAGTCTGATCGAGATAAACGCCCATTACGTGTATAATGGCGGCATTATTTTGCCCTTTATGCAGTCGGTTAAATCTAACCAACTGATAGTTAAGATATTTAAGGTGATTACAACATGGGATTCAAATGCGGTATCGTCGGCCTGCCTAACGTAGGCAAATCCACCCTGTTCAACGCGTTGACCAAAGCGGGCATTGAAGCAGCCAACTTCCCGTTCTGCACCATTGAACCGAACACCGGTGTGGTGCCGATGCCCGATCCGCGTCTGGATAAGCTGGCCGAGATCGTCAAGCCGCAGCGCATTCTGCCAACCACCATGGAATTCGTCGACATCGCCGGCCTGGTGAAAGGCGCGTCTAAAGGTGAAGGCCTGGGCAACCAGTTCCTGACCAACATCCGCGAAACCGAAGCCATCGGCCACGTGGTGCGCTGCTTCGAGAACGACAACATCATCCACGTCAACAACAAGGTCGATCCGGCCGAAGATATCGACGTCATCAACACCGAGCTGGCGCTGTCTGACCTGGACACCTGCGAACGCGCCATCCACCGCGTGCAGAAAAAAGCCAAAGGCGGCGACAAAGACGCCAAGGCCGAGCTGGCGGCGCTGGAGAAATGCCTGCCGCACCTGGAAAACGCCGGCATGCTGCGCGCGCTGGATCTGACCGCGGAAGACAAAGCGGCGATCAAATACCTGAGCTTCCTGACCCTGAAGCCGACCATGTACATCGCCAACGTCAACGAAGACGGCTTCGAGAACAACCCGTACCTGGACACCGTGCGTAAAATCGCCGATGCCGAAGGCTCCGTGGTAGTTGCCGTGTGCGCCGCTGTGGAATCCGATATCGCCGAGCTGGAAGACGAAGAGCGCGACGAGTTCATGGCCGAGCTGGGCCTGGAAGAGCCGGGCCTGAACCGCGTGATCCGCGCCGGTTACGAGCTGCTGAACCTGCAAACCTACTTCACCGCCGGCGTGAAAGAAGTGCGCGCCTGGACCATCCCGGTCGGTGCCACCGCCCCGCAGGCGGCCGGCAAGATCCACACCGACTTCGAGAAAGGCTTTATCCGCGCGCAAACCATCGCCTTTGACGACTTCATCACCTACAAGGGTGAGCAAGGCGCCAAAGAAGCCGGCAAAATGCGTTCCGAAGGTAAAGACTACATCGTCAAAGACGGCGACGTGATGAACTTCCTGTTCAACGTCTAACCCCTTCCCCGCAGCGTTTCTCTCCGCTGCCGGAAACGGAAAAATCCACGCTTCGGCGTGGATTTTTTATTTTCGGGAAGGAACCGCCAGCGCTAAAAGCAATGCGGCATCGCCCCAGCGGAACCTTTATTTATTTAACCGAGGGAAAAGCGCCAGACCGTTATTCCGGTTGAAACTTGCTTTCTGCGCATCCGTCAGGTTTGTCTCGGCGTCGAGAATATGATTAAACTTAGCGGCGACGGACTCCGGCGCATAAGGATAATCGCTGCCGAACAGAATATTATTATGATTCGCAAACGTCAGCAGGCTGGAGAGTGCATTCGGGCCGGAAGACAATGCGGTATCAAAATAAAAACGCTTAAATTTATCGTTCAATTCCTGAGCTGTAGGCCCATTTGGATTAAGCGATTCCGCCAGCAATGTAAAACGCAAAGCGGCATAAGGCAGGAACCCGCCGGCATGCGAAAGAATAATTTTCACGTTAGGATAATTGTCCATAACGCCGTTCAGCACCATATGGACGGCATTGCGGGTAGTATCAAACGGATAATCAACCATGGGGCCCGGAACGCCATCCAGCAAATCCATGATGGGATGACCAGGGTGAATGAAAACAACGGCAGAGCGTTGGTTAAGCGCCGCCCAAAGCGGAGCCCACTTTTTATCCCCTAAATAAACCCCTTCATAGTTGGTTAATAACACCACGCCATCGGCTTTCAGCATATCCAGTGCATACTCCACTTCCAGCACCGCCCCCTCAACGTCCGGCAACGGCACGGTCGCGAAGTTACCAAACCGCGTAGGGTATTTCGCCACCAGATCCGCCGTATACTCATTGACTTTTCTGGCCATATCGCGGCGCGCCTGGCCTTCCCAGCCAACCACGCTCGGCGCGGTTAACGACAGGACGCTGGTCGCTATTTGCTGTTTGTCCATATAGCCCAGATGGTCGTCCGCCGTCCATTTGGGCAGAGACCAACCGGATGGATCGCCGCCGTGGCTGGGCAGCGCGCTGCCCCAAAAAGGTGGGACCAGGTGAGTATGAACATCGATTCTGGCTAATGAATTCATTTAACGCCTCCACTATGCATATATTCGGTCTTTGAAACAGATAGCAACATGCTGAGTGTTGTTGACTAACCCGCATTCCAGAAATAATCTACACTTTAACGTGAGTTCTATTAGAGGGTATTTTCATGGTCGCTATATATCCAATTCATTTTTTTGAACGACTGATGCAGGAATCTAATCCATGAATTTTCGCCATATCCAGGCATTCCTGGCTCTCGTTGAAGAAAAACATTTCGGCAAGGCGGCTAAGCGAATTCATGTTACACAGTCGGCTTTCAGCATGCAGATAAAAGCGCTGGAAGAAGAAATTGGTGCACCACTTTTTATTCGCACCAACCGCAATGTCGAACTAACCGAAGTAGGAGAGATATTTTTAAAAAATGCGCCGGATATTTATGAAAAAATAAAAAGCGCGCTTGACGAAACCAAAGCAGCAGCGAAAGGTGAGAATGGCAATGTGCGCATCGGATTTGTCGGCAATGCCGTCGCGGCGGGATTAGTCACCGCCGATATTCATCGATTTAAAGCAGAGCATCCCGGCGTTAACTTCCGCGCCAAAGAGATGTCTTACTGGAAACAAATCGATGAGATTGTCAACGGAAATATCGACGTCAGCTACTGCCCCAATCTGGATCTCAAAATCCCACCGGGGCTCGGCCTTATACCCATTAAAAAGTTTGACTGGGTCGTCGTGATTCAGGAAGACTCCGATCTGGCGAAAAAAGAGACCTTGAAAAAAGAAGACCTCTCGGGACGAGACTTTATCATCTACTCGGAAAACAGCGGAGACGATGGTCAGCTCCGTATCCTGAAAGCCATTCTTGAAGAAGACGTCCAGGTTTCCTATCGGCTGGACAGCACACTAAGCGTGCTCGCCATGGTGGCTTCTGGCCTGGGCATCGCTATCGTTCCTTCTACACTATCCTCAATCAAGCTGCCTAACATTACCTACAGAGCGATCCCCGATGTCGATAACGTGACTGAGTTTTTTTTCATCTATCGTGAGAATGAAAAATCCGCCATTGTTAATGCCTTCATATCAGATGTAAAAAGTAATCTATGACTTTCGTCGATTTCTCCTCCCCCCACGCTTAATCTCGCCCTCTTTGAACGCGAAGATAAAAGCCGACACTCATCGCTGCCTTTAAGCATTGGGCATTCCGAAAACGCCGCTACCCCTCCCACGCCGAAGGCCGATTCTCGCTGCGCCATTTCTCCCCCGCCGCCGTCCCCGGCGCCGGCGGTTTCAATCCGTCTATCGTCCACAGCGAGAACGGCGTTTCGTCCACGTGCAGCTCCCAGCGCAGCCCGCGTGCGGCGATGTAGGGTTGCAGGATGCGGGTGCAGGCCGCCAGGAATTGCTGCTGCTCCGCGTCGTTGTCCATGGCGCGCGCGATATGGTCGATGGTCACCCGCACGAAATCATCGGCCGCTTCGCCGCCGAGATACGCCGATCCTGGCGGCAGCGCGTGGAAAAAGACGTTGACGTAGAAACGCGGCAAAAAGTCCTGATACAGGGCGGTGACCTTCTGCGCGATCGCGCGTTTATCGGCGGCGCTGAAGGCCGGCTCCGGGTGGTAAATCTGCCACAGTGGCATAACGTTATCTCCTCGGTGAAGGCTGGGGTTTTCGGCCGGCGTTCAAGCCATTAGCCGTTGTTAAACTAAAACTCCAATAATAAGAGTAATAACTCCAATTATTGAAGTTATCAAGCCGAGGCGATAACATTCTCGGCAATCAGGCGGCAAGCGGAGGTAAGGCAACGTGAAAGCAAAAGGGTTTGAAGGCATGACGTGCTCGGTGGCGCACGTGCTGTCAGCACTGGGCGATCGCTGGGGCGCGATCCTCATGCGCGATCTATTGCTGGGGCTCTCGCGCTATGACGATTTGCGCCAATCGACCGGCATCACCAACAATACGCTGACCGATCGCCTCAAGGCCCTGGAAAGCCACGGCCTTATCGAAAAGCGGCAATACCAGACGCGTCCCGATCGCTACGAGTATCTGCCGACGGAGAAGGGAAAAGATCTCGGGCTGCTGGTGATGGCGATGATTCAGATTGGCGACAAATGGAATCTGTCCGAGCTGGCCGGGCCGCCGCTGCGCGTAGTTGACCGCGTGACCGGCCACCCCGCCACCCTGCGCGTGGTAGATGCCGTGACCGGCGAATCTCTGCCGCCGCAAAGCCTGACGCTGGCCGCTGGGCCCGGCGCCGATGAGATTACGCGATGGCGGCTGGCCGTAGGCCAGGCCCGTTAACGGCGCGCTACAGCAGCGCAATCATCTTCAGCAGTTCCACCCGATTACGGATGCCGAACTTCTTGCCGGCATTGTTGAGGTGCGAATAAACGGTTTTCGGGTGCAAATTCAGCCGCCGCGCGGTCAGGCGGATATCTTCCGTACGGGCGGTTTCACACAACACCGCCGCCTCGCCAGGCGTGATCGCCGCCGCCCGATGCCGGCTCACCACGCGCCGTTCGCCCGTCTCTTCACGGCGGACTAGCGCCGCGCAGGTTTCCCGCACCACCCGCAGCGCTTCCCGTTTGTGCAAAATCGCATCCGGCTGCGCCGCCGCGATAAATGCCAGGATCAGCGGCGAAGTCTTATCGACGAAGAACAGTATCCGGACGCCTTCATATTCAGCACGTGAGGCGTGAATAAATCGCAAATACGCTTCGAACCGGTAAATTTCATGGGGAAAATCCATGATAATTAAATCAGGCGCAGGGCTTATATTTTTAATGATATTAATATTGGGCGAGGATAAGGTTATCATTCCTTCTCCCAATAATGTTTTCATCCCCAAACGGCATAGCGGCGAACCGTCGATATAAATCACTCTCACTTTAATTCTCCTTATCAGCGTGAAAGTATGCTTCCATACCTCAGGCGGCTTGTCGCTGCTCTTTTTTGGGGTAATTCGCCTGCAAAGCACACCGATATAAAACAACTTGATAACATGTTTTTCAAATAATCACGCAACAGCCAGCACTTTGATGAATACGCAAAAAAGGCATGAATGTTTCAAATTATTTCATAAACAAAAACCGACGATCCAATAAAAACGCAACGCAATGATATAGATCTATTTTCCATTTTGTATGATATAAGCAAAAATGAAAATAAATGTAACAACCCGCACCGCCAACTTATTACCATGCGGAAAACACCTATAGGGAAAATTCTTAGTTTGTTAGGATGAAAATCCATGTTTGCCGACGCGTTTAAAAAACAATTGCGCAACATGATTAATCAACAAACGCACGTCAGTAATTTATTACTGTCAGGAAAGCTTTTCTCTAAAGTTAATTAAAGGGTATTTCACATGAATGTTAAATTAGTCGCATTATCCATGCTGGCTCTCTCCGGCGCCTGTGCGGCCGCCTCGTCCAATACCGTGCAATTCAAAGGCGAAGTCAGCACGCAAACCTGTTCGGTGAATATTAACGGCAACCAATCCAACCCGGTCGTGTTGCTGCCGACCGTCGCCGCCAGCAAACTCGCCACCAAAGGCGCCACCGCCGGCGACACCACCTTTACCGTTAACGTCACGGGTTGTGCGGCGGCCACCAGCGATACGGCGATCAAAACCGTGCTGGCGGGCAACAACCCGACCACCAACGGCAACCTGGGCAACGCGGGCGATGCGGCCAAGGTGTCCATTCAACTGCTGGACAGCGACGCCACCACGCCGCTGTCGTTCGCCAGCGGTTCGACCGTCACCACGTCGGCGATGACGCTGGCGAAAGACGCCACCTCCACCTCGCAAAACCTGGTGGCCCGCTACTACGCGGAAGACACCGGTGTGGCGGCCGGTTCGGTGATCGCCACCGCCCAGTTCGCCATTAGCTACAAATAAGCCGGCGTCAGGCGCCATACCTGTTGATGCCAGCGCCGTTCCTTAGCGGACGGCGCTGAATGACTCGCTCCTTTATCGGTTCACGTTTATGCCGCAGATATCCCGTTCCGCCCGCCGATGGGCCGCCCTGTCGCTTTGCCTGATGAGTTTTGCCGCCACCCACGCCTTGGCCAGCGTAACGCTGCTCGGCAACCGCGTGATCTACCCCGCCGAGGCGCGGGAGAAAACGCTGCAGTTCACCAACGATGACGGCGCCCCGGCGCTGATGCAGATCTGGCTCGACATCAACAACCCGCAGTCCACGCCGGAAAACGCCGATGCGCCCTTTGTCGCCTCGCCGCAAATCTTCCGCATGGATCCGCACAGCGGGCAAATGGTGCGGCTGTCGTTCGTCGGCCAGCCGCTGGCGCGCGATCGCGAATCGCTGTTCTACCTCAACTTCCTGCAGGTCCCCGCCGTGCGTCAGACGGACAGCGACAAGAACAAACTGCTGCTGGTGGTCACCAACCGGCTGAAGGTGTTCTATCGCCCGGCCGGGCTGGCCGGCGACGCCAACCACGTCATCGATCGCCTTAGCCTGCGCCAGGTCGGCAACGCGCTGCGCGTCGACAACCCGACCGGCTACTACGCCAACGTCAGCCAGGCGGTAATTCTGAGCGGCGCGAAGCGCAGCGCCATTCCACAGGCGGATCTGATCCCGCCGTTTTCACAGGCCAATTGGCCGGTGAACGGGGAAGTGCGGCAGGTCGCGCTGCGCGTCATCAATGACTACGGGGTGGAAATCACGCGCACCCTGAACGTCGCGCGCTGAAACCAGACAGGGAGGTTTTCATGTTCGATGTCCGCAAGGCGACGCCGCTGCCCGCACGCTGGTGCTGCGCGCTGCTGGCGCTGCCGTTGGGCTGCGCCGCCGCCGACGGCTACACCTTCGATCCTGCGCTGCTGCGCGGCAGCGTGCTGAGCAACAGCGCCCTGAGTCAGTTCAACCAACAGGACGCCGTCGCCCCCGGCAGCTATCAGATCGATCTGTACCTCAACGGCCAGTTTCTCGAGCGCGATCAAATTCGCTTCGTGCGCGCAGGCCAGCAGGTGCTGCCCTGTTTCGATCGCCCGCAGCTGACGCGCTTCGGGCTGAAGAATCCGCCTGCGGCCGAGGCGGAATGCCTGCTGCCCGGCCGGGATCTGAAGGACATCATGGTGAACGCCGATATCTCGCGGCTGCGGCTGGATCTCAGCATTCCGCAGGCGCTGTTGAACGGCCGGCCGCGCGGCAGCGTCAACCCCGCCAGCCTGGACAGCGGCGAATCGATGGTCTTTGTCAATTACAACCTCAACCAGTACCACGTCAGCTACCGGCAGGGGCAAACCCGCGACCTCGATTCGACCTACGCTAACCTGAACGGCGGGTTCAACCTCGGGCTATGGCGCTACCGCCAGCAGTCCAGCTACCGCTACGATCGGGAGTTCGGCGGTCACCTGGACACCAGCCGCCGCTACGTGCAGCGCGCAATCCTGCCCTGGCGCAGCGAAATGCTGTTGGGCGAAGGCTTTACCGACGGGCACTTCTTCTCCGGCCTGGGCTTTCGCGGCATTCAGCTCAGCTCGGACGATCGCATGCTGCCGGATTCACAGCGCGGCTATGCGCCGGTGGTGCGCGGCGTGGCGAAAAGCAACGCGCGCGTGACGGTGCTGCAGGGTAAAAGCACGCTGTACGAAACCACCGTGGCGCCGGGACCGTTCGCCATCAACGATCTGTACGCCACCAACTACGCCGGCGATCTGACCGTGGTGGTGACCGAAGCCGACGGCAGCGTCAGCACCTTCACCGTGCCGTTCGCCGCGGTGCCGGAATCCATTCGCCCCGGCCAGTCGCGCTACTCCGCCATCGTCGGCCGTTCCCGCTACGTCGGCGACAACGATCTGTTCAGCGAAGTGACCTGGCAGCACGGCCTGACCAACGCCCTGACCTTCAACCTCGGCAATCAGCTGGCGGACGGCTATCAGGCGATGATGCTGGGCGGCGTGTACAGCAGCTGGCTGGGCGCCTTCGGCATGGATACCACCTATTCCCACGCCAGCCTGCCGGACGGCGGCGCCTCCGGCTGGATGCTGCACCTCTCTTACAGCCGAACCTTCAGCCCGACGGACACCACCTTATCCATCGCCGGCTACCGCTACTCCACTGAGGGTTTCCGCGATCTCAGCGACGTGCTCGGCGTGCGGCGCGCCGCCGTTACCGGCCAAAACTGGCAGTCCGACTCCTACCGCCAGCGTTCGCGTTTCGAGGTGGCCGTCAATCAGGGCATGGGCGCGTTCGGCAGCCTGACGATGTCCGGCTCGACTCAGGACTACCGCGATCAGCGCGGCCGCGACAATCAGCTCCAGCTGGGCTGGGGGAAAACCTTCGGCAACGGCGTGGCGCTTAACCTCTCCGTCACCCGCACCCGCAGCTTGGGCTACAGCAACGGCGACTACCGCGGCTACGGGCCGCTGGATAACGTCTACAGCGCACCGCTGGCGCAGAACGCGCAGACCGTCACCGCCCTGTCGCTGAGCTTCCCGCTCGGGCGCTCATCATCCGCCCCCAGCGTCTCGCTGCTGGCCAACCACAGCCAGGGTCAGGGCGGCAACTATCAGGCTGCGCTGTCGGGCAGCGTCGGCGACGAACAGCCGGTCAGTTACGGCCTGAACTTCACCACCGACGACGATCGCCAACAAAGCGTCTGGGGCGGCAACCTGCAAACCCGCCTGCCTTACGCCAACGTCACCGGCTCGTTCTCCACCGCGCGCCAGTACCGACAAGGCTCCCTGTCGCTGCAGGGCGCGGTGGTGGCGCACCGCGGCGGCGTGACATTAGGGCCGTATGTCGGCGACACCTTCGCCCTGATCGAAGCGCCCGGCGCCAGCGGCGCACGGGTGATGGACGGCCAGGGCGCGCGCGTCGATCGCTTCGGCTATGCGCTGGCGCCGGCGCTGGTGCCCTATCACTACAACACCGTCGCGCTGAACCCCGAGGGCATGAACGACAAAGCGGAACTGGAAGACGGCCAGCGGCGCGTGGCTCCTTATGCCGGTGCCACGGTGCGCCTGCACTTCAACACCGTGCGCGGCCAGGCGCTGCTGATCACCGCACGGCGGCCCGATAACGCACCGATCCCGATGGGCGCCAACGTCCTTGACGCGGCAGGCAACAGCGTGGGCATGGTCGGCCAGGCCAACCAGGTGTACCTACGCAGCGATCGGAGCGCCGGCGAACTGACGCTGAACTGGGGCGGCGCGCCCGGCCAGCAGTGCACGCTGCATTATCGCCTGCCCGCCGCGGAAGACAGCCCGATTCAGCGGCTCAGCGCCCCGTGCCGTTAGCCCGTTTAACTTATCTCAGGAGAGACGATGAAACACATTTCTTATCTGGTCGCCGCCCCGGCGCTGTTCGCCCTGTCGCTGTTCGGCGCCCCCGCGGCGCTGGCGCAATGCACGCGGGTCGCCCCCTGGATCGACTCCGGCTGCGATCCTTGCGGGGTGGGCACGGCGCTGGGCCGGGTCAACCTGACCAGCACTTACCTGCAGCCCGTCGGCACGCCGCTCGGCACCAGCGTGTTCGATCTGACCTCCGGCACCCGCTATCCCGATCCCAACAAGGTGCTGTATGAATGCGATGCCGGCGATGTCGGGCAAATTTATGAAGTCTTCGCCACCAACGGCGACGATCGCGTCGGCGGCTATTACGATCTGGGCGCCCAGGACGGCAACCCCAACTATTACGCCACCTACTTCCCTTACGTCGGCATCCGTTTGACCCACCTGGATTCCGGCAAGGTTTTTACCCGTTACTGGCAGTCGGCGCCGATTACCCGCTACGCCACCGTCGGCAACAAAATCCAGATCCGGGTGAAAGACTTCAGCGCCATCCGCGCCGATCTGATCCGCATCAGCTCGCTGCCGGGCGCGGGCGCCAGCAACTACTGCGGCTACAGCGCCGGCAACCCGCTGGTGGGCATGGCGTCGACCACCGGCAATTCGAACTATACCTGCACGCAGCCGAACGGCTATGTCACCTTTCAGGGGCCCGGCATCGCTTCGGATCCTATCGGCAGCGATTCCGCCACCAACTACGCCACCTGGGGCACCGGGCGCTGGAACGCGATGGGCATGGGCACCGCACCGATCTCCTCATTGACCTATACCGCCACCTGCGTGGCGCGCAACGTCACGCCGCTGGTGATCCTGCCGACCATCTCCGTCAGCCAGCTGACCGCCGGGCAAACCTCTCAGGCGCAGTTCACTATCAATATCGAATGCGACAACGCCGCCGTGTCCGGCGTCAGCAGCAACAATACCGCCCTCGGCCTGCAGGTACCGTATGAAAGCTATGTCGCGGCGCAGCAGCTCGGGCTGGTCAGCGCCAACGGCGGCGTGAGCTACCTGCTCTCCAGCGGCTACGGCACCGACAGCAGCATCGCCACCGGCGTGGGCATCGCGCTCGCCAACGCCGGCAACGGCGCGCCGATGAACTTTGTCGGCTGGGCGCGCTGCAGCGCCGGGCAATGCCCGCAGGGCAACGACGCCGGCTGGTACCCGGTGCTCAACGGCGCCAGCGGCGGCGGCAGCACCGCAGCGGGGTTTACCCACTACACCACCCAGCTCACCGCCACGCTCGCCCGGCTGCCTGGCCAAACCGTCACCGCCGGCAAGGTGGACGCCAGGGCCTACGTTTGGGTTAAGGTGCAATGATGGGAAAGAGATGCCTGATTATGGGATGCGCCCTGCTGCTGGCGCTGGCTTCCATCGGCGCGCAGGCGGGCATCATCGCCTCCGCCACGCGGGTGATCTTTCATGAGGGCGAGACGGAAAAAACCCTGATGCTGCTCAACACCAACGGCTACCCGATCGTGGCGCAAACCTGGGTCGATAACGGTGACGTCAACGCCGCCCCCGAACTGTCCCGCGCGCCGTTTGTCACCCTGCCCAGCGTGTTCGCCCTGCAGCCTTCGGCGCTGAAAGGGCTGCGGATCCTGTTTGCCGGCGCTAACCTGCCCGCCGACCGGGAGTCGGTATTCTGGCTCAACCTGTATGAGATCCCGCCTAACCCGCCGACCACGCCGCCGCTGGCGTCGCGCGTGACGCTGGCGATGAACACGCAGATGAAGATCTTCTACCGGCCCAGAGCGCTGCAGGGGAAAGCCGAGAACGCGACCGAGGCCGTCTCATTCACGCTGCAAAAATCGCCGGACGGTTATCTGCTGCGCTGTCAAAACCGATCGGCGTTTTATCTCTCGTTCGCGCGCATCGCCGTGCACGCCGACAGGCGCGATTACCCGGTGCGGCAAGAAAGCGACATGATGACCGCGCCGTTCAGCACGCGAGATTATCACCTGGACGGCGTTGCAGCGCCGACACTCCCTTCTCAGGTCACCGTTCAGGCCACTCTCATCAACGACCAGGGCCAACAGATCGTCAAGCCATACACAGCAAACCCATAACGATAAAAAGCAGCACATTTTTTAAGTACAGGAAATAGGGAAAATGAGTCTAAGCAGATTCCAGCTACAGTTTCACCTGGAGAAACAGGCCAACATCATCAGGCAGTCACCGGCGTTCCACGCCGCCATCGTCAAACACGGGGAATTATTGAGGGAGACCTACAAGAAGCATCCGCTGTTTTACAAAATCATTTTCAGGAACAGCCGGTTCATCATCTGCTCCACCATCCTGTCCATTTATTACCACCAGCACGCCGCCGCGCTGAAAGACATCAAAGCCTTTTTCAAAGGGAAGAATATGATCAGCGAGAATTCCCTGGATTCCTTTCTGTTCTTTTTACGGGTCGGGCGCCGGCTGGAGGTCAAACCCTGCGAGCATGACAAACGCCAGTTACGCTATAAGCCAACGCCGCACGCGCTGGCGGAAACCCAGGCGCTGATCGCCTCAATGGCGCGCCCTTATCAGGCGCTGGCGCCACAGATGCCCATCGCGGCGCTGCTGGCGGCGCCCGACTTTCTGTCCACTTTTTTCGCCGCCTACGGGCAACTGATGCTCAAGGAGGTCTACCTGATCGACCTGGTGCCGCAATCCGCGCTGTTCATCAGCAAAGATGCCGGCCACATGGTGCTGTTGATGTTGTTTATCGAAAGCATCCGACAGGACTCCCCCTTTCTGCTGCTCTCCTCGGCGAAAATCGCCAAGTCCTGCTCCGTCTCACGCGCGCACGTGAACCGCATCCTGCAGGCGGCGGAAAAATCCGGCCTGCTGACCACCACCAATAATGTGGTGATCGAACTCAACAGTTCGTTCTTCATCATGGCGGAGCGCTATTTTAGTCTCTATTTCGCGATGGTCGAATTCGGACTTGAACGGGTTTGGCAAACGCTACAATCCGCCACGCACTCCTGAGCCCTTTAGCGCGCCCGCAGCACCCGATCGATCAGCCCCCAGGCCGCCGCTTCGTCGGCGGTCATAAAGCGATCGCGATCCAACACCCGCTCCACCTCTTCATAACTTAGGCCGCAATGTTGGGCATACAACCGAATCACCGTGTCTTTGGTGCGCTTCATCTCTTCGGCGTGGATCAAGATGTCGGAGGCCTGCCCCTGAAAGCCGCCCAGCGGCTGGTGCACGTGCAGGCTGGCATTAGGCAGCGCCATGCGGTGCCCCGATTCGCCGGCCATCAGCAGGAACGAGCCCATCGAGCGCGCGGTGCCCATGCACAGCGTATGCACCGGGGCGCGGATATACTGCATGGTGTCGTAAATCGCCAGCCCGCTGGTGATCGCCCCGCCCGGCGAGTTGATGTACAGGTGGATCGGTTTTTCCGGGTTTTCCGCCTCCAGAAACAGCAACTGGGCGCACAGCATTTCAGCCACGTCGTCGTTGACTTCGCCGTTGAGGAACACGATCCGATCGCGCAGCAGGCGCGAATAAATATCAAAGGAGCGTTCTCCCCGGCTGGTCTGTTCCACCACCATCGGGACGAGCATCATCTTCTCACGCATCGGTGAACTCCTGGGTTGGCAACAAAGGGAAGTGTGTTTAACGCGTCAGGCGGCGCGCATCATCGTCGTCGGGCCGTCGTTGGCGGCGTCGAGCTGGTGAATAATCCGCAACAGGCTGCCGCCGCCGGCATCCGGCACAATCTGCAGCGTCACCACGCTTTCGAGGAACGGCGGTTGGTCGTCGCGCAGACGGTAGCTCACCGCCTCGCCCGGCGTGGTGGCCAGCGGCTCGGCCTGTGCCAGATCCCCCGTCGGCAGCCACTGCTCGCGCAGCTCGGGAATGCTGAGCGCCCGCCACACTTTTTCCGGCGGCGCCTCGAGCGCATACTCCAACACCAGCCGATCGTGCGGCGGTGGCTCAGCCCGTTTGTTCATTGATCCATGTCCTTCAGCAAAGTTTGCAGCGCGTCGATGCGCGCCGGCCACCAGGCGCGGTACTTCGCCAGCCACTGGGCAATCTGCGCCAGCCCGTCCGGGTCGACCTGATAATTGACGCAGCGCCCCTGCTTCGCCTCGCGCACCAGCCCGGCATTGCGCAGCACCGCCAGGTGTTGCGACATTGCCGACTGGCTGATGTGCAGCCCTTCGCGCAGCGCGCTGGCGTTCATGCTGCCGGCGGCGAGTTTGTCGAAGATGCAGCGGCGGGTCGGATCGGCCAACGCCTTGAAGATGTCATTTTCGTTCATACAAACACATTAGTATTCACTTATGTATTATGCAAACGCAGAGGCAGATTTTTTTCGCAAGGCGAGACTCCGCGCCGGGGCGCGGAGTCGAGAGGTGAGCAATTACAGCGGTTTATTGCATGCGGGCGTGGTCAGCGCGGGTTGACCGGCAGGCGCCCCCTCCTGCGCTTCCAGCGCGAGACGCGCCAGCGGCATGTCTTCGTGGTAGCGCGCCTCGGCATTCAGAGTCTTTGAGTAGCGGTTGTACTTCCACCAGGCGTAGCCGAGGAACACCACCAGCCCGCCGACGTTATAGAACACGATGGTCATGATGCTGGCGCCGGTCGGGAACGTCGAGGCGAAGAAGCCGACGGTGAAGATGGCGATCAGCACGCTGACGATGGCGATGCCCTGCAGGCGCGAGCCCATTTTGAAATCGCGCGCCACCCGGTCGTACTTCAGCCGCAGATTCAGGTAGGCCAGCATGATGAACAGCGGCGGCAGCATCGAGGCGGCGGCGGTCATGTTGATCAGCGTATTCATCAAATCCTGCACGCTGCTGGAGCCCAGCGTCGGGATCAGCATCAGCGGGATAACGATGAAGAACTGGATCCAGGCGGCGCGCGTCGGCACGCCGTGCCGGTTCAGGCGGATGGTTTTCTCGCCGAAAATGCCCTTCGGGATCTCGGTGAAGAAAATTTTCACCGGCGCCGCCGTCCACATCAGCAGCGAACCGAACATGGCGGTGAAGGAAACGATGCCGACAAAGCGGTTCATCAATACCGTCGGCAGGCCGAAGTGCGCCGACAAGCCTTCGAACACCTGTACCGTACCGCCGGTAAAATGCAGGTCGGTGCGGTGCACGAATACGTTAATCAGCAGCGATGACACCGAATACAGCACGCCGATGAACAGCCCGGAAACGATGATCACCTTCACGAAGGCGCGGCTGCCGCCTTTCACATCGTTCACGTACACCGCCACGGATTCCGCCCCGCCCGCCGCCTGGAAGATCCAGGCGGTAATGCCGAGGAACGCCCAGTTGAAGTTCGGCGTCATCGCCTGCACGTTGATCGGATCGGCCGGCTCGATGCCGCCCAGCACCGCCGCGCCCGCCAGGATGATGTAGGAAAACGTCAGCAGCAGCATCAGCGACGAGGTGACGGAGGTCATCGGCCCCAGCAGTTTCGCGCCGCTGTTGGAGATGTAGGTCGAGAAGGCGAACAGGAAGATGCTGATGATCGCCGTGGTCAGCGGCGTAAACACATAGTCATAGCCCAAGAACGCGTAAGAAGCGTAGGCGATGACGCGCGGCAGCAGCGCGGTGAAGAAAAACAGATTCACGAACCAGTAGGTGTAGGCGGTGATAAACGCCCAGCGCCCGCCGAGCGCGCTTTTGACCCAGGCATAGACGCCGGCCTCGGAATTGCGGTTGAGCGAGACGAACTCGGCGATGATCAGGCAAAAGGGAATGAAGTAAATGATCGTCGCCACCAGGAATACCGGCGACGAGGCGATGCCGAGCTGAATATTGTTGTTGATCACGTTGTTGAAACTGAACACTGCCGCAAACGTCATCGACAGCAGGCCAAACTTGCCGATGGTGTTTCTGTTCGACGCAGCCATAGAGATTCTCCGAATGGTGTAGGGGACTTCGGTTTGTTGTTATCGATCGGCGGTCGCGCTATTTGTTGATGAAATAGCTGTCTTCCACCGTCACTTTTAAAATGACTTTTTTTACCTTGCCGCTTTCTTTGAAGCGGTGAGCCTGGTGGTTTTCGAAGATCACCACGTTGCCTTTACCGACCCGGCGCCTCTCGCCTTCGCCGCTGAAAAACTCGCGGTCGGTTTCGTCCTGATAGGGCGCCACCGTCGTCAGCGCCCGTTTGTCGGCGACTTCGACGATCTCGTCTCCCTCGAGGTAGTAGTGCACGTCGAAGTAGCGGCGGTTGCCTTCCAGCCAGCCGTGCTGCCGGCCGGCGCCGACGCTCAGCCGATAGGTCAGCGAGTCGCCGATCGAATGGCACACGTTCGGGCTGATGCGATCGACATTGGCGATCGCCTCCATGCAGCGCAGCCATTTCTTGCCGCTGTGATAAATGCGCTGAAACTCCGTCAGGGATTCGAGAATGATCATGCGTTTTCCTCCGCAGACTGCGGGTGATGAGGGGCCGGCGCGAAGTCATAACCGGCGAGCGTGGCGCCGTCCGTTTGCCGGCCGTCGAACGGCACCAGCGTGAAGCCGTAACTGAACGGCGCCAGATAGACCCGGTGGGTATCCAGCACCTCGGAGCCCCAGGAGTTGGAGCCGAGACCGAGCACCTGATCGTCCAGGTTCAGCGTCAGGCAATCGTCAGGCTCCAGCTCGTTGATGTGCTGGGCCTGATGCAGCATCTCGGCGCTGTACGGCCACAGGCTGAAGTTGATTGGCCGCCGCGGCTGGATGAAGATCCCCTTGCCCGCCGCGTCCTGCAGGCTCAGCCAGCGCACGTCCTGCCGGTTGCCGTTGTCCTGCGGGAACGGATAGTGTTCGAACAGCGCGTCGGCGCGCTGCCGGTAGTGGCCGATAAGGTTGGCCCGGCAGCTGTCGCGGTAGTTCTCGCCCGGCCCGCGGCCGTAGTACTCCACCTGTTCGAAGCGGCGGCTGATGCCGAAATCGAGACCGATTTTCGGGATCACCTGCCGGAAATCGCCGTAAGGCTCGCCGGCCAGATCCAGGCTGACACAGCCCTGCGGAGAGATGCGCCAGCGATAGGTACAGCGCATGCCGAAGTCGAACACCGGCGGCGCGATCAGGCTGTGCACCTCGATCAGCAGATCCTCCCCCTGCCAGTGTCGGCTGAGGCGGCGGAAATGCTGTTGCATGATGGGGAAGTGATACGGCAGCCAAATCCCCTCATATTCCTGTTTATGGTTATCGATCACCGGTTTGAAGAAGGTGATGCGCGGCGCGCGCCCCACCACGTCTTCATCGTCTACCCGCCACGACAGCAGTTCGCCGCTCAGCAGCGAGAACGCCAGCTGGAACCGGCCGCCGCTGACGAGCAGCTGATGATTTTCCTCGCGGCATTGCAGCGCCGGTGCATCGGCCAACGGTGGAGCCGGTAGCCGCGTCGCCGCCTGGCGCAGATGCTGGTAATGCCCCAGCAGTTGGCCGCTCTCGCTATAGCGGGTGGCGCTGTCTTTATGCACCGCCACGTCGATCAGCGTTTCCCCCTGCCCCAGCGCCAGCACCGGCAGGTGCATGTCTTCACTCTCGCCCGGCTGCAGATGCGGCAGCTTGAATTCGTAACTCGCCACCTGGCGGCCGTCGGTCTTGACGCTGACCTTCAGCGTGATGTCCGCCAGCGAGCTGAACCAGTAGCGGTTTTTCACCCGCAGCACGTCGCCTGCGCCTTCTTCCGCCGTCACTTCCACCGGGCACAGCACCTGCTGATATTCACGCAGGCCGGGGCCAGGGCGCTGGTCCGGGTAGATCAGGCCGTCCATGCAGAAGTTGTAGTTGTTCGGGTAGTCGCCGTAATCGCCGCCGTACTGGTAGCGCTCGCGCCCCTGCTCGTCGTGGCTCAGCAGACCGTGATCGCACCATTCCCAGATATAGTGCCCCTGCAAACTGGCGTGACGGTTGAACACCGACTGATATTCGAACAGCCCGCCGGGGCCGTTGCCCATGGCGTGGGCGTACTCACACAGAATGCGCGGTTTGGGGTGCGGGTATTCACCGAAGGCGTTCATCATCGCCACGCGGGAATACATGGTGCTGATCACGTCGGTCACTTCGGCGTCGCGGTCTTCTTCGTAGTGGATGAGGCGGGTCGGATCGAGCGCCTTGCAGCGCCGGGCCATGGCGCGAATGTTGCACCCGTAGCCGGATTCGTTGCCGAGCGACCAGATGATGATCGACGGGTGGTTTTTCTGCGCTGCCACGTGGCGCTCGATGCGCTCGACGTAAGCCTGCTCCCAACGCGGATCGTCGGTGATGCGGCTCAGATCGCCAACGTTGGCGAAGCCATGGCTCTCCAGATCGGTCTCCGCCATCACAAACAGGCCATAGAGATCGCACAGCTCGTAAAAACGCGGATCGTTGGGATAATGGGCGGTGCGTACCGAGTTGATGTTGTGCTGTTTCATCAGCACGATGTCGCGCTCCACCCGTGCCATATCGACGGCGCGCCCTTTACGGTGATCGTGATCGTGGCGGTTGACGCCGTGCAGCTTGAGGTAACGCCCGTTGACGTACATCAGCCCGTCGCGCACCGCGATCTCGCGGAAGCCCACCCGCTGCGGCACCACGCCCAGCAGGTTGCCGGCGCCGTCATACAGGCTGAGCAACAGCTGATACAGATAGGGATTTTCCGCGTTCCACTGCTGCGGACGGCTGACCGGCAGCTCGAAACGGCAGCTCAGAGCCCGCTCAATATGCAGATCGTCGCGCCACTGCTCCGCCACGCAGCGATCGCCGTCGAACAGCTGCGCCTGCAGGCGGCAACCCTCGGCGGCCTGCGCACCGAGATGGCGCAGCTCGGCGTCGATCGCCAACTGCGCGTCGCAATAGCGCTCATCGAAGGTGGTGACCAGCGTCAGGTCGTGAAGGTGAGTGGCGCTCTGGCCGATCAGATAAACGTCGCGGAAGATGCCGGCCATCCACCACATGTCCTGATCTTCGATGTAGGTGGAATCGGCCCACTGCATCACCCGCACCGACAGCAGGTTCTCGCCCTGCCGCACATAGGGGCTGATGTCGAATTCGGCGCACAGTCGGCTGCCCTTGCTGAAGCCGACATAGCCGCCGTTGACGTACACCTCGAAGTAGGTTTCCACGCCGTCGAATTTGATCAGCACTTGCTGGTCCCGCCAGCCGGCGTCGAGCGTAAAGTGGCGCTGATAGGCGCCGGTGGGGTTGTTGGTCGGCACGTAAGGCACGTCGATCGGAAACGGGAAGCCCTCATCGGTATACTGCAGGTGGCCGTGCCCTTCCAGCTGCCACATGCCCGGCACCGCCATATCGCCCCAGTCGCTCATCGGCTCACGGTAAAACGCCGCCGGCACCTGCGCCGGGTGCTCGAAGAACCGAAAGCGCCAGCGGCCGCTCAGCAGCTGGAAACGCCGGCTGGCGTTGCGATCGAAGCTCAGCGCCTGCTCGGCGTCCGCGTAGCTGAAGAAGCTCGCGCGCGGCGCCAACCGGTGCTCCGACTGTTTTTCAATGTTTTCCCAATTATTCACGTCACGTCTCCCGACACCTGTGCAATGCGGAAACGATAGTAAATATTTAGTAAAAACTACAGTCGACATTTACCAAATGACGACAGGATCACAATAAATCTCAAATGCCTTTTTTTATCATGACGTTAATTTTGAGCGCCAACGCCCCCGCCGAGGCGGGGGCCGGTCAGGCGACGGTGGTGTCACGCAGCTGCAGCGAGCTGGGAACGAAGATCGACAGCGGGACGGCGCGCTCATCGCGCAGCCGCTCCGCCAGCAGGTTGACGGCCTGTGCGCCCATGGTTTCCGAAGGGATGCGCACCGTGGACAAGGCGGGGAAAATAAAGCGGGCGGTGGGAATGTCATTGACGCTGATTAACGCGATCTGCCCCGGCACCTGAATGCCGTGTTCATGCAGCGCGCGCAGCACGCCGATGGCGATCGAATCGGTCGCCACCAGCAGCGCCGGCGGATAGCCATTCTTGCTCTGCAACATCGCTTTGGCGCACTGGTAGCCCGACTGGCTGCTGAAATCGCCGTGGTAAATATCCTGCGGCCGCACCACGTTTTGCTGCCGGCCATACTCGACGAACGCCTGCTCGCGCTGGTCGATGCCGGCCGGATGGTCGCGCCCGCCGATAAAACCGATGCGCTGATAGCCACGGCCGATGAAGTAATCGATCACCTTGCGGCTGATCTTGTACAGGTCGACATTGACGCAGTCGAAACGCTCATCGTCCACCACGCCGTCGATAAACACCACCGGCGTTTCCTGCTGCCTGAGCTGCTCATACAGCGCGGGCTGTGGCCGGCCGATCACCAGCAGGCCGTCGGCCGCCGGCAGCGCCTTGTCGCCGGTAAAGTCGTAACCGGCGCTCAGCATCACGCCCAGTTTTTCGCACTGCGTTTCGATGCCGTAGCGCATCGCCAGGTAATAGGGATCGTTGATCTCCACACCCTGCGTATAGGTGAACAGCGCGGCGAATTGCAGGCGTTGCCCGCTTTGCCGTTTGGAAGGCGCAATCTTGTATTCGAGGCGCTCCGCCGCTTCCAGGATCTTCTGGCGGGTTTGCGCCTTCACGCTCAGGGTGGGGTCGTCATTCAACACGCGCGAAACGGTGGCGACGGACACATTAGCGGCTTCAGCAATTTCCTTCAGTGTGGCCATAGAGTCCCAATGCACAGACGAAAAACGGTAGCTTAATCGGATAGCGGCGCAACGTACAGTGCCGCCCGCCCCTCTCTTCCCAGACCGGGCCAGCGCTCGCTCTTGCAAACCACTGCCGGGCGCCTGCAGCGAAAGATACCCATTTCACCCGTTGTGATCAAGTTAACGATTTACTGATTAAAGCGTATTTTTTACTAAATATTTTACTAATATACCTGCCGTTTACCGCCCGCGACCGGGCGGACTTTATCTCTTCTCCCAGGGAGCCGGGAGCGACCTTGCGTGAGCCGCCGTTCGACTGACGCACCGATCCATCCAACACCAGGCACATGCCCCATGACATCAATAAATCATCACGCCCTGTTGCCCTTGTTACTGATACTGAGCGCGCCGGTCTGGGCGGCGCAGGAACCCGTTACCCCGGCGGAGCGCAATCAGCTGCCGCCGCCGCCGTTACCCGAAACCGCCGCGACCGCCCTGCGCTTTTACGGCGAGCTCGGCATCGGCGGCAGCGTCTATTTGAACGGCGAACATCAACATAAATACAGCGACGGCACCTACATCGAAGGCGGCCTCGAGATCAAACAGGGCCACTGGTTCGGCCTGATTTACGGCGAAGGCTGGACCGTGCAGGCGGACAGCCAGGGCCACGCCTGGACGCCCGGACACGGCTGGGGCGGCTTCGAGGGGGGCCTGAACCGTTTCTACGGCGGTTACCGCACCGATGACGGCACCGAGATGATGCTCAGCGTACGCAACGACTCGTCGCTCGACGATCTGCAATGGTGGGGCGACTTCACGCCGGAGTACGGCTACGTGATCCCCAACACCCGCGATCTCAGCTACGCCGCCAAGCTGCAAAACCTGACCGGGCGCTTTCGCTACAGCGTGACGGCGGCGCCGGAAAGCCGCATCGACGAGAGCAAGGCGCTGCTGCACTTCGGCAAATACGACCGCTACTCCGACAAATACACCTACCGGGCGATGATCAACGGCTACACCCAGTACGATCTGCAGGACGGTCTGACGCTGCTGAACGGCCTGGAGGTGACCGACGGCCTGGGGCAGCTGTTTCTGCTGGGGCTGCGCGGCAAACACCTGGCCGGCCGCGTTTGGCACCATACCGGCAAAGGCGACAGCGGCGGCCATCCCGGCAGCGAATCGGGCCTGATGCTCAGCGCGATGACGGAAACCGCCAAAGGGCTGTACCTCTCCACCGCCTACAGCTACGCCCGCCACCGGTTTGATAACGCGGCGGATACCGCCACCTCCTACGCCCAGTTCGGCATCTGGTACGAATATGCCGGCGGTAAGCTGGCCACCGCGCTGGACAGCAAATTCTTTATGCGCAACGACAGCACCGGCGCCAGCAACTCGGTGTTTCTGATGCAATATTTCTATTGGTAACCGTTGAGGCCCCTACGATGAACATGACTCCCCTGACGCCGCTGGCCACCGCCCTCACCCTCGCGCTGACGCTGGCGGGCTGCGCGCCGAAAACGCCCACTGCCGCACTGGCCGAACGCTACCCAAACGTTATCGATCGCCACGGCGCGCCGCATTTTATGCTCGACTATGACTTCGACGATCATCAACGCTTCAATCCGTTCTTCGATCTCGGCGCCTGGCACGGCCACCTGTTGCCGAGCGGCCCGGAAGGCATGGGCGGCTTCCCCGGCCCGGCGCTGCTGACCGAAGAATACATCAACTTTATGGCCAACAATTTCGATCGGCTCAGCGTGTATCGCAACGGCAAGCCGGTGCATTTCACCATGACGGCCTACAGCCTGCCCGGCGCCCTGGTGCAGCGGCTCAGCGCGCCGGGGGTTACCGTCAACCTGACGCTGCGCTTCGCCAGTGCGCGCACCTCGCTGCTGGAGACGCAAATTATCACCGATGCGCCGCTGGAGCTGGTGTGGGATGGCGAATTGCTGGAGCGCTACGCGGCCAAAGAGCAAAAACCGCAGCCGCCGGCGACCCTCGAACAGGCGTTTCCGGACTACAAGCGCCGCATTGTGCCGACGGCGGACGGCCTGCGCGTCACCTTCGGCAAGGTGCGTGCGCCGTCGCAGCTGATGACCTCCGGCCAGTCTGAGTATCAGATCCATAAATCGCTGCCGCAGCGCACCACGGTCGACGGCCACCGCTTCCGCGCCACGGTGCGCATCGCCGGCACCACCACGCTGTACACCACCTATTCGCACCTGCTCACCGCCGACGAGGCGCAGCGCGAACAGCGAGCTATCGCCGACATCCTCGCTCACCCGCAGCGCTATATGGCCGCGTCGGCCCAGCGTTGGGAACGCTATCTCGCCGCCGGGCTCCGCAACCCGCACGCCACGGCGGAACAAACGCGTGTGGCGGTCAAAGCGATAGAAACGCTGAACGGCAACTGGCGCGGCGCCGCCGGGGCGATGAAGTTCGACTCGGTCACCCCGTCGGTCACCGGGCGCTGGTTCTCCGGCAACCAGACCTGGCCGTGGGACACCTGGAAACAGGCCTACGCCATGGCGCACTTCAACCCGGACGTGGCCAAGGACAACATTCGCGCGGTGTTCGCCTACCAGATCCGGCCGGGCGACGCTTTGCGGCCGTGGGACGCCGGTTTCCTGCCCGACCTTATCGCCTACAACCCCAGCCCGGAACGCGGCGGCGACGGCGGCAACTGGAACGAACGCAACACCAAGCCGAGCCTGGCGGCCTGGGCGGTGATGGAGGTCTATCGCGTCACCGGCGATAAGGGCTGGCTGGCGGAGATGTACCCGAAGCTGGTGGCTTACCATGACTGGTGGCTGCGTAACCGCGATCACAACGGCAACGGCGTGCCGGAGTACGGCGCCACCCGCGACAAAGCGCACAATACGCCCGACGGGCGCATGCTGTTTACCGTCAAACGCGGGCAACGCGAGCAAACGCGGGCCGGCCTCGACAACTACGATCGCATCGTGCGCGAGGGGCATTACGACAGCATCGCGATCCCGGCGCAGACCGCCGCCTCCTGGGAGTCGGGCCGTGACGATGCGGCGGTATTCGGCTTTATCGATCCGGATCAATTGGCGCGCTACGTGGCGCAGGGCGGCAAACGCGAAGACTGGCAGGTGAAATTCGCCGAAAACCGCGCGCCGGACGGCACGCTGCTCGGCTACTCGCTGCTGCAGGAGTCGGTGGATCAGGCCAGCTATATGTACAGCGACAACCGCTACCTGGCGGAGATGGCCGATATTCTGGGCCATGGCGCCGAGGCCGAGTCCTTCCGCGCCAAAGCCGATAAGCTGGCGGCCTATATCAACACCTGCATGTTCGATAAGCAGAGCGGTTTCTTCTACGACATCCGCATCGAAAACCGGCCGTTGGCCAACGGCTGCGCCGGCAAACCGATCGTCGAACGCGGCAAAGGGCCGGAAGGCTGGTCGCCGCTGTTCAACGGCGCCGCCAGCCAGCCGCACGCCGATGCGGTGGTCAGGGTGATGAAGGATCCGCGCGAGTTCAATACCTATGTGCCGCTCGGCACCGCGGCGCTGACCAACCCGGCGTTCGGCGCGGACATCTACTGGCGCGGCCGTGTGTGGGTCGATCAGTTGTATTTCGGCCTCAAGGGCATGGAACGCTACGGCTATCGCGACGACGCGGTAGCGATGGCGCAGGCCTTCTTCCGCCACGCCGACGGCCTGGTCGCCGACGGGCCGATCCGCGAGAACTACAACCCGCTCACCGGCAAACAGCAAGGCGCGCCGAACTTCTCCTGGAGCGCGGCGCATCTGTACATGTTGTATAACGACTTCTTCACGCAATAAGCCGCGGCGGCCACCGCCATCGTTGCCCGGCGGTGGCCCGCGTTTATGAGCGGATCGGGATCACCAGCACGTCGATATTCAGCTGGTTGATGGCGTTGCGGGTAGAAGAAAACAGGTTGCTCCACAGATCGTGGTGATGGCCGAACACCAGAAGATCGATGTTCTTGTCCACGACCGCCGTGCGCAGTTCGTCAACGAAGCCGCCGCGCCCGATAATCACTTCCGCGATCGGGTAATTGACGTTTTGCGTGGTGGGTTCCAGCTCTTTGCGGATCTTCTCTTCGAACGGCACGCCGTCATAGCTGCGCTCCGAAAAGCCGATCGCCGCGTGGTAGGTGTCGTAGTGGACGTCCACATAGATCAGCGAGAGTTTGGCCTGCAGCGCCTCCGCCAGCAACGCCCCCTTTTCGACCAGCCGTTTGCCGTCATCGCTCAGATCGGTGGCGATGACAATATGGTGGTAACACATAGCGCCTCCTGTCATGGACTCGGTTGAGCCGAGGCTCCGATATCACGCCGGGGTCATATCGTTATGGTTAATTTTAGTTCAGAAATGGCGCTCGTGGCGGGAGGTGATGCGGTGGGAAAGCCCCGTCGCCGGGGCTGAAGGCAGAAATTATTTCTCGCGCTGCGCCTCAAACCAGACGTTGCACAGCGACAGGATCAGCGTGTTGGCGTCTTTCACCAGCACGTTATCGCCGGGCACCCCATCGGTGCCCTGATCGGTGATACCTTTGATGACGGTATCCGCGTGCTGAATGGCCACGCGCTCGACTGACGGCGTGCTGATGCCCAGCATCGGGAAATCGATGTAGGAGCTGCTGCCGGCGTTGTCCTCGACGAACTCCTGCGCTTCTACGGTGCTGACGGTGGCCCCTTCGCTTTTCAGCGCCGTGCCGTTCCAGCTGAAGGCGTCCGCTTTATAACTGATTTTGCCGCCGATCAGGCTCTGCGCCTGCTGCTGATCCCAGCAGCCAGTGGTCTGGGTCGGCACGATCTTGCTGACGCGCCAGTTGCCCAGCAGCTGTTTGGGGATCGGCCCGGTATCGCTTTCCGCCGCCCGAACCTGAGTCGCCGAGACGCAGGCCAACACCACCAGCGGCAGCAGCGCCTTGCTCCAAGTGTTCAATCGCATTGTCTTTTCCTTCGTTTCAGTACCCAGTCTGCCCTCGCGGGCCAACGGCTATCATAATAAGCCCGCCGATTCGCCGTCAAAACAATCCGCACCGCGCGGTGCGGCGGCCGCTCATAGCTAATCGCTATGAGTCATAGTGAATCAGTATTTTGTTTTAGCCCAGCGATTACCTACAGTCACTGCCACTATTCTGCCCGCCAAAATTAGCAGGCAATGTTGACAAGGACCCTGGGAAAATGACATTTACGCTGAAAAACCTCACCCTGGCGCTGGCCGCCGCCGGCACGCTGCTGCTGACCGCCTGCGGCCCGACCGCACAGGACGAGCACCACATCAAGGTCGGCATCAGCGCCGGCATCGATCAGTCGCTGTGGGCGGTGGTGCAAAAGGTCGCCAAGCAGAAATACGATCTGGACGTGGAGGTGGTGACCTTCAACGACTACGTGCTGCCGAACGAAGCGCTGAACAACGGCGATCTGGACGTCAACGCCTTCCAGCACAAACCGTATCTGGACAAGCAGATGCAGGAGCGCGGCTACAAGCTGGCGGCGGTGGGCAACACCTTCGTCTACCCGATCGCCGGCTATTCGAAGAAGATAACCGCACTCAGCCAGCTGCCGGACGGCGCGCAGGTGGCGGTGCCGAACGATCCGACCAACCTGGGCCGCTCGCTGCTGCTGTTGCAAAAACAGGGGCTGATCACCCTGAAAGAGGGCGTCGGCCTGCTGCCGACCGCGCTGGATATCGTCAGCAACCCGAAAAAGCTGAAGATCGTCGAGATTGAAGCGCCGCAGCTGCCGCGCGCGCTGGACGACCAACAGGTGACGCTGGCGATCATCAACACCAACTATTCCAGCCAGATCGGCCTGTCGCCGGCCAAGGACGGGCTATTTGTCGAAGACAAAAACTCCCCGTACGTCAACATTTTCGCCAGCCGCATCGACAACAAAGACAGCGAGAAAGTGAAGGATCTGGTCAAGGCCTATCAGACCAACGAAGTGGCGGCCAGCGCCGCCGAAATCTACAAGGGCGACGCCGTCAAAGGCTGGTAACGCTCTCCCGTATGCCCGTGGCGCCAGGCCACGGGCCATGCCAACCTCAGCCGCGCTGGATGGACACGCCGCCGTCCACCAGCATCGCGGTGCCGGTGACAAATGAGGAAGCGTCAGACGCCAAATACAGCGCCGCCTGCGCGATCTCCTCCGGCATCGCCAGCCGCTTCAGCGCGTGCAGATCGGCCACCTGCGCCAAGGCTTCCGGGGTATTGCTCATCTGCCGCCCCATCGCCGTATCGGTGCCTCCCGGCAGCAGCGCGTTCACCCGAATGCCGCGCCCGCCAAACTCCACCGCCAGCGCCTGCGTCAGGCCGATCAGCCCCGATTTGCCGGCCGCATAGGCCGCCGTGCCGGGAAACGCCGCGGTGTGGCCGACGAACGTGGAGGTGAAGATCACCGAGCCCGCGCCGCGCGCCAGCATGGCGGGAATTTGATGCCTGGCGCCGTAATAGGCGCTGGACAGGTTAGTTTCCAGCACCTCGCGCCATTCTGACGCGCTGAGCGCCAGCGACGGCCCCAGCGGCCCCAACGTGCCGGCGTTGTTGAAGGCGATATCCAGGCCGCCGAATTCGTCGACCGCCGTCGCCGTCAGCCGTTCGGCGAAGGCTTCGTCGCGTACGTCACCCGCCACCGCCAATGCCCGGCCGCCCTCGCGCCGAATGTCCTCCACCAGCTCGGCCAACAGCGGCGCGCGCCGGGCGCCCAACACCAGCGCCGCCCCCTGCCGGGCGAACAGCAGCGCCGCCGCTTTGCCGATCCCCGAACTGGCGCCGCCGATCACCGCCACCTTGCCGTTTAATGCGTTCATCGCTCATCCTCACGCTGTTTAAAGATCCTCAGTGTGAGGCAAGGTTCGACGCCGCGCTGGCCGCAAGCGGACATGCAATTGGCGCAATAAAAAAGGCGCTGCAAGCAGCGCCCCGGCAACGCGGATCCGACGGCGAACTCACGGTTTGGCCGCGTATTTCTCCTGATTGGCCGGCGTCACCAGCTCGAACGGGATCCAGTAATACGGCTCAAGCTTTTCGCCGTTGATCATGCGCTGCGCCACCTCGACCGAGGCCTTGCCCTGGCCGATCGCGTCCTGGAACACCGTGACCTGCATCTTGCCGGAGGCCAGCGCCTTGAGGCCGTCCGGCGTGGCGTCGATGCCGCCGATCAGCACTTTCTTGTCCGCCTTGCCCGCCTGCTGCAGCGCCATGATCGCGCCGATCGCCATCTCGTCGTTGTTGGCGGCGACGATGTCTATCGCTTCGCCGTTGGTCAGCCAGTTCATCATCAGATCCATGCCTTCACTGCGTGAATAGTTGGCGCTCTGCTTCTGCACCACCTTCATGTTCGGGTATTTGGCCACCACCTGCTCCACATCTTTAGTGCGCTGCAGCGCACCGGCGTCGGTCAGGTTGCCGATCATCACCGCCACGTTGCCCTGATAGTTGGCCAGCCGCGCCAATTCCTCCATTTGCAACGTGCCGGACTCCCGCTCGTCGGAGCCGACGAATACCACGCCCTGAGGCAGTTTGGCGTCGCCCGGCGTGCGGTTCACGTACACCAGCGGCACGCCGGCGGCCTGCACCATTTTGGTCATTACCGGCGTGCTGGCCGAGTTGACCGGATCGACGATAATCGCGTCCACCCCGGCGCTGATAAAACTCTGCACCTGGTCGGTCTGGCGGCCGACGTCGCCGCGCGCGTCCTCGAACTGCACGGTAATGCCGCGCGCCTTGGCCTCCTTGTCGATCGCCTGGCGGATAATGGTGAGGAAGTTCTGGTCGAAATAGGCCATCGATACGCCGATGGTTTGCGCCCATGCCGGGGTGGACGCACACAGCGCCACCGCCAGCCACAGCCCTTTCAGGTAATTCATGATGTGCCCCCCGGTAAAAAAACACCGCCGGCCAACCCTGGCGCCGGCGGCAATTCACGGCAATCAGTGTTTCTTGCGGTTGCGACGCATGTCGATCGACACGGCGGCGACGATAATCACGCCTTTGATGATGTCCTGAATGTAAGAATCGACGCCGATAAAGGTGAAGCCGCTTTTGATAAGGCCGAGGATCACCGCGCCGATCAGCGTGCCGGTGATGCGCCCGACGCCGCCCATCAGGCTACTGCCGCCGATCACCGCCGCGGCGATGGCGTCCAGCTCGTACGACATCCCCATGCTCGACTGGCCGCTGCTGACGCGCGCCGCCAGCACCACGCCCGCCAGTCCCGCCAACCCGCCGGCGATGGTGTAAACCGTCACCAGATATTTGTTGACGTTGATGCCGGACACCCGCGCCGAGGTCATGTTGCCGCCGATGGCGTAGATGTATTTGCCGTAGCGGGTGTGTTTGAGCGCGATATGGAAGATCACTGCAATCACCAGGAAGATGATCACCGGCATCGCGCCCTGGCCGATTGACGTAAAGCCGTCCGACAGGAAGCTGACCGGGTTACCCTTGGTGTAGTACTGCGCCAGACCGCGCGCCGATACCATCATCCCCAGCGTGGCGATGAACGGCGGAATGCCGGTGCGGGTGATCAGGAAGCCGTTGATAAAGCCGCAGACAATGCCCACCCCAATCCCCGCGCCGATCGGGATCGCCGCCGGCAGATCGAGCAGCCCCGGGTACATCGGCGAAATGCTGTCCGAGGTCTGCGCCAGGCTGGCCGCCACCACCGCAGTCAGCGCAATCAGCGAACCGGAGGAGAGATCGATGCCGGTGGTGATGATCACCTGGGTGACGCCCACCGCGATGATGCCGATGATCGCCACCTGCAGCACGATCAGCAGCAGGCGGTTCGGGTTCAGCAGGAACGACTGATCGCGCATGTACCAGCCGAGGATTTCGAAGACCAGCGCGATGCCGAGCATCACGATGAAGATGCCGGTATCCTTCGGCATTTTGCCGCTCAGCCCGGAGAACAGCGTTCCCTTGCTCGTTGAATCGGCGGAGAGCGGCTTCTCAATCTTTACGTTACTCATGATGTTCACCCTTCGTTATTCTGAGGCCAGCGCCAGGATCTTTTCCTGGTCCGCGTCGTCTTTGTCCAAAATGCCGGTGATGCGGCCGCCGTGCATCACCATCACCCGGTCGCTCATGCCGAGGATCTCCGGCAGCTCGGAGGAGACCAGAATGATGGCGACGCCGCGGTTGGCCAGCTCGCTGATCAGGCGGTAGATTTCCGCTTTGGCTCCCACGTCGATGCCGCGCGTCGGTTCGTCGAGGATCAGGATTTTCGGCTGCGCCAGCAGCCAGCGCGCAATCAGCACCTTCTGTTGGTTGCCGCCGCTGAGGTTATTGATGATCTGATCCATGGTCGGCGTTTTGATGTTGAGCTTTTTGATCTGATCCATGCAGTCTTTGGCCATCTGCACGTGGCTGACGAAACCGTTCTTGCCGATGTATTCCGACAGGTTGACGATGCTCATGTTCTCGACCACCGACAGCACCAAAAACAGGCCGGATTTTTTGCGGTCTTCGGTGAGGAAGGCCAACCCGCTCTCGATCGCCTTCGCCGGGGAATCGACCTTCACCGCCTGGCCCTCGATAAAGATCTCGCCGCCGTCCGCCGGGTGCATGCCGAACAGGCTTTCCATCACTTCGCTGCGCCCGGCGCCCACCAGCCCGGCGACGCCGAGGATCTCGCCGCGTTTGACGCTGAACGACACGTCGTGGAACCAGCCGCTGCGGCGCAGCCCCGCCACCCGCAGCACTTCCTCGCCGATATTGTTGTTGAATTTGGGGAACATCTGCGTCAGTTCACGCCCCACCATCATGGTGATCAGCGACTGCTTGGTCAGATTTTCGGTTTTGTCGCAGGCGATGAAGGTGCCGTCGCGGAAAATGCTCACTTCGTCGGTGATGGCGAAGATCTCGTCCATCTTGTGGCTGATATAGATGATGCCTTTGCCCTGCTCGCGCAGCTCGCGGATGATGGCGAACAGGTGCACCACTTCACCTTCGGTCAGCGCCGAGGTCGGTTCGTCCATGATCAAGACGTCGGCGTTGTAGGACACCGCCTTGGCGATCTCCACCATCTGCTGGTTGGCGATGCTCAGTTCGCCCACCAGCGTGTCCGGCTGCAGTTTGATGTTCAGCCGCGCCAGCAGCTCGCGGGTGTTCTCGTTCAACTGCTCGTGGTTGACGAACCCCAACCGCGCCGGCTCGCGCCCCAGCCAGATGTTTTCCGCTACCGTCATATAAGGCACCAGGTTCAGCTCCTGGTGGATCATGGAAATGCCCGAATGCAGCGCCTGCAGCGTGTCGCTGAAGGTGACCGGCCGGCCTTTGATTTTTATCGAGCCTTCATCCGGGTGGTAGATGCCGATCAGGCATTTCATCAGCGTCGATTTGCCTGCGCCGTTTTCCCCCATCAGCGCGTGCACGCTGCCGGGTTTGATTTTAATCGAGACCTTATCCAGCGCTTTGACGCCGGGGAACTGCTTGCTGATGCCTTCGGCCTCAAGAACATAAGGGTACATACCGCTTACCTCCGCACTGACCCACGTTTTCCGCCGCGCTCGCCCCACACCGGCGCCCGCGGCGGGCTTCAAGGCTTATTTCTTGTTTTTATCGGCGAATTGCTGGTAATTGGCCTGGGTGATCAGCTGGTAAGGGATCAGCACGTTGCTCTCCACTTTCTCGCCTTTCACCAGTTGAACGGCGGTCTGCACCGCACCCTCGCCCTGGCCTTTGGCGTCCTGGAACACGCTCAGCGCCAGATCGCCTTTTCTGATGAATTCCAGCGCATCGGGCGTGCCATCCACGCCGGCCACCCGCACGCCGGACTTTTTAGCCTGCTTGAGCGCCAGGATGGCACCGATGGCCATTTCATCGTTGTTGGAGGCGATGGCGTCGATCTGCTGGCCGGTCAGCACCCAGTCAGTGGTGATATCCACCGCATCTTTACGCGTCCACTTGGCGGTTTGCTTATCGACAATCTTGATGCCGGGATAGTTGGCCGCCACCTCTTCCACGCCGCGGGTGCGGTCGCGGGTCGATTCATTCGACAGTTCCCCCATCAGGATCATCACGTTGCCCTTGCCGTTCATCAGCTTGGCCAACGCTTCCATCTGCAGTTTGCCGGCCAGCTTGGAATCGGAGCCGACGTAGGCCATGCCGGCCGGCAGCGTCACTTCCGGCTTGCGGTTGACGAACACCAGCGGGATCTTGGCGTTCTCGGCCAGTTTGATCATCGGCTTGACGCCCTGGGTATCCACCGGGTTGAGGATGATGGCGTCGACGCCCTGGCTGACGAAGTTTTCGATTTGTTGAATTTGCTGCGCGATGTCGCCCTTGGCGTCTTCGAACTGGCCGCTGACGTTGCCGTCGGCCTTCATTTTGCTTTGCATCGACTGGCGCAGAATGGTGAGGAAGTTGTCATCGAAGTAAGCCATGGAAACGCCGATCTTGATGTCTTTCGCCAACACGCTGGCCGGCAGCATGCACATCAGTACCGAGGCGGCGATCAATTTCTTCAGCTTCATGTTCGTTACCCTTTAATCGTTAGAATGAAGAGGTCTGTTGGTTGACAGCTAATGAAAAATATTTTTTACATTCAAACAACAATACGGTCGGTGTTATCCCTTTGATACGGCGAAATTACCGCGTTATCGCCGTATTAAGGCCGTGAACAAAATGGTGATCGATATCTCAAAATAGATTAAAAACAATCAATTGAAATAAACCCCTGGTGGAGCAAGCCGCGTCCTCGCCGCTTTTTTAAATGTTTATTTCATAATTTAGATTATTGAAACTTTTTAACCCAAACAAGCGAAACATGCGTTTTGGAATGGCTTATTAACAAAAACATGACACGGATCTAACAAATGAAATGAAAGCCGCCCGCGAGCGTTCCCCTTTCGTGCGCCGGCAAAAACTGCGAGCGGGCGCGCAGTTTGCGGTTTCTGCGTTTCCCGACCATCCTTACTCGGCAATAATGGACATATCCCTATCTCAGGAGGACCTGACATGCAGCTCAGCAGTAAGGTGCGGATGAACCGCCTGTTCAACAACGGCAAGTGCCTGGATGTGGCGATCGATCACGGCATCGCCAACGAACCGGATTTTTTAATCGGGCTGGAAGATATCGAACGGGTGATGGGCAACCTGATCGCCGCGCGCCCCGACGCGATTCAGGTCAACTACGGGCAGGCGGATCTGCTGCAGCGCGCGCCGCAGCGTGAAAAACCGGCGCTGGTGATGCGCACCGACGTCGGCAACGCCTATAACGCCGCACGCCACCGTGAAATGTGGGCGGTGCTGCACAACCCGGAAGCGCCGATCCTGGCCGCGCTGCAAACGGACGCCGCCGCGGTGGTGGTCAACCTCTATATGATCCCGGATGAACCCGGCATTTTCCGCCAGTGCGTAGAAAACATCGGCCGCCTGCGCCACGCCTGCGATCGCTACGCCATGCCGCTGATGATCGAACCTCTGGTGATGGCCCCGGCCGGCCAGGGCGCCGCCTACGGATCGCTGGGTGACGTGGAGAAGATCGTGCCGCTGGTGCGGCTGGCGCGCGAGCTGGGCGCCGACATCATCAAGGCCGATCCGACCGATCGGGTGGAAGATTTCCACCGCGTGGTGGAAGCGGCGCGCTGCCCGACGCTGGTGCGCGGCGGCGGCAAGGGAGAGCTGGGCCCGGTGCTGGAGAAATCCGCCGCGCTGATGGCCCAGGGCGCCTCCGGCATGGTCTATGGCCGCAACGTCTATCAACACAGTAATCCGTCTCAGGTGGTGCGCGCCCTGATGGCGATCATCCATCAAGGCGCCAGCGGCCAACAGGCGCTGGAGATCTACCACCAGCAGTAACCCGCTTTTGTAACTAAAATAACCCCTCCGCCCCCCGGCAGCGTGCTATAACCTGCTGCCGGTAACTGCAGCTTGCCGCATTCCTCGCTAGAATACGCCGTGATATCGCCATTCGGAGAACCGCCATGCCAAAACAACGGGTGCCGCTCAAGCTGAGCACCTCCATCACGCTGATGGTGTCCGCCATCATCGCTTCGGTGCTGCTGGTGGTGTTCGCACTGTTTTTCGTGCAGATGAGCCGCGAGGGGCAAGATCAGCTGCAGCAAAAAGCCATCGCCGTCGCCAACACGCTGGCGCTCTCCAACACCGTGATCGACGGCCTGCAGCGACGCGATCACAGCGGCGCCATTCAGCGCTTCGCCGAGCAGGTGCGCCATCAAAACGAGCTGCTGTTCGTGGTGGTGGTGGATATGCAGGGCATCCGCTATTCGCACCCTAAACCCTGGCTGATCGGCAAGCATTTTATCGGCGACGATTTGGCGCCCGCGCTGCAAGGCAACGTCAACAGCGCCATCAACCGCGGCACGCTGGCTCCGGCGCTGCGGGTGTTCGTGCCGGTGTATGACGATCAGAAAAAACAAATCGGCGTGGTGGCGCTCGGCATCGCGCTGGACACCGTGCAGCGGGTGGTGGCGGAAAGCCGATGGATCATCTATTGGACCATCGCCTTCGCCGCCCTGGTCGGCAGCCTGGGCACCTTTTTCCTGGTCTCTGCGCTCAAACGCATCATGCTGGGTTTCGAGCCTTACGAAATCTCCAACCTGTTCGAACAGCGCAACGCCATGCTGCAATCGATTAAAGAAGGCGTGATCGCGGTCGATAATGAATCCCGCATCACCATCGTCAATGACGAAGCCAAGCGCCTGCTGCGCCAGAGCGGGCCGGTGGAAAACCTGCTGCTGGAAGCCGCCAGCAAGCATTGGCCGGCGCAGCTGCATCTGGCGGAGGTGCTGGCCAGCGGCGAACCGCTGCGCGATCGGCAGATCAGCTTCAACGGCAGCGAACTGCTGACCAATACCGTGCCGGTGATCGTCAACGGCCAGGTAACCGGCGCCATCGCCACCTTCCGCGATAAGACCGAGATCAGCCGCCTGCTGCAGCGGCTGAGCGGCATGGCGCACTACGCCGACGCCCTGCGGGTGCAGTCGCACGAATTTATGAACAAGCTGCATGTGATACTCGGCATGCTGCATATGAAGGCCTATCAGCAGTTGGAAAACTACATCATCAACACCGCCAGCAACTACCAGGAAGAGATCGGCGCGCTGCTGCGCAAGATCCATTCGCCGGAGGTGGCAGGCTTCTTCATCGGCAAGATCAGCCGCGCCCACGAGGCCGGCATCGAACTGACCATCGAGGAAAACAGCCTGCTGCCGGAAACCGACGATGCGGAAACCACCCACGTGCTGATCAGCGTGCTCGGCAACCTGATCGAAAACGCCATCGACGCCATCGACGGCGTTGAGGGCCACGAGATCGGCCTGAGCTTCCATCATCACGACGATCAATTACACTGTATCGTCAGCGACGACGGCCCCGGCATCGATCCGGCGATCGGCGCGCGCATCTTCGAACACGGATTTTCCACCAAGGGAACGGGACGCGGCATCGGCCTGGCGCTGATCCGCAGCCATCTGGAGAAACTGGGCGGCAGCATCGATTTCGAATCCGAACCGGGCGAGCTGACCCAATTTTTCGTGCACCTTCCCTATCAGGCCAAGAGCAGAGCCCATGATTAACGTACTGATTGTCGACGACGACCCGATGGTGGCGGAGCTGAACAAATACTACCTGAGCCAGGTCGGCGGTTTTCACTGCCAGGCGACGGTCGCGACCCTGAGCCAGGCGCGCGCCCTGCTGGCCGACGCCAGCGTCAGCATCGATCTGGTGTTGCTGGATATCTACATGCAGCAGGAGAATGGGCTGGATCTGCTGCCCGGCCTGCGCGAGCTCGGCGAAAAGACCGATGTGATCATCATCTCCTCCGCCAGCGACGTGAACACGGTGCAAAAAGCGCTGCACTACGGCGTGGTGGATTATCTGATCAAGCCGTTCCAGTTCAGCCGCTTCAAGGAGGCGCTGAGCCACTACCGGCAGCAGTCACAGCTCTTGGCGCAACGCGAGTTTTCGCAGGCCGACGTCGACAGCCTGTTGCGCCGCCAGCCCGGCGGCCAGGAGAGCAAAAAGCTGCCGAAGGGCCTGACCAGCATCACCCTGAGCACGGTGTGCGAGTGGATCGAGCAACAGCACGACAGCGAATTCTCTACCGACAATCTGGCCAACGCCATTGGCATTTCGCGGGTGTCCTGCCGCAAGTACCTCATCTATCTGGCGGAAAGCGGTATCCTCGGCACCCGTATTCTGTACGGCGCCACCGGCCGGCCGGTCTATCTGTATCAGCTGAAACCGGACGCGATCGCCATGCTGAAAGAGCATTGCCGCCCGGCCTAAACGACGTCGGGCGCAGAAAGCGCCCGGACGTTAAAGGTTAGAAGTTGTGCATGTAACACTTCGCCTCGGGATGAGGATCTTTCGAGTGTCTGCGCAGGCAACGCTGCTTTTTCTGCTGCTGTTCCAGGTTCCGCTGCTGCCGCTCGGCGGTCTCAGCGGCTTCGCGCTGCTGTTCGCGTGCAATCGCCTGCTCGTTGGCCAGCGTCAGGTTATCGACATTCCACACCTTGTGGCGCAATGCGTCGCGCTTTTTCTGGTACTCCTCGGTGACCTTACTGTCCTTCGGCGCCGCCGCATGGTATTCCAGATCCACCCGCGCCTGCGCGAAGCTGGAACAACACAAGGCCACGCCGGCCAACACGATCCTTTTCATCAATGACTCCTTTTACATTACATCGCTAGACTCTGCGTACACGCCGGCTCAGCAACCGTTCGGCGATGCCGTCGGCTTTTCCTCTGAACGGGAGACGCGCTGCCCGCCGGTGACGGGCGCTTTGCCGGGCTCGATAGCGCACTCCGCCAACCGCGCCAGCTCTTCCGCATCGCGCTCTGTCGGCGGCGCTTCCTCGCTCATTTCCTGACGCAGATCCTGCGCCAGCGCTTTCAGGCGCTTTTGAAACAGCACCGGCGACACTCCTTCGCACGGCCTGTCGTAGCGCGCTGCGCCGGCGCTTTGGCTTAGCGGCGGCAACAGCAAGAGAAAGATCGCGGCCATGTTCTTCGTCATGGGCAACTCCTTTGATTACGCCGAAATAAACCGGCGGTTCCCTATAAGGAAAACGAATTGTCTGCTAACGCAATGAATGGTCAAGCCACGGCAGAATAACGCAGGAAAGGTAAACCCTCCGACAATATCGGCAGAATGCGCGCATTAATTTGGCTGAATATATTTAGCGGTTTAACGATCGAATATTTTCGACCCATCTAACGTACCGCCAATACCGATATTACCTTCATGCAATACCGACGAGGCAGACTCACCCGCCATGATGCGTTGCCGCTGTTCCCGCGTGGCCGGCTGAGGCTGAGACCAGTCCGGGGACGTCGACGTTGGCTGGATCGCGCTGCAGCCGCCCAACAAAAACAACGATACCGTGGCACAATAACGCCATGTCATAGCTTTCTCCTTAAAGGAAATAAAATACCCGCAGCCGGCGGCAAGGGTAAATAAAAAATGACTTTCTTTAGTTTAATAACCGCCGTTATTTCACCATCCGACTGCCGATGTTAACCACCCGGTTCCTCTGTTAACCCGAAATAAACATTTTCGCTTAGCCACCCGATAATTCGCAGGCAATAAAAAAGGCCGGGCTAACCCGACCTTGTTTGACCGCTCGACGCGCTTAGACCAGCTCGATCACATCGAAATTGGCTTCGCCGCTCAGATCGGCGTCGTAGTCAACGCCCTGCAGACCGAAGCCGAACAGGCGCAGGAATTCCGCCTTGTAGCCCTGGTAATCCGTCAGTTCGTTGATGTTGTTGTCGTTCAGCTGCTGCCAGATTTCACGACAGGTTTCCTGCACTTCGTCGCGCAGTTCCCAGTCATCCAGACGCAGACGGTGCTTCTCGTCGGTGTCCGGCGCCGCACCGCTGTACAGCTTGGTGGCGAACAAACGCTGGATCTGCTCGATGCAGCCTTCGTGAATGCCCTGCTCCTTCATGATTTTGAACACGATGGAGATATACAGCGGCATCACCGGAATGGCGGAGGAAGCCTGAGTCACCACCGACTTGAGCACCGCAACGTAAGCCGCGCCGCCTTTGGCCTGCAGCTTCTGGTTGATGGCGTGCGCCGCGCGATCCAGATCTTCTTTCGCCTTGCCCAGCGTACCGTGCCAGTAAATTGGCCAGGTCAGATCGGTACCGATGTAGGAGTAAGCGACCGACTGCGCGTTATCCGCCAGCACGCCCGCTTCGTCCAGCGCGTCCATCCACAGCTGCCAGTCCTGGCCGCCCATCACCTTCACGGTGTCGGCGATTTCTTGCTCGTTGGCCGGCTCGACCACGGCTTCAACCAGCACGTCTTTGTTGGTGTCCAGCGCGACGGATTTGTATGGCTCGCCGATCGGCTTCAGTGCGGAACGCACCACTTCGCCGGTTTCCGGCATCTTACGCACCGGCGAAGCCAGCGAGTAAACCACCAGGTCAACCTGACCCAGGTCTTTTTTGATCAGATCGATCACGGTCTGACGGCACTCGTTGGAGAATGCGTCGCCGTTGATGCTTTTCGCGTACAGGCCTTCTTCTTTAGCTGCCTTGTCGAAACCGGCGGAGTTGTACCAACCGGCGGAACCGGTTTTGCCTTCGCTGCCAGGCTTCTCGAAAAATACGCCGATGGTGGCCGCACCGCTGCCGAAAGCGGCATTGATGCGCGAGGCCAGACCGTAACCGGTGGATGCACCAATGACCAGCACCTTTTTAGGCCCGTTTTTCAGTTCGCCGCGTGACTTAACGTAGGCGATTTGCTCACGGACGTTGGCTTCACAGCCTGCCGGGTGAGCGGTGGTGCAGATAAAACCACGAATTTTAGGTTTGATAATCATAGTAATTTTTTCTTGGTAGCTAAAAACCGAAGGACAATATACCTGATTTTCTCGATATACTTAAGAAAGTGCGAAAACAAGCGCAGTGAACAGACCAGTTAAGTCGATGGTTCAGGGTTGCCCAACTCCGCATCGTGATGTCTTCACACGCCACGCCTCGTCCCCTCAGCGAGTTCAAGCTTTCCCTCTTCAAATCAGCGAAAGTTGATCAAGCTTCTGGCGTTGCGTTATGGTGTGGCTGTTTTTCGGTCGAAATCCAGGGAGGAACAAAGAAAAATGGATAATCCACTGTTACTAAAAGAACGTTTAAATACCTACTCGCAAACGATGGCTCGCCAACAAGGACGTATGCTTTTAGAACTATCAGAACGCGTTAATAGGGACTTTTTAAAAGATCGGACAGTCGGTAATGCCTTCAGACATGAGATGCACTGCTTTGTGAATGATAAATTGCAAAAATGCCAACAAGTAGGTGAAGCGGCGAATGTTGCAATGAGAGAAATGAAGCAAGAATATCAATCGCTTTCTGAGCAAGAGCGCTTATTGCGAACTGACGCCGTGACGCCTTATGCCGTAATGAGAAAGAAAGTCAATCATGACGCCGTAGTGACCTACGTGTTAGCCGGCGTTGGCTTCCTCTCGGGAATAGCACAAATTTTACTCGGCGTGGGCTTGGATTGGACTGGCGTCGGTGCCATTCCAGGAACGTTACTTTTAATCAATGGCATCAATAATGTCTACGAAAACGGTTATACGCTGTTATTTGGCAAGAATACTATTGGTCCAGGCCGAATGATGTACCGCTCTGCGGCTTCAACGCTAGGCTATTCCCATTCCGCAGCAGACATGGCGTTAGGTGGCGTAGACTTACTGTTATCAGGCTATGGTTTACTAAAACTGTCGCTGAAACCCGAAGCCTGGCGATTATTTCGTTACATCAATACAGACTATATTCGCGGTTGGAGGAACATGGGAAGAGCCAGCTTGATGCTTGAAGGTGGCGCAGATGTCTCAACCATTAATTCCATTTATAAAAGCAGCCAGGAACAGTGATGGAACCGACTTTATATTATATTTTTTCTACTCTCGCTGCCGCGGCCTGTCTGGCCGTGAAATACGTCTTCAGACCGTCTCTGGGTTCCAAGGGTTATGTCGTTCTGGTTACGATATGCTTTTTAATCCTTTGCTGGCAATTTACCCTTTTTGCCAACGGCAACACGATGTTTATTGCTGACTCTGAAACATGGGCTAAAGAGAATTGGCCTCTACGCTACTGTGCGCTGGGGTTTGCTCTTGCACATGCCTTCGCCACTTTCGAATCCTCCAAAAGAAAGAAAAAAGACAAACTTTCCTGAAAACGTCACCACCAAATGAAACGCCATTTGGTGGTGACGAGATAGATCCATTACGCCTTGTTCTTTTCCAGCTGCTCAATCAGCGTGTAACGCAGCGATGAGGCATCGGCCGGTACGTTCTCCACCGGGGTGACGCGCACTTTCAATCGATACTGATAGCCCGGTTCGAAGGTGAAGCCCTCGATGCCGGTATAGAACAACTCCCACGGCTGCTGCGCGGAGCGGCGCACCTGCATGCACTTCATCGGGCCGACGCCCACGCAGTCCACCAGCGCGCTGTTCACCAGCAACACTTCCGTTTGGCCGCCTTTCTCGTTTGCGGGCTGATTCATCGAGGTTCCCTCCTGGCTGCAGCCGGCCAGCGCGGCCAACGCAACAAATAACAACGCTTTAATTTTCAATGTACTGCACCAATAGTCATCCAGGGGCGCCATGCTAACAAATTAACCGGCCCAAGAGAACAGATAGCGCTACGGTTCCACACGCCCCAAATATCATTCCTCTGTGCTCTATCAGTCTGGAAAATATCGCAAAATAAACCCCCTGTTCTTATTCGAACCGGTAATTACCCCCGCTATTTTTTCTGTTAAAAACAGCTGGCTTGCGCAAGCTTTACTGAATCTAACTGAATCGATAAAGAGGGAATTTTATGCAAGAGATCGATGCCAAACACTTTCATCTGATCGCCGGCGCCGGTAACTTTGGCGACAACCGCGGCAGCAATGGCCGCGTCAACAACAACGGCGGCAACAAGAACGGGGGCGGGTCATCCAATCAGGGATTCTACGGCAAGCACACCTCGCCGGATTGCGTTAACGGCGTGATCACCGGCTCTCTGGGCGGCCTTGGCGGCCTGGCGGTGGGCGCGCTCAACGGCGGCTGCTTCAAGGAGGGCAGCAAGGGCGGCGGCAACGTCGGCATGGGGAAAGGCGGCAACAAAAACAGCGGCAGCAGCTGCAATAACAATAGCAGTAAAGGCGGCAATACCTGTTCGCGCTAAGCGGTTTTAATTAATCAAAGCTCCGGCTGAGCCTCTCCGTTCGGTCGGCGCTTTCCGTATTTTTGGTGATAACCATGTTTAAACTGTTTCGTACCTTATGCCTGCTGCTCGGCTTCTGGATCGCCACCCTGCTGCTCAGCGGCGCGGGGGTCTCCTTTACCCACGGCTACGCCGCGCCTAAAAATCTGTCGCATTTCGTCGTCTCGCTGGTGGTGGTTGGCGCCATCCTGCTGTGGACCCATAAATTGCTGCGGTTCTTTTTTGCCGAGAAATTTGAGAAGAAACCGCGTTAAGCCGTGTTCTCGTTGGGGGCGCCGCCCGCAACGATAAAACCGGCATCGCGAATCGCCGCCTTAACCTGCCTGGCGTCCATCACGGCCGTTTTCACATAGCCAAAAAAGGCCACCCGTGCGCCGGGCAAACGGACTGGCGTCGCCAGTTGGGCCATAAGCTCACGATTGCGCCGCGCCATCAGCTCGGCGCGCGCCTGCCAAAAGGCGGCCGGTTCGGAGGGGGCTTCAGTGGCGGTTTCGAACTGAGACGCCAACTCGCTGAGCGCCTCCCACTCCGCCAACAGGGCGGCAACCACTTCAGGGTTAGCCACCTGCCCCCAGTCAGAGGGTAAGGCCCCCTCACGCCACGCCTCGAGATAGCCGGGCAGCGCCCTCTTCAACTGATTCAGCCGATCGTTCAACGCAGGTTTCCTTTTACAACGCCTAATGCTTTGATATTCTGCATAATGCCACTCTCGTTAAACCGATAATGGGAGCAATGAACGGAGCTTATCAGCGCCATAAATGACGTAATGACTTTTGGTGCGGCTAAATTAGCGATAGGTGCGGGTGGTGTGTGGAGCCGGAGATCGGGCTGAGGTGTTACGACTGGAAAGAGAAACCAGAATTTTATTGGCGTCTTAAGTGGAATTTTCTTATAAATCAATCACACAAAAAAAGACCGAATACGATTCCTATATTCGGTCTAGGGAAATGGCTCTTGGGAGAGAGCCGTGCGCTAAAAGTTGGCATTTAATGCAGGGCTTGTTCAGCCGTGCACTTTAAGAGTAGCCTACCGCGCCAGTTTTGCCAGCCGCCCGGCGGCTGCGTGATAGTTTCGTGACGAAATAACTATGCGGCAAATGCGCATCAATCTGCGCACGCTGGGCAAGGCGTTGGCAAACAAGCGGTTAGTCAGCGCACAGCTTCTCGGCGCGCTCGATAAACGGCGCCATGCTCATTTTTTTCCCCGGTTCGGCAGGGTCGTCCAGCAGGATCACCTCCAGCGGCTGCGCGCGCTGATGGCCCTTCTTCACCTGCTGCTCCGCCACGTCGTTGAGCGGATATTGCATCAGGGTGCTGTTATTCAGCACGAACAGCGCGCCGCCGCTGCGGCACTGCAGCGTCACCTCTTCCTTGGTGAACGCCCACTGTTTGCCGTACTCCAGTTTGGTGATGTTCACCAGTTTGTCTGCCGCCAGCGCGCCGGTCGCGGTTGCCAGCAGCGTAATGCCGAGTAATACCGATTTCATGTGATGGCCTTAAGGTTGCTATTCGCGCCGATTTTCCCGCAGCTTGGCCGGTTGCGGCAAGCTGAAATGTCATACCGGCGCATAGGTTGCAAATAAACTGACCAGCAGCAGCACCGCCATCCCCAGCCCGACTTCGAGCCAGCAGGCCAGCACCACGCCACGCTGCGCCAGCGCCGGTACGCGGCTCATCGCCGGCACGATGGCGTAGCGATTGGCCAGCGCCACCATCACCATCAGCGCCACCAGCGCGGTTTTGATCAGCAGCAGGCGCTGATAAGGCGAGCCGAGGTTGAGCGGCCAACCGCCGAGAATGATCAGGCTGTTGACGATGCCGGTGACGATCACCGCCGCCACCGCCAGGTGCCCCCAGCGCGAGAAACGGATCAGCGTGGTAATGGCGTCGCTGCGCCACTGCGGCGGCGGCAGGTAACGCAGGCAAACCAGCAGCGGCGCCAGGCTGCCGAACCAGTAACCGGCGGCCAGCAGGTGCACCGCATGGTTGGCGCGGTGCAGCGCGCCCAACGCGCCTTCATGCATCGCCGCGTGGCCGATGAACGCCAGGCTCACCAGCAGCAGCGCCGAGCACAGCGCCAACGCCTGCGCGCGCGGCCGTTCCGGCAGCAGCAGGCTCAGGATCGCCAGCAGCGACAGGCCCAGATGCCAGCGCCACACTTCGCCGAAGGTGGTGCCGAGCACCGCCCACCAGACCTCCAGCCGCCAGGCGTCTTGCCAACCGTCGCCCATCTGCCCGGCCTGAATGGCCAGCAGCGCCACGGCGGAAAGCCCGGCAATCCAGGTGCCGGCAAGCAGCAGCGGACGCACATCGCGGGAGAGGATCGGGGAGAGGCGCTGCGGTGACAATAAGGCGGTGAACAGACTGATGCCGAACATCAGCATCACCGCCGCAAAGTGCACCAAGCGACACAGAACGAACAGGGTCGCCAGACTCACGATCAGTTTACGGTGAAGCTGTACTGGCCTTTGGTTTTATGCCCGTCGACCGACACCACATGCCAGCTGACGTTGTATTTACCCGCGCTCAGCTCGCCTTCAATCGGCACGTTGACCTGGGTGTTGTTGTTCGGATCGAGCTGCAGTTTGCCGGTTTTCACCACGGCGTTGTCCGGGCCGATGATTTTCACGCCGCTGAAGTTTGGTTCGATGCCTTCGGAGAAGCTGAGGGTCAGCGCCTTCGGCGCCGGGCTGACGCTGGCGTCGGCCTTCGGCGTTTCCACTTTCAGGTGAGCGTGCGCCAGCGCTTGCTGCGAAGACAGGCCGACGAACAGAACGAAAACGGTGGAAAGCAGGCGACAGGAGGAACGAATTTTACCGATCACAGTGGTATCCCTTAACAATATAAAGAGGGTCATAAGGGTTAAGGCCACAGCCAAGGCGATGTATCAGCGGCCCCAACCCACCGCAATGATTGCGCCACGGGTAAACAGAAAAACGGGTTGTATCGGCTAACCCGCTGTTTTGACTCTACCATCCCTGTAGCGTATCGCGGTAAATCATAACGACCACGCCGCGGCAAGTCGAGCGCATCACTGGCATTTTGCGATCCGGCAGCACGTATCGCCGCATAACCGCGATAAACGCAGGGTAAAAAAAACCGCGCGTCAGGCTCGCCCGCGCGCGGTTTTTCGATGCTCAGGTGCAGATCAGGCCTGGTCGTTGCCGCCCTGGCCCATCGCGCCCATTTTCTTCAGATCTTTGTCGATGAAGAACAGGCCCTTGCCGCTGGTGCCCACCAGCGCCAGCTTGTCCAGCACGGATTTGAACAGTTTCTCTTCTTCATGCTGCTCCGCCACGTACCACTGCAGGAAGTTGAAGGTGGAGTAATCGTGTGCGGTCATGGCGGCGTGCGCCAGTTCGTTGATCTGACGAGTGATCAGCTGTTCGTGTTCGTAGGTCTGCTGGAACACGTCCGCCAGCGACTCAAACGCCACCGGCGGCGCGGCGATGGTGCCCAGCAGCGGCAGAGAGCCGGTGTCGCTCAGATAGTCGAACAAACGTTGCATATGCTGCATCTCTTCCTGAGAATGCTCTTTAAGAAATGCGGCGGCGCCTTCAAAGCCTTTATCGCTGCACCATGCGCTCATCTGCAGATACAGGTTGGCGGAGTAGAACTCCAGATTCAGTTGCTCATTCAGCTTTTGAGTCATTTCTTGCGTCAGCATAATGATTCCTTTTATTTTGCAGGTCATGAATTTAATTTCCGCGCATTATGCCTTGCTGCCGTAAAAATAAAAACACATTATTCACACCAAGCAAACATTAATTATAAAAATCATAAATATCAATAAATTAAAATATCAAACCCACATTGAGAATTCACATGATAATTATTTTCATCTTTTATTTTAATCAAAAAGCGAATCATTCTTATTTAAAAGAATAAATAGATTGCATTACTCTCGGATAAATATCGCTCCCGGCAACGGCGTAATGGGCTTGCCAAGCGCCGCCGGGTGGATTACCTTCTGCGCAGATTCAATGCGGCAAAGTAAGTAAGGAGCATAGCGTGGGTTACAATCTGGCCGAGCTGTCCAAAGAGGAAATGGACAGGGTGAATGTGGATCTCGCCGCCTCAGGCGTGGCGTACAAAGAGCGCTACAACATGCCGGTGATCCCGGAAGTGGTGGAGCGCGAGCAACCGGAAGCGCTGCGCGACTATTTTCGCGAGCGCGTGGCGCACTACCGCGCGGAATCCCACAAGTTTTCGCGCCTGCCGTACGAGCCGAAGGCTAAATAGAAAAACCCGCCGTTACGGCGGGTTTTTTGCGTCACTTGCCGGCAAACCGGTCGGTGGCGATCATCAGCTGGTGCAAAATGCCCGGCTCATCATACGAATGCCCCGCCCCTTCCACGATATGCAGCTCCGCCTCCGGCCAGGCCTTGGCCAGGTCCCAGGCATTCTGCACCTGGCAGGCCATGTCATAACGGCCGTGGACGATCACCGCCGGAATATGGCGGATCAGCGGCACGTTGCGCAGCAGTTGGTCGTCGCTCTCCAGGAAGCCCAGATGGGTGAAGTAGTGGTTTTCAATGCGGGCGAACGCCAGCGCGAAATCATCCTCGCCGAACGAAGCGGATTCGCGGCTCGGCAGCAGCGTGACCGTCTCCCCTTCCCACACGCTCCACAGCTTGGCCGCTTCAAGCTGCACCTGCGGATCGGCCGAGGTCAGCCGCTGCCGGTAGGCGGCGATCACGTCTTTACGCTCGTCATCCGAGAGGATGGACAGCACGCGCTCCCATTTTTCCGGGAAGAAGCGCGAAGCGCCGTCCTGGTAATACCAATGCAGCTCCTGCTTGCGCAGGGTGAAGATGCCGCGCAGCACCATTTCACTGACGCGCTCCGGGTGGGTCTGCGCATAGGCAAGCGCCAGCGTGGAGCCCCAGGAACCGCCGAACACCAACCATTGTTCGACGCCGGCCATTTCCCGCAGCCGTTCGATATCGGCCACCAAATGCCAGGTGGTGTTGTTGTCCAGGCTGGCATGCGGACGGGAGCGGCCACAGCCGCGCTGATCGAACAGCAGCACCTTATAGCGTTCGGGATCGAACAGCTGACGATGATGCGGGGAGATGCCGCCGCCCGGCCCGCCGTGAATGAAAACCGCCGGCTTACCGTTCGGGTTACCGCTCAGCTCCCAGTAGATCCGGTGGCCATCCCCAGTGTCCAGCCAACCGCTGTCGTATGCCGCTAACGGCGGGTACAAACCTCGTAATTGTTCCATGGCGCTTTCCGTCTCTCTGTGAGTCATGCTTTCATCAAAGCGGAAGCCGCCCGGCAGGTCAACGGTAAAACCCGAAAACTCGAACGCGCGCCGGGAACTCGGCGCGCGTTTGCTCAAAATCACAACGACCTGCTTGCAAAACGCCCACAGGCCCGATCAGTTGAGGTGCGCGATCGCGCTGATCTCCACCAACTGCTCGGGCGAAGCCAGCCCGGTGACGCCGATCAGCGAACCGGCGGGCCGGTGAGCGCCGACATAGCGTTTGAACAACGCAACGCAGGGTTCAAAATGCGCCTGTACGTCAGTCAGATAGATCTCCACATACGCCAGGTTCGAACGTTCGGCGCCGAATCCCGCCAATACCCGATCCAGGTTGTCCAACGTCTGTTGGGTTTGCCGTTCGATATCGCCCGCGCCGATAAACTCACCCTGCATATCATGGGAAAACTGCCCTGAAATGTAGAGGGTGTCTTTGACGCGAACGCCTTGGGACACGCCATTCTCCTCTTCCCAAATGACCCCGTGATGGTAGTGCGTGATGCCGTTTTTCATGCTGCTTCTCCAACCGTTTATCGTTTCCATGGCGACTATAATCGTTTGATTGGCGAATGGACGTCGTCACTGAAACGACATTGGATATGCAGTTAATTCATTGAATATGTTAAATTAATCATCTTATCATCGAATCTCGGGGAGCGGCATGTTGCGGGCGAATCTCAATGACATTCAGGTTTTCATGGCCGTCGTCGACGCCGGCAGTTTTGTCGCCGGCGGACAGACGATGGGGCTGTCGCGCTCGGCGGCGGGCAAAGCCATCGCGCGTCTGGAGCAGCGGCTGAGCGTGCGGCTGTTGCATCGCACCACGCGTTCGCTTGGCCTGACCGACGAGGGGCGAGAGTTTTATCGGCGCGGTCTGCAGATCCTCGCTTCGGTCGACGACGCCGAGGCCAGCGTGGCCGGCGACAAAGGCACCGCACGCGGGGTGCTACGGTTGACCGCTCCCGCCGCCTTCGGCAGACGGATCCTGTTGCCGCTGGTGCCGAAATTTCTCGTCGCCTGGCCTGAGGTGCAGGTGGAGATCAGTTTTTCCGATCGCCTGGCGGATATCGTGGAAGAAGGATTTGATTTAGCGGTACGGATCGGCGTCACGGCGCCGGATACCCGGCTGGTGTCCAGAACCCTCGCCAGGTATCGCGCCCTGCTGTGCGCCTCCCCCGCCTACCTCGCCGCCCGTGGCGAACCGCAAACCGTCGAGTCGCTCGCCGGGCATGAGGCTCTGCTGTTCAGCAGCCGCAACCAAAAACAGCCCTGGCGGCTGCGCGACGAGCGCGGCGAATGGGTCAAGGCCCCGGTGCGCGGCCGCCTGCGGCTGGACAGTGGGGAAGCGTTACGCGACGCCGCTCTGTCCGGGTTGGGCATCGCGTATCTGCCGGAGTTTATGATTGCGGAGGACTTGGCCGCCGGCCGTCTGCGGCAGGTGTTGCGCGCCGTGGCGGGTGAAGAAGTCAGGATTGTGGCGCTCTATCCGAATAAGCGCCTGCTGGAACCTCGCGTCAGGCGCTTTCTCGATCTGTTGGTGGATACGCTCGGCGGCTGAGACCTTACCCGCCTTTACGCATATGCGGCTCGCGCATCTCCTGCGCGGTTTTCGCCTCGATGCTTAGTTCCGCCGTCGGGCGCAGCAGCAGGCGCGCCAGCCCGATGGGTTCGCCGGTTTCCCGGCAGTAGCCGTATTCGCCGTTCTGCAAGCGCGCCAGCGCCGCATCGATTTTCGGCAACAGGCGGCTTTCGCGATCCAACTGGCGGAACAACAGGCGCAAATCCTCTTCGCGCGCCGCCTTGTCGGCCTCATCGCCCGTCGCTTCGCCGCCATCGATCTCTTTTTTCAGCTCATCGATGTGCAGCAGCAGCTTTTGCCGCTCATCCTGCAGCAGCTGACGGAAAAACGCCCGTTGAACCGAGTTCATATAATCAGAATCCGGCATGGCCAGCAGTTGCTGCGCGTCCGGTAATGCCATCACAGTCATTGCGTTCTCCGAATATTGAAAGTGTAATATTATAACATAATAATTATTTTTATCACCCGGTCATCCTAAAACAAAATTTCACGTGCAAACAGCCGGTTAAGTGCAATTCGCACTTTGTCGCTTGCATCCTGCCGGCTTTAGGCGGTTAATGGCTGAGCAAGCCACCCAATCATAGGTAACGAGAGGCCATCATGAGTAAGGGAATGGATAGCAAAAAAAATGCGAAGAAGAAGCCGTTGAAAACCCCAGCTGAGAAACGTGCGGAGAAACGCGCCAAAAAAGCGCATCCGTCTGGTGAGTAAGCGTCCTTCCATCCGTCATTAAACCCGCCAAGGCGGGTTTTTTATTGCCTCACAGGAGAGATGGCCGATGTCCTGTTTCACCCTCGCCGCCGCCCAATACCCCGCCGCTGCGGCCGATATCGCCTGCAACCTTGAACGTCACCTTGAATTTGTCGCGCAGGCAGCCCAACAGCAGGTGCAGCTGCTGGTGTTTCCCGAACTGTCGCTAAGCGGCTATGAACTGGCTGATGCTGCCGAACTGGCGCTGACGCTGGGCGATCCGCGTCTGCAACCGCTCGCTGCGGCGGCGCAATCGCATCAGATGACGATCGTCGTCGGCGCGCCCTTACGCAGCGGCCAGGCGCTGCATATCGCCGCCTTGATCTTTCACCCCAATGGCGCATTGACGCCCTATACCAAGCAGCATCTGCACGGCGAGGAACGGCAACGGTTCTTGCCCGGCGATGGCGGCTCGCTGCTGGAAATACATCGGCAACGCATCGCGCTGGCTATCTGTGCCGATACTTCGGAGCCCGGCCACGCAAGCGCCGCCGCGCTAGCGGGCGCGCAGATTTATGCTGCCGGCGTGCTGGTATCTGAAGCCGGTTACGCGAAAGACAGCGCCGCGCTGGCAGGCTATGCCCGGCGTTACCGCATGGTCACGCTGATGGCCAACCATGCGGCGCCGACCGGCGGCTGGATCCCAGCGGGCCGCAGCGCCATCTGGGATGAAACGGGAGAGCGCCTGATTGCCGCGCCGGGCGACGCCCCCGGGCTGGTCATCGCGAGCAGGAACGCCGACGGTTGGCACGGCCACCTGTGCCGGTTAAGCTAGAGCCTGACGGCAACGCGGAGGAAAGCATGACGTTACGCGTAATAGATACCGAGACCTGCGGGCTGGACGGCGGCGTGGTGGAAGTGGCCTCCCTCGATCTGCTCGACGGCCAGTTAACCAACCCGATGAGCGATCTGATCAGCCCGGATCGCCCCATCAGCCTGGACGCGATGGCGATTCATCACATCACCGAACAGATGGTGGAAGGCAAACCGCGCATTGCGGTGGCGATCGGCCGCTATCAGGGCAGCCCCTACTATGTGGCGCACAACGCCGCCTTTGATCGCGGGGTGTTGCCGGAGATGAACGGCGCCTGGATCTGCACCCTCAAGCTGGCGCGCACGCTGTATCCGGACATCAAGTACGGCAACCAGTATCTGCGCTACGCGCTGAACCTGGACGTGCAACTGCCGGCAGACGCCACGCTGTACCCGCACCGCGCGCTGTACGACTGCTACGTCACCGCCGCGCTGCTGCAGCGCATCATCAAGGATTCGGGCTGGACGCCGGAGCAAATGGTGCAGATCACCGAACAGCCGGTGCTGCTGAAGAAGTTCAAATTCGGCAAGTATCGCGGGCAAGAAATCGATCGCATCGCCCAGGAAGATCCCGGCTATCTGCGCTGGATGCTGAAATCCATCGACGATCTGAGCCCGGACATGAAACACACGCTGAAATACTATCTGATTGGCTAGCACAGCGGGCGGCGCAGGCCGCCCGCTGTTCGCCGTTACTCCGCCAGCGCCAGAATGAAGGCGTACTCCAGCGCAATATCCTCATAGGCCTTGAAGCGGCCGGATTTGCCGCCGTGGCCGGCATCCATGTCGGTATACAGCAGCAACTGCCGATCGTCGGTTTTCAGCTCGCGCAGCTTGGCCACCCACTTGGCCGGCTCCCAATACTGCACCTGCGAATCGTGCAGGCCGGTGGTCACCAGCAGATGCGGGTATGCCTGCGCCTTCACCTGATCGTACGGGCTGTACTGTTTGATGTAGTCGTAATAGGCCTGCTCGTTCGGGTTGCCCCACTCGTCGTATTCGCCGGTGGTCAGCGGGATCGACTCGTCCAGCATTGTGGTCACCACATCGACGAACGGCACCTGCGCCACCACGCCGTGGAACAGCTGCGGCGCCTGGTTGATCACCGCGCCCATCAGCAGGCCGCCGGCGCTGCCGCCCATGGCGAACACCCGCTTGCCGTCGCCGTACCCCTGGGCGATCAGCGTTTCGGTCACGTCGATAAAGTCGTTGAAGGTGTTCTGCTTGTTGAACAGTTTGCCGTCTTCATACCACAGCTGCCCCAGCTCACCGCCGCCGCGAATGTGCGCCAGCGCGAACACGACACCGCGATCCAGCAGGCTCAGGCGGCTGGCGCTGAACGCCGGATCCATGCTGCTGCCGTAAGAGCCGTAGCCGTACACCATCAGCGGGTTGGCGCCGCGCTGGAAGCTATCCTGGCGATACACCAGTGAGACCGGCACCTCGACGCCGTCGCGCGCCTTCACCCACACCCGCTCGCTGCGGTAGTTTTCCGGCGTGAAGTTCTTCACCTCCTGCTGTTTGAGCATCGTCCGCTCGCCGCTGTCCATATTCAGCTCGTACAGCGTGGTCGGGGTGGTCATCGACGAATAGCCGTAGCGCAGCAGCGCGGTTTCCGGATCCGGGTTATACGCCAGCCAGGTAGTGTAGGTCGGATCGTCGAAGGCGATGCGCTTCTCTTCGCCCGTCTGCCAGTGGATCTGGCGCAGCAGCGTCAGGCCGGCATTGCGCTCTTCCACCACCAACCAATCGCGGAACAGGCTGAAGCCCTCCAGCATTACGTCGGCGCGCGGGGCGATCAGCGTCTGCCACTGCGCTTCGTCCGCCTGCTCGCTTTGGTACAGGCCGAAGTTCTTGCCGTCCTTGTTGGAGCGGATGTAGAAATGCTGGTGATAGTGATCGATGGCGTACTCGTGATCCTTGCGGCGCGGCACGAACAGCTGCGGCTTGGCGTCCGCACGATCGGCGTCCAGCAGCAGGATCTCCGAGGTGGTGGTGCTGCTCAGGTGGATCAGGATAAAACGCTCGGAGGTGGTCTTCTCCAGCCCGACGTAAAAGGTATCGTCCAGCTCTTCGTAAATCAGCTCATCCTGCCGCGGATCGCTGCCCACCACGTGGCGATAGACCTGATACGGCAACAGCGTCTTGGCGTGCTTGCGCACGTAGTACACCGTCGAGGAGTCGTTAGCCCACTCGAAGCTGCCGGAGGTATTTTCCAACACTTCGTCCGCCCAGCTGCCGTCGGCCAGGTTCTTGAAGCGAATGTCATACTGGCGGCGCGACAGGAAATCTTCCGCTACCCCCAGCCGCTGATTGTCGGGGCTGACGTCCAGCCCGCCCAGGGTGTAAAACTCGTGGTTCTCGGCGCGCTGGTTGCCGTCGATAAGCACTTCCCAGTGCTCGCTCTCGGTTTGCGGCTGGCGCACATAAATCGCGTATTCGTTGCCCGGTTCGTAGCGCGTCTGATAGCGATAGCCGTGGCGCACGTAAGGCACCGAATGTTCCTGCTGCGGAATGCGCGCCACCATCTCTTCGTACAGGGTTTCGCGCAGCGCCTGCTGCGGCTTCAGCATCGCATCGGTGTAGGCGTTCTCCGCCTGCAGGTAGTCCAGCACCTGGCGGTCTGCGCGCTCGTCGTCGCGCAGCCAGTAGTAGTCATCCACGCGCGTGTCGCCGTGGATGGTGATGGGATAAGGGCGTTTTTCCGCTTTCGGTGGGGTCATCATTACTAAATCATCCGCTTACATAGATTGCGGCAAGAGTGACACGATTCCCCCCGGCTTGCCAAGCGGCGCTATGCCAGCTCGCGCTTTTTCTCGTTGACGTCGCTCTCGATGCCCTGCTTGACGTCCGCTGGGATCTTCAGCGCCTGCGCCAGCGCATCGAGGTAGCCGCGCTCCATAAAGTGATCGACGTCGATCACCAGACAGCTCAGGTAGTAAACCTCCAGCGCCTCGTCTTCGTTTTGCACGCTGCGGGCGATCAATTCCGGGTTGAGCGGCTGATCGAGCGCTTCCTGCACCCAGGCCTGCGCCTCTTCCCCCACCTGCAGCTGCGACAGGCTGTGATCGATGGCGCGCTGCTCGTCGGCATCGATATGGCCGTCGCTCTTGGCGGCGAACACCAACGCCTGCACCAAACGCTTGGCGCGCAGATCCACCGGCGTGGTTTGCAAACCGAACTGCGGTTCGTCCTGATGGGTCTCTTTCACCCGCTGCTTATACTTGTTCCACAGCACCGCGCCCACCGCCGCGCTGCCGCCGATAATCAGCGCATTCTTGCCGAACTTGCCCACCAGCTTGCGCGAGGATTTGTTGGCCAACAGCACGCCGACCAAACCGCCCAGCGCCGTGGGCGCCAGCAGCTTGCCGATGCCTTCCGCCCCGCCCATCGCGCCGGCCTTCTGCCCGATCAACGTTTGAATCTGCTGCATCCAGTTACTTTTCATCATCTACCCCTTGCGTGAAAAAGCGCGGCGCGCAGGCGCGGCCGAACCGACGGTAAACCGCCAGATTAGGGGATCTTTTGTCAATTTACGTCTGGGGGATGCAAACCTGTGTTTAGCGGATCGGCGGGCCGGGCGGCCCGCCTGGATGGCTGCGGCGTTACGCGTCTTCGTCGCCCGCTTCGTCGTCCTGCTCGTACTCCGCCAGCTCGTCGCGCATCGCCTGGATGGCGTCGCGGGTCATCAGCGCCAGCGTGCGGTAGAAACCGGTGGTGGCGTGCGCTTCCACTTTGCCGAGGAAGCGGCCGCACCACGGCAGCAGAAACTCGTCGAACAGCGCGATCTGCGCCTGCGCTTCATCTTCCTGCGACTGATCCTCCAGCCAGGAAGCGGCCAGCAGCAGCTGGCCGAAATGGTCGGCCGGCGCCTCCGCCAGCGGCATGCCGCGCTGCTGCAGGAAGGTGCGCACTTCCGCTTCGCTGGCGCCTTCGACGTAGTCGGAGCGGAACGGCGACACGCTGCATTCGCTGCCGACGAACATCGCGTTAAAGTCGGTCGCCAGCTGGTTGACATCGCAGCCCTGCTGCAGGCGCTTCAGCAGGTCATCCTGCTCCAGCGGCCAGTGCTGCTGCAGCTTGCCCTCTTTGATCAGCGCGAACAGCGGCACCAGCAGCGGATCCTGCGGCTGGCGGTAGAACAGCGTACCCAGCACACGGCAGACAATGGAAAACTCATTCATGATAAGGCCTTATACAATACGGAAAATTTTGCCGGGACGATGTCACAAATCGGCCAATTCCGCAATCGCCGGCTTGCCGCGCCGCTCGAGAAAATCCAGCAACCGGCGCGGGCTGACGTTGAGAATGCGCTCCTGCGGGAAGCCCACCTCTTCGATGATGCGCTCGCAGTGCTCGAAATTACCCAGTGAAAAAGCGACGTGCGAATCCGAACCCAGCGCCAGCCAGCCGCCGGCGTCGCGCACCGCGGCGGCGATCGCCCGGCAATTGGCCTCGCTACCCTTGCGGGAGTGGGTGAACGACGAGTTATTCAGCTCCAGCGCCACCTCGTATTTGGCCGCCGCCGCCGCGACGGCGGGAATATCGATCGGGTAACGCGGGTTGCCGGGGTGGCTGATGATATGCACGTCTCCCTGAGCCATCGCGGCGATCATCGCTTCAGTATTGGACGCTTTATCCTGCGGCGCAAACACCGGCTCATGGAAACCGGCGATGATCACGTCGGTGGCCGTCAGCATCGGGCCGGTGCAGTCGATATCGCCCTGCAGGTTTTTGATGTTGGCTTCGATACCGCGCAAAATGCCCACGCCGTTCACCCGGCGCGGCCACACGTGCATGTTCATGAAGTGCCAGTAGTGCGGCGCATCGGCCATGTCCGGGCCGTGATCGGTGATGGCGAACAGCTTGATGCCCTTCTGCTGGGCTTCGGCGATGTAATCGTGCAGCGTGCTGTAAGCGTGGGTGCTGGCGACGGTGTGCATATGCAAATCAACGGGGTACATTGTTTCTCCTTCCAGAGGGCCCGCCCGCAAAGGTACGGACAGGCGCGATGACGATAACAGCTTATCAGTTACCGAACGGCGGCTGAAGGCTCAGTAACCCCGTTGCCTATCGACCACGCCGGCCGGGGCATGCCCCCCCTCCAGCGCGCGGATGTTGGCGGCGATCTGATCCATCGCCTGCTGCGGCAACGTGATGGCAGCAATATGCGGGGTAATGGTGACACGCGGATGACGCCAGAACGGGTGATCCTGCGGCAGCGGCTCGCGGGCGAACACGTCCAGCGTGGCGGCGGCCAGCTGCCCCTGCTCCAGCGCCGCCAGCAGATCGGCCTCCACCAAATGCGCGCCGCGCGCGATGTTGATGAGGTAAGCGCCCGGCCGCAGTTGCGCGAACAGCTCGCGGTTGAGAATGCCGACGGTCTCCGGCGTATTGGGCAGCAGGTTGATCAACAGTTTTACGCCGTCGAGAAAGGCGTCGCGCTGCGCCTCTCCGGCGAAGCTTTGCACGCCGTCGATCTGTTTGGCGCTGCGGCTCCAGCAGCGCACGCTGAAGCCAAACTCGGTCAGCTTACGCGCCACGCTCTGCCCCAGCACGCCGGCGCCGAGGATGCCGATAGTGAAATCATCCAGCGAGTGCGGATCGAGCGGTTGCCATTCCTGCCGCTGCTGCAACGCCTGATACTCGTCGAAACGGCGGAAATAGCGCAGCACATAGCTCAGCGCATATTCCTGCATCTGCTGCGCCATGCCGGTATCCTCCAGCCGCAGCAGCGGCACGCCGGCGGGCAGTGTGCCGGGGTGTTTGCGCTCCTGATCGAGAATGGCGTCGACGCCGGCGCCGAGGGCGAACACCGCTTTCAGATCGCGGCGGTTGGCTAACATTTCGTGCGGCGGGCGCCATACCAGCGCGTAATCCGCCGGCCGCTCGTCGCCGCGCTGCCATTCGCGGATCTCGGCCTGCGGCAGGCGTTGCTTGATGCCGATCAGCCATTCCTGGGCGTTAAACAAGGGGTGGTAATAAATGATGTTCATACTGCGGGCTCCGGTTTGTTTTTATTGGTTTTCCTTCAGCCTTCCGCGATTCGCCGCCGGATGCAAGCGTTAAAGCCCAAAATAAAAACAGCCCCGACCAGTGGGGCTGTTGTACATGTTCGCAAAATCAGGCGGCAGACGCGCCGTCGCGCCGGATAAGACGCCGCAACAGCGGAATTAAAATCAGCATCGCCACGCCGACGCCCGTCGCCCCCCAGCCCAGTGCGCTGAAGATTTCGCTGTAGCCGGGATTGGTTTGCAGCGGCGTGCTGCCGCTGTTTTCCGGCATCAGGCCGGAGACGTAGCCCGCCAGCACCGAGGCGACGCCGGTCACCATCATCCAGCAGCCCATCATCACGCCCTGATAGCGCGGCGGCGCCAGCTTGCCGATCATCGCGTAACCGATCGGCGAGATCATCAATTCACCGACGCTTTGCAGCACATAGCTGATGACGATCCATTTAAACGCCACCAGCCCGTCGCCGCCGGCCATGCTGATGCCCAGCGGCAGCACCAGCATGCCGAGCCCGATGCAGAACAGCGATCCGGAGAACTGCAGCGGAATGTCGATGTTGCAACCGCGGGCGCGCAGGCGATTGAACCACCAGGCCAGCAGCGGGCCGCCCACCACGATCACCAGCGTGTTGATATTCTGGATCCACTGCGGCGCCACCTGAATGCCGTAAACGTTCAGGTTGATGTTGTGCTCGGAGAACAGCATCAGCCCCATCGGCGCCAGCTGATACAGCGCCCAGAACACCAGCGACCCCAGCGCCAGGATCAGATAGGCCGCCATTCTGCGGCGCTCATCGCGCGGATGGTGGCGCAGCGTCACCACGCACAGCATCAGGAAGATCAGCGCACCGAGCACGATCACGAAATGGCCGCTGAACTCGGCGTGGGTCAGCATCACGCGGATAATCGGCACCAGCGCCACCAGCACCGCCAGCCCGACCAGCATGCGCCAACGGTATTGGCTGCGGCTGGCATCGTGCAGCGGCGTATTGAGATCCGCCAGAATCCGCCAGCGGCAGACGGCGACGATGATCGCCGCCGCATTGCCCAGCGTGGCGAACAGGAACAGCGCGCGATAGTTTTCCGTCAGTTGGAAATACCCGGCCACGGTAAAGCCAACGAAGAACCCGAGGTTCATGCCGGCGTAGTTCCACAGGAATGCCGATTCGCGCCGGTCATCATCCGGTTTGAAACGCTGGGTGAGCATCATATTAATGCAGGTCACGTTAAGGCCGCTGCCGGTCAGGAACATCGCCAGCCCCCAGTACAGCCCCCACACGCCCGCGACGGCAATCAGCGCGCAGCCGATCACCTGCAATACCATGCCGAGCACGAACAGGTTGCGGTTGCTGAGGAAACGGCCGCCGAGGTAGCCGCCGAACATATGCAGACCATAGTTGAAGGCGCCGAACACGCCCATCATGGCGTTGGCGCTGCTTTCGTTGAAGCCCAATCGCTTGGTGGCGTACAGCACCAGCGTGGAGTAAAGCACGGCGAAGCCCAGCGTGGCGAAGATCTGGATGAAGAACAGCGCCCCCGCACCGGGAGGAATGGCATGGCGCGCTTGCGGCGCCGGCATGGCATCTGAAGGAGTCAAAACGAACCTCTACTGCATTATTATGTAATGAGTCTGTCCCTGTCTGCGATATCGCCGGCCTGTCTCCCGGCAATCTGCGCGGCGCCGTGATGTTCCTTGCCAAAAACGCCGCGCCGACATGATTCCATTTAGCGACACATTTGACTAATAATCCAGTATTAATGCATATAACAGCAAATAGACCGATCTCATTGGCGATATATTGAGCTACCCGTACAGAAAAAGGTCAAACAATCATCTTTCACGCGTTTTGAACGCAGTCCGCCCTGCCCGCCGGTGGCCAAGAGTGGGAATATCGTTCGGTAAATCAGCAAATTGCTGCAAGTTTGGCTAAACAGTCATGAGAATGAAATAAGAGGGTTGACGCTGAGATCAGATTCTCCTACATTAGCGCCCGTCGACAGCGCAAAGCGTTTTCGACAACAAAACGGTGAGGTGTCTGAGTGGCTGAAGGAGCACGCCTGGAAAGTGTGTATACGCGAAAGTGTATCGAGGGTTCGAACCCCTCTCTCACCGCCAAATTCAAAGAGAAAGCCTGGATTCGCGTCCAGGCTTTTTTTTGCATGGCGCACCGCCGAGAGGGGCGAGAAGCCTCGACAGGGTTCGACAAAACGCCTGCGTTTTGGACCGCCAACGGCGGCCCGTAGGGTGAGCGCAGCGAATCAAGCCCACAGCCCGCGCCCGTAATTCCCATTTCCACCGGTTATCCACGAACCTTACTTCTGATTTTCCCACCTTTTCATGACTTCTGCCCTGCCGTTCGCCGCAGTTTTCAGCAAAGTGAACACGGCTTGAGCGGACGAACAAAAACACAGAAATTATTCTTGACCGGATCGGCCCCACTCCCTATAGTAGCGCCCCGTTGCAGCGATGATTTCGCAACAAAAAAATATGGTGAGGTGTCCGAGTGGCTGAAGGAGCACGCCTGGAAAGTGTGTATACGCGAAAGTGTATCGAGGGTTCGAATCCCTCCCTCACCGCCATATTCTAACGAGAAAGCCTGAACTCACGTTCAGGCTTTTTTGTATGCATAGCGCACCGACCGGGAGGGTGAGAATCATCGACAGGGTTCGACAAAACGCCTGCGTTTTGGACCGCCAATGGCGGCCCGCAGGGTGAGCGCAGCGAATCTATCCCTCTCTCACCGCCATACAAAAAAGCCCGAACGCAAATTCAGGCTTTTTTTCTCCCCACACCCCAACCGCTCAGTGGTGCGTGCGCCCCATTGACGCCGGCTGCGCCAGCGCGCGGCGCCAGTCGCCCGGCGTTTGGCCGAATTGGCGTTTGAAGCTGCGGTTGAACGACTGCTGTGAGTCGAAGCCGAGCGAGATCGCCACGCTGACGATAGGCTCGCCGCTGTTGGCCAGGCGCTCCGCCGACACTTTCAGTTTTTGCATGCGGATATACTCCCCCAGCGCGTAGCCGGTCTGGCGTTTGAACATGCGCTGCAGATGCCATTTGGAATAGCCCGCGCGGTCCGCCACGGTGTTGATATCCAGTTTCTCTTCCAGATTGTTGTCGATCCACGCCTTCAAATCGGTAATAAAGCCCGTAGTGTTCATGCAGATGCTCCCATCATTCGGCAGGGTCACCCTCTGCCCGATGCACATACGTTGCAACAGTTTCGCTTTAAATGCAATTTTTATTATTGCATTTATTGGAAAGCCGCCACTATACTCCACCCAATTAATGTAACCGATATTGATACATTAATGTGACACCAATGTGTTTCAAAACCTAACGTTGCGCCGCTGCACGGCGCAGCCGCCCCCTCACCGCACGCCGGTGCGGGGGCGAATCCCGGAGAACAGGGCCGGGTGTGGGGCCTGACCGCGCTTACTTATCGGAATAAAAATAATGGCAAATCAACCAAACTCATCGTTCAACGCCGGCGGCCGCACGCGCGCCGTCGCTCTGGGTCAGCGGCTCTCCGGGGTGGCGCTGCTGGCCGCCCTGCTCGCCGGGTGCGACAACAGCGTCGCGCACAACGCCCCGCCACCGCCGCCGGTGGTCAGCGCCGCCAGCGTAGTGGTCAAGCCGATCAGCCAGTGGGATGCCTTCAACGGCCGGGTCGAAGCGGTGCAAAGCGTGCAACTGCGCCCACGGGTCTCCGGCTACATCGAGCGGGTCAACTACACCGAAGGCGACGAGGTGAAAAAAGGCCAGGTGCTGTTCACTATCGACGATCGCACCTACCGCGCCGCGCGCGAACAGGCGCAGGCGGAGCTGGTGCGAGCGCGCAACCAGGCCGCCCTGGCGCGCAGCGAATCCTCGCGCACCGAGAAACTGATCGGCACTCAGGCCATCTCTCAGGAAGTATGGGAGCAGCGCCGGTCATCCGCCGCGCAGGCGCAAAGCAATGTGCTGGCGGCGCAGGCCCAGTTCGATATGGCGCAGCTGAATCTCGACTTTACCCGCGTTACCGCGCCGATTGACGGGCGCGCCAGCCGCGCGATGATCACCGCCGGCAACCTGGTCACCGCCGGCGACAGCGCCAGCGTGCTGACGACGCTGGTGTCGCTCGACAAGGTCTACGTCTATTTCGACGTGGATGAAGCCACCTTCCTGCGCTATCAGCAGCAAGGCCGGCACGATGCCCGCCTGCCGGTGAAAGTCGGCCTGGTAGGCGAAGACGGCACTCCGCATCAGGGGCTGGTGGACTTCACCGATAACCAACTGAACGCCGGGACCGGCACCATCCGCATGCGCGCCCTGCTCGACAACCGCGATCGCCGCTTCACGCCGGGGCTGTTCGCCCGGGTACAGATGCCCGGCAGCGCCGAGTTCAACGCCATGCTGATCGACGACAAAGCGGTGATGACCGACCAGAACCGCAAGTTCGTTTACATCGTCGATAAAGACGGCAAGGCGCAGCGCCGCGACATTGACGTGGGCCGCATGGCCGAAGGATTGCGCATCGTGCAGAAAGGGTTGGCAAACGGCGATCGGGTGATCGTCGACGGCATGCAGAAAGTGTTTATGCCGGGCATGCCGGTCGACGCGAAAGCCGTCGCCATGAATCCTATCGCCTCCACGCTTAACTAAGCTCCCAGCAGAGACTTCTGACCCATGGACTTTTCCCGCTTTTTCATCGACCGGCCGATCTTCGCCGCGGTGCTGTCGATACTGATTTTTGTCGCCGGGGTGATAGCCATCCCGCTGCTGCCGATCAGCGAGTACCCGGACGTGGTGCCGCCCAGCGTGCAGGTGCGTGCAGAATACCCGGGCGCCAACCCGAAAGAGATCGCTGAAACGGTGGCCACGCCGCTGGAGGAAGCGATCAACGGCGTCGAAAACATGATGTACATGAAATCGGTCGCCGGTTCCGACGGCGTGCTGGTGACCACCGTCACCTTCCGCCCGGGCACCGATCCCGATCAGGCGCAGGTGCAGGTGCAAAACCGCGTGGCACAGGCCGAAGCGCGCCTGCCGGAAGACGTGCGCCGCCAGGGCATCACCACCCAGAAACAGTCTCCGGCGCTGACGCTGGTGGTGCATCTGGTATCGCCTTCCGGCAAGTACGACTCGCTGTACCTGCGCAACTACGCCACCCTGAAGGTCAAGGATGAGCTGGCCCGCCTGCCGGGCGTCGGCCAGGTGCAGATCTTCGGCGCCGGCGAATATGCGATGCGCATCTGGCTCGATCCGAACAAGGTCGCCGCGCGCGGGCTGACCGCCTCCGACGTGGTGAGCGCCATGCAGGAGCAGAACGTGCAGGTTTCCGCCGGCCAGCTTGGCGCGGAACCGATGCCGACGCGCAGCGACTATCTGCTGTCGATCAACGCCCAGGGCCGCCTGCAAACCGAAGAAGAGTTCGGCAACATCATTCTCAAGAGCGGTGATAACGGCGAGATCGTGCGGCTGCGCGACGTGGCGCGCATCGAAATGGGCTCCGGCAGCTACGCGCTGCGCGCCCAGCTCAATAACAAGGATGCGGTCGGCATCGGCATCTTCCAGTCGCCGGGCGCCAACGCCATCGAGCTGTCGGACGCGGTGCGCGGCAAGATGGCCGAGCTGGCGACCCGCTTCCCGGACGGCATGAGCTGGAAGTCGCCATACGATCCGACGGTGTTCGTGCGCGACTCGATCCGCGCGGTGGTAGATACCCTGCTGGAAGCGGTGATCCTGGTGGTGCTGGTGGTCATTCTGTTCCTGCAGACCTGGCGCGCCTCGATCATTCCGCTGCTGGCGGTGCCGATCTCCGTGGTCGGCACCTTCGCCGCGCTGTATCTGCTCGGCTTCTCGCTCAACACCCTCAGCCTGTTCGGGCTAGTGCTGGCGATCGGCATCGTGGTGGATGACGCCATCGTGGTGGTGGAGAACGTCGAGCGCAACATCGAAGAGGGGCTGTCGCCGCTGGCGGCGGCGCACCAGGCGATGCGCGAGGTCTCCGGCCCGATCATCGCCATCGCCGTGGTGCTGTGTGCGGTGTTCGTGCCGATGGCGTTCCTTTCCGGCGTCACCGGCCAGTTCTACAAGCAGTTCGCCGTCACCATCGCCATCTCGACGGTGATCTCCGCCATCAACTCGCTGACCCTGTCGCCGGCGCTGGCGGCGCGCTTGCTGAAACCGCACGGCGCGCCGAAAGACCTGCCGTCGCGCCTGATCGACCGGCTGTTCGGCTGGCTGTTCCGGCCGTTCAACCGCTTCTTCGCCAGCGGCTCGCAGCGTTATCAGCACGGGGTATCCCGCGTGCTGGGCCGACGCGGCGCGGTGTTCGTCGTCTACCTGCTGCTGCTGGCCGCCGCCGGCGTGATGTTCAAGACCGTGCCCGGCGGGTTTATCCCGACGCAGGACAAGCTATACCTGATCGGCGGCGTGAAGATGCCGGAAGGCGCCTCGCTGGAGCGCACCGATGCGGTGATCCGCAAGATGAGCGCCATCGGCCTGAGCGTGGACGGCGTCACCGATGCGGTGGCCTTCCCCGGCCTGAACGCGCTGCAGTTCACCAATACGCCGAATACCGGCACGGTGTTCTTCGCGCTGGAGTCATTGAGCACCCGTACCCGCACCGCGGCGCAGATCAACGCCGAGATCAACGCGCGCATTTCACAGATCCAGGAAGGCTTCGCCTTCTCGATCATGCCGCCGCCGATCCTCGGCATCGGCCAGGGCTCCGGCTATTCACTGTACGTGCAGGATCGCGGCGGGCTGGGTTACGGCGCGCTGCAGACGGCGATCAACACCCTGTCCGGCGCCATTATGCAAACGCCGGGAATGGGGTTCCCGATCTCCTCTTATCAGGCCAACGTGCCGCAGCTGGACGCCAAAATCGATCGCGACAAGGCCAAGGCCCAGGGGGTGCCGCTCAATGCGCTGTTCAGCACGCTGCAGACCTACCTCGGTTCGTCTTACATCAACGACTTTAACCGTTACGGCCGCACCTGGAAGGTGATGGCGCAGGCCGACGGCCAGTTCCGCGACAGCGTGGAAGACATCGCCAACCTGCGTACCCGCAACGACAAAGGCGAAATGGTGCCGATCGGCAGTATGGTCAGCATCGGCACCACCTACGGCCCGGATCCGGTGATCCGTTACAACGGTTTCCCGGCAGCGGATCTGATCGGCGACGCCGATCCGCGCGTGCTCTCCTCTACCCAGGCGATGGGCGCGCTGACGCAAATGGCCGGCAAGCTGTTGCCGAACGGCATGAACATCCAGTGGACCGATCTGAGTTACCAGCAATCGACCCAGGGTAACGCCGCGCTGGTGGTGTTCCCGGTGGCGGTACTGCTGGCGTTCCTCGCGCTGGCGGCGCTGTACGAAAGCTGGACGCTGCCGCTGGCGGTGATCCTGATCGTGCCGATGACCATGCTGTCGGCGCTGTTCGGCGTGTGGCTGACCGGCGGCGACAACAACGTGTTCGTTCAGGTCGGGCTGGTCGTTCTGATGGGGCTAGCCTGCAAGAACGCCATTCTGATCGTCGAGTTCGCCCGCGAACTGGAAATGCAGGGCAAAGGCATCGTCGAAGCGGCGCTGGAGGCCTGCCGCCTGCGGCTGCGGCCGATCGTGATGACCTCCATCGCCTTCATCGCCGGCACCATCCCGCTGATCCTTGGCCATGGCGCCGGCGCCGAAGTGCGCGGCGTCACCGGCATCACGGTGTTCTCCGGCATGCTGGGTGTCACCCTGTTCGGGCTGTTCCTGACGCCGGTGTTCTACGTCACCTTGCGGCGCCTGGTGGCGCGCAAAGCGCAGCCGCAGACGGCGTAATCATCATCCTGAAATGCAAAAAGGTCGGGCAATGCCCGACCTTTCTTTATGCATCATAACCGCGATTATTTACCGGCGGCTTCAGCCTCTTGCTCGGCGGCGTATTCCGCGCAGGCGCGCTTGTCGCCCCGCTCCAGCTCGGCCAACGAGTCGGCCACGGTGTGGCGCGCCAGCACCGCGAGCGAAGCCTGCTCGGCCTCGTTCACCACCGACTTGAAATACCAGCAGGCGTTGGCGCTCACCAGGCAACGAGCCGGCACTTCAGGGCGGGAAGCCCAGATGCGCTTGTCGTCGATCACCGCCAGATAGATGTCCCGCAGGGTGATCTCTTCCGCCGGGCGGCCGAGGTGGATAGAGCCGTTTCGGCCCAGGGTGGAAACAATGATGCCGTCTTTGGTCAGCGGCACCATCAGTTTGCGGATAAAGCTGGGGTTGGCTTCCAGAGCGGCGGCGAGGGTGGCGCTCGTCGAACGCATGCCCTGCTTCTCAGCTACGGCGACGCTAAGGACCATTTGCAACGCTGTCGGAAAGCGAAAATCTAACATGTCGTTATCTCTGCGAGACGAAATACTCGGGTTTGGCCGGTGTGGCGATTGGCGCCGATAACACCGCTTAATTGCACAATAATATAACAAACGCAGGGGCTTTTTTGAAGTTTCGCCCAGCGATATCGCACGCAGACATTAGAACGATCGCAAACTTTTGGGCAGGCAGAAAACAGAAACCCGCGTCAATGTTAACGCCGCTCGCTTAACCGGGTTAAACGATCAGAACTAACACTGCCCGCGGGTTTAATTCGAATGTGGCGATCAGGCTCTGTTCAGCACCAGCTGGCCGTTTTTATCCAACGGGATTTGCGTGCCCGGATCGTGATCCATGCGGATCTTGCCCTGCTGATTGCCGATCTTGTAGGTCACGTCATAGCCCAGCATTTTCTGGGACTTGTCGTAGACCGTTTTGCAACGCTGCTGAACGCTGGTGGTGACGTCGTTGTTCTGCATCGCCCCTTGCACCTGGTTGCCGGCGTAGCCACCGCCCAGCGCGCCGACCACGGTCGCCACGTCGCGCCCGCGACCGCCGCCGAACTGGTGGCCAATCACGCCGCCCGCCACTGCGCCCAGCACAGAGCCGGCGATGCGGTTTTCATCCTGCACCGGTGCGCGGTGCGTGACGGTGACGTTGCGGCATTCCTGACGCGGCGTTTTGATGGTTTCTTTAATCGGTGTGGCGGCGAGCACCTGCGCATATTGCGGACCGGCAGAAAAGACGTCCAGGCTGGCTACCGCAGCAATCCCCAGAGCGGCAGCGATACCAATTCCAACACCGGCTAACATTGACTTGTTCACAGGAAACCTCCTGAAAGTGTTACCACGCATTTTTTCCGGGGTCTGTTACCGGCTGGCACCGCGCTTATTATTTTGCGCATGGGCGGCTGGCGGTATCCCGGTTTACGGCGTGCGCGACGCGCCGTCTGTAAACGAGGTAAAGTCTGCACAATGATCTGAAGGCCCGCAATAAGACAAGGGGACCAAAAATGCGGGAAAACGGCCGTTTTCCCGTTGTTTAGGAGGAATCTTAAGAATTTTACCCATGCCAACGACGGCTTATGCAGAAGAATCAAGCAACCGCCGCCGATCGCCTCGCGCCGCCATAAAAAAACCCGCGCGGGCGAACCGGCGCGGGTTGGTCGACAAAGGCGGGATCAGTGCATCTTCAGACGCGGACGGATCACCCGGTTAATGCCGCCCACCAGCATCATCAGGCCGGTTTTGATGTAGCCATGCAACGCGACCTGATGCATGCGGTACAGCGAGATGTAGACGAAGCGTGCGATGCGCCCTTCCACCATCATCGAACCGCGCATCAGGTTGCCCATCAGGCTGCCGACGGTGCTGAAGCGCGACAGCGACACCAGCGAGCCGTGATCTTTATACACGTAAGGCTTCAGCGTCTGGCCGTTCATCAGCGCCAGAATATTGGTGGCGCAACGCGAGGCCATCTGGTGCGCCGACTGCGCGCGCGGCGGCACGAAACCGCCGCCCTCTTTCGGACAGGAAGCGCAGTCGCCGATGGCGAAGATGTTCGGATCGCGCGTGGTCTGCAGCGTCGGCTCCACCACCAGCTGGTTGATGCGGTTGGTTTCCAGGCCGCCGATGTCCTTCATAAAGTCCGGCGCCTTGATGCCGGCCGCCCACACCATCAGATCGGCGTCGATGAATTCGCCGCCCTTGGTGTTCAGGCCTTTGGCGTCCGCGCTGGTCACCATGGTGTTGGTCAGCACGCGCACGCCCAGTTTGATCAGCTCCTGGTGCGCGGCGGCGGAAATGCGCGGCGGCAGCGCCGGCAGGATGCGCTCGCCGGCTTCCACCAGCGTCACGTTGAGCGCGCTGTTGTCCAGGCCTTCAAAGCCGTAGCTGTGCAACTGCTTCACCGCGTTGTGCAGTTCGGCGGACAGTTCAACGCCGGTGGCGCCGCCGCCGACGATAGCGATGTTGACCCGCTCTTTTTGCCCCGGCTGCGCCGAGAACTTCAGGAACAGGTTGAGCATTTCGTTGTGGAAACGACGTGCCTGATGGGGGTTATCCAGGAAGATGCAGTGCTCTTTCACGCCTGGCGTACCGAAATCGTTCGAGGTGCTGCCCAACGCCATCACCAGAATGTCGTACGGCAATTCGCGCGCCGGCACCAGTTCGCCGCCCTGCTCGTCGCAGATCTGCGCCAGCTGCAGCGTTTGCGTCTCACGGTTGATGTTGGTCAGCGACCCCAGCTGGAAGCTGAAATGGTGATTGCGCGCGTGCGCCAGGTAGCTGAGCGCATCTACGCCGTCATCGAGGGAACCGGTCGCCACTTCGTGCAACAGCGGTTTCCACAAATGGCTGTGGTTGCGATCCACCAACGTGATCTCGGCTTTGTTCTTGCGGCCAAGTTTATGGCCCAGGCTGGTCGCCAGCTCCAGACCACCGGCGCCGCCGCCAACAATAACGATTTTCTTCTTTGGCGTTGTCAAAATAACCCCCTAAATGTGAACCATTTGTTATCCCAGGGTAAATAAATAATATCCTTAGAATACATAGGGTTCGCTTAAAATAAATCGGCTCTCTGCAGCCAGAATAGCATGTGAGGTTATTTGGTCATACCAAAATTGACGTACATCAAATTTTTTTGGTTAAAGGCTGGACGCGGGGATTTTTTGGGGATTGTGATTCAAATAGTTAGCGCTGAGTCACAGTTTTAAATTTTGCCGATTGCCACACGGAATCTTGCTTTGACGTACAAAAAAGCCGCACTTTCCGCCGGTGAAAAACGGGGCGCGCGGCTCGCGGCAGCGTTATGAAACTGTTAACCCAGCGCCTTGAACGCCTTGAGCCGCTGCAGATGCGGAGAGATGTTTTTGAATTTGTGCGTCTGCTGTTCATCCCACACGATCTCGTAGTAGTGATGCAGCAATTCGGCGCTGCGCCGGTTATCCAGCACCTCGTCGTGGCGCGACAGCACCACCAGACAGCGATCGCGGTTTTTCTCGCGGAAATCCTCCACGCACTTGGTGGCGATATCACGATACTCTTCCGGCCGATCTATCTTGCCGTGCATGTGCTCTTCCGGGTACAGGTTGGGATTGAACATCGCCTGGCGAATGCCGCACAGGAAGCCGATGCGCTCCGCCCAGAATCCGCCGAGGCCAACCCCGCAGATCAACGGGTGCGCATCGCCGCCCTGCTGCACCGCCTTGTCCACCTCTTTCAACAGATGCTGCATGTCGTGACGCGGATGCAGCGTGCTGTAGCTGATAAAGCGCACGTCCGGATCGATAAACTGCAGCTGTAATACCTTTTCATGATTGCCGGGACTGGTGGAATCGAAGCCGTGCAAATAGATAATCATGTGGATCCTCGCAACAAGCCAAGGGCCGCGGGCGCGGCCCTCATCATTTCCGCTCTGCGCCGCGATGCGGCACCTGGATTCACCCTTGCGAACGCTGCTTGTGCTCCTCCCAACGCTCGCTCAACGCGCTGAGCGCCTTGTGCGCCTGCTGCCAGCGCTCGGAGTCGCGCAGTTCCTGACGGGTGAACTGACCGCGATGATATAACCGCTTCACCTTCTCTGCTTTGACCGGGGACAGGTTATCCAACACGCTGACCGCACCGGCGCGGTTGTTGCACACCAGGATCATGTCGCATCCGGCATCCAGCGCCGCCTGGCCGCGCTCGGCGTAGCTGCCCATGATGGCGGCGCCTTCCATCGACAGATCGTCGGAGAAGATCACGCCGTCGAAGCCCAGCTCCTGACGCAGGATCTGCTGCAGCCAGTAAGGCGAGCCGCTGGCCGGACGCGGGTCCGCTTCAGTATAGATGACGTGGGCCGGCATGACGGCGTCCAGCAGCTGACGATTGATCAGCTCGCGGAAGATCGCCATGTCGTGCTCGCGGATCTGCGCCAGCGGCCGCGGATCGCGCGGGGTTTCCTTGTGCGAATCGGCGCTGACGGCGCCGTGCCCCGGGAAGTGTTTGCCGGTGGTTTTCATGCCGGCGCTGTGCATGCCGAGGATGAAGCGCTCCGCCATCGCCAGCGCCTGCGGCGGATCGCTGTGGAACGAACGCTCGCCGATCGCCGCGCTGCCGTGACCGATGTCCAGCACCGGCGCGAAGCTGATGTCGATATCCTGCGCGATCATCTCCGCCGCCATCAGCCAGCCGGCCTCCTGCGCCAGACGGCCGCCTTCCTGCGCATCGTGCAACGCGGCGAACGACTGCGCCGCCGGCAAACGGGTGAAACCCTCGCGGAAGCGCTGCACGCGCCCGCCCTCTTGGTCTACCGCCACCACCAGCCGATCGTGCGAGGCGGCGCGGATCTGGCGCACCAGCTCACGCAGTTGCTCCGCATCGTGGAAGTTACGGGTAAACAGGATCAATCCGCCAACCAGCGGGTGTTTCAAAATCTCGCGTTCTTCTGCATCCAGCTCGTAGCCGGCGACATCTAGCATTACTGGGCCCACGGGCACCTCACTTCATTTTGTTCGTTCAGAATTCAGATTATGATAAACAGAATCGCCGGCGCACCGCAGCGCCCCAGCGCAAAAATTCAACGTCACCGCTCTGCTGCCAGCGCACTTCAAACCACAGCAGCATCAGATAATCCACCCACGGCAGCCAACGGCGCACCTGCGCCTGCAACCGGGCGACGTCGCGATAGCCCTGATACGCGTAGTGCTGCAAAAAGCGCTGCTGCTGTTCGCCCGACCAGCCGTTGCTGCGAAACAGCGCGGCGATATCCAGCGCTATGTCGCCGTCGGCGGCATACTCCCAGTCGATCAGCCGCAGCTCTTCGCCGGTGGTGAGCAGATTGCCCGGATGGATATCCATGTGCAGCGGTGCCAGCTTCAACGGTGACGGCGGCTCGCTTTGCAAAAAGTGATGCTGCCAGCGCAGCCAAAGAGGGGTTAAACGCCGCCTGTCCAACAGCTGCCAGTAACGAATGAACTGCCGCCGCAGATCCAGCCGGTAACCGCTGAGCGGCCGCCGATGCAGCGTCGCCACCATCACCGCCAGCTCGCCGCGCTGATTCAGCGCGTCAAATTCGGTATTTGTGACGACGTCACCTTCAAGCCATTCGAGGATAAGCCACTGATTATTCTGTGCGAAAACCCGTGGCCCCAGCCCCGGCGCACAGCGACGCAGAACCTGCGCTTCCCGCCGCCTGCTCACGCCCAGCGCGCGTTTCTCCGCGCTATGTTGCCGCGCCAGCAGCGTGACGCCCGAGCCGTCGATGCGCCAGCTCTCGCCGGTCAGCCCCTGCACCGGGCTGAAATGACAACCGGCGGTATTCACCGCCGGCAGTCTGGTTTCCATCAATCGTCGCAGCGCGGCCTCAGCGTTTAACGGCGCCATTGCCCGACCAGACGATCTCGCCGGTTTGCACCAGCATCAGCTGCATATCCAGCGCCGGTGACTTCACGTCGCCGCTGACGTCGCTGTACAGCACGTACTGCGCGCCGACGATGCGCGCCAGGCCAATCGCCTTACTGCGCGAGCCGAAGCTGTCATCCGCCGACAGGCCCAGCGTTTGTCGGGCGCTGGTCAGCTTCGCTTCCGGCACCACACTGAAAGTGGAGTTCGACGCCAACGCCTTATACAGTGCCGCAGTGGCTTTGCCCATCTGCAGCGAGCCGTTGGTGTTGTTCTTGACGCTGTCCAGCAGCAGCACGCTGCCGGCCGTGACGCCATCGGCCTTCAACATCTGCCCCACCAGCGGTTGAACGCTGCCCAGCCAGTCGAGCTGCTGGATTTTCGGCGGCTGCGGCACCGGCTCGGTAGTTGGCGGCTGCGGCTGCTCCACCGGCGGCGTTGGCTGATCCGGCTCGACGGTGACCGGCGGCAACGGTTGTTCCGGCTCAGGCGGGCGCGACAGGCAGCCGCTCAGGGTAAATGCGGCCAGCGCCACTAAGACGTACTTTTTCATGCTTTTTCTCCAAACCTGGCAAGCGCTTACAGGTACAGATACAGACGCGCGCTTTTAGCGTCCAGATTGCCGTTAATCGAGTAGATTTTGGCGTCCGAGTCGGGCGCCACCACGATCTCACGCGGTTTCTCGAAGGGGCGAATATCCAGCCCCTGCGCGTCGTACCAATAGAAACGGTAATGTACGGTGACCGGCGTCAGCTGACTGTTATTGAGCACCGAGGTTGCCATCACCCGCCCGGAAGCGTTCGAAATCGAGGGCGTATCGGCCAGAATACCGGCGGTCAGCACCGAGGGATCCATCACCACCGTCTGCCCTTGGTTGACCGCGATGCCGGGCGGTGAGCTGCATCCCATCAACAACGCGGCGGGCAGCGCCAACGCCAACGCCATCAGACCACGCAGAGTTTTTTTACCGCGCATGATTTCCTCGCTTAACGTGACAGCAGCGGCCCCAGCGAGCGGCCACCGACCAGGTGCATATGAATATGATAGACCTCCTGACCGGCGTGGCGGTTGCAGTTGACGATCAGGCGGTAGCCGTCCTCGGCGATGCCTTCCTGTTCGGCGATTTTCGCCGCAGCGGTGATCATGCGGCCCAGCGCGGCTTCGTGCTCCACGGTCACGTCGTTGACGGTTGGGATCAGCACGTTGGGAACGATCAGCACATGGGTGGGCGCCTGGGGGGAGATGTCACGGAAAGCGGTCACCAGTTCATCCTGGTAAACCACATCAGCAGGGATTTCGCGGCGGATAATTTTACTGAAAATCGTTTCTTCGGCCATCTGGCGTTCCTTGTTTTACACAATTAGCTGTACGCAGTATGAGTGACAAATTCTACTGCTTTCAACCTGATTGCGCACTTTCCACGTCGAGTGCTGCAGATTCGCGCAGCCCGGCCCCCCGCTTGTGCATCTTTTCACTTTGGTTATTCACTATTGTTGCTTTACTTGCCCCGCGCCGCCGCCAATAGTAACTCCATGATTAACAAAGGATAGAGGGCGTTATGTTACCGAGAATTTCGGCGCTGTGCGCGCTGTTGCTGAGCGCCGCCGTGCAGGCGGCCACGACGGGCGGTATCGACCTGCAGGCTAACCGACAGCCGATACACGCAGAGAAGAATCCCGCCGCTATCGCGCTGATCCCGGCGAACTTTCACTTCGCAGTGCCAGGCAAGCTGACGGTGGCGGTGGCATTCGAGAACTCCCCGCCGCTGGCGCTGTTCGCCGAAGACAATAAAACGCTGATCGGCAGCGATCCGGACATCGCCCGCCTGGTGGCCGATAGCCTCGGACTGGAGCTGAATCTGGTGCCCACCTCCTGGGAAGATTGGCCGCTGGGCATCAGCACGGGCAAATACGATGCGGCAATCTTCAACATCGCCGTCACCAAACAGCGTAAAACCAAATTCGACTTCGCCACCTACCGGGTGGATACGCTGGGCTTTTACGTCAAATCCACCAGCCACATCACCACGATCAACCGGCCGCAGGACGTCGCCGGTCTGCGGATCATCGTCGGATCCGGCACCAATCAGGAAAACATTCTGCTGGGATGGGATAAGCAAAATCGCGCCGCCGGGCTGCCGCCGGTACAGCCGATCTACGTGACCGACGACGCTGCCACCAACCTGAGCATTCAGTCCGGGCGCGCCGATGCGTTCTTCGGCCCCCACTCCACCGGCGCCTACAAGGCGGCGCTGACCGGCAAAACCAAAATGGTCGGCATCGGCCCCAACGTGGCCTATGTCGCGGTCACCACCAAAAAAGGCAACGGGCTGGTGAACGCCGTCAACGCCGCGATCAATGGCGCGATCGTCAGCGGCGAATATGCGCAGGTGCTGGAACGCTGGGGCGAAGGCGACGAAAAGGTCGAGCGTTCCACCATCAACCCGCCGGGCATCGGCGACTAGCCGCCGATCAGCTGCGGCGCATGCCGACGCATCCACTCGGCCAGCGAGTCCAGCGTTGGCCGCAGCGATTTGCCCAGCGCGGTGACCTGATACTCCACCCGCGGCGGCACTTCGGGAAACACCTGCCGCGTCACCAGGCCGCGCTGTTCGAACAGCCGCAGCTGGCGCGTCAGCTCTTTCTGCGCAATGGGCGCCACCGCCCGCTGCAGCTCGCTGAATCGCACCGGGCCGTCGATCATGATCAGCCGGTACAATATCGGTATCGCCCATTTACCCGACACCAGATTGACGAAGTCCACCATCGGGCAGGGTTCGCCCGCCGTCGGCAACGCCGCCAAATTATTTTCCGCCGCTAAGGGCGCTTGCGCCGTCATTTCATCCCACCTCGTCTATTAGTATCCAAAAGGTGCCTACTATGCAAAAGGAACTATAGCGCAAATAATGCCGCAACTGACGCTAAAGAGGAATCGGTTATGTCACGACTGCAAGGCAAATACGCATTGATTACCGGCGGCACCAGCGGCATCGGGCTGGAAACCGCCCGCCAGTTCATCGCCGAGGGCGCTTTGGTTGCGATCACCGGCCGCAGCCAACGCGCCCTGGACGCGGCGGGCCAGGCATTGGCGGACAAGGCGCTGTTGCTGCTGAGCGACGCCGGCGATATCCCACAGCAGCGCGCGCTGGCGCAGCAGTTGGAGCAGCGGTGGCCGCGGCTGGACGTGCTGTACATCAACGCCGGCGACGTCACGCATCGCCCGCTGCAGGAGTGGGATGAGCAAAGCTATCAGCGGCTGATGGACATCAACCTGAAGGGGCCGTTCTTTCTGATCCAGGCGCTGCTGCCGCTGCTGGCCAACCCTTCTTCGGTGATCCTGTGCGGTTCGGTCAGCGCCCATATCGGCCTGCCGCAGAGCAGCGCCTACGCCGCCAGCAAAGCCGGTTTGTTATCGCTGGCCAGAACGCTCTCCGGCGAGCTGCACACGCGCGGCATTCGCGTCAACGGCCTCAGCCCCGGACCGACCGAAACCCCGGCATTGGGTAAACTGGGGTTGGCGGAAGCGGACGAGCGGGCCTTGCGCGACGATATCCGCGCGCTGGTGCCGATCGGCCGCATGGGCAGCGCGCTGGAGCTGGCCAAAGCGGCGGTGTTTCTGGCGGCGGACGAGTCGGCCTTTATGGTCGGCGCCGAGCTGCAAATGGACGGCGGCGTGGGGAATTTATAATTTAGCGACGCGGCCGCGCGCCCCGCAAGATCACCCCAGTCCAGGGATATCGACGCCGAAAGTCTGCAGCAGCAACACCACGTTGAGCAGCACGATCACCACCGTGCCGACCACCGCCGCCAGACTGGTCCAGCGGCCGTTGGCGAACTCGCCCATGATGTCGCGGCGGCGGGTGAACATCACCAGCGCGATCATCGGCGCCGGCAGCGCCAGGCTCAGCACCACCTGGCTATAGACCAGCGCATCGGTGGCGTTGACGCCCATCGCCACCACGATAAACGCCGGCACCATGGTCACCAGGCGGCGCACCCACACCGGGATGCGGAAGCCGACAAAGCCCTGCATGATCATTTGCCCGGCCATGGTGCCCACCACCGAGCTGGAAATGCCGGAGGCGATCAGCGAAGCCAGGAAGATGCCGGCCGCCGCCGCGCCGAACAGTGGCGTCAGCGTATGGTAGGCAGTGCCGATTTCGGCCACGTCGCTGTTACCGGCGTGGAAGGCGCTCGAGGCCATGATCACCATCGCAATATTCACCAGCCCGGCAAGCGCCAGCGCGATCACCACTTCAATATTGGAAAAACGCAGCAGCTTGCGCCGCTCGCCGTTGTCGCTGGCGGGGCTGCGGTGCTGAGTCAATCCCGAGTGCAGGAAAATGGCGTGCGGCATCACGGTGGCGCCGATAATGCCGACGGCGATGGTCAGCGCCTGGGCATCCGGCAACTGCGGCGTCACCATGCCGAGGCCGGCCGCCTGCCAGTCCACCGGCACGATGAACATCTCCACCAGGTAGCACAGCGCGATGATGCCCACCAGGCCGCCAATCATCAGCTCGACCGGGCGGAAACCTTTCTTTTCCACCATCAACAGCGCATAGGTGATCACCGCCGTCACCCCCATCCCCGCCAGCAGCGGCATGTGGAACAGCAGCGCCAGCGCGATCGCCCCGCCGAGAAACTCCGCCAGATCGGTGGCCATCGCCGCCACTTCGCTGAGCAGCCACATGCCGATCACCACCGGCCGTGAAAACTGGTCGCGGCACATTTCCGCCAGATTGCGGTTGGTGACGATGCCCAGTTTGGCCGACAGCGCCTGGAACAGCATAGCGATCAGGTTGGCCATCACCACCACCCACAGCAGGCTGTAGCCGTATTTCGCCCCGGCCTGAATGTTGGTGGCGAAATTACCGGGATCCATATAGGCGATAGAGGCAATCACCGCCGGACCGGCGAACAGCAACGGCGTGAAGGCGCCGCGCTTGCGTCCGGCAAGGGCGGCGCCAATCGCGATGTTGGTTCGTTCGGTTAACGATGAGGGGGTTGCCGCGTCACGCATGAATTGCCCTTAATCTTTTGCTGGTTATTTTTCCACCGATCATGCTGACAATGTAGCATCGGCTACACTTTATGCAACAGGCGAAATTCATTGGCTTTGTGTAGAGATATTTCTAACTACCACAATGCGTGGCATCGAATTGATAATGTGTGCTATTTGGACTAACTTAGGGCAACCCTCCCCGCATTGCCGGGAGACGCCATTTTTATGCTTACAGGACGCCCCACGCTATGGTTACCCGCGCGCCAGATAACGCCGACCGCTCCGCCCTGACCGACATGCCGGACGAGGCCGAGCACGCCCTGCGTTTTAGCCGCGCCCGCGAAGCGCAGTCCAATGCGCTGATCGAAGATTACGTTGAGCTGATCGCCGATTTGCTGCAAAGCACCCGCGAAGCCAGAACCACCGATATCGCGCGCCGCTTCGGCGTGTCTCACCCGACGGCGATCAAAAATATCGCGCGGCTCAAAAGCGCCGGGCTGGTGGAATCGCGCCCTTATCGCGGGGTGTTTTTAACCGAGGAAGGCGAACAGCTGGCGCAGAAGGTGCGCCGCCGTCACCGCATCGTGGTCGATCTGCTGATGTGCCTCGGGGTGCCGAGCGAAACCGCCGAGCTGGACAGCGAAGGGATTGAACACCATATCTCGGACGAAACGCTGGCGGTGTTCGAGCATTACCTGCAAAAACATGCTAAACCCTGACTCCCGGAGCACCGATGAGCTACGCCGTGCAGCAAATCCATGATCTGCGCCTGGTGGTATTCGCCGAAGCCGGGCCGATGTTGAAAGACGAAAACGACGTCAGCCTGTTTATCGCGCCCGCCTTTGAACACGAGGCCGGGATGATTGCCCTCCCCGTCAGCCGCCTCGACGCCGCCTTCTTCCAGCTGAGGAGCGGCGTGGCCGGCACCGTATTGCAGAAATTCATCAACTACCGCCTGCGTGTGGCGCTGCTGGGCGATATCACTCCCTGGCTGGCACAAAGCAACGCGCTGCAAGACTTCGTGCGCGAAGCCAATCGCGGCGAACAGGTCTGGTTCCTCCCTTCTCTCGCCGAGCTCGAACAGCGCCTTGGCGCCTGACGGCAGGCAATAAAAAAGGGAGGCTTTCGCCTCCCTTTGCAACTCCCCTGCCTGAATCAGTGATTACGGATGTATTCGTCCATATCGGTTTTCAGGTTGTCGGACTTGGTGCCGAAGATGGCCTGCACGCCGGAGCCAGCGACGACTACGCCGGCTGCGCCCAGTTTCTTCAGGCCCGCCTGGTCAACTTTGGACACGTCGGCCACGCTGACGCGCAGACGGGTGATGCAAGCATCCAGGTTAGTGATGTTTTCTTTGCCGCCGAAGGCCTGAACCAGCGCCGCGGACATTTCGGAACCGCCCTGCGCAGACTGCTCGGCAGCGGTGTCTTCACGGCCTGGCGTTTTCAGATCCAGCTTGGCGATCAGCACGCGGAAGATGGTGTAGTACACCAGACCGTAGACGATGCCGACGATTGGGAACAGCCAGATTTTGCTGCTGTTGCCGCTCAGTACGATAAAGTCGATCAGGCCGTGCGAGAAGCTGGTGCCGTCACGCATGCCCAACAGAATGCAGATTGGGAACGCCAGACCGGCCAGGATAGCGTGGATCACGTACAGGATCGGCGCGACGAACATGAAGGAGAACTCGATCGGCTCGGTAATACCGGTCAGGAACGAGGTCAGCGCGGCGGAGATCATGATGCCGCCGACTTTCGCGCGGTTTTCCGGCTTGGCCGAGTGCCAGATGGCGATGGCCGCAGCAGGCAGACCGTACATTTTGAACAGGAAGCCGCCGGACAGTTTGCCCGCGGTTGGGTCACCCGCCATGTAACGAGGGATGTCGCCGTGGAACACCTGGCCCGCCGCGTTGGTGAATTCACCAATCTGCATTTGGAACGGTACGTTCCAGATGTGGTGCAGACCGAACGGCACCAGAGCACGCTCAACCACGCCGTAAATGCCGAAGGCTACAACTGGGTTCTGGTAAGCCGCCCACTGCGAGAAGGTCTGGATAGCCGTACCGATCGGTGGCCAGATGAAGGACAGCACTACGCCCAGAACGATCGCCGCCAGACCGGAAATGATCGGCACGAAACGCTTACCGGCAAAGAAGCCCAGGTATTCCGGCAGTTGAATGCGGAAGAAGCGGTTGAACATATAGGCCGCGATGGCGCCGGAGATAATCCCCCCGAGCACGCCGGTATCCGCCAGGTGTTTGGCCGCAATCTCTTCAGCCGGCAGGTGCAGCACCAGCGGCGCAACCACCGCCATGGTTTTCACCATGATGCCATAAGCCACCACCGCCGCCAGCGCGGAAACGCCGTCGTTGTTGGTGAAGCCCAAGGCGACGCCGATGGCGAAAATCAGCGGCATGTTGGCGAAGACCGAACCGCCCGCTTCCGCCATCACGTGGGAGACTACCGCAGGTAGCCAGCTAAAGTTGGCGGAGCCGACGCCCAGCAGGATACCTGCGATAGGCAACACGGACACCGGCAGCATGAGCGATTTACCTACTTTTTGCAGGTTTGCAAATGCGTTCTTGAACATAGTTGAGTGTGCTCCTGAGTAATAATGCTTTGCTACTTCTTGTCGCGATACGTCGCGCTGCAAGGGGGGGAGAAAAACCCCTGCAATTCAGGGTGTCTGAGCACCCCTTGAATTTATTACGCAGAGTAAAATAAATAGCCTGCGCAATGTTTGATGACAATCACGTTTCGATGATCGAGCCGCGGCAACTTTGCATAAACCGGCGTTTTTTTGGCAAAAGAGAGCAAAAAACGCGCACCAACCACCTTGAAACGGGAGGGAACCTTACCCGTTTCAGTGATTAATTACGAGCTTAAAAAAAATTACGCAGACAATGACCTACCGCTATAGCCTAGGCCAAAGATCACAGTTCGAGGTGAAATAAGCGTGAAAAGTTGGCGGTGGTCGCTTCGGCCAGCTGTTCCAGGCTGACGCCCTTCAATACCGCCATGTATTCAGCCACATCACGCACATAGGCGGGTTGGTTTTCTTTGCCGCGATGCGGCACCGGCGCCAGATAAGGCGAGTCGGTTTCCACCAGCATGCGATCCAGCGGCACGTAGCGTGCCACTTCGCGCAGCTGTTCGGCATTGCGGAAGGTGACGATGCCGGAGAAGGAGATGTAGAAGCCCAGATCCAGCAAGGCTTCGGCCGTGGCCAGATCTTCGGTGAAGCAGTGCAGCACGCCGCCGCAGTCCTGTGCATTCTCTTCACGCAGGATCGCCAGCGTGTCCGCGCGCGCGTCGCGGGTGTGGACGATCACCGGCTTGTTCAGATCCCGGCCGATGCGGATATGCTCGCGGAAAGAGTCCTGCTGCAGCTCAAGGTTATCCTTCTGGTAGAAGTAATCGAGCCCGGTCTCCCCCAGCGCCACCACCTGCTCCGCCGCCGCCAGGCGGCGCAGCTCGGCGTAATCATAGCCTTCTTCCAGGTTGAGCGGATGCACCCCGCAGGAGAAGGCCACATCGTCGCGCTGGCCGATCAGTTCGGTCATGGAGCGGTAGCCCGGCAGCGTGGTGGCGACCGCCAGCACATAGCCGACGTCGCGAGCTTTGGCCTTGGCCAGTGCATCGTCCACATTCTGGTGCAGCGTTTGATAATCCAGGCCGTCAAGGTGGCAATGAGAATCGACTAACAACATAATTTTTAACTCTTTAACTTTACAGCGAGTGAGGGTGGGAATAGCCGGCGGCGCCAAGCATCTGTTCCCAGCGAAGTAACTGTTCGGTCAGCAGCAGCTCGCGGTTGACGCCCACCACGCTGAGCAACTGATGGCGGCAGCTCAGCCACTGTTGCACGATCTGTTGCAGCGAGGCGCTGCTCAACAGGCTGGCCAGCTGATGCACCAGCGGTTGCTGATCCTGATTCAATACATAGTGATGCGCGCCTTGCTGCCACTTCATGGCGTCCACCAGCAGCGCGCACAGCCAGTGCAGGCGCTCGGCGACGTCTTCATGGCTCAGCACCGGCAACATCGACAGCATATCGCGCTGCGGCAGCGCGGCGCTCAACGCGGCGCACAGCGCGCTGCGCTGCTGCCACTGCTGCGGCTGCAACAGCTGTTCGGCGGCCAGCGGCGCGCCGTCGTGCAGGCGCAGCGCCGTGAGGCGGTCCGTCTGAGAGCCGGCCGCCTGCCGGCTCAGCCACTGCAGGCTGAGTTGTTCATCCGGGCTGGCCAAATGCCAGTACAGGCAGCGGCTGCGCAGCGTCGCCATCAGCCGCGACGGCTCACGGCAACCCAGCAGGAAATAGGTTTTCTCCGGCGGCTCTTCCAGCGTTTTAAGCAGCGCGTTGGCCGCCGCCTCGGTCAGCTGTTCCGCCTGCGGCAGCCAAATCACCTTGGCGCCGCCCTGCTGCGCGTGGGCATACAGCGTTTCAATCACCTGGCGGATCGGTTCGATGCCCAGGCTGCTCTTGCCCTTTTCCGGCGCCAGCACGTGATAATCCGGGTGGTTGCCCGCCAGCATCAGCCGACAGCTGTGACACTCGCCGCAGCTTTTTTCGCCGTTGCGCTGCTGACAGATCAACCAACGGCTCAGGCCGTAGGCCAGCGCATCGTCACCGTTGCCCGCCGCCGCGTGCAGCAGCAGCGCATGATGGCCGCGGCCCTCGGCGTACTGCCCAATCAGCTGGCGATAAGGGCCATTCAGCCACGGATACCAGTTCATTATGCGCCTTCCTGCTGCCGCAGCCAGTGGCCGACGCAGTCGCGGATCGCCGCCGTCACCTGCTCCAGCGGCTGGGCAGCGTCAACGGTGACGATGGTTTCATCCTGCGCCACCAGCTCGAGATAGCGCGCGCGGGTGCGTTCGAAGAACGGCAGCGCCTCCTGTTCAATGCGATCCAGCTGGCCGCGTGCCTGTGCGCGTTGCAGGCCGACCAGAGGCGGCAGATCGAGATAAACCGTCAGATCCGGGCGGAAATCCCCCAGCACGATGTCGCGCAGCGAGGCCATCAGTTGCGGATCTACGCCACGGCCGCCGCCCTGGTAAGCCTGTGAAGAGAGATCGTGACGGTCGCCCACCACCCAGGCGCCGCGCGCCAGAGCCGGTTTAATCACGGTTTCCACCAGCTGCACGCGCGCGGCGTACAGCATCAATACTTCGGCCTTGATGGTCGGCAATTCGCCGTCGATGCCGCGCTTGAACAGATCGCGCAGTTTCTCCGCCAGCGGCGTGCCGCCGGGTTCACGGGTGAAGACGATATCGCTGACGCCGTGTTCACGCAGTACATTGACCACCGTATCGCGCGCGGTGGTTTTACCCGCGCCTTCCAGCCCTTCGATAACAACGAATTTACTTTTCATTCTTTTCCTTTAACGCCTGACGGTACACGCGCACCGCCTGGTTATGGCTCGCCAGATTGGTGGTGAAGGTATGCCCACCCTTGCCGTCGGCGACAAAATAGAGATAAGGCGTTTTGGCCGGATTGGCGGCCGCCTGCAGCGAGGCCTCACCCGGCATGGCGATCGGCGTTGGCGGCAGGCCGGCGATCACATAGGTGTTATAAGGCGTCGGCGTCTCCAGATCCTTGCGCGTGATGTTGCCATTATAGCTTTCGCCCATGCCGTAGATCACCGTCGGATCGGTCTGCAGACGCATGCCGATGCGCAAGCGGTTGACGAACACCGACGCCACCTTGCTGCGCTCTTCCGGGACCGCGGTCTCTTTCTCGACGATCGAAGCCATAGTCAGCAGCTCCTCCGGCGTTTTGTACGGCAGGCTGGTGTCGCGGCCGGCCCAGGCGGCCTGCAGCGCTTTGTTCATGCGCACGTGCGCGCGTTTGAGCAACGCGATGTCGCTCATGCCGGCGGTATACTGATAGGTATCCGGGTACAAATGTCCTTCCGGGGTTTCTCCCGCAGGAATGCCGAGCGCAGCGGCGATCTCCGCTTCGCTCTTGCCCGCCAGGGTGTGTTTCAGGTATTTGGACTGTTGCAACACCTGCTGCCAGTCACGCAGGCGTGAGCCTTCGATAAAGCGTGCGGTGAACTGTGCCTCTTTGCCGCTGGCCAACAGTTTCAGCATCTGACGCACCGTCATGCCCGGCGTGAACCGGTAGGTACCGGCTTTAAATTCCGCCAGCTCCGGCTCCAGTTTCAGCAGCCACTGGAACCAGCGGCCGTTGCGCACCAATTTGTCGCGCACCAGTAACCCTTCGAGCGCTACCCGGCCAGTGCCGGCCGGCAGTTTGAAGATGGTTTCTTGCTGGATAGCCAGTGGCGTATCGGCAAAGCGTTCGATCTTCTGGTAGCCCCAAAACAGCAGCGCCAATGCCAGAACAACAATAACAGACAGGACCTTCAGCTTTCTTTTCTTCATCAATTAGCCATGGTTAACAGTGTGGACGCAAAAAATCATACAGCTGACGCGAAGCATAACGCCATGATTGCGCAGCGTTTACCGGCAGCAACGGCATCAGTGCATTGCTCACCAGGACTTCGTCGGCATCGGCCAGCGTCTCCAGCGGTTCACTGACGCAATGCAGACGGTATTCCGAGCCCGCCAGCAGCGCGATCACTCGCCGCCGCATCAGGCCCGCGACGCCCGCCTGGCTCAGATCCGGGGTAAATACCGCTTTTCCCTTACGCCAGAACAAATTAGCCGCACAGCATTCCACCAGCATACCGGCAGTGTCAAGCACCAGCGCCTCGTCGGCGCCCGTCTGGTCAAGATGCGCGCGGATCAGCACCTGCTCCAGGCGGTTCAAATGCTTCAACCCCGCCAGCAGCGGATTGCGCGCCAGCGCCACCGGGCTGAGCGCAAGCGTAATGCCCTGCTCGCGCCACTGCAAATAGTGCGTAGGGTAGCTGCTGCGGGCAACAATGCGCGTCGGGTTCTCGCACCCGGTCGGGCTGTAACCCCGCCCGCCGCTGCCGCGCGTCAGTATCGCTTTGACCACGCCGAGCGGAATTGATTCGGCCGCCAGCGCCATCTCGCGCTCGAAAGCCGCCCAATCGGTGGCGGGCAGCATCAGCCTCTGCGCCGCTTGCTGCAGCCGCTCCAGATGCCAGGACAAAAGCTCGATTTTACCGTCGATAACCCGGGCAGTCGTAAAACAGCCATCGCCGAACTGCAGGCCGCGATCGCTCGGCGCCAGCGCGTCGTGGCGTTGTCCGTTAATCCAGTACATGCTTCCTCCTGTTGCCGGGTTATTTCATTACGCTCGCAGAATAGCAGGCGGCGAGGCAATACGCAGCCCTGCTGACGGCCGGACGCCAGGCGTAAAAAAGCCCGGTTAAAAAACCGGGCTTTCATCAGCGTTCGACAGCGCGAGTTACACTCGGCGGAAGATCAGCGAGCCGTTGGTGCCGCCGAAGCCGAAGGAGTTACACAGGGTGTACTCCATATCGCTGACCTGGCGCGCTTCGTGAGGCACGAAGTCCAGATCGCAACCTTCATCCGGGTTATCCAGGTTGATGGTTGGCGGTACCGCCTGATCGCGCAGCGCCAGCACGGTGAAGATGGACTCGATCGCGCCTGCCGCACCCAACAGGTGGCCGGTCATCGATTTGGTCGAGCTCACCAGCACGCGCTCTGCATCGGCGCCGAACACGGATTTCACCGCCTGCGCTTCCGCCTGGTCGCCCGCCGGCGTAGAAGTGCCGTGCGCATTGATGTAACCGATTTGTGACGGGGTCACACCGGCGTCAAGCAGGGCATTTTCCATCGCCAGCGCAGCGCCTGCGCCGTTTTCCGGTGGCGAAGTCATGTGATAAGCATCGCTGCTCATCCCAAAGCCAACCACTTCGGCGTAGATTTTCGCGCCGCGTTTTTTCGCATGTTCGTACTCTTCCAGCACCATCATGCCGGCGCCGTCGCCCAGCACGAAGCCGTCGCGGTCTTTATCCCACGGACGGCTCGCCGCCTGCGGGTTGTCATTACGGGTGGACAGGGCGCGCGCTGCGCCAAAGCCGCCGACGCCCAATGGGGTGCTGGCTTTCTCTGCCCCACCGGCCAGCATCACGTCCGCATCATTGTAGGCAATGATACGCGCCGCATGGCCGATATTGTGCACACCTGAAGTACAGGCGGTGGCGATGGAAATGCTTGGGCCACGCATGCCGTACATGATTGTCAGGTGGCCTGCAATCATATTCACGATGGTGGATGGCACGAAGAACGGACTGATTTTCCGTGGGCCACCGTTAACCAGTGAACTGTGGTTTTCTTCAATCAAACCCAGGCCGCCGATGCCGGAACCGATCGCGGCTCCAATGCGGGTGGCGTTAGCCTCGGTGATGTCCAGACCTGCATCCTGCATGGCTTGCATGCCGGCAGCGATACCGTACTGGATAAAGGCGTCCATCTTGCGCGCATCTTTGCGAGAGATGAAATCCTCAGAATTAAAATTCTTTACCAGGCCAGCAAACTTGGTCGCATAGGCAGTGGTATCGAAATGGTCGATCAGGCTGATGCCACTCTGACCGGCAAGAAGAGCGTTCCACGTGGACTCTACCGTATTGCCGACAGGAGACAACATGCCCAGTCCGGTCACAACTACTCGACGCTTAGACACGTTTGTCCTCCAGGGAGGGAAAAATATGACACTAGGGATAGAAAAAACTTAGGCGGTCGAACGACCGCCTAGATATGTTCTCTTACTGCTGGCTAGCGTTGATGAAATCAATAGCTGCCTGAACAGTAGTGATCTTCTCAGCTTCTTCGTCTGGAATCTCGGTGTCGAATTCTTCTTCCAGTGCCATTACCAGCTCAACGGTGTCAAGAGAATCAGCGCCCAGATCTTCAACGAAAGAAGCGTTGTTCAAAACTTCTTCCTGTTTAACACCCAGTTGCTCAACAATGATTTTCTTAACGCGTTCTTCGATAGTGCTCATACTCTTAAATTTCCTATCAAAACTCGCTTTCGCGATGGTTTTCGTAGTGTATAAAATGCTGAAAAAGATGCAACTAAATCCCGGCTGGTCAAACCACGATTTTACGCTATTTTGCGGTTTTTGCCTCAAATAACGCAAATGGTTTTCGCATTTTTTAAATCATGTACATGCCGCCATTGACATGTAACGTTTCACCGGTGATATAGCCGGCCTCATCAGAGGCCAAAAATGCAACAGCGCTGGCGATTTCTTTAGCATCGCCCAGCCGGTTGGCTGGAACTGATGACAAAATGCCTGCGCGTTGATCATCTGTCAACGCCCGTGTCATGTCCGTCTCAATAAAGCCAGGTGCCACGACGTTGACCGTAATGCCACGAGAAGCAACTTCACGTGCCAAAGATTTGCTAAAACCAATCAGACCGGCTTTAGCCGCCGCGTAGTTCGCCTGCCCTGCGTTCCCCATGGTACCGACAACGGAACCGATGGTGATGATACGGCCAAACCGCTTTTTCATCATAGCGCGCATTACCGCTTTTGACAGGCGGAATACGGAAGTCAGGTTGGTGTCGAGGATATCCTCCCACTCATCATCCTTCATACGCATCAGCAGGTTATCACGCGTGATGCCGGCATTATTCACTAAAATGTCGATTTCGCCAAATTCGGCACGAATCGATGCCAGCACGCTGTCGATAGATTGCGCATCAACAACGTTCAACATAAACCCTTTGCCGTTTGCGCCCAGGTAGCCGCTGATCGCTTCAGCGCCGCTCTCGCTGGTCGCGGTGCCGATCACTTTGGCGCCGCGTGCTACAAACGTTTCTGCAATGGCTCGGCCAATACCGCGGCTCGCGCCGGTGACCAGAACGATTTTACCTTCGAAGCTCATCATTTTCCTCTTTATTGTTCAAGCGCCGCCGACAGGCTGGCGGTGTCGTTCACCGCCGCAGCCGTCAGGGTGTCAACAATACGTTTAGTCAGACCAGTCAGCACTTTGCCCGGCCCCACTTCCAGCAGCGACGTCACTCCCTGTGCTGCGATAAATTCTACGCTCTCGGTCCAACGCACCGGGCTGTAAAGCTGACGCACCAGCGCACTGCGGATCGCTTCAGGATCGTTTTCGGTGCGTACGTCGACGTTGTTCACCACCGGCACCTGTGGCGCGTTGAAGGTGATGTCTTGCAGCGCCACGGCCAGCTTGTCGGCGGCCGGCTTCATCAGCGCGCAGTGCGAAGGCACGCTCACCGGCAGCGGCAGCGCACGTTTGGCGCCGGCGGCTTTGCAGGCGGCGCCCGCACGTTCAACCGCTTCTTTGTTGCCGGCGATGACCACCTGGCCCGGCGAGTTGAAGTTGACCGGAGAAACCACCTGCCCCTGCGCGGACTCTTCACACGCCTTGGCGATCGCGTCGTTGTCCAGACCGATGATGGCGTACATCGCGCCGGTGCCTTCTGGCACCGCTTCCTGCATCAGCTTACCGCGCAGCTCGACCAGACGGATCGCCGCCTTGAAGTCCAGCACGCCGGCGCAGACCAGCGCCGAGTACTCGCCCAGGCTGTGGCCAGCCATCAGCGCAGGCGCTTTACCGCCCTGCTGCTGCCACACGCGGAAAATCGCCACCGAAGCGGCCAACAGAGCCGGTTGGGTCTGCCAGGTTTTGTTCAGTTCTTCCGCCGGACCTTGCTGCACCAGCTGCCACAGGTCGTAACCCAGGGCGGAAGAAGCCTCGCCGAAGGTTTCTTCGACGATCGGGAACTGTGCGGCCAACTCGGCCAGCATGCCAACGGTCTGCGACCCTTGGCCCGGGAAAACAAAAGCAAATTGCGTCATTTTTTCTTCCTGTCCAAATCAGAAACGAACCAGCGCCGAGCCCCAGGTAAAGCCGCCGCCGAAGGCTTCCAACAGCACCAGTTGACCACGCTGAATTCGCCCGTCGCGCACGGCTTCGTCCAGTGCGGAAGGCACCGAGGCGGCAGAGGTGTTGCCGTGACGATCGAGCGTCACCACCACTTTGTCCATCCCCATGCCCAGTTTTTTCGCCGTTGCGCTGATGATGCGCAGATTGGCCTGGTGCGGCACCAGCCAATCCAGCTCGCTGCGGTCCATGTTGTTGGCCTGCAGCGTCTCGTCGACGATGCGCGCCAGCTCGGTGACCGCAACCTTGAAGACTTCGTTGCCCGCCATGGTGACATAGGCCGGCTTGTCTTGATTCTGGCGATCCTTATATGGCAGCGTCAGCAGGTTGCCGTAGCTGCCGTCGGCATGCAGATGAGTAGACAGAATGCCCGGCTCTTCAGACGCCCCCAGCACCACCGCCCCTGCGCCATCACCAAACAGGATGATGGTGCCGCGATCTTCAGGATCCAGCGTGCGTGACAACAGATCTGCGCCGATCACCAACGCATGTTTGACCGCGCCGTTTTTCACGTACTGATCGGCCACGCTGAGCGCGTAAGTAAAGCCGGCGCAGGCCGCAGCCAGATCGAACGCCGCGCAGTCTTTGATACCCAGCATGTCTTGCACCAGGCACGCCGCGCTCGGGAACGCGTGCGTATTCGTGGTGGTCGCCACCACGATCAGCCCGATGTCTTCTTTAGCCACACCTGCCATTTCCAGCGCTTTTTCAGCGGCCTGGAAGCTCATCGTCGCAACGGTTTCATCCGCGGCGGCGATGCGACGTTCGCGGATACCGGTACGCGTGACGATCCACTCGTCAGAGGTATCCACCATTTTTTCCAAATCAGCATTGGTGCGCACTTGTACGGGCAAATAACTCCCCGTACCGAGAATCTTTGTATACATGTACGATCAGTCACTCTTAGGTAATACAGCCTCAAGGCGCGCAGCAATCCTTTCCGGGACTTGCCGCTGCACCGCCTGCACAGCCTGTTCGATTGCGACTGCAAACGCGTGAGGGTTCGCAGCGCCGTGGCTCTTGACTACGGTGCTGCGCAATCCTAACAGACATGCGCCATTATACTGGTCGGGGTTCAGGTGGCCGAACCGCTTAACCACCCGTTTTTGCAACCAACGGCCCAACAATTTCAGCCACCACGCTCGCTTGTTTCCGTCGCCGGACGATTTCAGCAGCGATAAGAACACCCTGACCACCCCTTCCATGGTTTTCAGGGTGACGTTGCCCACGAAGCCATCACAAACCAACACGTCGGTCTTGCCGGTGAGCAGTTCGTTTCCTTCCAGGTAACCAATATAGTTGATTGCCGGAGTATTTTTTAGCACAGCGGCCGCTTCGCGGATATTATCCAGGCCTTTGGTCTCTTCTTCGCCAATATTCAGCAGCGCCACCCGCGGTTGCGCAATGCCGATCACCTCTTCCGCCATCACCGCACCCATCACGGCAAACTGCACCAGCATGGTGCTGTCGCACTCAACGTTGGCGCCCAGATCCAGCACCACGGTTTTGCTGCGTTGCTGGTTCGGGATCGCCGTCATCAGCGCCGGGCGCTCGATGCCTTCCAGCGGCTTGACCAACAGCTTCGCCAATCCCATCAGCGCACCGGTATTGCCGGCGCTGACGCACCCCTGCGCGTTGCCGCTGCTGAGCTGTTCGAGCGCAATGCGCATCGACGTACCGCGGCTGGCGCGTATCGCTTGTGAAGGTTTGGCGTCGCCGGCGATCACGGACTCGGCGGGCACGACTTGCAGACGCTCCAGAAGAACCGGATCGGCGTGGGCAAGCAAGGGAGAGATGACGTCGGGATTGCCGACCAGCAGGAGATGAAGCTGTAAATTAGAGGCCAGTGCCTGCAACGAAGCAGGCACTGTGACGCAGGGACCGAAGTCCCCGCCCATTGCATCTAACGCCAGGGTTAGACGAGTCAAGGTATCGCTACTTAGCCGATAACCTTGCGACCGCGGTAGAAACCGTCGGCAGTGATGTGGTGACGACGGTGAGTTTCACCGGATACTTTGTCTACAGACAGAGTAGTCGTGGTCAGAGCATCGTGAGAACGACGCATGCCACGCTTGGAACGGGTTGGTTTATTCTGTTGTACGGCCATGGACCTTACTCCTCAATTACTTACGCTTTAAACTGGCTAATACGGCAAACGGATTCGGTTTCTCCGCCTCAGGAGGCAGTTGGCCAAATACCATGTCCGCTTCGGACACTTCACAGTGTTCAGATTCATGTACCGGAACGACAGGCAGTGAAAGAATAATTTCGTCTTCAATCATTGCCAACAGATCGACTTCGCCAAACTCGTCAACTTCGATCGGTTCGTACGCTTCCGGTAATGCCTCAGCCTGCTCATCATTGACGACCGGGCTAAAACAATATGTTGTGTGAACCTGATGTTCGAACGGGACTCCACAGCGTTGGCACATCAACGTTACCGTGACGTCCGCATGCCCTGTTATCACCGCGAGGCGTTGATTGTCGATATTGAACGACAACGACACCTCGACATCACTGTCCACACTGACCACGGAGTCGGCAACACGAGTAACCTGCTCAGGCGCATAGACACCAGCATAGTCCAGGCGTTTCTGAGCGGTACGTACCGCATCAATGGTCAAGGGTAATTTTACCTTTTGCATAGGGCGCGCATATTAACTTTGTAACGACATAGAGTCAAAGAAAAAGGCCGTAAAACGGCTCCTTTCACCAATATTCGCTTCCACAGCGGCCGACAGTTTAAAATGCCGTACCCATTTACGCTACGGTTTGCGAAAAAAATTATGCAGAGATTGCTTTTAGCCTCCACCTCCCCCTATCGAAAAATGCTGCTGGAGAAGCTGCAGCTGCCGTTCGACTGCGCCGCGCCGGAGGTGGATGAAACCCCCTTGCCCGGCGAAAGCGCCGAAGCGCTGGTGCTGCGCCTGGCGGCGGCGAAGGCTCAGGCGTTGGCCCTCGCCTATCCCGAGCATCTGATCATCGGCTCCGATCAGATCTGCGTGATCGATGGCAACATCACCGGCAAGCCCCATACCGAGGAAAACGCCCGCGCGCAGCTGCGGCAGGCCAGCGGCCAGGCCGTGACTTTCTATACCGGCCTGGCGCTGTACAACGGCCGCAGCAAGCAGCTGCAAGCCTTGTGCGAGCCGTTTCACGTGCATTTTCGCGCGCTAAGCGAAGCGGAGATAGCCGCCTATGTGCGTCTGGAGCAACCGCTGAACTGCGCAGGCAGTTTCAAGAGCGAGGGATTGGGGATCGCGCTGTTCGACAGGCTGGAAGGCCGGGATCCGAACGCCCTGATCGGCCTGCCGTTGATCGCGCTGTTGGACATGTTGCGGGCTGAAGGCATCAACCCGCTGGTGTGACGCAGATTACTTGGCCGCCTGCCGGCGCAGCACCTGCAGGCAGTGACGCAGTTCTTCGTCCATCGGCGCTTCGATGCGCATCGTTTCACCGGTGGCCGGATGCTCAAAGCGCAGCGCCGCAGCGTGCAGGAACAGACGCTTCAGGCCGGTGCCCGCCAGTTGACGATCGAACTCGCGGTCGCCATAACGATCGTCAAAGGCGATCGGGTGCCCGGCATGCAGAGTGTGCACGCGGATCTGGTGAGTACGCCCGGTGATCGGGCTGGCCTTCACCAGGGTGGCGAATTCGTAACGCTCTTCTACCTTGAAGCGGGTTTCCGAAGGCTTGCCTTCGCTGTTGACGCGCACGATACGTTCGCCGCTTTGCAGAATATTTTTCAGCAGCGGCGCCTGTACGGCCTTGCAGTGCGATTGCCACTGGCCGCGCACCAGCGCCAGATAATCCTTCTGCATGCCCTTCAGCCGCAGTTGCTCATGCAGCGAACGCAGCGCGGAACGCTTCTTGGCCACCAACAGCACGCCGGAGGTATCGCGATCCAAACGGTGCACCAGCTCGAGGAAGCGGGCTTCCGGGCGCAGCGCCCGCAGCCCTTCAATCACGCCGAAGCTCAGGCCGCTGCCGCCGTGCACCGCGGTGCCGGAAGGCTTGTTGAGGATCAGCAGGTGGTCATCTTCATACAGAATGCAGTCGGCCAGCGCCGCCACCTTATCCAGCTTGGCCGACACCGGCGCCTCTTCGCGCTCGGCCACGCGCACCGGCGGCACGCGCACCACGTCGCCGGCCGCCAATTTGTATTCGACCTTGATGCGCCCCTTATTAACCCGCACCTCACCTTTGCGCACGATGCGATAAATCATGCTCTTCGGCACGCCTTTCAGGCGAGCGAGCAGAAAGTTGTCGATTCTCTGACCGGCTTCGTCGTCGGAAATCGTGATGAATTGTACTGCTGGATTGTTCGTTTTCATGGTGCGGGATTCTAAATAGAGCGCGTGAATAGCGCCACATCTTTTTCTGTGCTTAACTGTCTCTCTGACGGCGGGCGAAACCCCAGCGGACAATAAGGCAGCAAGCCGATTTGAACGTTTGCGATTTCTTCCGCAGTTAAGGAAAAGTCACCTTGCTATAACGGCATCAGCAGTGGAATAATGCAGTCACTTTCCGCGTTGATTCTCGTTAAACAGGGAAAACGGTGGAATTATAAAATTTGTCTGATCGCGCAAAAACGCAGCAATGGCGTAAGACGTAATGCGAAATCAAACAATTAGCGGGCTGCGGGTTGCAGCTTGGCCGGCAAATGGAATCAGATCTGTCGACGTAAATCAGAGGCTATTCCCCTAGTAAAAGTGCTGTCTTTCACAAAGAAAAGCAGGCTTACCGAGATAATGCGCCCCTATGCAGGCGACAACCGTGAGGTTGACGACTTTGCGAGAAGACACGGGGCTTTCGGTTTAACTCCGGCCATGAGGTTATTTTGCCCGCAGCTTTGTCGATAATGTAAAAATAACGAGTAAGTTAAGATGAAAAGAATGTTGATTAACGCAACTCAGCAGGAAGAGTTGCGTGTTGCCCTCGTAGATGGACAGCGGCTGTATGATTTGGATATCGAAAGTCCGGGTCATGAGCAGAAAAAAGCGAATATTTACAAAGGCAAAATCACCCGCATTGAACCAAGTCTTGAAGCAGCGTTCGTGGATTACGGCGCAGAACGACATGGTTTCCTCCCCCTTAAAGAAATCGCCCGCGAATACTTCCCTAGCAATTACTCTTCCCATGGCCGCCCGAACATCAAAGATGTGCTGCGCGAAGGCCAGGAAGTCATTGTTCAGGTAGACAAAGAAGAACGTGGCAACAAAGGCGCCGCCTTGACCACCTTCATCAGCCTGGCGGGCAGCTATCTGGTGTTGATGCCGAACAACCCGCGCGCCGGCGGTATTTCTCGCCGCATCGAGGGTGACGATCGCACCGAGCTGAAAGAAGCGCTCTCCTCGCTGCAGCTGCCGGACGGCATGGGCCTGATCGTTCGCACCGCGGGCGTAGGCAAATCCGCCGACGCGCTGCAGTGGGATCTTTCCTTCCGTCTGAAGCACTGGGAAGCGATTAAAAAAGCCGCCGAAGGCCGCCCTGCGCCGTTCCTGATCCACCAGGAAAGCAACGTTATCGTGCGCGCCTTCCGCGACTACCTGCGCCCGGACATCGGCGAAATCCTGATCGACAACCCGAAAATTCTCGATCTGGCCAAAGAGCACATCGCTGCGCTGGGTCGCCCGGATTTCAGCAGCAAAATCAAACTGTACAGCGGTGAAATCCCCCTGTTCAGCCACTACCAGATCGAATCGCAGATCGAATCCGCCTTCCAGCGCGAAGTGCGCCTGCCGTCCGGCGGCTCGATCGTCATCGACAGCACCGAAGCGCTGACCGCCATCGACATCAACTCCGCGCGCGCAACCCGCGGCGGCGACATCGAAGAAACGGCGTTCAACACCAACCTGGAAGCGGCGGACGAAATCGCTCGCCAGCTGCGCCTGCGCGACCTCGGCGGCCTGATCGTCATCGACTTCATCGACATGACGCCGGTACGCCACCAGCGCGAAGTGGAAAACCGCCTGCGTGACGCCGTGCGCCAAGACCGCGCGCGCATCCAAATCGGCCGCATCTCCCGCTTCGGCCTGCTGGAAATGTCGCGTCAGCGCCTCAGCCCGTCGCTGGGCGAGTCCAGCCACCACGTGTGCCCACGCTGTAACGGCACCGGCACCATTCGCGACAACGAATCGCTGGCGCTGTCCATTCTGCGCCTGATCGAAGAAGAAGCGCTCAAGGAAAACACCAAAGAAGTTCACGCTATCGTGCCGGTTCAGGTCGCTTCGTACCTGCTGAACGAAAAGCGCGAATCCGTCAGCGCGATCGAAAAACGCCAGGGCGGCGTGAAAGCCGTCATCGTGCCGAACGATCAGATGCAAACTCCACACTACTCTGTGCTGCGCGTGCGCAAGGGCGAAGAGACTTCCACCCTCAGCTACCTGCTGCCGAAGCTGCACGAAGAAGACATGGAGCGCCCGCTGGAAGATGCGCCGATGGAACGCAAGCGTCCGGAGCAACCGGCCCTGGCTTCCTTCTCGCTGTCCGCCGATGCGCCGCCGCCGGCTGAAGAGCCCGTCGCCGTGGCCAAACCTGTCGCTGCCGCCGCCAAGGCGAAAGCCGCAGCGCCGGTCGCCGCCAAGCCGGGCTTCCTGGGCCGCCTGTTCGGTGGTCTGAAGAGCCTGTTCGCCGGTGAAGAACAACCTGCCGTCGAAGAAGCCAAACCGGCCGAAACGCCGAAAGCGGAAGGCAACGGTGAAAACCGTCGTCAGGATCGTCGCGGTCAGCGCCGCCAAGGCACCGGCCGTAAAGAGCGCGGTGAGCGTGGCGATCGTCCGGAACGCGGCGAGCGTAAAGAGCGCGGTGAAGGCCGTGACAATCGCGAGCGCGACAACCGTGAACCGCGTGAGAACCGTGAAGGCCGTGAATCGCGTGAATCCCGCGATGAGCAGCGCCGTAACCGCCGCAACCAGCAGCAGAACGCGCCGGTAGCGGAGGAAACCGCAACGGAAGAAAGCGCTAAAGCGCCGCGCGAAGATCAGCAGCAGCGTCGTGAGCAGCGTGCTGAACGCCAGCGTCGCCGTCAGGAAGAGAAACGTCAGGCTCAGCAGGAAGTGAAAGCGCTGGAAAGCGTTGAAGCGGTCGAGAGCACCGACGAAGAGCAGGAAGAACGCCAGCAGCAGAACATGCAGCGCCGTCAGCGCCGCCCACTGTCGCAGAAAGTGCGTATCCTGTCTGCCGAAGAAGAGCTGCAGCGTGCAGCGGAAGAGCTGTTGGCGCCGAAAGCGCCGGTAGCGAAAGCCGAAGACGTGCAGCCGACCGCCGACGACAGCGTCAAGCTGCTGCCGGAAACCGTTGCCGCACAGCCGGAAGACGATGCCCAGGGTGAAAACCGCGGCAACGGCGAAGGCATGCCGCGCCGTTCCCGTCGTTCACCGCGTCACCTGCGCGTCAGCGGCCAGCGCCGCCGTCGTTACCGCGATGAGCGTTACCCGCTGCAATCTCCAATGCCGCTGGCGGGTGCCTTCGCTTCGCCGGAAATGGCATCGGGCAAAGTCTGGGTAAGCTACCCGGTCGCTCAGGTTGAAGAAGCCGAAGTGCAGACCGAAGCCGTAGAGCAGGCACCGGTTGTCGCCGCAGCGGTTGAACAACACAACGTTGCCGTGGAAGAAACCCAGACCGCGGCCAGCGTCAACGAACCGGCACCAGAAGCCGCCGTTGAAACTGCCGCCGTCACCGTCACGGAAGAAGCTGCAGCCGTAGCGCCTGTCGTTGCTATCCCGGCCGAGGAAACCCCGGCGCCGGCGGAAGTCGCGGTTGAAGAGCCGAAAGTGGAAGAGACTGCCCCGGCAGTGGAAGCCGAGCCGGTAGTTGAAACCGTTGCTGCAGAGCCTGTAGTTGAAGCTAAGTCGGTGGAGGACGAGCCTGTGGTCGAAACTGCGCCGGTAGAAGCCACGCCAGCGGAAGAAACGCCAGTGGTAGAAGCTGCACCTGCGGCAGCAGCCGTGGAAGCCACGCCAGCGGAAGAAACGCCAGTGGTAGAAGCTGCACCTGCGGCAGCAGCCCTGGAAGCCGCTCCGGTGGAAACAGCCCCTGCGCCAGTGGTTGCTCAACAGCCGGTGCCGGTGAAAGCCGTGCAGAACGTGCTGTACAAACACATCGCCACTGCGCCGATGACCAAAGCGCCGGCACCAGCCTATGTGCCGGAAGAACGCAAGCACAGCGACTGGCAGCGCCCTTCCTTCAACTTCGAAGGCAAAGGCTCCGCAGGCGGTCATTCGGCGGTAAGCCAGGCGACCGCGCCGGCCACCAAGCCGCAGCCGGTTAACGAATAAGTTAATCTGCAACCCTAAAAAAACCCGCCATCGGCGGGTTTTTTCTTGCCTGTAAAATACTCAGGCGATCTTCTTCAGTTTTTTGATGTCCAGAACATCCAACTTGCCGTCAAGCCGGCTGACAAACTGCTGAAAATGCGCCGTCTCATTATGCTTATCCAGCGCTTCGCTGCTGGCCCAACGCTCAAAGAACACGAAAACACCCGGCTTTTCCAGGTCGCGATGCAAATCATATTGCAGGTTGCCCAACTCCTGGCGGCTCGGCTCAAGTATGTCGTGCACCGCTTCGCTGACGGCGGCCTCAAATCCCGCTTTTGCTTGCAGGGTGGCAATAACGCGTACTTCCATTGTTTTCTCCCTTTCCACTTGATGGCAGTCGACCCTAATCATGTCGGCATCGTTGAAATCCCTGCCACTATGCGCCTGCTGGCCCATTGATTTCAACTTGTCGGCAACAAACAGATGCATCTGCGGCACTTTCCGCTTATCCTTACACCCCGGCGTGAATAAACCCATTATTCGCTTTTCATTAGACGTATTTGACCGCCGGAGCCTAGCTAGATGACCGCACAACCTCAAGTTCTGAAAATCCGCCGCCCAGACGACTGGCATATCCACCTGCGTGACGATGAAATGCTGAAAACGGTGGTGCCCTATACCAGTCAGGTATTTGGCCGGGCGATCGTGATGCCGAACCTGGTTCCGCCCGTAACGACCGTGGCCGCCGCGCGCGCCTACCGCGATCGCATTCTGGCGGCGGTCCCGCAGGGGCACAACTTCACTCCGCTGATGACCTGCTACCTGACCAACTCCCTGGCGGCCAGTGAACTGGTCAACGGCTTCGAGCAAGGGGTGTTTACTGCCGCCAAGCTGTATCCGGCTAACGCCACCACCAACTCCAGCCACGGCGTGAGCGACGTGACCGGTATTTACCCGCTGTTCGAACAGATGCAAAAAATCGGCATGCCTTTGCTGATCCACGGCGAAGTGACCGATCCCGCCGTCGATATCTTCGACCGCGAGGCGCGCTTTATCGAACAGGTGATGGAACCGATTCGTCAGCATTTCCCTGAGCTGAAGATCGTCTTCGAGCACATCACCACCAAGGAAGCGGCGCAATATGTGCAGGCAGGCAATCGTTTCCTCGGCGCCACCATCACGCCGCAGCACCTGATGTTCAACCGCAACCACATGCTGGTCGGTGGCATTCGCCCTCACCTGTTCTGCTTGCCGATCCTCAAGCGCAATGTCCACCAGGAGGCGCTGCGTCAGGCGGTGGCCAGCGGCTCGGACCGCTTCTTCCTTGGCACCGACTCCGCGCCGCACCTCAAGCACCGTAAAGAGTCCAGCTGTGGCTGCGCCGGTTGCTTCAACGCGCCGAATGCCATCCCGGCTTACGCCGCCGTGTTCGAACAACTCGGCGCGTTGGAACACTTTGAAGCCTTCTGTTCGCTCAACGGCCCGCGCTTCTATGGCCTGCCGCTCAACGAAGACTTCATCGAACTGCAGCGCGTGCCAACCACCCAGCCGGAAGAGATCGCTCTCGGCAATGAATCCGTGATCCCCTTCCTGGCGGGTGAAACCCTGAACTGGTCGCTGAAAGACTGATATTTTTGCTTCGCCCTCTTGCCCCCGCACTCGGTTAACTGTATAAATAAACAGTAAATCGCTTCGGGGGCAATTATGCGTGTTGAAGTCACTATAGATAAAACCCGGCCGCTGCCGGCGGGCGCCATTGAGGCGCTGACCGGAGAACTGGGCAAGCGGGTCAACCGCCAGTTTCCAGACGCCGTCGTGCACGTACGTTATGCCGGCGCCAACGGGCTCTCCGTGCTGGGGGGCGCCAAAACCGACCGGGATCTGATCGAGGAAATCCTTCAGGAAACCTGGGAAAGCGCAGACGAATGGTTTAGCGCAGAATAACACTGCAATGCTGTTTTTGCCGGGGGTCGCTCTCCGGCTTTTTTGTTTCTGGCGCCCTGCCCATTCATCGCTTACCCTTACTCTGGAACAAAATCCGCCTCAGCGCTGTATTTAACGCAAAGGAGTAAGCATGGCCCCGGACAAGGTGAAATCCGAAGACGCAATGACGTTTGGCGAACTGCTGGCGCTGATAGCCGATCAGAAAAGGCGCTTGAACGTACTGGAAGTGGCTTTCTCTTATCTGGCCTTCAGCCTGGATGACAAAGCCAACCAACGGCTGATCCACAGCCTGAAGCTGGAATCGCACAGCCAGAATCGCGATGCCGAAACGCAAAAGCATTTCGCCCATTTGGCCGAAGAGCTGGAAAAATGTCTGCATGGCGCATCGCCGCCTGCCGACGCGGAATAACGCCCTGCGCTCTGCTCATCCACTGCTGCACATACAAATTTGTAGAATAATTGTTCAAATAAATATTTATTTTGCAAATTTCGGTGACAACCCTCTCCACCGATGAAAGCGGATGCGTATACTGTAATTGCTCTCATGATGATGAGCCGCATTGATCCTCGTTAGTCACTCACGGTAGTTACTACTCAATAAGGGGTCTTTATGGACAGAAATGATGAAGTAATTCAGACGCACCCGCTTGTCGGTTGGGATATCAGTACTGTCGACGTTTACGACGCCATGATGATACGCCTTCATTACCTGTCTTCACTAGACCAAACGCCCGAAGAAGCCCAAGTAGACCGAACGCTTTGGCTGACTACAGATGTCGCCCGTCAATTAATCAATATTTTAGAGGCCGGCATCGCCAAGATTGAAGCTACGGATTACCAGGATCTTGATCGCAGAAAACATTGATTCATCGTCCCCTAACCCTAAGGCGCCGTGACCGTTCCCGGCGCCTTTTTCTTTGCCTTTCACCGTTCAATCAGTGCATTGCGCTCGCCAACCTTTTATCATGGGGCGATAAGCAATTGCTATCAGAGAGGGTGGGCACGTGGAATATGATTTGATCGTGGTGGGCAGCGGTTCAGTCGGCGCGGCGGCAGGGTATTACGCTACCCGGGCCGGCTTGAAAGCGCTGATGATCGACAGCGCCATTCCTCCACATCGCAACGGCAGCCATCACGGCGATACCCGCATCATTCGTCACGCTTACGGCGAAGGTGAAAAGTACGTGCCGCTGGTGCTGCGCGCACAGGCGCTGTGGAATGCGCTGATTCAACAATCCGGTGAAGAACTGTTCCAGTCGTGCGGCGTGCTCAACCTGGGGCCGCAGCACTCCGAATTCATTCGCAATGCTCAGCAGAGCGCGCAAAAGTTTCGCCTGAACGCGCAAACCCTCAGCGCCGAACAGATCGCTCAACGCTGGCCGGAATTCCGCGCGCCGGAAGGTTACGTCGGCGTCTTCGAGCCGGACGCCGGCTTCCTGCGCTCCGAACTGGCGGTTGCCAGCCTGATCAAACTGGCGAAAGAGGCCGGCTGCAGCCAGCTTTTCAACTGCCCGGTCAGCGCGGTGAACCCCATTGATGGCGGCGTTGAGATCGTCACCGGCGAAGGGCGTTTCACGGCGCGAAAAGCGGTGGTCACCGCAGGCACCTGGGTGAAAGCGCTGTTGCCGCAGCTGCCTATCGCGCCATTGCGCAAGGTATTCTCCTGGCATCAGGCGGACGGCCGCTACAGCGTGAACAATCGCTTCCCGGCCTTTACCGTCGAAGCGCAGGACGGCACGCACTATTACGGCTTCCCGGCGGATAACGATGGCCTGAAAGTGGGCAAACACGACGGCGGCCAGCCGATGGATGCCCCCGAACAGCGCAAACCCTTCGGCAGCTACGCCAGCGACGGCACGGAAGTTTTCTCCTTCCTGCGGCAATTTTTGCCGGGTGTAGGCGTATGTTTACACGGCGAAGCCTGCAGTTATGATATGAGCCCCGACGAAGATTTTATTATCGATACCCTGCCGGATTGCGATCGCCTGATGGTCATCAGCGGATTGAGCGGCCACGGCTTCAAGTTCGCCAGCGCACTGGGCGAGATCGCCGCGCTGTTCGCGCAGGACAAAGCGCCGCCGGTTGACCTCTCCAGCTTTGGTCTGAAGCGATTCAGCTAAGCGAAGGATTTCGCTGTCCACGTTCCCGTCGCGCCCTGGACAGCGAAATCTGCTGGTTACAATTTATTAACCTGCTAACTCTTTTAAATACCAAGTAAAAACTCTGATGACGGAAATTTCTTGCATTCAGCATTTGAATTTCCGAATTGAACACTTGCAGTGTAAGTCCTATTTTACAGAAGATATGCTCCATCGGCTTTCAACAAGGACGTCACCATGAAACTACTTGTCGTGGACGAATGCTGCTTCACCCGGGTCGGTATAGCCAGCTACTTTGCTGATAGTGGGATCACGACGATCAAGTGCTGCCACAGCATTGAATACGCTACATCGCTGTTGGCCAGCTTTCAGCCGAGCCACATTCTGGTGAACCTCAGCAACCAATGCCGCTATAACGAAGCGGACGCACAGCTGCAGGCATTTATGGAAGCCAGCCAGTCCGCCTTGCTGTTTATCTATCTCGATACACCTTATCCTTACAGCGAAGCGCCAATGCGCATTGCCGATAATGCCTTTCTGTTCAATAAAAGCATTCTGCCGCTCACCTTACGCACGCTGCGCGAAAATCCGCTGGCGCTGGCCGATGACGGCGAAGAGCGTTCCCTGTTCAGCCCGCAAGAACTGACGGTAATGAAATATTGGATGGCGGAAATGCCCAACTACCGCATCGCGAAAAAGCTGCAGATCAGCTCGCATACGGTGTACGTGCACAAGCGTCACATCACGGAGAAGATCAACGCGCGCAACCGGCTGGAGTTCTACTCGCTGTATAACGTGCTGCGCTATTTCTACCCACCGAGCACGCCAACCAATTCGACGCCGCTGGCGCTGCTGGCGGTATAACATCAAGCCTGCGATAACGCAGGCTTTTTTATCGCCGCTCTTCCAGCACTCACGCGCGGTGCGCTGTAAAAGACGCCGAGAAAAGGACTATAATCAAGGGTCCTTCTCTTCAGGCGGCTGAAATGTTAAACCGAATACTGGCGGCTATCGTCAACAACGTGCGTGAGCACCTGGTGCTTTACCTTTGTCTGTGGCTGGTGCTGCTGGCGTTGGATGTCTATTTCTTCTTCGTCATGTAAGCCATGCCACCGTTATTTCCCCGATTGAGCTTCAGCCGCTTCGGCGATCCCACCCAGGTGCTGGAATTGCAGCAGATGAGCAGACCGCTGCTGCGCCCCGGACAGCGGTTATTGCAGATGCGCTATGCCCCGATCAACCCTTCCGATCTGATCCCGATCCACGGCCAATACGCGCACCGCACCGCCCTGCCGCAGGTGCCGGGATATGAAGGCGTAGGCATCATCGTCAATCCGCAGAATGGGCATTCAACGGGCCGACGCGCGCTGGCGGTAGCGGGTAACGGCAGTTGGCAAACCTTCGTCACGCTGCCTGAGGATCGGGTGATCTGGGTGCCGGACGACATTGACGACGCTGGCGCAGCGCAAATCTATATCAACCCGCTCACCTGCTGGGTGCTGTTGACGCAATGGCTGCCGCTCAACGCCGGCGACGTACTGCTGCTCAACGGCGGCGGCTCCGCTGTCAGCCTGCTGCTGGCGCAGCTGACGGCGCTGCGCGGTATTCGTCTGGCGGTCGTGGTGCGCAACGCCGCTCATCGTCAGGCTTTACTGGCCGCCGGCGCCTGGCGCGTTATCGAAGCGCCGCAGCTGGTGGAAATGACGAATTTTGGCGCCCGTGCGGCCATCGACTGCATCGGTGGAGAAGACGGATTGCAATTGGCGCGGGCGGTGCGCTCCGGCGGCGATTTTGTGGCGCTGGGCCTGCTGAGCGGCCACCAGGTAGACTGGCGGCGCGTGGTGGACGAGTTAAAGCTGCGCGCTTCGCTGTTCCACCTGCGCAAATGGAACGCACAGGCGGCGCCGGCGCAATGGCAGATGGCGTTTTATCAGTTGTTCCAGCTGCTGCGGCGCGGCCAGTTGGCGCTGCGCCCACCCGCCGCGATTTATCCTTTGCATCAGTACGCAGCGGCGCTGCAGCATGCCGCACAACCCGGCGTGAGCGGCAAAATCTTCCTCACTCCGGCGCCGCCGGAGGCTGGCGCGGCGGGCGACCGTCCCCCAGAATAACCGCCAGACGATAGCCGCCCTCGGTGGTCTCCAGCGCGATGCGCGCCACGATCGTCAGCGGCACCGACAACAACATGCCCACCGGGCCGAGCAGCCAGCCCCAGAAGATCAGCGACAGGAACACCACCAGCGTCGACAGCCCCAGCCCGCGCCCCATCACACGCGGTTCGAGGATATTGCCGATCACCATGTTGACAGCGATAAAGCCGCCCGCCACCACCAGCGCATCCCCCAATCCGTTGAACAGCAGCGCCTGAATCAGCGGCGGAATGGCGGCCAACACCGAGCCGATATTGGGAATATAGTTGAGCAGAAACGCCAGCAGCCCCCAGATAAAGGCAAAACGCACGCCGACCGCCGCCAGGAAGATCCAGACGATCACCCCGGTGGCCAGGCTGATGATGGTTTTAATCACCAGATAGCGCGTCACGCCGTCCAGCGCCCGCCGCATCGCGGCGAGCCCCTCGTTCGGCTTATCCAGCGCCTGCTGCAGCTTGTAAGGCAGCAGCTGCACTTCGAACAGCATAAACACCACGGTCATCAGTAGCAGGAAGACGTTGGTCATGGCGCCAGACAGGTGCCCCAGCATGCGGGTGACCAGATTCATCGCCGCGCTGGGATCGACATACTGCAGCATCGCTTCGCTGGAGAGGCTGATATTGAAGCGATCGGCGTAATGCTGCAGCTCGCGCAGCTTCTCGATCATCATGCCGCGGTACTGCGGCAGCGAGCGGGCGAACTCATTGAGCGAAGCGCCCAACATGCCGATAAACAGCATCACGACCACGATCACCGCCGTCAGCAGCAGCGTCACCCCGACGATACGCGGCACCCGCTTGCGTTCCAGCATCGCCACCAGCGGGTTCAACACCATGGCGAGAAATACCGCCAGCAAAAACGGCACCACGATGTCGGCGGCGGCTTTCACCCCGGCCAGAATGATCACCAACATCGCCAGCAGGACGGCCAGACGCAGGCTGCTGTCGGTCACGCGGGTTCGGCCCATGACGTTTCCTTGTTATTTCACTGGGTTAACCGGCCTCATGGGGCCGTCTCTTGGCGCTAATGGTAGCAAAATCCGCCGCTGCACCGCAGAGGATTTAGCGAAACCGTTCGACAACGTTAATCTTTCCGCCCTGCTCTGCGCCGCAAAAAATAGGCATAACCTTTGCCAACAAATAATCTCACCGGGCAACTCACGCGAGGTTTACGTAAAATGACAAAAGCTGACATTAATAGATAATAAGCCTAATTTTCAACAACTAGCACAATCACCGCGCGAGAGAAACAATATCATCTTCAACGATTTATCTGAAGGTTCACGAACATCTCAAACAAATTCACTGACTAATATTTCTAAGAAGTAACATAGTTAAATTTATTATTGATTTTATGTTTCCTAAAGTTTAATTATTGCAGCCAGCCAATCGGTAATCGAAGGAAACAGGATGCTCTGGAAAAATACCGCCGATCGTTTCGGCCATGTGTCAGTGTTGATCCACTGGCTGGTGGCGTTGACGGTGTACGGCATGTTCGCGCTCGGCCTGTGGATGGTCACGCTGGGCTATTACGACGTCTGGTATCACCAGGCGCCGGAGATCCACAAAAGCATCGGCACGCTGCTGTTCATCGTGATGGTGATCCGCGTGATCTGGCGCTTTGTCTCACCGCCGCCCAAACCTCTGGCCAGCTATGGCCGCCTCACTCGCGTCAGCGCCATCCTCGCGCATCTGGCGCTGTACGCCGTGCTGTTCGGCATTCTGATCAGCGGCTATCTGATCTCGACCGCCGACGGTCAACCGATCAGCGTCTTCGGCTGGTTCGACGTGCCCGCCACCGTGACCGGCATGGCGGAACAGGCCGATACCGCCGGCGCCATACACCTTTACCTGGCCTGGGCCGTGGTAGTGCTCTCGGTACTGCACGGGCTGGCCGCGCTTAAACATCACTTTATCGATCGTGATGTCACTTTGAAACGGATGCTGGGTAGCAGCGCCGATTAACCTTTGGATTTATGGAGATTGCTATGTTGAAAAAGACCGTATTGGGCCTGACCGCAGGCGCCCTGCTGCTGAGCGCCGGTTCCGCACTGGCGGCGGACTACAAGATCGACAAACAGGGCCAGCACGCCTTTATCGAGTTCCGTATCCAGCATCTGGGCTACAGCTGGCTGTACGGCAGCTTTAAAGACTTCGACGGCGGCTTCACCTTCGACGAAAAAGATCCTTCGAAGGACAAGGTCAACGTGACCATCAATACCGCCAGCGTCGACACCAACCATGCCGAGCGCGACAAGCACCTGCGCAGCGCCGAATTCCTCAACGTGGAGAAGAACAAGCAGGCCAAGTTTGAATCCACCGAAGTGAAGAAAAACGGCGACGGTTATGCGGTGGTCGGCAACCTGACGCTGAACGGCGTCACCAAACCGGTTACGCTCGATGCCAAACTGATTGGCCAGGGCAACGATCCGTGGGGCGGCTACCGCGCCGGCTTTGAAGCCAACGGCAAGATCAAGCTGAAAGATTTCGGCATCACCACCGATCTGGGCCCGGCGTCGCAAGACGTTGAGCTGATCATCTCCGTAGAAGGCGTGCGCGAGAAATAAAAAAAAGCCCGGCTTGGCGGCCGGGCTTCTCATTTCCTCAGGCTCAGCGGGCTGGGCCTTCTTCTTCCGGTGCCGGAATGTGCATCGTGGTCTGCAGCAAGCCTTTCGACTTATTGAAGATCTTGACGCCATTTTCACGGCCGGCACGGCGCGCGCGCTGCTCTTCGCGCGGCAGCTTCAGCTCTTCGCGGCAAATCTCGCTGCAGCATCCTTCAAACTTGGCGGCGCAGCTCGGGCACTGAATGAACAACAGATGGCAGCCGTCGTTCTTGCAGTTGGTATGAGTGTCGCACGGCGCTCCGCACTGGTGGCAGTTGGCGATCACATCGTCGGATATGCGCTCGCCCATGCGCTCATCGAACACGAAGTTTTTGCCGATAAACTTCAGCGGCAACCCCTGTTCTTTCGCTTTGCGGGTGTACTCGATGATCCCGCCTTCCACGTGGTAGATGTTTTTAAAACCGTTGTGCAGCATATAGGCGCTGGCTTTTTCACAGCGAATGCCGCCGGTGCAGTACATGACGATATTCTTGTCTTTACTGTCCTGCAGCATCTCCACCGCCATCGGCAGCTGATCGCGGAAGGTATCCGACGGCACCTCGATGGCGTTTTCGAAGTGGCCGACTTCGTACTCATAGTGGTTGCGCATATCGACAAATACCGTATTCGGATCGTCGATCATCTGATTGACACGCTCGGCCTGCAGATACTCGCCGACGTTGCTCGGATCGAAACTTTCGTCATCGATGCCGTCGGCCACGATACGCTCACGCACCTTGAGGCGCAGCACCCAGAAGGATTTGCCGTCGTCTTCGAGCGCGATATTCAGGCGTACCTGATCCAGCGCCGGGTGCGAGGCGAACAGCGCGGATTTGAACGCATCGAAGTTATGCTGCGGCACGCTGATCTGCGCGTTGATGCCCTCTTTCGCCACGTAGATGCGGCCAAACACCTTCAGTTTTTCAAACTGAACGTACAGGCTGTCGCGAAACGCCTTGGGATCGTCGATGGAGAAGTATTTGTAAAAAGAAACTGTGGTGCGCGGCTCGGTTTCCGCCAGCATGCGCGCCTTCAGTTCCTCATTAGAAATTCGGTTATGTAACACTGGCATGGTGTACTTTCCTGTCTTTCGGGAGGTGACTGATTACCGCGTGCAGCCAGCAGGCCCACGCGCGGCGCACATCATACCCGAAAAACCGCCGCCGCGCAGCCCTGGCGCAGCGCCCCGTTCAGCGCCCGCCGCCTTCGGTAAACGCGGAAGCCACCATACCGAGCGCCATCATCACGCCGGCAAGCGCCAATATCGCGTTCATCTGCAGATGTGCGCCGACGCTGCCGACCGCCGCACCCAACACCAGCAGCCCCGCACTGATCCATGATGCCAACATATTTACCCTCTAAATAATTACCGACAATAATATCGCCATTATCTTTGGCAGGAAAGATTGTGGAAAAATTCGGCATTCGATGCATATTTAACGCCCCAAAAGGGATTTTAATGCGTTGTGTTTTCCCGGATCGCCAGAAAAATGCCACAATAGTCGCAAACAAACGGCAGAAACGAACCTTGCCGCCGAGTTCACCCGGCTGCCAGACCGTGCGATGACGCTGTCATTACACTTAAACAACCGTATTCAAACAGAGAACCCATGACTCAAGTTCCTACTTTCAATCGCTCCTTATTGCACCCGCGCTACTGGCTGACCTGGGTCGGCATCGGCTTGCTGTATCTGCTGGTGTTGCTGCCTTACCCCGTCATCTACTGGCTCGGCACCTCGATTGGGCGATTTTCCATGCGCTTTCTCAAGCGGCGCGTCGCTATCGCCCAACGCAACCTCGAGCTCTGTTTTCCCGACATGCCGCAGGCCGAACGCGATGCGCTGGTGGTAAAGAATTTCGAATCGGTCGGCATGGGGCTGTTTGAAACCGGCATGGCGTGGTTCTGGCCCAACTGGCGCATCGAGCGCTGGTTCAAGGTCAGCGGCCTGGAGCATATCCAAAAAGCGCGCGACAACCAGCAGGGCGTGCTGCTGATTGGCCTGCACTTTTTGACGCTGGAGCTGGGCGCGCGTATCTTCGGCATTCACAACCCGGGCATCGGCGTTTACCGCCCGCACGACAACAAGCTGATGGACTGGCTGCAAACCTGGGGGCGCATGCGTTCCAACAAGTCAATGCTGGATCGCAAGGACGTCAAAGGCATGATCCGTGCCCTGAAACAGGGCGATATCATCTGGTATGCGCCGGATCACGACTACGGCCCGCGCAGCAGCGTTTTCGTGCCGCTGTTCGCCGTGAACAAAGCCGCCACCACCACCGGCAGCTATGTGCTGGTGCGAATGGGTAAACCGGCGATCATTCCGTTCACCCCGCGTCGCCTGCCGGACGGCAAAGGGTATGAGCTGATCATGCAGCCGGCGGTGGAAAACTTCCCGCTGGATAATGAACTCGACGCCGCCGCCTTCATGAATAAAGTGGTGGAAAAAGAGATCCTGATGGCGCCGGACCAATACATGTGGCTGCATCGCCGCTTCAAGACCCGTCCTGAAGGCGAGCCTTCGCTTTACTGATAAAACCAACCCGCCGTCGGCGGGTTTTTTATTGCGTGCCTCTTGAGAATCGCCGGCGAGGGTGGGATGGTAATGCCTTTGCCGACACCCCAGGAGCCGCTATGTACATTGTCAGCCTGACCTACCATCGCCCGATCGCCGACGTCGACAGCCACCTTGACGAGCACATCGCCTGGCTTAAGAAATATTTTCAGGACGGCACCTTCGTCGCTTCCGGCCGCAAGAATCCCCGCACCGGCGGCGTGATCCTGGCCAAGGGCATTGAGCGTGCGCAGCTGGACGCCATCCTGGCCGAAGATCCGTTCAACGCCGTGGCCCACTACGAGGTCATCGACTTTAGCGCGACCACCACCGCCGCCGGTTTCGAGGCGCTGGCCGGCTTATAAAACGCTGTAAATTCCGCGCGCTAAGCGCGGAATAAGGTTTAAACGCCATTTTTAAAACTTTATTTCATTTTTCGCCCTATTTCCGTCCTCTGGTTTGCCGTTGCCACGCAGGCGGCGCATACTTATCAGGCTAACTTTCACGTTTTGCCCCTTCATCATGCCGCCGGCAAAGCGCGTCACCCTTCGACAGTGGACATTTATGGCTTCGGCAGCAGAACCCGTTAACTGGAAACGCAACCTTTTCGTCGCCTGGGTCGGGTGTTTTCTCACCGGCGCCGCCTTCAGCCTGGTGATGCCGTTTCTTCCGCTGTACGTAGAGACGCTGGGCGTAACCGGCCATCAGGCGCTCAACATGTGGTCCGGTCTGCTGTTCAGCATCACCTTCCTGTTTTCCGCTATCGCCGCGCCGTTTTGGGGCGCCCTGGCCGACCGACGCGGCCGTAAACTGATGCTGCTGCGCTCCGCCCTGGGCATGGCGATCGTCATGGTGCTGATGGGCATGGCGCAAACGGTCTGGCAATTTCTCGCGCTGCGCGCGGTGCTGGGGCTGCTCGGCGGGTTCATCCCCAACGCCAACGCGCTGATCGCCACCCAGGTGCCGCGCAACCGCAGTGGCTGGGCGCTGGGCACCCTGTCAACCGGCGGCGTCGGCGGCGCGCTGGTCGGCCCGCTGATCGGCGGTTTGCTGGCCGACCTCTACGGGCTGCGCCCGGTGTTTTATATCACCGCCGCGGTGCTGTTCGTCTGTTTCGTGCTGACGCTGCTGTATGTCAAAGAGCAATTCACCCCGGTGCAAAAGCGCGACATGTTGCACGCAAAACAGGTGTTCGCCTCGCTGAAGAACCCGAAGCTGGTGCTCAGCCTGTTCGTGACCACCATGATCATCCAGATCGCCACCGGCTCGATTGCGCCGATCCTGACGCTGTATGTGCGCGATCTGGCCGGCGCCACCCATAACCTGGCGTTTATCAGCGGGCTGATTGCCTCGGTGCCCGGCGTCGCGGCGTTGATGAGCGCCCCACGGTTGGGCAAGCTGGGCGATCGCATCGGCCCGGAGCGCATTCTGGTGTTTATGCTGATCGTCTCGGTGCTGCTGCTGATCCCGATGGCGTTCGTGCAAACGCCGTGGCAGCTCGGGGTGCTGCGTTTTCTGCTGGGGGCGGCCGACGGCGCGCTGCTGCCGGCGGTACAGACGCTGTTGATTTACAACTGCACCAATCAGGTAGCCGGCCGAATCTTCAGCTACAACCAATCGTTCCGCGACGTCGGCAACGTCAGCGGTCCGCTGCTCGGCGCTGCAGTCTCCGCCGGCTACGGTTTCCGCACGGTCTTCGCTGTCACCGCTTTAGTGGTGCTGTTCAACGCCGGTTATTCCTGGTGGTGTCTGCGGCGGCGGCCGGGCTATTTGCGGGAAGACACGCTGCAGGAAGAACAATAGCTGCATTTATCGCCAGCTTCCTCCGTTGGCCGGATCAACGGCGCATTTCCCCCACTTTTAATAATGCCTCCTTCGGGCCGGCGAATTTTCGTCCCACCCAGAACTTTCTTATCTCAACATTTTGTTTATCAACAAAAAAATAACTTTCAGCACATAAAACCCGCTGTCAATCATATTCCTGTCACAACCAACAGAAAAACCAGAAAAGGAGATGCTTGTCGACTTTTCGTCTAAAAAATGGGATACAGGTACTAGACAAAACCAACGACCAGTTATCAAATGGTTAAATAATATCACGCCAGATGTGAAACATCGGCCAAGTGAAGAAAAGGTCAGCACGCTTTCCACGGTTTATCAGCGTTGCAGCCACGGTGTTTGTCGGGTAATCCGCATTGGGCGGATCGCCTTTATTAAATACACATACATACCACAGTACGGGCTGCAGCCTTGCAGCGCCTTTTATTGGGAAATCGTTATGCAATCCTCTGTCAATAAGTCAGAAAGCCGGACCTTCTTCGGCCATCCCTATCCGCTGGGTTCTCTGTTCTTCACCGAAATGTGGGAGCGTTTCTCGTTCTACGGCATCCGTCCGCTGCTGATCCTGTTTATGGCCGCCACCGTGTACGACGGCGGTCTGGGTCTCGCGCGCGAGAACGCGTCGGCGATCGTCGGCATCTTCGCCGGCAGCATGTACCTGGCGGCACTGCCGGGCGGCTGGCTGGCGGACAACTGGCTCGGCCAACGCAAGGCCGTCTGGTACGGTTCGATCCTGATCGCACTCGGCCACCTGTCGATCGCCCTGTCCGCGGTGATGGGCACCAACCTGTTCTTCATCGGCCTGATGTTCATCGTGCTCGGTTCCGGCCTGTTCAAGACCTGTATCTCGGTGATGGTCGGCACGCTGTACAAAAAAGGCGATGCGCGCCGCGATGGCGGTTTCTCGCTGTTCTACATGGGCATCAACATCGGCTCGTTCATCGCTCCGCTGATCTCCGGTTGGCTGATCAAGTCACACGGTTGGCACTGGGGCTTCGGCATCGGCGGTATCGGGATGCTGGTGGCGCTGGTGATCTTCCGCGTGTTCGCCGTCCCGGCGATGAAACGCTATGACCGCGAAGTGGGCCTGGACTCCACCTGGAACAGCCCGGTGGCGAAGAAAAAAGGCGTCGGCGCCTGGTTGCTGGCGCTGGCGGTCATCCTGGTGGCCGTCATCGTGCTGATCGCTCAGGGCACCATCGTCATCAATCCGGTCGAAGTGGCCAGCATGCTGGTGTACGTGATCGCTGCGTCGGTCACCCTGTACTTCATCTATCTGTTCGCCTTTGCCGGCCTGAGCCGCAAAGAGCGCGCACGCCTGCTGGTGTGCTTCATCCTGCTGATCTCCGCTGCGTTCTTCTGGTCGGCGTTTGAGCAAAAACCGACCTCGTTCAACCTGTTCGCCAACGATTACACCAATCGCATGATTGGCGGCTTCGAGATCCCGGCGGTGTGGTTCCAGTCGATCAACGCCCTGTTCATCATCCTGCTGGCGCCGGTGTTCAGCTGGGCCTGGCCTGCGCTGGCACGCAATAACGTGCGTCCGAGCAGCATCACCAAGTTCGTGATCGGTATCCTGTGCGCCGCCGGCGGTTTCGGCCTGATGATGTTGGCCGCGCAGAATGTGCTGAGCAACGGCGGCACCGGCGTATCGCCGATGTGGCTGGTGGGCAGTATCCTGATGCTGACGCTGGGTGAGCTGTGCCTGAGCCCGATCGGGCTGGCCACCATGACGCTGCTGGCGCCGGAGAGAATGCGCGGTCAGATGATGGGGCTGTGGTTCTGCGCCAGTGCGCTGGGCAACCTGGCGGCCGGTCTGATCGGCGGTCACGTCAAGGCCGACCAACTGGATATGCTGCCGGATCTGTTCGCCCGCTGCTCAGTCGCGTTGCTGATCTGCGCCGCCGTGCTTATCGTGCTGATCGTGCCGATTCGCCGCATGCTGGAAAATACCCAGTCCAAGAGCGCACAAAAGCCGGCGACCAGCGCCTGACGGATAAACCGTTTTATCTCGCAAACCGGCGCTCGATGCGCCGGTTTTTTTATGCCTGCCAGGCCTGGTGTTGCAATACCACCCGGTAGCCATCAGGATCTTCAAAGGTTTGCCCCGCCCGATCCCAATAGGGGTTATAGGCGGCGACCGCCAAGAACCCCGCCGCCCGCATCCGCTCACACGCGGCTCGCCATTCGTTCTCATCCGGCAGATAAAACACCAGCAGGTGATCCTGCGTCGGCGCTTGTCCAACCTGTACCCCACGATGCTGCGTAAACTCCAGATGGTATGCATGCTGCGGATGCCCGATCATAATGCCGTCAAAGCCCAGATGATCGACAAACTCGCCCAGCCTTTCGAAACCCAGCCCGCGGCAATACAGCGCGGCAATCTCTTGCAACCGATCTGTCGGGCGCGCGATGCGCAACACCGCTTTGGCTATCGACATGTACGCCTCCGCCTCATGATAATTTCATACAGCGCCATACCCGCCAGCATCGCCAGCAGAAACGGCCATACCCGACTTATCTCCGCCCCGGCCAACACCCAGGCTGGGCCAGGGCAAATACCCGCGATGCCCCAGCCGATGCCGAACAGCGCGCTGCCCGCCAGTAAACGGCGTTCCACACGCCCGGCGGCCGGGATCTGCAGCGTTTCCCCCAACAGGCTCCGTTCGCGTCGCCGCGCCCACAGGAAGGCCGGCGCCGCCACCGCGATCGCCCCAGCCATCACCAGCGCCAACGAGGGATCCCACTGGCCGGTAACGTCGAGAAACGCCAACACCTTGGCCGGATTGGCCATGCCGGCAATAATTAACCCCAGACCGAAAATCACGCCGCTCAGCAGCGCCAACAGCGTTTTAAGCATTTTCAACCTCCCAACGTGTGGCGCATCAGCCACACGGTCATAAAGCCCAGCAGCATAAACAACGCCGTGGCGGCCAGTGAACGCGGCGCCAACCGCGCGACGCCGCACACGCCGTGCCCGCTGGTGCAACCGCTGCCCAATCGAGTACCCAAGCCCACCAACAGCCCTGCGGCCGCCAGCCAGCCGTTGCCAACCGAGATCTCACCGGATGGCAACGCCGCAGCGGCAGCATATAGCCAGGGGGAGAGCAGCAACCCGCCAATAAATGCGGCGCGCCAGCCCCGCTCCCGGCCGCCCGCGCTCAATAAACCGCCGGTAATGCCACTGATACCGGCGATCCGGCCGTTGAACAACAGCAGCAGCGCTACCGCGCCGCCGATAATGGCCCCGCCCGCCAACGCGGAATACGGCGTGAAGTGCTGCCAGTCAATGGTCATCGCGGTTCTCCGGTTGTGGGCAATAAAGCTGATACAGGGTATGGAGCAGCGCCAGCGCTTTGGCATCGGCCACCGCATAGTAAATCTGCTTGCCGGCTCGCCGGGTGGAGACCAACCCCTCCTCGCGCAGCACGCCAAGCTGTTGGGACAGCGTCGGCTGGCGGATATCCAGCGCCTGCGCCAGTTCACTCACCGCCATCTCGCCCTGACTGAGCCGGCACAGCAGCAGCAGCCGATCTTCGTTGCCCAGGGTACGCAGCATCGCACCGGCCTGCGCCGCCGCCTTGCGCATCGCATCAATATCCATTGCCCCTCCTTCAGTTTATAAAATTATATAATATAATTTTATAAACCATTTTACCGTGCCGCGCCACAGACTGGTGTGAAACAGCGACGCATGGCATGCTGTCCTCCCTCTTTTGCCGCGCGGAGCCTGCTTACGATGCTGTTTTTTCACGACGTTCTGCCGCCCGATCGGCCTGTCCGGCCGTTAGCCAGGGATTATCGCCACGGCGACAGCGAGCCGGACCACTACCATAACTGCGCGCAGCTGATCCACAGCCTGAGCGGCGTGGTGCAGGTCACGACCCGGCTCGGCAGCTGGGTGGTGCCGCCCGGCCGCGGCGTCTGGGTGCCGGCGAAAGTGGTGCACAGCCTGCGTATCACCGGCCAGGTGGCGGCCAGGACGCTGTTCGTCGATCCGTTGGCGCGCGCCGATTTGCCGGCCCAATGCCAGGTAGTGCAGGTTTCCCCGCTGCTGCGCGAGTTGATTATCTGTGCGATGGAGATTGCGCCCGGTTACCCCAGCGGCGGGCGCGATGAGCGCGTGATGGAACTGATTCTGGATGAGTTGCGAATGCTGCCGATCCTGCCGCTGCACCTGCCGGAACCTCGCGAAGCCTCGCTGCTCGCCCTGTGCCACCATATCCAGGCCACGCTGGCGCAGCCCTGGACGCTGGAACAGGCTGCCGCTCATCTCAGCGTCAGCGGACGCACCCTGTCGCGGCGCTTCCTGCGAGAAACCGGGCTACATTTTAGCGACTGGGTGCGACGCGCCCGTTTGCTGGCGGCATTAAACGCGCTGGCGACCGGTCGCTCGGTGTTGGAAGTGGCGCTGGATCTCGGCTATGACAGCCCCAGCGCGTTCAGCGCCATGTTCCGCCGGCTGCTGGGAGTAGCACCCAGCGACTATTTCAGCCGGACTGCGCCGACGTTGGCGCCAGATAGCGCCCGGCGACGTTGAACAGCGCCTGCAGCGAGGCGCTGGCGGAGTCGACGTCGATGCCAACGCCATAAGTCGCCTCACCTTGCGGCAGCGTACAGCGAATATAGGCCACCGCTCGGCTATCGCTCTGATGCCCCAACGTATGCTCGTGGTAATCCTCGATCGCCAGCGGCAAGCCGAAGCGCTGACGCAGTGCATCCACCGCGCTGGACAGCAGACCGTTGCCGGCCCCCTGCAGGCGCAGCGGCTCTCCCTCGCAGGCAACTCGCGCGTTGAAGCTGTAGGCCTCTACCCCATGGCTTTCCGTCTGGTAGCTTAACAGCTGCAAACGCGGCTGCTCCACCAGCCCGTAAGTATCGCGGAATAAGCGCCACAGCTGCGCGCCGCTCATTTCTTTGCCGCTATCGTCGGTCGCGCGCTGCACCACCTGGCTGAAATCAATCTGCAAACCACGCGGCAACGCCAGCCCATGATTCTGCTCCAACAGCCAGGCGGCGCCGCTTTTGCCGGACTGGCTGTTGACCCGGATCACCGCCTCATAGCTGCAACCGACATCGGCGGGATCGAGCGGCAGGTATGGCACCTGCCAGCGGCCATCTTGCCGCTGCCGCTGTGCGGCGAAACCTTTCTTGATCGCATCCTGATGCGAACCGGAGAAAGCGGTAAACACCAACTCGCCGGCATAAGGATGGCGAGGATGCACCGGCAGCTGATTGCACTGCTCCACCACCTCCACCACCTGCTTCAGGCGGCTGAAGTCGAGACCCGGCGCCACGCCCTGGGTATAGAGATTCAACGCCAGCGTGACCAGATCGACGTTGCCGGTGCGCTCTCCGTTGCCGAACAGGCAGCCTTCGACCCGATCGGCGCCGGCCAGCAAGGCCAGCTCCGCGCAGGCCACGCCGGTGCCGCGATCGTTATGCGGATGCACGCTGATCGCCACATCGGCGCGGCGGCTGAAGTGACGGCAGAACCATTCGATCTGATCGGCATACACGTTGGGCGTGCTCACTTCCACCGTCGCCGGCAGGTTGATGATCATCGGCCGCTGCGGCCCCGGCTGCCAAACCTCCGCCACCGCTTCGCAGATCTCCAGCGCAAACTCTAACTCAGTAAAACAGAAGGTTTCCGGCGAATATTCGAAGCACCAGGCGGTATCGGGCTGCGCCTCGCACTGCCGGCGGATGCGCCGCGCGCCGTTCACCGCCAGCGCCACGGTCGCCGCCTTATCCTGGCGGAACACGATATCGCGAAACATCGGCGCCGTGGCGTTATACAGATGCACGATAGCCCGCGGCGCCCCCTGCAGCGCCTCGAAGGTGCGATCGATCAGATCGTCGCGCGACTGCGTCAGCACCTGGATCGTGACGTCGTCCGGGATCAGCCGCTCGTCGATCAACGTGCGTACAAAGTCAAAATCCGTTTGCGACGCCGAAGGGAACGCTACCTCGATCTCTTTGAAACCACACTGCAACAACAATTGATAAAATTCGCGCTTGCGCGCGTTATCCATCGGCTCCGCCAGCGCCTGGTTGCCGTCGCGCAGATCGCTGGAGCACCAGCGCGGCGCCTGCCGCAGCGTACGCGCAGGCCATTGGCGGTCCGGCAACGCCACCGGCGGGAAAGGTCGGTATTTGCTTGAAGGGTCGATTAACATGGGCTTCTCCTGACGCCAGAGTGAACGATCGCGTCATTATTTCCCGCCATCGCCTCCTCTTCTCCCGCTTTGCGGACAACCATCGTCGCACAGCGGACAACAAAAAAATTTGCATCCTGCGCCAGTGAGACAACAATTAGTTTTGACGTTTCCCCCACCGCACCGGCAATGCGCCGGACGCTTTACTCTCATTGTCAACGGAGGCGAACATGAGCCTGTATGCAACCCTGGAAGAAGCCATCGAGGCCGCACGCGAAGAGTTTATCGACACCGCCGAAGGCGGCAGCGGTGACGAACCGCCGGTGCCCCAGCAGTTCAATCTGCAAAAGTACGTGATGCAGGATGGCGACACGATGTGGCAGGCGGAGTTCTTCGAAGAAGAAGGAGAGGCGGTAGAATGTCTGACGCTGCGCAGCGGTGCGGCGGCGCAGGCGATCTTCGACGGTGACTACGACGAGGTGGAAATTACCGCCGAGTGGATAGATGAAAACACCCTGTACGAATGGGAGGAAGGCGACTTTCAGCTCGAACCGCCGCTGGATACCGAAGAAGGCCAGGCCGCAGCCGATGAGTGGGATGAACGTTAACCCGCACCACGCTTTCATCGCCAAGGAGGCCGCATGATTATTCGCCGGGCCTGCCCTACCGACTACCCCGCCATTTTGCAGCTACAGGGGGAAAACGTGCCGGAAGCGCTCGACGAGCGCCAAAAACGGCAGGGATTTATCGTATCGCGCATGAATGAGGCGCAGCTGGCGGCGATCAACCGCGGCATCGGCATATGGGTGGCCGAACAGGAGAACCAACTGGCGGGGTTTGTTTGCCTGATGCCCGCCGACGTGCAACCGCGCCCGCCGGTGGTGGAGGCGATGCTGGTGACGCTCGCCACGCAATCCTTCGCCGGACGGCCGCTGAGTGAGCAGCGGGTGTTTCTCTACGGCCCCGTCTGCCTCGCCGCCGCCTGGCGCGGCAAAGGCGTGCTGAAGCGCCTCTACGCCGCGGTCAAAGCGCATACTTGCCATGACTATGACGTGGGCGCGTTGTTTATCGACGACGACAATCCGCATTCGTTGGCCGCTCACGTGCAAGGGTTGGGGATGACGGCGCTGGCGCCTTTCCATTGCGGGCAGCAAGGCTATCAGCTGGTGGTGTTCGCCACCCGCTGAACGAAATTACTCGTAGGGGCCATGCTGCGCATCAAACGGCAGCATAAAGGTGTCCACCACCATCGACAGCGGCACATCTATCACCGTGACGTAGCGCCAGGGCGTGTCACGCAGATCCCACTGCACGCCGGGATAGTACTGGTGGCCATGCCCCGCACCGGGCACGGTGCGGCTGATAATGCTGCCGCAGCCGGTGAGTGTCATCACACCGGCCGTCACGCAGGCCAGCCGAAGATAGGAAGAGAGCTTCACGACATTGACTCTGAGCAAGGGGTTGTTTCGCGAGTGAACAACGCATCGGCCGCAGTCTATCACAGTTCCCTTTCTCCACCGGTACCGGCGCACGTAAGCAAAAGGTAAAAAAAACGGGGAATGCGCCATGCGCATTCCCCGTCTGAGCGTTGCCGATTAGCAATTAACGCCGGCCCGTAGGGTGCGCCAGCGGGTTGTGCGGCAACTGCTGATAATGCTCACGCCAGGCGGCGCCTTCCGGCAACAGCCAGACGCGCTGATGCAAACGAGCCAGCGTGACCGGATCGCTCAGCAGCTCCAGACGTTTGCCCTTCACCAGCTTCTCAGGCCCTAACTGTAGCGCTTCGTTCACCCGCTCCTCACGATTGCGATCGAGCGTCGCGCGCAGATGGTGACGCGCCGTCGCCAACGCCGTCGCCAGCGCGTTGAAGGATGGATTGACCACCGCATGCATAAAGCCGTTGGTCAGCGCGCGGTTGCGGTTGAGATGCAGATATTCTTCCGTCGCCAACAGCTCACGCGGCGGATTGTACTCTTCCGGGATCAGGAACAGCTTGGCGCGTTTGCTTTTCATGCCCAGCGTTGCGCGGCTCGACAACACCGACACAAACGGCGACAGGATCAGCGAGAACACGATCGGCGCCAACCACCACAGGAAGCGCAGATCCAGCCACGCCATGCCGCCGGCCCACACCAGGCCCAGCAACATCTGCGAGCCATGGCGGCGGAACGCTTCACCCCACGGCGTATCATCATCGTCACGCTGCGGCGAATTCCACACCACTTCCCAACCGAGGAAGGCGCTCACCACGAACACGGTATGGAACAGCATGCGCACCGGCGCCAGCAGCACCGAGAACAGCATTTCCATCAGCATCGAAATGAACAGACGGAACGCCCCGCCGTATTCTTTCGCGCCCTTGGCCCAGATCAGCACAATACTGAGCAACTTCGGCAGGAACAGCAGCACCAGCGTGGTGGAGAACAGCGCTATCGCCAGCTCGGGCCGCCACTGCGGCCAGACCGGGAACAGCTGCCGCGGCTGCAGGAAGTATTGCGGCTCCATCAGCGTATGCACCACCTGCAATGCGGTGGAGAGCGCCAGGAACATAAACCACAGCGGCGCCGACAGGTAGGACATGACGCCGGTAAGGAACACCGCGCGGTGCACCGGGTGCATGCCTTTCACCAGGAACAGGCGGAAGTTCATCAGGTTGCCGTGACACCAGCGACGGTCGCGCTTCAGCTCGTCCAGCAGGTTTGGCGGCAGCTCTTCATAACTGCCCGGCAGATCGTAAGCGATCCACACGCCCCAGCCGGCGCGGCGCATCAGCGCCGCTTCAACGAAGTCGTGCGACAGGATAGACCCGGCGAAAGAGCCCTCGCCCGGCAGCGGCGCCAGCGCACAGTGCTCGATAAACGGCTTCACGCGGATGATGGCGTTGTGCCCCCAGTAGTGCGACTCGCCCAGCTGCCAGAAATGCAGGCCGGCGGTGAACAACGGCCCGTAAACGCGGGTGGCGAACTGCTGCACGCGCGCATACAGGGTATCCATGCCGGACGCCTTCGGCGCCGACTGGATGATGCCGGCGTTCGGATTGGCTTCCATCAGGCGCACCAGCCCGGTGAGGCATTCGCCGCTCATCACGCTGTCGGCATCCAGGATCACCATGTAGCTGTACTCACCGCCCCAGCGACGGCAGAAGTCGTCGATGTTGCCACTCTTGCGTTTGACGCGGCGGCGGCGGCGGCGATAGAAGATGCGGCCGTGGCCATCGACATCGCGGCACAGCTCCATCCACGCCTTTTGCTCGGCCACGCAGATGTCCGGATCGTAGCTGTCACTCAGCACGTAGATATCGAAGTGTTCCAGCTGACCGGTCGCGGCGACGGACTCATAGGTCGCACGCAGGCCGGCGAACACGCGTTCGACGTCTTCGTTGCAGATCGGCATGATCAGCGCAGTGCGGTGCGCCGGGTTGATCGGCTCATCGCCCTTGATGGTGGAGGAAATGCTGTATTTGTCCTTGCCGATCAGCAGCTGCAGGAAGCCCATCAGCGCGGTCCAGAAACCGGCCGAGACCCAGCAGAACAGCACGGCGAACAGGATCAGAATGCCGGTTTGCAGCACATACGGCAGCAGCTGCAACACCGACTGCATCAGATCCTGATCCAGCATGGCGATAGGATCGATCAGCGCCCAGCCCTGGTAAGGCAAGATGGTTTTCATGTACCAGGTGGCGATGCCGGTTTGCACCAGCATCAGCACCAGCAGCACATAGCGGCGCATGGAGCCGACGGTACGCCAGCGGTTCTCGGCCTCGGCCTCCTCTTTGGTGGCGTGCCGATTGTGCGGCGACCGCCCCAGCAGAGAATCCCAGAAGCGCGCCACCGGGTTGGTGCGCCAGGCTTCCGGGAACATGGTGGTGCGTTTGATCGGCGGCGTCGCCTTCAGAATGGCGCGCCCTTCGGCGTCGGTATCGAAGTCGTCATCGCTGACCGCATCCGGCCAGGCGTTTTCGATACGCGGTTTGACCGAGGCCAGCGCCACGTCATCCGCCGACAGGCTATTGACGTTGGCGTCGGCGGCGCCCATCTGCCGATGGAGCGCCTCCAGTGCCTGAGCGTCATCCGCCGTTTGAGGGTTGAGCGCCTCCGACCGCTCGGCGGTCAGAGGCAACGCCGCAAGATAATCCTGGGCGGGTTGAGTAGGCTTATTCATTGGCAGGTAGCTGATAGCTCCAGGTTTCCGACAGAGTCTTATCGCCATTGACCAGCGCCGCACGCATTTCTACCGGCTTCTTGTCGTCTTTCACTTTCAGACGCACCGTCAGGCGCCAGCCTTTGGTCACTGGGTTATAGCGGACGTTGTTTTCTACCATCTCACCGTTGTCGCCGATGCTGATCTGAGAAGCGACCGGGGTATTGGCGTCCAGCCCTTTCAGCACCGGGCCAACGAAGTCGACCAGGAAGGCCACGCTGCCGTCTGGCTCGCGGATCAGGTTGGACTGCTTCACATCGCCGGTCGAACGCATGGTACGGGCCACATAGGCGATATCTTGCGAATGCAGTTTGTCTTCATCGCGGGTGAAGTTCAAACGGTAGCTCAGCGTCAGCGGCTTTTTGGCTTCCGGCAAGGTATCCGGCGTCCAGAACGCGACGATGTTGTCGTTGGTTTCATCCGCCGTCGGGATCTCCACCAGTTCGACCTTGCCTTTACCCCAGTCGCCCTTCGGTTCGATCCAGGCGCTCGGGCGCAGATCGTAGCGATCGTCCAGATCTTCGTAATCCTTGAAGTTGCGGCCGCGCTGCAGCAGACCGAAGCCTTTCGGATTCTCGACGGTATAGGTGCTGACGGACAGGTGTTTAGGATTGTTCAGCGGACGCCAGATCCACTCGCCGTTGCCGGCGTGGATAGACAGACCGTTGGAATCGTGCAACGCCGGGCGGTAGTTCAGCGTCGGCGACGGCTGGTTCGGCCCGAACAGGTACATGCTGGTCAGCGGCGCCAGGCCCAGTTTGCCCACCTTGTCGCGCAGGAACACTTTAGACTCGACGTCCACGGTGGTGTCGCGGCCCGGGATCACCGTGAAACGGTAAGCGCCGGTGGCGCGCGGGGAATCCAGCAGCGCATAGATCACCAGGTGCTTGTCGCCCTGCTTCGGACGCTCAACCCAGAATTCGCGGAAACGCGGGAACTCTTCGCCGGACGGCAAAGCGGTGTCGATAGCCAGGCCGCGAGCGGAAAGCCCGTAAACCTGTCCTTTACCCACCACGCGGAAATAGCTCGCGCCCAGCAGGCTCATGATCTCATCGTTTTTGTCGGCGCTGTTGATCGGATAAAGCACCTTAAAACCGGCAAAGCCGAGGTTTTTCACCGATTCAGGGTCGTGTTTGACCGAACCGAAGTTGAAGTAATCCGGGCTGTACTTGATCTGTTTTACGCTGGTGGAGGTGACTTCGTTGATTTTCACCGGCGTATCGAAGTACATCCCCTGATGATAAAACTCAAGCTTGAAAGGGGTTTTCAGCTTGCTCCAATAGGCTTTATCGTGATTGAACTGAATCTGCTGATAGTCTGCGAACTTCATCTCGCGGAACTGAGAAGGAAGGTTGCTCTTCGGGGCTTCGAAACCTTTCGCCGCCAGATCCTGCGCCTGCTTGGCGACATCATCAATAGAAAAGGCCCAAGCCGGCGAACTGAACAGCGTGAACAATACGGTCGCACCTAACCAACGAACGCTCGCGGCGCGTGGTTGTCCGGATAATATATTAACTAGCACATCCCCCCCTATTCGTGTGCTCAAAGCATTTAAATCCATATTAATGGATTACTCAGCTTTCCGACAACATGATAAATGGATGGTTCATGTTTACGGCTCATTGTTTAAGCAGCTGATGGAACACCAGCGTAGCAAGCCGCGCAACAAGACGCTATGGAAAAATGCGGGGGGCTATAGTAGGGTTCCGGATAACAATTTAACGTTTGACGACTTATTAAGCGTGTTAATGAACTCTCGATTAAATCACCAGCGGTAATCTATGACTAAAGGCAGCAAACAGCGCGAGTTTTTCCTCGATTCCATCAGAGCCTATTTGATGTTGCTTGGCATCCCGTTTCACCTCTCCCTGATTTATTCCAGCCACGCCTGGGCGGTGAACAGCGCGTCGCCCTCCTTCTCGCTCACGGTGCTGAACGACTTCATCCACGCCTTCCGCATGCAGGTGTTCTTCGTGATATCCGGCTACTTCTCCTACATGCTTTACGAGCGCTACGAGCGCCAGCAGTGGCTGAAGGTCAGGCTGGAGCGGGTGGCGATCCCACTGTTGAGCTCCATCCCGCTGATCACGGTGCCGCAGTTTTTCATGCTGAAATATTTCACCGACAAATTAAACGGCTGGGATGAATTTTCTCTGTATCAGAAAATAAATGTAACAGTTTGGGAATTGGTTTCTCATCTGTGGTTCTTATTGACGCTGTCATTGTTAACCTGCGCCTGTTTTTATCTGTTCCGTAAAATCAAGCGTCAAACCCGTGAACATATTCCAACGCTAATAAACAGAATGCGTGGATTAGGAAACATCTCACTGTATTTCTTTATTTATGCGGTATGCTACTCGGCCGCGCACCGCATTATTTTAATTTTCGCCCCGCAGCTATTATCCAACGGCCTGTTCAATTTCGTGGTGATGGAGACGATGTTCTACCTGCCGTTCTTCCTCCTCGGTGCCTATGCGTTTAAGTATGTGTGGCTTAAGGAGATTTTTCTGCGCCGCTCGCCGCTGGCGCTGCTCGGTTCGCTGCTGCTGTTTATCGCATATATGCTGAACCAAAAGCTGTTGGCGCACAGCAGCTATATGTTCGAGCTGGAAGTGGTGATCAAAACCCTAATGGGGATCCTGATGACCAACGTCGTGTTCTCTTTCGGGCATAACCTGCTGAATTATCACTCGCCGCGCATCACCTATCTGGTCAACGCCTCGCTGTTTATATATCTGGTGCACCATCCGTTGACCCTGATATATGGCGCTTTCGTGACGCCGTATATCGGCAACAACCTGTTGGGATTCTTGCTGGGCCTGCTGTTTGTGTTCTCTCTGGCCTTCGCGCTATATGAACTGCACAAGCGCATTCCGGTGCTGCGCTTCCTGTTCTCCGGCAAGTCGCGCTAGGCTTCCCACCCCATTTCTGGATGATGATTTATCATCCAGAAATTAACCTCACCAATGATAAAATGCCTCACTACCTCGGCGCAGCGATAGCTGCCCTGAGCATTTTCCTAATATTAATCCTAATCCCCGGGATTCATTGCAAAACGGCAACTGCCTGTTACGCTCATTATTCATACTTATAAATCAGTTGCGTTACTTTCTGGGCTAGGTACACATATGAGAGAAGCATGGGTCGATTATGCCAAGGGAATCGGCATCATTCTCGTGGTTTTTGGCCACGTCAATCGGGGTCTATACAGCGCAGGCATTCAGCTTTCCGGTTCATCCTATCTACTGACAGACAGCATTATCTACAGTTTTCATATGCCACTGTTTTTCTTCCTTTCGGGTCTGTTTTTTACGCAGTCCTTGGATAAGAAGGGAAAAACACGCTTTGTGATCAGTAAGATAGATACCATCGTTTATCCCTATGTCATCTGGTCGCTGCTGCAAGGCATGGTGGAAGTGCTGTTGTCGCGCTATACCAATAACCCTTCCAGCCTGGGCGATATCCTGTCGCTGTTTACGCATCCGCGCGCGCAGTTTTGGTTCCTGTATGCCTTGTTCATGGTCTTTGTTTTGGCCACCTTGCTGTATAGCAAAGAAACATACCGCTATCTCCTGCCGGTATTGATCGTTATCAGCGCGGGGCTGTATGTCTACCAAGACAGCCTCACCAAAGCCTTCCATTTTGATTACATTACCCGATTCTTGATCTTCTTCCTGCTGGGCGTTTTTGCCATTCGCTACGCTTCGCTCATCGCCAATCTGGGTTTCGGTTCGCTGCTGGCCTCCCTGATCGCGTTTATCGCGTTGCAGTGGGGATTCCACGGCTATTCAGGCCTGCTGTATACCGATACCGGAAGTTTCTCCCTGTTACTGGCGATTGAAGCCATCTTCTTCATCGTCAACCTGTCGGTTCTGTTGGCCAAAACGAATCTTTCCTGGCTGCGCCGACTCGGCGAATTGAGCATGGTCATCTATTTGATGCATATCCTCGCGGCCAGCGGCTTACGCATCGTACTGACCAAGTTTATGCATATCAGCCATTGGCCAACACAAGCGATCGCCGGCACGCTATTCGGCCTAATCGCCCCTGTTATCGCCTATGCGCTGATACAACGCCTGCATCTTACTTTCCTGTTGGATCGTCCTCGTTTCAATAACCGTCTGCGAAAAGAAAAAATCTCCTGAAGGCGGTTCCACCGCCTCCACATTTTCTCCCCGTCGCTATACTTGATGGCGCAACCTATCGGTTGCGTCATCTCTCTTGCCATGCAGAGCACACATTGCTCAGCCTGGCGTCGCCCGTTAGGGCAAAGTGATACGGCTGCATAGATAACCTAGCCGTTATAACTGCAATGCATAAGTAGAAATCCGGATCCCTGCCTTACGGTAGTGATTGGGCTCAACACCCCCGAAGGGCTGCGCGATCGTTTAATTTATTCGATGGCGTTAGCTGCATCTCCCTTCCGTCACGACAGAGAGGATTTTGAATGACCGATAAGAACACCCCGGCTCAAGAAGCCATAGCGGAAAACGCCACCCTGCTGAAGATCCTCGGCAGGTTGCTGTCCGCGCTGGACGCTTCGATCAGCGGCAAAGAACGCAGCGTTTTGGTCGCTGAGCTTTCCAACTTCAATCTCGACGGCATTTCTGAAGCGGAAAGCAAGCTGGCCACCGAGCTGATCAAACGGGCGCTGGAATCGCTCGATCATTAATCCTACCGCGCCTGCAAACCATTAAGCCTGCCTGCGCGGGCTTAATGGTTTTTCCCACCGTGCAAACCCGGCATTGTTGCCAAAACCGAAATACAGCAGCCTGATAATGTTGGATAAAAGGCAGAATTTCCCCTCTTCCCCTCACTTTCTTAGTTTAATCGCACCAACGGGCAATAATTGATCGATTGTTTTCGCAATCAGCCTTGGCGTTTTACCCACTAAACACGTTATCATCGAAACACGCGCAGTGCCCCCTATCCCCCAGCCTCAGGAGAGCAATATTTTGGATGCCAGCACCATTAACAGTTTGTTCGTCATCGGTGCCGTGCTGGTGGGGGCAAGCATTCTGCTCAGCTCATTTTCTTCCCGGCTCGGCATTCCGATCCTGGTGATCTTCCTGGCGATCGGCATGCTGGCCGGCGTCGATGGCCCCGGCGGCATCGTCTTCAGCAATTACCCGGTCGCTTATCTGGTCAGCAACCTCGCTTTGGCGGTGATCCTGCTCGACGGCGGCATGCGTACCCGGGTCAGCTCTTTCCGCGTCGCCCTGTGGCCGGCACTCTCTCTCGCCACCGTCGGCGTAGTGATCACCGCCGGCCTGACCGGCATGGCCGCCGCCTGGCTGTTCAATCTCGATCTGCTGCAGGGGCTGCTGATCGGCGCCATCATCGGTTCCACCGACGCCGCCGCGGTCTTCTCTCTTTTGGGGGGCAAAGGTTTGAACGAACGCGTCAGCGCCACGCTGGAGATCGAATCCGGCAGCAACGATCCGATGGCGGTGTTTCTCACCATCACGCTGATTGCGATGATCGCCGCCGGGGAAACCGCACTGAGCTGGGCCTTCCCGCTGCATCTGATGCAGCAGTTCGGCATGGGCATCGTCTTCGGTCTGGGCGGCGGCTGGCTGCTGCTGACGCTGATCAACCACATCAAACTGGCGGACGGCCTCTATCCGCTGCTGGCGGTAAGCGGCGGTATTCTTATTTTCGCGCTGACCACCGCGCTGGACGGCAGCGGCATTCTGGCGGTGTATCTGTGCGGCCTGCTGCTGGGCAACCGGCCGATCCGCAACCGTCACGGCATCGTACAAACCTTCGATGGCCTCGCCTGGCTCAGCCAGATCGGCATGTTCCTGGTGCTCGGGCTGCTGCTCAACCCGCACGAACTGCTGCCGATCGCCATCCCTGCCCTGCTGCTGTCGCTGTGGATGATCCTGTTCGCCCGCCCGCTGTCGGTGTTTATCGGCCTGCTGCCGTTCCGCAGCTTTACCCTGCGCGAGCGCGGCTTTATTTCCTGGGTCGGCCTGCGCGGCGCGGTGCCGGTGATCCTGGCGGTGTTCCCGATGATGGCCGGGCTGCCCAACGCCCAGCTGTTCTTCAACGTGGCGTTCTTCGTGGTGCTGGTCTCCCTGCTGCTGCAGGGCACCACGCTGTCGTTTGCCGCCAAAAAAGCCAAGGTGATCGTGCCGCCGGCGCTGACGCCGATCTCCCGTGTTGGGCTGGACGTGCACCCGGAAAACCAGTGGGAACAGTTCGTGTATCAGCTTTCGGCGGAAAACTGGTGCGTCGGCGCGGCGCTGCGCGAGCTGAAAATGCCGCCCAATACCCGCATCGCCGCCCTGTTCCGCGGCAAAGAGCTGCTGCACCCGAGCGGCAGCACCCGGCTGCGAGAGAACGATATTCTGTGCGTTATTGGCCATGAGCACGATCTGCCGATCCTCGGCAAGCTGTTCAGCCAGGCGCCGGCCGTGACGCTCGACGAACGCTTCTTCGGCGACTTTATCCTGCAGTCCGACGCCCGTTTGAGCGATATCTCGCAGGTCTATGGCCTCAATCTGCAAGACGACGTGGATGAGCAGCAGACGCTGGGGCAGTTCGTCATTCAGCTGATCGGCGGTGAACCGGTGATCGGCGACCAGGTGGAATGGGACGGTCTGACCTGGACCATTGCCGAAATGGAAGGCAATCAAGTCAGCAAGATAGGCGTGCGGATCGTGACCGACTAACGCTGCCGCTCAGGCGCCGGCCTATCAGATGAGGGAACTTCTGGCCTTAAGAACGCTCTTAATCTCTATCACGATGTATGCAGTACGGCGCCGCCAAATTATATCCCTTTGATATAACGGCGCCGACAGGGATTAGGAAAGTGAACGGCAAGACTCGATTTCTTTCGGTGATAGTGATCATGGCGCTGGGCGTAGCGGCGCTCGATCTCGGCATCGCCGGTTTGGTCCATAGACTTTTAATTGGATAATTTCAACGTGACGCAGCAGGAACAAGAAAAAGACATTCTGGGGAAAATACTGGTGACGGTGTCCGCGCTTTGCCTGATTCTGGTGGCGGCGTTCCTGATCTGGGGATTCGTGCTGGATTGACGCCGCGCGACGCTCAGACATAAAAAAAAACCGCCACGGCGGTTTTTTTTATGGGTCAGGCAATCAGATCTTGCAACCTTCGCAGTCCGCTTCGTCTTCGAGGAACTCGGGGACCTCTTTTACCTTCTGCGCCGCTTTTTCTTCGGCTTTCGCCAGTTCGGCATCGATATCAAAATCGAAAATATCATCACTCATCGCTTGATCCTCATTCTGCTTCGCGTTCAAACGCTGAGTATAATCGACAAGCCGCCGGCCGGAAACCTTTCAGTTCGCCGCCGCCAACTGAGACGGCTCATCCTGCGGCTTTTTTCCGTAGGCCATGTCGTACACGTCGTAGAAATCGATTTCGCCCTTGTTGCCGATGATGATTCGCATCTTCTGTTTCAGCGCGGCGCCGATGGACGGCTCATCCAGCAGCTGCTGCACCGCATAAGGTGACAGCGCGCGGGTGAAGTACCATTCGCCGTTGTAGCAAACTCGCAGATCCAGCACCCCGATGTCCTCGAAGCGGTACACCGGCCGGATCTCGATCAGCAGCATGGCGAACATGAACAGCACGAAAGCGGTGAAGCCCAGGAAGGCATATATCCCCATGTACGGCACCTGATACATCACGGCGATCACCGCGAAATAACCGGCGAACATGGCAAGGCACAGATAGCGGTGAGTGCGGGCGAATTCGCTGTTGAAGCGCGGCTTGCCGTCCCGCCCTTCGCGCCGATTGATCTGTTCAATCTCTTTAACCAAGATGCTTTTAATCGCGTCCATCGTTACAACCTTATGCTGGAAACAGCATTGCCATCAAATCTCACCGCTAAAAGTAACACAAGTACAGTTTTGCCGGGTAGATCAGTTAGCCAACTTAATGACGGCAACTGTTATAGTTCGGCTTCAGCGCGGCTGAGCGGCTTTGCCTTGCGCAAACATGAACATGCGCTGGGCCACATCGTCGGCCTGTTTGATCTTCTGCTTTTGCGGTTCGTTGCTGCGTTGAATGGCGCGGGCGTAAGCGATTTCATGGGCCTGATCGATCATCGCGATGATCCGGTCACGCTCGGTCTTCTCCATATTGCCCAACATGGTGGTGATAATCGCCTGGTAAGCGTTGGACGCGGCGCTCAGCGCTTTCTCTCTCGCCTCAAGGGCGGCGACGCGTTGCAAGAGCTCCTGCAGTTGCTCGGAGTGAGACATATCGACCTCCTGTTGCCGGGCAGCAAGCCTGCCTGATTACAGTTTAGCAAAGGATCGAAAGAGAAAGAGGAAGGAAAGCCAGCGGTTACGGTAAAGCACACCCGAAAATCCCAACGAGGAGCCGATAGTGCAAATCAACCCGGGTGCGCTTTACGGTAAACGCGGTGAGGTGAAGGGAAAGAAAGCTGGCGCGCTATGCAGGACTCGAACCCGCGTCTATCAATTTTCAAGCCAAAACAAGCCATTATAAAACCAATCACTCTGCCAACTGAGTTAATAGCGCGTTCCTTCGCTTCGGGGCGACATTATCCATAACAACATTATGGACTCAAGCTTTTTTAGCATAATGTCATGCATTTACGGATAAATCTTAGGTAATCGATAGCGTTCCGGCATTAAGGCAGCGCAATAATCCGGTAATCGCCGCCGATGAGCGGCTTGCACAGAATCTTGTAGCCATCGCTATCAAAGTGGCTGGCCGCGCTCTGCAGCAACTTCGCCTGCGCCAGGCTGCTGACCGATCCCAGATAAAACCAATTGTGGATAACATGGTACTGCCGCAGCGCCTCGCCCTGCTCCTCCAGCGCCACGCGTCCGGCGAACGGCCAACAGGCGATGCGCAACTGTTCAAGCGCCGCGCTGAGCCGCAGAGCATGTTCCTGCGCCGACTCCACGCCACAGCAGGCGCCGGCGCACTTGCGCAGGCTGTAGCGGAAACAGGCTCGCCCCGCCGGCAGCTTGTCGATCCCCAGCTTGCCGTAACATAAACGATGCTCGTCGGCGATGGCGCGCAGCTTTTCCAGCGCGGCGTGGCGATTGGCAAACAGCCCATAGAGATCGGGCGTGACAGCGAAGTCGATCTCTTTGGCGTGAGCAATCGTCACCACATCTGCCTGCAAGCGCAGCGCGCAAAGCTGTTTCGAGCGCCGCAGACGTTTGTTGAACAGCGGCTGTTGCTGCTTGATCAGCTGCGCCTCCAGCAGCAATGCGCCCAACTCACCGGCGGTCTCGATAAAGCTGATGCGTCGGGTTTGGCGCAGCATTTTTGCCTCCTCCTGCGCGCGGAAGTGCGCCATCACCCGGCTGCGTATATTGACGCTTTTACCGATGTAAAGCGGCAGGCTCTCGCTTTGACCGTGAAACACATACACGCCCGGCCCTTTGGGCAACGGCGCCAGGCAGGCGCGCAGGTGCTCCGGGTATTGATAAATGTCGAGTTCCGGCTCGAGGCGGTTTGGCATCATGGCGGTGGCATTATCCTGCTGATGAATGAATACTGGTTTTTTAGCCAGTATAACGCGCCCTGCAGCCGGTTGCACACCTGGCGGATAATAACTCACCGTGATCTTTAGCGGGAAAGCCTTTACTATCCCCTTTCCAGCGGGAAAGCGCCTCACGTTTAGCGCCAGTTCAAGCTGGCGCTGCCATGATGGCAGACTGGAACCGCCGCTTTTATCGTTATGGAAAACCTGGGTATGTCATCACTGAAACTCCCCTCCCGCCGTCTGGCGTTGATCGCCGCCATCGTTTTCATCGCCGTCGCCGTCGCGCTGGCCATCTTTTGGCAACGCCCGCCGCAGCAGGATTACGTTACTGCGCCGGCCCGCCTGGGCGATATCGAAAACGCCGTGCTGGCCACCGGGCGGCTGGATGCCATCGAACGCGTCAACGTCGGCGCCCGCGTCTCCGGCGAAGTCAAATCGCTGAAGGTCAAGCTGGGTGATCGCGTCACCAAAGGGCAACCGATCGCCGACATCGACGATCTGCAACAGCGCAACGATCTGCGCAACGCCGAGGCGGCGCTGAACGTAGTCAAAGCCAATATGTTAGCCAAACAGGCCTTGCTGAAACAGGCGGAGTCGCGTTTCAAACGCCAGCGCCGCATGCTGAACGACGAAGCCAGTTCGCGGGAAGACTTCGAAACCGCCGAAGCCTCGCTCGCCACCACTCGCGCCGATCTGCAGGCGCTCAATGCGCAGTTGGTGCAATCGCAGATCGAAGTCGAGAAGAAAAAAATCGATCTGGGCTATACCCGCGTGGTTGCGCCGATGGACGGCATCGTCATCGCCGTGGTGACGCAGCAGGGGCAAACGGTCAACTCCAGCCAAAGCGCGCCGACCATCGTCAAGCTGGCGCGGTTGGATATGATGACCATCAAGGCGCAGATCTCCGAAGCCGACATCACCCGCATTTCACCGGGGCAAAAGGCGTACTTCACTATTTTCTCCGATCCGGATAAACGGTACGACGCCACGCTGCGCACCATCGAGCTGGCGCCGGAATCGGTGATGAAAGACGATTCGCTCGCAGGCACCAGCTCCGCGTCCGGTTCCGGCACCTCGAACGCCTCGGTCTATTACAACGCGCTGCTGGACGTACCCAACCCGGAGAACCGCCTGCGCATTGCCATGACCGCGCAGGTTTCCTTACTGCTCGGCGACGCGAAGAACACCCTGCTGGTGCCGATCCAGGCGGTGCATAAAACCGAAGGAAAAATGCAGCAGGTGCAGGTGCTGACTCAGGATCAGCGGCTGGAAACGCGCGAAGTGACCACCGGCATCACCAACAACGTCGATATTCAGATCCTCAGCGGCCTGAAAGCCGGTGAAACCGTGGTGCTGTCGCAGCCCGCCGCCAAGTCGGCTGAGGATGGCATTTTCCTGTGAACGCGATCATCGAGCTAAAAGGCATCAGTCGAACCTACACCAACGGCGGTCAGGCGCTGACGGTGTTGAAAGACATCGATTTGACCATCGCCGCCGGCGAGCTGGTGGCGATCATCGGCGCCTCGGGTTCCGGCAAATCGACGCTGATGAACATCATGGGCTGCCTCGACGTGCCGGATCGCGGCGACTACTACATCAGCGGCCAGAACGCCGCCCACCTGTCGCCGGACGAACTGGCCCGCCTGCGCCGCGAGCATATCGGCTTTATCTTCCAGCGTTACCACCTGATGCCCGATCTCAGCGCGCTGGGCAACGTCGAAATTCCGGCCATCTACGCCAACACCCGGCGCGATCAGCGGCGGCTGCGGGCGGCGCAACTGCTGGCGCGGTTAGGCCTGGAGGGTCGCGAAGACCACAAGCCCGGCCAGCTTTCCGGCGGCCAGCAGCAGCGCGTCAGCATCGCCCGCTCGCTGATCAACGGCGGCGAAATTATCCTGGCGGACGAACCGACCGGCGCGCTGGACACCCAATCTGGCCAGGAAGTGCTGGCGATCCTGAGCGAGCTGAATCAGCGCGGCCACACCGTGGTGATCGTGACCCACGATATGAACGTGGCGCAGCATGCGCACCGCGTCATCGAGCTGCGAGACGGCGAGATCATCGCTGACAGCGGCCGCCAATCGGCGCCCGCCGCCGCGCTGCCGCCGCCGAACCGCAGTCGGCAAAGCGGCTGGCAAAGCCTGATTGACCGCACCCGCGAATCGCTGCACATGGCGCTAAAAGCGATGAACGCCCATCGCCTGCGCACCGCGCTGACCATGACCGGCATTATCTTCGGCATCGCCGCCGTGGTTACGGTGGTGGCGCTGGGCGAAGGCGCCAAGCAGCGCACGCTGGAGAATATCAAGGGGCTCGGCACCAACGTGGTGAGCATCTATCCGGGGCGCGACTTCTTCGACGACGCCATCGACAGCATCCGCACCCTGGTGCCGGCCGATGCCGACGCCCTGGCGCAACAAAGCTTCGTCGACAGCGTCAGCCCGGAGGTCAGCGCGTCCGACAGCATCCGTTTTCGCAGCAAATCCGCCACCGCCTCGATCACCGGCGTCGGGCGCGACTATTTCCGCGTCAACGGCATCACGCTGGTGCAAGGCGCCACCTTCCGCGACGATCGCAACGCGCTGCAGGAAGTGATCATCGACGACAACGCGCGCCAGGCGCTGTTCGGCGATTTTGGCGTCGAGCCGCTCGGCCAGATCGTGTTTCTCGGCTCGGTGCCGGCGCGGGTGGTCGGCGTCGCCAAAAGCGAACGCAACTATGCGCCTAACCGCATCAGCGTCTGGATGCCCTACAGCACGGTGATGTACCGTATGGTCGGCAAGACCACGCTCGGCGGCATCACCGTGCGCCTGAAGGACGACGTCGCCAGCGAAGCCGCCGTCAGCGCCATCACGCAGTTGCTGACCCAACGCCATGGCGTCAAGGATTTCATGACGTTCAACCGCGATCAGTTCCGTAAATCGATCGAGCGCACCTCGATGACGCTCAGCCTGCTGATCCTGATGGTGGCCTCGATCTCGCTGGTGATCGGCAGCCTGGGCGTGATGAACATCATGCTGGTCTCGGTAACCGAGCGCACCCACGAGATCGGCGTGCGCATGGCGGTCGGCGCGCGGCGCGGCGATATCATGCAACAGTTCATGATCGAGGCGGTGCTGGTCTGTCTGATCGGCGGCATTTTGGGCATCGCGCTGTCGTTCGCCGCCGGTTCTCTGTTCACCACGCTGGCGGGCGGCATGTTCACCGCCATCTATTCCTGGCAAGCCGCCGCGACGGCGTTTTTCTGTTCAACCTTAATCGGCATGATCTTCGGTTATCTCCCCGCCCGTAAAGCGGCAAGGATGGATCCGGTCGTTTCATTGGCCAGCGAGTAACCCATGAAAATTATCTCTCCCCTGGCGTTAAGCCTCGCCGCCCTGCTCACCGCCGGCTGCGGCAACGCCCTGAAAAGCGACTACCGGGCGCCGCAGATCAACTATCCTGCAGGGTGGCAGCACGCCGCCGAAAACGCCACGCCGACGCCGTTCGACTGGCGTGATTTCCACGATCCTGAACTCGAGCGCTGGCTGCAACAGGTGATGGCCAGCAACAACGATCTGGCCGCCGCCGTGCTGCGCGTCTACCGCGCGCGGCTCGAGGCGGAACGCGTCGGCATCAGCACCGCGCCCGGCGTCAGCGCCTCATTAGGCAGCAGCATTAATCGCCCGCTGTCCGAGTCCTCCGCGTGGAATAAAACCAGCAACGCGTCGCTCTCTACGAGCTATGAAGTCGATCTGTGGGGTAAACTGGCGCGCCAGCGCGACGCCGCCGAGTGGGCCAGCCAGGCTTCCGAGCAAGATCTGCAAACGGCGCGCCTGACGCTGCTGGCCGACGCCGCCACGAATTACTGGCGCATCGGCTTCCTCAATCAGCAGATCGACGTCAGCCGGGCGAGCATCGCCTATGCCAAAACGACGCTACGGCTGGCCAACGCCCGTTATCAGGCCGGCAGCATCTCGGCGCTGGACGTGGTGAACGCGGAGCAAAGCTTGCTGACGCAGGAAAGCCGACTGCTGGCGTTGCAGCACGAACGCCAACAGGCGCTGAACGAACAGGCGGTGCTGCTGGGTGCGCCTTCGGGCCAGGCCACCATCGCGCCCGCACGCCTGCCGACGGCGGCGATGCCGCAGATCAACACCGGCATTCCCGCCAGCGTCCTGAGCCGTCGCCCGGATCTCAGCGCTCAAGAGCTGCGGTTGCGCGCCGCCCTGGCCAACGTCGATGAAAAACGTCTGCAATACTATCCCGCGTTCAGCCTGACCGGCTCGCTGGGCGCCAGCAGCAGCGCGCTGCTGGAATTCCTGCGCAACCCGACGGGCAGCCTCGGCGCCGGCCTGACGCTGCCGTTCCTGCAGTGGCGGCAAATGGGTGTGGAGATCAAGATCGCCCGCAACGACTATGAACAACAGGTGCTGGCGTTCAAACAGGCGCTGTACAAGGCGATGGGCGATGTGAACAACGCCCTGTCATTGCGTACGCAGCTGCTGGCGCAGGAGACACAGTTACGCGCTTCATTGGCGCTGGCGCGCAAATCGGAGCGGCTGAACGAGGTGCGCTACCGGCAGGGCGCCGTCACCATTACCGACTGGCTAAACGCTCAGGAGCAACGCCGTCAGGCGGAACTGGCGGTAGACGAAAACCGCTTCGCGCAGTACCAGAACCTGGCGAAAATCTATCTGGAGTTCGGCGGTTCGTCGGCGCCCTAATCCAAACTGCCTGGCCAGTTGGTCAGGCGTTTTTTAGCGGCGAACACATCAATTTTTCCTGTTTTATCTCCCGTACTCTCTATACTTGAAACATCATCAATCAGACGAAAAACCGTCAAATAGCACAATTATTAGACTATTCTCGCACCAAATCGGTGCAAATACTTAAGTTAAACTGCTGGATTTGATCGCCGCAAGATATAACGTTAAGCTATAGATGCAAAATAATTAGTCACCTAAATGACATAACATTGGCATAAACGACGATATTTTGTGATCCACATCCCAACTTAAATGTGGATAATGAATCGTCTTAAACCGCGATTCGATTAGCCGATTTGATAACTCGAAAACAACAGTGAACGGAGATTACGCTTTCACGAACAACGAATAATTCATTAAGGGATGATTATATGAAGTTAAGAAAAAAACGACATAAACCGATGCACATTAACGACATCACCATCATCGATGACAGCAAACTCAAGAAGGCGATCACCGCGGCGGCCCTGGGCAACGCGATGGAGTGGTTCGACTTCGGCGTATACGGCTTTGTCGCCTATGCGCTTGGCCAGGTCTTCTTCCCCGGCGCCTCTCCCGGCGTGCAAATGATCGCCGCGCTGGCGACCTTCTCCGTGCCCTTCCTGGTGCGTCCGCTCGGCGGCCTGTTCTTCGGCGCTATGGGCGACAAGTTCGGCCGGCAAAAAGTTCTCTCGGTCACCATTATCATCATGGCGGTCAGCACCTTCTGTATCGGCCTGATCCCGTCCTATGCGTCTATCGGCATCTGGGCGCCGATCCTGCTGCTGCTGGCCAAGCTGGCACAGGGCTTCTCCGTCGGCGGTGAATATTCCGGTGCGGCGATCTTCGTCGCCGAGTACTCGCCGGACCGCAAACGCGGCTTTATGGGCAGTTGGCTGGACTTCGGCTCCATCGCCGGCTTTGTGATGGGTGCCGGCGTGGTTGTGCTGATCTCCAGCATCGTCGGTGAAGCCAACTTCCTCGACTGGGGCTGGCGCATTCCGTTCTTCATCGCCGCGCCGCTGGGCCTGATCGGTCTCTATCTGCGCCATGCGCTGGAAGAAACCCCGGCGTTCCAGCAGCACGTGGATAAGATGGAGAAAGAGGATCGCAACGCCATCGAAAATCCGCCGAAAACCTCGTTCAAAGAGATCGCGGCCAAACACTGGAAAAGTTTGCTGGTATGCGTCGGTATCGTGATTTCCACCAACGTGACCTATTACATGCTGTTGACCTACATGCCGAGTTACCTGTCGCATAACCTGCACTACTCGGAGGATCACGGCGTTCTGATCATCATCGCCATCATGATCGGCATGCTGTTCGTGCAGCCGGTGATCGGCCTGACCAGCGACCGTATCGGTCGTAAGCCGTTCATCATCGGCGGCAGCATCGGCCTGTTGGCGCTGGCGATCCCGTGCTTCATTTTGATCAACAGCAACGTCATCGGCCTGATCTTCGTCGGTCTGCTGGTGCTGGCGGTGCTGCTCAACTCCTTCACCGGGGTGATGGCCTCGATTCTGCCGGCAATGTTCCCGACGCACATCCGCTACAGCGCGCTGGCGATTTCGTTCAACATTTCGGTACTGATCGCCGGTGCGACACCGACCGCCGCTGCCTGGCTGGTGGAAGCGACCGGCAACCTGTACATGCCGGCCTACTACCTGATGGTTGTGGCGGTGATCGGTCTTATCACCGGTCTGTACATGAAAGAGACCGCCAACAAGCCGCTGCGCGGCGCAACGCCGGCCGCTTCTGACCGTACCGAAGCGAAAGAACTGCTGCAGGAGACCTACGACAACATCGAACAGAAAGTCGAGGACATCAACGCGCAGATCGCCGAGCTGGAAAAGAAAAAGCAGATCCTGATAGACCAGCACCCCAAGCTGGACTGATCGCCGCTGAAAGCCACCCGTTTGGGTGGCTTTTTTACTTTGATTTCAAAAGAAATAATGCGCAGCGCATTTTTATGACAATCAGGATTGGTGGTACGCTTTGCCGCACACTCTTTATTGATGAAGAACATGATCATGAGCAAAATGGACCTTCCCATCATCATCGGCATCCTGGTGATGCTGACCCTGTGGCTCGGCGCGCTTTTCAACATTGGCGATATCACCTTCAGCATTTCACGTCTGTTTCACTGGATTGAAAGCCAACGCGGCTAACCCGACGCCGCCGCAGGCGGTGGGAAACTTCGGCTATGATTGATAGACGTTACGCCATTTTCCGAGACTGTCGCTCGCGATAAAGAGGACCGCATCATGACCGACTATGAGTTCTACAATCAGATCCTGACCCGCCTGGCCGCCAATCACCCCGGCACGCTGGATGAAAAAACCTACGAACTGTGGAAGCAGGACGCCACCAGCCCGCACGCCTTCGCCGATCCCTTCGCCTATCTCAAAACCAAGGGGCTGATACAAGCCTATGTGATGAGCGACATCGACGAGAACAACTATGATATCGATCCGCACCAAACGCGGATCACCACCGCCGGTCTCGAGTTCATGCGCAACGGCGGGTTTAAGTAAGCAACAAAAAACCGCCGGGCGGCGGTTTTTTATCTTAAAAAGCCTGCGGCCGGTGGTTCAGGCGGGGAAAGGCCGATAAAAAATGCGCAGCACTTCGTTGTCGCCCTGGCGTAAAAAACCGCCTTCCGGCTGCCAGCGCAGATCGCGCGCCAGATTGAGATTTTCCCAACCGACCGCGCCGCCCACGCCGATGCAAAGATTTTTATTGCCCGCGGCAAATCCCGCACCGGTGCCGATCATGGCATGCAGCAATCGGGGCGCCGCCGCGTCGCGCATGGAAAATATACCGATAAAACATCCCTGCGGCGCGCGCAGCATATCCGCCATGGTGCGGATCTCGGTATCATCAGGGCTGACGAAATGTTTATATTGCTTATCGAACACCGTCAGCCACAGCTGCTTGTATTTCGCCTTGCTGAGCGCGCCTGAACGGTGAGCGCAAAGCACCACCGCATCCCAGCACATTTCCCCGCTCAACGAAAGGTACTCTTCCGTATCGGCTTGCGGCTTGTCGGCGTAATGCCGCGCAAACTCAGCCGCATTCAAATGCGGCGGCACGGCCTGTTTGGCAACGTCACTCTTGTAGCGCTTGAAATTCAACCAATGCATGGGGAGTATCCTCTTCACCCGCGAGATTAATGAATCTGAAACCGTGGATGAGACGAGCCATCACATCCAGGGCGTCGTCGGCGATGGCGGTTTCGTCGTCATTCAGACCCTGCGCCACCGACCGCTCAATCGCGTTCATCACCGCCGGAGCGCTGGTTTCTTCCCCCTGCGCCACCACGTCTAATACGGCTTTGCCGATCGCCAGACAAAGCTCATGATCAAACTCAACCTCTTTATACGGCTGCATAATCACCCCGATAAATTTTCACCCAAGAATACTAGACCACAATGGCGTATCGCGCCTGCCATCGTAGCGCAGCAAGGTATGCAGCCGAAGATAAATGCATCCGGCTCCGGGTTGATAACCCGAAGCCCGATAAAAAAGCAGGTTATTGCGGTGCTTGTTCGGTGGGGCGAATAATAAAGCAAGTGGCGGTTGCCGAAGCTAGCAGCTTCCCTTCCGCCGTTTTGAGCGTGCCTTCAGCAAAAGCGACGTTCTTCGCCGCATAGACCAGACGCCCCTCGGCGATCAGATCAGTTTCCTTCGGCACAGGGCGCAACATTTTAACCTGCAGATCGACGGTGCCATAGCCAATCCCCGCGCCCAGCGTACTGTGCACCGCGCAACCGGTCACCGAGTCCAAAACCGTGGCGGCGAAACCGCCATGTACGCCCCCCAGTGGATTCAGATGGCGCCCGTCGGCCCGCGCCGCGATGCGAATATACCCCTCTTCCACCGCGACCGGTTTCATGGGCACGGTTTCAGCGATCGAGGCCGGTGGGATCTTGCCAGCCATCGCAGCCTGTAATAACGCCAGCCCGGTCATTTTTGTCGGATCCATTGCTCTCTCCTCTGGTGGTAAACCGGTTATATAGAAGAGGTCTGACCTCTTAACTTGCTTTTTCGTGCTGATGTCGTCAGCCGCCTGCTCTTCAGATCCTCTGAACGTGACCGTCATCACTCTTTAGAGCTAATAACCACAATTTTTTAGCGCCTTTAGATTTAAAACAACTTTCTACTGTAAACACCGCCGGAAACTGAACGCAGTTAAGTTCAACATTATTAAGGCGTATCTATCATGGATTTCTTTCTGCAATTAGCGGTTATATTGGCATGCCTGCTGTATGGGGCGCGTAAGGGCGGCATTGCGCTGGGGTTACTGGGCGGTATCGGTTTGATGATCCTGGTGTTTGGCTTTCACCTGCAGCCCGGCAAACCACCGGTAGACGTGATGCTGGTGATCATCGCGGTGGTGGCGGCCTCCGCCACCCTGCAGGCCTCAGGCGGGTTGGACGTCATGCTGCAGATCGCCGAGCGGATGCTGCGGCGCAACCCGCGTTATGTCTCGATCATCGCCCCCTTCGTCACCTGTATTCTCACTATCCTGTGCGGCACCGGCCATGTGGTGTACACCATCTTGCCGATCATCTATGACGTGGCGATCAAAAATAATATCCGCCCGGAACGGCCGATGGCGGCCAGTTCGATCGGCGCGCAGATGGGCATTATCGCCAGCCCGGTCTCGGTGGCGGTGGTGTCATTGGTGGCAATGCTCAGCAGCTACACCTTCAATGGCCGCCATCTGGAATTCCTCGATCTGCTGTCTATCACCATCCCTTCGACGCTGTGCGGCATTCTGGCGATCGGCATCTTCAGCTGGTTCCGCGGCAAAGACCTGGACAAAGACCCGGAGTTCCAGAAGTTCATCTCGGTGCCGGAGAACCATCGCTATGTCTACGGCGACGCCGCTACCCTGCTGGACCGGGTATTGCCGCGCAGCAACTGGATCGCCATGTGGATTTTCCTCGCCACCATCGCCCTGGTGGCGGTGCTGGGGGCCTTTTCCGGCCTGCGGCCCAGCTTCGGCGGCAAGCCGCTCTCCATGGTTCTGGTGATCCAAATGTGCATGCTGATGGCCGGGGCGTTGATCGTTATCATTACCCGCACCAACCCGGCGTCTATCTCTAAAAACGAGGTGTTCCGTTCCGGCATGATCGCCATCGTGGCGGTGTATGGTGTTGCCTGGATGGCGGAAACCATGTTCGGCGCGCACCTGGCGCAGATCGAGGCCACACTGGGTGTGTTGGTGAAAGAGTACCCTTGGGCCTATGCGCTGATCCTGCTGCTGGTGTCGAAATTCGTCAACTCGCAGGCCGCCGCACTGGCGGCGCTGGTGCCGGTGGCGCTGGCGATCGGGGTTAACCCCGCCTATATCGTCGCTTCGGCGCCGGCCTGTTACGGCTATTACATTCTGCCAACCTACCCCAGCGATCTGGCGGCAATCCAGTTCGATCGCTCCGGCACCACCCGCATCGGCCGCTTCGTGATCAACCACAGCTTTATTCTGCCCGGCCTGATCGGCGTCAGCGTCTCCTGCGTCTTCGGCTGGATCCTCGCTGCGGCGTTCGGTTTCTTATGAGTTGTACTTCGGAGCCCTGCGGGGCTCCCTGCAAGCTGGATGACAATCCATGGGTATAAGGCATGCCAAGACAGGAAGGAATGCGGGGATAATGCGAATTACAGAAACAAAAAAACCGCCTCTCGGCGGTCTACGACATTACTACTTATTGCTTTGATTATTCGGTATTTTCGTTCCCTGGTACCCGGGGCGGGACTTGAACCCGCACAGCCATAAGCCGAGGGATTTTAAATCCCTTGTGTCTACCGATTTCACCACCCGGGCTCGGGAAAGTTGGAGGCGCGTTCCGGAGTCGAACCGGACTGGACGGATTTGCAATCCGCTACATAACCGCTTTGTTAACGCGCCTTTATTCTGTTTGCCTTTTCAGGCCAAAGCCGGTGATCCACCCACTTCGTTTTGTTCTTTTCAATCGCGATGTTGAAATCGCTCATCTTAATCATCTGATTCTTAAGTAATTTATTTCGTTACCGCCGAATCGATGGACTGCATTATGGACTAAACCCCCCACCTTGGCAACCCCCCGAAATAGCAAAAAGTTCTCTAACGCTTTCAACTGCTTATTTTGTGGGCGCACTGTTCACAATGCCAACGGAAAGGCAAGCGGAATGTTGATTTTATATGCATCGGCTCAGAGATTCACGGGCAAATCGGATCTTTTTTCTCGACAGGAATCGCTTGCCCGTGCCCTCCCCGGCTTTTCATTTGCTTATGATCATGGGGTACCGGGCAAAGCATCATCATGGGGACATCGCGCAATCTTCGGTGCCACCGCCCTGAACGACCAACGCAACTGCAGAGCTGGAGACTCACATCGGGTTGTACGCCGCACGATGGATCGGCATCAATACCCCACAGAGCATCGACACGATGTCCAATCAAATGTGCCTGTTTTCAGGAGGCATCCTGCGGTATGAAAATGGCAGGAGATATAGGGACAATAGTCGATGCAGGAAGATGAAGAAAGGTTTCGCCGGACGGCAAAGGAATAGAAAACGAAAAAGGGGCCGAAGCCCCTTTTTCTTACCTGCCGAATCACGAAGATTCAACAGGCTAATGTTTGGAGCGGGAAACGAGGCTCGAACTCGCGACCTCAACCTTGGCAAGGTTGCGCTCTACCAACTGAGCTATTCCCGCATTACCAGAACTGACTGATTTCTTTGCTACCTTTCGGCAATTCATCGTTGTCGTCTGATGCGATGCATTCTACTTACCTGACGTGATGAGTCAATAAAATTGTTGGCACACCACGATCGTTTGCCGCTTTTTGCAGCGTATCGATCACGGTTCCAGCAAATCGTTGCGTGCCGCGTTCAAATATTGGAACATCGACCAGAAAGTCAGCACCGCCGCGATATACAACAAGCCAATCGCCACATACTCTACGGAACGATCCGGCCGCCACAGCAAGCCCACCAGCGACATCATCTGCGCCATGGTTTTCACTTTGCCGATCCAGGACACCGCCACGCTGCTGCGTTTGCCAATTTCCGCCATCCACTCGCGCAGCGACGAAATGATGATTTCACGGGCGATCATGGTGGCCGCCGGCAGCGTGATCCACCAGCTGTGGTAGTGCTCAGCCACCAGCACCAGCGCCACCGCCACCATCACTTTGTCCGCGACCGGATCCAAAAACGCCCCGAAGCGCGTCGTTTGTTTCCAGCGACGTGCCAGGAAGCCGTCAAACCAGTCGGTGACGGCGGCAAACACAAAGATAACGGCGCAAACCATCGGAGCCCAGTTGAACGGCAGATAAAACGCCAGCACAAAGAATGGGATCAGAACTACGCGAAACAGGGTAAGCCAAGTCGGTATATTCAATTGCATAATGCTACGGTAACTATCTGGCTAGAGTGGAAATTAAGAGTATGTTGCTACATTGCCCTCAGTGTTTCAATGCATTGTAGATCTTTTCTGCCAATGCTTGTGAAATACCCGGCACTTTTGCAATTTCCTCCACGCTGGCGTTCAACAAAGGTTGCAGTCCGCCCATATACTTCAACAGCACCTGGCGCCGTTTCGGCCCTACGCCTTCAATCAGCTCCAATGCGCTGGTATTCCTGACTTTCGCCCTTCTCTGCCGGTGACCGGTAATGGCATGATTGTGCGAATCGTCGCGGATGTGTTGGATCACATGCAGCGCCGGCGAATCCGGCGGCAGAGAAATCCCTTCACCTTCCGGCACAAAGAACAACGTTTCTAACCCTGCCTTACGGTCGGCGCCTTTGGCGATGCCGATCAGCAGCGGCTTATTTTTGTCCCAGGTAACATTCAGCGATTTGAATACGTCGATCGCCATGCCGAGCTGCCCTTTACCGCCGTCGATGAAGATGACATCCGGGATCTTTTTCTCTTCCAGCGCTTTGCCGTAACGGCGCTTCAGCACCTGCGTCATCGCCGCGTAGTCATCGCCAGGAGTGATGCCGCTGATATTGTAACGCCGATACTCCGCTCGCACGGGTCCGTTTCCGTCGAACACCACGCACGAAGCCACGGTCTGCTCACCCATGGTATGGCTGATATCGAAGCACTCCATACGGTTGATTTCCGTCAGGTTCAGCACTTTGGCCAATTCCGCCAGCCGCTGATGGATCGTCGACTGTTGCGACAGCTTGGTGGTCAACGCCGTTGCCGCGTTGGTGCGCGCCAGTTTCAGATAACGGGCGCGATCGCCGCGCGGTTTGCTTTGAATTTGGATCTTGCGCCCCGCCAACTCGGAGAGCGATTCCGCAAGCAGGTCTTTTTCCGGCAGGCTGAAATCCAGCAGGATCTCGCCGGGCAGCGTACGCGCCTGGCTGCCTTGCAGATAGAACTGGCCGACAAAGGTCTGCACCACCTCGCCCATATCCGTGCCGCCCGGCACTTTAGGGAAATAGCTGCGGCTGCCCAGCACCTTGCCCTGACGGATGAACAGCACGTGCAGGCACGCCATACCGGCATCGAACGCCACGCCGATCACGTCCAGATCGTCGCTGTCGCCCGACACGAACTGCCGTTCGGTGACGCGGCGCACGGCCTGAATTTGATCGCGAATGCGCGCCGCCTCTTCGAAATTAAGCAGTTTGCTGGCTTCTTCCATACGCTCAATCAGCTGGTGCAATACCTGCTGATCTTTACCAGAAAGAAACAGCCGCACGTAGTCCACCTGCTGCCGGTACTCTTCTTCGCTCACCAGCCCGGCAACACAAGGCCCCAGACAGCGACCGATCTGATACTGCAGGCACGGACGCGAACGGTTGCGATACACGCTGTTTTCGCACTGGCGGATTGGGAACAGCTTCTGCAGCAGCGCCAGCGTTTCACGCACGGCGTAAGAGTTGGGAAAAGGCCCGAAATATTCGCCTTTGGCGTGTTTGGCGCCGCGATGCACCGCCAAACGGGGATGGGTATCCGCACTGAGAAAAATCAGCGGGTAAGATTTATCGTCTCGCAAAAGAACATTATATCGCGGTTGGTACAATTTAATGTAGTTATGTTCCAACAGCAGCGCTTCTGTCTCGGTGTGAGTAACCGTTACGTCTATTTGCGCGATATTTTTAACCAGCGTCTCGGTTTTACGGCTGCTGACCTGCTGCCGAAAATAGCTGGCGAGACGCTTTTTCAGGTCTTTGGCTTTACCGACGTAGATCACCGTAC
>NZ_JBJNLX010000006.1:0-285610 GCF_052168835.1 Serratia sp. CY40230
GGCCGCAACCCCTAATTGCAAAAAACTTTTCAAGCGCGGATTTTTTCGGCAAAACGCTGGCCAAACCCGCGTTTTTGTCACTTTTCGTACTGGATCTGGCTAAATTCCTGGGCGAAACGATCGACCTGCTGCCAATCTGTGTACTCCACTTCCTTACTGGTATCCGTTTCACCGCCCGTCATACGCATAATAAATTGAATCATGATGCGGTCGAACCAACGATAGCGCGGATACCGCAATGCGCCGGCAAACACCGCGCACTGTTTTGGCTGCCACGGCGAGGCCAGCAGGAACTTGCGGGTATAAGCGTTGGTTTGCGGCGAGCGCTTTTCCGGTTTACGCGCGGTCAGGTTCACGGCGAAGAAGGCGCTCGGCATCCTATTCAGCTGTTCGGCATGGCGCTTAACGAATTTATCCAGTACCGGATTAAAGTGCCCGTAACGGATAGAAGCACCGATCATCACCTGCTGGTACTGACTAAGGTCGACCTGTTCCGCCTGCAGCAGATCAATCACCTCACAACGCAGCGTGTCCTGCAACTTGCTTGCTATATAAGAAGCGATAGCACGTGTTTGCCCGTCACGGCTCGAATAAAGTATCAATGCCTTCATGGCGTACTCCTTATATCAGGCTCACTCACGCCAAAAAGTTGGCGTGAACAGCACCAGCAATGTAAACACTTCCAGGCGCCCGAACAGCATCGTCACCACCAGGATCCACTTGGCCGCCGCCGGCATCGTGGTGAAGTTATCCGCCACCACGCCCAGGCCGGGGCCAAGGTTATTGAGTGTTGCCGTCACTGCGGCGAACGCGGAAAAATCGTCAACGCCGGTGGCAATGATCGCCAGCATGCTGACGATAAACACCAGCGCATAGGCGGAGAAGAATCCCCACACCGCTTCCAGAATACGTTCCGGCAGTGCGCGATTGCCCAATTTGATGGTATAGACCGCGTTGGGGTGCACCAGCCTTTTCAACTCTCGCGAGCCCTGCAGGTACAGAAGCAGAATACGGATCACCTTCAGGCCGCCTCCGGTCGAGCCGGCACAACCACCGATGAACGCCGAGCACAGCAACAACATCGGCAGGAACAGCGGCCACTTGGCGATGCTGTCGGTCGTAAAACCGGCCGTGGTCGCCATCGATACCACCTGGAAGAACGCCTGATTGAGCGTTTCCATACCGCTCTTATAGACGCCATGTCCCCAGAGCACCAACGTGCATACCACCACCAGCGTCAACTGAACGAAGATGAACATGCGGAATTCAGGATCGCGCCCGTACACCTTCAGACTGCGGCCGCTTAGCAAAGCGAAGTGCAGGCCGTAGTTACAGCCGGAAATCAGCAGGAACACGGCGATGATGGTGTTGATAGTCGGACTGGCGTAATAACCGATACTGGCGTCGTGGGTAGAAAAACCGCCGATGGCGATGGTCGAGAAACTGTGGCCGATGGCGTCGAACACCGACATCCCGGCCCCCCAGAGCGCCAGCGCACAGGCGACGGTCAGCAACACATAGATTAGCCACAGGGTTTTGGCGGTTTCGGCGATGCGTGGACGCATCTTGTTATCTTTCAGCGGCCCGGGCATTTCCGCTCGATACAGCTGCATGCCGCCGACGCCAAGTATCGGCAGTATCGCCACCGCCAACACGATGATCCCCATGCCGCCCATCCATTGCAGCATTTGGCGATAGAACAGGATGGCCTTCGGCAACGAGTCCAGCCCCACCAGCGTCGTTGCGCCGGTGGTCGTCAATCCCGAGAAGGATTCAAAGAAGGCGTCGGTCAGCGACAAGTTGGGCCGTTCCGAAAACAGGAACGGCAATGCCCCCACGCTGCCCAGCACGGTCCAGAACAACACGACAATCAGGAAGCCTTCACGGGGCTTCAGCTCGTGTTTCTGTTTGCGGTTCGGCCACCACAGCATCAGACCGATGGTCAGCGCCACGAAGAAGGTTTGGCTGAACGCGCGCCCCGCCCCATCGCGGTAAATCAATGCCACCAGGCCGGGAATAAACATCGTCCCGGAGAACAGGATGACCAGCAGACCAACGATACGGGTTATGGCGCGAAAATGCATTTCAGCACGATCCTTAGCAATTCAATTGGGAGGAATTATTGCGAAATGGGGGTTAATTGCAAATTACCGCGACTGAGATCACGCAATTTATTCCCAAACAGTTCGACCTCAGTGGCCGGCAACGCCAGATGCAGCACGACGGCGGCGCCGTATTCGCCCTGCAGGATCCGACCTGCGGTTTGCTGCAGCAAGTTCTCCACCAACGCCAACTGCGCATAATCGCACTGCAAGATATATTCGGCTTCCGGCACCTTTTGTGCTAACGCCAACTGCTTCAACGCCTGTTGAACACCGTTGCCATAGGCTTTCACCAGCCCGCCGGTGCCCAGCTTGACGCCGCCATAGTAACGAACGACCACGGCGGTCACTTCACCGATGCCGCTCCCCATCAGCTGCGCGAGGATCGGTTTGCCGGCGGTGCCAGACGGTTCTCCGTCGTCTGAGAACCCCAGTTGCTGCGAATCATCGGGGCTGCCGGCGACGAAAGCCCAACAATGGTGTCGCGCCGCTGGATGCTCATCCCGCACCTGCTGAATAAACGCCTTTGCCGCTTCTACCCCGCTGGTCGGCGCCAGCAGGGTGATAAAACGGCTCTTCTTTATTTCTTCGGTAAAGCAGGTGGCTTCCGCCGGTATCGGGTAAGGCCGCATCAGGCCAGGTTCAGATCGCGCGTCATGTTCTCGATGCGCTTTTCGTGGATCACGATGTTGTCTTCGATACGGATGCCGCCATACGGCTTCAGCGCATCGATGCGATCCCAGGCGAAGTGCTGCTTGAATTCACCGCTGCGCCACGGTGCCAACAGAGACTCGATGAAGTACAGACCTGGCTCGATGGTCAACACCATGCCCGGCTGCAACACGCGGGTGCAACGCAGGAATGGATACTTGGACGGCGCCGGCAGATGGGTGCCTTGCTCGTCCTGCATAAAGCCGGCGGCGTCGTGCACCTGAAGGCCCAGCGGATGGCCCAGCCCGTGCGGCAGGAACGGCGTGGTAATACCCGCTTCAACCATCGCCTCTTCGCTGAGGCCGTTCACCAACTTGTGATTCTTGAGCAGCTTGGCGATGCGCTGATGCATTTGCACATGGTAGTCGGTATAGCGCACGCCGGGCTTGATGGTGTCGATCAGCGCCAGCTGTTCACCATTGAGATCTTTCACCAGGTGGGCGAACTCGCTGCCGCTTTGCGCCGCGTAGGTGCGGGTCAGATCGGCGGCATAGCCGTTATATTCCGCGCCGGCGTCTATAAGGAAACTCAGGGGTTCGGCCGGCGGCTGATGATCCAGCTTGGTGTAGTGCAGTACCGAAGCGTGTTCGTTCAGCGCTACGATGTTGTCGTAAGGCACGTCGGTATCGCGGTGGCCTGTCGCCGTCAGGTAGGCCAGGTTGATGTCGAACTCGCTCATGCCGGAGAGGAACGCCTCATGCGCCGCACGATGGCCGGTTACCGCCGTCTTCTGCGCTTCGCGCATGCAGGCCAGCTCGTAGCCGGTTTTGATAGAACGGTGGAAATCCAGGTAGTTCAACACCGCTTTCGGGTTGATGTTTTCAGAAGAAATGCCGAGATCGCGTGCGCGCTGTTGCGCATAACCGATATAGCCCACGCGCTCGCGCTGCGGCGGAAGCTGCTGGGCGATGGCGTCGGCGTTGGCCAACGGCATCAATTCAAGGGATTTGGTCCAGAAACTGTCCGGCAGCGGCTCTACGCTGTGCCAGTAGTCGACCGGGGAGTAGAACCACAGCTTCGGCTTATTGACACCGTCGATCCACAACCAGCAGTTCGGCACCGACGTCACCGGCACCCAGGCTTTGAAATGCGCGTTCACTTTGAACGGATAGCTATGGTCGTCCAAAAATACCTTTTGCAGCTCACCGGAGTGAATCAGCAGCGCATCCAACTTGTTGCGCTCCAGCACTTCGCGTGCGCGTTTTTGCAGCTCTGCCAGGTGGTCGTTATACAAAGAAGCCAGCGTTTCCATCACAGTACCCTTATGCCTTAGCACGAAAGAAGTCATCTTAACACAGCGCTCCGGCGCACCAACCTTATCGCGTTGGGCATGCGGAGCAGCTCGCAATTCCCTGCAAATGCCGTTACATCCGCAGTTTAACCATTAGCCAGCCGGCCAGGCCGAGCAACGCTATCGCCAGCGCCCACAGGCCATGGTGCTCCAACAACACCGCGCCGGCCGCGGCAACGCCCGCCAGACACTGCTGCAGAAAGCCGCACAGCGCCATCGCATAGGCGCCGTGCTCTTTGGCGTCGCTGACCGCCATCGCCATGCTGTTGGGAAACAACACCGCCTGGCCAAAAATGGTCAGGCAATACAGCGCGATGAACAGCGCCATACCGGAAAGGCCGGCCAGAATGCCGCTCCACCACAACAGCAGGATCGCCGTCGTCGCCAGAGCCACGATACCGCTGCCGGTTTGCATCAGTTTTTTCCCGCCGACACGCGCCACCGTGCGGTTCACCGTCAGCGCCCCGCTGAAGTAGGCGACGCCGATCACCAGCCCCAGCGCACCGAACGCCGTAACGTTGAGACCAAAACCCTGCTGCATGACGAACGGGCTCACCTCCTGCAATGTCACCGTGGTGGCGAAGCCCAGCCCGCCGACGCAGGCCGGCCAGAAGAACCCCGGCCGCCGCAGAATGGCGAAATAGGTGGCCGCCATCGCCGGGCGTGGCCCACGTGCGCGCCCCGCCTCAAGCGGTAGCGTCGCCATCAGCGCCAGAATGGCCAAACCGGTGGCGCCCATCAGGACGAAGCCCATCTGCCAGTGCGAATATTGGCTGAGCAGGCCGCCGATAAACTGCCCCCCGCCCAGCGCGGTGATAAAAGCGATGGAGAGCACCGACAGACGGCGCGCCAGCTCATCACCGCTCCAGTTATCCCGCACGATGATACGCGCAATGATCGCCGCACCACCGGCACCCACACCTTGCAGCGCACGCAGCGCCAGTAATTGGGTACCGTTGCTGCACAGCGCCAACAGTCCGCTGCAGCCAATGAAAAGCAGCAGGGAAAGCGTCAGCGGCGCTCGGCGGCCAAAGCGATCGGCAGCCGCGCCCCAGAACAGCACCGGCAAGGCAGCGCCGATGACGAAGATCGAAATGGACAGCTCGGTGGCGCGCCGGCTCATCGCCAGCTCGCGCATCACCGTCGGCAGCGAAGGCAGATACACGGTCGTCGCCATCTGCGCCATAAACACCAACAGACACGCCAGCGTCATGGTTCTGGCGGGAATGCTCCATAAGCAGCTGCGTTTGACACAAACCGCCTTAGTCATGCCTTACCTCGTCTGAATGATCAATCGCTGCAGGCAAGTGTATGAGGGCCGACAACCACCAGCAAATGCCGATAGCACATAAAATATAACTCCGTTTTAAATCAAAACACTAACTTGGTGAGATGTGATCAGACCAGCAAATATGCAATCTCTCATTTGCATATTTTTAACATAAAAACCACACTCCTCTTCATCTGGTCATACCAGATCATACGCTGATTCAGGAGATAGACATGCTCTACCAAGGCGAAACATTACAACTGCACTGGCTCGATAACGGCATTGCCGAGCTGGTGTTCAACGCATCAGGCTCGGTCAACAAGCTGGACACCCGCACCGTCGCCAGCCTGGGCGAGGCGCTCACCGTGCTGGAAAACCAGCCTGAGCTCAAGGGGCTGCTGCTGCGCTCCACCAAAGCCGCATTTATCGTCGGCGCCGATATCACCGAATTCCTTTCTCTGTTTGCCGCACCGGCTGAAAAGCTGCACGAGTGGCTGGTATTCGCCAACAACGTCTTTAACCGGCTGGAAGATTTGCCGGTACCGACCATTTCGGCCATTAACGGCTATGCGCTCGGCGGCGGTTGCGAATGCATTCTGGCGACCGATTTCCGCGTCGCCTCGCCGGACGCGCGTATCGGCCTGCCGGAAACCAAATTGGGCATCATGCCGGGCTTCGGCGGTTCCGTCCGTCTGCCACGCCTGCTGGGTAACGACAGCGCGCTGGAAATCATCGCCGCCGGCAAAGACGTCAGCGCCAAAGACGCGTTGAAAGTCGGCCTGGTCGATGCGGTAGTGGCGCCGGAAAAACTGGCCGAAGCGGCGCTCAACATGCTGCAACAGGCGATCGACGGCAAGCTGGACTGGCGCGCCGCGCGTCAACCTAAGCTGGAGCCGCTGAAACTCAGCCCGATTGAAGCGGCGATGAGCTTCACTACTGCCAAAGGCATGGTGCTGCAGACCGCCGGTAAACATTACCCGGCGCCGATGACCGCAGTGAAGACCATTGAAGCCGCCGCCAAGCTGGGCCGCGATGAAGCGCTGAAACTGGAAACCGCCAGCTTCGTGCCGTTGGCCCGCTCCAACGAAGCGCGCGCGCTGGTCGGCATCTTCCTTAACGATCAGTTCGTGAAGGGCCAGGCGAAAAAGCTGGCCAAGAATGTGGATGCGCCAAAACAGGCGGCGGTGCTGGGCGCCGGCATCATGGGCGGCGGCATCGCCTACCAATCGGCGCTGAAAGGCGTACCGGTGATCATGAAGGACATCAGCGACAAGTCGCTGACGCTGGGCATGAGCGAAGCGGCCAAGCTGCTCAACAAGCAGCTGGAGCGCGGCAAGCTGGATGGCCTGAAAATGGCGCAGGTGCTGTCGACCATTCAGCCGACGCTGGACTATGCCGGCATCGAGCGTGCGCAGGTGATCGTCGAAGCGGTGGTGGAGAATCCGAAGGTGAAAGCCGCCGTGCTGTCGGAAGTGGAAGGCCTGATCGGTGAAGACACCGTTCTGGCGTCGAACACCTCGACCATTCCGATTAATCACCTGGCAAAATCGCTGAAGCGCCCGCAAAACTTCTGCGGCATGCACTTCTTTAACCCGGTGCACCGCATGCCGCTGGTGGAAATCATCCGCGGCGAACAGACCAGCGATGACACCATCGCCAAAGTGGTGGCCTACGCCAGCCGCATGGGCAAAACGCCGATCGTGGTGAACGATTGCCCGGGCTTCTTCGTCAACCGCGTGCTGTTCCCGTACTTCGCCGGCTTCAGCCTTCTGCTGCGCGACGGCGCCGACTTCCGTCAAATCGATAAAGTGATGGAAAAACAGTTCGGCTGGCCGATGGGCCCGGCCTACCTGCTCGACGTCGTGGGCATCGACACCGCGCACCACGCGCAGGCCGTGATGGCCGCCGGTTTCCCGGATCGCATGAGCAAAGACTATCGCGACGCCATTGACGTGATGTTCGACAACCAGCGCTTCGGTCAGAAAAATCAACTGGGCTTCTACCGCTACAGCCAGGACAGCAAAGGCAAACCGCGCAAGGACAACGATGAGCAAACCGATGCGCTGCTGGCCGAAGTGAGCCAACCGCGCCAGACCATCAGCGACGAAGAAATCATCGCGCGCATGATGATCCCGATGATCAACGAAGTGGTGCGTTGCCTGGAAGAAAAGATCGTCGCCAGCCCGGCCGAAGCCGATATGGCGTTGGTCTACGGCATCGGTTTCCCTCCGTTCCACGGCGGCGCGTTCCGCTACCTGGATACGCTCGGCACCGCCAACTACGTTGAGCTGGCCCAGCGTTACGCACACCTCGGCGCCCTGTACCAGGTGCCGGCCGGTCTGCGCGCCAAGGCCGAACGCAATGAAAGCTACTACCCGGTGGCGACACCGCTGTCCGACGTCGCTACCCGCCAACCGGCATGAGGTCATAAAGATGGAAAACGTAGTTATTGTTGATGCCGTACGCACGCCGATGGGCCGCTCCAAGGGCGGCGCCTTCCGCCAGGTACGCGCCGAAGATCTCTCCGCTCACCTGATGCGTGAAGTACTGAGCCGCAATCCGGCGCTGGACGCCGCCGAGATTGATGACATTTACTGGGGCTGCGTGCAGCAGACGCTGGAGCAAGGCTTCAACATCGCCCGCAACGCCGCGCTGCTGGCCGAGATCCCGCACCGCGTGCCGGCGGTGACCGTCAACCGCCTGTGCGGCTCTTCGATGCAGGCGCTGCACGACGCGGCACGCGCCATCATGGTGGGCGACGCGCACGTCAGCCTGATCGGCGGCGTGGAACACATGGGTCATGTGCCGATGAATCACGGCGTGGATTTCCATCCGGGCCTGAGCCGCAGCGTGGCCAAGGCCGCCGGGATGATGGGGCTGACCGCCGAAATGCTGGCCAAGATGCACAACATCAGTCGCCAGATGCAGGATGAATTTGCCGCCCGCTCCCACCAGCGCGCGCATGCGGCAACGCTGGCCGGTTACTTTAAAAACGAGATCATACCGACCAACGGCCACGACGCCGACGGCGTGCTGACCCGTTACGATTTCGATGAAGTCATTCGCCCGGAGACCACCGTCGAAAGCCTGTCGGCCCTGCGCCCGGCGTTCGATCCGGTCAACGGCACCGTCACCGCCGGCAGCTCCTCCGCCCTGTCGGACGGTGCTTCCGCCATGCTGCTGATGAGCGAATCGCGCGCCAAAGCGCTCGGTTTGAAGGCCCGCGCCCGCATCCGCTCGATGGCGGTCGTCGGCTGCGATCCGTCCATCATGGGCTACGGCCCGGTGCCGGCCAGCAAGCTGGCGCTGAAACGCGCCGGTCTGAGCGTGCAGGACATCGATCTGTTCGAGCTGAACGAAGCGTTCGCCGCCCAGTCGCTGCCGTGCATCAAGGATTTGGGGCTGATGGACAGCATCGACGACAAGATTAACCTGAACGGCGGCGCCATCGCGCTCGGCCACCCGCTGGGGTGTTCCGGCTCCCGCATCTCGACCACCCTGTTGAACAACATGGAACGTCGCGACGCGCAGTTCGGCCTGGCGACCATGTGCATCGGCCTGGGCCAGGGTATCGCCACCGTGTTTGAACGCGTTTAGCTGTGTCTATCTTGGGATGACCGCGTCACCACTTCAAATCGCGGCATCCCGCCAAGTTTAGTTGCCGTTCTTCCCGCCTGTCAGGGGCGGGTTTTTTATGCCTGAAATTTGCCGACGCCCAAATAAAAACGGGGCGACCCTCGGCCACCCCGTTCACTGCGCATCGCCTGTGTCAGATAAACGAAAACGCGTCGCCAAACATATGCGCTTCCAGCGCGCCGCGCTCGGCACAGAAACGCTCGCGGGCGATTTTCGCCATCTCGAAACGCCCGGCGATGTAAATGTCATGCTCCGCCAGCGTGCCGAAATCCTGCAGCACCGCGCTAAGCACGGTGCCGCTGCGGCCACGCCATTCAGCCTCCGGCTGCTCGACCACCGGGATCACCTTCAGATTCGGATGCTGCAACGACAGCGCTTCCAGCTCGCTCAAATCGTACAGGTGCTTCAGCTCACGCCCGCCCCAGTAGATTGAAATGTCGCGATCCGGCTGCTGCTCCAGCGCGGTCAACAGGATTGAACGCGCGTAAGAGAAACCGGTGCCGCCGGCGATCAGCACCAGCGGACGGCTGCCCTCTTCCCGCAGCCAGGCGTCGCCATGCGGCACGTCAACGGTGATCGCCTGCTCTTTCAGGATGCGATCCATCACCGCCATGGCGTACAGATTCAGCTCCGAAGCGCCGATATGCAGCTCGATGTAATCTTGCTGCGTCGGGGTTGATGCCAGTGAGAACGGGCGCTTGTCGCGCTCATCCATCACCACCATCAGATATTGCCCTGCCTTGAAAGAAAACGGCTGTTCGGGCACCAGACGTACCCGATAAACCGTATCGGTAATGGCCTCTACCGAGGTCACTTTACAGCTCAATATTGTCATGCGTTCCCTCTGTCGGGTCATCAATGCAAAGCTGAGAACAGGGCCTGACGCTATAACGTCGGTTCCCTGTCACTGAAGATTGCGAGCTCATCCCAGATTTCGTCGACGCGCGCACGTACCTTTTCATCCATCTGAATCGGACGGCCCCATTCGCGATCGGTTTCACCCGGCCATTTATTGGTGGCGTCCAGCCCCATCTTCGAACCCAGGCCGGAAACCGGCGAGGCGAAGTCCAGATAGTCGATCGGCGTATTCTCCACCAGAACAGTATCCCTTGCCGGATCCATTCGTGTGGTGATCGCCCAAATCACGTCGTTCCAGTCGCGCGCATTGACGTCATCATCACAGACGATAACAAATTTGGTGTACATAAACTGCCGCAGGAACGACCAGACGCCCATCATCACGCGTTTAGCGTGGCCGGCGTACTGTTTTTTCATGGTCACTACCGCCAGGCGGTACGAGCACCCTTCCGGCGGCAGATAGAAATCGACGATTTCCGGGAACTGCTTTTGCAGGATCGGCACGAACACTTCATTCAGCGCCACGCCCAGGATCGCCGGCTCATCCGGCGGGCGGCCGGTGTAGGTCGAGTGGTAGATCGCGTTGCGGCGCTGGGTGATGTGAGTAACGGTGAACACCGGAAACTGGTCGATTTCATTGTAGTAACCGGTGTGGTCGCCATAGGGGCCTTCCGGCGCCATTTCACCCGGCTCGATATAGCCTTCAAGCACGATTTCGGCGCTGGCGGGCACTTCCAGATCGTTGGAAAGGCACTTGACCACTTCGGTTTTGTTGCCGCGCAGCAGCCCGGCAAAGGCATATTCAGACAGGGTATCCGGCACCGGCGTGACCGCACCGAGGATGGTAGCGGGATCGGCGCCCAGCGCCACCGCGACCGGGAAACGCTCGCCCGGGTGCGCCTGGCACCACTCCTGATAATCCAGCGCGCCACCGCGATGCGACAGCCAGCGCATGATCACTTTGTTCTTGCCCAGCACCTGCTGGCGATAGATGCCGAGGTTTTGCCGTTCCTTATGCGGGCCGCGGGTCACCGTCAGCCCCCAGGTGATCAGCGGCGCAGCGTCTTCCGGCCAGCAGTGCATAACCGGAATACGGCTGAGGTCGACATCGTCACCCTGCCATACCTGCTCCTGACAAGGCGCGGATCCCAGCACCTTGGTCGGCATGTTCAGCACCTGCTTGAACTTTGGCATTTTGTCGAACAGATCGCGGAAGCCTTTCGGCGGCTCCGGTTCTTTGAGGAACGCCAGCAGTTTGCCGACTTCGCGCAGCGCGCTGATGTCTTCCTGCCCCATGCCCATCGCCACGCGATTGGCGGTGCCGAACAGGTTACAGAGCACCGGCATGTCATACCCTTTCGGGTTTTCAAACAGCAGTGCCGGACCGCCCGCTCGCAGGGTGCGATCGGCAATCTCCGTCATTTCCAGGTAAGGATCGATCGGCTGGCTGATGCGTTTTAGTTCCCCTCTCTTCTCCAGCAACGAGAGGAAATCGCGTAAGTCACGGTATTTCATGCTGATCATTATAACGGCCAGTGGGGAGGGCATTATAAGCCCTCTTCACAGTTGTTGCTGCAATTTTGTTAACGCCGCCCGCCGCCGGGCGGCCCTCAGCCGCAGTTGAACGGCACCAGCGCAGCCAGCGCGCGCGTATCCTGATATTCACGCGTCTCCTCACCGTGGCGGAACACCTTGAAGCCCTGCCCGTTAGCGCTGAAGTAACGCAGCGCATTGCCTTCAACGTGCAGCAGGCTACCTTCACGCAGCGCCACCACCGACTCGCTTGGATTGACCGCGCAGAACTCCGCCAGGCGCTCGTCACGGGTTTCGCCCATGTGGCCGCTGATATGTGCGTCGATGTAGTGCGGGTTGATCTGCACCGGGAACAGCCCCAGCGCCGGCAGCACCACGCTGCAGCGCACCGGCATGTCATTGGTGGTGCGAATGCTCGGCGTGGCCACGTTGCAACCGGCGCTCCAGCCGACGTAAGGCACTTCACGCTCGCGCACCGCGCGCTGGATGGGCACGATCAGGCCTTGTTCGTGCAGCATTTGGTTCAGCAACCAGGTATTGCCGCCGCTGACCAAAATGCACTCCGCCTGCGCGATCGCCGCCGCCGGTGAAGCCGCGTGGTGGATGCTGGTGACTTCAATGCCCAGCGTTTGCGCCAGTTCCTGCGCACGCTGGTCGTAGTCGTAACGGATCAGGGCGTAAGGGATAAAGACGGCGGATTTGATGCCGCGACGCGCAATCATCGCCAGCAGTTGGCTTTTGGCGTACCCCAGCAGCTCGGCTTCGCCAGACAGCTTGCCGTTGCTCAACAGAAACAGCTCCATTTCTTTCCCTCTCGGTCAAAACGATGAATAGCGTCACAGCCGGCGGCGCAGCGCCTGCCATACTGTGACGGTAACAAATTTTTAGCCCTCTGTTATACCAGCACCGTATCGATAAGTGTGTGACCCCTCGCTAATAGCCGCAGATTCATAGAGATAGGTGATGTTACACACTGAAACTTGCATCACTATGTATCCGGAATAGCTTTTGATATGCTTACCGGCTGGCAGAAAGGCATGTGAAATTATGGAATCCTGGTATCTACTTTATTGCAAACGCGGTCAATTGTTGCGGGCGCAGGAACATCTGGAGCGGCAGCAGGTAAACTGCCTCAGCCCGATCATCACGCTGGAAAAGATCGTGCGTGGTAAGCGTATCGCGGTCAGCGAACCCCTGTTTCCCAACTATCTGTTTGTGGAGTTCGATCCGGAGCGCATTCACACCACCACCATCAGCGCCACCCGTGGCGTCAGCCACTTCGTGCGTTTCGGCGCGTTGCCGAGCGTCATCCCGAGCAAGGTGATCGATGAGCTGCGCACGCACGCCAGCGAAACCTATGTCGATCCGGAAACCCCACAGCCAGGGGATACCGTTCTGATCGTCGACGGCGTGTTCGAAGGGCTGCAGGCGATCTACACCGAACCGGACGGCGAGGCGCGTTCCATGTTGTTGCTGAACCTGATCAACAAGCAGGTCAGTCAAAGCATCGACAACCGACAGTTCCAGAAGATGTAATGCAAAAGGCGCCCTCAGGCGCCTTTTTGTTGGCTCATTTTGCGCTTAGCGACGCATCGCATCGTCGTGCAGCCACTGGGCGACACGCTTGGCGAAGTAGGTCAGCACGCCGTCGGCGCCGGCGCGTTTGAAGCACATCAACGATTCCATCACCGCAGGTTGCTCCTGCAGCCAGCCGTTCTGAATCGCCGCCATATGCATGGCGTACTCGCCGGACACCTGATAAGCGAAGGTTGGCACACCGAAGGTATCCTTCACGCGGCGCACGACGTCGAGGTACGGCATGCCCGGTTTCACCATCACCATGTCCGCACCTTCCTGCAGATCCTGCGCAATCTCCTGCAGCGCTTCGTCGCTGTTGGCCGGATCCATCTGATAGGTCTTCTTGTTGCCGCCCTTCAGGTTGCCGCTGGAGCCCAACGCATCGCGGAACGGGCCGTAGTAGCAGGAAGCATACTTGGCGGAGTAGGCCATGATTTGGGTATTCACCAGGCCCTGCAATTCCAGACGATCGCGGATCGCCCCGATGCGGCCGTCCATCATGTCGCTCGGCGCCACGATTTCCGCGCCCGCTTCGGCATGGGACAGCGCCTGACGCACCAGAATGTCTTTGGTCACGTCGTTAATCACATAACCCTGCTCATCGATCACCCCGTCCTGCCCATGCGTGGTGTAGGGATCGAGCGCCACGTCGGTCAGAATGCCCAGCTCAGGCACCGCGTCTTTCAGCGCGCGCACCGTGCGCTGTACCAACCCTTCCGGGTTATAGGCTTCTTCCGCATGCAGCGATTTCAGGCTCGGTTCAATTACCGGGAACAGGGAAATCACCGGCACGCCAAGTTTGGCGATGGTTTCCGCTTCCTTCACCAGCAGATCGATCGTCATGCGCGATACGCCCGGCATCGAGGCCACTTCTTCCTGGCGGTTGCTGCCTTCCATGACAAACACCGGATAAATCAGGTCGTTGACCGTCAGTTGATTCTCGGCCACCAGGCGGCGGCTGAAGTCGTGACGGCGCACGCGGCGCATACGGCGACCAGGGAAGGTGCCCGGAAATGCATAGCTCATAGTTTTCTCCTAGCTCAAACCAGCCGGAATAGCCGGCGGGCGTTCTCATCGGTTTTTTGCCCCAGCCATTGCGGCTCTTCCTGTCGCCAGACGGCGACCTGATGCACGATATGGGGCAGGAAACAGGGTTCGTTGCGGCGAGATGCGGGTTTAGGCTGTAAATCCCGGGGCAACAGATAAGGGGCGTCCGTTTCCAGCAGCAGACGCTCGGCCGGGATCTGCGGCAACAGGGCGCGCAATTCCAGGCCGCGCCGCTCGTCGCAGACCCAACCGGTAATCCCGATCGACAGACCCAGCGACAGGCAGCTTGTTAATTCTTCGGCGGTGCCGGTGAAGCAGTGCACCACGGCCGCGGGCAGTTTATCCAACCACGGCGTCAGTAGCTCGGCAAAACGTGCGTGTGCGTCGCGGCAATGAAGAAACACCGGCAGCGCCAACTCCGCCGCCAGCGCCAGCTGCGCGGTGAACGCCGCTTCCTGCTGTACGGGCGTCGAGAAGTTGCGATTGAAATCCAGGCCGCATTCGCCGATCGCCGCCACTTCAGGGCGTGCGGCTAACGCATAAATCTGCTCGGCGGTCTGTTCATCCCAACCGCTGGCGTAATGCGGATGCACACCGGCGGTAGACCAACAGTAGCCCGCATGTTGCTGCGCCAATTCCGCCGCTTCGCGGCTCTCTGCCAGATCGGTGCCGGTAATCAATATCCCGGTAACGCCCGCCGCGCGAGCGCGCTCCACTACCGCCTGGCGGTCTTTGGCGAATTGGCTGCTGGTCAGATTAACACCTATATCAAACATGATTTTTTCCAAAGCAAAAGCCGCCCAATGGGCGGCTTCGCAATCAATGTGGATCAGGGGGCTGGCGGTTCGTCACCCTCGTCTTCTTCTTCCGCCTGCGGACGACGTTTGCCGGTATAGAAGCGAGCGAAGAACACCCCCACTTCAAACAGCAGATACATCGGTATTGCCAACAGGGTTTGCGAGAACACGTCCGGCGGCGTCAACAGCATGCCGACCACAAACGCGCCAACCAACACATACGGCCGTTTCTTCTTCAGATCTTCCGGCGAGGTGACGCCACTCCAGCACAGCAGAATGATGGCGACCGGCACTTCGAAGGCGACGCCGAACGCCATAAACAGCGCCATGACGAAATCGAGGTAGTTTTTGATGTCGGTGGCAATGGTCACCCCCATCGGCGCGGTCTTGGCAAAGAAGCCGAAGGCCAGCGGAAACACGATGAAGTAGGCGAAAGCCATGCCGAGGTAGAACAGCAGGCTGCTGGACACCAGCAGCGGCATCATCAGGCGGCGTTCATGCTTGTACAGCGCCGGCGCGATGAATGCCCACACCTGATACAAAATCATCGGCGCGGAGACGAACACCGAGACGATCATGGTCAATTTGATCGGCGTAAAGAACGGTGACGCCACGTCGGTAGCGATCATGCTCGCCCCGGCCGGCAGCTGCTTGAGCAGCGGCGCAGAGACCAACTGGTAGATGTCGTTGGCGAAAAACACCAGCACCACGAACACCGCCAGCACGCAAATAATCGAGTTAAGCAGCCGCTTGCGCAGCTCTATCAGATGACTGATAAGGGGTTGGGTATCTTCAACAGCCATGTATTAACGATCGCCACTAGGTTGGTGAGACGCTGGGGTTTTATCCGCAACAGGTTCGACAGGTGCCGGCGCGGTTTCCGCCGGCGCTTTAGCCGGTTGCGCCGCCACCGGCGGTGCCGGTGACACGGGCGCGACGGCTTCAGGTTCCGCTGCCGGTTTTGGCGCGGCGGCGGGTGCACTGGCGCGGGTTGCCGCTTCCGCCGGCGTCACGCCGTCGTGCAAGGCTTCCGGATCGGTGATCTGCGGGTTATGAATGGTGTTCGCCAGCTCTTCTTTCTCGCCCTGGTAGGTGCGTTTCAATGATTCCGCCGCGTCTTTCAGCTCATCCATCGACGCCTTCAGTTCCGGCGTCAGGTTCTGCAGGCCGGCCTGTTCCGCTTTTTTCAGGCTGTCCTGCAGCTCCTGCAGCTTCAGCTCCTGAGACAGTTCGTGCTGCACCGAGGCCGCCAGCGAGCGCAGCGCGCGGATCCAGCCCGATACCGTTCTGACCGCGACCGGCAAGCGTTCCGGCCCCAGAACAACCAGGCCGATCACCAGCACCAGCAGCAGCTCACTAAACCCAATGTCAAACACGGTTTATACCTGCTCTTTGTTCTTCGACTCTTCCGGTTTCACTTCCGGCTGCTTATCGGTAATAGGCTTGGCCGAGAAGTCAGCGTCATCCAGGCTGCTTTTCTCAGCCGTGTTGGGGGTCGACGGCGTATCGTCGCCGATCGCCTTCTTGAAGCCCTTGATCGAGGCGCCGAGATCGGAGCCCAGCGTGCGCAGTTTTTTGGTACCGAACAACAGCACCACGATCACTGCGATGATCAACAATTGCGTAATACTAATACCGCCCATTTTAATTACCTCTAATTTTAAAGGGTCTTTTAAAGCCAGCCCGCATTATAGAGCCGACTTTACCAGAGTAACGAATTAAATCAGGTGGTTCGCTTCCAGCCAATCACCCAGCATACGATGCCGGCGGCCATCATCCAGGCGGGAAACACCTCGATTTGCCCCAGCAGCAACAGCGTGCCGCTTACCAACAGTGTAGCGCCAACGCCGAACAAATAACGTGACTGCCCCTGACGAACCCGCTGAGCCTGCATCTGGTTGGTCAGCTTATCAACGCTTTGTTGCAACAGTTTATGCTGCTGCAAGCTGTCGTAAAACAGCTCGGGCAGTTCCGGCAGCTTCTCCGCCCAGAACGGCGCTTTCTCTTTCAGCGCACGCACCACGGCGGGAATGCCGACCTGATCGCGCAGCCAGCTCTCGAGGAACGGCTTGGCGGTGGTCCACAGATCCAGCTGCGGATAGAGCTGACGCCCCAGTCCTTCAACATACAGCAAGGTCTTCTGCAATAACACCAGCTGCGGCTGCACTTCCATATTGAAGCGTCGCGCGGTGTTGAACAGGTTCAGCAGCACGTTGCCGAAGGAAATTTCCGCCAGCGGCTTCTCGAAAATCGGCTCGCACACCGTGCGGATGGCGAATTCGAAGTCTTCCACATTGGTGTCGCGCGGCACCCACCCGGAATCGACGTGCAGTTCCGCCACCTTGCGGTAATCGCGGTTGAAGAAGGCGATGAAGTTTTCCGCCAGGTAACGTTTGTCATCCTTGTTCAGCGAACCGACGATACCGCAGTCGATGCCGATGTAGCAGGGATCTTCCGGATGTTCGTAGCTGACGAAAATATTACCGGGATGCATGTCCGCATGGAAGAAGCTGTCGCGGAAGACCTGGGTAAAGAACACCTGGACGCCGCGTTCCGCCAACAGTTTCATGTTGGTGCCCTGCTGTTCCAGCGTGGCGATGTCCGAGACCGGAATGCCGTAAATACGCTCCATCACCAATACGCTTTCGCGGCAGTAGTCGGAATAAACTTCCGGTACGTACAGCATTGGGCTGCCGTCGAAATTGCGGCGCAGCTGAATGGCGTTAGCCGCTTCGCGCAACAGGTTCAATTCGTCCAGCAGAGTTTTCTCGTACTCGCGTACCACTTCGCGCGGGCGCAGACGGCGGCCGTCCGGCAACAGCTTCGGCACCCAGCCTGCCAGCCGGTACATCAGACGCACGTCGGCCTTGATAATCGGCCCGATATCCGGCCGGATCACCTTCAGCACCACTTCCTGGCCGGTGGTTTTCAACCGCGCGGTATGCACCTGCGCGATCGAGGCAGAGGCCAGCGGCTGCTGATCGAAGTCATCGAACCAGGTCTCCAGCGGGCCGCCCATCGCCAGCTCGATATGCTTACGCGCCAACGCGCCATCGAAAGGCGCCACCCGATCCTGCAGCAGCGTCAGCTGATCGGCAATGTGCGGCGGAAACAGATCGCGGCGGGTCGACATCATTTGGCCGAACTTGATCCAGACCGGTCCCAGTTCCTGCAGCGCCAGCCGCAGACGTTCACCCAGCGGCTTGTCCTTGTGCCGATTCGGCATCCAGAACAGCAGCCGGCGGCCAAAGCGCAGCGGCAGCGTCAAACGCATTTTAGGGATCAGCTCATCCAGCCCATAGCTGAGAAAAACGCGGACGATAAAATACAAACGGCGCAGTTCGCCTGGGGTCATCGCTTGCCCTCCAACTTGTCCATGCGGGCAGACAGCGCTTCCGCGCTGCGGGCGAGTGCGTCAACTTCTTCGTTGAACCACACCACTTCCAGCGGCCCCGGCGCCAGGCGCCACTCTTCTGTCAACGCCTCCGCCATCCCCTGCTGCCGGCGCATAAAGCCGGCTTTCAGCAGCGAGGCGCCTTTTCCCAGCGCCTGTGTAATGCCTTGGGCGGCGATATCGCCGATGTAGGGCGCCAGCCACTCCGCCGGATCCCACTCCGCCAGATCGAGCAGGCCAACCAGCTGTTGCACCACCTGAATATCGCCTTCCACCGTCAATTCGCCGCTGCGCATCAGCACCGGCAACTGCTGGCGATCGCGCAGCTTCAGCAAGGAGGGAATGCGGCTACGCACGGTGCAATCGGCGCTGTCTTCAGACTGCCCCAGCACATCCACGCGCAGTTCGCTGAACACCAGCACCAGCGGCGAAGCCAACTCTTCCAGTTCGATGCGCAGCACCTTGCCCGCCAGGCGTTGGCGGGCGGCTTTCATGCTGCGATCGCGAAACAGCAGGTTATTCAGCGAGGTTTCCAGCGCACCGGTCAGCAGAGGGGTAAACAGCATCGGCATCTCCCTCTCAGAACTTGAAGCCGCGATGCAGGGCGACAATCCCACCGGTCAGGTTGAAATAGGTGACGTTTTCAAAACCGGCGTTGCCCATCATGCCCTTCAGGGTTTCCTGATCGGGGTGCATGCGGATCGATTCCGCCAGGTAGCGGTAGCTGTCCGGATCTTTCACCACCAGCTCGCCGATCTTCGGCAGCACGTGGAAAGAGTAGGCGTCATAGGCTTTGCTCAGCGGCGCCAGCAGCGGCTTGGAGAATTCCAGCACCAGCAGACGGCCGCCCGGCTTCAGCACGCGGAACATCGAGCGCAGCGCTTTGTCTTTGTCGGTGACGTTACGCAGGCCAAAGGAGATGGTGATGCAATCGAAGTAATTGTCCGGGAACGGCAGCGCTTCGGCGTTGGCCTGCACGTAATTGATGTTGCCGACGATGCCGCGATCGCGCAGCTTCTCGCGCCCCATCTTGAGCATCGAATCGTTGATGTCCGCCAGCACCACCTGCCCCTGCTCGCCAACCATGCGGGAGAACTTGGCGGCCAGGTCGCCGGTACCACCGGCCAGATCCAGCACGCGCTGCCCGCGGCGCACGCCGCTGCAGTCAATGGTGAAACGCTTCCAGATACGGTGAATACCGAACGACATCAGGTCGTTCATCACGTCATACTTTGCCGCTACCGAATGGAAAACGTCCGCCACCATGGCCTGTTTTTCGTCTCTAGCGACGGTGCGAAAACCGAAATCGGTGGTTTCCTGCGATTGATCTGCCATTGTCCTGCCTGCTATTCAGTCAATTTTGTGTGGATGAGTGTACCAGAAGCCCGGTGAATACCCCACCTCGCCACGGCCTCAGCCGTGCGAAACGAAGCCCGATTCCCCGGCGGTATCGTCATCGTCGTTCGTCTGCGGCAGCGCGGCAACATCATCGTCGTTCGCCTCTTCCGCTTCATCGTGTTGCGCGCCGGCTTGCTGCGCCAGCAGCGGGTTTATCGGCCGTTTGACCTCAACCCCCAACGCGCGGAAACCTTCAATTTGGCCGATAAGATTACCACGGCCTTCGCTCAGTTTGTTCATCGCCTGACGATAACTGCCCTGCGCCTTGTCCAGGCTCTGCCCCAGCGCGGACATATCGTCCACGAACAGCCGCATCTTGTCATACAGTTTCGCCGCGCGATCGGCGATGCGCTGGGCGTTCTGGCTCTGATGCTCATAGCGCCACAGGTTGGTGATGGTACGCAGCGCCACCAGCAACGTGGTCGGGCTGACCAGCATAATGTTGTGCTTAAGCGCTTCGCTGATCAGCTCCGGCTCGCGATCGATAGCCAGCAGGAAGGCGGGCTCGACCGGAATGAACATCAGCACATAATCCAGCGAACGCAGCCCCGGCAGCTGCTGATAGTCCTTGCGGCCCAGCATGCGGATGTGGCCGCGCAGCGAGGCGATATGTTCGCTCAGCGCCGCTTCGCGCTCCGCCTCATCCTCGCCGTTGAAATAGCGCTCGTAGGCGATCAGCGACATCTTGGCGTCAATCACCACATCCTTGCCCTGCGGCAGGCGCACGATCACATCGGGCTGCATGCGGCTCTGATGATCCACCCGCACGTTGACCTGCGTTTCATACTCATGCCCTTCGCGCAGGCCGGAAGCCTCCAGCACTCGGCTCAGCACCACCTCGCCCCAGTTGCCCTGCGTTTTGTTGTCGCCTTTCAGCGCTTTGGTGAGGTTGATCGCCTCGCGCGCCATCTGCGCGTTCAACTGCTGCAGATTGCGTATCTCGTGCGTCAGCGTATGGCGCTCCCGCGCTTCCTGGCCAAAGCTGTCCTGCACCTGACGGCGGAAACCGTCCAGCTGTTCGCGCAGCGGCAACAGTAAACGATCCAAACTTTGCTTATTTTGCTCGTCAACCTTGCGGCCGCTGTGTTCAAAAATGCGGTTGGCGAGATTTTCAAACTGGGTGGTGAGCCGCTGTTCGCTGTTGATAAGCAGGCGCTGCTTCTCCTCCGCTGCCATACGCGTCTCTTCCAGACGGATGGTGACTTCGCGCAGTTCGGCTTCCTGCGCGCTGTTAACCTCGCGCTGGGCGCGCAGCTCCTGATTGAGCAGTTCGCATTCGTTGCGCCAATGGTTGAGCTGTTGCAGCTTCTCATGTCCGGCCGCCAGTTGGCTGTGCAGATTGCGCAGCTCCAGCTCGCTCTGGCGCAACTGCTGCTCGTGGCGCTGCAGCGTTTCCTGCCGCGCCGCCGTTTCCTGCTGCGCCTGCTGCAACGCTTGCTCCAGCAACCGCAGCTCGGTTTCATGTTGCGCATGCGTCTGCTGCACCCGCAGACTGGCGATCAGCCACCCCAACAGCATGCCGATCGCTACGCCGCCAATCCCATAAATCAGACTGGTATCCACCCTGCCTCCTGTTGCACCTTGCCGTTGCGGCGTTTTGCACGCCCATTGCCCGTCACGTTAAGGGGAGGCTGTATGGATGTCCAGCCTGATTTTGCCGGCCGCGCACAATATTGCGCGGCGCTGCGCAATTTAGCGAGAAATCAACCCAGCCACTGGCTGAGCCACTTGATGCCGAACGCCCCCGGCGCCAGAATGCCGAACGCCCAGATCATCGCCGACGTGACGTTGGCCAGTTGGAAATAGCGCTGCGGCATGCCGCAAATACCGCCCACCAACGGCACCACGGCGCGCAGCGGACCGAAGAAGCGGCCGATGAAAATGCCCAGCACGCCCCAGCGTTCAAAGAAGGCGTGGCCGCGCGCCAGCAGCTGCGGATTGCGCGACAGCGGCCACATATGGGCCACGCGATCCTGATAGTGATAGCCGATCCAGTAAGAGAGCCAGTCGCCGAAAAACGCCCCGGCGGCGGCGGCGGCCCAAATCGGCCAAAAGGCGATGCCGCTTTCGCCGATCAGCGCGCCCAGCGCCAGCAGGATCACCGTGGCCGGCAGCAGCAGCGACAAAAACGCCATCGACTCGCCGAACGCCAGGAAGAAGATGATGGGAATGGCCCAGCCTTCGTGCTGACGCACGACGTCGCTGACCCAGTTGATAACGTCATTGAGGCTCAATACGGGGCTCCTGATACGCGATGGTTCGCCGCCTAGGATAAGCCGGGGCGAGTTAAACCCCGGTTAAACACGCGGCGATTTACTCGAGGTAGAACGCCTGCAGCGCTTCGCGCTGGGCCGCGCCCAGACCGTATTCCGCTTCCAGCCAGCGGTCGGTGGAGCCGTATTGCTGACGGATGCAGCCCAGCGCCGTCATCAGGAACTCCTCGCGCGCGCTGAGCACGTAGGCGAATTGCTCCAGCGCCGCCGCATTCAGCTTGATAGAGAGCTGATCCAGCATCTGCTCGCGGAAAGTGGCCAGCGTGGTTTCAGTCAGCAGATAGTCTTCCAGCACCGTCGCTTCGTCGGCCCCCAGCGCGAACAGCACCAGCGCCGAACCGACCCCGGTGCGATCCTTGCCGACTGCGCAGTGCTGCACGATTGCGCCGCCGCCGGGGTTGCTCAGCAGCTGCGCCAACCGCTGATAGGCCACATTGCCGAACGGCAGGCGGCGATACAGTTCCAGCATGAACGCGCGGGCGTCGAAAGCGGCCAGCGTTTCGTTGGTGAGCTTCTCCAGGTTGGCGTTGACTTCGCTGCTCAGCGGGTTGGCCGGCACGTGATGATAGTCGGCGCCATTCCACAGAATATCCGGTTTGGCCTGCACTTCGTCGGCATCGCGGTAGTCCAGCACCGAACGCACCGGCACGCCGGCGAGAAAGGCGCAGTCGTTTTCCGTCAGCCGCTCGAGGGAACCGGAACGAAACAGCAGGCCGCGCTTGATGCGGCGCCCGTCGGCCACGCCGTTGCCGCCGAAGTCACGGAAATTAATGCCGCCGTCGAGCGGCGCAAGCGAAGGATGAAGCAGGATCTGGGCGGTCATAAACGTCCTCGTTGTTTTTGTTATGACAACGCGCGGCGGCCATCGGCGCAGCGCTGAGGAGTATCACCGTAACAGATTAGTCGCGAATGGAAAAACGGGCCGCGGCGGCGGCCCGTTCAGGGGAGGCGATTACAGCAGGCGGCGAGCGGCGTCCACCACGATCTGCACCGCTTTGCTTTCGGTGTTTTTCATGGTCTCGGCGTTCGGGATCTCTTGCTGGGTGCGGTTAACGATCACCCCAGCCACCATGCCGGCACGCAGGCCCTGGCTGGCGCACATGGTCAGCAGCGTGGCGGACTCCATTTCATAGTTCATCACGCCCATCGCCTGCCACTCTTCCATCGAGCCTTTAAAACGGCTAACCACGCGGCCGGAGTAGGTGTCGTAACGTTCCTGGCCCGGGTAGAAGGTATCGGAAGAGGCGGTTACGCCAATGTGGGTGGTCGCGCCGCTGGCTTTGGCCGCTTCCACCAGCGCGGTGGTGCAGGCGAAGTCCGCAACCGCCGGGAACTCCATCGGCGCAAAGTGCAGGCTGGCGCCGTCGAGGCGTACCGCCGCCGTAGTCACCAGCACGTCACCGACGTTGATATTGGCCTGAATGGCGCCGGTGGTGCCGATGCGCAGGAAAGTGCGAATACCCAGCTGCGCCAGCTCTTCCACCGCAATAGAGGTAGACGGGCCGCCAATACCGGTGGAGCAGACGATCACCGCCTTGCCGTCCAGCTCTGCGCGCCAGGTGGTGAATTCACGATGGGAGGCCAGATGCACCGGATTTTCCATCAGCTTGGCAATCTTCTCTACGCGCTGCGGATCGCCCGGCACGATGGCAAGCTGGGCCCCTTGTAAATCGTTCTTGGTGAGGCCGAGATGAAAAACGTCAGACTGAGACATACGAGACTCCTCATGGATCATGTTTATTGGGAGGAACAAAAAAGCACTCTACTGAAAATCGCCGCTTAATTTCGTGACGACAGTCACTATGAAAAGAGAAACAAATTACATGCTACATATTTTTTGTGATTTTTATCACAAAAAAGCACTATCACTATAAGGCATCCAGAATGCACCGCTAAACCTCAGTCTAGCCGACAAACCTTGCAGCTCCCTGCACGTTGGTTGCCGGCTGAAACTATTTAGCTCATCAATCCGAAATAACTCCATCTTATCGGTTGCTTAGGGGCAAAAAAGCCCTCTAACGCACCTTATGGCACTTACGCGGGCCAAAACGCGTAATAACATGATAAAAAGCGCTTAAAAATGCCGCAAAGCCAGATAATTAGCCGTTTTTTATCGACTTGTCCGAAAGTGCGCCACGCAGCGCCAATAATGGGTAATCTTTCCTATAGTTAATCTCAGCGCTTTTTTCTATTGCACGGAGACCGCAATGAAAACCGAACATGTGATGACATTAGAACAGGCTCAGGGGGGATTCGCCCCGGCCGCCGCGCCGTTGGCCGCCTCCGCGATTATCACCGACGAACAGGGCATTCATGCCGGGCAAACGACCATCCCTTCTCAGGGCGACGCGCTGCCGGCCTACGTCGCCAAACCCGCCGACCATAACGGCCCCTTTCCCATCGTGCTGGTGGTGCAGGAAATCTTCGGCGTCCATGAGCACATTCAGGATCTGTGCCGTCGCCTGGCCAAGCAGGGCTATCTGGCGATCGCGCCCGAGCTCTATTTCCGCCAGGGCGATGCCAACGACTACAGCGATATCGGCGAGCTGTTCCAGCAGTTGGTGACCAGGGTGCCGGATCGTCAGGTGCTGTCGGATCTGGATCACGCCGCGCACTGGGCTATCCGCCACGGCGGCGACGCCGGCAAGCTGGCGATCACCGGCTTCTGCTGGGGCGGCCGCATTACCTGGCTGTACGCGGCGCACAACCCGCAGTTGAAGGCCGCGGTCGCCTGGTACGGCAAACTGGTCGGCGAGAAAACGCTGAATTCACCGAAGCATCCGGTCGATGTCGCCACCCACCTGTCGGCGCCGGTACTGGGGCTGTATGGCGGGCAGGACAGCGGCATTCCGCTGGAGACGGTGGAAACCATGCGCCAGGCGATACGCGCCGCCAACGCCGAGGCCGAAATCGTGGTGTACCCCGAGGTTGGGCATGCGTTCAACGCCGATTATCGTCCCAGCTACAACGCCGAAGCGGCGCAAGACGGCTGGCAACGCATGCTGGCGTGGTTCGCCCAGCACGGCGTCAAGTAACCTCCCCCGCATAAAAAAGGGCGCCGAAGCGCCCAATCATCACACCAGTCAATCTGTAAGCGGCGGAGCTCATCCGCCGCACGCCATCACGCCTGCTCGCGCAGACGCTGCGCCGCCAATACCATGTTGGCCAGCGACTGCCGGGTTTCCGGCCAGCCGCGAGTTTTCAGGCCGCAGTCCGGGTTAACCCACAGGCGTTCCGCCGGGATGTTCTGCGCCGCTTTACGCAGCAGCGCTTCGATCCATTCCACGCTCGGCACGTTCGGCGAGTGAATATCGTAGACGCCCGGCCCGATTTCGTTCGGGTATTCGAACTCTTTGAAGGCTTCCAGCAGATCCATATCGGAACGCGAGGTCTCGATGGTGATCACGTCGGCGTCCAGCGCGGCGATGGAGTCCATGATGTCGTTGAACTCGCAGTAACACATGTGGGTGTGGATCTGGGTGTCATCCTGCGCCACGGCGGCGTTCAATTTGAAGGCGTCCACCGCCCAGTTCAGGTAGGCGGCCCAGTCGGATTGGCGCAGCGGCAGCCCCTCGCGCAGGGCAGGTTCGTCGATCTGAATGATGCCGATACCGGCTTTTTCCAGATCTTCCACCTCGTCGCGCAGCGCCAGCGCAATCTGCTTGGCAATCACTTCACGGGTCACGTCTTCACGCGGGAACGACCAGCACAGGATGGTCACCGGCCCGGTCAACATGCCTTTTACCGGCTTGTCGGTCAGCGACTGGGCGAATTTTGCCCATTCGACGGTAATGGCTTCCGGGCGGCTGACGTCACCGATGATCACCGGCGGCTTCACGCAGCGGGAGCCGTAGCTCTGCACCCAGCCGTTCTGGGTAAACACGAAGCCGTCGAGGTTTTCGCCGAAATATTCCACCATGTCGTTGCGCTCGGCTTCACCGTGCACCAGCACGTCCAGCCCGAGGCGCTCCTGCTCAACGATCGCCTGTTTGATGTGCTCACCGATGCTGGTGCGGTAGTTGCTGCCGTCCAGACGGCCCTGCTTGAAGTCCAGACGCAGGCCGCGGATCTCGGTGGTCTGCGGGAACGAACCGATGGTGGTGGTCGGCCAGGCCGGCAGGTTGAAACGTTCGCGCTGCGCCCTGGCGCGCTCGGCGTAAGCGCTGTGGCGCTCGCTGTCCTGCGCGGTGATAGCGGCCAAACGGCGCTCAACCTGTGGGTTATGCACACGGCTCGACTGACGGCGGGCGCGGATCGGTGCGCTGTAGGCGTCCAGTTCGGCCTGTTTCGCCGCGTCAGGCGCGTTCAGCGCCGCAGCCAGCAGCGCCAACTCGGCGCATTTTTGCAGCGCGAAGGCGAACCAGCTTTTCACTTCTTCATCCAGACGGCTTTCCACGCTCAGGTCGATCGGGCTGTGCAGCAGTGAACAGGAGGTGCCGATCCACAGTGGGCGGGTGCCCACCAGCGGTTGCAGCCGTTCGAACCAGCGGCTCAGATCGGCGCGCCAAACGTTGCGGCCGTTGATCACGCCCAGCGACAGTAGCCACTCTTGCGGCAATGCGGCGCTCAGCGCGGCGATATCGTCATGGCCGGCGACCAGATCGACGTGCAGCCCTTGCACCGGCAGCGTGCGAATAGTGTCGAGGTTGTGGCCGACGCTGTCGAAATACGTGGTCAACAACAGCTTAACCTGCCCCTGCAGCGCGTCGTAAGCCGGTTTAAAGGCGTCCAGCCAGGCCTGCGGCAGCTCCAGCACCAGCGCAGGCTCGTCAATTTGCACCCACTCGACGCCGCGTTTCGCCAGCTCGGCCAGCACCTGCTGGTAAACCGGCAGAATGTCTTTCAGCAGCGACAGGCGATCGAACGGCTCGCCCTTCACTTTACCCAGCCACAGATAGGTCACCGGGCCCAGCAGCACCGGTTTGATGCGGTGACCAAGCGCCAGCGCTTCGTCCACTTCATCCAGCAGTTGGGTCCAGCCCAGCTTGAACTGCTGGCCTTGCTGGAACTCGGGCACCATGTAGTGGTAGTTGGTGTTGAACCATTTGGTCATTTCCGCCGCGGCTGCCGGCTCGCCGGTCGGTGCGCGGCCACGGCCGATGCGGAACAGCGTGTCCAGGTCGATCGAGCCATCCGCATTCTGATGGCGCGCCGGCACGTTGCCCAGCAGCAGGCTGGTGGTCAACACATGATCGTACCAGGCGAAATCGCCGACCGGCACCAAATCCACCCCGGCCTGCTGTTGCTGTTGCCAATGGCGAGCGCGCAGCTCGCGGCCAACCGCCAACAGCTCTTCCTGCGTTGAGTTGCCAGCCCAGTAGCTTTCCTGAGCTTTTTTCAGCTCACGTCGTAGCCCAACGCGAGGAAAACCCAGTGTGTGATTCAAAATTGCCATCGTCTTATTCCCCATTTAGCCGTCCAGATGTTTACACATCCATAATCAGCAGGTACTGTATTAACCACAAGCGCAATTTATTCACTGTCAATGTGAAGGACTCTCATGATCGAACTGAAACATTTACGGACGCTGCAGGCCCTGCGCAGCAGCGGTTCGCTGGCGGGGGCGGCGGCCCAACTTCATCAGACGCAGTCTGCCCTGTCGCACCAGTTCAGCGATCTTGAGCAACGTCTGGGCTTCAAGCTGTTCGTGCGCAAGAGCCAGCCGCTGCGCTTCACCGCCCAGGGCGAGATCTTGCTGCAGCTGGCGGAACAGGTGCTGCCGCAAATCTCACAGGCGCTGCAGGCCTGCCACGAGCCGCACCAGACCACGCTGCGCATCGCCATCGAATGCCACAGCTGCATTCAGTGGCTGACGCCGGCGCTGGACAACTTCCGCCGGCGTTTCCCACAGGTGGTGATGGACTTCACCTCCGGCGTGACTTTCGATCCGCAGCCGGCCCTGCAACAGGGCGAGCTGGATCTGGTGATGACGTCGGATATTCTGCCGCGCAGCGGCCTGCACTATTCGCCGATGTTCGATTTCGAGGTGCGTCTGGTGCTGGCGCCGGATCATCCGCTGGCCGGCAAGCCGCACATCGAGCCGGCAGACTTGAGCGATGAAACGCTGTTGATTTACCCGGTGCAGCGCCAGCGGCTGGATATCTGGCGGCATTTCCTGCAGCCGGCGGGCGTCAACCCGGCGTTGAAGAACGTCGATAACACGCTGCTGCTGATCCAGATGGTCTCGGCGCGGATGGGGATTGCGGCGCTGCCGCATTGGGTGGTGGAGAGTTTCGAACGGCAGGGGCTGGTGGTGACCAAAACCCTGGGTGACGGCCTGTGGAGCCGCCTGTACGCCGCCGTGCGCGACGGCGAACAGCGCCAGGCGGTGACCGAAGCCTTTATCCGCTCGGCCCGCCAGCACGCCTGCGATCATCTGCCGTTCGTGCGCGACGCGGCACGCCCCGGCGCGACCGGCGCCAAAGCGTTGGCGGCCGGCGTATAAACTGTCGCCCTCCCGTTTAGCCGAGCTATTTCGGCGCCACCCAGCGGCGGTGCACCCACAGCGAAGCGACGATCACCGCCCCGCCGATGATAAAGCTCGGCCAGTGCGGCTGTTGCTGCCAGATGGCCAGGTTGACCAACAAGCCGGCCGGCACATGCATGTTGTTCATGATGCCGAGCGTGCCGGCATCCACCTGCGTCGCACCGTAGTTCCACATAAAATAGCCCAGCCCCGACGCCACCACGCCCAGCCAGATCAGCACGCCCCACTGCAGGTTGGTCGTCGGCAACTGCTGCGGATTGCCCCACAGGAACCAGGCCACCACCGCCACCGCCGCCGCCCCCAGGTAGAACCAGGAAAAAGCGGTGTGTTGCGGCAAGGGGTGCACTTCCATCAGGCGCTTATAGCCGACCATGCCGATGGCGAAGCTGATGTTCGCCGCCTGCACCAACAGCAGCCCCCACCAGAAGTGTTCGCTCAGTTGGTGATAGCGAATGATCGCCGCGCCCAGCACCGCCAGCAGCGCGCTGAACACATAGCCCCAGCGTAAACGTCGGCCGCTCAGTAAGTCGTAGATCAGCGTGATGTACAGCGGCGTCAACACGGTGAACAGCAGGAATTCGGGTACCGTCAGGTAGAGATAGGCGCGGAAGCTGAACAGATACATGATGCCCAGCTGGAAGGCGCCCACCAGCATATACAGCAGGATCACCCTGGGCTTGATATTGCGCCAGCGCAGGAACGGCAGGAACACCAGCGCCGCCAGCCCGATGCGCACCAGCGCCGAAAACCCGCTGTCGACCTGACCCGCCAAATACTCGCCGATCAGGCTGAAAGAAAACGCCCACAGAATGGTGGTTATAACCAAAAGCAGCACGATGGGTTCACCCTAAAAAGACCGAAAGGGCGATTGTAACGGAAGATGGGCACCGCGTTGGCGAAAAGGCGGTTTACATTTGAACAAAATACAAACTACCAGCAAAATTTCACCGCTGGGTTAGGCTTAATAAAAAAGCGAGGTAACCATCATGAAAACGTCTCACATCCTGTTCGCTCTGCTGTTGCTGCCCGGCCTGGCTGCAGCGGCCAACGGCGTAACCGATCTGCGTTCACAGCAACAGCTTCTCAACCAAAACAGCCAACAGGCGCAGCAACAGCGCTTGTTGAACAACCGGCAGATGGATCAACGCCGCCTGCAACAGCAGCGCCAGTTCGACAATCAACGGCAACAGCTGTTGCAAACCACGCCGAACGGCGGCCAACTGCTGCCTAACGGCAACCAGCCGCGCGATCCGTTCAACCGCACCGCGCCGGCGGTGCCGCAGGCCCCGCTGCCGGCTACGCCCGCACGCCCATAACGGTGAGGATCAGCGGCGTGGTGATCGCCGCCAGCACGGTGGACATCACCAGGCTGGTGGCGGCCGGGCCGGTGAGCGTATTGAACTGGCGCGACATCAGGTAGACATTCACCCCCACCGCCATTGAGCCCAGCACCACCACCACGCGGGTCTCCATCGGCGGCAGATCCATCATCCAGGCCAGCAGCCAAATCACCAACGGCTGTACCAGCAACTTCAGCACGCAGATGGCGCTGCTCAGTTGCCAGCCTTCGCTGATGCGGTACTCGGCGAGCCCCATGCCAAGCACCACCAGCGACAGCGGCGCCGCCACCTGGCCGAGCATGCTGACCGGCCGATCGACGAAGTCCGGCAGCGGCAGGCCGGTCAGGCTAAACAGCGTGCCGGACAAAATGCCGACGATCAGCGGGTTGGTCAGCACGCTGCGCGCGGTTTTAGCAAAGCCCCCCAGCGTCGGCGAGCCGTTGCGCGCCCATTCGATCGACACCGTGACCAGCGTCCACAGGATCAGGCCGTTGAACACCAGCACCAGCGCCACCGACGGGATCGCCGCCTCCCCCAGCATCACGCTGGCGATCGGTAAACCGAGCATCACGTTATTGGAGAAAATACCACCCAGCGCAAACACCGACCCGGCGACGCCATCCAGCCGGAAAAGGTGCCGGGCGACGAGACGGCCGAGCACGAACACGATCAGGCAACTGCCGAAGAACGCGATCAGCAGCCGAGCGTCGACCGCCGGACGCTGCGAGAAGTCGCACATCATGCGAAACAGCATGGCGGGCAAGGCGAGGGAAAACACAAAGCGCGTCAGGCCATCGGTGATGCTGGTAGGCCATTTCCCCCAGCGAATCAGCCCATAACCCAACGCGATCAGGACGAACAGCGGTAATGACAGCACCATCTGGTGCCACAGTGACAGGATAAAGCCAGGCATCGCATTCCTTCCGGTGGTGCGGCGGCAAGGCTTGTCGTCGCAGGATTCATCGGCGCCAGATTAGAACTCCGGGCCAATCAAATCTATCCGGTCGGTGCAAATGCAGTCAACGCCCCAGTCGAGCAGCAGGCGCGCGCGATCCGGCTGGTTAACGGTATACACCAGAATGCGCAGACCGGCGTCTTTCAACGCTGTCACCCGTTCGGCAGTCAGCGCCTTGTGGTCGATATGCAGCGAGACGCAGTCCAGACGTTCGGTCAGCTCGCGCCAGTTGTCGTCCCAGTCCTCCAGCAGCAAGCCGCGCGGCAAATCCGGCACGGTGCGTTGCGCCGCCGCCAGCGCTTCCACCGAGAAGGAGGAGAGCAGCGGGTCGGTCTGCCCTTGCCACAGCAGCCGTGCCGCCAGCGCCACCACCCGGCCGGTTTCGTCGTCGCTGCCGGTGGTCGGTTTGATCTCGATATTGGCCATCAGACCGTGTTCCCGGCAGCGTTCCGCCACCTCCGACAGCAGCGGCAGCCGCTCGCCCTTGAAGGCCGAGCTGTACCAGTTGCCGGCGTCCAGCTGCACCAGCTTATCCCACGGCAGCTCGCCCGCCACGCCCCAGCCGTTGCTGGTGCGATCCAGCGTATCATCATGCAGCAGGAAAATTTGTCCGTCCTGCGCCAGTTTGGCATCGAACTCGATCATCTTGTGGCCGTGGCGCGCGCCGACGTCGATCGCCGCCAGGGTGTTTTCCGGCGCCAGAGAACCGCCGCCGCGGTGGGCGACAATATGAGGGTAAGGCCAGGGTCTCGTCATCAATCCATCCGTAATCCGCTGTGGGTGTCAAAGAAGTGCAACGCCTGAGCAGGCAGCTGCAAATATAGCGTACTGCCCGCCGCCGGCAAGGTTTCATGCGACAGCCGCGCGATCACCCCGTGGCCGCCCCACTGGCCGTGCGCCAGATTGTCGGCCCCCAGCAGTTCCAGCGTCTGCAGCTGCAGCGGCACGCCCTGGCCTTGCGCCACCCGCTGAATATGCTCCGGCCGAATGCCCAGCGTCAACTGCCGCCCCGCCCACTGCGGCTTGGCCGCCGGCAACGGCAGCGCCATGCCGTCCGCCAGCAGCAGCTGGCCGCCGTCGGCGCTCAGGGTGCCGGGCAGCAGGTTCATCGCCGGCGAGCCGATAAAGCCGGCGACGAACAGCGAAGCCGGCCGCTGATATACCTCGCTCGGGGTGCCGATCTGCTCCGCCACGCCCTTGTTCATCACGATCACCCGCTGCGCCAGCGTCATCGCCTCCACCTGATCGTGGGTCACGTACAGGCTGGTGGTTTTCAGGCGTCGGTGCAGCTGTTGCAGCTCCAGGCGCATCTGCACCCGCAGTTTGGCGTCCAGGTTGGACAGCGGCTCGTCGAACAGGAATACCGCCGGTTCGCGCACGATGGCGCGCCCCATCGCCACGCGCTGGCGCTGGCCGCCGGATAGCTCGCGCGGTTTGCGCTTGAGCAGCGGCTCCAGCTCCAGAATGCGCGCCGCCTCCTCCACCCGCTGGCGGATATGATCCTTGCCGAAACCGCGGATCTTGAGGCCGTAAGCCATGTTGTCGTACACGCTCATGTGCGGATAGAGCGCGTAGTTCTGAAACACCATCGCGATGCCGCGATCCTTGGGCTCCAAATCGGTCACGCGCCGGGTATCGATATAAATATCGCCGCTGGTGGTGCGTTCCAGCCCGGCCACCATCCGCAGCAGCGTGGACTTGCCGCAGCCGGACGGGCCGACCATCACGATGAACTCACCGTCCGCCACATCGAGATCGATCTGTTTGATCACCGGCGTTTTACCGTCGTAAGACTTGGTGACCGCCTGTAGTTTTAATCCTGCCATCGTCGTTATTTCTCGCTATCAACCAGACCGCGCACAAACCAGCGCTGCATCAGAAGCACCACCGCCAGCGGTGGCAATAAAGTCAGAATCATCGCCGCCATCACCTGGTTCCACTGGGTCGGCGCGCCGGAAGTGGAGATCATGCTCTTGATGCCCGCCACCGCGGTGCCCATCGAAGCGTCGCTGGTGATCAGGATCGGCCACAGGTATTGGTTCCAGCCGTAGATAAAGGTGATGACGAACAGCGCCGCCAGATTGGTTTTCGACAGCGGCAACACGATGTCCCAGAAGAAACGCATCGGCCCGGCGCCGTCGATGCGCGCCGCCTCCAGCAGCTCATCCGGCAGCGTCATGAAGAACTGGCGCAGCAGGAAAGTGGCGGTAGCCGAGGCCATCAGCGGCAGCGTCAGGCCGGTATAGCTGTCCAGCAGGTTGAGGTTGGAGATCACCTCCACCGTCGGGAAAATACGCACTTCCACCGGCAGCATCAGGGTGAGGAAAATCAGCCAGAAGAACAGGCTGCGCAGCGGAAAGCGGAAGTACACGATGGCATAAGCCGACAACACCGACACCGCGATCTTGCCGCAGGTGATCGCCAGCGCCATGATCACGCTGTTCAGCAGCAGCAACGAGAACGGCACTTTGAGGTTGCCCACGCCGCCCTGCCAGATATTGCGGATGTTCTCCCACAGGTGGCCGCCGGGCACCAGCGTCATCGGCACCTGAAACACCTGTTTGTCGTCCAGCGTGGCGGCGACAAAGGCCACGTACAGCGGGAACAGCACCACCAGCACGCCGATAATCAGCATCACATGGCTGAAGATGTCCAGCCCGCGTCGATTCTCAATCATTGGTAGCGCACCTTACGTTCAACGAAGCGGAACTGGATCACCGTCAGGCCGATCACCAGCAGCATCAGGATCACCGACTGCGCGGCGGAACTGGAGAGATCCAATCCAGCGAAGCCTTCGCGGTAGATCTTGTAGATCAACGTGGTGGTGGACTGCACCGGCCCGCCGCCGGTGGCGGCGTCGATCACCGGGAAGGTATCGAAGAAGGCGTACACCAGATTGACCACCAGCAGGAAGAAGCTCACCGGCGCGATCAGCGGCAGCACCAGATGGAAGAAACGCCGCACCGGGCCGGCGCCGTCGATGGCCGCCGCCTCCACCAGCGAACGCGGGATCGACTGCAGCGCCGCTAGGAAAAACAGGAAGTTATAGCTTATCTGCTGCCATACCGAGGCCAGCACCACCAGGAACATCGCCTGGCCGCTGTTTTGCGCATGGTTCCAGTTATAACCCAGCCCATTGAGGAAGTGGGTGATCAACCCCAGACCGGGGTTGAACAGAAAGATCCACAGCACCGCCGCCACCGCCGGCGCCACCGCGTAGGGCAGGATCATCAGCGTGCGATAGAGGCGGCTGCCGCGCAGCACGTAGTCCACCAGCGCAGCGAAGAACAGCGAGACCGCCAGCCCGATGCCCGCCACCAGGAAGCTGAAGATCAGCGTGGTGTAGAACGAGTCGAGGTAGTAAGGATCCTGGAACAGCTGCTTAAAGTTATCCAGCCCGACAAACTGGCTGGACAGGCCGAACGGATCGAGACTCTGCACCGAATACCACAGCGCCTCGCCGGCGGGCCATAAAAAGAAGACGGCGGTAATCAGCAGCTGCGGCAGCACCAATGCATAGGGCAACCAGCTGCAGCCGAAACCGGGACGGGAAGATGACATAGCAGTTAAACCATTAATCGGGCACGGAAGGATCGGCGTGAAGACGCGAGCCCGGTCCGCCGGGCCCGCGACGCAGGGTTATTTGGTTGAGGCTTCGAAGCGACGCAGAAGCACGTCACCGCGCTGCACGGCGGCGTCCAACGCCTGCTGAGACGTTTTCTTGCCGGTCCACACGCCTTCCAGCTCCTCATCCACCACGCTGCGGATCTGCGGCATGTTGCCCAGGCGCAGGCCCTTGGTGAACGGCAGCGGCGGCTTGTTCAGCATCTGGCGAGTGGCGACGTCGGCGCCCGGGTTCTTGTCATAGAAGCCCTGCTGCTTGGTCAGGTCGTAAGCCGCGGTGGTGATCGGCAGATAGCCGGTCTTCTGGTGCCATTCGGCGGCGATTTCCGGCTGCGCCAGGTACTGCAGGAATTCGGCTACACCCTTGTAGGTGGCGGCGTCTTTGCCGTTCATCACCCACAGGCTGGCCCCGCCAATGATGGCGTTCTGCGGCGCGTTTTTCGCGTCGGCATCGTAAGGCATCATGCCGACGCCGTAGTTGAATTTGGCGTAGTGCTTGATGTCCGCCAGCGAACCGGAAGAGGCGGTGGTGATGGCGCAATCGCCGTTGTAGAACTTCTCGGTGGATTCGTCTTTGCGGCCGAAGTAGGTGAAATCACCCTTCTTGTTCATCGCTTCGAGCAGCGCGATATGCTTGACCTGCAGCGGTTGGTTGAACTCCAGCTTGGCACTGGTGCCGCCGAAACCGTTGTTTTCACTGGCAAACGGCACGCCGTGCCAGGCGCTGAAGTTCTCCAGTTGGATCCAACCCTGCCAGCCGCTGGCGTAACCGCACTTCATGCCGGCTTCGCGCAGCTTGGCGGTATCTGCCGCCAGTTCCTGCCAGGTTTTCGGCGGTTGATCCGGGTTCAGGCCGGCCTTTTTGAAGGCGTCTTTGTTGTAGTACAGCACCGGCGTGGAGCTGTTGAACGGCTGCGACAGCAGATGCCCGCTCTTGTTGTCGGTGTAATAGCCGGCCACCGTCGGCACGAACACCGATTCGTCGAAGTTGATACCGGCCTCTTTAAACACTTCGTAGACCGGCTTGATGGCTTTGCTGGCCATCATGGTGGCGGTGCCCACTTCGTAAACCTGCAAGATCGCCGGCGCCTTGCCGGAGCGGTAAGCGGCGATACCCGCCGCCAGGCTCTGTTCGTAGTTGCCTTTATAAACCGGCACAATCTTGACGTCGCTGTGCGACTGGTTGAAGCGATCCGCCAGAGAGTCCACTTCTTTACCCAGTTCGCCTTCCATCGAATGCCAGAACGGGATTTCTGTCGCCGCCAGCGCCTGGGCGCTGACCGCCAGGGTCAATGCGACGCACAGCGTGGTTTTGCGAATAGCGTAGGTGAGCATGCCTAACTCCTGAAAAAGCTGGTGTAAAAGCGCGTGAGCGAAAAGAATCAGTTTTTTGTTCGGAAGCTAACATGCCATGCGCGGATGACAGAAAAATAACCGTTAGATGACAGCCACATGACGGCAAGGTGAAGTGAAGATGGCGGTTTGATGTCGGCGGCGGGCATCGGCTCCGCCGCCGCGAGGCTTATAGCGAACGGCGCAGGCGCGCCACCGCTTCTTGCATCTGCTGCTCGGTGGCGGTGGCGAACGACAGGCGGAAGGTCGAACGATCCGGGTTGTCGGAGAAGAAGTATTCCCCCGGCACGAACACCACGCCCTGCTGCAGCGTGGTGTTCAGCCATTCGGTGGCGTTGAACGGCTGGCGGAAACGCGCCCACAGGAACATGCCGCCCTTCGGTTTATCGAAGGTGATGTAGTCGCCCAGCTCCTGCTCCACCAAACCGGCCATGATCTCGCCCTTCTGTTTGTAGGCGGCGCGGATCTTGTCGATCTGGGCCGGCAGGCGATCCAGGCCGAGGTAGCATTCGACGATGCTCTGCGACAGGGCGCTGGCGTGCAGATCCGCCGCCTGTTTGATGATCGCTACTTTATGCAGCAGGAACGGCGGCAAGATCGCCCAGCCCAGGCGCAGGCCCGGCGCCAGGATCTTGGAGAAGGTCGAGGTATAGATGATGTGGTCGGTATTGCCCAGCACCCGCTGCGACACCTGATGCAGCGTCGGGTGGCGCTCTTCGGTGAAACGCAGCTCGCCGTACGGATCGTCTTCGATGATCAGGAAGTTATGTTCGGCGGCCAGCTTCACCAGCAGTTCGCGGCGCGCGGCGCTGAGGGTGATGCCGCTCGGGTTGCCGAAGTTCGGCACCACGTACACGCCCTTGATACGCTGGGTTTTCAGCAGCTCGGCCAGCTCTTCCACCACCATGCCGTCGCTGTCGGACGAGACCGACATGATGTTGGCTTCCGCCAGTTCCAGCGTTTGCAGCGCCGCCAGGTAGGTCGGGCGCTCCACCACGAACACGTCGCCCGGGTTGACGATGGCGCGCATCACCAAATCCAGTGCCTGCTGAGAACCGGCGGTGACCATCACCTCTTCCGCGCGCGCGGTGACGCCGCGCTCGGCGCACAGCGCGCAAATGCGCTCACGCAGCAGCGGGCTGCCCTCGGTCAGGCCATACTGGAACGCGCTTTTCGGCTGTTCGGTGATCGCCTGCTGGGTGGCAATGCTCAATCCTTCAAAATCGAACAGCGCATCAGAGGGGATGCCGCCCGCCAGCGAAATGACGTGTTCCATCTTGCTGTGCTTAAGCAATTCACGGATGGCCGAACTTTTTACGTTAACGATGCGCTGCGCGAGTAACCCTTCTGTCTTCATTTCTTCTTCTCGTACCTGATTATTTTAATTCGTAGGGGGGCGGATTAACCGCCCAGATACGCCGACCTCACTGCTTCGTTGGCTAACAATGCAGCCCCCGTATCTTCCAACACCACGCGGCCGTTTTCCAGCACATAACCGCGGTCCGCCAATTTCAGCGCCTGATTGGCGTTTTGCTCCACCAGGAAGATAGTCATGCCCTCTTCCCGCAGCTGCTGAATGATGTCGAAGATCTGCTGGATGATGATGGGCGCCAGCCCAAGCGAAGGTTCGTCGAGCAGCAGCAGCTTCGGCTGGCTCATCAGCGCGCGGCCGATGGCCAGCATTTGCTGTTCGCCGCCGGACATGGTGCCGGCACGCTGGCTTCGGCGCTCCAGCAGGCGCGGGAACAGCGTGAACACCCGTTCGATGCGCTGTTGATACTGGTGACGATCGGCGAAGAAGCCACCCATCGCCAGGTTTTCTTCCACCGTCATGCGCGAGAAGACGCGCCGCCCTTCCGGTACGATCGCCACCGCTTCACGCATGATGCGCGAGGTTTGCCACTGGGTGATGTCCTGGCCCTGAAAGACGATGCTGCCTTCGCTGGCGCGCGGTTCGCCGCACAGGGTGCCGAGCAGCGTGGTTTTACCGGCGCCGTTGGCGCCGATTAACGTCACGATTTCGCCCTGACTTATCGTGAGACTGACCTGATGCAGCGCCTGAATTTTGCCGTAATGGGCGGATACCTGATTGAATGACAACATATTATTATTCGCCCAAATAAGCCCGGATCACGTCCGGGTTGTTGCGGATCTCCGCCGGTGTGCCCTGCGCCAGCGGCGTGCCCTGATTCACCACGTAAATGCGATCGGAAATGCCCATCACCAGCTTCATGTCGTGCTCGATCAGCAGCACCGAGACCTTATGCCGATCGCGCAGCTCGACGATCAGATGATCCAGCTCGTCGGTCTCTTTCGGGTTGAGGCCGGCGGCCGGTTCGTCCAGCATCAGCAGCTCCGGCCGGGTCACCATGCAGCGGGCGATCTCCAGCCGACGCTGCTGCCCGTAGGCCAGGTTGCCCGCCGAACGGTTGGCCATCGATAGCAGGCCGACGCGCTCCAGCCACTCCGCCGCGCGCGCCAGCGCTTCGGCTTCGGCGCGGCGGAAGGCCGGGGTTTTCAGCAACCCGGCGAACACGCCGCTTTTCAGGTGCTGATGCTGCGCCACCAGCAGGTTCTCAATCACCGTCATTTCACGGAACAGCCGCACATGCTGGAAGGTACGTACCACGCCCATACGGGCAATGGCCTGCCCCGCCAGCCCTTCCAGATGGCGATCGCGCAATTTGATGGTGCCGCCGCTCGGGCGGTAAAAACCGGTCAGGCAGTTGAATACCGTGGTTTTACCGGCGCCGTTGGGGCCGATCAGCGACACGATTTCGCCTTCATTGAGCGTCAACGCCACATTGTTGACCGCCAGCAGCCCGCCGAAACGCATCGACAGGCCTTCCACCTGAAGTAAAGGTTGAACGCTCATGCCTGTTCCCCCTTGCCCGCGTGAATGTCCGCCGCCTGCAGCTTCAGCTGCGGCCGTTTCATCGGCAACAGCCCCTGCGGCCGCCAAATCATCATCAGCACCATTAGCGCACCCAGCAGCAACATGCTGTATTCATTCAGATCGCGCATCAGCTCGCGCGACACCACCAGCAGGATCGCCGCCAGAATGACCGCGAACTGCGAGCCCATGCCCCCCAACACCACGATCGCCAATACGAAGGCCGACTCGACGAAGGTGAAGGATTCCGGGCTGACGAAACCCTGGCGCGCGGCGAACAGCGTGCCGGCAAACCCGGCGAAGGCGGCGCTGATGGTAAAGGCGGTCAGCTTGATGCGCGTCGGGCTGAGGCCCAGCGAGCGGCAGGCGATCTCGTCTTCACGCAGCGCTTCCCAGGCGCGCCCGAGCGGCATGCGCAGCAGGCGGTTGATGACGAACAGCGTCAGCACCACCAGCAGCAGCGCCACCAGGTACAGGAACACGATGCGATCGCTCGGATCGTATTTCAGGCCGAAGAAGTTATGGAAGGTATCCCAACCGCCGTCGCGCACGCTGCGGTTAAATTCCAGGCCGAAAAAGGTCGGTTTCGGGATCTGGCTGATGCCGTTCGGCCCGCCGGTGATCTCGGTATTGTTCAGCAACAGGATGCGCACGATCTCGCCGAAGCCGAGCGTCACGATCGCCAGATAGTCGCCGCGCAGCCGCAGCACCGGGAAACCGAGCAGGAAGCCGAAGGCGGCGGTGACGATACCCGCCAGCGGCAGGCTCTCCCAAAAACCGAAACCGTAATAGTGATTCAGCAGCGCGTAAGTGTAGGCGCCGATGGCGTAGAAACCACCGTAGCCGAGCACCAGCAGACCGGACAGGCCCACCACCACGTTGAGGCCGAGGCCCAGCATCACGTAGATCAGCGTCAGGGTGGCGATATCCACCGTGCCGCGCGACACCAGGAACGGCCAGGCGACCGCCGCGACGATGAACAGAGCCGCCAGCAGCTTTTGCCGCGGCGTGGTGCCGTCGAAGCTCGGCAGCACGAACGCCGGGCCGGAGACCTTTTTCAGGCCCTGCTGCAGCAGCGGGCGCAACAGCTGGAAGAAAAAGACGATGACGCAGCCGATGCCGATCCACATCCAGCGCACTTCCGCCGCGCCGTGCACCACCAGTTTGGTGCCGTCCAGGCTGAGCTGCATGCCCATCAGGAACGACGCCATCACGAACAGCACCGCCGTGGCGATCAGCGCATTAAGCAGATTGAGTTTCATACTTTCTCAACCTCCGGACGCCCAAGAATGCCGGTCGGCATGATCAGCAGCACCACGATCAGCAACGCGAACGACACCACGTCTTTGTATTCGGTGCTCAAATAAGCGGAGGTCAGCGCTTCCGCCACGCCCAGCACCAGGCCGCCGATCATCGCGCCGGGAATGCTGCCGATGCCACCCAGGACCGCAGCGGTAAAGGCTTTCATACCCGCCATAAAGCCGATGTAAGGGTTGATGACGCCGTAGAACTGGCCGAGCAACACCCCGGCCACCGCCGCCATCACCGCACCGATGACGAAAGTCAGCGAGATCACCCGGTCGGTGTTGATGCCCAGCAGGCTGGCCATCTTCAGGTCTTCCGCGCAGGCGCGGCAGGCGCGGCCCATGCGTGAATAGCGGATAAACAGCGTCAGCGCCAGCATCGCCAGGAAGGTCACGAGCCAGATGGTCAGCTGCATGGTGCTGATGGTGGCGGCGAAGCCGTTGCTTTCCCCCAGCACCCACTGGCCGGTCACCAGGCTGGGCAGCGCCAGATCGCGCGAACCCTGCGTCAGGCTGACGTAGTTTTGCAGGAATATCGACATGCCGATGGCCGAGATCAGCGCAATCAGACGCTTGGAGTTGCGCACCGGTTTGTAGGCCACCCGCTCGATACTCCAGCCGTAGGCGCTGGCGATGACGATCGAGACCAGGAACGCGGCGCCGATCAGCAACCAGCCGACGTCGATGCCGAGCATCATCAGGGCGGCGATAACGATAAAGGAGACATAGCTGCCGATCATGTACACCTCGCCGTGGGCGAAGTTGATCATGCCGATGATGCCGTAAACCATGGTGTAACCGATGGCGATCAATGCATAGGTGCTGCCCAACGTTAAGCCGTTGAACATCTGCTGCAGAAAATAGAGGAGCTGCTCTGACATACTCTGAACCCTTGGCTGCGAAACCCGCCGACGGAGAACCGGCGGGTAAAGGGAGACGGGGCCGGCAAGCCGACCCGCCGGGCGCAGCACGCTGCGCCCCACCCTAATCATTATGGCTTATTTGATCGGTGTGGACGTGCCGTTGGCATGCCACTCGAACACGCCGAACTCGAAGCCTTTCAGATCGCCCTTGTCATCCCAGGTCAGCGGCCCCATCACGGTGTCCACCGGTTTGCCAGTTTTCAGATCCTTGACGATGTCCGCCGGCTCCTGGCTGCCGCTGCGCTCCATCCCGGTGGTCAGCGACTGCAGCGCGGCATAGGTGGTCCAGACGAACGGGCCGGTCGGATCCAGCTTCTTGGCTTTCAGCGCATCGACGATCGGCTGGTTGGCGGGCACCTGATCGTAGCGTTTCGGCAGCGTCACCAGCATGCCTTCCGAGGCGGCGCCGGCGATGTTGGACAGCGAGGAGTTACCCACGCCTTCCGGCCCCATGAAGCGGGTGGTCAACCCGGCCTGTTTGGCCTGACGCAGGATCTGGCCCATTTCCGGGTAGTAACCGCCGAAATACACGAAATCGATATTCTCTTTCTTCAGGCGCGCCACCAGGGTGGAGAAGTCTTTGTCGCCGGCGGTGATGCCTTCGAACATCGCCACTTCGGTACCCTGTTTTTTCAGGCTGTCGCGCACCGAGCGCGCCAGGCCTTCGCCGTATTGCTGCTTATCGTGCACCACGGCGATGCGCTTCGGCTTGATGTCGCTGAGGATGTATTTGGCGGCGGTCGGGCCCTGATCCGAATCCAGACCGGTGGTGCGCAGGATCATCTTGTAGCCGCGAGTAGTCAGATCGGCGTTGGTGGCCGCCGGGGTAATCATGATCACGCCTTCGTCTTCATAGATATCGGACGCCGGCTGGGTGGAAGAGGAACACAGGTGGCCAATCACGTAACGAATGCCGTCGTTGATCACCTTGTTGGCGACCGCAACCGCCTGTTTCGGGTCGCAGGCGTCGTCGTATTCCACGCCGACCAGCTTGTCGCCCTTGATGCCGCCCTTGGCGTTGATGTCGGCAATCGCCTGGCGCGCGCCGGTAAACTCCATGTCGCCATACTGCGCGACCGGGCCGGACATCGCCCCGACGATCGCCACCTTGATGTCTTTCGCCATAGTCGCCTGGCTCATGGCCATCGCAATGCAACCCGCCAGCAGTGCCTTACCTGTTGTTAATTTCATCCGCAAATCCCCATCTGTCGTTGTGAACGTACCTGTTGTGTTTGCCTGCGCCCGATCGTTATTGACCGCTTTTGTTATAAGTAATAATGATTTAGGCGCTTTGTCGGCATTATTTTCTAATAAGACTTTATTTTTCATGCCATTAAACAGGAATTTTCTGCTGCAAATCAACTTCATCAGGCAGAAACAAGCGGTGTAAACAGGATAAAATTCGAATTAAATCTGCGCCGTTTACCTTGAGGCGTAGCGCGTTGTGCTGGTTAACAATCCCTTTACTAACTATTTACTCGGAAAATGCCCCGTGCAAAAAACATATTGCACAGTAATCGTACAGAAAAACTTACACAACGCTCTGCACAAGATCTATTACACTGTCGGCATCATTTAGCTGCGCGGAAATTCTGCATGAAACTGACCATCGAGCGCCTGACCGCGCTGTCCCCGCAAGACCTTATTGATCTCGGTAAAATTTGGCCGCATCAGCAGCCGGAACAGTGGCAGAGCTGGTTGAGCGGCGGCAAGGCGCTGTTCGCCGCCCGCTTCAACGAGCGTCTGCTGGGCGCGGTGAAAATTGCGCTGCAGGATGACCGCGCCGAGCTGCAGGACTTGCTGGTGCGCGAAGTGACGCGCCGCCGCGGCGTCGGTCTTTACCTGGTGCAGGATGCGCAGCGTCAGCTGCCGCAGGTCGCTCACTGGCAGCTGTCGACCGCCGGCCTGGCACCGCGCGAACGCGGGGAAGTCGAGAACTTCATGCGCGCCTGCGGCTTCGCACCGCAGGGCGATCTCTGGCAAAAATGAAACGCCGGTTGGCGGCGCTGGTCTTGATTGCGCTGGGGCTGGCGGCCGCGTTCCTCGGGCGCCAGCAGGCGCTGCGCCTGGCCTCAGACTGGGATCAGCAGGTTTATGTCTGGCAGCGGGTCTGGACGCCGCAGCACGCCGATGCGCTGGCGCACAGCCGCGATCTGTTCGGCGCGCTGCGCGTGCTGGCGCTGCAGGTGCATCCACGCGAAGGCTGGCGGGAAATCCCGGCCGATCTCAGCCTGCTGAAGCAGGACGGCCGCCCGCTCTGGCTGGTGGCGCGCCTCGACGGCCAGCTGCCGCAGCTGGACCAAGAAGCCATTATCCAGCGTGTGCTGGCGCTCACCCAGCGCTGGCAGGCGGCCGGGCTGCCCGTCACCGGCGTCGAGATCGATCATGACGCCGCCACCGCCCGCCTGCCGGACTACCAACGCTTTCTGCAGCGGCTGCGCCAACGGCTGCCCGCCGCTTTGCAACTCGGCATCACCGCCCTGCCGGCCTGGATCGGCTCGCCCGACCTGCCCGGCGTACTGCAACAGGCTGACAGCTCCGTCCTGCAGGTGCATGCGGTGCTCTCGCCGCAGCAGGGGCTGTTTGACGGCCCCTTGGCACTGCGCTGGGTGCGGCAGTACGCCGCCGTCACACCGAAGCCGTTTCGCGTCGCGCTGCCAGCCTACGGCATGGCGCTGCTGGGGTTTGATGCGCAGGGCGCGCAGGTGGAGAGCGAATCCTCGCTGCGCGTGGCGGGCAACGGCCGCGAACTGACGGTCGCGCCGCAGCAGATCGCCGATTTTCTGCAAACGCTGGCGCAGCAAACGCCGCCCCGGCTGCGCGGCATTATCTGGTTCCGCTTGCCGCTGGCGGACGATCGGCGTGCCTGGTCGCTCGCCACGCTGCGAGCAGTGATCGAACGGCGGCCGCTGAATGTCGACTGGCAGGTAAAATTTAGGCCTCAGCCACAGCAAAACGGGCTGTATGATCTGATAATTCATAACAACGGGCCGGTGGACGCCCCGCTGCCGCAAGAAGTCATCATCCGCGCCGACGACTGCCTGGCGGCGGACGCGGTCGGCAACTACCGGCTGGAATCCGCACCGCAACGGCAACGCTTTATTCGCATCAGCGGCGACCAGCTGCGCGCCGGGCAATCCCGGCCGTTGGGCTGGCTGCGCTGCCAACAACTGACGCCAGGAGGCACCCTTGTCACACCTTGATTCGCGCGCGGCACGGAACACCCGCCGCCTTCTTCCGCTGGCCATGCTGATCGGCGCCGCACTGCCGCTGGGCGGCTATGCCTGTGGCCCGGATTTTCCTAACCGGCTGCTGATCGATCGCAACGGCACCCTGCTGTATATGCCGGAGGGCAATTTCGCCTTCGAAGCCGGCCGGCTGGTGCCGATGGATAAACAGTTGCCGCACTGGCAAGCCCCGCCGCCGCCGATGCCGCCGAAACCGATGCCGCAATCGCCGGAAACGATAGCGATCGGCAAAATGCGCGCCGCCAAAACGGTGGAAGAGGCTGACGCCGTCAATACGCAGGGGTTGTCCAACGCCGCGCGTCTCTATCAACTGGGCGCCGTCGCTTTCGCCAGCCACGATCCGCGCGCCGCAGACTATTTCCAGCAGGTGCTGAAGCTACCGGCCGCCGAGCAGGGCGACTGGGGACTGCGGGCGCAGTATTCGCTTGGCCGCGTACTGATGGCGGACCACGGAACGCCGGTGAACGAATCCGGTGAAGCGGCCCCCGCCGCCGAGCACCCGCCAAAAGCCGCGCTTGAACAGGCGCTGACGGCATTCCAGCAGGTGATCGACCGGGTGAAAAACGGTACCGCCGATCCCGATCAGCTGGCGCTGAGCAGCCTTGGGCAGCAGGCGCGCATCCACCTGTGGCTGGGTGACGTCGCCCCCGCCGCCCACCTGTACGCACAGCAGGCGGCGCAGGGCGATCCGAGCGGCGGGCAGTCACTGCAGTACGTCTCCAGCTTCCTGGTCAATCCCGACCATTTGGACACGCTGAAGCAGGTTATCGGCGATCCGTTGATCCAACAGCTGGTGACCATTGAGCTGTTCGCCCGCAGCGGCAACCTGCAAATGGCGGATACCGACGGCAACGGCCGCTCCGCACAAATCATCAACCAGATCCTGACGCTGCTGGACGGCTCAGTGAAAAGCGGCTTCGCCGGCAGCGATCGGCTGGCGGCATTGGCTTACCGCTCCGGGCAGTACCCGATGGCGGCAAGCCTGCTGAAAAACGCCGGCGACAGCGGCCTGGCGTGGTGGCTGCGCGCCAAAATGGCGCTGCGCGACGGCGATGTGAAAGCCGCCACCGCCGCCTACGCCAAGGCGGCAAGCGCGTTCCCCGCCGACGAAAGCTGGGGCGAGCAACGCAACGCCGACTTCGTTGCGGAAACCATCGTGCCCGAATGCCGGGTGGCCGGCGAACAGGCTATTCTGGCGCTGAACCGCGGCGATTATCTGCAGGCGATGGACCTGCTGTATCGCGGCAAGGCGCTCTATTGGGCCGACGTGGCCGATGTGGCGGAGCGAGTGCTGACCGTCGATGAGTTGAAAGGCTTTGTCGATAAGCACGCCCCGGCGCCGACGACGCCGCTCAAGCCGGTTAACCCGGACGACTACGGCGGCCAGCAGATCACGCCGGAGGTGCAGCTGCGCGAACTGCTGGCGCGGCGGCTGATGCGCGCCGGAAGAGCCCCGGAGGCGCTGGCCTACTTCGATATCCCCAACTACCGGCAGGCGGCGCAGCAGTACGCCGACGAGCTGAAGGCCGCCAAGGACAAATCCGCCGCACCGCTGGCGCGTGCGCAGGCTTACTATCGCGCCGCCAACCTGCTGCGCGCCCAGGGGCTGGAGTTTACCGGCTATGAGATGACGCCGGACTACGCCATCTATGGCGCCGGCTATTCCTATCTGGGGGATGCGTTCGATACCCGCGAGCTGAAGCACAAAAGTTGGATCGACAGTGCGGAAGCGGCACGCGCCAAGGCGGCGCTACCGGCGGAAGACAACCGTTTCCTGCACTATCGCTGGCAGGCGGTTGGGCTGGCGCAGCAGGCGGCCGATCTGCTGCCGCCGAAGAGCCAGGCCTATGCCGCCGTGCTGTGTAACGCCGCCAGCTGGGTTATCAAGCGCGACGCCAAAACCGGCCGGGCGCTTTATCAGCGCTACATCAACACCGGCACCCGCTACCCGTGGGCGGCAAAATTCGGCTACGACTGCCCGGCGCCAGACTTTGCCGCCGTGGCGCCATAGCGCCGGATTTCAGGCACTAAAAAGCCCGGCTTGCCGGGCTTTTTTATCGAATCTCGCATCGACTCAGGCTTCGATCGCCATTTTCAGTTTCTTCATGGCGTTCTTTTCCAACTGGCGCACGCGCTCGGCGGAAACGCCATACTGATCGGCCAGCTCCTGCAACGTCGACTTGTTGTCGTCGTCCAACCAACGGGCACGAATGATATGCTGGCTGCGCTCGTCCAGACCTTCCAGCGCATAGGCCAGTTTGTCTGCGGCGTTGCTTTCCCAGTTATCTTCCTCGATGCCTTCGGCGAAGTCCGAGCTCTTGTCCTGCAGGTACAGCACCGGCGCCATCGACTGGCCATCGCGGGCCTCGTCGTCCGGAGTCGGATCGAACGTCATGTCCTGCGCCGCCATGCGAGATTCCATCTCGCGCACGTCTTTACTGGTTACGCCCAGCTCACGGGCCACCAGTTCCACTTCGTCCTGGTTGAACCAGCCCAAACGCTGTTTGGTTTTGCGCAGGTTAAAGAACAGCTTGCGCTGCGCTTTGGTGGTCGCCACTTTCACGATGCGCCAGTTGCGCAATACGTACTCGTGGATTTCCGCCTTAATCCAATGCACCGCAAAGGAAACCAGACGCACGCCGACTTCAGGGTTGAAGCGGCGAACGGCTTTCATCAGGCCGATATTGCCTTCCTGAATCAGATCCGCCTGCGGCAGACCATAGCCTGAATAGTTGCGGGCAATATGAGCGACAAAGCGCAGGTGAGACAGGATGAGCTGCTTAGCGGCATCCAGATCGCCCTGATAATGCAGCCGTTCAGCCAGCTCCCGCTCTTCCTCTGCCGTCAGCATCGGATAGGCGTTGGCTGCCCGGATATAGGCTTCCAAGCTACCTTGGGGTACTAAGGCTAAAGTTTGCATTTCTTTGGTCATTCAAACCCTCTCTATGAGAATACAAAATCATGCAGGTGATTATTACAGCGGGGAAATGATTGATTCTACGGCAGTTGCTGAAGCAAAAGCGGTTCCACACGCCGGGCACCTTAACATTTGCTGCAATTTTTGACCGTATTCCGCCCTAAAAGTTCACCCTTTTTTGCAAGCATTGTTGCTGACAATACGTGACGAAGGTGCAGGCCGATAGGGAATTTGTGCGCTAAGAAGAGAGGGATGGTGCTGACTTCGCTTGAGGTCACTCTTCTCCCGCAACGCGATCAAAAGCAGCAGGAGAAGAGTATACCAAAAAAATCTTACTGTGGTGTAAATCGGCGTAAATGTTGCACCGTCGCCAGCCAGGCGGCGATCCAGCCGATCATCGCGGAGATGATCAGCAGCAGCAGCGCCTCATCCCAGCCCAGCCCGTGCAGGGTGAAGGTGGTGCCGAATACCTTGGCTACCCCAGCGACCACCGACTCCAGCTGCCACACCAGCGCGCCGGACAGCACCAGCGACAGCAGCGCGCCGGCAAAGCCCAGCATCGCCCCGCCGTTGAGGAACGGCCGCAGGATAAAACCGTCGGTGGCGCCGATCAGTTTCATCACGTTGATGGTGTCGCGGCGGCTGAAGATGCTCAGACGCACGCTGTTGCCGATCACCAGGAACACCGCCACGATCATCAGCACGCCGATGATCGCCGCGATCTGGCCCGCCAGCCCGGTCAGCGCCGCCAGGCGGGCAAACCAGCTGTCATCCATACGCACTTCTTCGACGCCCTGCACCGCCGCCACGCGATCGCGCAGGGTGTTGAGGGTGTCCGAACTCTGGAAGCTCAGCTTCGGCGTGACGATCGCCACCGCCGGCAGCGGGTTCTCTTCCAGCATGTCCAGCGCGCCGCCAAAGCCCGACCAGTTGCGGAACTCGCCGCGCGCTTCTTCACGCGACAGGTAGTTCACCTTCTCCACGCCGGCTTCCGCCTTGATGGCGTCGAGCACTTTCAGCGCGGCGTCGTCATCGAGCGATTTATCCAGATAGACGGTCAGCTGCGGCGTTGGATACCACTGGCTGGCCGCGGTGCTGACGTTTTTCCACACGATATAGCACACGCTCGGCAGCGTCAGGGAAATGGCGATCACCATCACCGTCAGCAGCGTCGCCAACGGCTGACGCAGCATGTCTTTGATGGCGTTCATCCAGGCGTAACGCCACTGTTCGCGCCAGCCGCCGCGCAGCGCCTTGCTCTTGGCGGTTTTTGCGTTATTGGCCATGGTGAGCGCCTCCTTGCATGCGGCCCTGGCTCAGCGTCAGGATGCGGTAATTGCGGCGGGCGATAAGCCCGGTGTCGTGCGTCGCCATCAGAACGGTCACGCCGACGCGGTTGAATTCTTCAAACAGGCGCAAAATGCCTTCCGACAGCGCATCGTCCAGGTTACCGGTCGGTTCATCCGCCAGCAGCACCGCCGGCTTGTTCACCACCGCACGGGCGATGCCCACACGCTGCTGCTCACCGCCGGACAGCTGAATCGGGAAGTTTTTCGCTTTATCCAGCAAACCGACCTTGTCCAGCGCGGCGGAAACGCGGCGGCGGATATCTTCGGTGCTGGCGCCGGCGATGATCAGCGGCATCGCCACGTTGTCATACACCGTGCGATCCAGCAGCAGGTGGTGATCCTGGAAGATCATGCCGATCTGCCGACGCAGGAACGGCACCTCGCGGTTTTTCAAACGACTGATGTCGTGACCGCCAAACCAGATGTGGCCGGCGCTGGGCCGTTCGATACCGCAAATCAGTTTCAGCAGGGTACTTTTCCCCGCGCCGGAATGGCCGGTCAGAAACGCCATCTCCGCCGGGCGCAGATGGAAATCAACCCCCTGCAGCGCTTGCCGTCCGCCCAGATAAGCTTTACTGACCTGTTCAAAGCGAATCATCCGTATTAATCCTCTCGGGCAAAAAGTGCCTCAATAAAATCGTCAGCCTTAAACGGCCGCAAATCTTCGATGCCTTCCCCGACGCCGATATAGCGGATCGGGATACCGAACTGATCGGCGATGGCGAAGATCACCCCGCCCTTGGCGGTACCGTCCAGTTTAGTCAGCGTGATGCCGGTTAAGCCCACGGCCTCATTAAATAATTTCGCCTGACTGACCGCATTCTGGCCGGTGCTGGCATCGAGCGTCAGCATAACCTCATGGGGGGCCTGGTCGTCCAGTTTTTTCATGACGCGGACGATCTTCTTCAGCTCTTCCATCAGGTGCGATTTGTTCTGCAGACGGCCGGCGGTATCGGCGATCAACACATCGATGCCGCGCGCCTTGGCTGCCTGCACCGCATCGAAGATCACCGAAGCGGAATCCGCGCCGGTATGCTGCGCCACCACCGGAATGCGGTTGCGTTCACCCCACACCTGCAGCTGCTCCACCGCCGCGGCGCGGAAGGTGTCCCCCGCTGCCAGCATCACCGACTTGCCTTCCGCCTGGAACTGGCGCGCCAGCTTGCCGATGGTGGTGGTTTTACCCACGCCGTTCACGCCGACCATCAGGATGACATACGGGGTTTTCCCGCTGACATCCAGCGGCTGATCGACCTTGGCCAGAATTTCGGACATTTCCTCCTTCAGCTTGCCGTACAGCGCTTCGGCGTCTTTCAGCTGCTTGCGGCTGGCGTGCTGGGTCAGGGAGGTGATGATTTTGCGCGTGGTGTCCACGCCAACGTCAGCGATCAGCAGCTGTTCTTCCAGCTCGTCGAACAGGTCGTCGTCGATCTTTTTACCGCGGAACAGCCCCATAAAGCCGGAGCCGAGGTTCTGCTTGGTCTTCAGCAGGCTGCGCTTCAGGCGCGCGAAGAAGCCTTCTTTGGTCGGGCGCTCCTGCTCTTGCGCAGCGGCCGGCACGACGGGTTCCAGCGGCTCTTCTTCCGCTTCCGGCACTGGCTCAACGACTGGCTCGGGTTCAACAACCGGTTCCGGTTCAACGACTGGCTCGGGCTCAACGACCGGCTCGGGTTCGACGACCGGCTCAGGTTCGACGACCGGCTCTGGCTCGACAACCGGCTCTGGCTCGACGACCGGCTCGGGCTCGACGACCGGCTCTGGCTCGACAACCGGCTCGGGTTCGACGACCGGCTCAGGTTCGACGACCGGCTCAGGCTCAACGACCGGCTCAGGCTCTACGACCGGCTCGGGTTCGACAACCGGCTCGGGTTCGGTGACAGGTTGCTGCTGCGCCGCCACCTGTTCGGTGACGCTGACGATCTCTTCGGCCAGCGCTTGCGCCGCCGGATGCTCGGCCGCTGCCGGCAGATTTTCCGCGATTTGCTCGCCGGCCTGACCGTTATCCCACTCTCCCGGAGTGTCGACGGAGGCGGCAGGTTCAGATTCCTGGGCGGGGAGCTTGTCATCCAGCTTGGCGGCGACCGGTTCAGCCGGCGTCTCCGCGGCCTGAGGTTCCGCCTGCTCTACCGACGGCTCAGGTTGCTGTTGCTCTTCTTCCTTCTCCTTCTGGCCAAACCCCAGCCAGGAGAAAAACCCACGTTTCTTATCTTTTGCCATGTTATGACTCTACTCCGTACCGAAGGCTCGCTTACCCTCCATACCTGAAGGATATATGCTGACAATAATCCGCCGAGTCTATCACTTTCCCTCGCCCAGCAACACGCATCCGGCATGCTTTCCGGCGTGAAATCAGACAACAACGTTTTACCGTTCCCCCCGACGCCCGTCACCGGTAGAATAGGGACAACTTTTCGTTAACCTCGGCGGCCCCGCGCCGCGAAAGAAACCAAACAACGCTTATGACAAGACTCTCGCCACGGGCGGCGGCCAAAAAACCGCCCCAGGCCGCAGCCGGACAGATCCGCATCATCGGCGGCCAATGGCGCGGTCGCAAACTCCCGGTGCCGAACAGCCCGGGGCTGCGCCCCACCACCGATCGGGTACGCGAAACCCTGTTCAACTGGCTGGCGCCGGTGATTCAGGGCGCGCGCTGCCTCGACTGTTTCGCCGGCAGCGGCGCATTGGGGCTGGAAGCGCTGTCGCGCTATGCCGGCAGCGCCACGCTGCTCGAATTCGAACGGCCGGTGGCGCAGCAGCTGGAAAAAAATCTGGCGCTGCTGCAGGGCAAAGGGGTGGTTATCAACACCAACGCGCTGAGCTGGCTGGCGGGCGACGGTCAACCGTTCGACGTGGTGTTCCTCGATCCGCCGTTTCGCAAAGGCCTGCTGGCGGAGACCGCCCTGTTGCTGGAGCAACGCGGCTGGCTGGCCGACGAGGCCTGGATCTATGTAGAAGCCGAGGCGGAAAGCGCCGCGGCGGACGTGCCTGCCAGCTGGCAGCTGCACCGGGAGAAGGTCGCCGGCCAGGTGGCCTATCGCCTTTATATTCGTTCGCAAGAGAAAACCGACCATGTTGATTAATCTGGGCCGCCTGCTGATGCTGTGCGTGTGGGGCTTCCTGCTCTCTAACCTGTTCCATCCGTTTCCCAAGCCGCTGAAGTATTTCATCGACGTGGCGCTGTTCTTTATGGTGGTGATGCACGGCCTGCAGCTGGTGCTGTTGAAATCCACCCAGCCGAAGGATCAGCCGATCAGCTACTGGCAAGAGGCCAAGATCTTTATCTTTGGCGTGTTCGAGCTGCTGGCCTGGCAAAAGAAACAGCCGCCCATCAAGAAGAAGTGACCGCTACGGCTGAGCGGTGAACGAGACGAAGCGCGTGCCCTGCATGTTCAACGTGCCCTGCGCGCCCTTTTCTATCGGGTTGTACTGCCATTGCTTCAGCCGCAGCTGGATGTCTTCACCTCCCTGTACCGGGCTGAACACCACCTCGTAATTCATCGGTTCATTGACCAACGGCTCGCGCTGCGGCGCGCGGGTCTTGGTGACCGGCACCGCGCGTTTGTCGCTCACCGTCACCTGCAGACTGCGCATCGGCGCGCGATCGTTTTCCGCCTCCTGCTGCCGCTGCTTGAAGTAGCGTTGCGTGGCCAGCACGGCGATCAGCGCAATCACGGCGACAAAAAATAACGGTGGCTTACTCATCGGTTTCCCATTTCCTTCGCGGCTAAATCAGCGTAAACATAGCATTCTCAAGAAAGCATTGTCGATCGCCGCCAGGCTACCTACACTGAAATGAAGAAGTGACATTGGTGACAGTTTGGAGCCGGTTGTTGCGGCTCCCTCATACATAAGGAAGACATTAATGAGTTGGCCGTTCCTTGCCGTATTCTTTTCCGGTTGGCTGTTCGTCGACGCCTCTTACCGTGGGCCGCGCTGGCAGCGCTGGGTGTTCAAACCCGTCACGCTGTTGCTGCTGTTGCTGTTGGCCTGGCAGGCGCCGGTGCTCGGCGCTGCGGGTTATCTGATCGTACTCGGCCTGCTGGCGACGCTGATCGGCGACGCATTGCTCCTGTTGCCGCGCGAACGGGTGCTGTATGCCATCGGCGCCTTTTTCCTGTCCCACCTGCTGTACACCCTGAGTTTCGCCAGCCAGATGACGTTCAGCCTGTTCTGGCCGCTGCCGCTGGCGCTGCTGGCGATCGGCGCACTGCTGCTGGCCACCGTCTGGACCCGGCTGGAAGAGATGCGCTGGCCGATCGTTACCTACGTAGCGATGACGCTGCTGATGGTCTGGCTGGCGGGCGAACAATATTTCCTGCGCAGCACCGATTTCGGCTTCTCGCTGCTGACCGGCACCTCGCTGCTGCTGCTGGCCAACGTGGTTTGGCTGCTCAACCGCTACCGCTTCACCTTCCGCGCGGCGGACGCCATCGTGGCTTTCTGTTATTTCTCCGGCCACTTCCTGATCGTGCGTTCGCTCTACCTGTAGAGACCTACCGCGGGTTCGGCGCGCCGAACCCGTTTCTTCATCAAGCCAGCGCTTTCAACGTCAGAGCATCATCCGCACCCAGCTGATTGCGGTACAGATCGCCGTCGCGCGAGAAGAATGCCAGCGTGCTGCCATCCGCCCGCAGCAGGGCGATGCCGTCCGGAGCCGGGCGCCAGCCCACGACTTCCGCCGCAAACACGCTCTGCAAACACTGTTGCCGATCCACCAGCTGATAGCCGTTGGTCTCGCTTTGTTCATGCGCCAGAAACTCGATTTGGCATTGCCGTTCGCTGTCGGCCACCTGCCATTGTCCCGCCAGCGACTGCGCGGTCGGCAATGCCAAACTGCCGGCCATCACCGCACTCGTCACCATCATGCCACCCGCCGCCAAAGCGGTGCGCGCTAAAGTACCTTTCATACCGGGCTCCTGCATCACGCCCGGCCGAGACTGCGCCGGGCGTTCCGTTGCTGTGTTACACGATAAAGTCCGTGGCGACGTCTACCTGGCCGACGATTTTCACCAGGAAGTCCGGCGCCTGATGCCCGCCGATGTTCACCGACAAATCGGTCACGTTACTGGACGCGTTGTAGCTCAGCAGCGCCTCACCGGCCGTGCCGCTGAAGTGATCGACGAAGTGGATGAAATCACTGCTATTCGCTTCTTTATTGAAGAACGACAGGTCAATTTTGTCGATCCCTTTCTGGAAGTCGCGGATCCAGTCGGAAGCACCCGGTGCGGAATCGCTGGCGGCAGAGAACACAAAGATGTCTTTGCCGGCACCGCCCCACAGTTCATCCGCCCCGCCGCCGCCGAACAGCACGTCGTTACCCGCGCCGCCTTTCAGCACGTTGTTGGCCGCGTTGCCGACGATCACGTCGTTGCCGGAACCGCCAATGGCGTTCTCAATGGTCACACCGGCGGCGATCGAGACGTTGCCCTTCAGGCCGCCCACGTCGGAGAACGATTTCTCATTCAGGTTGATGCGCTGGTTAGCGGTATAACCGGAGAAGTCGAAGGTATCGTTGCCACCCGCATCCCAGGCCGCAAAGATCACTTTCTGCGAATTGCTGGTGGTGCTGAGGAAGTCACGACCGGTATTGGAGTTAAAGCCGTACACGGTGTCGCCGGTGCGGGTCGACAGGTTGGCGCCATACAGATGCTGAATGGCGGCAATGTCATCCAGCAGCGGAGCCGCGGCATAGTGACCGCCGTTGTCGCCACCGGTGTTGGTTTCACTCCAGTAGCTCATCAGGCTGAACTGGCGGGTATCTTCCGCATAGGTGACGTCGTTATAGGTCGGGTTGCCCTCACCGGCGTTGTAGTCGCCCGGGTGGCTCAGGCCCAGCGCATGGCCAATCTCATGGGTGAACGTCTGGCGGCCGTAGTCTTCGGTCGCCGGATGCTTCACGTTGGATTGGTTGACGTTGTACCAGGTCTGGCCACCCAAATCCTGGCCCTGCCAAATGGTGTTCGGCAGGAAGGCGTAGGCCTGGGTACCATAATCATAGTGGCCGGGACGATCCTGGCTGTAATTGCCGAAGGTGATATTGGCCTTTTGACCGGCCGCCACTTCGGTGAAGGTGATATTGGCGACGTCGGCCCAAGACTGCAGCGACAGCTTAGCCTGCTGCTGCTGTTCCGCGCTGAACTTGCTCAGCCCGGTATCGCCGGCGACGTTGGTGGAAGAGAACTTATAGTCCGGGAAGGAGAAGGTTAATTTGACCGGCTGGCCAAATACCTTGTAACCGTTCCAGGTTTGGTTCTCGCGGGTAATAAACAGCCCAGCTTGCTCGTTAGAAAATGAATCCTTGCCATTAATCTGAATCCCGTTACCCCGCTCATGATAATGCAGCAGGTCATCTACAGCATCGTAGCCGGTTGTCGCGGCCGCAAGGCTGGATTCAGTAATTTCAATTGCCTTTTTAGTAGATTGCATTGGTTCGATTCCACTCATTACCTGATTGATATCAATCAGACAGATAGACATAACCTCCCCGTAAGCCACGGTTAATAAACCTTAAGCTTGCTGGAAGGGGCTTATGCGCCGTTACCGGCAGTGTGTTAGGTAGAATTAATGCATATATATCAGCAAATAAGATCACCATTAAAAATGGTAATCGATTCCAATTATAGGCAGGGTCGCAAAACTGCACATAAAATAATCAACCATTTATTATCGCAACGAAAGTTTGTTATGCTGCTTTTTAGGTTTCTTTACAAAGCAAATGAAACTTGATGAGGATAAGTTGGCACCAAACTTCAATAGCAATGCGGCCTGCAGACTCAAGCGAATCATGCTGGCTTTACTCAGGGTAAAAGGTAAATTTCGCTAAAGCGTTATAGATTAATAACTCTTTATTATTAGGTCGGGCGATTTTTTAGTTTCTATAGGAATATTATTTTCTTATTTAAACTAACGGCAGCGAGCCTTTTCGCCCCAATAGGGGATAAGAAAAGCCGATAGATTAAAATCCGCATTATTCATTATTGAATGAATACCCCCTTTCTACGCTTGAACGCCGTTAGCAATAATTCTCATCCGGCGCTTGACTCTGGAGTGGACTCCAGGGTGTAGAGTCAGTTGAGCAAACCCGTTTAACAGCCCGCAGGGGGACGTTATGCACAATCAGCAAAACCATAATCATCAGGAACATCACCACGCCGAAGGCGGATGCGGCTGCAACCACAGCCACAGCAAAACTCAGCACGGCTGCAGCAGCGAACCGAAAAACGCCGCCGCACAGGCCGAACACGCCCACCATCATCACGATCATGGCGATAGCGGCTGCTGCACCGCCGCGCCCGACGATCCGGACGAGGAAAGCGACAGGCTGGCCGCCGCTCCCCCTTCCGGCAGCCAACGTTTCAGCTGGAAAGTCACCGGCATGGACTGCCCCAGCTGCGCCAAGAAAATCGAAAATGCCGTCACCGCACTCCCCGGCGTCGACAGCGCGCGCGTGTTGTTCGCCACCGAGAAACTGGTGGTCGACGCGCAGTCCGACATCAGCCTGCGGATCCAGGACGCGGTCGCCCAGGCCGGCTTTACCCTGCTCGGCGCTCAGACCGCCAAAACCGCCGCGCCCAAAACCTCACGCTTCGGCGAATTCGCGCCGCTGCTGCTGTTAACCACCCTGATGGTGGTCAGTTGGGTGCTGGATCGGGTTAACCCGGAGCTGGGCCGCATCGCCTTTATCGCCACCACGCTGGTCGGGTTGGCGCCGGTCGCCGCCAAGGCGCTGCGTTTGATTCGTTCCGGCACGCCGTTTGCCATCGAAACGTTGATGAGCGTGGCGGCCATCGGCGCGCTGTTCATCGGCGCCACCGCCGAAGCGGCGATGGTGCTGCTGCTGTTTATGGTCGGTGAACTGCTGGAATCCTACGCCGCCAACCGCGCACGGCGCGGGGTGAAGGCGCTGATGGAGCTGGTGCCGGAAGATGCGCTGCTGCTGCAAGGCACGGAACGCAAACGCGTGCCGGTCGCCAGCCTGCGCCCCGGCGACGTGATTGAAATCGCGCCCGGTGGGCGCCTGCCGGCCGACGCCGAGCTGCTCAATCCGTTCGCCAGCTTCGATGAAAGCGCCCTGACCGGCGAATCGGTGCCGGTCGAGCGCCAACAGGGGGAGAAAGTGGCCGCCGGCAGCCTATCCGTCGATCAGGCGGCGCAGATGAAGGTGATCTCCGAGCCCGGCAAAAACGCCATCGACCGCATCCTGCAGCTGATTGAAGAGGCCGAAGAGCGCCGCGCGCCGATCGAACGCTTCCTCGATCGCTTCAGCCGCTATTACACCCCGGCCATTATGCTGCTGGCCGTCGCGGTGATCCTGGTGCCACCGCTGCTGTTCTCGCAGCCGTGGGATACCTGGATCTATCGCGGCCTGACGCTGCTGCTGATCGGCTGCCCATGTGCGCTGGTGATCTCAACGCCGGCGGCCATCACATCCGGACTGGCGGCCGCCACGCGGCGCGGCGCGCTGATTAAAGGCGGCGCGGCGCTGGAGCAACTGGGCCAGATTCAAACCATCGCCTTCGATAAGACCGGCACCCTGACCGAAGGCAAGCCGACGGTCACCGACGTGCTGCCTATCGGTGCGCTCACCGAACAACGGCTGTTGCAGCTTGCCGCCGCGGTGGAAGCCGGTTCACATCACCCGCTGGCGCAGGCGATCATCAACCGCGCTGCCGCAAGCGGGGCTAAGTTGCCGCTGGCGCAGGCGCGCCGCGCGCTGGCCGGCGTCGGCGTGGAAGGGATCGTGGACGGCAAGACCGTGCTGATCAGCGCGCCGGGCAAACTGGCGCCGGGCCTGCTCGGCACCCAATGGCAGAGCCAGGTAGACAAGCTGGAAAACGCCGGCAAAACGGCGGTGGTGGTGCTGGAAGACGGCGCGCCTATCGGCTTGCTGGCGCTGCGCGATACGCTGCGCGGCGACGCCAAACAGGCGATAGCCGAACTGAACGCGCTGGGCATTCGCGGCGTGATGCTGACCGGCGACAACCCGCGCGCCGCCGCGGCGATCGCCGGCGAACTGGGCCTCGACTATCGCGCCGGTCTGCTGCCGGAAGATAAGGTCAAAGCGGTCACCGAACTGAGCGAACTGCGCCCGACGGCGATGATCGGCGACGGCATCAACGACGCCCCGGCGATGAAAGCCTCCAACATCGGCATCGCCATGGGCAGCGGCACCGACGTGGCGCTGGAAACCGCCGACGCCGCCCTGACCCACAACCGGCTGCTGGGCGTCGCGGAGATGATCCGCATCTCACGCGCCACCCACGCCAATATCCGGCAAAACATCACCATCGCATTGGGGTTGAAGGGGGTCTTCCTGATCACCAGCCTGCTGGGGCTGACCGGTTTGTGGCTGGCGGTACTGGCTGACTCCGGCGCCACCGCGCTGGTCACCGCCAACGCGCTGCGGCTATTGAGAAAGCGCAGCTAAGCTCTGAAACAAACACGGGCGCGGCATACCGCGCCCGTTGTCATTTGGGGGAGGGAACTTTTAACTCGGCCGCGCCGCCGTTAGACGCCTTTACGTAACAGATAACGGTATGGCGCCTGCTCGGTCTCCTGCGCCACCAGCGTATGCTCCATAAAGCGGCAGAACCCCGGGATATCGCGGGTGGTGGCCGGATCGTCGGCGATAATCAGCAGCGTTTCGCCGTTGTCCATATGGCGCACGGTTTTGCGCACCATCATCACCGGTTCCGGACAGCGCAGCCCCAGCGCGTCGAGCGTCTGGTCTGCCTGGGCAAATAAGTCAGTCATGCAATTTTTCTCGTTCAAAAACGATCGGCGAACGCTCGCCGCATCTCATTAGCGCCTAGTTTACGCCGGTAGTTTTTCTGCGCAAGATGCGTTAACGTTTGCGTTAAATTTAACCATTGCATTGGTTGCGCAAACGCGTATCATGCCGCCGCGCAGCGTTTTTTGCTGTTTTGACAAGACACACTGGGTTCCCTCACCCCACTGCTAAAAAGGCTACAACATGTATTCGTTTACCGCACAGCAGCGCTTTACCGCGTTGGTCTGGCTTTCGCTGTTTCATATCGCCATCATTACCTCCAGCAACTACCTGGTGCAGCTGCCGATCACCGTTTTCGGCTTCCATACCACCTGGGGCGCCTTTACTTTCCCGTTTATCTTCCTGGCGACCGATCTGACCGTGCGCATCTTCGGCGCGCCGCTGGCGCGGCGCATCATCCTGGCGGTGATGGTGCCGGCGCTGTTCATCTCTTATGTGATCTCCACCGTCACCTATCAGGGAGAATGGCAGGGCTTTGCGGCGCTGAACAGTTTTAACCTGTTCGTGGCGCGCATCGCCGTCGCCAGCTTTATGGCCTATGTGCTCGGCCAGATCCTCGACGTACACGTCTTCAACCGCCTGCGTCAACGCAGCGCCTGGTGGGTGGCGCCGGCGGCGGCGATGTTCCTCGGCAACATCAGCGATACGCTGGCGTTCTTCTTCATCGCCTTTTATAAGAGCAGCGATCCCTTCATGGCCAACAACTGGGTGGAGATCGCGCTGGTGGATTACAGCTTCAAGGTGATGATCTGCCTGCTGTTCTTCCTGCCGATGTACGGCGTGTTGCTGAACATGCTGCTCAAACGCATCGCGGCGCGCAGCGGCGGCCTGCAGCCGGGCTGAGTCGTGTTATTCTGGGCGGCCCTATCCTTTGGAGGCCGCTCATGACCCCAATCGTCCGCACCGCCACGCTTGAAGACATCCACCGCCTTTATCAACGCATCCCCGAATTCGGCGGCCTGCATAGCCTGGCCGATCTGCAGCGGCGCATCGGCGCCGCCCCCGCCAGCCTGTTGATCGCCGAGATAGCCGGGCAACCGGCCGGTTTCAAACTCGGTTATCAACGGCAGGAAACGGTGTTTTACAGCTGGCTGGGCGGCGTGCTGCCGGCATTTCGTCGCCACGGTGTGGCACAAGCCTTGTTGGCTGAACAGGAACGCTGGGCGCGGGCGCAGGGCTATCGCCAACTGACGGTCAAAACCCGTAACCGGTTCCGCGCCATGCTGACGATGCTGTTCGCCCACCACTATCAGATTGTTCAGCTGGAAAAGAAAGGCGAAGTGGCTGATTATCGGCTATTACTGGAAAAAAACTTGTGACAACATCTGCCTTGCATTTCAACCTGGAATAGGTTGCGATACGACAGTGAATCCCTACCGGAAAGGAAGAAGGAAGCCCGATGCGTAAAGTAGCGAAATTGATGGGTATCAGCCTGCTGGCGCTTGGCCTCGCGGCCTGCGACGGCGAAACCAAAGACACCAAGGCGGCAACGGACGGCACGGCGGCCAGCGCGCCGGCCGGGCAGCAGGTGAGCCTGCTGGACGGTAAACTGGCGTTCACCCTGCCTGTCGGCATGGCGGATCAGAGCGGCAAGCTGGGCAACCAGGCCAACAACATGCATGTTTACGCAGACAGCACCGGCCAGCGCGCGGTGATCGTGATCCTGGGTGACAAGACCGCCGACAGCCTGGAGACCCTGGCCAAGCGCCTGGAGAATACCCAACGCGCGCGTGACGCCAACCTGCAGGTGATCACCAACAAAGCGCTCGACGTCAACGGTGTGCCGCTGCGTCAGCTGGACAGCATCATCACCAGCGGCGGCGAGAAAGCCTATTCTTCCGTCCTGATCGGCTCGCTGAACAACAACATGCTGACCATTCAGGTAACGCTGCCGGCGGACAATCAGCAGCAGGCGCAGACCGAAGCCGAAGGTATCATCTCCACCCTGAAGCTGAAGCAGTAATCCCACAAAGGGCCGGCTTGCCGGCCCTTTCGCTTTATGCCAGCGCCTGCGCCAGCAGGGTGATCGGATGTTCGCAGCGTTTGCTGGTGGACATTTCTATCTGCCATTTGCAGGTCTCGCAGTCGGTCACCACCAGATCCCCCCCGCTCTCTTCTATCTGCCGGAACAGCGGCGCGCCGATGCCCTGCGACGTGGCGTAGTTCTCCGATTTGAACCCGTAGGTGCCGGCGATGCCGCAGCACTGCGAATCCAGCACCACCAGCTCCAGCCCCGGTATCTGCCGCAGCAGCTCCAGGGTGTAGGCGATCCAGCCCATCTTCTCCATATGGCAAGGCGTGTGATAAGCCACCCGCAGCGGCGTGCGCTTGAGCGGCAGGCTGCGCCCCTGATTGATCAGACGATAGAGATAGCGCGTCGCCAGCTCCACCCGATCGCGCACCGGAGTGGTGTCTACGTCCAGCAGATGAGGGTATTCGTCACGCAGGGTGAAGGTGCAGCTCGATGAAGTGGCCACCACCGGAATGCCGCGCTCCAGCACCGTTTCATGCAGCGATTCGGCATTGACCCTGGCCTGCTTTTTGGCCTGCTCGATAAACCCGTTGGCGATCAGCGGCACGCCGCAGCATTTCTCACGTTTCAGCAGCTGCACGCCGATATCCAGCGCGTTGAACACCCGGACCAAATCCTTGCCCAGCTGCGGGTGGTTATAGTTGACGAAGCAGCCGTGGAAGAACGCCACCTGCTCGGCGTAACGCTGCTGCGCCTGCGCCTGTTGCCGGTACCAGCGGCGGAAGGTGCCGAACGAGTATTTCGGCAGTTCACGACGGTGATCGATCTTCAACGCCTTGTCCAGCAGCTTGCGCACCGGTTTCAGCCCGGTGGCGGCGTTGACGATCGGCGCGAACGGCGTCGACAGCGATCCCATGATATCGGTGTGGCTGAGGATGGCGTCACGCAGCGTCGGCTTGCTCTGGGCAAAGTCGGCGCGGGCGCGCTGAATGATGTCGCCGATTTTGACGTCGGACGGGCAGGCCACTTCACAACGCTTGCAGTTGGTGCAATATTTCAACGCCTCGTCGTACAGCGCCGGGTCTTTCAGCCGCAGCCGCTCGCCGTCCGGCCCCGCCTGTTTCGGCCCCGGGTAGAGCGGGTTCACTTTGGCGACCGGGCAGTAGGTGGTGCAGACGGTGCATTTGATGCAGCTTTCAAAGCTGTGATCCTGATGCAGACTCATGCGTTTTCCTCCGCGGCGATCTGCTGCGCAACGTGCAGCGCACCGATCAATGACACGCCGGCGCTGCAGCCCTGCTGCAGCGGATCGTAGCCGCCGGCGACCGCACCGATGGCATACAGATTGTCGAACGGCATTCCCTGCTTCATCGCCCGCAGCCTGCCGTCGGTACGCACGCCAAACTGCAGATAAGGCTGTGGGGCGAACAGCTCGCGCCGGCTCCAGTCGGCTCGAGCGGCGCGGCTGTGCACGTCCAGCCCGAAGATCGGCTCACGCACTTCATCGAAATCCGCCACCAGCCCGTTGCTGAAGAAGCTGCCGCTGGCCAGCACCACCTGCTGCGCCCGCAGCGGAATATCGCCGTGGTTGCGGGTATACAGGCCGGTGACGCGGCCGGCTTCACACTCGGCGCGCAGCACGCTGTCGCCCGGCATGAAAACGCCGCCCAGCTGCTGGAAACGCCGCCGCAGCGCCTGATGCAAGCGCATGCCGGGCACCGAAGGCGGCAGCGTCGGCAGCAGCCGGACCGGCTTGCCGACCGCATCCTGCAGCACCGCCAGCGACGCGTCGTCCTCCAGGCCCAGACAGGCCGGCAGGAAGAGCGCTTCGGCCTCACCCGCCAGCCGCCGCAGCTCTTCGGCCATCGGCGGCAGGCTTTCCATCAAATCCAGTACCCGGGCGATGTTCACCGCACGGAACTCGCTGGGGTTATTGCGCAATCTGTCCAGCGCCGGCATGTGCAGATAGGCCACATCCGCCTCTACGCCGAGCTCCCGGCTCAGAGAGTCGGCGGCCATCTGCGGTTGGAAATCGAGGAACCCTTCGATGCCGATCACCGCAATGCGCCGCCAGGGCAGTTGGCCGGTCAGCGGCAGCGTCGGGATCGCCTGCGGGCTGAGCCAGGTAGCGCGGCGCGTGCCGAGCGGCGTGATGCGCAGATGGTTGTTCACCCCCTCGCCCTGCAGATTCAGCCCGCAGCGTTCCAGCAGCCGCTGCGCGGCGGCGGACAGCGCCGCCACCCGGCCGGGGCCAATCAGAGAATACGGATGCTGCGGCGCCTGTTGCGCCAGCTGCGGCAGCGCCGCCAGCGGCATCTCGACCGGCGTGCCGTCCGGCAATCTCGCCAGCAGATCGAGCGAGCCGGAGGAGAAGTAGAGCGCGCTCTGGCCGGAACTGACCACCGCACAGCGTTTGCCCTGTTCGGCCACGGCAATGGCGCAGCTCAGGCCCGCCAGGCCGCCGCCAATCACCACTACGTCAAATCGCATCATCCGCCTCCTGCTCTTTGTCTGCCTGGGCCTCAAGCCCGCATAACCCTTGGTAAACCCAACTGGTAAATTCGCTCTCGCGCAGCGCATCGCCCCAGGCGATCGGCCGCACGCCTTTCCAGCGTTCGTTGAGGAACTGCGACAGCTGCGCGATGGATTGCTGCGGCGTGCTGACCTTGAAGCGCGTCAGCAGTCCGGCGGCGCGGCAGGCGCAGAGTTCACCCTGGCAGGTGCCCATGCCGACGCGGGTGCGGCGGCGCAGATCCACCAGGTTATTGACGGTCAGCGAATTGACCGCATAGCGCACTTCCCCGGCGGTCACCGCCTCGCACTCGCACACCAGGCTGGTGTCGAGCCGATCGGCCGCCGGCACCTGGCTGGCGCGATCGCCGTGCCGGTAAATCGCCGAGCCGCGAATGCTGGCGGGCAGAGAAACCACGCTGCGCACCGTTTCCTCCGCCGACTGACGGGATCCGGGCAACGCGTCCTGCGCGGTGGTGCACGGGCGGTTTACCCCGAGCTTTTCGCACACCTTGTCGGTGGCCCACTCCGCCATCAGACGGTAGGTCATCAGCTTGCCGCCGGTGATGGTGATAAACCCTTCCAGCCCGTCGCGGGCGGCGTGATCGAGCAGCACGATGCCGCGGCTGACATTGCGCCCGCTGGGATCGTCGTCGCTGGCCACCAGCGGCCGCACCCCGGCATAGGCGCGCAGAATGCGGGTCTGCGCCAGGGTGGGCGCCAGCAGCGCCCCCTCGCGGATCAGAATGTCCACCTCCTGCGGGGTCACCAGCATGTTGTCAATTTGGTCGTAGTCGATATGGGTCGAGGTGGTGCCGATCAGCGAGATGGTGTCGCCCGGCACCAGGATGTCGGCGTCCGCCGGTTTGCGGCAACGGTTGATCACCATGTTGTTGATGCGGTGACCGAGGATCAGCAGCGCTCCCTTGGCCGGGAACATGCGGATACGCAAATCGGCGTATTCGGCGATCTGCTGGCCCCAGATGCCGGCGGCGTTGACCACCACCGCTGCGTGCAGCTCATAGCGCCGCTGATTCTGATGGTCGTAAACGCGCACGCCCGTCACCCGGTCGCCGCTGCGCAACAATCCGACCACCTGGTGGTAAGTCAGGATCTGCGCGCCGTGTTCGCGCGCATCCAGCATGTTGGCGGCGGTCAGCCGGAAAGGATCGACGGTGCCGTCCGGCACCCGCACCGCGCCAATCAGCGCCGGATTAGCCGCCGGCTCCAGCCGCAGCGCCAGCTGCGGGTCGATCGCTTCGGCGTCGATGTCGGCCTGGCGACAGGCGGCGATAAACTGTTGCTGATACTCCAGCGAGTCCTGCGGCAGGGTGATGAACAGCCCATCGGTGCGCTCGATACAGTGATGCGCGATGCGTTTCAGGATGCGGTTCTCTTCGATGCACTCGCGCGCCGACTCCCCGTCGGTCACCGCATAGCGCGCGCCGCTATGCAGCAAGCCGTGGTTGCGGCCGGTGGCGCCGGTGGCGATGTCGTGACGCTCCAGCAAAATGCAGCGCAAGCCGCGCCGCGCACAATCGCGGGCAATGCCTGCGCCGGTGGCGCCGCCGCCGATGATGATCACATCCGTTTCGCCGCCGTCAAAATAGCTGCTCATGTCGCTCCCTCAGGATCGGTAGTTATGAGCCTATTGAGCCACGGTTATTAGGGTCTTTGTTTGATAAGGAACAAGAACGAACATGAAACGAAATAAAAATGTCCACAAAAAACCATCAATGTGATCATAATCACGATTTTTGGACGTTTTTCTATTTCATAACGTTAACGAATCGCTCAAAATCCGCCGTGGTTTCATGAAAGTGTAACAATTGCGCCATTCGTCACAGCGACACCAGGCGTATTTGTCGACAATGGCGCTCGTTATGGAACACAAAAACACCACATTCGATATCCGCTCAATCATCAAATGAACGTAAAAGGTCATATTGATGTGATAACAGATAAAGCCATCGGAGGCGCTCATGTTGAGTATTTTTAAGCCGGCCGCACACATCGCCCGTGTGCCGAGCGATAAGGTAGACCCGCTCTACCGTAAGCTGCGCTGGCAAATTTTCCTGGGGATCTTCTTCGGTTACGCCGCTTACTATCTGGTGCGTAAGAACTTCACCCTGGCCATGCCTTACCTGATCGAACAAGGCTTCAGCCGCGGCGACCTCGGCTTCGCGCTGTCGGGCATCTCCATCGCCTACGGCTTCTCCAAATTCATCATGGGTTCGGTCTCCGACCGTTCCAACCCGCGAGTGTTCCTGCCTGCCGGCCTGATCCTGGCGGCGGCGGTGATGTTGTTCATGGGCTTCGTGCCGTGGGCCACCTCCAGCATCGCCATCATGTTCGTCCTGCTGTTCCTGTGCGGCTGGTTCCAGGGCATGGGTTGGCCGCCGTGCGGCCGTACCATGGTGCACTGGTGGTCGCAGAAAGAACGCGGCGGCATCGTTTCCATCTGGAACTGCGCCCACAACGTGGGTGGCGGCCTGCCGCCGCTGCTGTTCCTGCTGGGCATGGCCTGGTTCAACGACTGGCACGCGGCGCTGTACATGCCGGCCTTCGGCGCCATCCTGGTGGCCTTGATCGCCTTCGCCCTGATGCGCGACACCCCGCAATCCTGCGGCCTGCCGCCGATTGAAGAGTACAAAAACGACTATCCGGACGACTACAGCGAAAAAGACGAAGAAGAACTGACCGCCAAGCAGATCTTCATGCAGTACATCCTGCCGAACAAGCTGCTGTGGTACATCGCGGTCGCCAACGTGTTCGTCTACCTGCTGCGTTACGGCATTCTGGACTGGTCGCCGACCTACCTGAAAGAAGTGAAGCACTTCGCGCTGGACAAGTCTTCCTGGGCCTACTTCCTGTATGAATACGCCGGTATCCCGGGCACTCTGCTGTGCGGCTGGATGTCGGACAAAGTGTTCAAAGGCAACCGCGGCGCCACCGGCGTGTTCTTCATGACGCTGGTGACCATCGCCACCGTGGTGTTCTGGATGAACCCAGCCGGCAACCCGACCGTGGACATGATCTGTATGCTGGTCATCGGCTTCCTGATCTACGGCCCGGTGATGCTGATCGGCCTGCACGCGCTGGAGCTGGCGCCGAAGAAAGCCGCCGGCACCGCCGCGGGCTTCACCGGCCTGTTCGGCTACCTGGGCGGCTCGGTCGCGGCCAGCGCCATCGTCGGCTACACCGTAGACTTCTTCGGTTGGGACGGCGGCTTCATGGTGATGATCGGCGGCGGCGTGCTGGCGGTTATCCTGCTGCTGCTGACCATGCTGAACGAGAAGAAACACCACGCGGAAATCGCAGCCGGCAAACGCGGCTAAGCGTCACACGACTTTTGCATGATTTAAAGGCCGCCCTGCGGCCTTTTTACTACCCTGCCCCCAACAACACGGAGAAAACGGAATGCGGACTCAAGTCAAAGCCCTGCTGACAGGGATCATTCTCGCCACCTCAATGGTCAGCGCCGCGCAGGCGGCGGACAAAGTGGTGATCGCCCACCGCGGCGCCAGCGGCTACCTGCCGGAACACACTCTGCCGGCGAAGGCGATGGCCTACGCGCAGGGCGCTGACTACCTCGAGCAAGATCTGGTGATGACCAAAGACAACGAGCTGGTGGTGCTGCACGACCATTACCTCGATCGCGTCACCGACGTCGCCGAACGCTTCCCGGACCGCGCGCGTAAAGACGGCCGTTATTACGCCATCGACTTTACGCTGGCGGAGATCAAATCGCTGAAGTTCACCGAAGGCTTTGAAATCGAAAACGGCAAGAAGGTGCAGGGCTACCCTGGCCGCTTCCCGATGGGCAAATCCGACTTCCGCGTGCACACCTTCCAGGAAGAGATCGAGTTCGTGCAGGGTCTGAACCATTCGACCGGCAAGAACATCGGCATCTACCCTGAAATCAAGGCGCCGTGGTTCCACAAACAGGAAGGCAAAGACATCTCCAGTAAAGTGCTGGCGGTGCTCAAGCAGTACGGCTACACCGGCAAAAACGACAACGTCTACCTGCAGTGCTTCGACGCCAACGAGCTCAAGCGCATCAAGAACGAGCTGGAGCCGAAGCTGGGCATGGATCTGAAGCTGGTGCAGCTGATCGCCTACAACGACTGGCAGGAAACCTACGAGCAGAAAGCCGACGGCAAGTGGGTGGAATACGACTACGACTGGATGTTCAAACCGGGCGCGATGAAGAAAATCGCTCAGTATGCCGACGGCATCGGGCCGGACTACCACATGCTGGTGGTGGCGGATCAATCCAAGCCGGGCCACATCGTGCTGACCGACATGGTGAAAGAAGCGCACGCCAGCAAGCTGGCGGTGCATCCGTTCACCATCCGCGCCGATGCGCTGCCGAAGTACGTGACCGACGTGAACCAGCTGTATGACGTGATTTACAACCAGGCCGGCGTCGACGGCGTGTTCACCGACTTCCCGGACAAGGGCGTGCAGTTCCTGCAGAAGCAGGGCCAGCACAAGTAATGCCAAGGGCGCCGCGAGGCGCCCTTATTATTTAATGGTTATTTCAGAGGAACATCTTGCGCAAGTAGTGCGGCACCGCGTTATCGACGTTGGAGCCGATCACTTCCAGCTCCGGCAGCATGTCCTTCAGGCGCTGATGCGCGTCGCGCATGATGCAGCCCTTGCCGGCCATCGACAACATCTCCAGATCGTTCATGCCGTCGCCGAAGGCGATGCACTCTTGCAGCGTATAGCCGATGATCTTGGCCACTTCTTCCAGCGCATGCCCTTTCGACACGCCGCCCGCCATCACTTCCAGGCAGGTCGGGAACGAGAAGCTGACGTTGACCCGATCGCCCCAGCGCGCGTTGATGGCGTCTTCCACCTGCAGCAACCGCTCGTGATCTTCACAGGTGAAGTAAACCTTGCAGACGCCGTCGGTTTCCAGCAGGCCCGGCTCAAACAGCTGATATTTGAACACCGACTCCTGGAAGAACTCTTCCTGCTCCGGGCTTTCGCGGTTGGTAAACCAATCGTCGTTACGGTAGACGTTGGTGGTGATATCCGGATCGTCGTGCAGCATGCCGTACAGATCGCGGGCGATATCCCCGTCCAGGTTGTGGCTGAAAATCAGTTCGCCGGCGGTGTTGTGCACCCGTGCGCCGTTGGAGGTGATCATAAAGGCGCTGATCTCCAGGCTGTCGCGGATCTGCGCCACGTCGATATGGTGGCGGCCGGTGGCGAACACGAAATGCACGCCGCGCTGAGTCAGCAACTTCAGCGTTTCTTTAGCGTACGGCGACAGGGTATGGTCGGGAGACAGCAGCGTGCCATCTAAATCGGAAGCGACGACGTGATACATAGCGTTATGTTCTAACCTCTGATGGAGTTGTCGGCGGCAGCGCGCCGCCTAAGTGTTGAGCAAAGAAGCGCAGAATTGCGTTCAGTGCTTCGGCGCGCAGCGCGTCCCGCTCGAACAGGATCTCATGGCGTGCGCCGTTGATAACCCACGGGAGCCCCCCTTCGCAAGGGCGCCCCGCGTATGACAGAGCCTGACAAAAAGCCTGGTGCGAACGGTTGTCGACTACCCGTTCTTCACCGGCCTGCAAAAGCAACAGCGGCGTGGTGATCTTCCCGGCCTGCGCGATAATCTGCCGGCCGGCGCGGATGCTCTCCCGCACCCAATGGTAGGTCGGCCCGCCCACCTGCAGCTCGGGGTAATCGGCATAATAACGCAGGCTGCGCCGGTAACGCTCGCGGCTATGGGTCAACACGTTGACCACATAGGGCAGCGGACGCCACTGGCCGGTGCCCACCGCGTAATAGTCGCGGATCGCCGGGCGGGTCTCCGCCCAGTCGAGAATGCGATCGGCCAGCCAACCCGGCATCGGCAACCGGATGCCGAACATCGGCGCGCAAAACGCCGCCGCGTCGAACGCCTGCGGCCGACGCTGCAGGAACTGCGCCAGGATCGCGCCGCCCATCGAATGCGCCAGCGCGAAGCGCTGCCGATAACCGTGCGATTCGACCTCGCGCAGCCACAGCTGTTCGAAATCATCCACGTAGTCGGCGAAGTTTACCACATGACCGCGGTGCGTATCCGCCAGTAAACGCCCGGAGCGCCCCTGGCCGCGATGATCGACGATCACCACGTCGTAGCCGCAGTGGAACAGATCGTAGGCCACCTCGGGGTATTTCACGTAGCTTTCGATGCGGCCGGGGCTGACCACCACCACCCGCTGATGCCGCGCAGAACTGAAGCGCACAAAGCGGATCGGCACGCCGTCCACGCCGCTGAATTCGCCTTCTTCGCGCTGCCGCCAGAAATCCAACAGCGGCCCGGTGGCGAAGGCAGCGAACTGCGTTTCACGCGTTAACCAGTCATCGGAGCTGAGAGTGAACGAGGTCATCGAGAGCGTTTTCCCTGTGGGGCCGGCGGAAAATGTGACCGCTGGCACAAGAAATCATACTAGCGTATTGTGATTCAATTCTGACAAAAACGGCGCCGCCTCGGCGCATTGTGGCACAAAACGACACTTTCAGGGAGCCGAAGCACCATGACCTTGGACTGGTGGTTAACCTATCTGCTGACCACGCTTATCCTGAGCCTTTCCCCCGGCTCAGGCGCCATCAATACCATGAGCACCGGCATCAGCCACGGCTATCGCGGCGCCGCCGCCTCGATAGCCGGGCTGCAGGTCGGGCTGAGCGCGCACATCGTGCTGGTGGGCATCGGTCTCGGCGCGCTGATATCGCAATCGCTGCTGGCGTTCGAACTGTTGAAATGGCTGGGCGCCGCCTACCTGGTGTGGCTCGGCATCCAGCAGTGGCGCGCCGCCGGCGCGCTGGATCTGCATGCGCTGGCGGGCAGCATGCCGCGCCGCCGTCTGTTCCGCCGCGCGGTGCTGGTCAACCTGACCAACCCGAAAAGCATCGTGTTTCTCGCCGCGCTGTTCCCGCAGTTCATCTTGCCTAATCAGCCGCAGGCCGAGCAGTATCTGGTGCTCGGCGTCACCACCGTGGTGGTGGATATTCTGGTGATGATCGGTTACGCCACTTTGGCGACGCGCATCGCCGGCTGGCTGAGAACGCCGCGCCAGATGCAGTTGCTCAACCGACTGTTCGGTTCGCTGTTCATTCTGGTGGCGGGGCTGCTGGCGACTGCCCGCAAAGCCTGACAAAAAAGGCCGGGCATCGCTGCTCGGCCTTGGGCATGTCACCGCCGATCAGCGGGTAAAGATCAGGTGTAACCCGAAGCCGGTGAACAGCACGCCCGCCACCCCGTCTATCCACTTGGCCAACCGCTGATAACCGCGGCGCATCGCCGGCAGCGCGAACACCACCGCCACCAGGCTGAACCAGACGAAGGTCTCGGCGACGATCAGCAAGAACAGCCCCCAGCGCGCTCCGGCGCCAACGCTGTCGCCGACGAACAGCGAGAACACGCTGCCGAAATAGATCACCGCTTTCGGGTTGGACAGATTGGTCAGGAAGCCGCGAATAAAGCTGCGCCCGGCCTTGGGCAACGCCACCTGGGCCTCCGCTGCCGGCTGGGCTTGCTGCGCCCGCGCGGAACGCAGCAGTTGCCACCCCATCCAGCACAGGTACATCCCGCCGCCGACCATGATGATCTGATGCAGCCAGGCCATCTTCTGCAGGATCAGGTGCAGCCCCATCAACGCCACGCCGGCCCACACCACGATGCCGAGCGAAATGCCGACCACGCCCATCATCGCCTCGCGGCGCGAACGGCTGGCGGCGGTTTGCGACACGAAAAAGAAGTCCGGCCCCGGGCTCATCAGCGCAATCAGATGCACCAGCGCCACGGTGAGAAACAGCATTAGCATGATTTATCGCCCTCAGTCTTCATCATTGTCGAGATGGTCGCGGATCATCGCCATAAAGGGCGCGCCGAAACGCTCCAGTTTGCGCTGGCCGACGCCGTTGACGCTCAGCAGATCGCCGGCCTTGATCGGCATCTGTTCGGCCATTTCCAGCAGTGTGGCGTCGTTGAACACCACGTAGGGAGGAATGTTTTCTTCGTCGGCGATCGATTTGCGCAGTTTGCGCAGCTTGGCAAACAGCTTGCGATCGTAATTGCCGCCGTAGGATTTCTGGTTGGCGCTGCTGCGCGACTTCAGGCTCTGAATGCGCGGCACCGCCAGCTGCAGCGCCACCTCGCCGCGCAACACCGGGCGCGCCGCCTCGGTCAATTGCAGCGCCGAGTGCATGGCGATGTTCTGGGTGATAAAACCCAGGTGGATCAGCTGACGCAGCACGCTGGTCCAGTGTTCGGTGGTCTGATCGCGGCCGATGCCGTACACCGGCAGCTTGTCGTGGCCATATTCGCGGATACGCTGGTTGTTGGCGCCGCGCAGCACTTCCACGATGTACCCGAGGCCAAAGCGCTGACCGACGCGATACACGCAGGACAGCGCCTTGCGCGCGTCCTCCAGCCCGTCGTAGCGCTTGGGCGGATCGAGGCAGATATCGCAGTTGCCGCAGTTCTCGTGCTTGCCTTCGCCGAAGTAGTTGAGCAGCACCAGACGACGACAGGTTTGCGCCTCGGCGAACGCGCCCATGGCGTTCAGCTTGTGGCGCTCGATGTCCAGCTGTTGCCCGGCGGGTTTCTCCTCCAAGCAGCGGCGCAGCCAGGCCATATCGGCCGGATCGTACAGCAGGATGGCTTCGGCCGGCAGGCCGTCGCGCCCGGCGCGGCCGGTCTCCTGATAATAGGATTCGATATTGCGCGGGATGTCGAAATGCACCACGAAACGCACGTTGGGTTTGTTGATGCCCATGCCGAAGGCGACGGTGGCCACCACCACCTGCAGATCGTCACGCTGGAACGCTTCCTGCACCTGGGCGCGGCGATCGTTGTCCAGCCCGGCGTGATAAGCGCCGACGCTCAGCCCTCGGCTTTGCAGGCGCGCGGCGGTGTCTTCCACCTTGGCGCGGCTGTTGCAATAGATAATGCCGCTCTTGCCGCGCTGATCCTGCACGAAGCGCCACAGCTGATCGAGCGGTTTGAATTTTTCCACCAGCGTGTAGCGGATGTTCGGCCGGTCGAAGCTGCTGACCTGCACCAGCGGGTCCTGCAGCGACAGCAGGCGCACGATATCGCCGCGGGTGGCCTCGTCGGCGGTGGCGGTCAGCGCGATCACCGGCATCGACGGGAAGCGCTGTTTCAGCTGACCCAGCGCGCGGTATTCCGGCCGGAAGTCGTGGCCCCACTGCGAGATGCAGTGCGCCTCATCCACCGCCAGCATCGCCGGCGGGCAGTGATCGAGCAGGTTGAGGAAGCTTTCCATCATCAGCCGCTCCGGCGCGATGTACAGCATCTTGATGGTGCCGTTGCGGCAACCGGCCATAACGTCCAGCTGCTCCTCGCGGGTTTGCGTCGAGTTGTAGCAGGCGGCGGAAACGCCGTAGGCCAACAGTTGGTCGACCTGGTCCTTCATCAGCGAGATCAACGGGGAAACGACCAGCGTCAGGCCGTCCATCACCAGCGCCGGGATTTGGTAACACAGCGACTTGCCGCCGCCGGTCGGCATCACCACCAGGCAATCCTGCCCGCCGATCGCGGCGTTGATAATCGTTTGTTGGCCCGGGCGGAATTGCTGGTAGCCAAAGGTATCGCGCAATACCTGCTCGGCCAGCAACTCTCTGTTAATCACTGCTGCGGTTGACACACACTTCCCCATTTTTTCATCGGTACACACCCACCGGGTATGATTACATAATATCGTTCAGCATGACACCAACGCCCACCCGTGTCTGCCGGAAGTTGTAGTCGATCAGCGATTCGCCGTAGCCGCTGAACACCTGGGTATAGAAACGCACGTTGCGGGTGATCGGGTAACTCCAGCCCAGTTCCGCGCCGCCGTAGCCGCTGTTCCAGTTGTAGTGGCTGTCGACGCTGAACACGCTGTCGCCCCAGGCGTAACCGACCTTCAACCGGTAGTATCCCATGTATTTGGTGATGTCCGGGTTGTCGTCGTTGCTCGAGCTCTCCGAGAAGCGGAACCAGGGCTTGAGATCCACCTGCCAGTTGCCATTTTGCGCCATCAGCCGCGCATAGCCGCGATTCCAGCTGCGCGACGTCGGATCCGAGCGGCCGTTAGACTGATGGTTAACGCCGATTTCAACATCGCGCAGCGTCCAGCCGGCAAAGCGGTAATCGGTCGCCCACCCCACGAACAGCTGCGGTTCGTAGTTGGTCTCGCGGAACGGCGAAGACTCGCCGCGGTTGGACAATTGCCACCAGGAGCGCTGAGTATAAGACGCGCCGAGCACCGAGTTGTCGCCGGCAATGCCCCGCCATAGCGGAAACGCCAGGCTAAGCTGGTATTTCACCTCGTCCTTGCGCGCCTTGTCGGCCCAGTTGTACGTCTTGATGGCTTCTTTGTTGATATCGCTGGTGTCGGTGTACAGCAGGTAATTGGGATCGTAAGGATACAGCGTGAATGGATTATCGTGCTCCTGCAGCAGGTTGGCGATAATGCTGCCGCGCACCGCCGGCTTATCGTGAATCTGCTGCTCTTTGGCTTCCTCAGCCAATGCCAGCGCCGGCATCAGCAGCGTGGCGGAAACGATCCCTGACAAAATGCGCATAACCTCTCCTTACTCCAACGAAAAAGGGCAAGCCCGGAAAAAATCAGGCCATTTTACACACAAAGGAGGATTTACCGCAGCGCGGTCCGGTTTTATTGGAATAGTCTGGAAAGCAACAAAGGTTAAGCATAAAATCAACATTCCATTAACCTGGACTGACCAGTTAGCTCCCTTAAAACGCAAAAGAAAAACGGAAACCCGCTATGTCGACCACTGCTCTGACCCTGGAAGCCGCCCGCCGCAAGATCGGCGAAATCTTTGTCTACCACATGCCGTTCAACCGCGAGCTTGGCCTGGAGCTGCGCCGCTTCGACGATGACTACGTCGAGCTGAGCTTCACCAACCAGCGCAAGCTGGTGGGCAACGCCGCGCAGGAAATTCTGCACGGCGGCGTGATCGCCGCGGTGCTCGACGTCGCCGCCGGGCTGGCTTGCGCCGGCGGCGTGCTGACGCGCATGGAACCGCTGATCGAAGAAGAGATCGCCGCCAAACTGTCGCGCATGGGCACCATCGATCTGCGCGTCGACTATCTGCGCCCCGGCCGCGGCGAACACTTCGTCGCCTCCGCCAGCGTGCTGCGCAGCGGCAACAAGGTCGCCGTCGCGCGCGTAGAACTGCATAACCACGACGGCCTGCATATCGCCACCGCTACCGCCACCTATCTGGTCGGCTGATGATTGTGTGCGGTGAGCGACTTCAGTACACTCACCGCATCTTACGTTCCCCACCAGAGTGACGTCATGGACGCAAAGCAAACGCGTCAGGGCATTTTCTTCGCCCTGGCCGCCTATTTTATGTGGGGCATCGCCCCGGCCTATTTCAAACTGATCCAGCAAGTATCCGCGGACGAGATCCTCACCCACCGGATCATCTGGTCGTTTTTCTTCATGCTGGCGCTGATCACGCTGGGCCGCAGCTGGCCGAAAGTGCGCGCCGCCTGCCAAAACCGCAAACGGCTGCTGTTGCTGGCGGTCACCGCGCTGTTGATCGGCGGCAACTGGCTGCTGTTCATCTGGGCGGTGAACAACCACCATATGCTGGAAGCCAGCCTGGGCTACTTCATCAACCCGCTGGTTAACGTGCTGTTGGGGATGCTGTTTCTCGGCGAACGTTTCCGCCGCATGCAGTGGGTGGCGGTGGCGCTGGCGTTCACCGGGGTGCTGGTGCAGCTCTGGCAGTTCGGCTCATTGCCGATCATCGGTCTGGGCCTGGCGTTCAGCTTTGCCTTCTACGGCCTGCTGCGCAAGAAAATCGCCATCGACGCGCAGACCGGCATGCTGATTGAAACGCTGTGGCTGCTGCCGGTGGCGGCGGGCTACCTGTTCCTGTTCGCCGACAGCCCCACCAGCCACCTGAGCGCCAACCCGTGGTCGCTGAACCTGCTGCTGGTCGCCGCCGGCATCGTCACCACCGTGCCGCTGCTGTGCTTCACCGCGGCGGCTACCCGGCTGCGCCTGTCGACGCTCGGTTTCTTCCAGTATCTCGGCCCGACGCTGATGTTCCTGCTGGCGGTCACCTTCTACGGCGAGACCGTCGGCCAGGACAAGCTGGTGACCTTCGGCTTTATCTGGGCGGCGCTGATCCTGTTCACCCTCGACGCGCTCTATACCCAGCGCAAGCTGCGCTGAGCCCGGCGCCGCCGGGTTACAGCCAGTTCTTGCGCTTGAAGTACAGGTAAGGGGCCAGACCCGCCAGGATCATCAAGGTGATGGCCCCCGGGTAGCCGAACGACCATTTCAGTTCCGGCATGAATTCAAAGTTCATGCCGTAGCTGGAGGCCACCAGCGTAGGCGGCAGGAACACCACCGACACCACCGAGAAGATCTTGATGATGCGGTTCTGTTCGATGTTGATGAAGCCCATCGCCGCCTGCATCAGGAAGTTCACCTTCTGGAACAGCGATTCGTTGTGCGGCAGCAGGGATTCGATGTCGCGCAGCACTTCACGCGCCTGCTCCAGCTGGCCGGTCGGCAAACGCGCCTTGCGCACCAGGAAGTTGAGCGCGCGCTGGGTATCCATCAGACACAAACGCACCTTCCAGCCGATATCTTCCAGCTCCGCCAGCGTCGACAGCGCGGCGTCGTATTCGTCGCCCTGATGCCCTTCCATGATCACCCGGCTGAGCTGTTCCAGATCGCTGTAGATGTTCTCTATCTCGTCCGCCAGCTGTTCAATCTTGGTTTCGAACAAATCCAGCAGCAGTTCGTAGGCGTTGCCTTCGAGCATGGTCTGGTTGCGGGCGCGCATGCGGTACAGGCGAAACGCCGGCAGTTCGCGCTCGCGCAGGGTATACAGGCGGCCGTCGCGGATGGTGAACGCCACCGTGGAGTTGCCGGCGTGATCTTCCGCATCTTCAAAGTAGAAGAAGGAGTGGATATGCAGCCCGTCTTCGTCTTCGAAGAAACGGGCGGAGGCTTCGATGTCGTCCAGTTCGGGACGCGTCGCCAGGCTTTGTCCCAGCTCATTCTGCACGCGCTCACGCTCGCCCTCTTCCGGCTCGACCAGATCAACCCACAGCGATGACGTGAGATCATCCGAGTCGTCCAGTTCCAGACGGGACAAGCGGCGGTTATCTAATTTAAAAGCGCTCAGCATGTGCCAAAACTCCGTGAAGGTAACGGGTGCGGACAACGCGTTGAAGCACAGAAACAGAGGGGATGCGTATCACCGATTTGTTTCAGACCATGAAGAGATCTGACTCATAGCGACGCTTTGCGGGGTCGCCGACAACCACGAAGGCTATCAGCAAAAACGGAGAGCCTTAGAAGTTATACCTGCGGCGCAGGTCAGTGAGCCAGTATCTACTGGGTGTGTCCAAGGCGTCTGTCCTCAATGATAATAGTGCGCGCATGTTACGCCGAGAAGAAAAAGCCTGTCAACACGTTAGGCGGGATAATTGCGCAACAAATCATCACGATGATCAATGGCAGAAATGGCGCTTAAACCGTACTGAAAAAGTCGCGGCGATCGCTTACCACCTCCCAGAATGTTGCTAAGATGACATCACCCTAATGGTACGACAAGCATGCGGATTTTAACGATGAAACAGATTACCGCCCATGAACTGACCGCGATGAGCGAACAGGCCGCCAGCGTGGCCCGCCTGCGCGCGCACCGCACCCTACATGAAGAGCTGAGCGACCCGGTGCAACGCCTGGCGATCGCCATGGAACCCGGCACCTATATCCGCCCGCACCGCCACCCGCAAACCTGGGAGCTGCTGACGCCGCTGCGCGGCCGTTTTGTCGTGTTACAGTTCAACGATGACGGCGTCGTGACGCAGCGCACCCTGCTCGGCGAAGAAACCAAAGTGCTGGAGATGCCGGCCTTTACCTGGCATGCGGTGCTGTCGGTCGATGCCGGCGGCGTGGTGTTCGAAGTGAAGCAGGGACCGTATCAGGCGCTGACCGAAGAAGACTGCATGCCGTGGGCGCCGCAGGAAGGCGGCGAAGGTACCGAAGCAGTGATGCGCTGGTACGCCACCGCACAGGTCGGCGACCGCTACCCTCACTGATCGTGAACGATTGCAGGGGCTTGCCCCTGCAACGCCTCTCTCGTTAGACCGTTTCCAAACGCGCGTAGGCCGCCACCAGCCATTTGATGCCTTCACCCGGGAAGGCGATCTGCAGCCGGCTGTGCTCGCCGCTGCCCTCCAGATTGACGATGGTGCCTTCGCCAAACTTGGGATGGCGCACGCGCTGGCCCAGCTTATAGCCGGTATCGTTCTCGCTGATCGGCGTGCCCATGCGGCGGTGATTGACCGGGCGCGATACGCTGGCGCGCAGGCGCACTTCTTCCACGCACTCCTCCGGCAGTTCGCCGATAAAGCGCGACGGCCGGTGATAAACCTCTTTGCCGTACAGACGGCGCGTTTCGGCATAGGTCAGCGTCAGCTTCTGCATGGCGCGCGTTACGCCCACATAGGCCAGACGGCGCTCCTCCTCCAGACGGCCGCCTTCATCCAGCGACATCTGGCTCGGGAACATGCCCTCTTCCATGCCGACGATAAACACCAGCGGGAACTCCAGCCCCTTGGCCGAGTGCAGAGTCATCAGCTGCACCGCGTCCTGATAGGCGTCGGCCTGGCCTTCGCCCGCTTCCAGCGCCGCATGCGACAGGAACGCCTGCAGCGGCATCAGATCCTGATCTTCGTCCTGATAGCTGAACTGGCGCGTCGCCGTCACCAGTTCCTCGAGGTTTTCGATACGCGCCTGCCCCTTCTCGCCCTTCTCCTGTTCATACATGATGAACAGCCCGGAGTCGCGGATCACCCGGTCGGTCTGCACATGCAGCGGCATATCGGCGGTTTCATGGGCCAACGATTCCACCAGTTCGATGAAACGCTGCAGCGCCGACGCGGCGCGGCCGGCCAACACCTTGTCCTGCATCAGCTCGCGCGTCGCCTGCCACAGCGTCAGCTGGCGATCGCGCGCCGCCTGGCGCACCACGTCGAGGGTGCGATCGCCGATGCCGCGCGTCGGGGTGTTGACCACACGCTCGAAGGCTGCGTCGTCGTTGCGGTTGGAAATGAGACGCAGGTAAGCCAGCGCATCCTTGATTTCCTGGCGTTCGAAGAAGCGCTGGCCGCCGTAGATGCGGTACGGCATCGCCGTCTGCAGCAGCGCCTCTTCCAGCACGCGCGACTGGGCGTTGCTGCGGTACAGGATAGCGCAGTCGTTCAGCGCCCCGCCGTTGTCCTGCCAGGTCTTGATGCGGTTGACCACGAAGCGCGCTTCGTCGAGTTCGTTGAAGGCACAGTAGATGGAGATCGGTTCACCTTCGCCGCCTTCGGTCCACAGGTTTTTGCCCATGCGCCCGTCGTTGTTGGCGATCAGGGTGTTGGCCGCTTTCAGGATGTTGCTGGTGGAACGGTAGTTCTGCTCCAAGCGGATGGTTTCCGCGCCGGGGAAATCTTTCAGGAAGCGCTGGATGTTTTCCACCTGCGCGCCGCGCCAGCCGTAGATCGACTGGTCATCGTCACCGACGATCATCACGCTGCTGTTGCCGCCCGCCAGCAAACGGATCCAGGCGTACTGGATGCTGTTGGTATCCTGGAATTCATCCACCAGCACGTTGGTGAAACGCTCGCGGTAGTGGTTGAGGATATGCGGCTTGTTCAGCCACAGCTCGTGCGCGCGCAGCAGCAGCTCGGCGAAATCCACCAGCCCCGCGCGATCGCAGGCTTCCTGATAGGCCTGGTAGATGCGCAGCCAGGTGGCCTCCACCGGGTTGTTGTAGGTTTCGACGTGCTGCGGGCGCAGGCCCTCATCTTTCTTGCCGTTGATGTACCACATCGCCTGACGCGGCGGCCACTGCTTCTCGTCGACGTTCAGCGCCTTGATGATGCGCTTGAGCAACCGCAGCTGGTCATCGCTGTCGAGGATCTGGAAATCCTGCGGCAGGTTGGCTTCCAGGTGGTGGGCGCGCAACAGACGATGCGCCAGGCCGTGGAAGGTGCCGATCCACATGCCGCCCTGGCTGGTGCCGATCAGATGTTCGATTCGGTGACGCATTTCCGCCGCCGCCTTGTTGGTGAAGGTCACCGCCATGATCGAATACGGCGAGCAGTTCTCCACCGACAGCAGCCAGGCGATGCGATGCACCAGCACCCGCGTCTTGCCGCTGCCCGCTCCGGCCAGAACCAACAGGTTGCTGCGCGGCGCCGCCACGGCTTCACGTTGTTTTTCATTCAGGCTGTCGAGCAGATCGGAGACGTCCATAGGCACCACTAATGGTTAAGGGAAAACCCGCCGGTGACGGGTTTTTCACTGGAAATTTATACAGAGTTCTGGCAGGGATTATAACAATGCTGTCAGCGATGCCAACTGCGAAATCTCAATATGCGGCAGCAGGCGGCTGTCGGCGGCCTGCATCAGGCAGCGTTGCCGATCGTTGATCCAACAGGCCTGCAGCCCCGCGCGCAGTGCGCCGGCGACGTCGGTAGTCAGATCGTCGCCTACGTGCAGGATCTGCCCGGGCGCCACGCCCAGCCGTTCGACGGCCAGGTGATACATGTCTTGGTACGGTTTGGCGCGCCCGTCCGGCCCGGAGCGCAATACGAACTGGAAGTAGCCGTCCAGGCCACACTGCGCCGGATCGGCGTTGCCGTTGGTGATCGCCACCAGCGGATAGCGCGCGGCCAGCGCCTTCAGCGTGGCGTGGGTCGCTTCCGGTACCTCGATGCGGCTGCGCCACAGCGCGAAGTTCTGCATCGCCGCATCGGCCCCGACCGCCGCCTCGGCATCGCGCAGCCCCTGCCGGCTCAGCGCCAGATGAATGGCGCGCCAGCGCCACTGGGTGACGTCGTGGTAGATCTCCGGATCCTGCTCGCGCAGCTCCTGGCGCAGGCGGTGGAAATCCGCCGACTGGAAGCCGTTCAGACCGGGATGGTAGCTCTGCAGGAAGGCCACCGACTGCTGCTCGGTTTGCCGGATCACCGGACGGTTGTCATACAGCGTGTCGTCCAGATCGAAAGTCAGCGCCGCCAGTGGGCGCAGCGGGCGATAAAAATGCATCAGGATTTCCCCCGTTTGGCGCGCGGATGCGCGGCATCGTACACGTTCGCCAGATGTTGAAAGTCGAGGTGGGTATAAATTTGCGTGGTGGTCAGGTTGGCGTGGCCGAGCAGCTCCTGCACCGCGCGAAGATCGCCACTCGACTCCAGCATGTGGGTAGCGAAGGAGTGACGCAGTTTGTGCGGGTGAATATGGCTGTTGACGCCCTGCTTCACGCCCCATTCGGCGAAGCGCTTTTGCACGTTGCGCGTCGAGATGCGTCGCCCCTGATTGGACAGAAACATCGCGTCATCCTGCGGTCCAAACAGATCGCGCATCGCCAGCCAGTGTTCCAGCCAGGTGACGGCGGTGCGCCCAATCGGCAGTTTGCGTTCTTTGCTGCCTTTCCCCATCACCCACACCTCGCCGGCCGCCATATCGACATGGCGGCAATCCAGCCCCACCAGCTCGGAGAGGCGCAGGCCGGCGCCATACATCACCTCCAGCATGGCGCGATCGCGCACCGCCAGCGGATCGTTGAGATCGATCTCCAGCAGCTGGTTCATTTCATCGACGTCGATATTTTTCGGCAGATGGCGACCGCTGCGCGGCGTGCGGATGCCTTTGGCGGGGTTGGCGTGCAGCACGCCCTGGCTGACCAGCCAGTCGAGGAAACTGCGCAATGAAGAGAGCCGCAGCGCCAGGCTGGCGGACTGCAGACCGGCACGTTTGCTGCGCGCCGCCAGCATGCGCACCCGGGCGGCGTCCAGCGTCGTCCAGTCGGTGACGCCGATCTCCTGCGCCAGGCGCATCAGCGCCGTCAGCTGGCGTGAATAGCTGAGCTGCGTCAGCGGGCTGAGTTGCCGTTCTACCTTGAGATAACGCAGAAAAGCGTCCACCGGCTGCTGCAGGCTGGGCGCAATCGGCGTCATGCGCGTTCGATCCAGCGTTCCAGCAGTTCCGGCAGCATGCGCGCCAGTTGATTGAGCATTACCGTGCCCATGCCCTGCTGATAGTGTTGCGTATCGCGACTGCTGAAGATCACCATGCCCAGCTCGCCATCGTCGCCCAGCATCGACAGCGCTACCGAACCAATCTGGCCGATCTGTTTGGCCTGCGGCAACAGCAGCAGCAGTTCGGGGCCGTTCAGGCCGCCGAGGTAGTGTTGTTCGCTGCCCAGCCGCTGGATGCGGAACGGCTCGAACGCCGAACGCGTCAGCGCCAGATGGGTGAAATCGGAAGGCGCGCCGATATTCCAGCGCTCGGCGAACAGGCGCACCGTGGCGCCGGCCAAACCGAAGCCGCGCGCCCAGCGCTGCAGCCGGTTGAGCATGTCCTGCAAGCTGTCGGCGGTGGCCAGATCGGCCTGCAGGTGCAGCAGCCTGGCGAACAGCCCTTCGTTGGCGCTGGCCTGCTCCATCAGCAGCGTGATCTCTTCTTCCAGCCGTTCGATATGATTGCGCTGGCGGGCCAGATGCCATTCCACCAGCGAAACGGTGCCGCGCACCGGGTGAGGCACGCGCATCTGCTCAACCTGGCGCGCGTTGCGAATAAAGAAATCCGGGTTCTGCAGCAGGTACTGCATCACGGTGTCGTCATCCAGCGCCAGGCCGGCGACGCTCTGTTCTTCTACGCTTTTCATAGATGAATAAATCCGTCATAGACATGGGTTGCCGGACCGGTCATAAACAGCGGGTTGCCCGGCCCTTTCCAGCGAATATGCAGGCTGCCGCCCGGCAGCTCTACATGCACTTCTTCTGACAGCAATTCCTGTTGGATCCCCACCGCCACCGCCGCACAGGCGCCGCTGCCGCAGGCCTGCGTTTCACCGGCGCCGCGCTCATAAACGCGCAGCTTGATATGATCGCGGCTGACCACCTGCATAAAGCCGATGTTGGCCCGTTCCGGGAAGCGTTCATGCCCTTCCAGCACCGGCCCGAGCAGCTCCACCTTGGCGGTTTTTACGTCGTCCACCTGCAAAACACAATGCGGGTTGCCCATCGACACCACGCCGCACAGCACAGTATGTTCCGCCGCGCGCATGATGTAGGTCTTTTCAGCCTTGGCGGCGCGGAACGGCACCGCCTGCGGGTCGAAATTCGGCTCACCCATGTTGACGCACACCAGATCGTCGTCGGTGACACTGAGCACCATGCGCCCGGTTTGGGTGCTGACGCGGATGTCGCGTTTGTTGGTCAGCCCTTTCAGCCGCACGAAACGCGCGAAGCAACGCGCGCCGTTGCCGCACTGCGCCACTTCGCTGCCGTCGGCGTTAAAAATTCGGTAGTGAAAATCCAGTTCGGGATCGTAAGGCGGTTCTACCACCAGCATCTGGTCAAAGCCGACGCCCAGGTGCCGATCGGCCAGCCGGCGGATCAGCTCAGGTGAAAAATAGACATTCTGTGTAACGGCATCGACCACCATAAAGTCGTTGCCCAGACCGTGCATTTTGGAGAACTGCATATCATACTCCGCTATCTGGACGCGCTATCCGTCTTGATTTTACGGCGGCGCTCGCCACCGCAAACAGGGTGTTACTGGTCAACCATCGACGGTTTTTGCTGAGAGCCAGACTGCTCCTGCTGGTTCTTTTGCACCTGATCGCCCGTTTGCACCGGCGGCTTGGCCGGTTTCTGGCTGGCGGGGTCGGCAGGTGGGAAGTAAAGCGGGCCTTTCAGACCACAGCCGGCGAGGCCGGTAACCAGAACTGCCATCAGCGCATAGCGTAGTTGTTTTTTCATTTGCATTAATGCCTGTAATTCATGCGTCCAAGGTCTCTATAATCGCAGGTGGATCATGAAAAGCAATAGGAATTGAATATGAACGACAGCGAGTTTCACCAGTTGGCCGACCAGCTGATGCTGAATATTGAAGAGACACTGGACGATTTTGACGGCGATGCGGACATCGATTACGAAACCAATGGCGGCGTGATGACGCTGAGCTTCGAAAACGGCACCAAAATCGTCATCAACCGCCAGGAACCGCTGCACCAGGTGTGGCTCGCCACCAAGGCCGGCGGCTACCACTTCAACTACCGCGACGGCGTCTGGTTATGCGATCGCAGCGGGCAGCCGTTTTATCAGCTGCTCAGCGAAGCGGCCAGCGCGCAGGCCGGTGAGGAACTGCATTTTTCCTGAGGCAATGCGGGGCTCGGCCACCGAGCCCTTGCGGCGTCAATGCAGCTGGAACTGCTGCTTCAGCGGCTGAGCGGCGCCGTCGGCCACCGTCACGCACAAGCTGGACAGCACGTTGCTGCGGAACGGGATCACCTGCGTGCGCCCGTCGAGCTGCACGATTTGATAGAACTGCGGCAGGTTGAAGTTGATGAAGCTGGAGCCGTAGGTAAAACGATCGTGCGATGAAGAGTAGAAGCGGCTGACGTCGCGCACCAGCTCCTCTTTGCTGCCCTCGCAGTGGTGATACACCTCCACCCGATTCGACTCGTCCAGAATATAGATGTTGAAACCCTTGTCATCCGAGGTGTCTTCGAAGAAGAACTGGATGATCCCCTCGCTGGCGAAGCCATCCACCACCGGCGGCAGATGCACCTGATCGGTTTCCACCTTGATAGACAGGCCGTGCAGCTTGTTGTTGGAGATGGCGCCGTAAAACTCCACCGCATTCTCCAGCTTTTGCACCGACACGCTCAGGCGCTCGAAGAACAGCCCCCAGGTCTGCCCGGCGACGCGCACCGCCTTGAAGCGGCCGGGTTCCAGCCGGGTGCTGGACAGGCGCAGCTCGATGCACTCCGACACCAGTTGCTGAATGCGGGTGCGGATCAGGCCGCGCAGGTGCTGGCTGTAGCAGAACACTTCCACCGACTCCGGCGGTGCGGCGTCCTGATGCATTTTGCCGAGAATGGTTTTCAGCGCTTCCAGCACCGACTGCTCGCCGCTGAAATGCAGGGTGCGCACCTCGTTCCAGGAGTTGCGGTACAGCAGATCGATGCTGCCCACCAGACACTGCTGCTGCTGGCCGAAGCTGAACACGTCCAGTTTGCGGAAATCGAAGTGCACCACCTGATTGCGGAAGGCGGCGGTCGGATCGTTTTCCAGATTGACGATGATCGCCAGATGGCGAATTTCGCACGGGCTGTACAGCGCTTTCGGCGTCGGTGCCGGCAGGCGCAGCGGGAAGTGATGGGAAACGTCGGCCACCAGCTCCTGCAGCTTGGCGGTGTCGCACAGGTTGCCGCTCTTGATGTGCAGGCGGGTCTGCGGCGTCAGCAGGCCGTTGAAATAGGCCCAGGCCACCAGCTTGTTCAGGTAGCGGTTATATTCCAGCGGCTGATGGCTGACGATCGAATCCATAGCCGGCGCCTGATTGTACAGGTACCAGCCGGTGCGGTTGGCGCGGCCAACCGGCACGTGAATAAAGGTTAAATCGTTTTCCGACAGGTCCGGCGAAATCTGCGGGTTCACCAGCGTCACCTTGCCGGGCAGCGCTTCGAACGCCGCATACAGTTTGCGGGTCAGCACGCCGATATCCTGCGGGCTGGCGCTGACGCTGAGGTTATTGCGGCGGGCGAAACGGATCAGGTTGCGGTAGCTCTGCATCATCGCATCGAGCAACTCGTTATGCGCTTCGCGCACCCGCTCGATCTTCCAGTTGGCGCGATTGTCCAGCATCGCCAGACGCTCGTCGCTCCAGCCCCACTCACTGACCAACTGGCTGAGGATCTCGCGCCGCCAGCCGACGCAGGCCTTGGCCAGCGACAGCTTTTCACACACTTTCAGGTAGAAACAGCGGCGGGCCAGATCGAGGCGGGTGGTGTCGTTGATGTCGGTCAGATAGCGAGTGACGCGCTCAAGCATCATGCAGTAGGCGTCGAGCCCGAAGCTGACGATCTCGCCCTGATGCAGGCGATGTTTGATGTCCGTCGCCAGCAGCTGGGTATTGGGGTATTCCCAGGAATAGGCTTCCAGCAGCAGGGTCTTCAGCACCGCCTTGTAAGGCGAATCGATGCTCTTGTACAGCTGCCACAGGCTGGCGCCGAAGTACTCTTCCGCCGACAGCGAACTCAGGCCGCCGAGATCCAGCCACTCGTTCGGCGTCAGCGCGCCCTGCGCGTACAGCGACAGCACGTATTCATCGTAGTGCGCTTCTTCTTCGCCCGGCACCATGTTCCACAGGATGCGTTTGCCGGCCAGGCGCACCGCGGTGCGGTAGAACTCGTCCAGCAACAGGATGTGCTGCGTCGAGCCGCAGTCTTCGCCGCCCAGGCTGCCGCTTTCATTATGGCGGAAACGGTTTTCGTCGATCAGGAAGAAGCTGACTTCCACCCCCATCGAGGCGGCCCACTTCTCAAGCAGGCTGCATTTTTGCTGCAGGCGGGTGCGTTCTTCGTTGTCCAGCCAAGACTGGTGGCAGACCCAGATGTCGAGATCCGAGCTGCAGCTTTGGCCGATAGACGAGGTGCTGCCCATCGAATAGACGCCGGTGATCGGCAGCTCGCCGCTGGCCGGCTTATCAAACGGGCTGCCCCATTTGTCTTCTAAATCGTTCAGGTATTCTTGTTGAGTTTCATCAGGCGTGTAGAGGCAAATGCCGTGGGGAACGTTACCGTTCAGGTAACCCGGCATCAGCGGGTGGTGGTGGTGCAGTAAGGTGGGCAGCAGACTGTATACCCGTTGAAACGCGGGCTTCATAGCCGCCAGGGCGCGATCGACGCGTAGCTGATTGATCGCATCCAGTCTCTGCTTCAATGTCTCGATGTAGAGGTACAAGACGTCTCGCCTGATTATCCCGGTGTTTAGAAAAAAACCCGTATTCCATAAGCGCCGTTAGTGTAAGAAGAATATTTGGCGACTTATTGCTGGAAACGTGATCAATTTAACACCTTGCTGATTGACCGTAAAGGAGGTAACGCTTCACAATTATTGTAGCGCTTCCCTAAACGATTTACCCGCAGTGTTAACTGCCCCAAAGCACATCACACGTCCCTTTGATTCCGTTGTCCTTTTTCCGCCTCCGGCTTCTTGCACTGACAGTATTGGCTCTCAGTGGTAGGATGGATGGCGAAATATAAAAACGGTAACAAGCATGTTAGACAAAATTATTCGAATTGCCACCCGACAAAGCCCGCTTGCACTTTGGCAAGCACATTATGTGCAGCAACGTCTGATGGCCTGCCATCCCGGCCTGCAGGTCGAGTTGGTGCCGATGGTCACTCGCGGCGACGTTATTCTGGATACGCCGTTGGCGAAAGTCGGCGGTAAAGGCCTGTTTGTTAAAGAACTCGAGCTGGCGCTGCTGGAAGGCCGCGCCGATATCGCCGTGCATTCGATGAAAGACGTGCCGGTCGATTTCCCTGCCGGGCTCGGTTTGACCACCATTTGCGAACGCGAAGATCCGCGCGACGCTTTTGTTTCCAATCGTTTCGCCTCGCTCGATCAGCTGCCGCAGGGCAGCGTGGTCGGCACCTCCAGCCTACGCCGCCAGTGCCAGCTGCGTGAACGCCGCCCAGATCTGATCGTGCGCGACCTACGCGGCAACGTCGGCACTCGCCTGGCCAAGCTGGACAACGGCGACTACGACGCGATTATCCTGGCGGTGGCCGGCCTGAAGCGTTTAGGTCTGGAGCAACGCATCCGCAGCCCGCTGAGCGCCGAAGAGTGTCTGCCGGCGGTCGGCCAGGGTGCGGTCGGCATTGAATGCCGTCTCGACGACAGCGTCACCCGCGCGCTGCTGGCGCCGCTGAACCATGTGGCCACCGAAACCCGCGTGCGCGCCGAACGGGCGATGAACACCCGCCTGGAAGGCGGCTGCCAGGTGCCGATCGGCAGCTATGCCGAACTGGATGGCGACAGCCTGTGGCTGCGCGCCCTGGTCGGCGCGCCGGACGGCAGCCAGATGGTGCGCGGCGAACGCCGCGGCCCGGCCGCCGAGGCCGAACGGATGGGCGTTGAGCTGGCGGAAGAGCTGCTGGCGCGCGGCGCGCGCGAGATCCTGCGCGAGGTTTATCAGGGAAATCCGCCGGCATGACGATCCTGGTAACCCGCCCATCGCCTTCGGGGGAGCTGTTAGTGAGCCGGCTGCGCGCACTCGGCCGGGTTGCCTATCATGCACCGCTGATCGACTTTGCGCCGGGCGGCGATCTGCCGAAGCTGCCGCAGGCGTTGCAGCAGCTTAGCGCCGGCGATCTGGTCTTCGTGCTGTCGCAACATTCGGTGAGTTATGCCGATTCAGTTATCGGCCGCGCCGGGCTGAGCTGGCCCGCTCACCTGGCTTATTACGCCATCGGCCGCACCACCGGGCTGGCGCTGCACCGCATCAGCAGTTTGCCGGTGGAATACCCGCGCGAACGCGAGATCAGCGAAACGCTGCTGCTGCTGCCGGCGCTGCAAAAATTGGCGGGCAAACGCGCGCTGATTTTACGCGGCAACGGCGGCCGCGAACTGTTGGGGTCGACGCTGAGCGAGCGCGGCGCCGAGGTCAGCTATTATGAATGTTATCAACGCAGCCCGGTGCACTACGACGGCAGCGAGCAAAGCGCCCACTGGCAGCGCGCCGGTGTGGATACGCTGGTGGTGACCAGCGGTGAAATGTTACAACAGCTCTATACTTTAGTTCCTGATTACTATCGTTCTTCATGGCTGCTGCGTTGCCGCCTGGTAGTAGTGAGCGAACGCCTGGCTACCCTCGCCCGGGAATTGGGCTGGCGTACGATTCGGGTAGCTGACAACGCCGATAATGACGCGCTGATCCGCGCGCTACAATAATCTGACTATGGGATGTGCCACTATGACGGAACAAAATACCCCATCCGCCCCGGTTGAAGAGCCAACCACCGCGGTTGAGAGCTCCCAGCAGCCAGCCGCTGCCAGCCGCAAAGGCAAGAATACCGGCCCGGTGCTCGGCGCGATCGCTATCGTGCTGGTCATCGCCCTCGGCGCGGGCGGCTATTACCACACGCACAAGCAGGCGCAACAGCTGATCGCCGCCAATCAGGCGCTGCAGCAGCAGCTCGAAGGCGTGAAGCAGAGCCAGCAGCAGGAAAGAAACGCGCTGGAAGGCCTGCTGCAGCAGCAGGGTAAAACCCTGGACGCCGCCGATCGCGAGCAGGCGAACCTGGCGCGCCAGCTGAGCGAGCTACAGGAAAAAGTGGCGACCATCTCCGGCAGCGACGCCAAAACCTGGCTGCTGGCTCAGGCCGATTTCCTGGTGAAAATGGCCGGCCGCAAGCTGTGGAGCGATCAGGACGTCACCAGCGCCGCCGCGCTGCTAAAAAGCGCCGACGCCAGCCTGGCGGACATGAACGATCCGAGCCTGCTCGACGTGCGTCGCGCCATTACCGAAGACATCAGCACGCTTTCCACGCTGACCCAGGTCGATTACGACGGCATCATCCTCAAGGTCAATCAGCTGTCCAATCAGGTGGATAACCTGCGCCTGGCGGACAACGACACCGACGAAGCGCCGATGGATCAAAACAGCAGCGAGCTCTCCGGCTCGATCGGCGAATGGCGGCAGAACCTGGCCAAGAGCTGGCGCAATTTCATGGCCGACTTCATCACCATCCGCCGCCGCGACACCAGCGCCGAACCGCTGCTGGCGCCGAACCAGGACATCTACCTGCGCGAGAACATCCGTTCGCGCCTGCTGGTGGCGGCACAGGCCATTCCGCGCCATCAGAACGAGACCTACAAGCAGTCGCTGGAAACCGTCTCCACCTGGGTGCGCGCCTATTTCGACACCACCGATCCGGCGACCAAGGCCTTCCTGGAAGAGCTGGACAGCCTGAGCCAACAGTCGATCTCGATGGATGTGCCGGATCAGCTGAAGAGCCAGCCGCTGCTGGAAAAAGTGATGCAGACCCGGGTGCGCAACCTGATGACCCAGTCCCCTGCCGCTCACCAGGAGGGTTAAGCCATGTTACGCGTGCTATTTCTGTTCCTGGTGGTGATCGCCAGCGTGGTGCTCGGGCCGATGTTGGCCGGGCATCAGGGCTATGTGCTGATCCAGACCGATAACTACAATATTGAAACCAGTGTCACCGGCCTGGTGATCATGCTGGTGCTGCTGTTCGTGGTGCTGCTGGCGATCGAGTGGATCCTGCGCCGTATCTTCCGTACCGGCGCCCGCACGCGCGGCTGGTTTATCGGCCGCAAGCGCACCCGCGCACGCCAGCAAACCAAAGCCGCGCTGATCAAACTGGCGGAAGGCGACTACAAGCAGGTTGAAAAGCTGATGACGCGCAACGCCGATCACGCCGAACAGCCGGTGGTGAACTACCTGCTGGCCGCCGAGGCCGCGCAGCAACGCGGCGATGACTTCCGTACCAATCAGTATCTGGAGCGGGCCGCCGAAGCCGCCGATACCGATCAGCTGCCGGTGGATATCACCCGGGTTCGCATCCAGCTGGCGCAGGGCGAGAACCATGCCGCGCGCCACGGCGTCGATCGCCTGCTGAACCAGGCGCCGCGCCATCCGGAAGTGTTGCGCCTGGCGGAACAAGCCTATCTGCGCACCGGCGCCTATGCGTCGCTGCTGGAAGTACTGCCGTCGATGCGTAAAATCGAACTGCACAGCGAAGAGCAGCTGCAGGCGTTGCAGCAACAGGCTTACATCGGGCTGATGAATCAGGCGATGGCGGACGAAGGCAGCGAAGGCCTGAAGCGCTGGTGGAAAGATCAGAGCCGCAAGACGCGTCACGAAGTGCCGCTGCAAATCGCGATGGTGGAGCACCTGATCGAATGCAACGACCACGAACTGGCGCAGGAGATTGTGCTCGATAGCCTGAAGCGCCAATATGACGAGCGCCTGGTGCTGTTGCTGCCGCGGCTGAAGTCCGGCAACCCCGAGCAGCTTGAGAAAGCGCTGCGTCAGCAGATGAAGCAACACGGCGCGACGCCGCTGCTGAACAGCACGCTGGGGCAACTGCTGATGAAGCACGGCGAGTGGCAGCAAGCGGCCGACGCCTTCCGCGAAGCGTTGAAACAGCGCCCGGATGCTTACGACTACGCCTGGTTGGCCGATACGCTGGAAAAACTGCATCGTTCGGATGAAGCGGCGCAGATGCGACGTGAGGGACTGATGTTGACGCTGAAACAGAACGGCGGCGAATAACGCCCTGCCCAAGTGAGAAAAGCGTGGCTCCGATGCCGCGCTTTTTTTTGCCCAGGGTTTTCTGTGGCGCAAAAAAAAACACTTGCCGTATGGCAAGTGTATAAAGAAGCAATCAGGTCTAGGACAACAGGGGCGGTGCCTCACTCAACGTTTTGCCCTGAGCGTGATGACGGGTTAGTCATCGTTCTCGTGGGCGATAGGCACCCTAAATCGGCTCTGCGTCATTCCCAGGGTTTATGAAGCCTAAGGCGAACATAAGAGGTGGAATGAGCATCTACGCTATAGATATTGCATTTGACGTGCCAACTTTCAGAACCAGGAAAGTCGCCATAAAAAATAGCATTCAATTTATTGAAAATATTGAATTTTTATTTACCCCCTAACTTTCTCTCAGCATGCCGTCCCCTGTCGTTCTTTACCCACGGCCGATCTGATGCTGTCGCCGCAAAACGACGACTTAAGCCAAAGCCACTTTTAATGTTTAAAATCAATGGATTATTTGTCTCAAACTGGCGACAACGTCGAACCACATTGTCGCTGAAAACCTACACACGTGCCGGTTGAGACAAAATGCCAATGTTCAGATACGCAAAAACCCGTGCAATACCGCACGGGTTGGTCGCTATGCGTTTCCTCGCGGCGGCAAGGACTTACCCTCATAAACGGCGGACGTAAAAAAACCGACTTACGTCGGTTTCTTTGAAACTGGTCAGCGAGAGAAAGATTACGCGCATCCTGGATACGCGCCCTGCGGGCCGTTGCTAAAGCAACGTCGTTTCGCTTCGCGAGGCTCGAACCTCCTGCGGAGGGGCTCATCCTCATAAACTGCAGGCGAAAAAAAACCTGCTTTAAAAAGCAGGTTTTTCGAATGTGGTCGGCGAGAGAGGATTCGAACCTCCGACCCACTGGTCCCAAACCAGTTGCGCTACCAAGCTGCGCTACTCGCCGATTTGTGTTGCTCATACTACTCGATTTATCAGACCGTTGTCCATATAAATCTTATATTTATCAGATATTTTGCGTGGTGCGAAGAGAGGGACTTGAACCCTCACGTCCGTAAGAACACTAACACCTGAAGCTAGCGCGTCTACCAATTCCGCCACCTTCGCACTGTCACAAAATACTGCTAAATCTTCACTTCATCAGGAAGTGGGGTGGCTAATGGGACTCGAACCCACGACAACTGGAATCACAATCCAGGGCTCTACCAACTGAGCTATAGCCACCATTACTACTTCTTCTTACTCACGCGGTAATATTACCACCGCAGCTCCTGCGCACAAACTTAATGGCGCGCCCGACAGGATTCGAACCTGAGACCTCTGCCTCCGGAGGGCAGCGCTCTATCCAGCTGAGCTACGGGCGCGTAGCGCCGTTGCGGGAGGGGATACTACGGATTTACGCCAATCCTGTCTAGTGCTTTTTCGCAGAAATGTTGCGTTTGATTACGCTTTGCTCACTCCTGCGCAGGAAAGCGCACTCCGTAGCCCCTTTTCACCGTTTATTGCCGCGTTTCTACCCGATTTTCAGCCGGATGATGTTTCTTATGCATGCCGAAAGCGAAGTAGCACAGGCTGACGCCCGCTAAGAAAATCGCCCCGACCAGCAGGGAAATCCGCGTATCCGGGTTGATTCCCATGCCGACCAGTACGCACACCAGAAAAGCGATGGTCAGATAGTTCACATACGGGAACATGATCGACTTAAAGCTGTGGTTTTTGATCGCTTCCTTATGGGCGCGGCGGAAATAGAGCTGGCTTATCAGCACCACGAACCACGGCACCATGCCCGGCAGCACGCTGGCGCTGTAGACATAGACGAACACCTGCTCCGGATTCGGGATAATGTAGTTCAGCGCAGATCCCACCAGCAGGCAGCCGATGGTGACGGCGATGCAATTCACCGGCACGCCGCTGGCGGAAAGCTTGGTCAACGCCGCCGGCAGTTGGCGATTCTTGGCCAGGGCGTACAGCATGCGGCCGCCGCTGTACATGCCGCTGTTGCAGCCGGAGAGCGCGGCGGTCAAGACCACGAAGTTGATGATGCCGGCGGCGGCAACGATGCCGATCTTGGCGAAGGTCAGCACGAACGGGCTGCCGGTAGTGCCGATGCCGTTCCAAGGGAAAATGGTGACGATGACGAAGATCGCGCCGACATAGAAGATCAGGATGCGCCACAGGATATTGTTGATCGCGCGTTTTAGCGTCACCTGCGGGTTCTTGGCTTCCCCGGCGGTGATGCCCACCAGCTCAACCCCCTGATAGGACGCCACCACGATGCACAGCGCAAACAGGAAGCCTTTCCAGCCGCCGGCAAAGAAACCGCCGTGCGCCGTCAAATTGGCGAAACCGATAGGTTCACCGCCGTTGCCGAAGCCGAAGAAGATCACCCCCAGCCCCACCAGAATCATCACGATGATGGTGGTGACCTTGATCATGGCGAACCAGAACTCCAGCTCCCCATACAGGCGCACCGCCGCCAGGTTGGCCAGCGCCACCATCGCCACGGCAATCAACGCCGGCACCCACTGCGGTATTTCCGGGAACCAGAACTGCACATACACCCCGATGGCGGTGATCTCAGAAATGCCGACGGCAATCCACATAAACCAGTAGCCCCAGGCGGTCAGATAACCGAAGTAGGGATTCATGTACTTATGCGCGTAAACGGCAAACGACCCGGCGACCGGCTCAAGGAACAGCATTTCTCCCATCGAACGCATAATGAAGAATACGAACAGCCCGGCGATGATGTAAGCCAGCAGCACCGATGGCCCGGCCCACTTCAGCGTACTGGCCGAGCCCATAAACAGGCCGACGCCGATGGTGCCCCCCAGAGCGATAAGCTCGATGTGCCGGGCCTCAAGCCCCCGGTGTAGCCCTTGCGGTTTCTCTTTGTGTGCCATAAATCCTCAATAATTTTTCTCGGGTTGTGTTTGCCTGCCGGCCGCTGCCGGTCGTTATTGTCATTATTAAAAGAATAAATCATCCCCTGCCGATCGGACTGGCATCAACGGGTAGTCGGAGCGAAGTTACCGTGAGAAGGACATCGTTCAGCGCTGTCGCATCAGGCTTCAGCGGCCAGGGATAATTTCCGGGCGGTATCGTTTCGCATTTCGCCGCTATAAGCAAACCGCAATTTAAAACTTTATGGAATAAACGCAGCGACGTTTAGGGCCGAGGGTTATAGATATGCGGGAGAAACGCGCAAAAGCAGATTATTGGTACAGCAGTCCGGAGCGGAACAGCACTTTCCACCCCGGATGAGAGGTTACATCTTGCCGCTGTAGTAGTAGCCGACAAACTTCAACAGCTTCAACTGCCGGCCGATGCGGCTGGGTTGGCTGAGCAGGCGGTAGAGCCATTCCAGACCAAGGTTCTGCCACACCTTGGGCGCACGCTTCACATGCCCGGTAAAAACGTCGTAGGTGCCGCCCACGCCCATATACAGCGCCTGCGGATGCACCTTGCGGCAGTCGCGCATCAGGATCTCCTGCTTCGGCGATCCCATCGCCACCGTCACGATAGCGGCGCCGCTGGCACGAATACGCTCGAACAGCGCCTCTCGCTGATCCGGTTTGAAATAGCCGTCCTGGCTGCCCACCAGGTTGACATTCCACTGGCTGCGCAGCTTTTGCTCGGTTTCCGCCAAGACTTCCGGCTTGCCGCCAACCAAGAAGACCGGCGTGCCTTCGCGGCCGGCGCGCTGCATCAACGCTTCCCACAGATCGGCGCCCGCGACGCGCGACACATCCGCCGCCGGGTATTTGCGGCGGATTGAGCGCACCATACTGATGCCGTCGGCGTACTTGTACTCCGCTTCATCCAGCAACGCATGCAGCGCCGGGTCCTCTTCCGCCTTCAGGATCTTTTCCGCATTCATCGCCACCAGCGTGCCCTGTTTGACCCGGCCGCCGTCGAACAGAAAGTCCATGCAGTGCGCCATATCGCGAAAGCCCCACAGGCTGAAACCGCGCAGCTCATACTGCGGCACCGAAATCTTTGTTTCCATCGTTCTCATTACCCTTACAAAAGACCGTTGGCCCGAGGCGGAGACGCCAGCGCGCGGGCACGCGTCACTCTGGCCTTGATCAGCCCGGCGGTATCGAACAGCCAATACAGCAACTTCGCCAGCACCAGACAGGCGCCGAAAATAATGCAGAAGAACACCACGCGCGACACGAATGAGTCCACCCCTTCACGCGCCAATACGATCATGTTGAACACCGCGCCGAAGCAGAACCCCTGCAGAATGGCCGCCTTATAACGGTTCGGCTCTGTTTTGCCCAGCTCATACAGCCAGTCGAACCACTTGATGATCATGCCCACCAGAATCGCGCCGAGCGGGATAAACAGCGCGCCGCCCATCACCACCAGCGAACCGATCAGCGTCGGGGATATCGCCAGCCCGGAGTGGTTGTTCAGCACTTCCCAGGTGAAATAGTTGGCCGAGTTCAGCACCACGTCCGGCCGGCCCGGCCATAGCCAGGTTGGGATAAAGACGTAGAAATCACGCAAGATCGGCGCTAGGCCCTGGAAATCGATCTTGTCGTAATTTTGCAGCAGCAGCGCCAGGTTTTCCCACGGCGAGAAGGTATCGCGGGTCAGGTAGAGGAAGGTATAAAACGCTTCCGCGCCGCTGACGTCCAGGCTATAGCGCTTCAACGCCAGCCAGAACATGCCGACCACGCCGAATATGCCCGCCGCCGCCAGCATCCACAGCGTGATCCAGCCGCGCACGATGCCGATAAACAGGAACAGCGCGAAAGCGATGATGATATTGGCACGGGTGCCGCCGACGATCACGTAGGTCAGAATACCGAACGCCACCGTCGCCACCAGGAACAAAAACCAGGCGCGCAGATCCTGCCGCAGGAAATAGACCACCAGCATCGCCGGAATGAAGAAGTAGAAGAACCGCTTGAGCGCTACGCCGGACACATCGCTGGAGAAGATCTGACTGTAGGAATTGAGCTTGAACAGCAGGAAGCCGTTCTGCATGAAGAAGATCCCAACGGTCCCGATCGCCACCAGCGCCAGCAGCACCCAGGTCATATGAGTCTCTACCCGGTTCATGGTAAACAGCGCCGCGCGCGGCTGAGTGCGGCGCTTGCGCAGCCGGGTCTTGTAGGTGACGTAATAGATGGCGTAAAACGCCGTCGCCGACAGCAGGGCGTACAGCAGAAACTCCACCGGCACCACCTCGACGTCAAACTGAAACACCAGCAGGCAGGTTAACGGGAAGCCGAAATAGAACGTCAGCAAATACAGCAGCGAGAAGAAGACGTTGAAGTTAAAGCGCACGCGCCGAAACTCCTGGTAGGTCAGCGTCAGGATAAACGTCAGGCTGACCAGATAGACGACAAACAGGCCGCCGAATTGCGCCAACGTCATGAATGTTCTCCCGCCGCCAACGCCAGGGCTTGCTGCCAGCCGTCAACATAGTTCGGATTGAAGAAGGCGATCGCCTGTTTATCCACCGCCGCCAGCTGACGCTGCGCTTCGCGCACCACCGCCTCGTCCAGCGAATCGCCGTAGAACAGCACCGGCAGGTGCTGTTCCGCCAAATCCTGCCAGAACGGGTTTTGCCGGCTGAGCACAAAAGGCACGCCGAACTGAATCAGCAGGCACAGGGTGCCAATCCCCTGCTGGCGATTGAAAATGAAATAGCCCAGATCGCAGGCGCGCAGGATGTTGAGGTAGTCCTCAAACGCTACCTGCTGCGTGAGCAGCTGCAGGTTTTTCTCGCCGAACAGCGGCAACCCGGCGGCGCGCACCTGCTCGATGTAAGCATCGTTGTTGGCCGGATAACCCATCGGCAGGATCACGCGCACGTCGGCGCCGAACTGCTGATGTATCGCCTGCAGCGCTTCGATATGCCGGTTGCTGCGATCGCCGGAGTTGCCCACCAGAATCGTCATCGGCCCGGCCAGGTTTTTCTCGACGTGAACGTCGGTCAGCGCCGGATCCATGCGGGTCGGGAAGTACAGCAGCGAGGCCGGCACCCGCGCATGGCGCTGCTGGTAGTGAATCACGTCGCCGCGAGTAGCAAACACATTCCCTACCCGCCCCTGCGCAATGCGGCGCAGCAGATAGAACAGCCGGAATTTCCAGCTGGTGGCGTCCTCATACAGATCGGCGCCCCAAATATGCCAACTGACCTGACGCGCCTTGATCTTGCCGCTCAGCAGCGCCAGCCACAGCCCCGGATTGAACTGGCCGTGCAGGAAGAAGCGCGCATCGCGATCGGCCTGGGCGCGCGCGATCACCGCCGCCGCCAGGCTTTTCTTGTCCGCGTAGGGCTCAATGTTCAGGGCGGGGAAATCTCCCAGTGCCGCCACATCCTTGGCCGCCACCATAAAATGCCGCGTCTGCTCAGCCGGCAGACGCGGCGCCAGCACGTCGTTGAAGAAGCGCAGCACCGTCTGGTTATGATGCGGGATATCGGATCCCAGAACGTGAATCAGTGTGGTCATACTCGTCTACGATAGATAAGAAACACGCAGCTACAGAGCGTGAAATACACGATGTAGGTTGCCATATAGGCCTGAGCCGCCCCCAGCGCGCCGTGCAGCGGGATCAGCCAGTGAGAGAACAGCGTCAGCAGCAGAAACTGGCTGACTTCCGTCAGGATATAAAAGCGCAGCGACGCTTTGGCGATCACCAAATAGCCGAACACATAGGCCCCGACTTTCAGCACGTCGCCCACCAACTGCCAGGCAAACAGATCGCGCATGGCGACGAATTTGTCCGAGAACAACAGCCAGATGGCGAAATCACGCAGCAGCCATACCGTAAAGCTCGCCGCCGCTACCGCCGGCAGCACGAATTTCAGCGAGCGCACGATCTCCCGCGAGATGGCGCCCTTGTCCGTCAGCCGCGACAGCGTCGGCAGCAGATAGACGGTAAACGAGGCGGTGATGAACTGCAGATAGGCATCGGAAATGCTGCTGACGCCCTGCCAAATCCCCACCTCATCCCAACCGTAATGCGCAGCCAGCAGGTTACGCATCATCACGTAAGCCACCGGCAGCGTCACTGAGGTGATCAACGCCATGAGGGTGAATTTGCCAAGGTTGCCGGCCACGAGTTTGTCCCAACGCGGCGCTAGATAGCGCAGCGGCAGCGTTTTGCGCCGCCACAGCATCAGCCCGGCCGGCAACACCACCAACGCCGGCACCAGCGCCAGCCCCGCCAGCGCGCCTTCATAGCCCCCCAGCTTGAAGCACAGGTAATAAGCCACCACGCCAATCAGGCTGCCGCCGATCACCGCCAGCGCATTGCCCATCGCGTCGCGATAGCCTTTCAGCACCGCCATGAACAGGTTGGCGTAGGCGATGCCCATCTGAATGAAAGCGACGGCGCGCACCACATCGACGTAATCGGCATGCCCGAACAACCCGATACTGATCGGTTCGGCGGCGAACAAAAACACCAGCGCCAGCAAGGTCGAAAAACCCAGCACGATGCTCGACGCAGTGCCCACCGCCAGGCGTAAACGCTGCGGATCCTGGTGGTACTCCGCCACGTATTTGGTGATACCGTTAAAAATGCCCGCGCCGGACAGCACGCCCAACACGGTGATCAACTGGCGGAAGTTACCCGCCTGCCCCACCCCGCTGGGGCCAAACGCCACCGCCAGCAGTTTCACCACCAACAGCCCCACGCCGATTTTGATCAGCGTGGAGCCGGCGGTCCATATCGATGCTTTTGCCAACGACATATCAGGCAAAGAAGCTCAGGATGGTATTGATTACCGTACGCTGATTGACATCAGACATATTGTAAAACAGCGGCAAGCGCACCAGACGCGCGCTTTCCTGCGTGGTGTAACGATCTTCGCCGGCAAAGCGGCCAAAGCGTTCACCGGCCGGGCAGTCATGCAGCGGGATATAATGGAACACCGCCATGATTTCGGCTTCCTTCAGGTAGTCGATAAAGGCCGTGCGCTCTTCAATATCACGCAGCTTGATATAGAACATGTGCGCGTTATGCACGCAGTCGGCCGGGATTACCGGCAGTTCGATGCGGCCTGACCGGGCCAACGGCAGGAAGCTGTCGTAGTACTTCTGCCACAGAGTCAAACGGCGCTGGTTGATGCGTTCCGCCACTTCCAGTTGGCCCCACAGGTAGGCGGCCTGCAGGTCAGACATCAGATAGCTGGAACCGATGTCGCGCCAGGTATATTTGTCGACCTGGCCACGGAAGAACTGACTGCGGTTAGTGCCCTTCTCGCGGATGACTTCCGCCCGATCGACCAGGGCCGGATCGTTCACCAGCGTCGCACCGCCTTCGCCGCCGGCGGTGTAGTTTTTGGTTTCATGGAAGCTGAAGCAGCCGATATGGCCGATGGTGCCCAATGCCTTGCCTTTGTAGGTCGACATCACGCCCTGCGCGGCGTCTTCCACCACGAACAGGTTATATTTCTTCGCCAGCGCCATGATGGTATCCATCTCGCAGGCAACGCCGGCATAGTGCACCGGTACAATCGCGCGGGTTTTATCGGTGATCGCCGCTTCGATTTTGGTTTCGTCGATGTTCATGGTGTCCGGACGCAGGTCGACGAACACCACTTTGGCACCGCGCAGCACAAAGGCGTTGGCGGTGGAAACGAAGGTAAAGCTCGGCATGATCACTTCGTCACCCGGCTGGATATCCAGCAGGATGGCGGCCATTTCCAACGACGCGGTGCAGGAAGGCGTCAACAACACTTTCGCGCTGCCGAAACGCTGTTCCATCCACTGCTGGCAGCGACGGGTGAAACCGCCATCGCCGCACAATTTGCCGCTGCCCATGGCAGCCTGCATATATTCCAGTTCAGTGCCAACAACCGGTGGAGCGTTAAATGGAATCATGTCTACCTCTGTATAGCCAGTACGCGGTGCTTTCAATCACGGCACCCTGTCGTTGATAGAGTCGTAATGCGGCGATATTGCCTATCTGGGTCGCGACCCGCAGGCGCTGCATCTCTTGCCGTCGACACTCGGCGATCGCCGCCGTCATCAGCCTGGCGCCCACGCCCCGGCCGGATGCGCCGGGGAAAGCCGCCAACAGGCCGATGCGCGTTTCCTGGCCGCCAATGTCACGCAGGCTGACAAATCCCTCTGGCCGCCCCTGTTCGTCCAGCGCCAACAGGCACTGATGATCGAAAGTGCCCAAAACGGCCTTTTCGATCCACAAAGCATAAAACCGGCCGCTGTCATCAGGTTGATACCAGGGCGTACGAAAGCGGCTGACGGTGAACGCCTGAGCCGCCGCGGCACGCAATGCCGGGATATCGGCCTTTGTCGCCAGGCGGGAAGTCTGGGCGACGGAACCCGGTTCAACCGCGTGATCGTGCTCAAGAGCCAGAACCAGATCGACTTCGCCCTCAACCAGGCGAAATCCCAAATCAGCCAGGCCGTCCGCCAACGCAAGGTGCTGCGCGGGGACTTTGGCCTGCACCAGGGTATAAGCCGCCAGATCGGCTTCGGCAAGCGCCGGAGCCGAGGAGGAAAAGCTGAGTTTCGCGCTGTCTAGCGCGAAAAACTCGCTTTCCCATGACAAAGGCTCAATAGTGGCGTGGACGTGCATGCAGCAGATCCAGCAAATACTTGCCGTAGCCCGTTTTGGACAATGCAGTAGCGGCGCGTTTCAGCCCCTTGTCATCCAGCCAACCGTTGCGCCAGGCAATCTCTTCCAGACAGGCGATTTTAAAGCCCTGACGCTTTTCTACCGTCTGCACAAAGCTGCTGGCTTCCAGCAGACTGTCGTGAGTCCCGGTGTCCAACCAGGCGAAACCGCGCCCTAACAGCTCGACGGTCAGTTCACCGCGCTCCAGATACATCTGGTTGATGCTGGTGATTTCCAGCTCGCCGCGCTCGGAAGGCTTCACCTGCTTGGCAAACTCCACCACCTGGTTATCGTAGAAGTACAGGCCGGTCACCGCCCAATCGGATTTCGGTTTCTTCGGTTTCTCTTCGATCGACAGCGCACGGAAATTGTCGTCAAACTCCACGACGCCAAAGCGTTCAGGATCCATGACCTGATAACCGAACACGGTGGCACCTTCAGTGCGGGCCGCGACGGTTTTTAATTTCGGGCTGAAAGATTGGCCGAAGAAGATGTTATCTCCCAACACCAGGCAGCAAGAATCGCCGTTGATAAACTCCTCGCCGATCAGGAACGCCTGCGCCAACCCTTCCGGCTTAGGCTGCACCGCATAGCTGAGATTGACGCCGAACTGCTCGCCGTTACCCAACAAGCGCTCGAAGGACGGCAGATCTTCCGGGGTCGAGATGATCAAAATGTCGCGGATCCCCGCCAGCATCAGTACCGACATCGGGTAATAGATCATCGGCTTGTCATAGATCGGCAGCATTTGCTTGGACACACCACGAGTAATCGGATGCAGACGCGTGCCGGAACCGCCGGCCAGAATAATACCTTTCATACTTACTCCAAAACCCGCCGCGCCACATCAGGGCAACGCGGCGTTAAATTAATCTGACAACCCCAAACGCTCACCGGCATAAGAACCGTCTTGCACCCGGCGCCACCAGGTTTCGTTAGCCAGATACCAGGCTACCGTCTTGCGAATGCCGCTTTCGAACGTTTCCTGCGGCCGCCAGCCCAACTCGCGATCGATCTTGCCGGCGTCGATGGCGTAACGCATATCGTGGCCCGGGCGATCCTTCACGTAAGTGATCAGATCGCGGTAGTGCGCCACGCCCTGCGGTTTGTTTGGCGCCAGTTCTTCCAGCAGATCGCAGATGGTCTGCACCACTTCGATATTCTTGCGCTCGTTATGGCCGCCGATATTGTAAGTTTCGCCCACCACGCCTTCGGTCACGACCTGATAGAGCGCGCGCGCGTGATCTTCAACATACAACCAGTCACGCACCTGCGCGCCGTTACCGTATACCGGCAGCGGTTTGCCGGCTACCGCATTCAGGATCACCAGCGGGATCAACTTCTCCGGGAAGTGATAAGGGCCGTAGTTGTTCGAACAGTTGGTCACGAGGGTCGGCAAACCGTAGGTGCGCAACCAGGCACGTACCAGATGATCGCTCGACGCCTTGGAGGCGGAATACGGACTGCTCGGCGCATATGGCGTGGTTTCGGTGAACAGATCGTCGGTGCCGTGCAGGTCGCCGTACACTTCGTCGGTGGAGATATGATGGAAGCGGAAAGCCTGCTTCTTCTCCGCCGCCAAAGGCTGCCAGTAATGGCGCGCCGCTTCCAGCATCGTGTAAGTGCCAACCACGTTGGTCTCGATAAAGGCCGCCGGGCCGTCGATAGAGCGATCGACGTGGCTTTCCGCCGCCAGGTGCATCACCACGTCCGGCTGATAGCGGGCAAATACCCGATCCAGCTCGGCACGATCGCAGATGTCGACCTGCTCGAAGGCATAACGATCGCTCTCGGCCACCACCGCCAGCGACTCGAGGTTACCGGCATAGGTCAGTTTATCCACCACCACCACGCTGTCGCCGGTGGCCTCGATGATGTGCCGCACAACTGCGGAGCCAATGAAACCGGCACCACCGGTAACTAAAATACGTTTCAACGCCATACTCCTTTGGTATCAACAACCCATGTTTGTTTTACATCTTCCGGCCGGATGGCCTTGAACTGTTGGTGATCGACCAACATCACGATCACATCTGCCTGCTGCAACGCCTCCGCGATTGGCGTCAACGTCACATGGCCCGCCAGCGACTTCGGCAACTGTTCGACGTTCGGTTCCACCGCCAGCGTTTCGCCGACGTGCCATTCGGCGATCAGGTGCGCCACTTCCACCGCCGGACTTTCACGCAAATCGTCGATATTCGGTTTGAAGGCCAGGCCGAAGCAGGCGATTTTCACCTCGGACGCGCGCTTGTCGGTGGCGGCCAGGCAATCGGCCACCGCCGCTTTCACCCGGTCGACCACCCACAGCGGTTTGCCGTCGTTCACCAGGCGTGCGGTGTGGATCAGACGCGCCTGCTGCGGGTTTTGCGCCACGATAAACCACGGATCGACGGCGATGCAGTGGCCGCCTACGCCCGGCCCCGGCTGCAGAATATTCACCCGCGGATGGCGGTTCGCCAGGCGGATCAGTTCCCAGACGTTGATCCCCTGTTCGGCGCAAATCAGCGACAGTTCGTTGGCAAAGGCGATATTCACGTCGCGGAAGCTGTTTTCCGTCAGCTTGCACATCTCGGCAGTGCGTGAGTTGGTGACTACGCATTCCCCCTCGAGGAAAATCTTGTACAGCGCGCTGGCTCGTTCCGAGCACTTCGGTGTCATGCCGCCGATCACGCGGTCGTTTTGAATCAGCTCTACCATCACCTGCCCCGGCAACACGCGCTCCGGGCAGTAGGCGATATTCACGTCCGCCGCTTCGCCCGCTTGCTGCGGGAAGCTGAGATCGCTGCGCGCCTGCGCCAACCAGTCTGCCATTTGTTCGGTGGCACCCACCGGCGAGGTGGACTCCAGGATCACCAGATCGCCTTTTTTCAGCACCGGCGCCAGCGATTTCGCCGCCGCCTCGACATAGGCCAGATCCGGCTCGTGATCGCCCTTGAACGGCGTAGGCACCGCGATCAGGAACGCATCGGCCGCCAGCGGTTTGGTCACCGCCCGCAGGAAACCGCCGTCGACGGCGTCCTTGACCACTTTGTCCAGATCCGGCTCGACGATATGGATCGCGCCGCGGTTAATGGTATCTACCGCATGTTGGTTAACATCTACGCCCACCACTTTTTTCTTGCGGGAAGCAAACGCCGCCGCCGTTGGCAAGCCGATATAACCCAGGCCGATAACCGAAATAGTGTCAAAACTCATAGTGTCACCTGATGATTCTTTAAAGCTTCGAGGATACGCTGACAGGCATGCCCGTCGCCGTATGGGTTGTGCGCCCGGCTCATCGCGTGATATTCGCTTTCGTCCGTCAACAGCCGGGTCACCGCTTCAACAATTTTGGCCACATCGGTGCCGACCAGGCGCACCGTGCCCGCATCTACCGCCTCCGGGCGCTCGGTGGTGTCGCGCATCACCAGCACCGGCTTGCCTAACGAGGGCGCCTCTTCCTGAATGCCGCCCGAGTCGGTCAGGATCATGTAAGCGTGGGTCATCAAATAGACAAACGGCAAATAATCCTGCGGCTCGATCAGCATGACGTTGTCGATGCCTTTCAAAATGCGATTCACCGGCTCGCTGACATTCGGATTGAGATGCACCGGGTACACTACCTGCACTTCCGGGTGGCTGCGGGCGATCTCCGCCAGCGCACTGCAAATCCGCTCAAAACCGCCGCCAAAACTTTCCCGGCGATGGCCGGTGACCAGAATCAGTTTTTTGTCGGCATCGAGGAACGGGTAACGCTGCGCCAGGCTGGCGCGCAGCGCAGCATCGCTCATCACGCGATCGCGCACCCAGAACAGCGCGTCGATCACCGTATTGCCGGTCACAAAAATACGGTTGTCCGGCAACAGCTCGCGCAGCAGGTTTTGGCGCGAGTTCTCGGTCGGCGCGAAGTGGTACATCGCCAGATGGCCGGTCAGTTTGCGGTTGGCCTCTTCCGGCCAGGGAGAATACAGATTGCCGGTACGCAGCCCGGCCTCGACATGCCCGACGGGGATGCGTTGATAGAACGCTGCCAGACTGGTCGCCAGCGTGGTGGTGGTATCGCCGTGCACCAGCACCACGTCCGGTTTGAAGTCTTCCAGCACCCCTTTCAGCCCTTCCAGGATGCGGCAGGTGATTTCCGTTAGCCCCTGGCCGGGTTTCATGATGTTCAGGTCGTAATCCGGCGTGATCTCGAACAGCCGCAATACCTGATCCAACATCTCACGATGCTGTGCCGTTACGCAGACTCTTGCTTCAAAGGCCTCATCCTGGGCCAGTGCATGTACCAGCGGTGCCATTTTAATGGCTTCAGGTCTGGTGCCGAAAACAGTCAACACTTTCACAGCGAATCTCTTTTGGTCGGTTAATCGCAGGCCCCGCCTGCGAATGGGGCGCTCACGCGCCCTGCATCAGATTATTATATTATTTTTTAACTACGCGGCCGACGCGCCAAGGCAACACCCGCGCCAACCAAAGCGCCCATCGCGCCCCATAGAATCAGCCAGAATACCCGGCGCGGGCTGTCGCGTTTTACCGGCTCTTCCGGCGTACGCAAATAACGATAGGTCTGGAACTTCTCATCCAACGTCGGGCCAACGTTCAGCGTCGCCAACATTGCGCGATTCTGATCGTAATCCAGGTCGTAGGTCGGGCCGGAGGCCTGCAGGCCTTCCAGACGCGCCTGCAGCATTGGCCGACCCAGCAGGAACAGATCCGAATCCGGCAACTGTTCTGCCGGGGTGTCGGTTTGCGTGCGGCTGATCCCCTGGCTTTCGGCGATTTTCAGCGCCTGCTGCGTGGTGTTCAGCTCGCGCTTGTAAACCGACTCCGCCACCGCTTCCTGACGCTTGACCTGCGCCTTCATTGAGGTGGTACGGGCGGCCCACGCTCCCTGAATCTCTTCGTTCAGGTGCAGAGCAGCGCGGTGGCTGGCGAAGGCCACGTATTGACGCAGCAGGCGATTGGCGTCCGCTGCGGTTTCCGCTGTCAGCTTCACGCCGTCGTTCGGGACTTTTTTGTCGTCGCGCGGCGTGAACAGAATGTTATTGATCAGCTCGTCGAGCAATGCCGCATCGGCGCGGGCATCCCCTTCCTGACGCTGTTTGTAGTAATCGCTCTGCAGCCAGAAATCGCGACGCGTGTCGTAAGCCGCCAGCTGCATGATGAACTCATTGTACGCTTCATCCGCGATGCTCGGCTGATCGCCGGCCGTCGCCGGCAACGTGCGCACGTCCAGATTGCGCAGGAACTGCTGCTGGGAATAGTAACCGCCCAGCGCATTCACCGTGGGTTTGTCGGTGATTGCGGTCGCGCTCCACTCTTGCTTAACCAGGTAAGAAACGATCAGCGCGACCGCCGCGAACAGCACCGCAATGCCGATAATCCACGGTTTGCCGCGCCACAGGGTGCAGCACAGGCCGCGAATATCGAGTTCGTTATCCACCGCCGGGGTATGCTTGTCAGACGTTGTTTCTGGATTCATCACAGCCAAAAAGCCTCTGGTTAAGATACTTGCTTGTTATCGCTCGAACGCCGCAGCCGGCGCTTGATACGCTTAATGTACCGCGCAACCCGCCAGGCGCGCTTGATGCAGTAACCGTACAGGAAGAAAGCAAGCAAGAATAATGCCAACATAACCCACTCAGGGATAAAAGTCAGGCGTTCGCCGATCACGCCCACCGCCGCCAGCAATGCGGCCGCCAGGGTGATCAACACGAAAGCCTGCCGCGGCGTAAAGCCGGCGCGCATGATCAGGTGGTGAATATGTTGACGATCGGGAGAGAAGGGGCTCATCCCCTTGCGTAAACGACGGTACATGATTGCTATCATGTCCATCAGCGGAATAGCGATGATCCACAGCGCGGTCACCGGGTTGATCGAGTGTGCCTTACCCTGCGAGCTTTGCAGCAGCAGCCAAATGGCGGTAAAGCCGATCAGGGTGCTGCCGGCGTCCCCCATAAACACCTTATAACGGCGGCCGAGGATGCCGAGGTTGAGCAAAATATAGGGAACGATGGTGGCGATCATCGCAAAGCACCAGAACGCCAGCTCATGATGGCCGCTCAGGTACAGCAGCAGGCCCAGCGCCCCGAAGGAAACGCACGACAGCCCACCCAGCAGGCCATCAATGCCGTCGACCATGTTGAAGGCGTTGATCGCCGCCCATACCGCGAACAGCGTCACCAGATAGCCGAACGGCCCCAGCAGCATCTCCCAGTCACCCAGCACATGGCCGAAGCTGCGCAGATACAGACCGGCGAACACCATCATGGCGATGCCGACCAGCGCCTGCACCAAGGCGCGGATTTTAACGCTGATGTCGAAACGATCGTCGAGCGCGCCCACAAACACCAGAATGCCGGCGCAGGTGAGATAAAGCTTGGCGTGCGCGATAGGTTGTTCGGAAATCCAAAACGCGAAGCACAACCCGGCATAAACGGAAATACCGCCGACCAGCGGAATCAACCCCTGATGGCGTTTGCGATAATTGGGTTTATCTACCAGACCTATACGTTTTGCCGCCTTGCGGGCAACAAAGAGAAAAGCCAAAGAAAACAGGAAAACAAATAGAATTTCAGTACTCATAGTGAGTAAGTTCACAGTTAACAGATCTCTGTAGAAGATAAGGCAGCTTACCACGGGCAATAGCTTGTGCCATCGACCCCCGCCACCTTTCGGTCATTTCCTATGACAACGGTGATTCATGCCTATTTTCTTCGCATCGGCTGACAAAACGACAGCAGCAAAGCCGACCGGCACCGGGCCGACCGACAAACAAGATGAATTCTCAATAAGTCGAGGAAACAACTTACTTTTCCATTACTGCTACTTATCGTATCCGCCAAAAGCGAAAAACGCCACGACTAGGCGTGGCGTTCAGCGAATTTTTTAACGAATTATGAGCGTTTCATCATATCGAAGAATTCATCGTTGGTTTTGGTCATCGCCAACTTATTAATGAGGAACTCCATCGCGTCAATCTCACCCATCGGGTGAATGATTTTGCGCAGGATCCACATTTTCTGCAGCTCTTCGGAAGTGGTGAGCAGCTCTTCTTTACGGGTACCGGAGCGGTTGTAATCGATCGCAGGGAATACGCGTTTCTCGGCGATTTTACGCGCCAGATGCAATTCCATGTTGCCGGTACCTTTAAATTCTTCGTAGATCACTTCATCCATCTTCGAACCGGTATCAACCAGCGCGGTCGCGATGATGGTCAGGCTGCCGCCCTCTTCCACGTTACGTGCCGCACCGAAGAAACGCTTCGGACGATGCAGGGCGTTGGCGTCCACACCACCGGTCAGCACCTTGCCAGAGGCCGGTACCACGGTGTTGTAGGCACGCGCCAGACGGGTGATGGAGTCGAGCAGAATGATCACGTCTTTCTTGTGCTCAACCAGGCGCTTGGCCTTCTCGATCACCATTTCGGCCACTTGCACGTGACGCGAAGCCGGCTCGTCGAAGGTCGATGCGATCACTTCGCCTTTCACCAGGCGCTGCATCTCGGTCACTTCTTCCGGACGTTCGTCGATCAGCAGCACCATCAGCACGCAGTCTGGGTGGTTGTAGGCGATGCTCTGCGCAATATTCTGCAGCAGCATGGTTTTACCGGCTTTCGGCGGTGCCACGATCAGGCCACGCTGGCCGCGGCCAATAGGCGCCGCCAGATCCAGTACGCGCGCCGTCAGGTCTTCGGTCGAGCCGTTGCCGCGCTCCATCCGCAGACGGGAATTGGCGTGCAGCGGCGTCAAGTTCTCGAACAGGATCTTGCTGCGGGCGTTTTCCGGCTTGTCGTAGTTGACTTCGTTGACTTTCAACAGGGCAAAATAGCGCTCGCCTTCTTTTGGCGGACGAATCTTACCGGAAATGGTGTCACCAGTGCGGAGGTTGAAGCGGCGGATTTGGCTAGGGGATACGTAGATGTCGTCGGGACCGGCGAGGTAGGAACTGTCTCCAGAGCGGAGGAAACCGAATCCATCCTGCAATATCTCGAGCACGCCGTCGCCGAAGATATCTTCTCCGCTTTTCGCATGTTGCTTCAGAATGGAGAAGATAATGTCCTGCTTGCGCATACGGGCAAGGTTTTCCAGCCCCATATTTTCGCCGAGAGTAATCAGCTCAGAAACCGGCGTATTCTTTAATTCGGTAAGATTCATAGTGGTGGGTTCTTAAACTCGGGGTATGTCTCGAACTTGTATCGTGAATGGTATGGCAGCGAAATGCGTGCCTGTTTACTGGACGTTCGATCACCGGGCGCAGAGCCGTCGCGGTAAGAAATGGCTTACATCGGGCGCACGCATTGACGGTTGAAGATCGAAGGTACCTTAAAAATGATTTTTGCAAAACCGTTTGATTGCCAAAACACGGGCTGAGTTCAGTTTACTTTCAACGCCAGTGATTCGACACAGAGTATAGCTTTAGATTCAAACTCTTTAGATTTAAAACTTCGGGCAAGTTCTATATGCAGTGTGGTTAAACTTAACACGCTTCTTGGCAGGCGTCTAGCGGTGAATTGAACATCACCGCCAGGCGCCTGATACTGGGCTTCCCGCCCGATTACAGATTCGCGTTCAGGAAATCTTTGAGCTGACCTTTGGACAACGCGCCAACCTTGGTCGCGGCCACTTCACCGTTCTTGAACAGCAACAGCGTAGGGATGCCACGGATACCGTACTTAGGCGCGGTAGCCGGGTTCTGATCGATATTCAGCTTGGTGATGGTCAGTTTGCCTTCGAACTCTTCGGCAATCTCATCCAGAATCGGAGCAATCATCTTGCACGGCCCACACCATTCAGCCCAGAAATCGACCAGGATCGGCCCTTCCGCTTTCAGCACGTCAGCTTCGAAGCTGCTGTCAGTCAGGTGAATAATTTTATCGCTCATGTTCTACTCCACAGGATTATGTCTACCTTGTTGGTGTAGCATTAACCAACTCAAGGTGATTTTATTGCACCGCGTTTATTTCAACGGATGTGCTTTCGTAAAGCAATAGTTAGCTGATATTCTACCACACTATGAGCAAAACACACTTGACCGAACAGAAGTTTTCCGACTTCGCCCTGCACCCGTTAGTCCTTGAAGCCCTTGAGAAAAAAGGGTTTCACAATTGCACGCCCATCCAGGCGTTAGCATTGCCGCTCACGCTCTCCGGGCGTGACGTTGCAGGTCAGGCGCAAACCGGTACCGGAAAGACGCTGGCGTTTTTGGCGTCTACTTTTCACTATTTGCTGACCCACCCGGCGAAACAGGATCGCCAGACCAATCAGCCGCGCGCCTTGATCATGGCGCCTACGCGTGAACTGGCGGTGCAAATCCACTCCGATGCGGAAGCGCTCTCCCAGAGCACCGGCCTGAAACTGGGCCTGGCCTACGGCGGCGACGGCTACGACAAACAGCTGAAGGTGCTGGAAAGCGGCGTGGACATTCTGATTGGCACCACCGGCCGTTTAATCGATTACACCAAACAGAACTATGTCGATCTCGGCGCGATGCAGGTCGTCGTGCTGGATGAAGCCGATCGCATGTACGATCTTGGCTTTATCAAAGACATCCGTTGGCTGTTCCGCCGCATGCCTGCGGCCGATCAACGCCTGAACATGCTGTTCTCCGCTACCCTGTCCTATCGCGTACGCGAACTGGCCTTCGAGCAGATGAACAACGCCGAATATGTTGAAGTGGAACCGGAACAGAAAACCGGCCACCGCATTAAAGAAGAGCTGTTCTACCCGTCCAACGAAGAAAAAATGCGTCTGCTGCAGACGCTGATCGAAGAAGAGTGGCCGGATCGCGCCATCATCTTTGCCAACACCAAGCACCGCTGCGAAGACATCTGGGGCCATCTGGCCGCCGACGGTCACCGCGTGGGCCTGCTGACCGGTGACGTGGCGCAGAAAAAACGCCTGCGCATCCTCGACGACTTCACCAAAGGCAATCTCGATATTCTGGTCGCCACCGACGTCGCCGCGCGCGGTCTGCACATCCCTTCCGTCACGCACGTCTTCAACTACGATCTGCCTGACGACTGCGAAGACTACGTGCACCGCATCGGCCGTACCGGCCGCGCAGGCGCCAGCGGCCACTCCATCAGCCTGGCGTGTGAAGAGTATGCGCTCAACCTGCCGGCGATCGAGACCTATATCGACCACAGCATTCCGGTGAGCAAGTACAACAGCGATGCGCTGCTGACCGATTTGCCGGCGCCGAAGCGCCTGTCGCGCCCGCGCGGCGGCAACGGCCCACGTCGCAACTCCGCGCCTCGTCGCGGCGGCGCGCCGCGCAACAACCGTAAACGTTCGAGCTGATCGCCATGCTCAGTTCCAGTACGCTTTATGCTGCCATCGATCTCGGCTCCAACAGCTTCCACATGTTGGTAGTGCGCGAGGTGGCCGGCAGCATTCAGACTCTGGCGCGGATCAAGCGCAAAGTGCGCCTGGCGGCCGGACTGGATCAGAACAATCACCTGTCGCATGAGGCCATGCAACGCGGCTGGCAGTGCCTGCGGCTGTTCTCCGAACGCCTGCAGGACATACCGCGCGAGCAGATCCGCGTCGTCGCCACCGCCACGCTGCGTCTGGCGTCCAACGCCGATGAGTTCCTGCAGGCAGCCGAGCAAATCCTCGGCTGCCCGGTACAGGTGATCAGCGGCGAAGAAGAGGCACGGCTGATCTATCACGGCGTCGCGCACACCACCGGCGGGCCGGATCGTCGGCTGGTCGTCGACATCGGCGGCGGCAGCACCGAACTGGTCACCGGCACCGGCGCACAGGCAACGCAGCTGTATAGCCTGTCGATGGGCTGCGTCACCTGGCTGGAACGCTACTTCAGCGATCGCAACCTTGGGCAAGAAAACTTCGAGCGCGCCGAACAGGCCGCGCGCGAAATGGTGCGGCCGATCGCACCGCAATTGCGCCAACAAGGTTGGCAGATCTGCGTCGGCGCTTCCGGCACCGTGCAAGCGCTGCAGGAGATCATGGTGGCGCAGGGCATGGATGAGCGCATCACCCTGCCCAAACTGCGCCAGCTGAAACAGCGCGCCATTCAGTGCGGCAAGCTGGAAGAGCTGGAGATCGAAGGGTTGACGCTGGAGCGCGCGCTGGTGTTCCCGAGCGGCCTGTCCATCCTGTTGGCCATCTTCCAGGAGCTGGGCATCGAGAGCATGATGCTGGCCGGCGGGGCGCTGCGTGAAGGTCTGGTTTACGGCATGCTGCATCTGCCGGTGGAGCAGGATATTCGCATCCGCACCATCCGCAACCTGCAGCGCCGCTACCTGATCGACACCGAGCAGGCCGAACGCGTCAGCCAGCTCGCCGCCAACTTCTCCCAGCAGGTCGCCAACGAGTGGCAGCTGGATGCGCGATGTCGCGAGCTGTTGCACAGCGCCAGCCTGATCCACGAACTCGGCCTCAGCGTCGATTTCAAGCAGGCGCCGCAACACGCCGCCTACCTGATCCGCCACCTGGACTTACCCGGCTTTACCCCGGCGCAGAAAAAACTGCTGGCCACCCTGCTGCAAAATCAGAGCAACACCCTCGACCTGTCGCTGTTGAACCAGCAAAACGCCCTGCCGCCGCGCACTGCGCAGCGCCTGTGCCGCATTTTGCGCCTGGCGATCATCTTCGCCAGCCGCCGCCGCGACGACACGCTGCCGGCGGTGCGGTTACGCGCCAATCAGGACGATGAACTGACGGTGATCTTGCCGCCGGGTTGGCTGGAACAGCATCCGCTGCGCGCCGAGGCGCTGGAGCAGGAAAGCCACTGGCAGAGCTACGTCCACTGGACGCTGCGGTTGGAAGAACAACGTTGACATGACCAGGGCGCGAATCGCGCCCTTTCTTTTTAATTCCCGCCTTTGGCCTTGGCCAGCTGGGCGCGGATATTGGCCAGATGGCTCTGCCCCTTCTGCATCCGCTCCTGCGGGCTCACCACTTTGCGTTCGGTTTCCCACGCCAAATCGTCCTGCGGCAGCTCCAGCAGGAACCGGCTCGGCTCCGGCCGCACCAGCTCGCCGTACTGGCGGCGCTCGCGGCACAGGGTGAAAATCAGCTCTTTTTGCGCGCGGGTGATCCCTACATAGGCCAGACGCCGCTCTTCATCGACATTGTCTTCGTCGATGCTGCTCTGGTGCGGCAGCAGCCCCTCTTCCATGCCCACCAGGAACACGTAAGGGAACTCCAGTCCCTTTGAGGCGTGCAGCGTCATCAGCTGCACCTGATCCAGCTCCTCTTCACTTTCGCCGCGTTCCATCATGTCACGCAGGGTGAAGCGCGTCACGACCTGGGTCAGCGTCATCGGCTCGTCCAGATCGTTGCCTTCCAGCATTTCCGTCATCCAACCGAACAGCGTGTTGACGTTTTTCATCCGCATTTCGGCGGCCTTCGGGCTGGTCGAGGTTTCAAACAGCCAGCTCTCATAATCCACGCCGCGGATCAGATCGCGCACCGCCGCCACCGGCTCACGTTCCGCCTGCTGGGCGATGCCGCCCAGCCAATGGGTGAAGCGCTGCAGCGATTCCAGCCCGCGTCCGGTCAAGTGCTGGCTCAGCCCCAGATCGAAGCTGGCATGGAACAAACTTTTGTTGCGCTGGTTGGCCCACTCGCCAAGCTTCTGCAGCGTTGCCGGGCCGATCTCGCGCTTGGGGATATTGACGATGCGCAGAAAGGCGCTGTCGTCTTCCGGGTTGGTCAGCACGCGCAGGTAAGCCAGCAGATCCTTGATCTCGGGGCGCGAGAAGAACGAGGTGCCGCCGGAAATCTTGTACGGGATACGGTTCTGCATCAGCATCTTTTCAAACACCCGCGACTGGTGGTTGCCGCGATACAGGATCGCATAGTCGCCGTAATTGGTCTTTTTCACGAAGTGGTGGGCGATAAGCTCCCCCACCACCCGCTCGGCTTCGTGATCCTCATTGTTGGCGGTCACTACCTTCAGCTCTTCGCCATACCCCAGCTCAGAAAACAGCCGCTTTTCAAACACGTGTGGGTTATTGGCGATCAGAATGTTGGCCGCCTTCAAAATGCGCTCGCTGGAACGGTAGTTTTGCTCCAGCTTGATCACCTGCAGCGCCGGGAAATCTTCCTTCAGCAGCACCAGGTTCTGCGGCCGCGCGCCGCGCCAGGAGTAGATCGACTGGTCGTCGTCGCCCACCACGGTAAAGCGCGCGCGATTGCCCACCAGCAGCTTCACCAGCTCGTATTGGCTGGTGTTGGTATCCTGATACTCATCCACCAGCAGATAGCGGATGCGCTGCTGCCAGCGTTCGCGCACCTCTTCGTTGCGTTGCAACAGCAGCGTCGGCAGCAGGATCAAGTCATCGAAGTCCAGCACATTGCACGCCCGCATATGGGCGTGGTAAAGACCGTAGCAGTGGGCGAACAGCTTGTCGCGTTCCGAGCGCGCCAACTCTGCCGCCCGCTGGGGATCGATCAGGTCGTTTTTCCAGTTGGAGATGGTCGAAATCAGCTGCGCCACCAGCGTTTTGTCGCTTTCCAGCCACTTTTCGGTCAGCTCTTTCAACAGCGCCAGCTGATCCTGATCGTCGAACAGCGAGAAGTTGGACTTCATCCCCAACGCCACGTATTCCCGCTTGATGATCTCCAGCCCCAGGGTATGGAAGGTGGAAATCATCAGCCCGCGCGCCTCTTTGCGACCCAGGGTTTGCGACACGCGCTCTTTCATCTCGCGCGCGGCCTTGTTGGTAAAGGTCACGGCGGCGATGTGCCGCGCCTGATAGCCGCAGTGGTGGATCAGGTGGGCTATCTTGTTGGTGATAACGCGCGTCTTGCCGGAACCGGCGCCGGCCAACACCAGGCAGGGCCCGGTAACGAATTCGACGGCTTGTTGTTGGCTGGGGTTTAATCGCATGGTGCTGGCTTGCTCGACTGTAAAACGTGGAAGGGAATTGTAGCAGAAAGCGCCGATGAGATTTAGCGGGTATAATCAGCGCAATTTTCGCATCGACAAAGGCAATACCATGGCAAAAACGGCGTGCGCCCTGCACATTCTGGTAGACAATGAAAAGCTGGCCAACGAGCTGCTGGCCAAGCTGAAGCGCGGCGTCAGCTTCGACACGCTGGCACGCAAATATTCGAGCTGCCCGTCAAAACGCAACGGCGGCTCGCTGGGCGAATTCAACAAGGGCGCGATGGTGCCGGCGTTCGATAAAGCGGTATTCAGCATACCGCTGCTCAAACCTTACGGCCCGGTCAAAACCCAGTTCGGTTACCACATCATCAAGGTGCTGTACCGCAACTGAGGGGGCCTGCGCCCCCTGCTGCGAATTACTGCGCGCCGGCGTCCGTCGCCGGCGCAGCCACCGCGGTGTCGGCCGGTTTGGCTTCTTCCGTCACCACCGCCGGCGCCGGCATCATGATGCCGTCATAGGTTTCCTGCAGCTGCTTCATGCTCATTTCCGGCTCGCCCTTCGGCTGCATCAGCACCAGCGTCGCCTCCTGAGACAGCTGCAGCTTCAGCGCCTGATTCAGCGTCTCCAGCGTCAGGCTGGACAAGAACTCCTGGCGCAGTTTCTGATACAGCTCCGGCGCGATATCCACCACCCCGCTCTGCTGCGAACGCAGGCGCTGGCTCATCAGCACATCGGTGTCGGTGCGGGCGTAGGTGGCGAACAGCTTGCTCAGCTGATCGTTTTTCTGCGCCAGCAGCGCATCGAATTCCTCTTTCGACAGGCCGTTGTCACGCACGTTGGCCAGCTCGCGGGCGATAAAGCCCAGGCTGCCGTTCAGATTGTTGTTCGGCGTATCCAGATGGATGGCGCACTGCCCCCGCTGGTACTGCACGCGGCAGTCAAAGCCCAGATGCAGGCTCTTCTGGTCGCTTTTTTCCAGCGTCTGCTGAAGATGCCAGAACAGCGCCTCGCGGGCGAGATCGCCACGCCAGTAACGGAGCAGGCTCTGCGAATCGCGAATCGGGTGCCACGGCGAATCCCACATGATCGACAGCGTATCCTGTTTCACCTGCTCGCTGATCAGGCTCACCGGCTGCTGCGGCAGCGGCGTCAGGGTCGGCATCGGGGCCGGGGTTTCACGTTTGCCCTGCAGCGGCGAGAACGCCTTGTTGATCTGCTCGCCCAGGCTGCGGCTGTCGACCTTGCCGACCACGAACAGCGTCATGGCGTCCGGGGTATACCACTGTTGATAGAATTTCTTCAGCTGCTCGAGGTTGACCGGCCGCTTCGCCGGCTGCGCCGGGTCGTGCGCCAGCAGCGTCGAACCTTTCAGGCGGTAACGCCACCAGGCATCTTGGGTATTGGGCGGGAAAGTGCCGACCGGATTGATGCTGGAATTCATCACCGCGTGCACCGTATGCTCGTCGATCGCCAGTTTGCCGGTGGTGTCCGCCAGCCAGGCCAGCGCTTCTTTCAGCAGGTCGGGCCGGTTGTTCGGCAGGCTGAGGTTATACATGGTGAAATCATACGAGATGATCGCCGGCGGCAGCGGCCGCTCGTTATCCACGCTCTGTTGCCACAGGGCGCGCAGCTGCGGCGCGGTAAAGCTTTCGCTGCGCGCCAACGCCAGCCGCGGTAGCAGATGGGCGAAACCGGTCTGCTGCGAAGACTCCACCAGAGAGCCGGTATTGACGATCAGCCGCAGTTCCACGCGGTCGCTTGGCCGCTGCGGCGTATCGAGAATCTGCCATGAAAACCCGTTGGCCAGCGCCCCCTGCTGCCAGGCAGGATCGGGTTGTAGTGCTTCAGCCTGCACGCTGCTACTGGCTGCCGCCAGTAGCAGCCCACCAACTATAAGATGAATTCTGGTGCCCTGCATGTGAACCCCTACTTAATGACTATCCAATTTCTTATGCAAATGCGTGTATTCCATTCAATGGAATCATAAAAATACGCCCTGAGTTTCACAGTGGGGCGGAAAGCAGAAAGTGTACCATCGTGTTAGACCGCGCGCCTTTGCGGATGTCACTCATTAGAGTGAAAAATAATAGATTGCGGGGTTTTTAATGCAAAAAATCGTTACGAGGCAGGGGAAGAAGCTCACCGGCCGCGGCTGCGGCCGGTGATTTACCGCCGAAATCAGGCGGAAGGCAGCGTTTTGTCCGCGCCGGTGTTTTTGTTGTTCAGGGTGTCTTTCAGCTGTTTCTCATCCAGCTGATTACACCATTTGGCCACGACCACGGTCGCCACGCCATTGCCCACCAGGTTGGTCAGCGCGCGGGCTTCCGACATAAAGCGGTCGATGCCGAGGATCAGCGCCAGGCCGGCCAGCGGCAGGTGGCCTACGGCGGAGATGGTGGCGGCCAACACGATAAAGCCGCTGCCGGTCACGCCCGCCGCCCCTTTGGAGGAGAGCAGCAACACCACCAGCAGGGTAATCTGATGCATGATATCCATGTGGGTGTTGGTCGCCTGAGCGATAAACACCGCAGCCATGGTCAGGTAGATAGAGGTGCCATCCAGGTTGAAGGAGTATCCGGTCGGGATCACCAGACCCACCACCGATTTCTTGCAGCCCAGCTTCTCCATTTTATCCAGCATGCGCGGCAGCGCGGATTCGGACGACGAGGTTCCCAGCACGATCAGCAGCTCTTCTTTGATGTAGTTGACGAATTTGAAGATGCTGAAGCCGTTGGCGCGGGCGATGCTGCCCAACACCACCACCACGAACAGGATGCAGGTGATATAGAAGCACACGATCAGCTGGCCGAGTTGCACCAGCGTGCCGACGCCGTATTTACCGATGGTAAACGCCATGGCGCCGAAGGCCCCCAGCGGCGCCAGGCGCATGATCATGTTGATGATGCCGAAAATCACCCGCGAGAAGCTGTCGATCACGTTGTAGATCAGCTGCCCTTTGTCGCCCAGACGATGCAGGGCGAAGCCGAACAGTACCGCGAACAGCAGCACCTGAAGAATGTTGCCGCTGGCGAATGCGCCGATCACGCTGCCGGGGATGATGTCCAGCAGGAACGGAATGATGCCCTGCTGCTGCGCCTGTTCGGCGTAGATCGCCACCGCTTTGGCGTCCAGCGTGCCGGGATCGACGTTCATGCCGGCACCCGGTTGCACCAGGTTGACGATCACCAGGCCGATAATCAGCGCAATGGTGCTGACGATTTCAAAATACAGTAGCGCGATGGCGCCGGTGCGCCCCACCGCCTTCATGCTTTCCATGCCGGCGATGCCGGTCACCACGGTGCAGAAGATCACCGGCGCGATGATCATCTTGATCAGTTTAACGAAGCCATCGCCCAGGGGTTTCATTTGGGCGCCAAGATCAGGGTAGAAGTGGCCAAGCAGGATACCCAGCGTGATCGCCGTCAGTACCTGAAAATAGAGGCTCTTAAAAATGGTTGTTTTCATATGAACATCCTATGGGGGCAAGACACGCATCAGGTGGCAACCGATCCCCCCTCTCATGCAGGAAACGGGATTCATGCACGCTTTTTTTCTGGCATGGCGCCGTTTCAGTTATTGGGGGAATGAATTACTCAATCGGTTTATTGCTGCGCGGAAAATAACACCCACTTAACAACATGGAAATAATTTGTTGCACCCACCGTGTGGGGTTGATGTGAATTTAAGAGCTGAAACGCGTCAGTCAGGGTGCAAAGCTGAAAATTGCGTAAGCCTTTGTTTGCACTAACGCAAAAGAGGTAGATAAAGAATAGCGATTTTCGGACGAGGAAAAGTACCGGAAAGGCAACGCGGCGCTCACGGCGCCGCGCGGCAAAACTCGGCTTCGAACGCTTCACGCGGCAGCGGCCGGGCGAACAGGAACCCTTGCCCACTGCGAATGCCGTGCTGCAGCAGCCAGTCGCGCTGTTCGGCGTTTTCCACGCCTTCGGCCATCACCGGCAACGCCAGCACTTCGGAGATCGAACTGACGATGCGCACCATCGCATCGTCGCCCGGCAGCCCCTGAATGAAACTGCGGTCGATCTTAATCAAATCGATCGGCAGGGATTTCAAGCGGTTGAGGTACTCCAGGCTGGAGTAGCCCATGCCGAAGTCGTCCAGCGCGATCGACAGCCCCAGGTCGTGCAGCTCGCGCAGCAGCGCCAGGGCGCGATCGAGATCGTCGATGCGTACCGTCTCGGTGATCTCCAGCAGCAGCTTGCGCGGATCGATCCGATACTGCGCCAGCAGGTTTTTCAGATGCGGGACGAACGCTTCATCCTGCATCTGAATACCGGAAACGTTAACCGCCAGCGGCAGCGCAATGCCGCGTTGCTGCCAGTCCGCCAGGATACGGCAAGACTCTTCCAGCACCCAGTTGCCGAGAGGCACGATCACGCCCAGCTCTTCCGCGAGCGGGATAACGTCGGCCGGCAGGGTATAGCTGCCGTCATACTGCTGCCAACGCAGCAGCGCTTCGGCGCCGATCACCTCGTTGGACTGCATGTCGATCTGCGGCTGCAGGAACAGCGTGAAATGCCGCTGCTCGATGCCGTGCAGGATCTCGCTCTCCTGCGTCAGCCGCTTCTGCGTGCGTTCCGTCAGGCTGGGTTCGAAGAACAGGATCTGATTTTTTCCTTCGCGGTGCGCGGACATCATTGCCGAGGTGGCGCTGCGCAGCAGCTGTTCCGCGCTCTCCCCCTGATTGAGGTAGTGCGCGATGCCGATGCTGGCGTTGGGCCGCAGCGCCAGACCTTCCAGCGTCAACGGCGCATTGATCTCCGCCATGATGCGCCGCGCCAGCTGCATGGCGTGGAACGGCCGCTCAATGCCCTTGGCCAGAATGGCGAATTCGGTATTGCTCAGCTGTGCCAGCACGCCGTTTTCGTCGATGCAGCCGCGCAGCTTCTTCGCCAGCGCCAGCAGCAGCGCTTCACGCATCGCCGGGCTCATCACGCCAGACGCTTCATGCAGCGTCTCGATGCCGATCACCAGCAGGTTAAAACGCTCAGGGCGCAGACTGGAGGCGATATGCTGTTCCAGCAACGCGTTCAGCAATGCAGGATTCGGCAGTTCGGTCACCGGGTGGCGGGTGCTCAGGCGGCTCATATCGGCATGCGCCTTGGCCAGCGTCTGTTGATTGCGGTTGTAATTGCGCACCAGCAGGCCGAGCTCGTCGTCCTGATGCAGCGCCGGCAGCATCAGCTGGTGATAGGGCGCTTCGTCCTGCGAGATGTTCTCCAGCTCTTTGGCCATCGCGCGCAGCGGATGCACCATCAGCCGGTTCATGCACCAGGTGATGGCCACCGACAGGATCAGCGCCAGCAGCAGGTAGGTCGACAGCATGGTCGACAAAATGCTGAGGATAAACTGGTACATGCGGAACGAATCGGCCTGCAGCACCAGATAGGCCAGCGGCTGCTGGTTGGCGGGCACCCGCTCCAGCGAATAGAGCGGCACGGAAATTTGGATAGGCAGTTCAAACAGCCGGGCGATCAGCGTCGGCACCGGCCGCTCCGGCGGGAAATTGGCGTGCAGCGCCTGAAACTCGTTCGGCAACACAATATCCGCCCGGCTGAGAATGCCGACCGGCAACAGCGTGTTCAGCACCCTTTTGGCTTCCGGCACGTCCATGCGCAGCACCGCTTCCGCCAGCGGCTGGCGCACGGAATGAGCGATATTCTCCAGTTGCTGGGCGTAGTCATCCCTGCGCTGCTGCACAAAGTGGAATAACTGGATCACGATAAAAATGCAGATCGTGACCAGCGCCACGCCGGACACTGTCGCCATCTGCTTAATCGTTAACGAACGCCTGACCCGCAAACCTGCTCTCCGTGAAATCGGGCTGAAACAAAAAAGGGGGCTGACTCTCACCCGCCCCCTCGAACCGGGCTGAGTATACTCGATCATCGGCTGTTTTTATCTGGCTATGCCGCAGGCAAAACCAAGAAAATCGCGGGTTTCAGTCTTTTCCTAAAGCGAACAAACGCGACCCGGACACAGGGTAACAAAACTCCCCGGCGTCCGACACTCCGAATCTTTCCCCTTCCGGCTACTTGAAGTCGGCGTAAGGCGTCAGCGGCTGCGGCGGCAAATCGAGATCCCCTTGCCAGCCGGCCAGGGAATAACGCAGATAAATCAACGCGTGGCTCGGCGTATAGTCCTTCGCCTGTTGGATATCGATGCCGGCGCCGAGCGTCCAGTGCGAACTGAGACGGCGTTCGACGATCGCCCGCAGGGTATAACCGACGCCGCTCGAAGAGCTGCCGTCTTCGACGGCGAACTTATCGGGCAACGAATCCGGGATCAGCCCCTGCAGCGGATAGCGGCGCTGGCTGTCGGTTTTCGAATGGGACAGCGAAACCGAACCGCCCAGCTCCCACGACCAGTTCTCGGTGCGCTGACGGTAGTTGACCGGTAGCGACAGCGACAGATATTGCTGCGGACTGTAATAGCCGCCCTGCCCCAGCGAATAGCCGCTCAAATCCTTCTGGTAGTGCCACAGCATGGTATTGAGCCCGACGCTCAGGCGGCGATTGTCTTCGTTGATCAGCTTGTAGTAGTAACCGGCCATCAACCGCTGCCGCTGGTTGTCCGCCACGTTCTTGCCGGTAATCTGGTGCGCGCTGAGATCGGCCCAGACGCCGTTCGCCTCGCCGCGATCGTAGCTGGCGCTCAGGCTGACGCCGGTGGCGCGCACGCCGCCCCAGGTGATGCCGGTATTCGGGTCTTTGGCGCCGCCGAACGCCAGCAGCGAGCTGGAGATCGGCCGTCGCGAGGCCGCCAGCGTCCAACCAATGTGGTTCCAGTCGCCGCTGTAGGCCAGGCCGCCGGTCCAGTCGACCACCTCAAACCCCATCGGCGTCGTGCCGATGTCGGCGGCCCAGCGATCGTTTTGCCAGCCGGCCGCCACGCTGGTGCCGGTGGTTTTCTGGTGTTCATCGCCGCGGCACCCTTGCGTGTGGCAGGTGCCGAAGGTTTCGTAGTATTTGCCGCTGCCGTCGGTCGAAAAGCGGCCGGCATCCAGCTGCACGGTGTCGGTGCGCAAGAAGGCGCGCCCGTCATGCAGCGGCATGTCCACCTGCAGCATGGTGTCGTGCGCGTTGAAGTCGGAGATGCCGCCGGTGCCGCTCGAGCGCCAGTAATCGTGATCGAGCGTGACGTTCACGTCTTGCTGTCGATATAGATCCGCGGCGTCGGAGCGGATGCCGCGTTTCAGCCAGTCGTCGCTCGGATTATTGCGCGTCAAATAGGTGTAGCTGTCATTATCCTGCGGCAGCGTCGGCGTGATGCCGCTGGCCACCATCGCCTGGCGGTAATCCTGCTGCGCCCGCTCAGGCTGTTGCTGAGCCCGCTCCAGCCGGGCGGCGTCACGGTAAACCAGCGCCTTGGTCTGTCCGACGGGCTCCGAAGCCGCCGCCGTTTTCAGTCGGTCGAAGATAGCTTCGGCCTGCTGCGGATCGCCGACCGCCCCCCAGGCGTTGGCGACTCGCCGCTGGCTGTTGAGCGAAGCGTCTTGTGGCTGCGGTTCGGTTTTAAGCCGTTGACGCGCCGCGTCCAGATCCCCCTGCGCCACATAGGCTTCGATCTCGCCCAGCTGCGCATCCGGGTTGTTCGGCTCACGCCGTTTCACCCGCTGATAGTCGTCCAGCGCCGCCGCATACTCCCCGCGCGCCAGTGCCCAGTCGGCCAGCAGCAAATCGATGCGCGTGTCCGCCGGCTGCCGGCGCAGATAGGCTTCCGCCGCCGGTTCGTCACCGGCCGCCCGCAGCCGTTCGGCATGCTCGATTACCGCCTGCATTTTCAGCCGCTGCGCCAGCTCGCGCATGTTGTCGTTCCACTGTGCCGCAGGCAGCGTATTGAGTTGTGCCAGCGCCTGCCTGTCGCGATCGCTGCCGGAAAGATAGAGCGCATAGGCGTAGGTCAGCTGCGGATTGGCATGTTGGCGCTGCGCCAGCTGCCGGAACAGAGCGTCTGCCTGCTGCGGCTGCCCGGCCTGACGCAGCGCCTGTGCATAGCGATAGGTCAGCCAGACGTCGTCGGGATCCATCGGCTGAGCGCGGCGATAGATTTCCGCCGCCTGCTGCCACTGCTGCTGTGCCGCCAGCGTCTCCGCCTGCTGTTTCAGCATATCGAGCCGCAGTCCGTCGAGGGTGCTGCGCAGCTTGGCCTGTTGGCTGCGCGGCAGGCCGTTGAGGTAGGCCAGCGCTTTTTCCGGCGACTGGCGCTGATAGATATTCACCAGGCCGCGCAGCGCGCTGCCGTTACCGGGATCGCGCCGCAGCGCCTGCCGATAAAACCCTTCCGCCGCGGCGTCATCCTTGCTCGCCACCGCCACATCGCCCAGGCCGATGAACGCGTCGCCGTCGCTGTCGTCGAGCTGACGCGCCTGCTGATATTTCTGCCGGGCCAGCGAGAGATTGCCGGCCTTGAGCGCTTTGTCGCCCTCGTCGATCGCCAGCCAGTAGCCGGTGCTTTTGATCAGGCTTTGCCACTTGCCGCTGTCGTAGCCGTTCTTGTCGGCCGCCAGCGCCTGGCGAAACAGCTTCAGCGCCTGTGGGCGATTGCCGGCGCGCGAATAGGCCTGGCCGAGCGCGCCCAGCACCTCGGCGTCGTTCGGCGTCGCCGCCAGCGCCTTTTGCAACTCAGGAATGGCTGCCCGGCTGCCGCCTTTATCCACCTGCGCCAGGCCGCGCACCCGCGCCTGATAGGCCGGATCGGCCAACAATTTCTGCTGTCTGGCCAGCTCTTCGCGGGCGCTGGTCGCCTGATCGCCAGTGTCGAACACGCCGAGGAAGCGGTTGAGCGCCGCCACGCTCTGCGCGCTGACCGGCATCGCTTTGACCTTGTCCAGCCACAGATCGGCGGCATCGCCTCGCCCGGCCGGATCGGCGGCGATCTTCTGCAGCAGTTCATAGGCCTGCGCGTCCTGGTTCTGACTGAACAGCATACGCGCCAGCGACATACGCAGCGCCACATTGCCTGAATATTGCTGATCCAGCGCCTGCAGCTGCTTTAACGCCTTCGCCTCCTGCCCCGGCAAACGCGCCACCAGCCGCCAGTATTCCACCGCCAGATCGAGCGTCGGCGGCTCGCCGTGAAACAGCGCATCGTACTGCGCCTTGGCTTCCGGCAACCGGCCGGCGGTCGCCATCAGGCGCGCCTGCTGCAGCTTTTGCCGGGTTTCCGGCTGGGTCAGCAGCATGTTCATTTGCGCCTGGCGATAGGCGCGGGACTGCGGCGCGAGGGTTTTCAGCTTGTCCAGCTGCTGCTGCGCCAGCGCCATGTTGCCCTGCCGCAGCGCCAAACGCATGCGCGCGGCGATCACGTCCGGGTTGTTCGGATCCATCAGCTCGAGCCGGTACAGCGACTGGCGCACCAGATCGTCCTTGTTGCCGGCCTCGCCAATGCGCACCTGTTCCAGCAGCCACTGTTCCGGGGCCACGGCCTCCGCAGCGCGCGCCTGCGGCAGCATCGCCAGGCTCAGCGGAATCAAATTCAGCCAGTTTATTTTGAAGTTGTGCATTGGCCGTCCCACGAGGGTTGCAATTCACCCTGACGATTAAAGCGATAACGTTGTTGATCCCACCCCTGACCGAACAGCGTCAGCGAAGCGCTGAAATAGGCGTCGTCACCCGGCGGGTGCTCGCTGATGCGCTGCCGCTGCACCGCCAGCGCTTCAGCCTGCGTCGCCAGCATCGGCAGCACAGAAGCGGAGAAACCGACCGGGCCGTCGCCGGTGGTTTTGCCGCTGGCGGTATCGGTTTTCTCCGGCGGAACGCCCTGTTTGGCAGTGAGCTGCGCCATCGGCTGGAAGCGTTCAAGCAGCGCCGCCTTGTGCTCATCGTCGTCCGCCAGCATGCCGGCCCACAGATAAACCCGAATGGCGTCGTAGCTGCCGACGTTCGGCTTGACGGTGTCCGGTTGCCAGCCGGCGCCGACCCGCCATACCACCCAATCCGGTGAGAAACCGTGCGGCGCGGTGTCCAGCCACAGCCGTTGATTGACCTCGCGCATCGCGCGCCATGGGCCGTTCAGCGCCGCAAAACGCGCCAACAGCTGCGGCGGCAGGTAGCTGGGATTCAGCCGCCAGCGATCTTCCGCCACGAACCCGACTTTGCCCGGTAGCAGCATCAGGCCCAGGCCGGGAATGTCGGCCACTTCCTCGCGGCCGATGCGTTGCAGCAGCAGCGTCCCCAGGGTTTGATAACGCCGGCTTTTCCACAGGCGGCCGGCTTCGAGCAGGTTGTAGGCGATCCACAGATCGGCGTCCGACGCCGAGTTGGCGTCCAGCACCTTCCACTGCTTATCGTCGCTCTCGCCCCACAGCCAGGCGGGCAAACGGGCGCTGAGATCGCCCGCCGCCAGATTGTTCTCCGTCCAGGTCAACAGCTGGTCGAAGGTCGGCCGGTCATTGGCCACCAGGGCGAAGAACAGGCCGTAACTCTGGCCCTCAGAGGTGGTGATTTTGTTCGGGCTGCTCGGGTCGATCACCCGCCCCTGCGGGCTGATGTAGAACTGCTTGTACTGTTGCCAGCCCGGCCACTCGCAGGCCGCCGCCGCGCTGAAAGCGCACAGCAGCAGCATGCCGAGCGACAGGCGTTGCAGCATCGCGTTCACCGCCGTCAATCCCGATCTTCAGGCGCCAGACGCCGCCGGCTGAAGGCCTTCAGGCCGCGCCACAGCATCAGCCCCAGGATCACCACCAGCACCACCGCGAGCACCGCCAGCAGAACAGGGTGGGTGGAGAGGGCATACCACAGCCGCTCCCACCACGGCAGGTGGCCGACATAGTAAACATCGCCGACGCGCAAGCTGTTGACCCCCGATTCGCGGATCACCGCCACCGAGCCGAACACCGCGGCGCGTTTGCCGCTGTCCAGCAGGGCATTGTTCAGCAACTCATAGCCGCGCGGGCTGTCCGCCAGCAGCGCCACGATGCTGCGCTGATCGTTGAACGGCGATTGCACGCCGATGATCGCCGACATTGCGCCCTCGGAGCTGACGGTGGTTTTGCTGTCCGGCTTGGCGTCCTCCGCCAGCAATTCCGCGCTCGGCAACGGCGGTTGGCGCGTCGGCTGCTTCACCCAGCTTTGAGTGGCGTCCACCAGCAGGCTGATTTTCTTGTCGTCGCGCAACGCCGGCGGAATGGTGCCGATCATCAGGATATCGTCGTCACGATCCTTGGCCTGCGACCAGTCGTCGCTCAGCGTAAAGGCCAGCGCCGGGTAGCCGGTTTGCGCGCCGATCACGCCGAGCGCGTTCAGCAGCGCGCTGACCTGCGCCGGCTGCGGTTTCTGGTTCACCAACACCAGCGTTTGCGACAGATCCGCCAGGCGGCTGAACGGGAAGCCGGCGTTGGCGAAGGCGCGCAAATCCGGCATCGCCATAAAGTGGCGATAGCCGGAGAAATCGATGGTGGACGCGCCGTCGATCACCGCGTGGTTTTGCGTGAAGGAGTAGGTTTCGCAGCGCCCTTCCGCGCCGCTGGCCAGCAGCGTGGTGTAGTCAAAGTCAAAGCGCAGCTGGTTGGTGGCGCCCAGCCGCAACGCCGGGATGCTGACGTTCCTGTCGGAGTCGAGCAGCCCCTGCGTCAGCGGCAGGCGCAGCAGCTGCGCGCCCTGCTCGTGTTCCGGCACCAGCGAGTAAGCCTGCACGAACTGGTTGTTCAGGCTGACGCTCAGCCGCGAACCGTCCTGAATGCGCGGCGCGGTATAACGGTATTTCAGGTGCATGTCGATGCCGGTGCTGCGGATCAGGAACAGATCCGGCGGCAGGTTCATGGTCAGCGAAATCGGGCCGGGTTCGATGCCGCTGGTTTGCAACTGTTCGGCATATTGCTGCAGCTCGGCGAAGGTCATCGGCCGATCGGTGCGCACCCAGTTCGGCGCGTCGTAAGGCTGGCGCGCCGCGAGCTGTTCCACCTTGTCCACCGTCACGTTCTGGCCGCGGAACAGGATGTTACCCTGCGCGATACCCTTCACCGCGGTGATCAAATCGTTGTCGTCACGCCCCTGAATCAACAGCAGTTTGACGTACGGATTGTCGGGGTGGCTGATCATCTCCACCGTCGGGCCGTTGACCGCCGGATAATCGCGCAGGAAATCCGGGCGCTGCGAGTTGGTGGCGAACACCACCGCGTGCTGCGCCGGCAGCGCATTGTACAGCGTCGGGAAGGATTGCCCGCGCCACTGCGCCTTGCTGCCGAACCAGGAGGCCAGAATGCCCGCCGCGCGCTGCTGGGCGAGATCAGGCTGGCCGGCGAATACCATCGGCAGCGTCAGCGGCCGATTGTCGCGGCTGTCGAAGAACGGCTCAGGGAAGTGCGACAGCTCGTTTTTCACCGGCAGCGTCTGGAAACGCAGCTTCAGCGCGCTGGACTTGCTGACGTCGAGCCACAGCGAAGTGCTGGCCGGGTTTTCGCAGATGTTCTGATAATGGCCGACAAACACCAGCCGGACGCGGTTAAAATCGGTGATATAGCGCGGATCGATCGCCATTTGGATGCGATTGGGCTTGCCCAACTGCTCCTTGGCGAGGGTGGTTACGCCCATCAGCTCGTCGTTCAGGTAGACTTTGACGTGCGACTCGACCGGGATCAGCGCCGGCGACGGCGTAAATTCCAGGTCGAGCATCGCCTGCGAGACCACCTCATCGCTGCGCACGCCGAATTCGATCTGCCCGTCCGGCCGGGTGCCGCGCAGAACAAAGGTGCCCGGCGGCGGCGCTATCTGCGCGAACGGCAGCGACACGTCGCGCACCGGCGCATTCGGATCCTGCGGCGCGGTCGCCGTATCGGCCGCCGCGGCGATCGGCGGCTGGGCCGCCACGGTCGGCGCGGTGGCGGTTTCGGCCTGCGACAGGGTGCTGATGCCTAAGGCCAGAGCAGTTAACCAGGTTATTTTTCGCGTCATCGTATCATCATCAATGTTGGAGCCTGTTCACCGGGCGAGTGAGCGGGCGGTTGAACTCGCAGCTAACCCACTGTTTCTTGTTGACCCAAGGTCGGATCCCTGCCGACGCCGCGCGGAATAAACGACACTACCCAGGCGGTCAGCGAAGTGACCCCGACCAGCAGGCCGCGCACCAGCGGCGGCGCGTAGTCCGCCATGCGCACATAGCCGCGGAAGCCCAACGCCAGCACGTCGCGCAGGCTTTCGATCGGCCGGTCTTCAGGGAACCCGTCCTGCCACAGCGCCCAGGTATCGGCGCGGGCGAAGGTGCACTGAATGAAATCGATGTGTTCACGGGTGGAGAGACTGACCAGACGCACCCCCACCTTGTTGCCGAAGGCGCGCGTCACCACACAGGGGAAGCTGTGCTCCTGCTGGCCACGCTTGAGCAACAGCGAGGCCTTGTCGCCGTCTTTCAACGCGTTTTCCACCCGCATCTCAATGCCCACGCCGCCGTCGGAGTAATCGCGCAGCGTGCAGGGGTAGAGGTGGCCATCGGCACGCGCGATCGCCGCCGGCATGGCGATCTCCACGCGGTGCGCCTGGCGCACCTGCTTGGCCTCCACCGCCACCGCCACCGCGCCGCCGAGAATGGTCATGTTGTACAGCACCCACACCAGGCTGATGATCACCGTCATCACCTCGTCCGTCGGGCCATAGGCCAGCCGCCAGGCGCCGAACGCCAGCCCAGCCAGGTTAAGCACCACCAGGAACATGTAAGGCCGGGTGATCACCCAGTCGACGTGCTCCTCCTCCACCAGCCCGCCCTTGGCGGTCACGTTGAATTTGCCCTTGTGCGGATTGAACAGCGCCACCGTTGTCGGCCGCGCGATATACCAGGCCAGCACCGTTTCATAGATTTCGCTCCAGAACGAATGGCGGTATTTCCCCTGGATGCGCGAGTTGGTCAGGCTGGCGTGGATCATGTGCGGCAGCACATAAAGCGCGATCGCCAGCGCCGGCGCGAAGATGATGTAGGCATGCAGCAGTAAAAACGCCAGCGGCGCGGTGAGGAAGATCAGGCGCGGAATGCCCGACAGGAAGTGCAGCATGGCGTTGGCGTAGCACAGACGCTGCGCCAGTTTCAGCCCTTTGCCCAGCAGCGGGTTGTCGAGCCGGAAGATCTGCACCATGCCGCGCGCCCAGCGAATGCGCTGGCCGATGTGCGCCGACAGGCTTTCGGTCGCCAGCCCGGCGGCCTGCGGAATGCGGATATAGGCCGAGGTGTGCCCGCGCCGGTGCAAACGCAGCGAGGTATGGGCGTCTTCGGTGACGGTTTCCACCGCAATGCCGCCGATCTCGTCCAGCGCGCTGCGGCGCAGGATGGCGCAAGAGCCGCAGAAGAAGGTGGCGTCCCACATGTCGTTGCCGTCCTGCACCAGCCCGTAGAACAAAGTGCCTTCGTTGGGCGTCTGGCGGAAGCGGCCGAGGTTGCGTTCGAACGGATCCGGCGAGAAGAAGTGGTGCGGGGTCTGCAGCATCGCCAGCTTTTTGTCTTTGAAGAACCAGCCCATGGTCAGCTGCAGGAAGGAGCGCGTCGGCACGTGGTCGCAGTCGAAAATCGCCACGAACTCGCCGGTGGCCTGCTTCAGCGCATTGTTGATGTTGCCGGCCTTGGCGTGTTCGTGGGTCGGCCTGGCGATGTATTTCACCCCCACTTCGGCGGCGAACGCCCGGAATTCGGGGCGATTGCCGTCGTCGAGGATATAGATGTTCACTTTCTCTTTCGGCCAGTCGATGCCCAACGCCGCATAGAGGGTGGGCTTCACCACCCCGAGATCTTCGTTGTAGGTCGGCACCATCAGATCGATGGTCGGCCAGGTGGCGCTGTCTTCGGGCAACGGCACCGGCTGGCGGTTAAGCGGCCAGATGGTCTGGAAATAGCCCAGCACCAGCACCACCCAGGCGTAGGTTTCCGCCACCAGCAGCAACAGGCCGCACACCAGGCTGAGCGGATCGTCCCAGTTCAGCGTGGCGGTATAACGCCACCACAGGTAACGACAGGACACGGTCAGCGACAGCACGATCAGCATCAGCGCAGGCAAACGCCCCGGCACCCGGCGCACCACCATCGCGATCCCCCACAGCAGCACGACGAACACGAACTGCGCCGACAGATCGAACGGCTGCGAAATGCACAGTATGGCGAGGATCGCCGCCAGCACGCCGACCAGAATAAACAGCGCGCGCCGCATGCCGCGGTTCATGCGGCCGAGGCGCTCTACCGAACGCTGTTCCACGCCGGCGTTTTTCAGCCGTTGCGGCAGGCTCTGCAGCCAGTCGGCATAGCGCTGCTGCAGCCGCCGCCACCCGGCGAAATAGTCGCGCGGCACCGGCGCGCGACCGCTGCGAAACAGCAGCAGCCACAGGCCCTGCAGCAGATAGCGCAGCGCATCCGCCGGGCGCGGGCGTTCGGCGGACAGATGCGGGAACCAGTAAGCGCGGCCGACGCGCACGCGCTGCCAGGCCGGTGACTCGAAGCGCAGCAGCATCCACCCCAGCGCCACCAGCAGCGTGGCGAAAAAGGCGGTCAGCGCCGACGCGCCGTTGCGGCGATAGCCGCGGTAGCGCGCCTGCACCGCCTGACGCACCGGCGGTACCAGCAGCAGGCTCAGCACCCGGCTCATGGCGCAACGCCCCGTTTGAGGTTGATCAGGCACCAGTTGGCCAACGTCAGCACTTCATCCGCCGCCAGGCTCTCGGGGCGATACTCGCCCAACGGCTGTTTGACCGCCAGCGCTTCCGCCAACGCTTCGTCGCGGTGGATCACCACCGGCAGCAGGCCGCTCAGGGTTTGCAGCCACAGCTGATGCAGATCCTGCTGCAGCTGGCTGGCGGAGGAGTAGTGATTGACCAGGAAACGGCAGTCATTCGGCAGCGTCTGTTGATGGAGCCGCACCTGACAGTTGGCATCGGGGTTCAACAGCACGAACACGCTGTCGGCAAGCTGCAGCGCCTGCTGCGCCAGCACGCCGTCCCCGACCGGGACATCCAGCAGGATCCAGCGCTGCGGATCGCCGGCGATCAGTTGGCGCAGGTTGTCGCGCCAGCGTTCCGGCTGTTGCCGACACTGGTGCTGCACTTCCAGCCGTTCCGCCCCATTCAGGCGGCCAAAAGGCAGAAAGTCGAGGTTTTCACAATAACGCAGCGCGCCTTCCTGCCAAACGCCGCCATCCCGCTCCGCGCGGGCCCAGCCGCGCGCCAGCTCGAACGGGGTGTTGAAATGCAAGCGCAGCAGATTATCCGGCGTGAAGTCGATCGCCAGCACCGACTCGCCCAGCTGCTGCAACGCCCAGGCGAGCGCCGCCGTGACCGAGGTCGTCCCCATTCCACCCCGCAACCCTTGCAGCGCGAGCACCGGCATAGATCAGTGGCTCCCCGTGGTCTGCGCCAATTCGGCCAACAGTGGCCAGCGCGTCATCATTTGCGTTAACCGCTCCTGCCGCGAAATATCGACATAGCGTAATTTCGGCAATGAAAAAGCCTGGCTGAGCGCCTGCAGGTCATCCTGGCTCTCCCCAGGCGCCGCTGCACGAAAATGGGTGGGTGCGTTATTCATTCTTCCGCCTTGGCGAAAATAGGCTATGTTAATTAACTATAGCAACGATACAAAAAGAGAGAGGCAATAAGATGATTCTCAACAAATATTGTTGAAGAGCGTCGGAGATTTGTTATTGCCAGCGTAAAAATGGCTATCTTTAAATATAAACGCCTTTAGTCGGCTTTCAACGAAAGTAGAACACATCCTATGGCGCACTCTTTTTCTCTAGGCATTCGGCAGATTTGGGAAGAGCTGTCGGTGATGCAGGCCCCCGGGCTTTATTGGATCAATATCGACAGGCAAAGCGACGCCGCGCTGCTGTGTCGCCAGGTCATCGCCGCTCAACCGGCCACCCACAAAGCCGCCCTGATCTGCAGCGGCGACAAACCCGAGCGCCTGCTGGCCGAGCTGGCTGCGCCCGCGTTGCAAAAGCTGCCGCTGTATCAATTACCGGAGAAAAAAGCCGCGCTGACACAGTTGAACGACGATCTGATGCGCGCCCTGCGGCCGCAAAATCGCTTACTTATCCTGCTGGCCCACGCCAGCCTGTGGCAAACCTTCACCACCGAAGAGCTGCGCGAGTGGACGCGCACCCTCGCCGCCTGGCTGCGGCGGCAGGGCTGTACGCTGTTGATCCTCAGCCACGGCGGCGGCATCAATAAGCTCAAAGGGCAGCTCAGCGCACAGCACCGCATCCTGAACGGCCTGTCCAGCCTGCAATGGCAGCAGGACAGCGCGCAATACCTGGTGAACTGGTGGAGCACCGAAAACGGCATCAACGCCAACCAGCTGCTGACCTTGTATGCGGCGGAAGGCGGCTGGCAGGGCGAGGATGAAAATAGCCAACCTTCCCCCACCGCCTTACGCAGCGACGAAAGCCAGTATCTGGCCGAGCGCAGCATCCTGGAAGGCGCGCCGCCGCTGTCCGCCAACTGGCAACTGCTGGAGAGCAACGACGAACTGGCGCAGCACGGCATGCTGAGACTCTCGGCGACGTTGATTTTCGCGTTGTATCAAAGCGACCAAATCGATCATCTGGCGCACCAGATCCACACCCTGCGCCGCAGCCGCGGCAACGGCCTGAAAATCGCGGTGCGCGAGATGAGCGCCAGCCTGCGCTACAGCGACGAACGGCTGCTGCTGGCCTGCGGCGCCAACCTGATCGTGCCGCACGTCGCGCCGCTGTCGCGTTTTCTGACCATGCTCGAGGGCATCCAGGGGCAGCGCTTCTCACGGCATGTGCCCGCCGACATCGATGCGCTGCTGGCCGGGCTGCGTCCGCTGCAGCTCAAAGGCTACATGCGGCCGGAAGCGTTCAGCCAAGCGGTGCTTTCGCTGATGGGCAACACGCTGCTGCCCGAGGACGGCAAAGGCGTGATGGTAGCGCTGCGCCCGGCCACCGGCCTGCGCGCCGAACAGGCGATGACCCTGTGCCACCTGCGGCGGTTCGGCGACGTGATGACCGTGGTGCAGGGGCGGCTGGTGCTGTTCCTTTCCACCTGCCGCATCAACGATCTGGATACTGCGCTGAAGTTCATCTTCCGCCTGCCGGTGGATGAAGCCTTCAGCAACCGGGTGGTGTGGCATCAGGACGTCGATATCATTTCGGAAATCAAACGCATGGCCCAGGGGCGCTGGCAGATTTCGGCCACCGGCACCGCCGGTGCCGCGCCGCGCCCCCGCGTGGCGGCGGCCGAGGTGCCCGCGGAACGGCGGCAGCCGGTCGCCTTCACGCTGCCGCTTGGCCCGCAGGAGGAACCGCATGCTGAACCTTAACGACATCGTGCAACTGATCCTGCTGTGCGCGCTGATCTTCATTCCGCTGGGCTACGCCTTTCACCGGCGTTTTCCGCATTTGCGTCAATACTGGCAAAACCTGTTGTTATCGCCGCGCTATTTGAAATCCGCCGGTTTATGGGTGCGCACAGGCTCCTCATCTCAGATTAAACGTAAGAAGCAGCCATGAATCCAAACTCGAAGACGCAATCCGATAACGCTCTGTGGCGCTACTGGCGCGGGCTGGGCGGCTGGAACCTCTACTTTCTGGCCAAATTCGCCCTGCTGTGGTTCGGCTACCTGAATTTCCACGCGCTGCCGAACCTGGTGTTCATGGCGTTTCTGCTGATGCCGATCCCTTCGCAACGCCTGCATCGCTGGCGCCATTACCTCGCTATCCCGATCGGCATCGCGCTGTTCTACCATGACACCTGGCTGCCGGGCATCAACAGCATCCTCAGCCAGGGCTCGCAGCTGGCCGGCTTCAGCGCCCAGTATCTGCTGGAGCTGATCAACCGCTTTATCAACTGGCAGATGATCGGCGCGGCCTTCGTGCTGTTTATCGCCTACCTGTTCGTCGCACAGTGGGTGCGCGTCACGGTGTTCACCGTGGCGGCGCTGGCGTGGCTCAATATCGTCAACATCGCCGGGCCGGCGGTTTCACTGCTGCCCGCCACTTCCACGGCTGCCGCCGGCGGCGCCAATACCCCGGCCACATCAGCGCCGGCGGCGGGGGGCGCTGCGCCGGCAGACAGCCTGCCGCCGACCAGCGCCAACCTGACGGCCTACCTGAACCAGTTCTACGAGAGGGAAAAAGGCCGCGCCACCGCGTTCCCGGCCACTTTGCCCGCCGACGCCCAACCGTTCGATCTGCTGGTGATCAACATCTGTTCGCTAGCCTGGGCCGATATGGAGGCGGTCAACCTGCAGAATCATCCGCTGTGGTCGAAGATGGACATCATGTTCGACAGCTTCAACTCGGCCACCGCCTACAGCGGCCCGGCCTCGATACGGTTGCTGCGCGCCAGCTGCGGCCAGCTTTCGCATCATGATTTGTACCAGCCGGTGAACCAGCAGTGTTACCTGTTCGACAACCTGGCGAAGCTCGGCTTCAAGCAACAGCTGATGCTCGATCACTCCGGAGTGTTCGGCAACTACCTGAAAGAGCTGCGTGAACAGGGCGACATGCAGGCGCCGTTAATGTCGCAGGCCGGCATCGGCAACGAGCTGACGTCGTTCGACGGTGAGCCGATTTATAACGATCTGGAATTGCTGACCCGCTGGCTGGATCAGCAGCAAAAAGCCGGAGACGCCCGCACCGCCACCTTCCTCAACGTCATCCCGCTGCACGACGGCAACCGCTTCGTCGGCTCCAACAAGAGCGCCGACTATCAGCCGCGCGCGCAGAAGCTGTTCGATCAGCTGAACACCTTCCTCGATCAGCTGGAAAAATCCGGCCGCAAAGTGGTGGTGGTGATCGTGCCGGAGCACGGCGCGGCGTTGGTGGGTGACAAGATGCAGATGTCCGGCCTGCGCGATATTCCCAGCCCGAACATCACCCATACGCCGGTCGGCATCAAACTGGTGGGCATGAAGGCGCCGCATCAGGGCAGCCCGCTGCAGATCAAAACGCCGAGCAGCTATCTGGCGCTGTCGGAGCTGGTATCACGTCTGGTGGACGGCAAGGTCTTCAGCGAATCCAGCGTCGACTGGCAGGCGCTGACCCAGGGGCTGCCGCAGACCCCGGTCATCTCCGAAAACGACAACGCCATCGTGATGCAATATCAGGGGAAACCTTACATTCGCCTGAACGGCGGCGACTGGGTGCCTTATCCGCAATAAGCGCGCCCTCATCAACCTAAAGCGCGCCACCGGCGCGTTTTTTTTTGGGCTTTTATAATAAAAATGGTGAAGCCGATAGGCCGATATAATGTTATTAACAACAACCCGTTGAATTCCATAATTCTATTATTATTTTCATGCGAAGATTCTTAGAAAAATAACTCTTATCAGAACTTAATTAGGGAGGTAATTAAAATGGCGGACTGTGGTAGTTTTCTACTTATTAACCCTTTGATTAAGTAATAAAAAACGCCGGCGTGATGCCGGCGTGAATTTAAGCGATGACGTTCGACGCTTTACGTCCCCGGATGTTCGTCCTGATCGACCGCAAAGCAGGCCACCATCTGCTCACCGTACTGTTTTAGCTGCGGCTGCAGCTGCACGCAGGTGCCGAAAGCGCGGCGGCAGCGGGCATTGAACGCACAGCCCGGCGGCGGATTCATCGGGCTGGGCAGTTCGCCGGTCAGCTTGATGCGCTCGCGGCGCATATCCGGGTTCAACCGTGGCGTCGCCGACAGCAGCGCCTGGGTGTACGGATGGCGCGGGTTGTTGAAGATCGCCTCTTTGCTGCCCTTTTCCACGCAGCGGCCGAGGTACATCACCATCACCTCGTCGGCGATGTGTTCCACCACCGACAGATCGTGCGAGATGAACACATAGGACAGCCCCAGCTCCTGCTGCAGATCCATCATCAGATTCAGCACCTGCGCGCGCACCGACACGTCCAATGCCGACACCGGTTCATCGGCGATCACCACATCCGGATTCAACATCAGCCCGCGGGCGATAGCGATACGCTGGCGCTGGCCGCCGGAGAACATGTGCGGGTAGCGGTCATAATGCTCGGTCTTCAGGCCGACCTTCGCCATCATCTCCAGCGCTTTTTCCCGCCGTTCGGCGGCGCTGAGCGACGTGTTGATCAACAGCGGCTCCTCGAGGATCTGTCCGACCTTCTTGCGCGGGTTGAGCGATCCGTAAGGATTCTGGAACACGATTTGGATCTTCTGGCGCCGCAGTTTCTCGGCCGAGACGTCCGGCTTCAGCAGATCCTGCCCCTGGTAATACAGCTCGCCGCCGGTCGGCACTTCAATCATCGTCAGCAGACGGCCGAGCGTTGATTTGCCGCAGCCCGACTCACCGACCACCGCCAGCGTTTTGCCGCGCTCCAGGGTGAAGGACACGCCGTCGAGCGCCTTGACCAGCCGCTCCGGCGCGAACAGGCCCTTTTTCACCGGGTAATGCTTCTTCAGGTCAATCGCCTGCAGTAAAGGTTGATTCTGGCTCATACGGTCGGCCTCCCCGCATCATCCAGCGGTGTGTGACATTTAACCTGACGGCCGGGAATGCTGCGCAGTTCCGGCTCCTCGTTACGGCAGCGTTCGTTGGCATACGGACAACGCGGGTTGAGCAGGCAACCGGCCGGGCGATCGTATTTGCCCGGCACCACGCCCGGCAGCGAAGCCAGCCGCGCCTTGTCGGCGGCGAACTCCGGCAGCGCGCGCAGCAGCGCCTGGGTGTACGGGTGGCGCGGCGCGCGGAAAATCTCCGCCGCCTTGCCGGATTCCACCACCTGGCCGGCGTACATCACGATGATGTGATGCGCCGCTTCCGCCACCAGCGCCAGATCGTGAGTGATCAGCAGCAGCGCCATGTTTTCGCGCTGTTGCAGGTCCAGCAACAGTTCGATGATCTGCGCCTGGATAGTCACATCGAGCGCGGTCGTCGGCTCGTCGGCGATCAGCAGCTTCGGCCGACAGGCGATGGCCATGGCGATCATCACGCGCTGGCTCATGCCGCCGGAAAGCTGGTGCGGGTATACGTCCAGCCGCGAGGCCGGATCGGGAATGCCCACCTGCGTCAGCAGGTCGATAGCGCGCTGACGGCGGGTGCGGCGGTTGCCGCCCTGATGCACCTTCAGCGCCTCCATGATCTGGTAACCGACGGTATAGCACGGGTTCAGGCTGGTCATCGGATCCTGGAAGATCATCGCCACTTCGGAGCCCACCAGCTGGCGGCGCTCTTTTTCGGAGATCTTGCGCAGATCCTGGCCGTTGAACTCCAGCTTGTCGGCCATCACCTTGCCGGGGAAATCGATCAGGCCCATGATCGCCAGCGAGCTGACGGATTTTCCGGAGCCGGATTCACCGACGATGCCGACCACCTGACCTTGCTCCACGCTGTAACTGATGCGGTCTACCGCGCGGAACGGGGTGCCTTCGTCACCGAAGTGCACCGAAAGCTTGTCTACATTCAATAACGCCATCTCTCTCGTCCTCTGTTACTGCTTGAGTTTGGGGTCGAGAGCGTCACGCAAACCGTCCCCCATCAGGTTAAATGCCAGCACCGTCAGCAGGATCGCCAGGCCGGGGAAGGTCACCACCCACCAGGCGCTTTGCGCGAACTGCAGCACGTCGGAGAGCATGGTGCCCCACTCCGGCGTCGGCGGCTGCGCACCCATGCCCAGAAAGCCGAGAGCGGCCATGTCCAGAATGGCGTTCGAGAAACCGAGAGAAGCCTGCACGATCAAAGGCGCCAGGCAGTTAGGCAGAATATTGACGAACATCTGGCGCAGCGCGCCGGCGCCCGCCACCCGCGAAGCGGTGACGTAGTCGCGGTTGACCTCCACCAGCACCGCCGCGCGCGTCAGACGTACATAGTGCGGCAGGGCGACGAAGGTCAGCGCCAGCGAGGCGTTGACGATCGACGGCCCGAATACCGCCACCAGCACCAGCGCCAGCAACAGGCTCGGCAGAGCCAGCATGATGTCGACGATGCGCATGATAATCGCGTCCACCACGCCGCCGAAGTAACCGGCCAGCAGGCCGAATATCACGCCCATGATCAGCGACAGCACCACCACCAGACAGCCGACCAACAGCGACAGCCGTGCACCGTACATCAGGCGCGACAGCACGTCGCGGCCCACGTCGTCGGTGCCGAGGATATATTGCCAACTGCCGCCTTCTTGCCACACCGGCGGCTTGAGCAGCGCGTCGCGGAACTGGTCCGCCGGCGCATGCGGCGCCAGCACGCCGGCGCCGAGCGCGATCACCAGCATCAGAACGATATACACCAGGCCGACCACGGCCCCTTTATTGCGCTTGAAATAGTGCCAAAACTCCTGAAACGGGGTCATCGGCTTCGGCGCACCTTTAACTGCAGACTCAGTGATTTGAGACATGAGAGCGCCCCTTATTTCTTGTGGCGAATACGCGGGTTGACCACGCCGTAGAGCACGTCTACCAGCAGGTTAACCAGAATGATCATACAGGCGACCAGCAATACCCCGCCCTGCACCACCGGGTAATCGCGGCGCTGCAGCGCGTCGATCAGCCAGCGGCCCAGCCCCGGCCAGGAGAAGATGGTTTCCGTCAGAATAGCGCCGGCCAGCATGGTGCCGACCTGCAGCCCGATCACCGTCACCACCGGCAGCAGCGCGTTGCGCAGCGCGTGGACGACGATCACTCGCATGCGGCTCACGCCCTTGGCGCGCGCGGTGCGGATATAGTCTTCGCCCAACACTTCCAGCATCGAGGAACGGGTCATGCGCACGATCACCGCCAGCGGGATGGTGCCCAGTACGATGGCCGGCAGGATCATGTGCATCACCGCGTCGACGAAGTCGCCAGGCTCGCCCCAGATCAGGGTGTCTATCAGCATGAAGCCGGTCAGCGGCTGGCTGTCGTCGAGGAATACCGTGTCGCTGATGCGCCCCGACACCGGCGTCAGGTTAAGCTGCACCGACACCAGCATGATCAGCATCATGCCCCACCAGAAAATCGGCATCGAATAGCCGGTCAGCGAGATGCCCACCGCGGTGTGATCGAAGACCGAACCGCGTTTGACCGCCGCCAGCACCCCGACCGGGATGCCCACCAGCACCGCGAACAGCATCGCGCAGAAACCCAGCTCCAGCGTGGCCTGGAAGCGCGGAACGAACTCGCTCCAGACGGAGATGCGGCTTTTGAGTGAGGTGCCCAGATCGCCGTGCAGCACGTTGGACACGTAGGAGAAATATTGTTGATAGAGCGGCTTGTCCAGCCCCATTTCCGCCATCAGCTGCGCGTGGCGCTCGGCGGAGATACCGCGTTCCCCGGCCATGATGGTCACCGGGTCGCCGGGGATCATATGGACGAATGCAAAAGTCAGCAACGTAATGCCGATAAACGTTGGGATAACTAACCCCAAACGTCGGAGTATGAACTGCAACATATCCCGAACTCTCTGTATCAATGCCCGGCAGCTCATCGTCCGCCAGGCTTATTAACGCTCACATGCCTTTGAACGATTCGACGGCCATACGCCGGAGACTGGTCAGCAGAGGCGCAAACCTGTTGCGCCCCTGCAAGTCCATTCGTGCGTCTCCGGTAAAGCGGTCGAAATCAGTCTACAGAGACATTCTCGAAGTGATGCTTACCGAGCGGATCCACGACGTAGCCTTTCACTTCCTTACGCACAGGCTCGTACACGGTGGAGTGTGCGACAATCAGCGCCGGAGCCTGATCGTGCATCACCACCTGCGCCTGTTTGTACAGTTCGATACGCTTGTCGTGGTTGGATTCGGCGCGCGCCGGTTGAATCAGATCTTCAAACGGCTTGTAGCACCAGCGGGAGTAGTTGGAGCCGTCTTTCGCCGCTGCGCAGCTGAACAGCGTGGCGAAGAAGTTGTCCGGATCCCCGTTGTCGCCGGTCCAGCCCATCATCACCGTCTGGTGCTCGCCCGCTTTGGCGCGCTTGAGGTATTCACCCCACTCATAGGTCACGATTTTGGCTTTCACGCCGATCTTGGCCCAGTCGGCCTGGATCATTTCCGCCATGCGGCGCGCGTTCGGGTTGTAAGGACGCTGTACCGGCATCGCCCACAGATCGATGCTGAAACCGTCGGCCATGCCCGCTTCTTTCAGCAGCTCTTTCGCCTTGGCCGGATCGTAAGCGTAATCCTGCACCGCGTCGTTATAGCCCCACATGGTCGGCGGGATCAGGTTCTTGGCCGCCTGGCCCGCGCCCTGATAAACCGCGTCGATGATCGCCTGCTTGTTGACCGCCATGGTCAACGCCTGACGCACCTTCAGGTTATCCAGCGGCTTTTTCTCGACGTTGAACGACAGGTAACCCACGTTCAGGCCCGGCTGTTCCATCAGGTTGATGGACTTGTCCTGCTTCATGCGGGCGATATCGGCCGGGTTCGGATACGGCATCACCTGGCATTCGTTTTTCTGCAGTTTGGCGTAGCGCACGGAGGCGTCAGGCGTGATGGAAAACACCAGGCGATCGATCTTCGGCTTGGTGCCCCAGAAACCGTCGAACGCCTTGTACAGGATCTTGGAGTCTTTCTGGTATTGCAGCAGCTGGAATGGGCCGGTGCCGATCGGGTTCAGATCGACTTTCTCCGGCGTGCCGGCTTTCATCATCACGTCAGCGTATTCGGCGGACAGAATGGACGCGAAGTCCATGCCCAGGTCAGCCAGGAACGGCGCCTCCGGGCGGTTCAGCACGAAGCGCACGGTGTTGTCGTCCACTTTTTCGATCTTGGCGATCAGCTTCGGCATGTCCATGCCTTCAAAGTATTCGTAACTGCCGCCGGACACTTTGTGATAGGCGTTGTTCGCATCCAACTGGCGTTCAAAGGAGAACACCACGTCGTCGGCGTTGAAATCGCGCGTCGGTTTGAAGTCCTTGCTGCTCTGCCACTTCACGCCTTTGCGCAGGTGGAAGGTGTAGGTTTTGCCGTCTTCGCTGACGTCCCACTTCTCAGCCAGGCCCGGCTGCAGCTCGGTGGTGCCGGTCTTGAATTCGACCAGCCGGTTGTAGATTGGTACCGAGCTGGCGTCATAGGTGGTGCCGGAGGTAAACAGCTGCGGGTTGAACCCTTCCGGGGAACCTTCAGAACAGTAAACCAACGTCTTGGCCTGTACGCTGGCCGCCACGGTCAGCGCGATCAGCCCAATACCGAATTTCAGAATCCCCGATTTACCCAAGGAACGTGTCATCGTTAGTGCTCCATTGTGTGATGTGATGTGTGTAATTGCCGCCAGACCTGTATTTTTTATTGCGTGGCCTGTGCGATCGGCGCCCGAAGGCAGAAGGCGTACGAGGAGAGAATGCCGGATGGAACGCATCGCGGCGGGGACGTCTGAGCGCGTGGAATTCACTCAAACAACTCTCGCTCTTACCCCTGAGGCTATCAAGTTGCCAACTGTTTGGGGTGTCGTCAATATAACCAGTGGGGATTTACGCAGACTGTGAGAAACAGCAAACAAACATAAAAAAAACCTTTTGTTAACAGTTCCAGCATGAAAATTTATGCTAAGCGGCCATTTTTAGCGCATTGGTCTGACCCTCACAAACTTACTGGTTTTTAACTCCGTTAAAAAACGCCAAAACTTTGTTGCTGAATGATGAATATCTGAACGGTTATTTTTGTGATCGCCGTTAAAGACAGGAGGAAATGCTGAAGGATTACCCAAAAGGGTGAGTCCGATGAGCGCGTTTTGCACCGGGCAGGCCCACAATCTGTGCGGCGTAAAAAAACTTTCGGCGGCGAAAAAGCCGGGGGCGAAAGGATATCCCCCGGCAACGCACTGCAACCGATTATTGAACGCCGGTGCTGTTGCCCAGGCTGGCGTTCATGCTGTTGAGAATATCGCCGTTGTCCGCGTCGATCTCCCAGGAGAACAGGCCGCCCAGCTGCTTATCCAGCACGTACTTGCCTTTGGCCTGCACCGAGCGGGCATCGTCGAAGGTGATCAGATCGCCGGTGGAAGGTTTGAACACGTATGGCGCTTCTGCCGTGGCGTCGTAGGTATACTGCCACTCGCCGCTCATGAACTGGCCGGCGATTTGGCGGTAGTCCACGATGCCGTTCTCCCAGGTGCCTTTGACCGGCCCGGTGGCGGTACCGGTGAACGGAATGTTGTTCTGGTAGCCGTTCACCCCGGTCCAGCCGCGGCCATACATGGCGGTGCCGACCACGATCTTGCCCGGCTTGACGCCCTGCGCCAGCAGCGCATTGACGCCGTTCACCGTGGTGTAAGCGGTGTCCGGCTTCCAGGCCGGCGCATTCAGCGCGGTCTGATGCCCCAGGTTCTTCAGATCGAAGGCGCCATAGAAGTCGTAGCTCATCAGGAAGATGTGATCCATCGAGTTCTGCGCAACGTTGTAAGCCACCTTGTCGATCTTGTCCTTGCCGGCGCTGATGGCGGAGGTCAGTTCATATTTGCGGCCGGTTTCCGCCGACAGCTGATCCAGCATCGCCCGCAGCTCCTTCATCAGCAGCACATAGGTTTCCCCGTCCTGCGGGCTGCCCAGGTTCGGGTTGGCGCCTTTGCCGCCCGGGAACTCCCAGTCGATATCCACGCCATCGAAGAACTTCCAGGTCTGCAGGAACTCTTTCACCGAACCGACGAAGCGATCGCGCTTCACCTTATCGCCCATGAAGAAGAACGGGTCGGACAGCGTCCAGCCGCCGATCGACGGCAGAATTTTCAGGTCAGGATGCGCCTGTTTCAGCGCCATCAGCTGGCCGAAGTTGCCCTTGTAGGGGTCATCCCAGGCGGTAACGCCCTTCTGCGCTTTTTGCAGCGCGGCGAACGGATCGTGAATCGAGACTTTGAAGTCCTCGCGGCCCTGGCAGGAGCGCTGCAGCGCCTGGAAGCTGCCTTCAATCTCTTTCAGGCTGTCGTTGATGCCGTTGCCGCCGCAGATCGGGATAAAGCCGTACAGCAGGTGGGTCAGGTTCTGCGCCGGGATCTTGTCGACGGTGAAATTGCGCCCGTAAACGCCCCACTCGACGAAATAAGAACCCACCACTTTGCCGGAGTTCTGTTTATATGGTTTATTCTTTTCCAGCAGCGGCTCTTTCAACGGCGCCAAATGGCTGCCGTCGGTGTCGGCCACCACAATTTCGGTGGCATCGCTGGCGCTACAGCCGTCGGCATTGCACAATGCCACCTGCATTTGATAACGGCCGCCTTTATTGACTTTAAAATTCGCCGTACCGGAAGATCCGGTTGACGGGCCGCTCCACGCCTCTTTGCCATTTAATAAAACTTTTGCCGTCGTACCGGTGTCGCCATTCCATAAATTCCAGGAGACCGAAACATCGGCGGCATTTTTTACCTTCACCAAATTATTATAAGCGGTAGCCGCCTGGTCAACTTCAACGATGGCGAACTTGGTATTGCCCCAGGCGATGGTCGGCTTGCCCGGCGCGGCGGCCTGCGCCGCGGAACACAGCGTGCTGCCGATCAACAGCGCCAACAGCGGTTTATTAAATTTGCGCATAACTGATTCCTTTATTCCGAGAGGATAAACATAAAAGAGTTAATCGTCGCGATGCATTGCCGATGCGAAAAAATTCCGCAATAATCCACGAAGATTAAAATCAATAAACAGCAACAACGTCTTTCCACGTGGCGGAATAATCATTCCCACCGCGTACATTCAGACTATAAATAAAAAAGGCGTGAAAACAAGAGCGCTATCAACGGGGTTTTATTCAGCAAGCGTGAATTTATTTTAATATAAATAAAAGAAAGCACGACAAATAAGGATAGTGAATTTTTTATTAAGGAAAGATAAATATTTATCAGGATTGCACCACACTCTGCAGTCAGGGTGTTGTCATTATTGACAACACCCTGACTGTGTTGGTACTGTGAACAACACTTAAGGAAAGAGCATGCCTTCGCAGCTAATCTACCAAGACAGGATACCCTTGACGCCTGCCGCATTTGCGCAGCTCGTCATTTGGCGGGTGGTGCCGCCCGTCAAGGCCAGCGGCCACAGTTATAAATACCGATTTGCTTATGTAAAAGACGGCATTTGTCGACTGCGCTATGACAATGAAGCGGGTAAAGGCGATCACAAACATATCGATGGAAAAGAGGAGCCGCTTAATTTCACGACCATTGATGCCTTGCTCGACAGTTTCTGGCGCGAGGTTATGCTGCTCACAGAGGAGTCATGATGAATACAGTCACCATTCGAGTCGCTTCCGTCGAAGAAATGAAACTCGCACTGAAGGAAGCCGCAACAGGCCATCAAAGCGCTCAAGGGCATTACATCACATTCCTGGATTGGGAGAGTCTGTGGAAAGCCTTATCACCCAAGAAAATGCATATCTTGCATACCATGACCGGCGCTGGCGAACTTTCCATTCGGGAAGTCGCGCGCCGAGTGAAACGCGATGTGAAAGCGGTGCATACCGATCTGCAGTCGCTGTTAGGTTGCGGCATCGTCGACAGAGGTGAACAAGGCGTGATTTTCCCCTATGACGAAATCCATTTTGACTTCGTAGTAGGCAAAGCCGCCTGAACGACCAGCGAAAAAAAACCTGCTTTAAAAGCAGGTTTTTCGAATGGTGGTCGGCGAGAGAGGATTACGCGCATCGTTGATGCGCGCCCTGCGGGCCGTTGCTAAAGCAACGTTGTCTCGCTTCGCGAGGCTCGAACCTCCTGCGGAGGTACTCATCCTCATAAACTGCAGACGAAAAAAAACCTGCTTTAAAAGCAGGTTTTTCAAATGGTGGTCGGCGAGAGAGGATTCGAACCTCCGACCCACTGGTCCCAAACCAGTTGCGCTACCAAGCTGCGCTACTCGCCGATGCGGGGCGCATCTTACTGCTGGCGGTTATAGGCGTCAATCACTTTTTTGCCCCTGCATTTCAAGTGGTGATAAAAGCGCCATAATACGCTGCGCCGGGGGCTGCGCAGCGTATTTTACTCAGGCGTTGGCCGGTTTCAGCGCCGGCGTCTGCGCGCGCAGGAATGGCAGCAGGAACAGCGCCGACAGGCAGGCGGCGATGGAAATCACCACGAAGAAGCCGTTCCAGTGCCAGATCTCCATCACCCGCGCGATCGGGTAGCCGGACAGCGCCGCGCCCAGGTAGGCGAACAGGCCGACGAAACCGGTCGCGGCGCCCGCCGCATCCTTGTGCGAGCACTCCGCCGCCGCCATGCCGATCAGCATCTGCGGACCGAAGATAAAGAAGCCGATGGCGAAGAAACAGCAGGCCTGCAGCAGGTAAGTCACGCCCGGCATCAGCCACAGCGCCGCCACCGACAGGAAGATACCGATAGCGAAGATCAGGTTCATCGGGCCGCGGTTGCCGCGGAACAGCTTGTCGGAACCCCAACCGGCCACCAGCGAACCGATAAAGCCACCCACTTCAAACAGCGAGATAGCCGAGTTGGCGGTCATCAGCGAATAGCCCTTTTCCTGCGTCAGGTAGAGGTTGCCCCAGTCGTTGATCGCGGTACGCACGATGTACACCAGCACATAAGAGACCGCCAGCAGCCAGATGTACTTGTTGGTCAGCACGTAGCGCTTGATGATCTCGCGGTTGCTCAGCCCCTGGCCTTCCGATTCCTGCACCAGCTCCATGGCGTCGTTGCGCCATTTGCCGACGCTCGGCAGCCCCAGGGAGGATGGCTTGTCACGCAGGCGCCAGCACATCAGCAGGCCGAGCACCACGCCGATGATGCCGGGAATGATCATGCCGTAACGCCAGCTGAAGTGCAGCGAGATAAAGCCGACCAACAGCGGGATCAGCGCGCCGCCGACGTTGTGCGAGGTGTTCCAGATCGCCCACCAGCTGCCGCGCTCGGAGCGCGAATACCAGCTGGTGAGGATTTTGGAGCACGGCGGCCAACCCCAGCCCTGGAAGAAGGCGTTGAGGATCCACAGCGTGCCCAGCATCATCAACGACGAGCTGAGACCGAAGAAGATATTCAGCACCCCGGTCATGATCAGGCCCAGCCCCATAAAGTAACGCGGGTTGGAGCGATCGCTGATCATGCCGGAAATGAATTTCGAGCAGCCGTAGGTGATGTAGAACAGCGTGCCGAGGATGCCGACGTCGGACATCGTCAGACCCAGATCGCTCAGCATCGCCGGCATGATGAAGTTGAAGCTTTTGCGCGTGAAGTAAAACGCGGCATAACCGATGTACATGGTGCACATCAGCTGAATGCGCCAGTATTTGTAGCTGGCGTCGATCTGCCGTTGATCGGTGACCTGCGGCGCATCCGGGCGGCTTTTAAGGAAAGACCACATGTGGAACCTCAGAGGATTGAATTAAAGTGCCGCTATGATGCTCCTCGCGCGCGCAGGGGGCTTACGCCGGATTCTCGAGGCGGTTAGGAGTTTTTCCTAGTTTTGCGTTTGCGCCGGTGAAACTGTGGGCAAGATCACACTCAAACAGGCGCCCCGCTCAGCGGTGAACCGCAGGCTGCCGCCGAGGGCGCTGATGCGCTCCTGCATGCCGCGCAGGCCGTACCCCGGCTGATGGTTTTCCGCATCGAAGCCCACGCCGTTGTCGCGGATGGTCAGGGCGATCTGCGGCGCGGCGCCTTTGCGCGGCTGCAGGCGCGCATCCAGCTCCAGGCGACTGGCGCCGGCGTGGCGGCACACATTGGTCACCCCTTCCTGACACACCCGGTACAGCGTGATTTTCAGCGTTTCATCCAGCAGCTCGTCGGGCACCTGCCACTGCATGCTGCTCACCAGCGACGCGTCCTGCGGCAGCGACTCCCGCAGCATCGCCGCCACCGCCGCCGACAGCGGCAGGTTGTTTAGCGCCGCCGGCCACAGCTGGGTCAGCACATCGTGCACCCCGTCGTAGACCCGCAGCGCCAACGCATCGATGGTGTCGGCGCAGCCGATCACCGCCGGTTCCGGCGCCAGACGCTTGACGATGCTGGCCTGAGTGCGGATCACGGTGATGGTCTGCCCCACTTCATCGTGCAGCTCGCGCGCCACCTCGCGCCGGGTTTGCTCCTCCGCCGTCACCAGCGCCCGCGCCAGCTGCCGATTCTCCGCCAGCCGCAGCCGCAGTTGCTGATTCAGCTCGCGCTGGCGCTGAATGCCGGCGCCCAGCAGCAGCCCGGTCAGGCTTTGGGCCAGCAGCGACAGCAGCAGATCGCGGTGCGACTCCGGCTGCGGCGGCTCGTTGACCATCAGCGCCACGCCGTTGAGCAGCGTCGCCAACAGCGCGCCCTGCCAGCCATAGCGATAAGACATGAACACGATGGGGATCGCCAGGCAGAACGGCGCGAAACGGCGCAGCTCGGCGGCGTTAACCTGCTGCTGCAGCCAGATGCTGAACGCAAACAGCAGCAGATAGCTGGCCAGGTGGCCCAGACGCAGCTCCACCGGCTTGTGGATCAGCCCCGGCTCCAGCGGCACCCAGATTTGGCGCGCCAGATAGTGCCACAACAGCAGGCAGGTTGGCGCGATGGTGAAACCACCGGTCAGGCCGAGCAGCAGCGCGCGGGCGCCTTCGCCGCTCACCAGCTGCCATACCAACGCCTGCAGCAAGGCGGCGATGGCGACCACCGCGCCCTGCAACAGCGGCCAGCGCCATTCGCTGTCGCTCTGCTGATGGCGCAACAGCCACGGCGAGGCCAGCAGGCTGAGCAGCACCGTCAACACCAGCACCGCCACCGACGCCCACAGCGCCGGGCCGTAGCCGAACTGATCCGCCAGCAACGCCATCAGCAGCAGGTCAGCCAGCAGGATCCCCGGCCAGAAACGGTACGGGCTCTGCAGCAAAATGCCCATGCGCAGGCCGAACGGAAACAGCAGCAGCGCCTGCCAGGGGGGGTCGATCAGCGCGGTGCCGATGCCCCACAGGCAAAACGCGCTGGCGGCGTAGATGAAAAACAGCGCCAGCTGGGTGATCAGGCGCTGCGTCACAGGTTCAGCATCCGTCTGGCCAGTTCGACGTTGTTGTTGATGCCCAGCTTGGCGAACAGGTTGGCGCGGTGCACATGCACCGTTTTCGGCGACAGCCCCAAGGCAGCGGCGATCTCACGCACCTCCTGGCCCTGCGCCAGCAATAGCGCGATCTCGCGCTCGCGGCGGGTCAACGGATCGACCCTCACCCGCGCCAGCTGCTGCGCGATTTCCGGCATCAGGTAGACGCCGCCGCCGGCGACGGTGCGCACCGCGGTGATCAGATCTTCCGGCTTGCAGCGCTTGGAGAGAAAGCCGCTGGCGCCGCGTTCCAGCGCCATTTCCACCAGCGCCGGGTTATCGTGCATCGACAGCATCACCACGCGGATGCCGGAGGGAATGTCCGCCAGCAGATCCAGCCCGCTGCCGTCCGGCATCGAAATGTCGCAAATGCAGATTTCCGCCTCCAGCCCCGGCAGGCCGGCGCGCGCCTGTGCCGCGCTGCTGAACTCGCCCACCACCTGAATATCGGCCTCCAGTGACAGCAGTTGCACAAAGCCCGAACGCACAATGTCATGATCGTCGATAAACGCCACGCGCAGGGTCATGGAAATCTCCGGTTAGCAGGGGAAGTGCGCAAGTATACCGTATGCGCACACCGGAATAATTGATGAAGAGAATGTATTAGGTGAAATTACCGGGTGCGCAAGGCAGGCACCCGGCGGGAGGGATCACAGGCGGGCAGGCGCCGTTTTATCCTGCGGCAGATGGCACCAGTTGTTTTTATCCACGATGCCGCCATCAGGAGAGGTGTAGCCGAGGCAGCCGAGGATGGTGTCAAACAGCTCGACGTGGCGATGCGTTTTGCCGATGCGCTGCTGCGCCTGCAGCTGCTCAAAAGCGCTGAGGTGCTGCGGGTTTTCGAGGAACTTGTCCGACGCCCACACGATCATCGGCACGCGGAACTGCTCCGGCGGCGCCATTTCGCGCGGCGTGCCGTGCAGGTGCGTATTCTCGCCGATCGATTCGCCGTGATCGGCGGCATAGAACACGATGGCCTTCTTGTCCCGCACCTGGTCGATCACATCACTGATAAAGCTGTCGGTATACAGCACCGTATTGTCGAACGCATTGATCAGCTGCGCCTTGGTGCAGGAATCGTCCACCCCCATGCACTCCGGCTGATAACGCGCATAGCTGCGCGGATAACGCTGCGAGTACAGGTAGTGCGAGCCTTTGGTATGCAGGATCACCAGGTGCTTGCCCTTCGGATAGCGCGCCAGCGACTCCTTCATTTCGTCCACCAGCAGCATATCGTCGACCGCCTTGCCGTCGTTGCGCTTCTCGGACGCGATCATCTCGCGGAACGAATAGTTGTTCACCTCGGTGTTGTTGTAGAACCACACCTCGCTCTGCATGGCGAACAGCTCGGAAGAGAAGCCCAGATCCTTCAGCACCGCGAACACGTTCTGCTCTTTCAGCGTGCGCTGCGGATTGTCTTCGGTGCCGCCTTCACGCACGAACATGCAGCGCAGCGACAGCTTGGTGGCGGTATCGCACGACTCGCCGCGGAACGCCACCAGATTCTTCTCTTTAGACAGCCGCGGCGTGGTATCGCGCTCGTAGCCCAGCATGCCCATGTGATCCCAACGCGTGGTCTCGCCGATGATGAACACCACGTAAGTGTCGTCGATGTCCGCCGGCGGTACGTAGGTGAAGTGTTTGCCCGGATCGAACATCGTGCTCTGATCCTGGCTTTCGTCATAGCGGGTGTAAGCAAACAGCCCCAGCGCCGACAGCCAGTTGGACGGCAGATACGAGTGCGCCACCACGCCGCCGTAGCTCGGCAAATCGACGTTGGAAAGCTTCTCTTGCACGCTCTGCTCGTCGTCCAGCATGCGCAGCGGCAGCCAGACCAGCGCCACCACCGCCAGCAATACCAGCAGCGGCTTGATGCGATGACCAGGGGTTTTCAGCTGCTCTATCAGGGTATAGCGCAGGTTGTTTTTCCAGATCAACAGCAGCGGCAAGGCGCTGAGCGCCACCATCCACAGCACGAAGTGCAGGCCAACCACCTCTTTCGACAGATCGATATCGGTGGTCATCACCGACACCACGATGCCGTAGCCGATCACCACATTGAAAAACGTCATGTAGTAGCTGGCGGCAACCGAAATCAACACCAGCAGCGAGGCGACGATGCGATAAAACAGCCGGCCGCCGAGCGATACCAGCCGCATAATGAAGAACGTAAACAGGACGATAGCGATGACTTCCGTCACCGCCGAAATAAGCTTAATTCCCTGAATGCCGTGCGCCAGCGAATCAAAACGGCGATAGAAAACGGACAGGTTTAGAAAGATGCCGATATAGATCGCTAACAATAACGATAAATTCTGCTGTGATAGCGATTTAACTTTGTTCATGTAACGCGGTGGCTCCGGGGACGGTGTAGCGGTTCTGACTCAGTCAGACACTGATTGCGGCTTCTGGTTCAGCCAACCGGCAATAAGCGTTATTTTGCGGGTAATAATCAAGAGAATTCTCACAAAACGGACAAAATTTACCGTTTTTTTGAGCGGTTTTCAGACAGGGCACGCAAGAAAATGGAGGGATAAACCCTCCATTTTTTCCAGATATCGGCAAAAATCTTACTTAACGTTCAGAGTTACATCGATATTTCCACGGGTGGCGTTGGAGTATGGGCACACCACATGCGCCTTTTTCACCAGATCTTCCGCCACGCTGCGCTCGATGCCCGGCAGCGAGATATCCAGCTGCACTTCGATGCCGAAGCCATTCGGGATTTCACCGATGCCGACGGTGCCGTCGATCTTGGCTTCGGCCGGAATTTTGACCTTTTCTTTCGCCGCGACAAACTTCAACGCGCCGAGGAAGCAGGCCGAGTAACCGGCGGCGAACAGCTGTTCGGGGTTGGTGACTTCGCCGCCGGCGCCGCCCATCTCTTTCGGCACGCCCAGTTTCACGTCCAACACGCCGTCGGAGGAGGTCGCACGGCCGTCGCGGCCGCCGGTTGCGGTGGCGTGAGCGCGGTAAACCACTTTCTCAATAGACATCGTTCATTCCTTCTTGCTGGTTGGCGAGATGACTACGGCTTCCACGAGGTAAAGCCGGTCACATATTTATCTTTTGCGATTAAATCGCGCACTACTTATTTTTGACACTTATTAACCAGTGTAGACCACCCCTGCCGTTCTTGCGTCCGGCGCTGGAGGATCAAATCTGATCGATCAGGCTGCCGCGCAGCTTTTCCAACTGCTGTTTGAGCGAGACGATCTCGTCCAGGCTGCAGTCGGTGGCGCACATCACCGCCTCGGGCACCGATTGCGCCCGCTCACGCAGCGCGCGGCCGGCTTCGGTGAGGGCAATGATCACCTGCCGCTCGTCGGTGGTGGCGCGATAGCGCACCAGCAAACCGGCGGTTTCCAGCCGCTTCAGCAGCGGCGTCAGCGTGGCGGAATCGAGGAACAGCCGCTCGCCGATATCCGATACCGTCACCCGATCGCGCTCCCACAGCACCATCATCACCAGGTATTGCGGGTAGGTGAGTTCGAGCTGATTCAACAGCTTGCGGTAGACTTTGTGCAGCGCCAGGTTGGCGGAGTACAGCGCGAAACAGAGCTGCTGATCGAGCTGCAGCAGGTTCTTCGCGTTGGGTTGTGCGGTATCGGTGCTTTTCATGTTTGTGAATATAGATAGTGCACGATGTAATCGCAAGCTATTTCTTGTGAGGTATGCTACCTTTTTTTCATGCAGAGGATGCTCGGAGGGAAAGGAAATGACGAATACGCTTGCAGAACGCGCGCGCCGCTACGCCACCAAGGCGCATGCGGCCATCGATCAGCGCCGCAAATACACCGACGATCCGTACATCGTCCACCCACAGGCGGTGATGGAGCTGGTGCGCAGCGTGCCGCACACCGAAGAGATGCTGGCGGCCGCCTGGCTGCATGACACGGTGGAAGATACGCCCACCACCCTCGGCGATATCGAAAGCCACTTTGGGCCAAAAGTGGCGGAACTGGTGCGGATGTTGACCAACGTCAGCCGCGCCGAGGACGGCAACCGCTTCGAGCGTAAAAACCGCGATCGGCGCCACAGCGCCGGCGCGTCGCCGCAGGCCAAAACCATCAAGCTGGCGGATCTGATCGACAACACCCGCTCGCTGCTGGACTACGACAGCCACTTCGCCCAAACCTATCTGATCGAGAAACAGCGCCTGCTGGAAGTGCTGACCGAAGGCGACCCGACGCTGTGGCGCCAGGCCAGCCATATCGTCGAACAGGGGCTGCTCAGATTGCAGCAGCCGCCGCACAACGTGCCGGCCAGCTGGTTTGAGCACGCCCGCCGGCGCTACCGCGAGAGCGACGCGGCCTGATCAGAAGGTCACCACCGTTTTCAACGCCGTCACCCAGGCGTCCTGCGTCTCGCTGACGCCCGCCGGGTGATGCCAGTATTGCAGGCCCGGCTGCAGCTGCAGCCACGGCGTGACGTTAACGCGATAATAGAGCTCCGCCGTCACCGAGTGGCCCGGCACCGGCCGATAGTTCGGATCGTGATAATCGCTGATGCCGCTCATCTGGTTGAGATAACGCTGATTGTCTTTGTAGCGGTCGCTCAGCTTCACCACCGAGACGCCGAGCCCCAGCCAGTCGTCCGGCCGCGCATCGAACAGCCCGCGATAGCGGATGCCGGTCGAGGTAGACCAATGCAGGTAGTTGCTGCGCTGATCTCCCAGCCCCAGGCTGTAAAACACGCTCAGACCGCGGTTGACGTCGTCCGCATGGCGCGTCACCTGCTGGTTGAAACCGGTATACAGGAACCAGGTGCGATCGTGGCTGCGATAGCCCTGCGGATCGCTGGCGCCCGGCCCGCCGGACACCCCTTCATAAAGATCGCTCTGGCGCGCGTTGGTGAACAGCACGCCCAGGTTATACACCCCCGGCAGCTGGTTGACGGCGTGGGTTTTCAGCTCCAGCTCCATCGGCAGCAGAAAGCCTTTGCTGCCCTTGGTGGACCAGCTCCAGGCGTGGCTGCGGCTGGGGGCGCTCGGGTTCTGTTCCATCACGCCGCCCTTGAGCGTCAGGCCGTCGGTCAGTTTGTATTGCAGCGTCGTGCCCCAGTAATGCACGTTCCAGTTGTACCAGGTCAACGAGTTGGCGGACTTGCCGCCGCACAGCGTCAGCGTCTGAAAATCGCAGGGGATGATCTGATCGAAATCCTGCACCTTGTTCATCATGCCGATGCGCCACTGCAGCCGGCGATCGAGGAAGGAGCGGCTGAAGGTCAACCAACCCAGCCGGGTAATCGACTGCCCGCCAAAGCTCTCCTGCGACAGATCGGTCAGGCCGACGCGCGGATCCTGCAGGCGATCGCGGGTCAGGTTGTTGTCATGGTTGCGGTTGACGATATTGCCTTCGATCGCCGCGTCCGGAATGCCGGTCAGCGCCTGCAAATCCTGGCTGAAGGTCAGCGAAAACTGGTCGATATACGACGCCTGTTTATCGCGGTTGTAACCGCCACCGGCGTTATACGACAGCTGGCTGAGGTAGCCGAGATTATAGTGGAAGCCGTGATCCTCCAGGATCGGCCTGATCCCCAGCATATCCCCCAACAGCCCGGGCTGCGGCGGCTCAAAGCCGAGCGCCACTCCTTCCCATTTGGCGGTGGGGGCTTCGACGTCCTTGCCGGTTTGCAGCGTTTCCGCCTGCGCCTGGCTACAAAGCAGCGCCAGCGCCGCCAGGGTCATGGAACGAGGTAATAAGCTTTTCATCATTATTATATTTCTCCGCATAACGGCTGACTGCGGGCAACAGCATTCCCTGGGAGAGAATTTCCCATCATGAACAGCAGCGAATAACGTTAGGTTAACGCCCGGCGCTTGCCGCCGGGCTGAAGGGTTAGCGTCGGTCTTTCAGGCTGGCGCCGTTGCTGTGGATCACATCGCGGTACCAGTAGAAACTCTTCTTGCGGCGGCGCTCGAGGCTACCGTTGCCGGCATCGTCCCTGTCGACGTGAATGAAGCCGTAGCGCTTCGACATTTCGGCCTTCGAAGCGCTGACCAGATCGATCGGCCCCCAGCTGGTGTAGCCCATCACCTCGACGCCGTCGTCGATCGCTTCCGCCACCTGCACCAAATGATCATTGAGGTAGTTGATGCGGTAATCGTCGTTGATGCTGCCGTCGGCCTCGACGCGGTCTTTGGCGCCCAGCCCATTTTCGACGATGAACAGCGGTTTCTGATAGCGGTCGTACAGCACGTTGAGCAGGTAGCGCAGCCCGATCGGATCGATTTGCCATCCCCACTCCGAGCTGGCCAGATGCGGGTTCGGCACCATATCGAGAATGTTGCCGCGCGCCGTCTCATACTGCTCCGGGTCGGCGGTGACGCAGCCGCTCATGTAGTAGCTGAACGAGATGAAATCGATGGTTTCACGCAGCGTTCGCCGATCCTCCTCGGTGATCGCCACCTGAATGCCGTTTTCACGGAAGAAGCGCTGCATATAGGCCGGGTAATAGCCGCGCGCCTGCACGTCGCCGAAGAACAGCCAGTCGCGGTTTTGCCGCTGGGTTTCCAGCAGATCTTCCGGCTTGCAGCTCAGCGGATACAGAATGCCGCCCAGCAGCATGTTGCCGATTTTGCCCTCCGGCACGATCTCGTGACAGGCCTTCACCGCTTTGGCGCTGGCCACCAGCTGATGGTGGATCGCCTGATAGATGGCGCTCTTGTCGCTCTCCGGCGGCAGACCGACGCCGGTGAAAGGCGCGTGCAGCGACATGTTGATCTCGTTGAAGGTCAGCCAGTGTTTGACCTTGTGCTTGTAACGTTCGAACACCGTGCGCGCGTAGCGCTCGAAGAAGTCGATGGTGCGGCGATCGCCCCAGCCGCCGTAGCGCTTCACCAGGCCGTAAGGCATTTCATAGTGCGACAGCGTGATCAGCGGCTGAATGCCGTACTTCGCCATCTCGTCGAACAGCCGATCGTAAAACGCCAGCCCGGCTTCGTTCGGCGTCTCTTCATCGCCCTGCGGGAAAATGCGCGTCCAGGCGATCGAGGTGCGCAGGCATTTGAAGCCCATCTCGGCGAACAGCGCGATATCCTGCGGGTAACGATGATAGAAATCGATCGCCACGTCCTTGATGCCGCTGTCGCCCGCCGTGCGCGGCGTGATGGCGCCGAAGATGCCCTGCGGCTGCAGATCGGAGGTCGACAGCCCCTTGCCGTCGGCCTGATACGCGCCTTCAACCTGGTTCGCCGCTACCGCGCCGCCCCACAGAAAATGTTGCGGAAACTTGCCGTTCATCGCTTGCTCCTCAATTAGCGTAATAAAGTCAGCAGCGGCGCCTGTTCCTGCACCGGAGACAGGCCGCTGGTCAACACGTCCACGTAATCATCGCTGTTGCTGATGATGATCGGCGTGGTGGTGTCATAGCCGGCGGCATGGATCGCCGCCTGGTCGAACTCGATCAGCAGATCGCCCGGGGCGACCCGCTCGCCTTCCCGCACGTGGGCGGTGAAATGCGCCCCGTCCAGCTTCACGGTATCGATGCCGACGTGAATAAGAATCTCCGCACCGTCGTCCGATGCGATGCCGATGGCGTGTTTGGTTTTGAACAGCGACGCCACGCTGCCGCTCACCGGCGCCACCACGCGCCCCTGCTGCGGCGCGATCGCCACGCCTTTCCCCAGCAGGCCGCTGGCGAAGGTCGCGTCGTTCACCTGATCCAGCGGCACGATGTCGCCGGCGATCGGGCTGAGGATCGCCTGCTTGCGGTTAAGCGGCACGGCGGCTTCAGGCTGCGCCGCGTCTTCCGCCGGCGCAACGCCGAACAGATAGCTGGCCAGCGCGGCGAACACGAACGACAGCAGGGTGCCGCCGATCGCGCCCCATACCGTGGCGTCGATGCCGCCGCCGGGGATGATCTGCGCGAAGGTGAACACGCTCACCAGGCCGAACGAGTAAACCGAAGTATGGAAGTAGCCGATCACCGCGCCGCCCAGCGCGCCGCCGATGCAGCCGAAGATGAACGGACGCTTGTTCGGCAAGGTGACGCCATACACCGCCGGCTCGGTGATGCCGAAAATTCCGGCGCCGATGGCCGAAGCGGACAGCGCCCGCAGTTTGGCGTCGCGAGTGCGCAGCATCACGCCCAGCGTGGCGCCGACCTGCCCCATCACCGCCGGCAACAGCAGCGGCACCATGGTGTCGCGCCCCAGCACGCTCAGGTTGTTGATCATCAACGGCACCAATCCCCAATGCAGGCCGAAGATCACGCACACCTGCCACATCGCCCCCATAAAGGCGCCGGCGATGATCGGGTTAAAGGCGTAAATGCTCTGATAGCCGTTGGCCAGCAGGTGGCTGAGCCAGGTTGCCGCCGGGCCGATCAGCAGGAAGGTCAACGGCACAGTGATCGCCAGGCACAGCAGCGGCGTGATGAAATTGCGCAGCGCGCTGTGGATCACCCGGTTAAACAGCGGCTCCAGGCGGCAGGACACCCAGGCCGCAAAGATGATCGGGATCACCGACGAGCTGTAGTTGATGAAGGTCAGCGGAATGCCGAAGAAATACTCGCGCACCGCGCCCGGCTGCTGCGCTGCTTCGAAGGCCGCCATCATCAGCGGGTGCGTCAGCGCGCCGCCGATCGCCATGGTGACGAACGGGTTGCCGCCAAATTTTTTCCCGGCGGTATAGCCGAGCATGATCGGGAAGAAGTAGAACAGCGCGTCGCTGGCGGCGAACAGCATTTTGAAGGTGCCGCCGCTTTCCAGCAGCCAGCCGCAGGCCAGGCTCAGCGCCAGGAAGCCTTTCAGGATCCCCGAAGCGGCCATCACCCCAAGCAGCGGGGTAAAAATGCCGGACACCAGATCGATAAAGCGGCTGAGCAGGTTGTCTTTTTTGCCGCCCGCGTCGTCGCTCGGCGCGCCTTCGGCCAATCCGCCAACGCGGTTAACCGCGTCGAACACCTCCGCCACGTGGTTGCCTACCACCACCTGGAACTGGCCGCCGCTTTCCACCACCATGATAACGCCCGGATTTTTCTTCAGCGCTACCGCGTTGGCGCGATTGTCGTCGCGCAGCTTGAAACGCAGGCGGGTAGCGCAATGCACCAGGCTTTTCACATTGTCGCGGCCACCGACGCCGGCCAAAATCTCACTGGCTAATGTGTCATATTTCATACTGTTATCCTTAGACTTCGCGTTCTGCCGCTCCCCGCCCCGCGCTGGCCTGGCGCTGAGGCGAAATTCGGCGCAAAAAAAAACCTAAACCTCGCGGCCTCTGCCCCATCGGGGAACAGAAACGCGAGGTTTAGGTTTTGCCTGCCGTAGCAGTAACAACCCTAAATCGGTTGAGTTATGACGTTAACACCGCGGATTTTGCCGGGGCAAGCCTTTGCGTCGGCAAATTGCCGAACTGTGATCGGGCGGGCAAAACCGAACTGAGGTACCAAATAAGGCCTGTCGCCCTCTATCGGCTTCAGCACAGCAGTGATATATCGCGCAGGCGGAATAGAGAGGGGGCGGAATATCGCCCGCTTCAGGAAAAAACATAAGATTAACTAACCTAATAATTCACAGTCAGGCGAAAGCAAAGCGCTCGTCCATCCACTGTTAATCCCCGCTTTTTTGGTCGCAATCGGCAATCCATAAGGCAAATAGATCGCCAAACTTGATTGCGCATCGTTAACATTCCACGATATTCACCCGCGCAAAAATCACCATGCGCAATTGATAATGGTGAAAGAAACATCAGAATGACTAATTAAAACGACTGGACAAAAGTCACGCGGGCGATTATTACTGGTCAACGCGTAATCGATTGTAAGGATGACAGCGACCATGACGTTGCGGACTGAGTTGGGACGGATTCTGATCACCGGCGCCGGCGGCCGGGTAGCCACGGCGTTTCGCCAGGCGATGGGCGATCGCTACGCGCTGCGGCTGGCGGAAAGGGATGTCAGCCTGCTGCACGATCTGCAGCCCGGCGACGAAGTCATCAGCTTCAACATCGCCGATCTCGACGCCTGCCGCGCGGCCTGCGCCAATATCGACACCGTGTTGCACCTGGCCGCCGATCCCTCCCCCGATGCCGACTTTTGCGGTTCGTTGATGGACAACAACATTCTCGGCACCTTCAATATTTTCCGCGCGGCGAAAGACGCCGGCTGCCGCCGGGTGGTGTTCGCCAGCAGCGCACAGGCGGTGGAAGGCTATCCGCTCGATTACCAAATCCGCCCGGATGACGCGCCGAAACCGAAAAACCTGTACGGCGCCAGCAAGGCGTTCGGCGAAGGCATCGCCGCCTACTTCGCCCATCAGGAAGGGCTTTCCGCCCTGTCGGTGCGCATCGCCAACTTCACCACCCTCAGCCCGGGCGATCGGCTCAGCGCCCGCGACATGAGCGCGTTTCTCAGCCATCGCGATGCCGCCGATCTGCTGGAGCGCTGCATTCGTGTCGACGGGGTGCAATATGCGGTGGTGCACGGGGTTTCCAATAACCGCTACACGCGTTTATCGCTGGAAGAGACCCGTCGCCTGCTCGGCTACGCCCCGCAGGACGATGCGTTCAGCCTGCTCGGCTTTGAGTGAGCGCGGCGGGGAACCCCGCCGCACGCTGTCGTTTTAACCGTTGGCGTAGGCCACTTTTTCGGCCTGACGGTGGGTGAACAGCACCAGCAGCAGCGCCAATCCGGCAATAATCGCCCCCATCACCGGCACGAAGCTGTATCCCAGCCCGGCGGAGACTACCGCGCCACCGGCGGCGGCGCCCAGCGCATTGCCCAGGTTAAAGGCACCGATATTGACCGAAGACGACAGCCCCGGCGCTTCACTGGCGACACGCATCACGCGCATCTGCAGCGGCGGCACCACGGCAAAGGTCGCCGCGCCCCAAATCACCATGCTGACCGCAGCGCCGATTTCACTGCGCGCCAGGAACGGGATCACCAGCATAATGACCACCAGCAGCAACAGGAAACCTTTCAGCGTCGCGCTTTCGGAGCGGTCGGCGAACTTGCCGCCGAGGTAGTTGCCGATGGAGAAACCGACGCCGATCAACACCAGCATGGACGTCACGAACAGCGGTGTCGCATCGGTGATGTGCTGCAACACCGGCGAGATATAGGTATAGAGCGTGAACATCGCGCCCGCGCCCAGCACGGTCGTCAGCAAGGCGGACAGCACCTGAGGGCGCACCAATACCGACAGCTCGCGTTTCACATCCGGACGCGCGCCGGCGCTGCCTTGCGGCAACGAGAACCACAGCCCCAGCATGGCGATCACGCCCAGCCCGGCCGTCGCCAGGAACGACATGCGCCAGCCGATGGTTTCACCCAGCCAGGTCGCGGCGGGCACCCCGCCGATATTGGCGATGGTCAGGCCCATAAACATGGTCGCCACTGCGCTGGCCTGTTTCTCCTTCGGCACCACGCTGGCGGCCACCACCGATCCGAGGCCAAAGAACGCGCCGTGGTTCAGGCTGGTGATGATGCGCGACAGCATCAGGGTGGTGTAGTCAGGCGCAACGGCCGACAGCACGTTACCCAGAGTAAAGATCGCCATCAGGAAGATCAGCGCGCTTCTGCGTGCCCGGTGAGAAAGCAGCAACGTCATCAGCGGTGCGCCGACCATCACGCCGACGGCGTAGGCGCTGATCAACATGCCGGCCATCGGGATGGAGACGTCCACCCCTTTGGCGATGGTCGGCAGCAACCCCATCGGGGAAAACTCGGTCGTGCCGATGCCGAACGCCCCCACCGCCAGGGCTAATAAGGGAAAGTTAATTTTCATTCAACAACTCCGGTTAACCGCTGCCGAAGCGCGGGAAAGTTAAGATGCCAAAAGTATGACATTGATCACACCAAAGATAAGCCGGCGGGAGGCTAAAAGACTTTTGCGATTTTGTTAAAAATCGTGGGGAAAAACAGCAGCCGACTCTATCTCAACCACGCGCCGACAGGCAATAGCCGCCGTCGCCCGAGCGCACATCGGGTTCATTCCCGCCACCTGCGGCAAGCCGGCGGCTACCGCAACTATTGAACACAGAGCAAAAGTGTTTTGTTATTGTGCGCGTTTTTAGAATTAAACGACGAAATATAATGGCCTCAGTAAAACATCAATGCCCTACGGCCCCATTCACACAGAGGGAAGCGTCATGCTTTTTGACTCGTATTCTTTAAACGGTTTATCGCTGAACAATCGCATCGTCATGCCGCCCATGACCCGCTCTCGGGCCGGCGCCGGCGACGTCGCCACCGACATGATGGCTGAATATTATGCCCAGCGCGCCAGCGCCGGGCTGATCGTCAGCGAAGGCACGCAGATTAGCCAGCAAGGCCAGGGTTATGCCTGGACGCCCGGCATTTACACCCCGGAACACATCGCCGGTTGGAAAAAAGTCACCGACGCCGTACATCAGGCCGGCGGCAAGATCTTCGCGCAGCTTTTGCACGTCGGCCGCGTGTCGCATACCATTCTACAGCCAGGCCACGCCGCGCCGGTCTCCTCCTCCGCCATCCAGGCCGATGGGGTCAAGGTATTTGTGGATGTCGAAGGCCGCGGGCCGGAACATGGCGTGGGTGAAATGGTGCAACACTCCGCACCGCGCGCCTTAACGCGGGAAGAAATTCCGGCGATCGTCAATGACTACGCTCAGGCGGCCCGCAACGCCATCGCCGCCGGTTTCGACGGCGTAGAGCTGCACGGCGCGAATGGCTATCTGATCAATCAGTTTATCGACTCGCGGGAAAACCAGCGCGACGACGAATACGGCGGTTCACTGCAAAATCGCCTGCGTTTCCTGCGGGAAGTGGCGCAGGCGGTAGCGGACGCCATCGGTAAAGAGAAACTGGGCGTGCGCCTGGCGCCGCTGACCACCCTGATGGGCTCGCAGGACGACACCCCGGAAGCCACCTATCTGGCGGCGGCCAGCGTGCTGAACGATATCGGCGCCGCTTACATTCACATCGCCGAAGCGGACTGGGATGACGCCCCGGTGATGCCGGCGGCGTTCAAAGAATCACTGCGCCTGATTTTCCGCGGCACGCTGATTTACTCGGGCAAATACACGCGTGAACGCGCTGAAGAAGCACTGGCCAAAGGCTGGGCGGATCTGATCGGCTTCGGCCGCCCGTTCATCGCCAACCCGGATCTGCCTCACCGCCTGCAACACGGGCTGGCGCTGAATGCGCCCATTAAAGAGAAATTTTTCGGCGGCAGCCGGGAAGGCTACACCGATTACCCGGCGATCGGGTAACGCTCGCCGACAACGCCGGCTCAAGCCGGCGTTATTTTTTTCTGTGCTTCGATCCACTCAAGAAATTGCATCATTCTGTCGCTAAAATCCGCGTCATTCGCCTCCCCTGCCGCGTGCGCTAACCAATAGTCCATTTCATCGCGCTGCTCTGCATAAAGCGCCAACAGCTGATCGGCATAGTCGGTTAGCGTTATCGGCCAGAACGGGCTCCCCTCGGCGCGCAACATATTGGTGGCGCGGATCAGCTTTCTGGCCGCTTCGCGCTTTAAGCGCCTCTCATCCGATACCGTCCTTGCCTGCAGCAGTTGCTCCCGATAACGCGCCAACGCGGGCCGTAAATCAGCATTGACCGCCAGCGCGATGCTCCGATCGGGACGAAACAGCGAAAAAGCGGCGGACACGTCTTCGCCCCACAGGCATCGGCAGTGATGCTTCAGCCAAAATCCCCAGGAATCGTGATGCTCCGGCGCCAACGCTTCATCAACGCTGCCGATGTCAAAGTCGACCTTGCTCACGATCCGCTGCTCCAGCTGAAAGGCTTGCCGCCACGCTTCAAGGCGCTGCAACGCCCCACTATCGGCCGGCTTGATGAGCAACAGCGTGATGTCCAGATCGGACACGCCGGGAAGGGCTTCGCCGCGCGCGACGCTGCCGTAGAGGTAAATGCTGTGGATGAGCGCCGGGAATTGGCGCGGCAGCCCCGCCGTCAGCGCCTCCAGCAGCGGGATAAAAGCCTGCTGCAGCGGAAATGTCGTCACCGTGGGAATCAACGCCACCTCATCCCCTCCCATTGCGCACTTTGCCCGCGCGCAGTTCGATGTTCCGCTGCAGTTCGCGCAGCCCGCCGGCCAGGAAGCAGGCTTCCGCCAGCACGAACAGCGGGCCGATGATAAGGCCCGTCACGTCGTCCATAAACGCCGGTTTTCGCCCCTCCCAGAAATGCCCGACAAACTGAAACAGCCAGCCGATGACGAAGCCGCCGATGCCGACGCTCAACCACGCCGCCGTCGACAGCGACGCCACCCAGGTACCGAACCCGAGGCACAGCAGCAGCAACGCCAGCATCATGATGCCAAGGCGCAGGTTCAGCCGCAGGTAATAGAGCGCCGAGACGATAACCGCCGCGCAGGCCGGCGAAAACGGCAGCCCTCCCGCGCCCCACGCCGGCCGGGAGAGCAGCGCCAGCAGGCTGATGACGATCAGGGGGATACCGATAAAATGCGTGGCGATATTGCGCGTATCGCGGTGATAGGCGGCATAAGCGGCAAGGTGATCTTCCAGACTTCGCATGTTGACCTCCGGTATGTGCGGCCTTCGTCGCCGAACGCGCGCAGCCGCATGCGGCTGCCCTTACCCATAGCTTAGCGCGGGATCACCAATACCGGTTGACCGATCTCATCCAGCAGGCCACGCGTGACGGAAGCGTTCAGCCAGCGCCCCAACGAAGACAGGTGGCGGTGCGAGATGATCAACAGATCGCAGTTGAACAGCGCCATCTGTTCCGGGATCACCTCGATGGGCGACCCCGCGGCCAGCAAGCCCTGGGCATTGAAGCCCTGCTGTTTCAGCGCCCGCGTCACCTGCCCGACCTGCTTTTCCGCCAGCGCTTCTTCCCGTTGGGCGGCGGGATACTCCTCGCGCTCATCGCTGTCGAAACGCAGGCCGCTGCGGCTGAGCGTGAAGGCATTGTCCACCACCGTCAGCACAATCACGCCGCCGATGCTGCCTTGCAGGCGCGCCATAAATTCCAGGGCGTTGCCGCTGTGTTCAAAGCAGTCCACCGCCAATAACACTCTCTCAATCATAACCATCCTCACTCGCCCGAGTTAAATCGCGCCCTTGAAATTGGCTTCGCCCTTTTTCCAATAACCTTTGGCAAACAAGGCGGCGCGGGAAATGCCCATTTCGTTGATAAAACGCGCCTTCAGATAGGCGGCGACCTGGTGCTCGCAGGCCAGCCACACCTGCCCTTCGCCGGCCGGCAGCTCGCAATGGCTGACGGCCTGCACCAGCGGACTGTTCATCACGCTGTCGAAATGTCGGGTGCGGATTTGCCAGCTGTTCACCTGCAAAAAGGAGCAATCGACGTCCTGGATCTCCTGCGCATCGCCCACCTCGGCGAACCACAGCACCGGCAACGGGGCGGAGAGCGAGGCGATAATGGTGCGCATGGCGGGCAGCGCGGTCTCATCGCCCAGCAACAGTAGCCAGCGAGTTTGCGGCAACAGCCGGAAGCCGCCGGAGCAAGGGCCGGCGAACCCCAGCTTGTCGCCCGGCATCGCGTCGCGCGCCCAGTTCGACGCCGGGCCTTCGCCGTGCAGCACCATGTCGATATCGAAGGTGCGGGCGAGTTTGTCGATGCCGCTCAGGGTGTAGGCCCGCCCGGCCAGCGTGTCGCGCCACGGGAAGAACACCTTGACCCAGCTGGCCGGCTCCTGCGCGCGCGGATCGGCGATAAACTTATCCACATCGTCGCCGCTCAACGTGATGCGCCTGATCCGAGCGGTGACTTGCCGCACGGCGCTCACCCGGGCCTCCCGTTTGCGGCGGGTGTCCCTTTCCAGCATCTCGTCGACAATCTTATTCAGCGTGTTGTGCATCAGCCTTCTCCTGTGGCGCCGCAGACGGGTAGGTGAGTTCCCAGCCGCCGCCCAGCGCTCGATAGATATTCACCACGGCGATCGCCGTCTCTTCCTCTGAAACAATTTGCGCGGACTGCAGATCCAGCAGCGCGCGCTGCGTGCTCAGCACGTGGATAAAATCGCTGGCGCCGTTCAGATAGCTGTCGCGCGCCAGCGCAAACGCGTGCCGGTTGGCGGCCAGCGCCTCGGCCAGGTGCGTCTGGCGGCGCTGTTGGGCGCGATAGCCGGAAAGCGCGTCGTCGATCTCGTGCCAGGCACGCAGCACCGTTTGCTGGTAGGCGATGGCCATTTCCTGCTGGCGATATTCGCTCAGGCGTACCCGCTGGGTGATTTTCCCTCCGTCGAACAACGGCAGATACAAAACGGGGCCGATGGCGAAGGTATGCGTGGACCAGCTGCCCATATCCGACAAGGCCAATGCCTGGTAGCCCGCGTTGCCGGTCAGCGTGATGCGCGGGTAGTAGTCGGCGGTGGCGACGCCGATCTCGGCGGTCGCCTGATGCAAACGCTCCGCCGCTTCGCGAATATCCGGCCTGCGCAGCGCCAGATCCGACGGCACCCCCATCGGCACCGCGCGCGCCAGCGTCGGCAGCGGCCCCGGCGGCGACAGCATCGCGTTCAGCGCGCCCGGCCGCTCGCCCAACAACAGGCCGATGGCGTTAATCAGCCGTTCTTGCCGGTCGGCCAACGTCGGCAGCAGGGCATCCACCTGCGCCAATTGCACCTGCGCCTGATCGATATCCAGTTCGTTGCCCGCGCCGCTTTGATAGCGGCTTTGCGTCAGCTGCAGCGTACGCAGCGCCGTAGCACGGTTTTCCTGCGCCACCGCCAGCTGCTGCTGCGTGGCGCGCAGGCGCAGATAGTCGCTCGCCACCTCCGCCGTCACCGACGTCAGCAGCGCGCGCCGATTCTCCTGCGAAGCGGCGAAGCCGGCGCGCGCGCTTTCCGAGGCGCGGCGCAGCTTGCCCCACATGTCCAGCTCCCAGGCGGCGCTGAAGCCGCCGCGCCAGAGGTTGTAATCCGCCTCTCCGCCGTTGCCGGACGGATCCATGCTGCCCACCGAGGTAGCTCGCTGGCGCTGATAGGCGCCGTCCAGGCTCAGATCCGGCATCAGCGCCGCCTCCGTCACCCCCAGCAGGGCGCGGCTCTGTTGCAGGCGCGCCGTGGCGAGCTGCAGATCCAGGTTACCGGCCGCCACGCGCTGCACCAGCTGCGACAGCGGCGCATCGTTGAATATCGACCACCAGACCACCGGCAATGCCCCGCCGCCGGCCTGCTCACCCCAGCTCTCGGGCAGCGCGCTCTGCGGCCGAGCGTAGTCCGGCCCTACCGCCCGGCAGCCGCTCAGCGCCATCAACAACAGCGGGATCACGGCTCTGTTCATTGCAGGCCTCCGTCCAGCGTATTGATGCTGACGTCCGCAGACATGCCGACGCGCAGGGCGCTCAACAAGGCGGCATGCTCTTTGTTGATATCAAATACAATTTTCACCGGGATGCGCTGCACGATCTTGGTGAAGTTGCCGGTGGCGTTCTCCGGCGCCACGGCCGCGAAGCTGACGCCGGAAGCCGGTGCGATGCTGTCCACCTGCCCTTTCAGCGTTTGGCCGGGAAAGGTATCGATATGGATGTCTACCGACTGCCCGTGCGCAATGTTTTCCAACTGGGTTTCCTGGTAGTTGGCGATGATGTACAGCTTGTCCTGCGGCACGATGGCCAGCAGCGCATCGCCCGGTTTGACGAACTCCCCGACCCGCAGACTTTTCTTGCCGATCACGCCGCCGATCGGCGCGGTGATGCGGGTGTAAGACAGGTTCAGTTCGGCCATCGCTTTCTTGGCCTGCGCCAGCATCAGCTCGGCATCGCTGTCCGCCAGCTTGGCCTGCAGCACCTGCTCCATGTTTCGCGCCGCTTTGAGCGTCGCCTCCGCCTGCGCCACATTGGCGGAAAGCGTGTGCACCCGCGTTGTCGCCTGCTGCGCCGCCTGCTGCGACCCCGCGCCGCTGCTGGCCATTCTCTGGTAGCGGTTCTGCTCCTGACGCGCAAACGCCAGCTCCGCCTGCGCCGCCTGCCGCTCCGCCAGCGCGGCGGCGATCAGCGCGCTCTGCCGGGTGAGGTTGGCCCTGGCGTCGTCCTGCCGGGCGCGGGCGGATTGCTCCTGCGCCGTCGCCTGCGCAAGGGCAACGTTGAATTCACGCGGATCGATCACCGCCAGCAACTCCCCCTGTTTAACCCACTGGTTGTCCCTGACCAATACCTGCGCAATTTCACCGGCAATCTGCGGAGAAATACGCGAGATATCGGCGCGAATATAGGCGTCGTTGGTATTCTGCTGTGTCTCTTTAATAAAAAACTTATTCATTAATAACCCCAGCGTAATGACGGTAACCGCCAATACGGCGACGGCGACTTTTTTGTTAGCCATAAAAGTGACTCCACTTAATATTTATTTCTGATGATAAAATGTCAGGCGGCGACCGAACGCGGCGGATAAATACGGGTCGGCATAACTAAAATCAGCGCGGTCAGTAATAACGCCAGGCCGGCAACCAACAGATAAAGATCGGCGCTGGCCAGCACGTGGCCCTGCCGGGCGGCAAGCTGCGCCAGCTGCTCCGCCGACCCCGATGCGCTGCTGTAGGCCGAGCCAAAACCGTCGGCGATCGTGCCGGCGTGATAGTCCCCTCGCTGTCGGCTGAGCAGCGCGATGGCGCCGCCGGCCGCGGTGGCGGCGAAGCCCTTCACCGCGTTAAACCAGGCCGCCGCAAACGGCCCGTCGGTCGGCAACAGCCCACCGGTCGCCTGCATCAGCAGGGGGATGATCGCCATCGGTTGCGCGACCGCCTGCAACAGCGCGATAACGCGAAACGTCTCGCCGTTCCATTCCGGCGTCAGCTGGGCGGCCAGCACGCAGGCGGTGGCCATCAACAGCAGGCTGATCGCCAGTACCCAGCGGCAATCCACCCGCGGCGTATTGCAAATAATGGCGACAATCGGCAGCGTAATTAATTGCGGCAACGCCACCCACAGCATTAAGTCGGAAGTTTGTTCCTGACGATAGCCCTGAATCGCGGATAAATATCCCGACGTAATATTGACCAGCGACACCATAATTAACAGCACGCCACCCAGCGTAATTAAGGAGAAAGACAAATTCCTTTTGCTTAATAGCTGCAAATTAAAAAAAGGCAGCGGGTGATACCATTCGTTAATCAGAAATAACGCCAATAATCCGCCGCCGCCCAATAATAAAACGTAGATCAGCGGCGAGTTCAGCCAGTCGAGCCGCTCCCCCTGTGAAATGCCCACCGTCAGCATGCCGAGCGCCATGCCGCCGAGCAGCAGGCCGCGCCAGTTGAACTGCCGCAGGCGCTCCAGCCGCAGAGGATCCTGCGGCAGACCGTAGCCGATACACACAGCGGCAATCGCCATCAGCGGCAGGTTCCAGTAGAAGTACCCACTCCAACCCCAGTGAAAGGCGAAAGCGGCGGCGGTGGCGCCCAGCGTAGCGCTCCAGGCCGAGACCCAGCCGTAGGCGCCCAGCCCCAACACCTTGATCAGCGGCGGCATAAAACGCAGCACCACCGTCATCAGCATCGGCGGCAACGCGCCGCCGGCGAAGCCCTGCAGGCTGCGCACCGCCAGCAACACGCCATACTGTTCTCCCAACCAGGGCGTCAGCAGCCCGCCGGCCAGGTAAATGCCGCACATCGTCAACGCCACCCGGCGCAACGAAAAGGTCGGCCAAAAACAGGGTGTGAACCCGGAACCGATCACAAAGCCGGTAACGTAACAGGTGGTCAGCCAACTGCCGGCATCGAAACTCAGCAGCATGCCGCCCTGTATATCCGCCAGCGCGAACTTGCTGGCGTTTTCCCCCACGCCGCTGGCCATCACCGCCAAAAACACGCCGAACAACCCCAGCCAGGTGCGGCCGTTGATTTCGCCGGCGCTGGCGAGCCACCGATTTTTGTGGTGCGGCGTAACAGACACCTCAACCATTCCCCACTCCTGCTGTTTCAGCCTCAATCTTTGTTGTCGTGGGCAGTATCCGGACTTATTTCGATTGTTTAAAATGAAATGATGTAATTAACTAATTGCACAAAACGCAATCCATTGAACGCACCACCACCGGAGAGGCCATGCCGCAAAAAATTGATTTCAACCTGATCTATGCGCTGAATCTGCTGCTGGAAGAAGGGAGCGTGAGCGGCGCCGCCGAGAAGATGAACCTGAGCGCGCCGGCGATGAGCCGCATTCTGGGGCGCATCCGCCGGCAGTTCGACGACCCGATCATGGTCAGGGCCGGCAAGCATCTGGTGCCGACGCCGCGCGCGCTGGAGTTGAAACGCCAGCTCGGCGATATCATCGAACAGGCCGCCGCGCTGATCGCGCCGAGTGAATCCTTCGAGCCCGGCAAGCTGACCCGAACCTTCACCATTCGCGCCAACGACATTTTTATCGGCGCGCTGGCGGGCGGCTTGCTGGAGACGCTGCGGGACATGGCGCCGTTAAGCGGCCTGAAGTTTATCGCCGAAAGCGACGGCGAAGATGACGCGCTGCGCAGCGGCAAGGTGGATCTGGTGATCGGTTCCTCACGCGACTGGCACCCGGAAATTAAGACTCAGAGCCTGTTCACCAGCACCTTTCAGGCGCTGGTGCGCCCTGGTCACCCGATCATTGGCCAGGTAACGCCCGAAACCCTGACCCATTACCCGCATATCAGCGTTTCTCGCCGCGGGCGCACGCAGGGGCCGATCGACGACGCGCTGCGCGATCTTGGCCTGCAGCGCAACGTCGCCCTGACCCTGCCGGGCTTCCATTCGGCGATGATGCTAACCATGAAATCAGACTTTATCCTGCCGCTACCGCGCCACGTGCTGCAGGGAGTAAGCAACATCCACCTGCCGTTGGCTGAGATCGAGCTGCCGCTCGAGCTGGAATCGGTGTTTATCGTGCAGGCCTGGCATCCGTGCCTCGATCGCGACCCGGCGCACCGCTGGCTGCGGCAGACCATCAAGCAGTTCTTTTTGCAGAGGGAGTGAGGGGGTTAGGGGTTGGGGAGAAGAGACGCTCGCGGCAGAACCCAAATACGCCTGCCAGATAAGCCGGTAATATGGCATTTTGCCGAAGCCCTGCGCATACTCAGACGTCTTGGGTAAACCGAGCGGCGCGGGCAATGGCATCGATGTTCCATTTCGCCAAGCACGAAACAGAAAGGAACTCATGCGCAGGGAGGCGAAAATGACCAAAGTGTATTATTGGAAAAGTCAGGCGTGGGGCGTGACTTACTTTTTTATCGCGCTTTATTACATCTATTCTTTCCAGGACATGGTGAATATCGCACTTTCGTTGATCCTCTCCATCCTGAGCTTTTTACTGTATCCCTGTGCTAAAAAAGGCACTGAAACGGCCGCCCTGCAGTTCACGAGTGAAGAATTTTGGCACCGCGGACTGTTCGCCGATACCATAGGCAAAAATGGCGTGCTGATCCTGTATTATGCATTCTGTTATGTCATGGCCCTGCCGCTGGGCGCCCTGTATCTGCTTGCCCTGTTTCTCAGAAATAAAAAGGCCGCGTAAGCGGTTTTTACGTCAACGGCTTACTGCCTCATAGTCCTTCTTCATGAACGTTTCTTCTACCCACGCAAGCTGCACTAACACAAAGCGAAAGAAGCAAACTCACTCTACCGGAGCCGACAATCACAGAGGAGGTTGGGAGATATTGATTGGCGGAAGATCACAGGAGTCGAACCTGCCCAGGACCGCTGGCGGCCCCAACCGGATTTGAAGTCCGGCCGCCCCACCGGGGACGAGGATCTTCCTTGGAGAAGATAAGAAGCAAGGCGCTGATTATAGCGCAGTTTGTTCGCTGCGCTAAGCGGGAAATGGCGGCCGCCGGCGATTCGGCGGCCGGGGGGAGCTACTTCAGGAAATCCTTCACGTCCAGCAGGATGAACTCGTTGTCATCCGCCATATTGGGCTGGCGGCTGGAGGAGAACGGGAAGTTGTTGTCGTTGCCGACGATGATGTGGTTGTCGTCCACAACGTCCACGTTCTCGATGGTGAAGAACGGGAAGGTCAGCACGCCGTCGTTCAGCGGCTTGCGCGCCAGCTTGTTTGGATCCTGAATGTTCATCAGGTCGATATAACCCAGTTTCTCGACCGGTTTGCCGACGTTGGCGTCCGAGAAAGCGATTTTATACACTCGCTTGAACTTGGCTCCTTGGCTGAAGCAGTTGTCGGTTGGCGCACCGGCGGCGCAGGCTTTGTCCGGCGTGCCTTCGCCGTTGTCGCGCTCGATCACCAGCCCGTGGGTGGCGTCGATCATGTTGAAGTCGCCGATGGCGTTTTGGTTGTCTTCCAGCACGTACTGCCAGCTGCGGCCGGTCCAGGCCTGCCGTTTGACGTCAAACTCCAGCACCCGCAGGTAGCGTTTGCCGCCGACGTTCTCGAACTGCTCGCCGTCCCACAACGCCCCTTCCAGCAGCGGGTACAGCTTGCTGCCGTCCGGAGAGGCGGCCATGCCTTCAAAGCCTTTGGAACGCGCCACCTGGAAGTTCTGTTTGCCGTCCGGCGCGCCCGGCAGGGTCAGCGTCGGGTTGTCCGGCGATTTCACCACCTTGCCGTCCACCTGAGTGTCGAACACCGCCAGCACTTTGCCGTTCAGGTCGGCCTTGATCAGGTAAGGCCCAAATTCTTCGCCGATCCACAAGGCATCGTCGGCAAACTGGAAGCTTTCCGGATCGAAATCGCTGCCGGTCAGATAGCGCTGCTCGGTGCTCTCGTTGATGATGTGGAACGGCACCTTTTTATCCGGATCGTGCAGGAACACTGTCTTCAGCGGCGCAACCGTGCCGTCTTTGAAATCGATCTTGTAGTGGTTGAGGTACAGCATGGCGTCCGGGGAGTTGGCCTTGCTGCCGAAACCGTTGTCGGTCAGCACCCAGTAGGTGCCGTCGGGCATGTGTTTGATGCCGGAGTGGCCCTGCAGCGGCTGGCCGTTGATCGGCAGGCCGATCCCGGTCAGGCGGTCGGCCGATTTGCCCGCCACGCTGCCCAGCTCGGTGACGCGTTTGCCGCTGGTGTATTTGCCGCTCTGTTGCAGATCACTCGGTGCATCTTTCGGCGTGGAAACGGCGGATTTTACCGGCAGCAGCGCATGCCCGGCCAGCGTCGCCTGCACCGGCTGCGCCTCGGCCCACAGGTTGGCGCTCAGCGCCATGCAGCCGACCAGCAGCGCCAGCCGGGTTTTGGTGTTGTGCATGTCATTGTCCCTTTTCGTTGTTATCGCCCAGAAGTAAAAGCAACGTCACTATAGGGAGCGGCAATGACAGAAATATTATTCGGCGAATGCCCGCCGGTAGCTGTGCGGGTGGAAGCGCCAGGTAATGGCGATCAGCACCACCACCAGCAGCGCATGGATTTGCCAGTCCAGCACGAAGCCGCCGCTGTAGTCACGCAGCAGGCCGGAGAGGTAGGGCGTCACGCCCGCCAGCAGAAAACCGACGCCCTGCATAAAGGCCACCAGCCGCCCGGCCGCCGCCGGCTGGTGCAGGTGATCGAGCGCCAGCACCAGGCACAGCGGGAACGCGCCGCCCAGCCCCAGCCCGGAAACCAACACCCACAGCCACGGCAGCGTCTGCGGCAGGTAAATCAGACCGATAAAGCCGATCAGTTGCATCATCAAGGCCAGCAACAGCAGCGGCCGCCGGTCATGATTGCGCGCCAGCGCCGGCAGCAGCAGCGCGCCCATCACCTGGCCGAAGGTCATCAGCGCCAGCAGCGAACCGCTGGCCTGCGGCTGCCAGCCGAGCTGCATGTAATACGGCGGCAGCCAGGCGATCAGGCTGGTATAACCGCCGTTGATCAGGCCGAAATAGGCACCGAGCAGCCAGGCGCGCCGGTTGCGCAGCAGGCTTGGGCCGCGGTGTTCTCCCGCCGCGCCCAGGCGAGACAGCCCGCTGCTGACCGGCCACCAGGCCAGCAGCGCCACCAGGGCCGGCAACGCCCACCAGGCCAGCGCGCTGTGCCAGTCGCGCCCCGTACTCATCAGCCATGGGGTGATCGCCGCCCCCAGACCGCCCCCCCCCATCAGCGCCGCCGACCACAGCCCGGCCACCAGCGCCATGCTTTTGAGGAAGTGATGCTTGATGATGCCGGGCATCACCGCCTGGATCACCCCGATGCCGAGCCCGCCCAGCACCGCGCTCATTAACAGTTGCACGCTGCCGGGGGCCAGTTCGCGCCAAAGCGCGCCCAGCCCGATCGCCAGCAGGCTCAACGTCACGGCGCTGCGTTCGCTGAACAGCCGATTGATGGCGCCGCCCGCCAGCGCCATCAGCCCCATCATCAGCACCGGCAGCGTGGTCAACAGCGCCGCGCCGCCAAAGCTCAGCCCGGTGGCCTGGCGCAGCGTCGGCAGCAACGGGCCGATCGAGGTCAACAGCGGCCGCATGTTCAGGCCGATCAACACCAGCGCCAGCAACAGGGGGTTGAACCAGCGACGTGGAGAAGGTGAATTAACAGAATGATTTAACACGATATATTCCTGGTACTGCGAAATGAAGAGTGCGGCGTCACAGCGCGATCGCCGCAGCGTTGCGTTACTGTAGGCAACGCCGCTAGTATTGGGAAATTAAATAATAAAATAGCCAACAGTGGGAAAATGAATCGCTACCCGATGTTCAATCCGCAGCTGCTGCTCAGCTTCGTCGCCGTGTGCGACAGCAACAGCTTCACCCGCGCCGCAGAGCGGGTGTTTTTGTCGCAGTCCACCGTCAGCCAGCAGGTGCGTCGGCTGGAAGAGATGTTGGGCAAACCGTTGTTTGAACGCTCCTCGCATCAGGTGCTGCTGACTGAAGAAGGCGTCAAGTTGTTGAGCTACGCGCGCCGCATCATCGCGCTGAATGAAGAAGCCCACGACGCGCTGACCGGCATCTGGCGCGACGGCGTGCTACGGATCGGCATGCCGGAAGATTTCGCCGTGCCCACCACCGAGCTGCTGGCGGAATTCAGCCGCGAGCACCCGCACCTGCGGCTGGACGTCGCCAGCGGCCTGAGCGCCGATCTGCACAGCGCCTACGCACGTGAAGAGCTGGATCTGATCCTGGTGAAGCAGCGCCGCCAGCAACCGCCGCGCGCCGCGCGGCCGGAACCGCTGCTGTGGCTGGACAGCCTGGCCTTTCCGGCTATCGAGCAATCGCCGGTGCCGCTGGCGGTATTTCCACTCAACGGCCTGTACCGCGACGAGCTGTGCCAGGCGCTCGACAACCTCGGCAAACGCTGGCGCATCGGCTACAGCAGCGCCAGCCTGGCGGCGCTGACCGCCGCTTCGGCCGCCGGGCTGGGCGTCACCCTGCTGCCGGCCGGCTGCCGTCTGCCCGCGCATCGGGTGCTGGGCGAAGCCGAAAGATTGCCGCCGATAGACAGCTTCGAACTGGCGCTCTACTACCGCGACGGCGCCCCCGCCGCCACGCTGGCGCTGGCCCAGCGGCTGACGGTGTTTTGCGGGTTGATATAAACGCCGGCGCACGCCGGTCATTACCAAATCGAATAGTCACCAGTGGCAAATGTCGCTGCCAACCGGCCGGTTCCTCTCCTAAATTGGAGGATGTTTTCACTCCCTCACCTCTGGATTAAGGAACCGAACGTGGAAAACCCTCAACAACCGGGCCGCAGAGCCTTCCTCAGCCAAACCGGCAAACTCACCACCGCCTGCGCGGTGATCGGCTTGACCGGCGGCGTGGCACAGGCCGCGTCTCTTGGCGGCGAGCAGTGTGCGCCAACGCCGATGACCCTGACCGATCGCCACTACTGCCTGAGCGAGGTGCGGCTGGAAGACGGCTTTGAATACGACGGCGACACGGTGATCGGCACCCGCACCGCGCTATACACGCTTGAGATCAAAGACGGCAAGATCGCCGCCATTCACGCCGCCAACGCCGCGTTGCCCGCCGTCGTGCCCCGCTATCAGGCGCAGGGTCGGCTGCTGCTGCCGGCGTTTCGCGATATGCACATCCACCTGGACAAAACCTTCTACAGCGGCCCGTGGCAAGCGCCGCGCCCGCGCCAGGGCAAAACCATCATGGACATGATCGCGCTGGAGCAGACGCTGATCCCGAAACTGCTGCCCACCTCGCAGCAGCGGGCGGAAAATCTGATCGCCTTGCTGCAGTCCAAAGGCAGCACCGTGGCGCGCAGCCACTGCAATATCGATCCGGTCAGCGGCCTGAAAAGCCTGGAGCACCTGCAGCGCGCGCTGGAAAACCACCGGGCGGACTTCAGCTGTGAAATCGTCGCCTTCCCGCAGCACGGCCTGCTGCACTCCAGGGTCGATGCGCTGATGCGCGAAGCGATGCAGATGGGCGTGCAGTACGTCGGCGGGCTCGATCCGACCAACGTCGACGGCGCGATGGAGAAATCGCTGGACGCCATGTTCCAGATCGCCCTCGATACCGGCAAAGGCGTGGATATCCACCTGCATGAAACCAGCCCGGCCGGGGTCGCCGCCATCAACTACATGATCGCCACCGTGGAGAAAAACCCGGCGCTGCGCGGCAAGGTCACCATCAGCCACGCTTTCGCCCTGACCACGCTGACGCCGGGCGAACTGGCGGAAACCGCCACCCGGCTGGCGGCGCAGCAGATCACCATCGCCTCCACGGTGCCGATCGGCAGCCTGATGATGCCGCTGCCGCAGCTCAGCGAGAAAGGGGTGTTCGTGATGACCGGCACCGACAGCGTGATCGACCACTGGTCGCCGTTCGGCACCGGCGACATCCTGGAAAAGGCCAACCTGTACGCCCAGCTGTACCGCGGATCCGACGAGTATCACCTGTCGCGCGCCATGGCCATCGCCACCGGCGGCGTGCTGCCGCTGGACGATAAGGGCCAGCGCGCCTGGCCGAAAGCCGGCGATGCCGCCGAGTTCGTGCTGGTCAACGCCAGCTGTTCCGCCGAGGCGGTCGCCCGCCTGCCGGCGCGCAGCGCCGCCTTCCATCAGGGGCGCCTGGTGGCTGGCCAGGTGAGCAAAGCTTAAGGTCGGTCCGCTGTTGTCATCATGATGGCCGTTTTTGGCCTTCTGCCAGAGTAAAGCGCGGCGCAAGATGGTCGCCACACACACTGGCGGAGGGCCGAAAATGTCACAGAGCGCGCTATTGATCATCGATGTCCAGCAATCATTCCAGCACCGTCCATTCTGGCAGGAGGACGATCTACCGGCGTTTCAACAGGCGCTGACCCGCCTGATCGCGGGCTGTCAGCAACGCGGCGCGGCGCTGGTCGACGTGCTGCACGTCTCGCCGCAGGGGCCGTTCTCGCTGGCTTCAGGCCACGTGCAGCGCCTGCCGTTCCTCACCCACCAGGCGGATATCACCGTGCATAAGCATGTACACAATGCGCTGACCGAATCCGGCCTCGACGCCTGGCTGCGCGAGCGGGATATCAACCACCTGATCATCTCCGGCATCCGCACCGAACAGTGCTGTGAAACCACCACCCGGGTGGCGTCCGATCTCGGTTATCGGGTGACCTTCGTCACCGAGGCGACGCTGACCTTCCCGATGCGCCATCCCGACGGTGAAGTCTTTACCCCCGCGCAGCTGAAGCGGCATACTGAAACCGTACTGGTCGATCGTTTCGCCCGCATCGCCAGCGTGGATGAGGCGCTGGCGCAACTCGCACAGGAGTAACCATGCCGCAGGCCGTCTATTTTCTGCTGTTGCCCAACGTGCTGTCGCTCGACGTCAGCGGCCCGGCGGAAACCCTGCGCCTCGCCGGGTCGTTCAGCCTGCGTTACCTCAGCCCGGCGCCGCAGGTCGTCTGCTCCATCGGCATGACGCTGAGCGGCCTGCCGCCGTTGCCCGAACGCCTGGAAGACGGCGCCATTCTGGTGTTGCCGGGCGTCGGCGATTCGCAGCGCTATTTCGCCGGTGAAGAGGCCGAGCAGGCCCGCCGCTGGCTGGCGACGCTGCGGCCCGATCTGCAGCAGCAGCGCATCACCCTGGTGTGCATCTGTTCCGGCGCGCTGCTGGCGGCGCAGGCCGGGCTGCTCGACGGCTATCAGTGCACCACCCACCACGACGTCATCGAACGCATCCGCCTGCAGGCACCGGCGGCGCAGGTGAAAGAGAACCGCATCTTCGTCGAAGACCGCGGCGTCTACACCAGCGCGGGCATCACCACCGGCATCGATTTGGCGCTGCACCTAGTTCACCGTCACTGCGGCTCCGGCCGGGCGCGCGACGTCGCACGCGACATGGTGGTTTATTTCCGCCGCGCCGGCGACGATCCGCAGCTGTCGCCCTGGCTGCGTTACCGCAACCACCTGCACCCGGCGGTGCACCGCGCGCAGGACGTGATGGCCGCCGAGCCGGAAGCCGACTGGTCGGTGCCGCAGGTGGCGGAGAAGGCGCACGTCAGCAGCCGCCATCTGGCGCGGCTGTTTCGCAGCCACGTCGGCATCAGCGTGCGGGAATATCATGAGCAGCTGCGGTTGGCGGTGGCGCAACAGCGCCTGCAGCAAGGGTATGGGTTGGAGAAGGCCGCGCTGGCGGCCGGTTTTTCTTCCGGGCGGCAGCTGCGCCGCGCCCAGCAGCGCCAGCGCTCGCCGCTATGACACCAGCCGGCGGGTATCCAGCCGCTGCAGGCCGACAGACAGCAGCAGGCTGAGCCCCAGCGCCACGCCGAACACCCAGAAGATATCCAGCAGCGGGTGGCCGGTGAAATCCAGGTGCCGGCTGCGCATCACGTTAACGATAAGGGCGTGAAAACCGTAAATCGCCAGCGAATGGCGGGAAAATACGCTCAGCCAGCCGATCGGCTGCGGCAAACAGTGTTTCACCCACACCAGCAGCGCCACCGCCGCCATAAACACCAGCGGGCCGCTGTAGATGTAGTAGGTATCGGCGAAGTTGCCGTTGATGAACAGCTGATGCTTGGTGCCGCGCGCGATCAGCGCCACGCACAGCGCAAATCCCAATGCCGCCAACCAGCCCACGGCGCGCCCGCGCGCCTCCATCATGCCAATCGCCCGCCCGGCCAACGCATACAGCAGGTAGTAGAAGGTATCGCCGTAGATATACAGGTTAACCGGCAGCAGGTGCACGTTGCCGAAGGTCAGCTTGTCGGTATTCGGGTTGGCGATCGCCGCCAACACCACCAGCGCGGCGGCCAGGTAGCGACGCGACACCGGCTTGACGCTGATCAGCGGCGACAGCAGGTAAATCACCGCGATGGCGTAGAAAAACCACAGGTGGTAAAACACCGGCTTTTGCAGGATGGCGCGCAGCGACGGCCAGAAACCGATCTTGGTAAAGGCCGCGATATAGATCAGCGCGATGGCGCTGTAGAACAGAATGCAGCAGGCGATGCGGGTGAAATGCCGCCGGCCGGCGCTCTTTTCGCCGAAGAACAGGTAGCCGGAAATCATGAAGAACAGCGGCACCGATACGCGCGACAGTGAGTTCAGCACGTTGGCGATGTCCCAGTTGTGCAACCCTATCGCCGCGCCGTTGGTGACGTAATAGGTGGTGGCGTGGATCATCACCACCATCATGCACGCCATCGCCCGCAGGTTGTCTATCCAGCCGATTTTCTCGCTCAAACGCTCGCCCGATCTTGTGTCATATTGATATGTTAATAAGAGGTTATCGGGCACGGCGTTCGGCGACAACCCAAAAGCGAAATATCAGAATGCACTTAAACAACACCTTATGATTGCGAAGGTGAACAATTGGCGGCAAAATAGCCGCCACAACTCGCTCAGTTTGCGCTTCCCGCCCTGGCAGTTCCTTTTTCTCTTTTACTATCAGTACAATAATATGAAAACAACATTACCACCTGCGGCACGTTTGGGCCGGCAGGCGCTTTTATTCCCTCTTTGTCTGGTGCTGTTCGAGTTCGCCACCTATATCGGCAACGATATGATTCAGCCGGGCATGCTGGCCGTCGTGGCGGATTTCAACGCCGGCGAAGAGTGGGTGCCCACCTCAATGACCGCCTATCTGGCCGGCGGCATTTTCCTGCAGTGGCTGCTCGGGCCGCTGTCGGATCGTCGCGGCCGTCGCCCGGTGATGCTGGCCGGGGTGGCGTTCTTCATCGTCTCCTGCCTGGCGATCCTGCTGGTCACCACCATCGAGCAGTTTATCGCCATGCGTTTCCTGCAGGGCATCGGCCTGTGCTTTATCGGCGCGGTCGGCTACGCCACCATCCAGGAGTCGTTCGAGGAGGCGGTGTGCATCAAAATCACCGCCCTGATGGCTAACGTGGCGCTGATCGCCCCGCTGCTCGGGCCGCTGGCCGGCGCGGCGCTGATCCACGTCGCACCGTGGCAGAGCATGTTTGTGCTGTTTGCGGCGCTGGCGGCCATCGCCTTCTACGGCCTGTGGAAAGCGATGCCGGAAACCGCCACGCTGCAGGGCGAGGCGTTTTCCGCCGCCAACCTGTGGCGCGACTACCGCCAGGTGCTGGGCAACCGCCGCTTCCTGTGCGGCGCCCTGGCGATCGGTTTCGCCAGCCTGCCGCTGCTGGCCTGGATCGCCCAGTCGCCGGTGATCCTGATCAGCGGCGAGTCGCTGTCGACGCTGGACTACGGCCTGCTGCAGATCCCGGTGTTCGGCGCGCTGATCCTCGGCAACCTGACGCTGGCACGCCTGACCGGCAAAAACAGCGTGGAGCGCCTGATCAAGCTGGGCGCAGGCCCGATGCTGCTGGGGCTGCTGATCGCCGCGCTGGCGACCCAGTTCTCCAGCCACGCCTACCTGTGGATGACCGCCGGCCTGAGTCTGTACGCCTTCGGCATTGGCCTGGCCAACGCCGGGCTGTACCGCCTGACGCTGTTCTCCAGCAACGTCAGCAAGGGCACGGTGTCGGCCACTATGGGCATGCTGAGCATGATGGTGTTCACCGTCGGCATCGAGCTGGCCAAGGTCGCCTACGTCTGGGGCGGCAGCGGGCTGTTCAACCTGTTCAACCTCATCAGCGGCCTGTGCTGGCTGACGCTGGTGGCGCTGTTCCTCGGCAAACGCCGCAACGGCGACCCCACACCGCAGCCGAACGGCGCGGCGTAAACGCGACGATAAAACGCCGGTCCGGTTTCCCGACCGGCGTTTTTTATGCGGCTTCAGCCGAGCAGCCCCCACAGCGCATACCCCGTTCCCACCACCGCCACCGCCAACAACAGCAACGCCGACAGGACAGAGATCGCCCGCCGCGCGCGCTGCAGCGCCGTTCCCGACAGCAGGGTGATATAGGTCAGCAAAATGGCGAAGTCCGCCAGCACCCACAGCGCGGTCAGCAGCGTCAGGCTGGCGCCGATCGAGGGGGTGACGGCGATGAACTGCGGGAAAAAGGCGACGAAGAAGATAATGTCTTTGGGGTTGGCGATGCCCACCAGAAAACCGTTCAGGATCGCCGAGCGTTTTTGCGGCGGCGCAACGGGCTGCGCATCGGGGGCTCGCGCGGATAAATCCTCATACAGCGAGACGATCGCCATACGGCCAATAAACAGGCAACCCAGCAGGCCTATCCACTGCAGCAAGCGCATATCCACGGCGAACAGCCCGGTGATAATCAGCGCGGCGACGCCGATCAGCAACAAGGAGGCTCCGTTGCTGCCCAGCGCGGTCAACAGCGCGCGCCGGGCGCCAAAGCGCGCCGCGGTGTTGGCCACCATCGCCACCACCGGCCCCGGCGTGGCGATCAGCAACAAAATGGCGGCGAAATACGCCGCCAGTAACGACAGGTTCATCTTTATTTCACTCACATTCAGTCAGTTGGCGTCGCGCCATTATCATGCCGCCGCCCCCGCCTTGAAAAAGGAGTAATCCTGTCGTTTACTGTGAATCAGACTCATTATTAGAGACGCCGCGATGGCCAGTTCCCTTCCGCCGCTTTACGCCCTGCGCGCCTTCGAAAGCGCCGCCCGCACCGGCTCGTTCACGCTGGCCGCCGAGGAGCTGCATCTCACCCCGAGCGCGGTCAGCAAGCACATCAAAACGCTGGAGCAGCACTTTGGCTGCCGGCTGTTCCAGCGCAACGGCCCGCGTATCGAGGTCACGCCGCAGGGGAAAATCTTCGCCGCCGAGCTGCAGCAAGGGTTTGGCCGCATCGAGCAAGCCTGCGAGCTGTTCAGAAGCCACCGCGATCTGCTGCGGCTGAAGGCGCCCTCCACCCTGACCCTGCGCTGGCTGCTGGACTGCCTGAGCCGGTTCCGGCAAACGGCGCAGGCGTTCGAGGTGCAGGCAGCCAGCGTCTGGATGGACATCGACAGCGTGGATTTTTTCAGCGAACCCTACGACTGCGCCATCCTGCTCGGCAACGGCCATTTTGGCGCCAATACCGCCGCCGCCAAGCTGTTCGACGAATGGCTGATCCCGATTTGCGCCCCCGCGCTGCTCGCCGACGGGCAGCGGGATCTCGTCGCCTGCCCGCTGATCCACCCGTCGCCCGATCGGCGCGACTGGCGGCGCTGGCTGCAGAAAAGCGGCATCGCGGCCCCGATCGATCTCACGCGCGGCCAGGTATTTGATTCGCTGGAACAGGGCAACGCGGCGGCCATCGCCGGGCACGGCGTCTCGATCGGCGATCTGGCGCTGAGCCTGCGGACGATTGAGGAGGGATTATTGGTGCTGCCTTGTGACGTCGCCGTGCGCACCGGCGACGGTTACTATCTGGTTTGGCCGGAAGAATCGGCAAAACGGCCGCTGATCGAACGTTTACAGGCGTTTCTCACCGCCCAAACGCCCGACGTCAGCCGGGCCGCCGTCAGGTTTATCGGGTAGGGGAATTCGGCCTATCGCTCTTCGCGAGTATGCCAAATACGCAGAACATAAATCGTTGCCGGCTGCACCTGGTAACGTATCTCATAACGGCCGACCAGAATACGCCTCACTTCCTGCGGTAAAAACTCGTCCAGTCTTTCACCCAGGCGAGGATTATCGAGCAACGCTTTAGGCGCGGCGACCAAGGCCTTCACCGAATTCGCTGCCGCAGTGCGGTTAGCCAAGGCAAGAAACTCAAACAAACGCGCCAAATCCGATAGCGCCTTACTCGTCCATTTTAACTCCATCAGCGCGGTACCGGCAGCGGCTCGTCACTGTCCAGGCTGGCCGCCCAGGCTTCTACCGACTCATGATCGATAACGTTTTGCTGTTCGACATCGGCCAGCGCCGCCAGCGTTAACCGACGGCGCTCTTCCTCTTGCTCAAGCCAGGCGGCGAGGGCTTGCTTCACTATCCATCCCCGTGAGCGTTCAAGTTTGGCGGCCATTTCATCCACCTTTTCAGCCAAAGGCAGCGGGACATGAGCGGTGATGACTTTCGTATTCATCGTCTTGCTCCTCAATACAATCAATATCAATCAAAGTGATTAAAGCTGATTATACCGCCATCAGAGAACAAAAAACACGCAATCAGTTGCCGAACAGCCCGCCGTCGCGCAGCAGATGCTCGTTGCCCTTGCGGCGGGTAAAGCCGCTGCGATCGAAGAACTCCAGCACCTGGATCGCCAGCTTGCGCCCGACGCCGAGCCGATCGCGGAAATCGGCGGCGTTGGCGCCCCCGCGCTCCGTATCCAGCTCGCGGATCAGCGCCGCGAACTGATCGATGCGTCGGCTGAGGTAGTAGCGATCCACCACCACCGCCGTCACATGGCCCAACTGGGCCGCCTTACGCAGCAGCGCGCGTACCCGGCTTTCCTCTTCGCCCAATTCGCTCGCCAGATCGCGCACCCACCAGGGTTCGTCGCCGAACAGCGGTTCGATGCGCGCCCACAGCGGCGCCTCTTCGGCGCTGAACGCCAGGCCGTGTTCCGGCAGGTGCAGCCAGCCGCGCGTATTGCGCAGCGCGCCGGCCCGCAGCAGCCGATCGATCATCATAAACACCAATGCTTCAGGCTGCTGCGGCAGCGCCATGCGCCGCAGGCGGGCGCGCCCTAAGCCCAGCTGATCGGCGTGCTGTTGGTGATACTCCGCCAGCACCTGCAGCAGGCGGCTTTCCGCCTGTTGCACCTGATCCTGCGCCAGCGCCCGGTCACCGACGATCAGCAGATCGCGGTTCGCCAGCAGCTCGTTCAGGCCATCGTCCGTCAACTGACGCGCCCAGGCGAACGCCGCGAGTGACAGCGCGCCGTGCGGCAATTCAAGCGCCAGCGCCTGCGCATCGTCTTGCGCCAGCGCCAGGGCCTGCAGCCATGCCAGATAGTCCGGCTGACGCTTGCCGCGCTTGGGCGCATTCAGCCTGAGCACCCGAGCCGCGCCCAGAGTTTGCCGCGCGCCAATATCGCGCAGCACCAGCCGATCGTTCTGCGCCAACCACAGCGGGCGATCGAGGATCAGTTCCGCCAGCCCGTCGTTCAGCAACGAAATGCGCCCGGTGATGTGGCTGGCGGCATGGTGCAGATGCAGCGGCTGCCAATGGCGGATCGGCCGATCCGTCTCCAACGCCACCAGAATGCGTTCCGCCGCTTCGGGCGGACGCTGCGCCAGCAGCCAATCGCCGCGCGCGACCCGCTCTTTATCGACATCGCCGCTGATGTTAAGCGCAATGCGCTGCCCGGCCTGCGCCTGTTCCACGGTCTGATTCTGGGCATGCAGGCCGCGCACCCGCACCGGCGCGTCGGCGCCGGTCAGCCACAGCGTATCCCCCACCTTCACCCGGCCGCCGAGCGCGGTGCCGGTCACCACCAGCCCCGCCCCTTTGACGCTGAACGCGCGGTCTACCGCCAGGCGAAAACGGCGCGTCAGCGCATGTTCAGCGGGCGACAACGCCAGCAAATGCGCGCGCAGCGCCTCGATGCCCTCGCCCGCCGCCGCCGCGGTCACGAACAGCGGCGCATCGGGCCACCCCTGGCGCGCCAGCTCGTCGCGCACCTGGCTGCGCACCTCATCGACACGCGCCGCGTCCACCCGGTCGGCCTTGGTCAGCGCCACCGTCAGCGCCGGGCGCCCGCTCAGGCGCAGGATCGCCAGATGCTCGCGGGTTTGCGCCATCACGCCGTCGTCGCAGGCCACCACCAGCAACGCATGATCGATGCCGCCGACGCCCGCCAGCATGTTGGCGAGGAATTTCTCGTGGCCGGGCACGTCGATAAAGCCCAGCACCCGGCCGTCCGGCTGCGGCCAGTAGGCGTAACCCAGATCGATGGTCATGCCGCGGCGCTTTTCTTCCGGCAGGCGATCCGCGTTGATCCCGGAGATCGCCTGCAGCAGGGTGGTTTTGCCATGATCGACATGGCCGGCGGTGGCGATGATCATGATGCGCTCAGCGCTGCGATCAGCGCCCCTTCCTGTTCCAGGCAGCGCAGATCCAGCCACAGCCTGCCGTCGCCGAGGCGGCCGATCACCGGCTGCGGCAGACGGCGCCAGCGTTCGGCCAGCGCTTCCAGCGTGGCGCCGCGGCCGTCGCGCGGCGTGAAGGTCAGGGCATAGCTGGGCAGGCGATCCACCGGCAGCGAACCGCTGCCGATCTGCGACCAGCACGGTTCGGCGCGCAGGTCGAAATCGGTGGTGAACCGCGGCGTCAGCGCCGTCAGCAGCCGCTCGGCCGCCTGTTGCATCTCCTGCTGCGGGCGAGTCAACAGCCGCAGCGTCGGCAGCTGCTCAGCCAGTTTTTCCGGCTGCAGATAGAGCCGCAGCGTGGCCTCCAGAGCCGCCAGCGTCAGCTTGCCGACGCGCAGCGCGCGTTTGAGCGGGTGCTGCTGCAAACGCGCGATCAGCGCCTTTTTGCCGACGATGATGCCAGCCTGCGGGCCGCCCAGCAGCTTATCGCCGGAGAACGTCACCAGATCGACGCCGGCGGCCAGCAGCCGCTGCGGCATCGGTTCGGCGGGCAGGCCGTACTGCGCCATATCGATCAGCGAGCCGCTGCCCAGATCGGTGGCGGTCGGCACGCCCTGTTCGGCCCCGAGCTGCGCCAGTTCGGCCTCGTCGACCGCCGCGGTAAAGCCCTGAATGCTGTAGTTGCTGGTGTGCACTTTCATTAACAAGCCAGTCTGCTCGTTGATGGCTTGGCGGTAATCCTTCAGATGGGTGCGGTTGGTGGTGCCGACCTCGACCAATTGACAGCCGGCCTGGCGCATCACGTCGGGAATGCGGAACGCGCCGCCGATTTCCACCAGCTCGCCGCGCGACACCACCACCTCTTTGCCGGGGGCGATCGCCGCCAGCATCAGCAGCACCGCCGCCGCGTTGTTATTGACGATGCAGGCGTCTTCCGCGCCGGTCAGCCGACACAGCAGACTCGCCACCGCCCGATCGCGATGGCCACGCCCGGCGCCGTCCAGATCGTACTCCAGCGTCACCGCCTCCCCCATCACCGCGTTCACCGCATCCTTCACCGGCTGCGCCAGCAGGGCGCGCCCGAGGTTGGTGTGCAGCACGGTGCCGCTGAGGTTGAACACCGGCAGCAAAGCCGGGCGTTGCTGCCGGGCCAGCTCGGCCCGCAGCGCCTGCGGCCAGTCGCCGCACCAGGCCGGCAAGCGTTGCCGTTGTTTGATCGCGTCGCGCGCCTGGGCCTGCAGCCGGCGCAGCAGTTCGCCGATCAGCGTCTGGCCATGCTGTGCCACCAGCGGTTCAATCGCGGGTTCACGCAGCAGGCGGTCGATGGCGGGCAGTTGGCTGTAAAGAAGGTGGGATTCAGTGCTCATGGTCGCTCGGTTTTCAGTTTAAACGTATCGGCATAGCAAAACCCCGCCGCAGCGGGGAGAAAAAAGCTCAAGGCGGCGCAGTGCGGGCGAAGCTTTCGCGGGCGAACAGGCGTTCGGCCAGTTTGACCAGCGTCGGGCGTTCGACGCACCAGTTGGGCAGGATGCGGCGGAAATTGAGGTAGCCCAGCGCGCAGCCGGTGGCGATATCCGCCAGCGTCAGCCGCTCAGCATTGAGCCACGTTTTTTCCCGCGCCAGCGCCTCCAGGGCGTCCAGGCCCTGCGTCAGCTTGTCACGCTGGCGCAGCATCCAGTTTTCGTCCTGTTTTTCCGGCGCGCGCCGGCTTTCACGGAACAGCGTCGCCGCCGCTTCGGTCACGCCGTCCGCCAACGCCGCCACCTGGCGAACCCGCAATGCGGCGGCGCGTTCGGCCGGCAAAAACGCCGGCTCCACCGCCAGCAGCTCGAGGTATTCGGCCACCACCGGCGAGTCGTAAAACACCTCGCCGTCATCGGCGATCAGCACCGGCACCTTGGCGAGCGGGTTCAACTCCTTCACCCGGCTGCCGGGCTCATACGGCGGATCGTTGACGAACTCGAACGCAATCCCCTTCTCCAGCAGCATCACGGAAATCTTGCGCACAAAGGGGCTGGTGTAACTGCCGATAAGCTTCATCCGGTCTCCTCCGCTTCGTCCTGGCTGCGGCGTCCTTACTTCACCGCCAGGGTATCGATAATCCGCTGCACCAGCGCCTGATGCACTTCCGGCGTTTTGGCCGGCGACAGCATTTGCAACGTCACCACCCGCTTGTTGAACACCGTCAACACCAGGGTGGAGACCACCTTTTGGCCGTTGACGGTCTGTTCGGTATCCACCCGGCGAAACTTCTGTTTGCCGACGCTGAAGTTCTCTTCTTTGGTGGTCTGGATATTCTGATAGCGTTCGGCCAGCACCGTGATGGCGCTCTGCGTCAGCTCTTTCAGCATTTTGTCGCTGGTGTTGAGCTTCATGCCGTCCGGCGGGATCACTTCGGACGAGACCGCGCTCTGGCGCGACTTGCCGTCAAGGAAGCGCTGAATGGTGGAGGTGCTGTCGTTGATGATGCCGCTGTTCAGCGTTTGATCGCTAAAGCCCGGCGGCAGCTCGAAGGTGATCTTGCCCTTCTGCAGCGACACGTTCAGCCCCGGCGGCGCGGGCGGGGTTTCTACCGGCGCAGGCGGCGGCGGTGGCGCGGGCTGCGTCACGGTCGGCTTGGTGTCCGGCGGCGGCACCGCCGGTTTGGTGTCGTCTTTGTTGTCGCAGGCCGCCAGTCCAACCGCCAACACGGCGACCGCGGTCAGTTTTGCCAGGGTGTTTAACATCGTGGTTCCTTTCGCTTGGCGCGTTATGGCCTAAACGTAGCAACTCGCCCGGGCGATTGCCAGAAGCCCGTTCTGAAATTGCTCATCCGGCCCCGCGCGAACGGGGCCGGGCGGTTACTCCGCCGGGAACAGGAACGGATTGATGCTGCTGCGGCCGAAGCCTTCTTCTTCCATACGGGCATCCAGCACCAGCGAAGCCAGATCGTCGGCCACTGCTTCGACCTGCGGGTCTTTTTCCTGATAGAGGATCTTCAGGTAAGTGCCGCAGTCGCCGCAGCTCTCCGCCTTCACCGCCGCCTGCTCGCTGTCCAGCGACCAGTAGTTGAGATCGCGGGTCTGCTCGCAGTTGCTGCACTTCACCCGCACCACGTGCCATTCGCTTTCGCACAGGTTGCAGTGCAGGTAGCGCAGGCCGTTGACGGTGCCGATGTGCACCATGCTGGAGACCGGGATGCTGCCGCACACCGGGCAGAACTGGCGCTGCTCGCCGTATTCGGCGCGCGCCTTGCCGGGGATCAGGCTGGCCATCTGCGCCCAATAGAGCGACAGCGCGGCCCAGAGAAACGGCGCCTTCTCGCTGCCTACCTTGCCGAACTCGCGGTTGAGCAAGGCGTCGGCCATCAGCTCCAGCTCGTGCGCCGAGGCCTTCTCCAGGTTGTCCAGCACCGCCAGAATGTGTTCCGGCGCCTGCGGGCGCAGCTCGGCGATCAGCGACGTCAACAGCTTGCGCCAGTGCTCGCTGCGCGGGAACACGCTCAGATCGAGCGGCGGTTTGCCGCTGGCGGCGCCCTGCGCCAACGCTTCGCTAAGATCGAGCGCCAGCGGGTTATCGTGCAGCGCATGCTGCTGCGCCTGCGCCAGCTCGGCGGCAAAGTTCAGGTAGTCACCCAGCGGGTTGTCGACAGCCAGCTGACGCAGACGTTCGGCGCGGCGGCTGTACAGGCTTTTCAGGTTGGCGAAAAGTAACGGCGGGATGTTCTCCGCCGTTGTGGACTTCTCACGCTGTGCCCCTAACTGCTCTTTAGGAACGATGCGGATACTCATCAGGGTTTATCTTCCTGTCGTTTCTCGCGGACCTCACGGTACCAGCGCGGATGATGTTTCTTGGCCCAGGCCGCCGGCACCCAGCCTTCCACCATCGCGGTAATGGTGCCTTTTACCCACAATGCGGCGTAAATGTGCACCATAATCACGATGATAAGGCCGACCGCGGCCAGCGAATGCACCAGCAGCGCGATGCGGATCAGCGGAATGGAGAACGACGGCGCAAAATACGGCCGCCAGATCACCACGCCGCTGGCCAGCAGCAGCACCAGGCTGATAATCGCCGCCCAGAATACGCACTTCTGGCCGAAATTATAGCGCCCGGTGTCACCCACTTCCTCGTTCATGGCGATTTTGTGGATGTTCTTGGCCCAGACGATATCTTCCCGGTTGATCAGGTTGTGCTTCCAGTAGCGCAGGAACATCAGCAGGAACGCGGCGAACATGATCACCCCGACAAACGGGTGCAGAATGCGCGCCAGCTGCGGCGTCCCGAAGATGTTCATCAGCCAGTTGAAGGAGGGGAAGAAGAACCCCAGCCCGCTGATGGCGGCGAACACGAAGCAGAACGCCACGATCCAGTGGTTGATGCGCTCCGGCGCGCTGTAACGCTGAATGGGCTTTTCCTTTCTCATTTGCGCGTCTCCTCGTCGTGCGACTCGTCGTGCTCGTCCTCATCTTCGACGCGGTTAGGCCCGACGCCGACATAGTGGAACACGCTGGCCGCGAAGGTGGCGGCAAAGCCGATGGCCGCCAAGGGTTTCCACACGCCCTTCCAGAAGGTCACCGCCGGGCTGATGCTCGGGTTGTCCGGCAAACCGTGGTACAGCTGCGGTTTGTCGGCGTGGTGCAACACGTACATCACGTGCGTGCCGCCCACCCCCGCCGGATCGTACAGACCGGCGTTCTGGTAACCGCGGGTGTTCAGCTCGCTGACGCGATCCGCCGCCACCTGCTTCATCGCTTCCTTGGTGCCGAAGTGAATGGCGCCGGTCGGGCAGGTTTTCACGCAGGCCGGTTCCTGGCCGACGTCCACGCGGTCGACGCACAGGGTGCACTTGTACACCCGGTTGTCGTCCTTGTTCATGCGCGGCACGTCGAACGGGCAGCCGGCGATGCAGTAGCCGCAGCCGATGCAGTGCTCGGACTGGAAGTCGACGATGCCGTTGGCGTACTGAATGATCGCGCCTTCCGACGGGCAGGCCTTGAGGCAGCCCGGATCGGCGCAGTGCATGCAGCCGTCCTTGCGGATCAGCCATTCCAGCTTGCCGTTTTCCTCCACCTCGGAGAAGCGCATCACCGTCCACGACTTGGCGGTCAGATCGGCGGGGTTATCGTACACCCCGACGTTGTGCCCCACTTCGTCGCGGATGTCGTTCCATTCGGAACAGGCCACCTGACAGGCCTTGCAGCCGATACAGGTGGTGACATCGATCAGTTTGGCCACTTCTTCCTGGTGGTCACGGGCGCGCGGCGCCGGCGTGAAACCATTGGTGGCGGATTTACGAATGATGTCTTGAGATTGCATGGCCATAATTCGTCTCCGTTACACCTTTTCCACGTTGACCAGGAACGCCTTGAACTCCGGCGTTTGCGTATTGGCGTCGCCGACGAACGGCGTCAGCGTGTTGGCGATAAAGCCTTTCTTCGCCACCCCTTCGTAACCCCAGTGAATAGGGATGCCGATGGTGTCGACTTCCTGGCCGTGCACCTGCAGCGTGCGAATACGCTTGGTCACCACCGCCTTGGCCTTGATGTAGCCACGGTTGGAGCTGACTTTCACGGTATCGCCCTGCTTGATGCCCTTCTTCTCCGCCAGCTTTTCGCCGATCTCCACAAACTGCTCCGGCTGGGCGATGGCGTTCAGCCGCGCGTGCTTGGTCCAGTAGTGGAAGTGCTCGGTCAGACGATAGGTAGTGCCGACGTACGGGAACTTGTCGGATTTGCCCATCGCCGCCAGATCGTCCTTGAACACGCGCGCCGCCGGGTTGGACACCACGTTCGGGTGCAGCGGGTTGGTGCCGAGCGGCGTTTCGAACGGCTCGTAGTGCTCAGGGAACGGCCCTTCCGCCATCTTGTCGGTGGCGAACAGGCGGCCCATGCCTTCCGGCTGCATGATGAACGGCCCGACGTCGCTGCCCGGCGCGGCGGTGCTGTAGTCCGGGATATCGGCCCCGACCCACTTGGCGCCGTCCCACTCCAGCAGCTGGCGTTTCGGATCCCACGGTTTGCCCTGCGGATCCGCCGAGGCGCGGTTGTACAGAATGCGGCGATTGAGCGGCCATGCCCAGGCCCAGCCCAGCGTATTGCCGAGGCCGGACGGATCGGCGTTGTCGCGCCGCGCCATCTGGTTGCCGGCCGGCGTCCAACTGCCGGCGAAGATCCAGCAGCCGCTGGCGGTGGTGCCGTCGTCGCGCAGCTGCGCGAACGAGCTGAGCAGCTCGCCTTTTTTCACCAGCACTTTGCCGTCGGCATCCAGCAGATCCGCCAGCGCCTTGCCGTTGTTCTCCTGCGCCACCTCTTCCGGCGCCGGGTTGTCCGGCGTCAGGTAGTCCCAGGTCATGTTCAGCACCTGCTCAGGCACCGCGCCACCGTCGCGCGCATACATCTCGCGCAGGCGGCTGAAGATGCCCGCCAGGATCTCGCCGTCGTTCAGCGCTTCGCCCGGGGCGTCCGCGCCTTTCCAGTGCCACTGCAGCCAGCGGCCGGAGTTGACGATCGAGCCGTTCTCTTCGGCGAAGCAGGTGGACGGCAGGCGGAACACTTCGGTCTGGATCTGCGACGGATCCACTTCGTTGAACTCGCCGTGGTTCTGCCAGAAGTTGGAGGTCTCGGTGTTCAACGGATCGATGGTCACCAGGAACTTCAGCTTGGACAGTGAAGCCACCACCTTGTTTTTGTTCGGGAACGACGCCACCGGGTTAAAGCCCTGGCAGAAGTAGCCGTTGACCTTGCCCTGCGCCATCATCTCGAAGTACTGCAGCACGTCGTAGCCCTTGTCCCACTTCGGCAACCAGTCAAAGCCCCAGCTGTTGTCCTTCTGCGCCTTGTCGCCGTAGAAGGTCTTCATCATGCTGACGAAGAATTTCGGGTAGTTGCCCCAGTAGTTCACCTGGCCCGGCAGCAGCGCCTTCGGCGTGTTGGCCTTCAGGTAGGTCTCGAGATCGGTCTGTTTCTCCGACGGCAGCGTCAGGTAGCCCGGCAGGCTCTGCGACAGCAGGCCGAGATCGGTCAGACCCTGGATGTTGGAGTGGCCACGCAGCGCGTTGACGCCGCCGCCCGCCATGCCCATGTTGCCGAGCAGCAGCTGGATCATCGCCATGGTGCGGATGTTCTGTGCGCCGACCGAGTGCTGAGTCCAGCCCAGGGCGTACAGGAACGAAGCGGTCTTATCCGCCACGCAGGTTTCGGCGATGTATTCGCACACCTTGAGGAAATCGTCCTTCGGCGTGCCGCAGATGTTGCTCACCACGTCAGGCGTGTAGCGGCTCACGTGCTGCTTCAGCAGGTTCCACACGCAGCGCGGATCCTGCAGCGTGACGTCGCGCTTGGCGAAGCCGTTCTCGTCGAACTGGTAGTTCCAGGTGGTTTTGTCGTACTTGCGGTTTTCCGCGTCGTAGCCGCTGAACAAGCCGTCTTCGAAGGCAAAGTCTTCCCGCACCAGCAGGCTGGCGTTGGTGTAGGCCTCGACGTATTCGCGGTTAAATTTGTTGTTGGTCATCAGATACAGCAACACGCCCGACAGGAAAGCGATGTCGGTCCCGGAGCGGATCGGCGTGTAGAAGTCCGCCACCGATGCGGTTCGGGTAAAGCGCGGATCGATCACGATCAGCTTGGCATTGTTGTGTATTTTGGCTTCCATCGCCCAGCGGAACCCCACCGGATGCGCTTCCGCCGCATTACCGCCCATGACGATAATCAAATTCGCGTTCTTGATATCAACCCAGTGGTTGGTCATCGCACCGCGACCAAATGTTGGAGCAAGACTTGCTACCGTTGGTCCGTGTCAGACACGCGCCTGGTTGTCTACGGCAAGCATGCCGAGAGCGCGACTAAATTTTTGCGACAGAAAACCGGTTTCGTTGCTGGCGGCCGAGGCGCACAGCATGCCGGTGGTCAGCCAGCGGTTGACGGTAACGCCCTGGTCGTTGGTTTTGATGAAGTTGGCGTCACGGTCTTCCTTCACCAGCTTGGCGATGCGGGTAAAGGCGTCGTCCCAGCTGATGCGCTGCCATTTGTCCGACCCTGGCGCCCGGTATTCCGGGTACTTGAGGCGGCTTTCGCTGTGGATGAAGTCAACCAGGCCGGCGCCTTTCGGGCAAAGCGCGCCGCGGTTTACCGGGTGATCCGGATCCCCTTCGATATGGAAAATGCTTTCTTTGGCGTTTTTGGCGCCATCACCAAGGCTGTACATCAACAGCCCACAGCCGACGGAACAATACGTACAGGTATTACGGGTCTCGCGGGCGCGCAGCAGTTTGTACTGCCGGGTTTCCGCCAACGCCACTTCGGGGGCAAAGCCCAGCGCGGCCACCGTCGTTCCTGCCATACCGCCAGCGCAGATCTTAAAGAACTGCCTTCTGCTGACCTGCATGGGGGTCTCCTTTACTCTCGATTGTCACATTGTTCAAATGCGCCTGCCCGCTAGCGCGGCAAACGCGAATGTCACTGTTGTTATGCTTGCTACGAACGCCGGCCATATTACCACAGCGTGCTTGTGGTTGTTACACACTCGTGCTCATTCAGTGAACGCATTGGCACATTTCGATACATTTCGGCGTTGGCGCTCCCTACAGTATAGAGAGTAACCAACGCGCCGGGGCGGCGGTTCGACGCGGCCCCCCAGCGCCCTCTTCTATCAGCATGTTAACGCAACGATTTGTTCATTAACCACACAGTTCACAGGGCATTGATAATCATTTTCAATATCATTTAATTAACTATAATGATCCGACTGCTTACGCGGTGCTCGCCCTTTGCGCCGCCCATACACCACTGGAGATGATGATTATGAGTTATTCACTGCCATCCCTGCCTTACGCTTACGACGCACTGGAACCGCATTTCGACAAGCAGACGATGGAAATCCATCACACCAAACACCACCAGACCTACGTCAACAACGCCAACACCGTGCTGGAAGCCTACCCTGAGCTGGCCAAATACAGCGTTGAAGAGCTGATCCAGGATCTGGATAAAGTGCCTGCCGACAAACGCACCTTCATGCGTAACAACGCCGGCGGCCACGCCAACCACAGCTTCTTCTGGAAAAACCTGAAAACCGGCACCACGCTGGGCGGCGATCTGAAAGCGGCCATCGAGCGCGATTTCGGCAGCGTTGAGAAATTCCAGGAAGAGTTCGAGAAAGCCGCAGCCACCCGCTTCGGTTCCGGTTGGGCCTGGCTGGTGCTGAAAGACGGCAAGCTGGCCGTAGTGTCTACCGCCAACCAGGACAGCCCGCTGATGGGCGAAGCCGTCGCCGGCGCTTCCGGTTTCCCAATCATCGGCCTGGACGTGTGGGAACACGCTTACTACCTGAAATATCAGAACAAACGTCCTGACTACATCAAGGCGTTCTGGAACGTGGTCAACTGGGATGAAGCCGCCGCGCGCTTCGCCGCGAAGAAGTAATTCGCCCCCGTTGATGAAGATGCCCGCCGCCGGCGGGTATTTTTTTGCCTGAAATCCGCTAAAGTTTGACCACTTCCTGCCGATGGTTTGTTCAATTGACGTTCGCCCGGAGAAGGAAAAACGCTATGGCGGCATTGCAAGCATTGGCAGGAAAGTTCACTCATCTCACCGTAGGTAAAAAGCTCGGCCTCGGCTTCGCGCTGTTGCTGCTGTTGGCGGTCGTCATCGCCGGCACCGGAGCGCAATATCTGCATATCATTGAATCCCGCGCCGATCGCATCGACTTCAGCAACCGGCTGAACGAGGAGATCAACCAGGCCAAATACAACCGCGCCATGTACGGCCAGACCTACCAGCCGGAGTATCTGCAGAACAACCGCGCCAATATTGAAAACGCCGTCAAACTGATAGATCAGGGGCAGGCGCTGGACTGGGACGCCCAAAGCCGCAAGGATCTGCAGCGTCTGGTGACGCTGATCGGGGAATATCAGCAGCAGCAAAAGGTCTTTGAGCAAGCGGTCTCGGCCAAAGATGCGGTGCGCCAGAGCTGGAACATGTCGGAAGTGCAGGCCAGCCTGAGCCAGGTGGAGCGCCAGCTGACCAACGGCGATCTGCAACTGGCCTTCATCCAACTGAACCAGAAGCTGACCCAGGTGCGCTACGGCGCGCGCGGCCTGCTGCTGAGCCTGAACAAGGAAACCGAAGCGCCGCTGATGGCGGCCATCGACGACGCGCGCGACGCGGCCAACGCCCTGAGCCGCCGGGTCAGCGAAGCGCAGCGCCCGCAGTTGCAACCGCTGCTGGCCGCCCTGGACGATTACAAAAACCGCATTGCGGCCTACCTGCCGGCCTATGAGCACGAGCAGCAAATCAGCCGGCAGCTCGGCGAACGCGCGCAGGCGATCGGCACGCTGGTGAACGCCTTTATGCAGGACGAGCTGGTGCAGACGCGCAACAACATCAACCTGGCGCAGCTGCAGATGGGCGTCACCACCCTGATCGCCATCATCGCCGGGGTGCTTATCGCCTGGCGCATCACGCTGCAGATCACCCGTCCGCTGCACAGCACGCTGGCGATGGCGGAACGCATCGCCAACGGCGACCTGCGTCAGGCGCAGACCAGCACCCGCCGCGACGAGCTGGGGCAGCTGCTGAACGCGGTGGCGGCCATGAGCCAAAACCTGCGCACCATGATTGAGAAGATCCAGATGGGGGTCAGCCAGGTCTCCACCGCCTCGGCGGAAATCGCCGCCGGCAACACCGATCTCTCTTCCCGCACCGAACAGCAGGCGGCGGCGGTCGAGGAAACCGCCGCCAGCATGGAGCAGCTGACCGCCACGGTGAAACAGAACGCCGACAACGCCCATCACGCCAATCAGCTGGCCACCGACGCCTCGCAGACCGCGCAGCAGGGCGGCAAGCTGGTGGAAAACGTGGTCAGCACCATGCGCGATATTTCCAGCAGTTCGCAGCGTATCGCCGAAATTACCACCCTGATCAACGGCATTGCCTTCCAGACCAACATCCTGGCGCTCAACGCCGCGGTGGAAGCGGCGCGCGCCGGCGAACAGGGCCGCGGCTTCTCGGTGGTCGCCAGCGAAGTGCGCAGCCTGGCGAGCCGCAGCGCCCAGGCGGCGAAGGAGATCGAAGGGCTGATCGCCGAATCGGTCAGCCGGGTGAAAACCGGCACCGAACTGGTGGAAAGCACCGGCAATACCATGGAGCAGATCGTCCGCTCGGTCACCCACGTGCGCGACATCATGGCCGAGATCGCCGCCGCCTCCGATGAACAGACGCGCGGCATCGCCCAGATTGGCCAGGCGATCGTCGAGATGGACCACACCACCCAGCAGAACGCTGCGTTGGTGGAAGAGTCCGCCGCCGCCGCCGATTCGCTGGAAGAGCAGGCGGAGATGCTGCTGCAGAGCGTTTCGGTGTTCCGTTTGGCGGAGCAGACCGAACCCGCCGCCGTGAAAGCCGCCGCGCCGAAAGCGCCGGCCGTAAAACCCGCGGCCGCCAACGCCGCAGCGGAAGAGAACTGGACCACCTTCTGACGCCCGCAGGCGAGGAATATCCGTTCCTCGCCCTATCTTTGTGGCAACAGGTGGGTCGCGACTCCCCAATTCAACAAATTAAAACCAGAGGCGGTCGCATCAAGCATTGCGTAGCCGCAATTGCGATGACCGTATCTGCGGAGGTCCTCCTGCGGGTCAGCCCCTTTAAGCCACCAAATCAGTGCCTGCAGAGCATGGCCGTGCGTAACAACACCAAGCGTTTGATTTTGTCCTTCGACAGCCAGATCGGACAGACAAGCCATCAGGCGCCAGGCAACCTCATAAGCATTCTCCCCTCCCGGAGCCGACGCCTCTGCCTTACCGGCAAAGAGGCACTGCGTCGCTTCAGGATAATCGCGCATGGCCTGCGCATAAGATAATCCTTCCAGTCGGCCAAAATCTTGCTCCTGCAAACGCTTATCCATTTGCACAGTGCAGCCACATCTCTCAGCCAACGTCTCCGCTGTCGTAAAAGCCCGGCCAGCCGGTGAACTGATCAACAAAGTGACCGATAACATTTGCAAGCGAGCGCCAAGCCCAGCGATTTGACGTCGCCCCTCTTCTGTCAGCGGACTGTCACTTCGCCCCTGAATAATCCCCGAGCGGTTCCATTCTGACTCCGCATGCCTCAATACAATGAAACGCATGGTTTTTTCTCGACGATAAAAGCCTAAATATAGACAGGAAAAACACATCCTTCCGTACAGGTAAACGCCGGGTAGTGTACGGGCACAACTCAGGCTATGCTGAGCCCTCGACGCGAGACACGGAGGCGCACATGCATCACCCAGACGTTTACATCGGCAGCATCCAACCCTATGAAGGCGGGCGCCCCAGCGCCATCGCCAAACGCCAAGTGGATGGCGCCATCCGGCTCACGCAGCTCGGGCTGGAAGGCGACGAACAGGCCGAAAAAAGCTACCACGGCGGGCCGGACCGCGCGCTGTGTCACTACCCGCGCGAGCATTATGCCCACTGGCGCGAGCAGTTTCCGGCGCAGGCCGAGCAATTTTGCGCCCCGGCCTTCGGCGAGAACATCTCCACCGAAGGGCTGACCGAACACAATGTGTTTATGGGCGACATCTTCCGCTGGGGCGAGGCGCTGATCCAGGTCACCCAGCCGCGCTCGCCGTGCTTCAAGCTCAATTATCACTTCGCCATCGAGGACATTTCGGTGCTGATGCAGCAAAGCGGCCGCTGCGGCTGGCTGTATCGGGTGGTGTCGCCGGGCGCGGTCAGCGGCGATCGTCCGCTGGCGCTGGCGGCGCGCAACAGCGACGTGTCGGTGGCCGAAGCCATCGCCATCGCCTGGCACATGCCTTTCGACGCGGAACAGTATCGCCGCCTGTTGGCGGTGGCCGGCCTCTCCGCCAGCTGGAGCAAGACCATGCTCACGCGGCTCGCCGAAGGGCGCCTCGAGGACTTCAATCGCCGCCTGCTCGGCCGTTGAACGCGCGGGCGGAAAAGATGAAAAACGTGCGCCGGATGCCGCGCTAAACATTTTCTTCCGCCTATACTGTAGCCGCACGTTTTTTCAGCCAGGAGCCAGGTATATGACTACCCCGACCCATTCGATTCATCACGCCGCCGCCGAAGGCTATCAGGCCAATGCCGATCGCTATGTGAAAGGCCGGCCGGATTACCCGCCGGAAATCGCCGACTGGCTGCGTGACGTCATCGGCCTGCACGCCGGCATGACGGTCATCGATCTCGGCGCCGGTACCGGCAAGTTCACCCCGCGCCTGCTGGAAACCGGCGCGCAGGTGATCGCCGTCGAACCGGTGCCGCAAATGCTGGAAAAACTGTCGGCGGCACTGCCGCAGGTGAAAACGCTGGCGGGCACCGCCGACGCGATCCCGCTACCGGACGAGTCGGTGGATGCGGTGGTGTGCGCCCAGTCCTTCCACTGGTTCGCCACGCCGCAGGCGCTGGCGGAAATCCAGCGCATTCTCAAGCCCGGCGGCAAACTCGGCCTGGTGTGGAACATGCGCGATGCGCGCGTCGGCTGGGTGCGTAAACTGAATCAGATCGTCGATAGCCACGAAGGCGATGCGCCGCGTTTCTATACCGGCGAATGGCGCAAGTTCTTCCCGTTCAAAGGCTTTGAACCGCTGCAGGAGCAGGTGTTTATGCTGGGCCACCGGGGCGCAGTGGAGGACGTGATCTACAACCGCGTGCGTTCAACCAGCTTTATCGCCGCGCTGCCGCAGCCGCAACAGGAGCAGGTTATCGATCAATTGCGCCAACTGGTGGCGGAAGAAGAGGAGCTGCAGGGCCAGGACACGGTCACCGTGCCCTATCAGACCAAGGCGTATTTCACCACCAAGGTCTGACGCCCGGGGTTCAGAACGCTTTCTTGGCGTAGCCGGTGACCGCTTTCAGGCCCATCTCGCGGCCCAGCGCGGTCATCGGGTGCACCACGATCAGCCCGCGCGCGCTTTTCTTCAGCGCGCCCATATCGGCCTGCTCTTTCTTGGTGATCTCGCGGCTGAACGGCAGCTTGCTCAGCTTCTGCGCTTCGGCGCTCAGCTTCTCGCCGCGCACGTTTTTCAGGCGCTCGATCTCCGTCGCCAGCTTCTCTTTCTCTTTGGTGTGCTGCGCGATCAACTCAGGGTTGCCCTGTTGGATCACGGTGGCGTCTTTGTGGTTCAAGGCGTCCAGCAGGTCGCTCAGGCGCTTGATCTCTGCCTTTTCTTTCTCTTTCATGGTCTCTGGCCCGTTGTGCCCAAAATGGCACGCTAATCAATGATACCGGCATTGTAGCAAAAGGCGCGCGCCGTTACCCGTCCTGCGCAATGCCGGGCGGCAGGCCGCTCATCTCGCAGGCTTTGGCGCCCAGCCGGGCCAGCGCCTGGGTGTAGCGCGCGTTGAACGGGTAGCAGCAGGAGAGCCGCAGCGCGTTGCGGTAACGCCCGCTGGGCGAATACAGGGTGCCCGGCGTCAAACAGATCTGCTCCTCCAGCAGCTGATGGAACAGCGCCACGCTGTCCACGCCGGGAGGGAATTCGACCCAGAACACGAAGCCGCCCGCCGGCTGCGTGGCCAGCGTGCCGCGCGGGAAATGCCGGGCAATCAGCGCCCGCGCCTCGTCGACCTGCGCCGCATAGCGCTTGCGCAGGTTGCGCAAATGGTGATCGTAGCCGCCGCTCTCCAGGAAGGTCGCCAGCGTTTCCGACAGCAGCTGTGACTCGGACATCGACGACACCGCCTTCAGCTTGCGCAACGCCTCATGGAAACGGCCGCCGCAGATCCAGCCGACGCGAAAATCCGGCGCCAGCGTTTTGGTAAAGCTGGAGCAAAACAGCACCCAGCCGTCGCGATCGAACGCCTTCACCGCCGGTGACAGCGCGCCGCCGAACTGGATCTCGGCATACAGCCCATCTTCAATCAACGGCACCTGATGATCGTTCATCAGCCGCGCCAGCCGTTTTTTCGCCGCCAGCGGCATGGTGCAACCCAGCGGGTTTTGCACCGTCGGCATGGCGATCACCGCATTCAGCCGCTTCTCGTTCAATAGCAGTTCCAGCGCATCCAGCGACAGCCCCAGCTGCGGATCGGTAGGGATTTCCAGCGCTTTCAGCCCCAGGCTGGCCAGCAGCGGCAGCAGGTAAAAGTAGGTCGGCGACTCCAGCCCGACGCAGTCGCCCGGTTGGGTGGTGACGCGCAGCGCCAGCTGCAGCGCTTCCATGCAGCCGTGGGTCAGCACCACGTCGCCCGGCTCCAGCAGCATGCCGAGCGTCATTGAGCGGCGGGCGATCTGCTGACGCAGCCGCAGGCTGCCGGGCGGCAACGGATACTGCCCGATCAGATCCGGCTGGCGGCGCAGCTGAGAGGACAGCATGCGCCCCAACTTGCCGCCGGGATAAAAGTCGCTGGTCTGCGGGCAAGCCAACGCAATGTTGGTGAAGGCCGGGTTTTGCTGGGCGGCAAACACGGTGTCGATCAACGCCAGCACGTCGTCCGCCGGCGGTTCGATACGGCCGCTGGGCGCCGAGGCCATCTTCAGCGCCGGCAGCGTGCTGCGGACATAAAACCCCGACTGCGGCCGCGCTTCAATCAGCCCGCGATCCTCCAGCGTGCGGTAAGCCGACACCACGGTATTGATGCTGACGCGATGGGTTTGCGCACAGCGCCGCACCGAAGGCAAGCGGTCGCCGGGCTGCAGCGTGCCGCGGCGAATGGCTTCGGCCAGCGTATCCGCCAGCTGCAGGTAACGGGTATCCGGGGTTTCATCGAGCAGGGTCACAGTTTCTCTCCAGGCAATGGGTACAGTTTACATTTTGCACAACTGTAACCATGACAATAGCCGATTTGTGATTCTGTCACCATCCCATCGCAGCGATTATGCTGATCCTCTCGTTATCACCGTCATTTTCAAGGAACCTGCCATGCTGGACTCCGCCTTTGTCAGCTACGTCACCGTCATGTCGATCACCCCCGGCCCCAACAACCTGCTGCTGGCCTCGTCGGGCGTCAACTTCGGCCTGCGCCGCACCCTGCCGATGCTGTTCGGCATCTGCGTCGGTTGTGCAGTACAGCTGGCGATCATTATCCCGCTGCTGGCGCTGGCGCTGAGCTGGGCCGGCGTCATCCGCTTCCCGCTGGCGGTGATCGGCTGCGCCTACCTGCTGTGGCTGTCATGGAAACTGTTTCAGGCGGCCTCGCCGGACGCCAAAGAGCAGGCGCAGCCGATGAGCCTGCTCAACGGCGCGCTGTTTCAGGCGGTCAACCCCAAGGCCTGGCTGATGGTGATCAACGTGGCGATCCTGTTCACCCCGCGCGAAGGCGCCACCTTTGTCCATACGCTGTCGGTCATCGCCGGTTTCGCGCTGCTGAACTTGCCTTGCGTGCTGCTGTGGGCGGTGCTGGGCGATCGGTTGCGCAACGCGCTGCGGGTCACCTGGAAGCTGCGGGTGTTCAACGGCGCGATGTCCGGACTGATGGCCGCCACCGCGCTGTGGTTGTTGTTCGACGAGTGGCGCGCGGCCTTTGCCTAGCCGCGGCCGAGAGGAGAGAGCCGGGAGGGTTGTTTGGCGCCGATGCCGGCGATCAGATCGGTAATGGACAACACCATGGTGGAGCGCACCATCTGCTGATAGCGCTGGCGCTGCATGGCGATCAGCGCTTCATCCGCCTCGCCCGGCTGCAGGAAAGTCGGCACCGGCGGCAGCGCGGCCACGCAGTGCAGCTCGCCGAACGGCCCAAGTATTTCGTCGTCGACGAAGCGGTATTCCGATCCGTCGTGGTTCAGCTCTTCGCGCATCGCCATCAGCAGTTCGGCGTCTTCATATTCGTGGCGGGAGATCACCCCCAGCCCGTACATCAGCTTGAGGCGCACCGACAGCTCCCCCAGCGGGCCGCTGCCGGACAATAGCGGTTCGACGGCATATTTCACCGCATAGTCGTCCTTGCGGAATACCTGCACCACCAGCACGTTGAGCGCTTCCGCCAGCAGCTCTACCGCCGCGATCAGGAAGCTGCGCACCGTTTTGCCCGCGTTCAGCTTTTCCAGAACCTGGTTTTCAAATGCCTGTGCTTCTTCCATCGTCGCTTTTCGAAAGGCGTGGGGAGGGCCGTCGATGCCGAACTCGGGTTCCAGGAGCGCAGCAAGCTGCGCTCGGGTGTTCATCATCACGATTCTACTTGTGCATGGCGTTATACACAGCAACGGCCTGTTCTACAACCTCGCTTTCCGCCGGCAGGCCGGAAATTTGCGCCAGCGCGGCTTTCGGCCCGAGCGTGTTCAGCAATTCCGCCAACTCCAGCGCCTGCGGATCCTGTTCGCTGCGGTAACTCATGGCGGCGGCGATGCCCTGGATCAGGTTGGCATGCGGCAGGCCGTATTCCAGCGTGCCCAGCAGCGGTTTGATCAGACGATCGCCGGCGCTCAGTTTGCGCAGCGGCTGGCGCCCCACGCGCTCGACATCATCGTGCAGATACGGGTTTTCGAAGCGGCCGAGAATTTTGTTGATGTAGGCGGCGTGCTTGTCGGCGTCGAAGCCGTAACGCTTGATCAGCACCGCGCCGCTCTCTTCCATCGCCCCTTTCACCACGCGGCGGATCGCCGGGTCGAGAATGGCGTCGCGAATGGTTTGCAGCCCGGCCCGTTGGCCGAGGTAGGCGGTGATGGCATGGCCGGTGTTGAGGGTGAACAGCTTGCGCTCGACGAAGGCCATCAGGTTATCGGTCAGCTCCATGCCGGCGATCGCCGGAGGCTGGCCTTTAAACTGCGTCTGATCGACGATCCATTCGCTGAAGGTTTCCACCGTCACTTCCAGCGGATCGCTGCTGTCCGCCGGCGGCACGATGCGGTCGACCGCCGAATCGACGAAGCCGACGTGCTGCTCAACCCATGCCTGCTCGTCCTGCGGCAGCGCGGCAAACACGTGCTGCTTCAGCTGGCTGGTGCCGCGCACCATGTTCTCACAGGCGATGATGTTCAGCGGCTGCACATTGCCCTGCTGATGGCGCAGCACCAGCCCTTTGGCGATCGTGCCGGCGATTTTGGCGAGAATTTGCGGGCCAACGGCGGTGGTCACCAGATCCGCCTCGGCGATCAGCGCCACCGCGGCTTCGCTGCCGCTGTTGACGGCGCTGACGTTGTTGACGCTCTCTACGCGCTCTTGCTCGCCCACCACATGCACCTGGTAGCTTTTACGGCTGTTCAGCAGATCCAGCACCGTTTGATTGACGTCGGCGAAGGTCAGCTCAACCCCGGCGTCCGCCAGCAGCTTGCCGATAAAACCGCGGCCGATGTTCCCTGCGCCAAAATGTAATGCTTTCATAACTCTACCTTCTTAATGTCGAAGGGTGCAGCAAGCTGCACCCTTTAAAATGATTCTGTTATCCGGCTTTTTTGCCGCCGAGCAGGTCCAGCACTTCCTGAACGCTGGTGGTATTCGCCAGCCGCTCGATCACGCTCTCGTCATCCAGCGCGTTGGTCAGGCTGGTGATCACCTGGATATGTTCGTTGTTGCGCGCGGCAATGCCGATCACCAGACGGGCCACTTCATCCTCTTCATCGCCGAAGCGCACGCCCTGCGGGTATTGGCAGAACACCACGCCGGTACGCAGCACCCGGTCTTTGGCCTCGATGGTGCCGTGCGGCACGGCGATCGATTCGCCCAGGTAGGTGGAGGTGAGCTTTTCTCGCTCCAGCATTGCCGGCACGTATTCCGGCTCAACGTAGCCGCCCTTCACCAGCTGCTCACCGGCGAAGCGGATCGCCTGCTCTTTGTCGCTGGCCTGCAGGTTGAGGAACACGTTGCTCTCGCTTAGCTTGAACAGCCCCTGTTCGCCGGCCTCTGCAGCCGCGTGCGCGCCGCTCTGCGGGGCCGCTGCGGCAGCGGTGTTCACCGCCAGCAAACGCTCGACCAGATCGCCATACAGCTTGCTGTCGAGGAAGTTAGTCAGCGAAATGTGCTGGGCCTGCGGCGCATGGCGCATCGCGCGCTCGGTCAGATCGCGGTGGGTGATCACCAGATCCACATCGTCCGGCAGGCTGTTGATGGCGCTGTTGGTCACCGAGATGTTCTTCAGCCCGGCGTCGGCCACTTTCTTGCGCAGCACCCCGGCGCCCATGGCGCTGGAGCCCATGCCCGCATCGCAGGCGACGATGATTTTGCGCACGGTGCTCAGATCGCCATCGACCGCCGCCGGCGCGGCCGCGCCGCCCTTGGACTGCGATTTCATCTCTTGCACGCGGCGGGTCGCGGCTTCCAGATCGTCATCCTCTTTCACCTTGGAGGTTTTCAGCAGGAAAGCGGACACCACGAAGGAGACGGCAAAGGCTGCGCACACCGCCGCAATGTTGGCGAAGTAGGCGCCTTTCGGGGTCATCGCCAGCACCGCCAGAATCGACCCAGGGGAGGCCGGAGACACCAGGCCACCGTTCAGCAGCGTCAGGGTGAAGACGCCGGTCATGCCGCCCAGGATCACCGCCAGCAGCAGACGCGGGTTCATCAGCACGTACGGGAAGTAGATTTCGTGGATGCCGCCCAGGAAGTGAATGATCGCCGCACCGCCGGCGGATTGCTTGGCGCTGCCGCGGCCGAAGAACATGTAGGCCATCAGCACGCCCATGCCCGGGCCTGGGTTGGCTTCAATCAGGAAGAACACCGATTTGCCGGCTTCCGTCGCCTGCTGGATGCCCAGCGGCGAGAAGATGCCGTGGTTGATGGCGTTGTTCAGGAACAGGATTTTCGCCGGTTCAACGAAGATGGACGCCAATGGCAGCAGGTTGTTCGTCACCATCACGTGCACGCCCGCCGCCAGCAGCTTGGAAAGCACCTCCACCAGCGGCCCGATGCCCAGGAAGGCCAGGATCGCCAACAGCATGCCGATGATGCCGGCGGAGAAGTTGTTCACCAGCATTTCAAAGCCGCTTTTGATCTTGCCGTCCACCCAGCGGTCGAAGTGCTTGATGGCCCAGCCGCCCAGCGGACCGGCGATCATCGCGCCGAGGAACATCGGCATGTCGGCGCCGACGATGACGCCCATGGTGGTGATGGCGCCGACCACGCCGCCGCGATCGCCGCCCACCAGCCGCCCGCCGGTATAACCGATCAGCAGCGGCAGCAGGTAGGTGATCATCGGGCCGACCAGCTTGGCTAAGGTCTCATTCGGCAGCCAGCCGGTTGGAATGAATAGCGCGGTGATAATCCCCCAGGCGATAAAGGCGCCGATGTTGGGCATCACCATGTTGCTCAGGAAGCGGCCAAAGTTTTGCACTTTAACCTTGATGTCTGGTGAAAACATAAAACACACCCCTATTGTTACGCGCTGACAATAGAGCGCGTGATTATTGTTGTGACGATCCAGCCGTGTTGCCGCTGTATGCGAAACGGACTCTATCACGCTGTTTTTGTCACGCGAACTTCACGAATTTTTTGTGATACAAGTCACACACAACACCCCAACAACCCCTCATTTATGGTGATAAAGATCACATTTATGGCGTGTAAAAAAAGCACAGTGAGAAAAAAACCGCCCAAAAACCGACAATAAAGTGATTAATGTCACATTTTTAACTTGGTTGTTTGTTTTTAAATTGTGATAAATATCACAATTTATTTTTCGCTGCAGCGCCCGAACGCGACGCTCTGTTTGATCTTCCCTGTGAGCACTCATCCCGCCGGGAACTAGCGAAGTGATGAATGAAAGAAAACTACATTGCCGAATGAATGGATTAATTGAAGTGTAGTACAGAAGCCTGCGTAATAAACCAGCAAGCTATTGGAAACGCTGAGGGGAAATAAAACAGGCCGGCAATGCCGGCCTGTAGATCGTCGTAGGCGCGTTATTGCGTCACGCTTTGAATGGCTTTCTGCGCATTCACCAGGTTCTGCTGTTTGGCCACCAGATTCGACATCATGGTGTTGTACTGCGCCACCTGCTGCGCGGTGCGGAACTGCACGCCGTTGTTGTTGAAGCTGACCTGATTGCCCTGGCTCTGCAGGAAATCGCCAACCTGCACCAGATCCTGCACAAAACTGGCGGTGGTCGGGATTGCCGGCATCAGGGCGTTGGCCGGCGCGGTGACGATTTTGTCATAGGCCTGGTTATACACCGCCTTCAGATCGTCGGGCTGTTTCAGCGCCGTGCGGGCGGTATCCGCCTGCGACTTGGCGGACTGGATCTGCTGGCCCAGCAGGTTCAACGCCCCGACCGATTGCTGCAGCGCATCGCGTTTGTTCAGATAGTCCTGTGCGGTGCGGATCTGGTTAATCTGATCCAGCGCTGGCGTCAGGCTGGCGCCGACCGACTTGGACAGCTGCTGTGAAAAGCCGACCAAAATCGCGTAATCGCCGGCATAGTTGCCGAACTTCTGCTTCTGGTCTTCGCTCAGCGTGGGGATGTTCGCCCCGCTGCGCATCACGGTATTCTGTAAGTAATCAATGAATGCTTTGCGCTGTTCCGGCTCTTTATCGCCGCAGGCGGTCAATTGCATGACCACCAACAATGCCAATACCGGTGCCAACCAACGCGCGAAACCTCTGCTCTGGATCCCTACCGCCATGTGACATAACTCCTGTTATAAACCTGCTTTTTCATTGGACTCCGCCCCTTTTTCCGCACTCCGTGCGCCTATAAGAATAGATCAACTGGCGGCGTTCCGATACGCGATTCCGTTTGCGGTGAACATTGTCTCGGCCGGAGGCGGTTGAACATCGTGCGCAAAACGCACTGAGGTTCATTGCCGTCGGCGACCGGATGCTTCAATTTCCCCAAGTCGCCCCCCAAGTCGCCCCCCAAGTCGCCCCCCAAGTCGCCCCCCAAGTCGCCAGGCGACCTTGCCTTCGCACCCAGGAAACGGAAATAAAAAAGGCGCCCGCAGGCGCCTTTTCACAGCACAGAGCCGTTTACTGCAGTACGGAGATATCCGCCACCTGCAGGAACAGTTCACGCAGTTTGCTCAGCAGCGTCAGACGATTCACGCGCACTTCCGCATCGTCCGCCATTACCATCACGTTGTCGAAGAACGCATCCACCGGCTCACGCAGCGCAGCCAGTTCCACCAGCGCTTCCTGGTAATTGCCCGCCGCGAAGTACGGCTGCAGCTTGTCGCGCAGCACCACCAGGTGGGTCGCCAACTGGATCTCCGCCGCGTCCTTCAGCACCGAGGCGCGCACGCTGTCGTTCAGCGTTTCGGTAGATTTGGCCAGGATATTGGAGACGCGTTTGTTGGCCGCAGCCAAGGCCGCCGCTTCATCCAGCGTGCGGAAGTGGGATACCGCCTTGACGCGTGCGTCAAAGTCGGCCGGCTTGGTCGGACGGCGCGCCAGCACCGCCTGAATGGTATCGACTGCGTGGCCTTCTTCCTGATACCAGGCGCGGAAGCGACCCAGCATGAATTCCACCACCTCATCGACCACTTTGGCGTTGGTCAGCTTGCTGCCGTACAGGCGCACGGCCTCTTCGGTCAGGGTCTGCAGATCCAGCGGCAGGTTTTTCTCGACGATGATGCGCAGCACGCCCAGCGCGGCGCGGCGCAGCGCGAACGGGTCTTTATCGCCTTTCGGATGCTGCCCGATGCCGAAAATGCCGGCCAGGGTGTCCATCTTGTCGGCGATCGCCAGGGAACAGGCCACCAGCGACTGCGGCAGCGCATCGCCGGCGTAGCGCGGCTGATACTGCTCGTTCAGCGCAACGGCGACGTCTTCCGCCTCACCGTCGTGGCGCGCATAGTGCATGCCCATCACGCCCTGGGTGTCGGTGAATTCGAACACCATGTTGGTCATCAGGTCGCACTTCGACAGCAGGCCCGCGCGGGTGGCGTGGTTGACGTCGGCGCCGATCTGGCCGGCAACCCAGCCCGCCAGCGCCTGAATGCGATCGGTTTTGTCGCGCAGGGTGCCCAGCTGCTGTTGGAACAGCACGGTTTCCAGGCGCGGCAGGTTGTCTTCCAGACGTTTCTTGCGATCGGTGTTGAAGAAGAACTCGGCATCGGCCAGGCGCGGACGCACCACCTTCTCGTTACCGGAAATGATCTGCTGCGGGTCTTTCGACTCGATATTGGCCACAAAGATAAAGTTCGGCAGCAATTTGCCCGCGGCGTCATACACCGGGAAATACTTCTGATCGCCCTTCATGGTGTACACCAGCGCTTCCGCCGGCACCGCCAGGAATTTCTCTTCGAATTTGGCGGTCAGCACCACCGGCCATTCCACCAGCGAGGCCACTTCTTCCAGCAGGCTGTCGCTCAGATCGGCCTTGCCGCCAATCTTCTGCGCCGCCAGTTCGGCGTCGCGTTTGATGAGGGCTTTACGCGCTTCGTAGTCGGCGACCACTTTGCCGCGCTCCAGCAGGATCTGCGGGTATTGGTCGGCGTTATCGAGGGTGAACTCGGCTTCGCCCATGAAGCGGTGGCCACGCACGGTGCGCGCGGATTCGATGCCCAGCACGGTGCCCGGGATCAGATCGGCGCCCAGCAGCATCGTAACGGTGTGCACCGGACGCACGAACTGCACGTCGGAGTCGCCCCAACGCATCAGTTTCGGGATCGGCAGTTTAGCCAGCGCGGTGCTGACCATGCCGGCCAGCAGTTGTTGCGCCGACTGGCCTTTGACGTGGGCGCGGTACATCAACCACTCGCCCTTGTCAGTCACCAGGCGTTCAGCCTGATCGACGGTGATGCCGCAGCCGCGCGCCCAGCCTTCGGCCGCTTTGCTCGGTTTGCCTTCGGCGTCGAACGCCTGGGCGATCGCCGGGCCGCGTTTTTCAATTTCGCGATCGGCCTGCGCCGCGCTCAGGTTAGCCACTTTCAGCGCCAGGCGGCGCGGTGCGGCGAACCAGCTCACTTCACCGTGTTCCAGGCCGGCGTTGTCCAGCTCGGCGGTGAAGTTGGCGGCGAATGATTCCGCCAGGGAACGAAGAGCCTTCGGCGGCAGCTCTTCCGTGCCGATTTCCACCAGGAAAGTCTGTTGAGTCATGGCTGCCTCTTAGTTCTCGTTCTTCTTGTTGCACATCGGGAAGCCCAGCGCTTCGCGGGAAGCGTAGTAGGCTTCGGCAACGGCTTTGGTCAGCGTGCGGATGCGCAGAATGTAGCGTTGGCGCTCGGTCACCGAAATCGCCTTGCGCGCGTCCAGCAGGTTGAAGGTATGGCCCGCCTTCAGGATGCGTTCGTAGGCCGGCAGCGGCAGCGGTTTTTCCAGCGCCAGCAGCGATTGGGCTTCTTTCTCGTACTGCTCGAAGCAGGAGAACAGGAAGTCGACGTCGGCGTATTCGAAGTTGTAGGTGGACTGCTCCACTTCATTCTGATGGAACACGTCGCCGTAGGTGGTGACGCCCAGCGGGCCGTTGCTCCACACCAGATCGTACACGCTGTCCACGCCCTGGATGTACATCGCCAGACGCTCCAGACCGTAGGTGATCTCGCCGGTCACCGGCTTGCACTCCAGGCCGCCGACCTGCTGGAAGTAAGTGAACTGCGTCACTTCCATGCCGTTCAGCCACACTTCCCAACCCAGGCCCCAGGCGCCGAGCGTCGGGTTTTCCCAGTTGTCTTCCACGAAGCGAATGTCGTGGATGGTCGGATCCAGACCCAGCTCTTTCAACGAGCCCAGGTAGAGTTCCTGAATGTTGTCCGGCGATGGCTTAATCACCACCTGGAACTGGTAGTAGTGCTGCAGACGGTTCGGGTTTTCGCCGTAGCGGCCGTCGGTCGGGCGGCGAGATGGCTGCACATAGGCGGCGGCCATCGGCTCCGGCCCCAGTGCGCGCAGGCACGTCATCGGGTGTGAGGTTCCCGCGCCGACTTCCATGTCCAATGGTTGAACGATGGTGCAGCCCTGGCGCGCCCAATAATCCTGCAGTGTCAGGATCAGGCCCTGGAAGGTCTTGGTATCAAACTTTTGCATGTTGAATTCGCACGCGATACAAGTGGATTTAGATGGAATGAGCCAGTATACCCGTTGACCGTAAGATATACAGCCAGAATCCGGCAACAAGTGCGAATCGGGGCGAGAAACGCTGGATTTTCGCGCGCGGCGCGCGCAGGACAGGGCGCCGGTTAGCCGGCTAATTTCACCGGCGACGAACGGGGCGAAAATACGGCCCGCCAAAAACATTAGAATAACTTAACAAAAAACGAGGCTAATCGTTGCTTAAATCGTCACTTATTCGCCCGCAGCTCCTGTTCTCACCAACCCTATTTACGCAGATTGAAATGCACACATGCTTATATTTGCCACAGGGCAAAGTTACGCCAATGTTATTTTTGTTAATTTTATCAACTAAAAAACTCGCCTCACCGGCAGATAATGTGACTAACCGCCAAATTATTTCTTATATCGTGAAAAATAAGGAGAGATCACGCGATGGGCCGCTGCAGCGACTCGAGGAGAAACAAGCGGATATGTAATACGCCAACAATGAGCCACATAAACCCATTGACAGTTAATCTTTGGTTATACAATAATAATTAAAATTTTCCCTGGTGTTGGCCAAGTGGCTACCTGATCCTTTCATAGGATCAGTTTTTTTTTGTATTTCCGTCAGCATCATGACGGCCCGCATAATTAATTCCCGTCCGCTTCCTCTTAATTAGCTTCCCTTATAAGAACGTATCGCTTACGCAATGCCATTTAGCGCGCCTTTGGCAAACGCGCTCTGCAGGCACCCCATTCAAAAACGCGCGCTGACGCCGACGTTATACATAAACTGCTCGCCGCTGCTCAGGCCGCCGGTTTGCGAGACGGTGGCGAAGGCCGACACCCTGTCCGTCAACGGCATGTTGGCCCCGAGCGTGACATCCACCCAGTTTTTGTCCTGACCCGCACTGTCACGAGTAAATGAGGTTTGCGTCGATTTCAGGCCGCCGCCGGCGCGGTAGACGTCGTCGCCGAACTGATGCTGATAACTCACTTCCGCATAAGGGTTAAACACGCCAAATTGCGTATCCAGCCGCCAACCCAACGCACCGATCTGCGAGTGGTAGGTTTGATCGTTGAAGCGCATGGCGGTGCTGTCATCGCCGTCTTCGCTGTAACCGGAAACGCGGCTGTAATCCCAGGCGAACTGCGCCACCGGCCCGGTGGTCAGGTAAGAAGCGATCGGGAAGTCATAGCCGGCGGTCACGCGCGCCCCCCACTGCCTGCCGGTGGTCGAACCGGTTTCGGTGCGCGTCAGCGGCCCCAGCCGCATGCTGCGGCGGATGTCGTCATAATCCATCGTCGCATAGTGCAGATCGGCGTTGACCCAGCCGTGCTCGAATATCGCCAGTGAACTGAAAGCCGAGAGCAGCAGCCCGCGCGCCTTGTAATCAAAGCGGCTGGAAGGATGCTGATCGTCGTTGGAACCGGCGATCAACGCACCGATCAACCAGCTGTCGGTCAGCTGATAGTCCACGCCGACGGTCAGGTTGTGGGTGGTAGCGTTGCCGTCCCCCGCCGCCCGGTTATCGGCATAGTCGTAGTGCTGGCCGGCGTAACCGCCGAACACGCCCAGCGAACCCTGCGGGTTGTCGCCGTTGCGCAGCTGCTGGAAGCGGCTGTCGAGCGTGGCGCGGCTGTCACGCGCCATCGCCGCCGTCGCCTGATTCAGCGCCACCACCTGCGCCGGGCCATCCAACACCGCCTGGATATAATCCGCAATCAGCAGGTGCGCCTGTGGGCTGGGGTGGAAATGGTCGGAGAACAGATAGGACTGGCCGGCGTCGAAGCCGGGCATGTCGGAACGGCAAACCGCCGAGGAAACGCCCGGCGGGCAAGCCATGCCGGCGGTGTTGGCGAAGCCGAACTGCGCCGGATTGGCGATCGCTTCGGCGAACAGCTTGTTGACGTCCACCCGCACGATATTGCCGCTCCCCTGCGCCAGCAAACGGTCTTCGCTTTGATTATAGAAATCGGTCAGCTGAGCGGCCTGCGCGCTCAGGCCGTCATACGCCGCGATAAGCTGCGCGGCGATCGCCTGCTGCACCTGAGGAATGGCGCTGCCCTGCTTCGCCGCAGCGGCCAACGCTGCGTGGATCGCCTGCGTGCGTGAAGCGTTGTCCGGCGTCGCCACCGAATTAAGCGTGGCATAGGCCGCCTGGATCGCCGCCCCCTGCACCGGAGACAGCGCCTGTTGAATGATCAATTCCATCAGCTGCGGCGTGGAGCCGATGTTCGGCACCGTCGGCACGATCACCGTGCCGGCGCCGGCGTTCAGCAGCGAATGCACCTGCGCGGCCGCCGCGGCGGCGCTGTTATAGGCCACGCCGGGCGCGGTAGCGGCATTCAGCGCCGCCGCCGCCAGATCGTTGCCGCCGATCCAATGAATATACAAACCGTCGCCGTCGGCCTGGCCATTGACCCGGTTCAGATAGCGCTGCACCTGCTCCTGGGTGTTGTCGGCCGGGTTCAGGCCCGGCACCGCCACGGCGCCGCCGGCGGCGTAGTTCTCACCGCCGTTGTCCGAAGCCACCAGCGCCGCCCCGATGCGTTGCGCCAATGCTTCGTCGTACAGCAGGTGCTGGCTGCCGTCATAGGTGAACCGGCCGTTGTTGCCGGTATCGCTCAGGCTGTCGCCAAAGACGTAGAGTTGATCGTACGCCTGAGCCGGAAGGGTCACACTGCAAAGTAACGCCACTGCAAGCGCCGCCGGGCGGGGCATGCACGTTATTTTTAGAGGCATGAATCGACTCCTGAGAGCCTGCAAATGAAGGCCATGTCGTTTTTATCGTTGGTCAGTTTTCCACCGGCCATGTAGTAACTATTGTCGGCTTTTTCGTCACGTCAAGCGGGCTGATGACAAAACAATCAGAGACTTGCCAAGTTCGGCGCTTCGAGCGATGATTACTGTTCATAAACACAGCATAAGGACATTCAGGATGGCAGACGAACGTTGCGGTTGGGTGACGGCCGATCCGTTGTATCTCGAGTATCACGACAAGGAATGGGGCGCGCCCACCACCGACGCGCGCGAGCTGTTTGAAATGTTGTGCCTCGAGGGGCAGCAAGCCGGCCTTTCCTGGATCACCGTCCTGAAAAAGCGCGAGAACTACCGCCGCGCTTTCCACGGTTTCGATCCGCAGCGGGTCGCCGCCATGACCGAACAAGACGTGGAAAACCTGCTGCAGGACAGCGGCATCATCCGCCATCGCGGCAAGATAGAAGCCATCATCACCAACGCCAAGGCCTATCTGGCGATGGAGGCGGCCGGGGAGAATTTCGTTACCTTCATTTGGGACTTCGTCGGCGGCCGGCCGCAGCTCAACCGCTGGCAAGCGCTGAACCAGGTGCCGGCCAAAACCGAGCAGTCCGACGCCATGTCCAAGGCGCTGAAAAAGCGCGGCTTCAAGTTTATCGGCTCCACCATCTGTTACGCCTTCATGCAGGCCAGCGGGCTGGTGAACGATCATCTCACGGGGTGCATGTGTTACCCAAAGCCACGGTGATCCGCCCCTGTGGCCCGGAGGATATCGAACGGCTGATGGCGCTGTGGCTGCCCAGCACCATCGCCGCCCATCCGTTCGTGGCGGAAAAATACTGGCGTGAGAGCGCCGCGCTGGTGCGGGAAAACTACCTGCCGCGCGCGCAAAGCTGGGCCTGCTGGCACGAAGGCGAGATCGTCGGCTTTATCAGCGTGCTGGACGAGCAGTTCATCGGCGCGCTGTTTGTCGATCGGGCGTTTCACGGCCGCGGCGTCGCCCAGGCGCTGATGACGCACGTGCAACAGCGCTACCGCCGACTCAGTCTGGAGGTGTACCAACAGAACCTGCGCGCCTGCGCGTTCTACCACAAGCACGGCTTTCAGATAACGCAGCGCCTGTTCAATGATGAAACCCAGGCCTATACGCTGATCATGAACTGGCCGGCAGTCGAAAACTCAACCGGTTACGCTTAAAAAAGGCGCATCCGCACCCCGGATGCGCACAATTAGGAATCCGCTGCATGGCGCCGCCCGGCGTTTTGCCGCATAACTCCCCCAGCACTTACCCGCGCTCATCATTTGTCACGTTTTTCTCCGGAACTGCCGGCGAAAGCGCGCGTCATAGGTAGCGCGGCGATGCGGGCTCCCTGCGTCACCCACTTTTTTGCGTCCCCGTTTTGGGCCGGCGCGTACAGATTCTGATGCCATTAAGGACAAGAACATGAAAAAACGCATTGCAATTATTGCCGGCGCCGTGAGCCTTACGCTCGCGCTGTCGGCCTGTACCACCAACCCTTACACCGGTGAATCCGAAGCCGGCAAATCCGGCATCGGCGCAGGCCTCGGCGCCGCACTGGGCGCCGGCGTCGGCGTGCTGTCCTCTTCCAAGAAAGATCGCGGCAAGGGTGCGCTGATCGGCGCAGCGGCCGGTGCAGCCCTCGGCGGCGGCGTAGGCTATTACATGGACGTGCAGGAAGCCAAACTGCGCGACAAGATGAAAGGCACCGGCGTCAGCGTCACCCGTCAGGGCGACAACATCGTGCTGAACATGCCGAACAACGTGACCTTCGACAGCAGCAGCGCCACGCTGAAACCGGCGGGCGCCAACACCCTGACCGGCGTCGCCATGGTGCTGAAAGAGTATCCGAAAACCGCGGTCAACGTGGTCGGCTACACCGACAGCACCGGTTCCCGCTCGCTCAACATGAACCTGTCGCAGCAGCGCGCCGACGGCGTAGCCAGCGCGCTGATCACCCAGGGCGTGGCGGCGAACCGTATCCGCACCACCGGCGCCGGCCCGGACAACCCGATCGCCTCCAACAGCACCGCGGAAGGCAAGGCGCAAAACCGCCGCGTCGAGATCACGCTCAGCCCGCTGCAGTAATCCCGTGCGGGGCGCCACCTGCGCCCCGCCGCCTCCCTGCGATTTTCTCCTTACCCTTCAACATTCCCGCCCGCACATCGGGTATGGTAGTCTCCTTGGCAATTAACCGCAGGAGGGATCGGCTGTGAGCACTGTCAAGGCAACGCGCGCATCGGGACGCGCCACCATCAGCGATGTGGCCAGCATCGCCAAAACCGGCAAGACCAGCGTGTCGCGCTATCTGAATGGTGAACAACACCTGCTTTCCGACGATCTCAAACAGCGCATCGAACAGGCGATCCAGCAGCTCGACTACCGGCCAAGCCAGATGGCACGCAGCCTGAAGGGCGGCCAGACCCGCCTGATCGGCCTGATCCTCGCCGATATCACCAACCCCTACTCGGTGGACGTGATGCGTGGCATCGAGGCCGCCTGCCGCCAGCACGGCTTTACCCTGCTGGTGTGTAACACCAACAACGAAGTCAATCAGGAGCAGCACTACCTGCAGCTGCTCAGCAGTTACCGGGTGGAAGGCATTGTGGTCAACGCGGTCGGCATGCGCGAGGAAGCGTTATCCACGCTGCAACAGTCGATGCTGCCGATGGTGTTGATCGACCGCAAAATCCCCGACTTCGCCTGCGACGTGGTGGGCCTGAACAACCGCGAAGCCGCCACCGTCGCCACCGAACACCTGTTGCAACAAGGTTTCGAAGCGATCCTGTTCCTCAGCGAGCCGCTCGGTACGGTCAATACCCGCCTGGAGCGCCTGCACGCCTTCAGGCATACCATGGCGCAGCACCCCGCGCTGTTGGCGGAGCAGGCCGAAACGCCGCTCAACGATCGGCAGAAACTGGAGCAGGTGCTGAGCGATTTCAGCGGCCGCCACCGCGGCATGCGCAAGGCGGTGATCTCCGCCAACGGCGCCCTGACGCTGCAGGTGGCGCGCGCCATGCGTCGGCTCGGCATCCAGTGGGGCAACGACATCGGCCTGCTGGGCTTTGACGAACTGGAGTGGGCGGAACTGGCGGGCGTCGGCATCACCACGCTGAAGCAGCCCACCTACCAAATGGGGCACGCGGCGCTGGAGCGGCTGGTGCAGCGCATTCAGGGCCTGGCCGCCCCCAGCGGCGAGCAGATGTTCTCCGGCGAGCTGATCGTCCGCGGCTCCACCACCCGCTAACCCGCCTTTTCCGGGGCGTTAACCGCCCCGCCCTCACCGGCTGTTTTTTGCTCAGCTTCGTGATTGCGATCATATTTTTACACTCTGCCGCTTTTCGCTGGAACCGGTTCCATTTAACGTACCGGTAACAGCAGCGGCGGCGACAATGCCGCCTCAGGAGTCAAAATGAAAACAGAAATCATCGTGGTCACCGGCGCCTACGGCACCGATACCGTCAAACAACACTGCGGCCAGCGCGCGCTGTTGCCCCTCATCGCCGGCGCTGGCGCCGACGGGGTGGAGATCCGCCGCGAACTGTTCGCCGCCGGCGAGCTGGACAGCCTGCCGGCGCTGGCGCAAGAGATCGATCGCCAGCAGCTGTTCTCCGTCTACTCCGCCCCTGAGGCGCTGTTCACCCCGCAACATACGCTGAACCCCAACCTGCCGGCGCTGCTGGCGGAAGCGCAGGCGCTGAACGCGCGCCAGCTGAAGCTGTCCCTCGGTCATTTCCGCCCCGGCTTCGATTTTACCGAGCTGAAAGTGGCGCTGGAGCAACACCCGGTCAAGCTGGTGGTCGAGAACGACCAAACGCCGGACTGCGGCATTTTGTCGATGCTGAACGCCTTTTTCCACGCCGCGGAAGATAGCCACCTGCCGGTCAGCATGACCTTCGATATGGCCAACTGGCTGTGGGTGGGGCAAGACGCCTTCGCCGCCGCCGAGCGCCTGGCCCGCCACGTCGGTTACGTGCACGTCAAAGCCGCCACCCAAGGCCCGCGCGGCTGGCGCGCCGTCGCGCTGGACGATACCGACGGCAGCTGGCGCGATCTGCTGGCCCGCCTGCCGCACGATGTGCCGCGCGGTATCGAATTCCCGTTGCAGGGCGATGACCTGGAGGCCGTCACCCGTCATTACGTCAATATTTTGCGTGCGGAGTAACCCCATGATGACAACGTTAACGGCAACGACGGCGCAGCAGACGCCCCTGGATGTGGTCACGCTGGGCGAAGCCATGGCGATGTTCGTGGCGGCGCAAACCGGCGACCTGGTGGAGGTGGAAACCTTCACCAAACGCATCGCCGGCGCCGAACTGAACGTGGCGATCGGCCTGGCGCGTCTGGGCATGAACGTCGGCTGGGTCAGCCGCGTCGGCAATGACTCGTTCGGCCGCTTCGCCCTGCAGCAGCTGAAAAAAGAAGGCATCAACTACCGGCAGGTGACGGTCGATGGCCACTACCCCACCGGTTTTCAGGTGAAATCCAAAACCACCGATGGTACCGATCCCAGCGTGGAATACTTCCGCAAGGGCTCGGCGGCCAGCCACCTGTCGATTGCCGATTTTAACCGCGAGTATTTCGGTTCCGCGCGTCACCTGCACCTGAGCGGCGTGGCGGCGGCGCTGTCCGGCGAATCGCTGGCGCTGTGCCACCATGCGGCGCGCGAGATGCGCGCCATGGGCAAAACCATTTCGTTCGACCCCAATCTGCGCCCGGTGCTGTGGCCCAGCCGCGAGGTGATGATCGAGCAGCTGAACCAGCTGGCGTTCGCCGCCGACTGGGTGCTGCCGGGGCTGAAAGAGGGGCAGATCCTCACCGGCCAATCGACGCCGGAAGGCATCGCCGATTTCTATCTGGAACGCGGCGTGCAGGCGGTGATCATCAAAACCGGCCCGGACGGCGCCTGGTTTAAAACCGCCGCCGGCGATAAGGCGGCGGTGGCCGCAGTCAAGGTCGACAACGTGGTGGATACCGTGGGGGCGGGTGATGGCTTTGCCGTCGGCACCCTCAGCGCCCTGCTGGAAGGCAAAACGCTGGTACAGGCGGTGCAGCGCGGCAACAAAATCGGTTCGCTGGCGATCCAGGCCATCGGCGACAGCGAAGGCCTGCCGACCCGCGCGGCGCTGGCCGAATAACAATAAAAAAACGACTTCTCCGCATGACGTCAGCCTCTGGCCCTACACCGGGACGCGTCGGGAGAGCATCTGCCCCTTCTTCTGGCATCCGGGCGAAGGGGATGCAACACCACTGAAGGATACTGAACATGAACAAAGCGACTGTCGCGGCCAAACGCTGGTGGTACATCATGCCCATCGTGTTTATCACCTACAGCCTGGCCTATCTCGATCGCGCCAACTTCAGCTTCGCCTCCGCCGCCGGCATCAATGAAGATCTCGGCATCACCAAGGGCATGGCCTCGCTGCTGGGCGCGCTGTTTTTCCTCGGTTATTTCTTCTTCCAAATTCCCGGCGCCATCTACGCCGAACGCCGCAGCGTCAAAAAATTGATCTTCTGGTGCCTGATCCTGTGGGGCGGTTGCGCCTCGCTGACCGGCGTGGTGAGCAATATCCCGATGTTGGCCGCCATCCGCTTTATCCTCGGCGTAGTGGAAGCGGCGGTGATGCCGGCGATGCTGATCTACATCAGCAACTGGTTCACCAAATCGGAGCGGTCACGCGCCAATACCTTCCTGATCCTCGGCAACCCGGTGACGGTGCTGTGGATGTCGGTGGTGTCAGGCTACCTGATCCACGCCTTCGGCTGGCGCGAAATGTTCATCATCGAGGGCATTCCGGCGGTTATCTGGGCGTTCTGCTGGTGGGTGCTGGCGAAAGACAAACCGGCGCAGGCCGGCTGGTTGAGCGCCGATGAGAAACAGGCGCTGCAACAGCAGCTGGACGAAGAACAGAAAGGCATCAAGGCCGTGCGCAACTACGGCGAAGCCTTCCGCTCACGCAACGTGATCCTGTTGTGCGTGCAGTACTTCGCCTGGAGCATCGGCGTATACGGCTTCGTGCTGTGGCTGCCTTCCATCCTGCGCAGCGGCATGCAGATGGGCATGGTGGAAGCCGGCTGGCTGTCGGCGGTGCCTTACCTGGCGGCAACCATCGCCATGATCGTCGTCTCCTGGGCGTCGGACAAAATGCAAAACCGCAAGCTGTTCGTCTGGCCGCTGCTGCTGATCGGCGCGCTGGCGTTCTTCGGCTCTTACGCCGTCGGCACCAACCACTTCTGGATCTCCTACGGCCTGCTGGTGGTCGCCGGCGCCGCGATGTACGCCCCTTATGGGCCGTTCTTCGCCATCATTCCGGAAATGCTGCCGAAAAACGTCGCCGGGGGCGCCATGGCGCTGATCAACAGCATGGGCGCGCTGGGTTCGTTCTTCGGTTCGTGGTTCGTCGGTTACCTGAATGGCGCCACCGGCAGCCCGGCGGCCTCTTACATGTTTATGGCCATCGCACTGGTGGTGGCGGTGGTGCTGACGCTGATCGTCAAGCCCGCCCGCAACGAGATCCAGCCACAATTGGCTTGATCCGGTTATACTTTTTCTCTGTTAACCCAACCGGGGGGCGCCATGCCCCCTTTGGCCCAGCTGGAGTTCGTGATGAAGCCTTCTATCGTATTGTACAAAAGCCTGCCCGCCGATCTGCGTGAACGTCTGGAACAGCACTTCACCGTGCACGCCTTCAACGGCCTGCAGCCGGAGAACCGCGACGAACTGCGCCAGGCGCTGCAGCAGGCCGAAGGGATCATCGGTTCCGGCGGTAAAATTGACGAAGCTTTCCTGCAGCAGGCGCCCAAACTGCGCGCGGCCTCGACCGTTTCCGTCGGCTACGACAACTTCGACGTCGAGGCGCTCAACGCCCATAACGTGCTGCTGATGCATACCCCGACGGTGCTGACCGAAACCGTCGCCGACACCATCATGAGCCTGGTGCTGGCGACGGCGCGCCGGGTGGTGGAAGTGGCGGAACGGGTCAAGGCCGGCGAATGGCGCGGCAGCATCGGGCCGGACTGGTTCGGCGTCGACGTGCACCACAAAACCATCGGCATCCTCGGCATGGGCCGCATCGGCCTGGCGCTGGCGCAGCGCGCGCACTTCGGCTTCGGCATGCCGGTGCTGTACAACGCCCGCCGCACGCACGAAGAGGCGGAGCAACGCTTCAACGCCCGTCGCTGCGATCTGGATACCCTGCTGGCCGAATCGGATTTCGTTTGCATCACGCTGCCGCTGACCGAACAAACTTTCCATCTGATCGGCCGCGATCAGCTGGCGAAAATGAAGAAAAGCGGCATTTTGATCAACGCCGGCCGCGGGCCGGTGGTGGATGAGCAGGCGTTGATCGAAGCGCTGCAAAACGGCGTGATCCACGCCGCCGGGTTGGATGTGTTCGAGAAGGAACCGCTGCCGGCCGACTCGCCGCTGCTCAGCATGCCGAACGTGGTGGCGTTGCCGCACATCGGCTCCGCCACCCATGAAACCCGCTACGGCATGGCCGCCTGCGCGGTGGATAACTTGATCGCCGCGCTGACCGGCACGGTGAAAGAAAACTGCGTCAATCCGCAGCTGTTGCGGAAATAACTCAGCGCGGCCGGTGGTCTGCGGATAACCGGCCGTGTTGCTCTTCCTGCTGCGGCGCGAAAAGCGCCTGCAGCTGATGTTCTTCGGCGAAGTGCTGCAATTCGGCATCCTGAATTGCCTGAACGATCTCTTCTCGCCAGTTTTTGTCCGTCATAGCTAACCTCCTTTGATGTTCATCGTTTAATCTGCCGCAGCGCACGCGCAAAGCCAAGCCGAATCAATCCGAAAACGCTCCGCCCTCCCTCTCCTCCCCGAAAAAAAACCGCAGGGAGGAGGCCGTTTTTTCACCGTTTGCCACACTGGGCGCTACCCAGCGGAAAAAACGCTTCCTGCCACGCGTAAGGAGAGCCATGAAACTGTTACCCCTGCCCTTGTTGATACTGCTGTCGCCTTCAGCGCTGGCCGGCTGGACGCTGCCGGGTTTCCCGGCCTTCGACGAAACTGCCGCCGGGCTGTTCGCCAGCCAGGCCGCGCTGCCCAAAGGCCAGCTGCCGCTGCGGCTGTATCAGGATAACCACTGCTGGCAGCCCGCCGAGGCGGTGAAGCTTAACCAAACGCTGTCGCTGCAGCCCTGCGGCGCCCATCCGCCGGCCAGCTGGCGGCAGTTCCGCGCCGGCGATTATCAGGTGCGCATCGACACCCGCAGCGGCACGCCGACGCTGCAGCTCAGCCTGAGCAGCGCGCCGGAAAGCGCCGCCGTTGCCGTGCGCAGCTGCCCGCGCTGGGACGGCAAGCCGGTCACGGTCGACGTCGCCTCCACCTTCGCCGAAGGCGAAACGCTGCGCGATTTCTATTCCGGCCAAACGGCGCAGGTGAGCCAGGGGAAAATCACACTGCAGCCCGCCGCCGCCAGCGGCGGCCTGTTGCTGCTGGAATCCGCCGCCACGGCGAAACCGGCGGCGTTCAGTTGGCATAACGCCACGGTCTACTTCGTGCTGACCGATCGCTTTGAGAACGGCAATCCGGCCAATGACCACAGCTACGGGCGCCGCAGCGACGGCCTGCAGGAAATAGGCACCTTTCACGGCGGCGATCTGGCCGGCCTGACGCAGAAGCTGGATTATCTGCAGCAGCTCGGCGTCAACGCCTTGTGGATCAGCTCACCGCTGGAGCAGATCCACGGCTGGGTCGGCGGCGGCACCCAAGGCGATTTCCCGCATTACGCCTATCACGGCTATTACGCGCTGGACTGGACGCGCCTCGACGCCAACATGGGCACCGAACAGGAGCTGCGCACGCTGGTCGAGCAGGCCCATCAGCGCGGCATTCGCATTCTGTTCGACGTGGTGGTGAACCATGTCGGCTACGCCACGCTGGCGGATATGCAAACGTTCCACTTCGGCTCGCTGTATCTGCAGGGTGCAGAGGTGGAGAAAACCCTGGGGAAAAGCTGGAACGACTGGCGCCCCGGGCAAGGGCAAAACTGGCACAGCTTCAACGACTACATCAATTTCAGCGACAAGGCGGGCTGGCGCCCATGGTGGGGGAAAAACTGGATCCGCACCGACATCGGCGACTATGACGCGCCGGGCTATGACGACCTGACGATGTCGCTGGCCTTCCTGCCGGACATCAAAACCGAAGCGCCCGGCGCCAGCGGCCTGCCGCTGTTTTATCGCCACAAACCCGACACCGCCGCTCGCGACATGCCCGGTGCAACCACCCGCGATTACCTGACCGTCTGGCTCAGCCAGTGGGTACGCGATTACGGCATCGACGGTTTTCGCGTCGACACCGCCAAACACGTGGAAAAACCGACGCTGGCGCTGTTGAAGCGGCGCGCCACGGCGGCATTGGCGGCGTGGAAAGCGGAGCATCCGCAGCAGGCGCTGGATGACGCGCCGTTTTGGATGACCGGCGAGGCCTGGGGCCACGGGGTGATGAAAAGCGACTATTACCAAAACGGCTTCGACGCGATGATCAACTTCGATTTCCAGGACCAGGCGTCGCAGGCGCTGGGCTGCTTTGCCGACATCGATGCCACCTACCGGCAGATGGCCGAGCGGCTGCAGGATTTCAACGTGCTGAGCTACCTCTCTTCACATGACACCCGGCTGTTCTTCGCCAGCGACGCCAAAGGCTCGCAGGTGCGCCAACAGCGGGCGGCGAACCTGCTGTTGCTGGCGCCGGGGGCGGTGCAGATTTACTACGGCGATGAAAGCGGCCGCCCGCTCGGCCCAACCGGTTCCGATCCGCTGCAAGGCACCCGCTCCGACATGAACTGGCCTGAGTTGCAGGGGGAAAAAGCCTCGCTGCTGGCCCACTGGCAACGGTTGGGGCAGTTCCGCGCTCGCCACCCGGCGATCGGTGGCGGCGTGCAAACCCCGCAGCCGCGCGCCGCCTACTATGCCTTCAGCCGTCGACTCGGCGACGATAAGGTGATGGTGGTATGGGCCGGCGAACGGTCACAATAATCCAGCGTAATATGCTGACAATCGGCTAATGAGTGAAGCTTTTGCCCATTGGTCGATTTGTCGGCCGCATTGCAGAGGAATTTGTCTGGCGGTATGGTGGGGGATTACCTGCTAAAAAACAGTACTGCTGCACCTATGACTTTCTCACTTTTCGGCGAAAAATTTACCCGTTATGCGGGCATTACCCGTTTGATGGACGACCTGAACGAAGGCCTGCGCACCCCCGGTGCCATCATGCTCGGCGGCGGCAACCCGGCGCAGATCCCAGAGATGGAAGCCTACTTCAAACAGCTGTGCCAGGAGATGCTCGACCAGGGCAAACTGACCGAAGCGTTGTGCAACTACGACGGCCCGCAAGGCAAGGACGCGCTGCTGAAAGCGCTGGCCAATCTGCTGCGCGACGAGCTCGGCTGGGAGATTTCACCACAGAATATTGCACTGACGAACGGCAGCCAAAGCGCGTTTTTCTACTTGTTCAACCTGTTCGCCGGCCGCTACGCCGACGGTTCGCGCCGCCGCGTGCTGTTCCCATTGGCGCCGGAATATATCGGCTATGCCGATGCCGGGCTGGACGAAGGGCTGTTCGTTTCCGCCAAACCGAACATCGAGCTGCTGCCGGACGGCCAGTTCAAATATCACGTTGATTTCGAACACCTCACCATCGGCGACGACATCGGCATGATCTGCGTTTCACGGCCGACCAACCCGACCGGCAACGTGATCACCGACGAAGAGCTGATGAAGCTCGACCTGCTGGCGCAGCAGCGCGATATTCCGCTGGTGATCGACAACGCCTACGGCGTGCCGTTCCCCGGCATTATCTTCAGCGACGCCACGCCGCTGTGGAACCCGAACACCATCCTGTGCATGAGCCTGTCCAAACTCGGCCTGCCGGGCTCGCGCTGCGGCATCGTGATCGCCGACGAGAAGGTGATCACCGCGCTGACCAACATGAACGGCATCATCAGCCTGTCGCCGGGCAGCATGGGGCCGGCGATGGCAACAGAAATGATCGCGCGCGGCGATCTGCTGCGCCTGTCAAACGAGGTGATTCGCCCGTTTTACAAACAGCGCGTCGAACATACCATCGAGATTATCCGCCGCTACCTGTCGCCGGAGCGCTGCCTGATCCACAAACCGGAAGGGGCCATCTTCCTCTGGCTGTGGTTCAAGGATCTGCCGATCACTACCGAGGTGCTGTATCAGCGCCTGAAAAAGCGCGGCGTGCTGATGGTGCCGGGCCACTACTTCTTCCCGGGGCTGGAGCACGACTGGCCGCACACTCACCAGTGCATGCGCATGAACTACGTGCCCGACCCGGAGAAAATCGAGCGCGGCGTGGCGATCCTGGCAGAAGAGATCGAACGCGCGCATCAGGAAGGCTAATGCCAGCTGATTGAAAATCGACCGATAAAGATATACGATACATATATCGTATATCTTTTTTTGGAGGGCTAGCGATGACTCGCATCGTGATCGATTTACCTGAAGAAGACCTGCGGCAGCTCGACAATCTGAAAAATATCCGCCACGTTCCCCGGGCCGAAATCATCCGTCAGGCCGTCTCCCGCTATCTGACGGAGAACCACGTTGAAGATCCCAGCAATGCTTTCGGGCTCTGGTCCGGGGCGATGGGAGATGGCGTGGACTACGAAAATCGTCAGCGCGAGGAGTGGGAATAATGGTGGCTCAACGGGCGTTATTCGACACCAATATTCTGATCGATTATCTCAACGGCATTCCTCAAGCCAAAGACGTTTTGACCGAATACCACACCAATCCGGCTATTAGCGCCATCACCTGGATGGAAGTGATGGTGGGTGCCAAAAAGCAGGGGCCGGCGCTGGAGCTGAAAACGCGCCAGTTTTTAGGGCAATTCCTGCTGCTGCCTATTACCGATGAAGTTGCCGAACGCGCCGTAGAACTGCGCCACTCACAGCATGTGAAGCTGCCGGACGCCATTATCTGGGCCACCGCGCAGGTGGGGTTCCGGACGCTCATCTCCCGCAACCCCAAAGATTTTGGCACTGACAACGGCGTGTTAATGCCTTACCGGCTGTAGACGGGCAGCGCTATAGCGTCCAGAACAGCACCGCCAGCAGCTGCGGCGACATGATGCGCAGGAACATCGCCAGCGGATAAACGGTGGCGTAAGACAGCGCCGCGGCGCCGCTGGTGGGATGCAGACCGTTGGCGAACGCCAGCGCCGGCGGATCGGTCATCGATCCCGCCAACATGCCGGACAGCGTCAGGTAATTCATTTTACCCACCGTGCGCGCCAGAATACCGACGCTCAGCAGCGGAATCGCGGTGATCAAGGCGCCGTACCCGACCCACGTCAGCCCCTCGCCGTGCAACAACGTATCGATGAAGTTGCCGCCCGATTTCAAACCGACCACCGCCAGAAACAGCACGATGCCCAGTTCGCGCAGCGCCAGGTTGGCGCTCGGCGGCATAAACCAGTACAGCTTGCCGATGCTGCCGATGCGCCCCAGGATCAGCGCCGCCACCAGCGGCCCGCCGGCCAGCCCCAGCCGCAATGCCGCCGGGAAGCCGGGCACGAACAGCGGAATAGAACCGAGCAATACCCCGAGGCCGATACCGATAAACACCGGCAGCATCTGCACCTGCTGCAGTTTTTGTTGGGCGTTGCCGACAATCGCCGTCACCGCGTCGATGGCCTCCGGCCGACCGACTAGGTTGAGAATGTCGCCAAACTGCAGCGTGACGTTGCTGCCGGCCACCAGCTCCACGCCGGCGCGGTTGAGGCGTGAAATCACCACGTCATATTTCTGCTTCAGGTTCAGATCGCGGATTTTTTTCCCCAGCACCTGCTCGTTGGTCACCACCGCCCTCACCACCTGCAGCGCAGTGCCGCGCGTCGACAGCGAGGCATCCACCTCTTCGCCGATCACCAACCGGGCGTTCTCCAGATCTTCGCGTTTGCCCACCAGGTGCAGGTAGTCGCCAAGCTCCAGCCGCTCGTGCGGCGCCGGCACCATCAACAGCTCCCCGCGCTTGAGGCGCGAACAGACGATCGCTTCACCGTTGAGCAGCGGCACGCTTTTGATCGCCATGCCCTGCAGATTGGGGTTGCGCACCGCCACGTTGATGGCGTGCAGCAACTCGCGCTGATTGCCCAGGCTGCTTTCAAACGCCTGAGCCTCACGCTCGATGTTGATGCGGAAAATCAGCCGGATCAGCCACATCACCAGCAGGATGCCGCATATGCCGAACGGATAGGCCATGGCGTAACCCATCCCCATGCCGTCCACCAGCGCCGGATCGGAACCGAGATCGGTCAGGATTTGTTGACCGGCGCCCAGCGCCGGGGTGTTGGTGACCGCACCGGAGAACACGCCGAGGATGATCGGCAGCGGCACGTCGAACAGCTTGTGTACCGCCGCCGCCACGACGCCGCCGGTCAGCACCAGCAGCACCGCGAAGGCGTTGAGCCGCAGACCGGAGACGCGCAGCGAAGAGAAGAAACCGGGGCCGACCTGGATGCCGATGGTGTAGACGAACAGGATCAGGCCAAACTCCTGGATAAAGTGCAGCATGTCCCCATTCAGGCTGATTTGCCCGCTCTGGGCAAAGTGGCCGACCAGGATACCGCCGAACAGCACGCCGCCAATGCCCAACCCGACGCCATACAGCTTCCAGTTCCCCATCCACAGCCCAATGACGGCCGCCAACGCCAACATGCTGACGGTCAGGGCGATATCGCTCATAGGTCACATCCTTGCCAAAGTTGAACATGGGATTTGCGGCCAAAGACACACAATTAACAAGGATTATGGCATCGGGCAGACGGGGGGACTGTGGCGTGCGCCACATAACGCAACGGGGGAGATCCGTTTGGATCTCCCCCGCATGATGATGACCGTTTTTCAGCCGGTTATTTCGCTTCCAGCTCCGGCGTCGCGCCGATGGCGATGCGCTGAGGCTGCAAGGCTTCCGGCACCTGACGCACCAGATCGATGTGCAACAGGCCATTTTCAAATTTGGCCTCGGACACCTGCAGGTGTTCCGCCAGGGTGAAGGTCAACTGGAACTCTTTGCACACCAGCCCCTGATGCAGGTACTCGACCTGTTTTTCCGGCGGCGTGGGTTTACCGCTGACGGTCAGCCGCGGCCCTTCCACTTCAATATTCAGTTCGCTCTGCCGGAAACCGGCCAGCGCCAAAGAAATGCGGTAGTGATTGTCGTCACTTTTCTCGATGTTATACGGCGGGAACCCCTGGGGTTCCTGGCCGCCCATTGAACTGGCCAATTTATCAAAACCAATCCACTGACGCAGAAGCGGGGATAAATCGTAATTACGCATAGGAACAACTCCTTTCATTAAGCGAGATGTGTTTATTCAGCCCCCTGACGGCAGGCTAATCATGACTTCATATTTACCGGCAGCGTACCTGCCGGCGAAACGGAAATTTATTTAATTTCGATGCGGCGCGGTTTTAATGTTTCCGGCACGATGCGTTGCATGTCGATATACAACAGGCCATTCTCCAGTTTGGCGCCTTTAATTTGAATATGTTCGGCCAGCTGGAATTTACGCTCGAAATTACGCTCGGCGATGCCCTGGTATAAATAGGTTTTTTCTGCCGGTTCATTGTTGTGCGCCCCGCGCACGATCAGCAGATTGTCCTGCGTGGTGATCTCCAGCTCCTGCTCGGCAAACCCGGCTACCGCGATGGCGATCCGATAATGATTTTCATCCACCAGCTCGACATTATAAGGGGGATAACCGCCGTTGCCCTGACTCTGGCCAGCCTCCAGCGCGTTGAACAGGCGATCGAAACCAATGGCGGAACGGTATAGCGGGGAAAGATCAAAATTACGCATAAAACAGCCTCCTAAGGCACTTCAGCGAGGTTGAAATAAATACGCCTTCCACTCTGGACAGGCTAATTAAGCCAGAATTCCCTTACGGCGAATTCTCAATTCGGCTCTGATGATAAAATGGGGGTTGCTTTCATCAATTCAACAGGCGAGGATCAAAAAAATTTGCACCAATAAGGTAAAAGTTTTTTTTACCACTTACACTAAAGTGAGAGAGCCGCCACAGAGCGGGATTTTGCTTCTTTTAAAGCAGCAACAGGATGTTATAAATCAGCTTAATTTAGGGGAACAGCAACCCTGCAGGATGGATTAATGACGATGATGAAAGCGATAGCGACGGGCTGCATGTTGTTGGCGACCAGCGGTTGCTCCAGCGTGATGAGCCATACCGGCCCGAATCAGGGTTACTATCCCGGCACCCGCGCCAGCGTGGACATGCTGAAGGACGACAACACCAGCTGGGCGATGATGCCGCTGGTGGCGCTGGATCTGCCGTTCTCCGCGGTGATGGATACCGTGCTGCTGCCTTACGACTATCTGCGATCCGGCAACGACGCCACCGCAGACTCGCCAAAAGCGCGTATCCTGCGCAGCGAGCAGCAGAATTTGGCGGCGACCGGCAATCCCGGCCAGGGCGACGACAGCACCGCCACGCACTAATCGCGCACGCAGCGGGTCATCAGGCCCGCCTTACGCCTCAACCACGAAGATCTGGTTGAACCCCGCTATCTCGCGCATAAACGCCACTTTCTTGCCATCCGGCGAGAACACCACGGCATCCCCCGACGGCGGCTGCACGCTGCGCTGCGTCAAACGCTGCAGGCGACCGCTGGCCACCTCGCACAGCATCACGCTGTTGTCGCACACCAGGGCTATCGTCCCGCCCTGCGGGTGCCAGCTGAACGCCGACTGGATGTCATGCTCGCTGCGGCTCACCTGGCGCGGCTCGCCACCGTTAGGCGACACCGTCCACAGCTGCACCACGCCGCCGTCGTCCTTCATCAGAAAAGCTATCTGGCTGCCGTCCGGCGAACTGCGCAACCAGTGGCGCGGCGCACCAGCCACGCCAGGAAAACGGCGATCCCCGGTAAAGGTTACCCGCCGCTGCCTGACGCCAAGCGGCGGCGCCGGCAGCTCGCTTTCCGTCCCCTGCAGCGGCAGAGCGCCCGCCCGGGCGTAGTCGACGTCGTTCTCCGGCAGATCGACGATAAACACCTCAGACAGCTTCTCTCCGGCGGCGGACAACGTATCGCCGATAAATGCCAGCGCCCAGCGCTGCCGGCTGCCGTCGGCCTTACGGTAGCCTTCGCGGCCGATCCAGCCTTCTTCGTAAGCGCGATTGATCTGATCGCTGCCCGGCTGCGGCTGCGGCACCGTCTCGCTGACCAACACGCAATAGTGGCTGCCGTCGTACTCGCGCGGGTGCTGTTTTGGCGGATTAACCCCGTGCAGCGGCACGGCCACGCCGACGTTGCGCAGATCGCGCGCCGGATCGCGTTCATGCATCACATGATCGTTATAGGTAAAGCTGAGGCGGCTGCCGTCCGGACTGAAAACGTGCACGTGGCTGCCGCCGCGCAGCGCGCCGGGGGTATAGGGCGCGGTGATATCCAGCGCGTCGAGGGTAATGGCCAACTCGCGATCCGGTTCGCTGACGATCACCCCGCGGCGGTGGTGAAAATCATACTGCCAGGCGCTGTCCGGGTGCTCAGGTCCGTGAATAAAGGCATAGCGCGCCGGCGCATCGGGGCTGACCGTGACCACGCCGACGTGGGCGCCGTGCTGGGCGCGATAAACCACCTCCACTGCACCGCTGGCGACGTTGACACGCTCGATACTGAGGCCGGTGAAAGAGGAGCCGCGCGGGCGCACGTCATAAGCCAGCCATTGACTGTCCGGCGTCCAGACGTTGATATTGGTTAACTGATGCCCACGAGGGTCGAAAGTCAGTTGTTTTTCCCGATGGCTCATGGCGGCTCTCCTGCACATGCTGGCACTGAGCCGTCATCTTACCGGATCGCCCGCAGCGTTTCATATGGCCTGTGAGGGTGAGGCGGGAGGATTTTTCGATTCGAAATCACGCAATTATTTTCCAGCGTCTTATCATTTAAGCCGATCGACGGCGTCGGCAGAAAATAAGCGGCCGACCAGGCGATCGAATTCCTGCCGGCGAGACTCAACGGCGCCAATGTAATAGAGGTGGGTGATGCAAACGCTATTTTTTCATTCTCACTTCCCTTATAAGAATAAGGCAGCGGCAGCGCCTTACTTAACGCAAATAAATAAAAAATCGTGCCGCTAAACGACAGGTTTATGATTATTTTCACCGAAAACGGCAATGCTCTCGCCGACCGTTGCCGTTTTCTGATCGGTGTGCCCGAAGGTCGGGCCGCGGGGTTTACAATCAATACAAAAAAGTACAAACTGGATTTTTAAGTCCAAATAAATCTTCTGGAGCCGGTATGAACCCCCTCTTCGATGCCATTGTTTCCGCTCATCAGCAACTGCGCCCTCAGGTGCGGGTCACGCCGCTGGAGCGCAGCGTGCTGCTTTCTCAGCAATTGGGCTGCGAGCTGTATCTGAAATGCGACCACCTGCAGCACACCGGTTCCTTTAAATTTCGCGGCGCCAGCAACAAGCTGCGGCTGTTGGATAACGCACAACGCCGGCGCGGCGTGATCGCCGCCTCAACCGGCAACCACGGCCAGGCTGTCGCCCTGGCGGGGCAACGGATGGGCGTTGGCGTCACGGTTTATGCGCCGGAGACGGCGGCGAGCATCAAGCTCGACACCATTCGCGCGTTGGGCGGCACCGTGGAATTGGTGCCGGGCGACGCGCTGAACGCCGAACTGGCAGGGGAACAAGCCGCACGCGAACAGGGGAAAACCTACATCTCGCCGTATAACGACGAGCAGGTCATTGCCGGCCAGGGCACCTGCGGCATGGAGCTGGTTGAACAACTCGCCGATCTTGACGCGGTGTTCGTGGCGGTCGGCGGCGGTGGCTATATCGCCGGCATCGGCACCGTTCTGCGGCAACTGTCGCCAAACACGCAGCTTATCGCCTGCTGGCCGGAAAACGCCACCAGCCTGTACAGCGCGTTGGAAGCCGGCCATATCTTCCCGGTGGAAGAACAAGAAACCCTGTCCGACGGCACCGCCGGCGGCGTCGAGCCAGGCGCCGTGACCTTCCCGCTGTGCCAGCAGCTGATTGACCGCAAAGTGCTGGTCAGCGAGGCGGAGATTAAACACGCGATGCGCCGGATCGCCGCCAGCGATCGCTGGATTATCGAAGGCGCAGCAGGCGTAGCGCTGGCGGCGGCGATCAAACTGGCGCCGGAATACCGAGGTAAAAAGGTGGCGGTGGTGCTGTGCGGTAAAAACATCGTGCTGGAGAAATACCTCAAGGCCATCGCCGATGCGCATCCTTAATCGGCAGCAAATTCTCGCCGCGTTCGACGCCGAGGCCATAACGCCGCTGCTGAAGCAGGGTTTTATCGCCTACTCGCAACAGCGGGTGCAACAGCCGCCGGCGCAGCATTTCCTGTTCGAGCAGACCGCCGGCGACTGCTGTATCAAATCCGCCTGGTTGGAAGGCGACGAACTGTTCGTGGTCAAGATCTCTACCGGTTTCTATCGCAATGCCGAACACGGCCTGCCGAGCAATCAGGGGCTGATGATGGCGTTCTCCGCCCAGACCGGCGAGCCGCAGGCGCTGCTGCAAGATGAAGGTTGGCTGACCGCGCTGCGCACCGCCCTGGCCGGCCGCATCGTCGCCGAGCTGTGCGCGCCGCCGCATATTCAGGCGATCGGCATGGTCGGCACCGGCCTGCAGGCGCGGCTGCAACTGCAATGTCTGAAACCGGTGACCGATTGCCGCGAGGTATGGGTGTGGGGCCGCAACGAACAGGCGCTGGCGGCGTATCGCCGCGATGTCGAGGCCGAGGGGTTTCGGGTGCGGGTTACGCAGGATGCGGCGGAGCTGGCGGCACACTGTCAGCTGATCGTCACCACCACGCCCAGCCGCGAACCGATTTTGCAGGCGGCGGATATTCGGCCCGGCACGCACATTACCGCGGTGGGTGCCGACGCGCCCGGTAAGCAGGAGCTGGCGACCGAGCTGGTGGCCCGCGCGGACGCGCTGTTGGTCGATGCGCTGGCTCAGTGCACAGACTATGGCGAGATCGCGACGGCTTATCGGCAGAACAAACTGACTTCAACGCCGATCGTCGAAATGGGCGCCGCATTGGCGCAGGGAGGGCGGGTACGACGCGAGCCGCAGCACATCACCATCGCCGATCTCACCGGCTTGGCGATTCAGGATCTGCAGATCGCCAAAGGGGTGTTGGCGAAAGTATAAAGGGGCGCCGCAGCGCCCCGTTTTCTCAGGCGTTGAGCACGAACTTCTCGATAGCGCGCGCCACGCCGTCTTCGGTATTGGCGCTGGTGACAAACTGCGCCACCGCTTTCAGCTCGGGAATGGCGTTGCCCATCGCCACGCCGACGCCGGCATATTCGATCATCGCCGTATCGTTAGCCTGATCCCCCAGCGTCATGATGTTTTCCCGCGCCACGCCGAGGTGCTCGGCCAGCATTTTCACCCCGGCGCCCTTATCGACGTTCTTGTGCAAGATCTCAAGGTAGTAAGGCGCACTTTTCAAGATAGTGTAACGCGCGCGCGTTTCTTCCGGGATGCGCGCGATAGCGCGGTCCAGCAGCTCCGGCTCGTCGATCATCATCACTTTAGGGAAACGCATCTGGCGATCCATCTCTTCCACGCTGCGGTATTTCAGCGGAATGCCGGTCATTTCCGCCTCGTGTATGGTGTACTTGCCGATGTCCTTGTTCGGGGTATACAGGGTATCGAAATCAAACGCCTGGAAGTGAACGCCGAACTCGCGCGCCATCTGCTCGAAATGCAGATAATCCTCAAAGCCCAGCGTTTCTTGCAGAATGCAGGCGCCGTCGACCGCACGCAGCACCAGCGCGCCGTTATAGGTGATACAGAAATCGCCGGGGCCCTGAATGTCCAACTGGCGCAGATAGTCCTGCACGCCGACATAAGGCCGCCCGGTGGCCAGCACCACGTGCACCCCTTTGCGCCGCGCCGCCGCGATAGCCTGCTTTACCGCCGGCGTGATTTGATGCTGCGGATCCAGCAACGTGCCGTCCATGTCGATCGCAATCAGTTCAATAGCCATTCAACGCTTCTCCCAGTGGTTTTTATTCATGCTAACGCGTTTCAGCCTCGGCTGTCAGCGCCAAAAAAGGCGTAAAAAAATCCGCGCGGGTCGCCCGGCGCGGATTTTTACAGCCATTAACGCATCAGATATCGATGTTCGCCGCTTTCAGGGCGTTTTCTTCGATAAAGGCGCGGCGCGGCTCAACCGCATCGCCCATCAGCGTGGTGAACAGCTGATCGGCAGCGATGGCGTCCTTGACGGTCACGCGCAGCATGCGGCGGCTTTCCGGATCCATGGTGGTTTCCCACAGCTGCTCCGGGTTCATCTCGCCCAGACCTTTATAACGCTGCACCGACAGGCCGCGGCGCGACTCTTTCACCAGCCACTCCAGCGCCTGCTCGAAGCTGTCTACCGGCTGACGGCGTTCGCCGCGCTCGATGAACGCGCCCTCTTCGATCAGCCCGCGCAGCTGCTCGCCCAGCTGGCAGATCTTGCGGTATTCACCGCCGTGGATGAAGTCGAAGTCCAGCTTGTAGTCGGTATCCACGCCGTGGGTGCGGATGCGCAGCGCCGGCTCGAACATCTGGCGTTCGCGGTTCTCGAAGATCACGAAGTCATAGCTGCTGCCGTGCTGCTCTTTGTCGTTCAGCGCCTGCACCAGCGACGCGATCCAGGTCTTCACCTTGGCTTCATCGCTGAGATCGCCTTCGTTCAGCGTCGGCTGATAGATCAGGCTGTTCAGCAGCGCGCGCGGGTAGCGGCGCTCCATGCGGCCGATCAGCTTCTGCACACCGTAGTGCTCGGCCACCAGTTTTTCCAACTGCTCGCCGCCGAGCGCCGGTGCGCTGGCGTTGGTGTGCAGCGTAGCGCCGTCCATCGCGATGGCGATCTGGTACTGATCCATCGCCTCGTCATCTTTGATGTACTGTTCCTGCTTGCCTTTCTTCACCTTGTACAGCGGCGGCTGTGCGATGAACACGTGGCCACGCTCGATGATTTCCGGCATCTGGCGGTAGAAGAAGGTCAACAGCAGCGTACGGATGTGCGAACCGTCGACGTCGGCATCGGTCATGATGATGATGCTGTGATAACGCAGCTTGTCCGGGCTGTACTCGTCGCGGCCGATGCCGCAACCCAGCGCGGTGATCAGCGTCGCCACTTCCTGCGAAGAGAGCATTTTGTCGAAACGCGCTTTCTCGACGTTGAGGATTTTCCCCTTCAGCGGCAAGATAGCCTGATTCTTGCGGTTGCGCCCCTGCTTGGCAGAGCCGCCCGCGGAGTCCCCTTCCACCAGGTACAGTTCGGACAGCGCCGGATCGCGTTCCTGGCAGTCCGCCAGCTTGCCCGGCAGGCCGGCCAGATCCAGCGCGCCTTTGCGGCGGGTCATCTCACGCGCTTTACGCGCCGCTTCGCGCGCGCGCGCCGCGTCGATGATTTTGCCGACCACGATTTTCGCGTCGCCCGGATTCTCCATCAGGTAATCCACCAGCTTCTCGTTCATCAGCGTTTCAACCGCGGTTTTCACCTCGGAAGAGACCAGCTTGTCCTTGGTCTGAGAGGAGAACTTCGGATCCGGCACCTTCACCGACACCACGGCGATCAGGCCTTCACGCGCATCATCGCCGGTGGCGCTGACCTTGGCCTTCTTGCTGTAGCCTTCCTTCTCCATGTAGCTGTTCAGCGTACGGGTCATCGCGGTACGGAAACCGACCAGGTGCGTGCCGCCGTCGCGCTGCGGAATGTTGTTGGTGAAGCAGTAGATGTTTTCCTGGAAACCGTCGTTCCACTGCAGCGCCACTTCCACGCCGATATCGTCTTTCACGGTCGAGAAGTAGAACACGTTCGGGTGGATCGGGGTTTTGTTCTTGTTCAGGTACTCGACAAACGCCTTGATGCCGCCTTCGTAATGGAAGTGGTCTTCACGGTCGGTGCGCTTGTCCTTCAGGCGGATGGACACGCCGGAGTTGAGGAAGGACAGCTCGCGCAGACGCTTGGCCAGAATGTCGTACTCGAATTCGGTCACATTGGTGAAGGTCTGGTGGCTCGGCCAGAAACGCACCATGGTGCCGGTCTGCTCGGTTTCGCCCACCACGTTCAGCGGCGCCTGCGGCTCGCCGTGGCTGTAAGTTTGTTCGTGCACTTTGCCTTCGCGGCGGATCACCAGCTCCAGTTTCTCCGACAGGGCGTTAACCACCGAGACGCCCACGCCGTGCAGGCCGCCGGAAACTTTATAGGAGTTGTCGTCGAATTTACCGCCGGCGTGCAGCACGGTCATGATGACCTCTGCGGCTGAAACCCCTTCTTCCGGGTGAATGCCGGTCGGAATGCCGCGGCCGTCATCCTGTACCGATACCGAGTTGTCGGCATGGATGGTGACCTGAATGTCACTACAGTGGCCCGCGAGCGCTTCGTCGATAGCGTTGTCCACAACCTCGAATACCATGTGGTGCAGACCGGTGCCGTCATCGGTATCGCCGATATACATGCCCGGGCGCTTGCGCACCGCATCCAGCCCTTTTAATACCTTGATACTTGAGGAGTCATAAGAATTCGACATCAACGTTTCTCGCTCATTTTAGTCCTGTGGTTGAACCTCTATTTTACCCTGTTCCACGCGGAACATCTTGCCCTTTTCACCGGCCATGTCGGTCACTTGTTCAGCGCTGACCGCGCTGACAAAAACCTGGGCCTGGGTGGCTTTCAGGCGATCGGCCAGCAACCGGCGACGGCCGGTGTCCAGCTCGGAGGCAAAATCATCAATCAGATACAGGCAACGCCGCCCGCTCTGCCGGGTGAGAAACTCACCCTGCGCCAAGCGCAACGCGCACATCAGCAGCTTGAGCTGACCGCGCGATAACAAATCCTCTACCGGCGTGCCGTCGGCACGAATGCGAAAGTCCGCTTTATGCGGCCCCACCGCGGTATAGGTCAACGCCCTGTCGCGCTCAAACTGGCGCTCCAGCAGCTCGCCGTAGTCGCTCTCTTTGTCCCAGCCGCGCTGGAAGGAGAAGCTCAGGGCAAACTCAGGCAGAAACTGCGCGCAGGTCGCGGTGATATCCGCGGCGATCGCGTCGCTGTATTCCGCCCGCCATTCGCTGATGCGCTCCGCGAGCGGGATCAGTTCCTGATCCCAGGCGCGGATCTGCGCATAGCGACTCACCTGGCGCAGCGCGGCATTGCGCTGCTTCAGTAACCGTTTCAGGTTGCTCCAGGCGGTGAAAAAACCGGGTTCGTTATGAAAACAGCCCCAGTCCAGGAAGGCGCGCCGGAATTTCGGCCCGCCGTTCAGCAGGGTAAAACCTTCGGGGGTGATCAGCTGCATGGGCAGCAGCTGCGCCAGCTCGGCCACCTTGTGGCCGTCGCTGCCATCGATGCGTACTTTGCTGTCACCCTGACGGCTCTTGCTCAATCCTACCGACAGCTCGCGCTCCGCGCCTTCGATGCGGCCGTGCAGCACGAACTCCGGTTGGTCGTGGCGAATGACCCGACCAGCCTGCAGGCTGCGAAAGGCGCGGCCATGGCCGAGCGTATACACCGCCTCCAGCACGCTGGTCTTGCCGCTGCCGTTGGCGCCGACCAGGAAGTTGAATCCCGGCGCCAGCGCCAAATCCGCCGCCTCGATATTGCGGAAATCTTTAATCAATAAACGCGTCAGAGCCATGCAATCTCTTTACCGATGACGGTGCTGTAATTCAAGGTAACGAGACTACAACCGCATTGGCATGACAACGTAGGCCGCCGCCTGGCTGGCGCCGTCTTCGATCTGCACGCTGGAGACCGAGTCGGTCAACAGCAGGCGCACGTCTTCACACTTGAGCGCGTTCAACACGTCCAGCACGTAGCTGACGTTGAAACCGATCTCCATCTCCGCGCCGTCGTAGCTGACGTCGAGGATCTCTTCCGCCTCTTCCTGCTCCGGGTTGTTGGCGGTGATCTTCAGCTGGTTCTGGCTGACGTACAGCCGCACGCCGCGGAATTTCTCGTTCGAGAGAATGGCCGCGCGGGCAAACGCCTGCTTGAGCAGATCGCAGCCGGCTTCCAGCGTTTTGTCCGGATTCTTCGGCAAGACGCGGCGATAGTCCGGGAAACGGCCGTCAACCAGCTTGGACGTGAAGATGAAATCGCCAACGTGGGCGCGGATGTTGTTGCTGCCGATCTGCAGCTGCAGCAGCGAATCGCCGCCGTCCAGCAGACGCACCAGTTCCATCACCCCTTTACGCGGCACGATCACCGAATGCGACGGCAGCTGCTGGCCGATCGGCATCGAGCACACCGCCAGGCGGTGGCCGTCGGTCGCGACGGTGCGCAGCTCTTCGCCTTCGGTTTCAAACAGCATGCCGTTCAGGTAGTAACGCACGTCCTGATGGGCCATCGAGAACTGGGTGGCTTCGATCAGGCGCTTCAGCGTCGCCTGCGGCAAGGTGAACTCCACCTCGCTCTGCCAGTCGTCCAGGTTCGGGAAGTCCGCCGCGGGCAGCGTGGACAGCGAGAAGCGGCTGCGGCCGGACCGCACCAACATGCGCTCGCTCTCCAGCGTGACGGCAATCTCCGCCCCTTCCGGCAGGCCACGGCAGATATCAAAGAATTTGCGCGCGGGCACAGTCGTCGCGCCCGGCTCGTGCGGCTGGGACAGGGCGACGCGCGCCACCATCTCCATCTCCAGATCGGTGCCGGTCAGCAGCAGGGAGCCTTCCGTCACCTGCAGCAGCAGGTTGCCCAGGATCGGCAAGGTCGGGCGGCCGCCCAGCGGGCTGCTCACCTGTTGCAGCGGTTTTAGCAGATGCTCACGTTCAACGATAAATTTCATAGCGCTATGAAGATAATGTTCTGATTAAATTGGAGAAATCTTCTTTGATGTCGTGACTTTCCTCACGCAACTGCTCGATCTTCCGGCAGGCGTGCAACACCGTGGTATGGTCGCGGCCACCAAACGCATCGCCGATTTCCGGCAGGCTGTGGTTGGTGAGTTCCTTCGCCAGCGCCATCGCCATCTGGCGCGGGCGGGCAACGGATCGCGAACGCCGCTTGGACAGCAAATCCGCGACTTTAATCTTGTAATACTCCGCCACCGTCTTTTGGATATTGTCGATGGTGACCAGCTTTTCCTGCAGCGCCAGCAGATCGCGCAGCGCTTCGCGCACGAAATCGATGGTGATGGCCCGGCCGGTAAAGTTGGCATTGGCGATCACGCGGTTCAGCGCCCCTTCGAGCTCACGCACGTTGGAACGCAGGCGCTTGGCGATGAAGAACGCCACTTCGCCCGGCAGGCGAATGTCGTTTTCGTCGGCCTTTTTCATCAGGATCGCCACGCGGGTTTCCAGCTCCGGCGGCTCGATCGCCACCGTCAGCCCCCAGCCGAAGCGGGACTTCAGACGATCTTCCACCCCGTTGATCTCTTTAGGGTAGCGATCCGAAGTCAGGATGATCTGCTGATTGCCTTCCAACAGGGCGTTAAAGGTATGGAAGAACTCTTCCTGCGAACGCTCCTTGTTGGCAAAGAATTGGATGTCATCGATCAGCAACGCGTCGACCGAACGGTAGTAGCGCTTAAACTCTTCGATGGCATTGTTCTGCAACGCTTTGACCATGTCCTGCACAAAGCGTTCCGAGTGCATGTAGACCACTTTGGCGTTGGCCTTGCGCGCCATGATGCCGTTGCCGACCGCGTGCAGCAGGTGAGTTTTACCCAGGCCGGTGCCGCCATACAGGAACAAAGGGTTGTAGGCGCCGCCCGGATTGTCCGCCACCTGGCGAGCCGCCGCGCGCGCCAGCTGGTTGGACTTACCCTCGACGAAGTTGTCGAAGGTGTGTTTAGGGTTGACGTTGGAGCGGTAAGAGAGCTCGGGCTGCGCCGCCGCGTTGTCCCAGCTCGGGCGCGAAGGCGCGGCCGTGCGCGCCGCCGGAGCCGCAGGGGCGCTGCTGACGCTGGCGGTCACGGTCTGGCTGATCACCTGCGTGATCGGCTTGCTGCCGACTTCAAAACGCAGCAAAGGCGCATCCGTGCCGCAGAAATCATTCAGCAGACCATTGATGTTGTTTAAGTACTTATCGCGAACCCAATCCAGCACAAAACGGTTAGGCGCGTACAGCGCCAGGGTGTTGTCACTCAGTTCCGCCTGCAATGGGCGAATCCACATACTAAATTCTGTGGCAGGTAACTCATCCTGCAATCGGGCAAGACACTGCTGCCAAAGCGAAAGTGACACGGCGGACTCCACTCGAACAAGATCAATAAAGAAAAGAAACGGGCAACTTTTTTATAACTCATGATTTTTGACACATACCCGGCATCGGCTGTTTGCCTGTGGGGGATGCGAACCGCCTTTCACGGTTTGTGTCCCTCACGATCCCGGCATGAGGGATCGCGATCGGAATGACGGATCATAGCGCAATCCGAGCAAGAGATCCTCCCCTTCCTCACAGATTAGATCCATTTTATCCACAGGCCGCGGCCGGCGGCGATCTTTTCGCCGCCAGCGCCGAATGACCGCGCAGATCCCGGCCGCTGCGCCGCGTTTTTTACATTGTCAACCGGTTATACCCTGTTATCCACGTCGGATCCTGGGATCGCGCGCAAAGGATCTCAAGGGGATCCTTGCGATTTCACCCCGAGTCCGTATAATCTTCGCCCTACGTGTGATACCTGGTTCCTTATGGTGCGTCATTAGCCAGACAGGATTCTGCGGTGACCACGGGCCAAGAGCGGATTTTGTTCCGTTATTGGCAGACAACCAGGTAGGCTGGCGCGATGCGAATTGACTCAGGACTGTACAATTATTACAATCCCGCTTCTTTATGTATTGCGATTGAGGCGTCGGTCATCTTCACGCCGAGTAGCCAAACGCGTTTACTGATCAGTAATTATTTTAAGTTTAGGTAGAAATCGCTATGAAACGCACTTTCCAACCGTCCGTATTGAAGCGCAACCGTAGCCACGGTTTCCGTGCTCGTATGGCCACCAAAAATGGTCGTCAAGTTCTGGCCCGCCGTCGTGCGAAAGGCCGTGCTCGTCTGACTGTTTCTAAGTAATAAAGCTAACCCGCTGAGTGGTTAAGCTCGCTTTTCCCAGGGAGTTACGTTTGTTAACTCCCACTCATTTCACTTTCGTCTTCCAGCAGCCACAACGGGCTGGCACGCCGCAAATCACCATCCTCGGCCGCCTGAACCAGCTGGGGCATCCCCGCATCGGTCTTACCGTCGCCAAAAAACACGTCAAACGCGCGCACGAGCGTAATCGGATCAAACGCCTAACCCGCGAAAGCTTCCGCCTGCGCCAGCACGAATTACCGGCGATGGATTTTGTCGTGGTGGCCAAAAAGGGGATAGCGGATTTGGATAACCGCGCGCTGACGGAAGCTTTGGATAAATTATGGCGTCGCCACTGTCGCCAGGCTCCCGCATCCTGATCGGGCTGGTGCGGGCCTATCAGCTCGTCATCAGCCCGCTGCTAGGGCCTCGTTGTCGCTTCCAGCCGACATGCTCTCATTACGCAATTGAGGCATTAAGCAGGTTTGGCATGATAAAAGGCAGTTGGTTAGCATTGAAACGCGTATTAAAATGCCACCCTTTGAACCCAGGTGGCGATGATCCGGTGCCGCCAAAAACCGACGATAACAGAGAACACTAACGATGGATTCGCAACGCAATCTTCTTCTCATCGCTCTGCTGTTCGTGTCTTTCATGATCTGGCAGGCATGGCAAACGGACAACGCTCCGCAGCCGGCCGCACAGACCACGCAACAGACTTCGAACGCAGTAGCCGGTGATGCCGCCAGCCAGGCCGTGCCAGCCAGTGGTCAGGGTAAGCTGATTACCGTGAACACCGACGTGCTGTCACTGACCATCAACACCCGTGGTGGCGATATCGAGCAGGCTAAACTGTTGGCCTACCCGGATACTCTGGGTTCATCGACTCCGTTCCAACTGCTGGAAACCACCCCGTCGTTCGTCTATCAGGCGCAAAGCGGCCTGACCGGTAAAAACGGCCCGGACAACCCGGCCAACGGCGAACGCCCGCTGTATCAGGCGGCGCAAGACAGCTACACCCTGCCGGAAGGCCAGGACGAGCTGCGCATCCCGCTGACCTACACCGGTAAAGACGGCGCGATCTACACCAAGACCTTCGTGCTCAAACGCAACCACTATGCGGTCGGCGTGGATTACAGCATCGACAACAAAGGCGCGACGCCGCTGGAGCTGACCCTGTTCGGCCAGCTGAAGCAGACCACCGAATTGCCTAAGCACCGTGACACCGGCAGCAGCAACTTCGCGCTGCACACCTTCCGCGGCGCGGCGTACTCGTCCAGCGAGGACAAGTACCAGAAATACGCGTTCGACAAAGACGAAAACCTGAGCGTCACCACCAAAGACGGTTGGGTTGCGATGCTGCAGCAGTACTTCGCCACCGCGTGGGTGCCAGCGACCAAGGGTGACAACACCTTCTACACCGCCAAACCGGGTGACAACCTGTCCACCATCGGCTTCAAATCTACACCGGTCGTGGTGCAGCCGGGCGCTCAGCAACAGCTGAACGCGACCCTGTGGGTCGGCCCGGAGCTGCAGGACCAGATGGCTCAGCTAGCGCCACACCTGGATCTGACCGTGGATTACGGTTGGCTGTGGTTCATCTCCCAGCCGCTGTTCAAACTGCTGAAGTTCATCCACGGCTTTATCGGTAACTGGGGCTTCTCCATCATCATCATCACCTTCATCGTGCGCGGCATCATGTACCCGCTGACCAAGGCGCAGTACACCTCGATGGCGAAAATGCGCATGCTGCAGCCGAAGCTGCAGGCGATGCGCGAACGCATCGGCGATGACAAACAGCGCATGAGCCAAGAGATGATGGCGCTGTACAAGGCGGAGAAAGTGAACCCGCTCGGCGGCTGTCTGCCGCTGATCATTCAGATGCCGATCTTCCTGGCGCTGTACTACATGCTGATGGGTTCGGTCGAACTGCGCCACGCGCCGTTCGCCCTGTGGATCCATGACCTGTCGGCGCAGGACCCGTACTACATCCTGCCAATCCTGATGGGCGTGACGATGTTCTTCATTCAGAAGATGTCGCCGACCACCGTAACTGACCCGATGCAGCAGAAAATCATGACCTTCATGCCGGTGATCTTCACAGTGTTCTTCCTGTGGTTCCCGTCCGGTCTGGTGCTGTACTACATCGTCAGCAACCTGGTGACCATCCTGCAGCAGCAGCTGATTTACCGTGGTCTGGAAAAACGCGGTCTGCACAGCCGCGACAAGAAAAAAAGCTAAGCGTAGTGTAGGGGTTCGGCGCGCCGACCCTTGCAGTCACACCAAAGGCGGTCATTAGACCGCCTTTTTGCATCTTAATCGTCAGAGAGAACCGTTATGAGCACCACCGATACCATCGTAGCCCAAGCCACCCCGCCGGGACGCGGCGGCGTCGGCATTCTGCGCATTTCCGGAAGCAAGGCCAAAGACGTCGCCCAGGCGTTGCTCGGCAAGCTGCCGAAGCCGCGCTACGCTGACTATCTGCCGTTCCGCGACGCCGCCGGTGCCACCCTCGATCAGGGCATCGCGCTGTGGTTTCCGGGGCCGAACTCCTTTACCGGCGAAGACGTGCTGGAACTGCAGGGCCACGGCGGGCCGGTGATCCTCGATCTGCTGCTCAAGCGCGTGCTGGCGCAGCCCGACGTGCGCATCGCGCGGCCGGGCGAGTTCTCCGAGCGCGCGTTTCTCAACGACAAACTCGATCTGGCGCAGGCCGAAGCGATCGCCGATCTGATCGACGCCAGCTCCGAGCAGGCGGCGCGTTCGGCGATGAACTCGCTGCAGGGCGCATTTTCCACCCGCATCCACCAGCTCGTGGAAGCGCTCACTCACCTGCGAATCTACGTGGAGGCGGCGATCGACTTCCCGGACGAGGAAATCGACTTCCTGTCCGACGGTAAAATCGAGGCGCAGCTCAACGACGTCATGGCGGATCTGGACAGCGTGCGCGGCGAAGCGCGCCAGGGCAGCCTGCTGCGCGAAGGGATGAAGGTGGTGATCGCCGGGCGCCCCAACGCCGGTAAATCCAGCCTGCTCAATGCGTTGGCCGGGCGCGAGGCGGCGATCGTCACCGATATCGCCGGCACCACCCGCGACGTCTTGCGCGAACATATCCATATCGACGGCATGCCGCTACACATCATCGACACCGCCGGCCTGCGCGACGCCAGCGACGAAGTGGAGCGTATCGGCATCGAACGTGCCTGGAACGAGATCGAACAAGCTGACAGGGTGCTGTTTATGGTGGACGGCACCACCACCGCCGCCACCGAGCCGGCGGAGATCTGGCCGGAGTTTATGGCGCGCCTGCCGGGCACGCTGCCGATCACCGTGGTGCGCAACAAAGCCGACATCACCGGTGAAACGCTGGGCCTGACGGAAGTGAATAACCACTCACTTATTCGCCTGTCGGCCCGCACCGGCGAAGGCGTCGATGTGCTGCGCGATCATCTGAAACAGAGCATGGGCTTCACCAGCAACATGGAAGGCGGCTTCCTGGCGCGCCGTCGCCACCTGCAGGCGCTGGAACTGGCGGCGCAGCATCTGGTGCAGGGCAAAGAACAGTTAGTGAGCGCTTACGCGGGCGAGCTGCTGGCCGAGGAACTGCGTCAGGCGCAGCTGGCCCTGAGCGAAATCACCGGCGAATTCACCTCCGACGACCTGCTGGGCCGCATTTTCTCCAGCTTCTGTATCGGTAAATAACGCGCTGCCAGAGGCCTTCACGGCCGGGATAAGCCCTTGTTCCGGCCGTTTTTCTTTCCCGCTCTCGCTCTGCGCGCTGGCTCACAGCGCCGCCGCAACTGCCCGCGATATACTGGACGGTCAGGTGTCTTTCTCAGGAACGAGTCAACATGGCGTTAACCCTCAAGGTATTGCTGGAAAACCGCCGCGCCGCCGGCGCCAACCCGCTATTGCAGGCCAAGGCCGGGTTAAGCCTGCTGATTGAAGACGAGACGACCTCCATACTGTTCGACACCGGCCCCGACGACAGCTTCCTGCGCAATGCGGCGCTGATGGGCGTCGATCTCTCCCGCATCACCGCGACGGTGCTCTCCCACGGCCACTATGACCACTGCGGCGGCGTCGCCTGGCTGCCGGACAACAGCCGCATCATCTGCCATCCCCAAATCGGTGATGAACGCTATGCGGCGCTGAAGGTGCTGGGCCACACCCACAAAATCAAAAAGCTCTCTTTGGACATCGACTACTCGCGCCATAACATGAACTACAGCCGCGAGCCGCTGGCGATCGGCGATCGCTTTATGTGGTCAGGTGAAATCGCCGTGCCCGCACCGCGCGCCTACGGGGTGATTACCGGGGAAAACGCGGCGGTGGATTACGTTATCGACGAAGGGGTGCTGATTTACAAATCGAATCGCGGTCTGGTGATCGTGACCGGCTGCGGGCATCGCGGGATCGTGAATATTGTGCGCCACTGCCAGAAAATCACCGGTATCGATCGGATCCACGCCTTGATTGGCGGTTTTCATCTGCGTTGCGCTTCTCCGCGTACCCTCTGGCGCGTCCGCCGTTTTTTGCGCCAGCATCAGCCGGAAAAGATTATGGGCTGCCACTGTACCGGCGCCTGGGGCCGGCTATGGCTGCCGGAAGGGATCGCGCCGGCCACCGGCGATACGCTGATTCTGGCTTAGACGTACCGCTTTACACGAATAGCGTCGCTATCACCGCGATGCCGCAGCACAGCACCGCTATTCCCACCATCTTTTGCCGGCCGTCGCCCCGCTGTAAAAAATACAGTGATGGGATGAAAAAGACGGTCATCACGATAACGGGTATCGACCAGCTTGAGATGATCTTGATGATGCTCGGATTAATCGTGCCGATAAGCGTACAGACAACAATGTTCCCCGCGATGATGCCTTTTTTTCCCGCCATGCCGAAGGACGTAATACCGTCGATGACCCCGGTCAAGGTGCCGATATAAGCGCCGCCGGTGAGCAAGCACAGCAGCAGGGCTGCGCCTAACCACGCCATCGAGTTACCGGTCAAACCTGCGGTATAAAACAGCGAATCCACATTGCGGCCGTTAATGATCGAGATATCATCCAACGTCAGCAAGCGACTGATAGCGATAACGATCATGGCGATAAACGCCAGGATCAGTATCTTGCCGAACAGAATACTGCGCGCCTGCGGCCGCACGGCACTTTGCGCAAACCGCTGGATACACGGGGTAAAGTTAAACGTAAAAAGAAAAATAGGCAGCAGCACCAACGTTTGCAATGAAATGTTCGGCGGCGCAGGCGCCCGCTGAGCCCCTGCAGGTTGTAACAGGAAAAACAGCGTAAGGATCGCCACCAGCACGATAGAAACCAGTGCCATTCTGGAGATCAAGTGCTCGATTCGCTGGCTAAATGCCAGCCATGCGGCCGACAGCGCCGCACTCAGCAACAGCGAAACACCGCCCCGAACCCAAAATCCATCGTGGAGAAAAGACGCGACCACGTTAACCAGGGTGATGAAATTTATCAGCACGATAATGATCATCGACAGAATAAACAGCACACAGACGATTGCCGCCGCCCGCTCACCGATAAACGTCGACGATGCCGCCAGGAAATCTTTCTGCGGGTGCGAGATGATGAATTTGAAAAAAAGATAGTGCGCCATCATCGATACCGACATGGCGATGACGATAAACAGCATGAACGCCTTCATCCCCAGCACGCCCGGCCCCACCGCCTGAGGCAAAAAGAAAATCCCGGCGCCGAATGCCGTGGAGAAGAAAGTGACTGGCCAATACAGGTGTGAAATTTTCATGATAATGCTCGACCATCATGGCTATGCAGCGACACATAGCCAGCTGGCACAAAAAATGTCATTCAAAACAGGATTTGCCGAAGAAAACCAGTAAGGAAGGCAAGGAAAAGTTATCGTAAAAAGTCGCGGCCGCGCGATAGCCGTTAAGTACGTTAACGCGTGAACACAGCGGAAAAACGCCAATATGCGACGTGTAATTATCGAAGACTTTATTAGAGGAAATACGATACCGAATAGCCCTGAACGTCGCGGCATTGCCCGCCGCACAGGTCGGTTTATTTTCCTTGATGATATCGAACTCGTGCTCTCCCACCGTCATCTTCACATTACCGTCTTGGCGCTGAAAATACGCCTCTTTATCCATACGGTTTTTAATGTGGCGTTTAAAGCGATCCGCCATGTTTTTCTCACTGACATAAAATGCATTGATATCAATGTTATGACGTTGATTCGACGCCAGAATGTAGTCGTTTATTTTTTCTGGAATAATATACGGCGATGTCGCCATCCTCCTGAATTCGTTAGCGCCGTCTATCTCGCTGCCATCGTTTTTTTCCATATAGAAATCATTTATTTCCATCAAGAAGTCAGGCTGAACGTTGAGCTGTCGGATGGATTCGGCTATGTAGTCAATGCAGAATCGCGCGGACTTTTCCACTTCACTGCTGACAGAAAAACGATCGTCCAAATTAACCACGGTATGCCCGCCGGAAATCACCACCTTATCCGTCAAAAAAGACGATGCCAGCGCGATGAGCTCTTCGAGGTTATTATTTGAAACCTCATTGTTGACGACCTCAATGATTCCATTCTGATCGGCCTTGTAGACGATAAAGCGATCTTCGCCCTTCCAACCTTTTTTGCAGTTGCATTTATATTCTTTAAAAACAACACGTTCAGCTGTCTTATAAAATTCGGCGCTTTGCAGCGGCATTAACTCGAGATCTGGCATGCCCTTCTTCCCTATTCGTAGCCAATGACGCCAACTTTTTATAACAATAGCTAATGTAAATTTAGTGATCTGACTCCGATAATTAACAAACACACAGATAAAATAGGGCTTTTGTGGCTTTAGTCACATTTCCAAGTTTAGGTTATTTTAACCATTTTTATTTTGTGGTTTTATGTTTCCAACAAACGAATGCGGAGAGGTGGGCGAGTGGTTTAAGCCAGATTTAAGAAACTAACCGTTTCTTAAATCCACACGAGTTATCGTGTCGTAGGTTCGAATCCTGCTCTCTCCGCCAACTCTTTCTTGTCTGATAGCTACTTTTATAGGCTCATTGGACGCCGTCGATTCGGATGTGGTTGGTTTCGGAACTGATTAATTTTGTGCACGCACCTATTCAGGTCCGTACGATCTTCTCCCCCCGCCTATACAGCGCAAAGCCAACAAATCGGATAAAACGCATAGTGTTTTTTGATGATAAATCCTCAACTTAGTCTTAATCTAACACCCCTGCGTTCTTAGCGACCCTCTGTCATGGAGCGAACAATGGCGTGTCATTTTGCCCGATGGACCCCGGCCTCCGCCGTCCTGGATACCCAGAGACTCTCCGACGAAGTGATTGCCGCCACCCGCACCTTTTCCGTTAAGCGCCGCACGCGCTACCTGCAAGGGCGCATTCTGCTCGCCGAAATGATGTTCTACCTGTACGGCCTACCGACGCTTCCCCCTATAGCTACCACGCCGACCGGCCGCCCCTGCTTCGCCGATCATCAGCTGCCCGATTTTAGCCTCGCCTACGCCAGCAACACCGTGGGCGTGCTGCTCAGCGACGAAGGCAAAGTCGGACTGGATATCGAAGTAATGCGGGCGCGCGGCAGCCGGCAAAGCGCGCTGCAGAACGCGCACCAGACGCCGGCGGAAAGCGCCTGGATCGGCGCGCAGGACGATCGGCTGGAGGCGGAGACTCAGCTGTGGAGCATTCGGCAAAGCGTGCTGAAAATTTCCGGCCTCGGCAACAGCGGCCAGTCTACGCTGCGTCTGCATCCCTTCTCCGGTCACCTGCGCTCCAGCGCCACGCCGGACGTTCAGGTGATGAGCGACGCCGACGAATATCTGAGCTGGGCCTGCGCCGGCAGCCCCGTGCTGGATCGCCTGCTGTGCTGGCGCTACGAAGAGCGCGGCGGCCTGCACAAAGAGGGGGAAATCTCGCCGCGCAGCCCGGCGGCATCCTCACGCTTCGTTAAACTGACGGGCCTGAAGACGCCAGGTTGACGCGGCGCAAAGCGGATAACGCGGTCTTTACCGCACGAGTTACTGGATTAAATTGTAAAGACAGCTAAATGTTGAGCAATCGCCTATTCTCGACCCGCGCTTTAGCCTACTATTCGCCCATGTTGTACGCTGAATCTGCTCATTCGAAAGGGAGAATCACCATGTCAGACCAAGCCTTAAAAATCGTCACTCTACTCGGCAGCCTGCGCAAAGGCTCCTACAACGCCATGGTGGCCCGCGCCCTGCCTGGCCTGGCCCCGCAGGGCGTCACCATTGAAGCGCTGCCCTCCATCCGCGATATCCCGCTGTACGACGCCGACATGCAACAGAGTGAAGGCTTCCCTGCCGCGGTCGAGGCGATCGCCGAGCAGATCCGCCAGGCCGACGGCGTGATCATCGTCACCCCCGAATATAACTATTCCGTACCCGGCGGGTTGAAGAACGCCATCGACTGGCTGTCTCGCGTACCGAATCAGCCGCTGGCCGGCAAGCCGGTCGCCATTCAAACCAGCTCAATGGGGCCGATCGGCGGCGCGCGCTGCCAATACCATCTGCGCCAGATCCTGGTGTTCCTCGATGCGATGGTAATGAACAAGCCTGAGTTTATGGGCGGCGTGATCCAGAGCAAGGTCGATGAACAGGCCGGTGAACTGAGCGATCAGGGAACGCTGGATTTCCTGACCGGCCAGCTGTCCGCGTTCAGCGATTTTATTCGCCGCGTGGAGTGAAGGTCTCGCGGCGCCCGCTGGGCGCCGCAACAGGACATGACGTCCGTCAATTTATTGAAATTAAAGCCATAGCATCATGTATTTTTTCATTTTAGCGTTATTTTTCGTTTCCATCACCAGTCCCGCTTTCGCCGCAGACATGCGTTATCCCGCCGGTGAAGAGCCGCTGGAGCTGCCAGCGCACAGCGCGCTCAACGCCCAACTGTCGCGTTCCGCGCAAACCCAGGAAGACAAAAAGCTCGGCGCCATGTCGCTGTACCTGACGCTGATGCGCGAAGACGGCCGCAACGTCTGGGCGCCCTACCAACTGGCGGTGTCGTCGGCGGAGAAAGGGCAAACCGAACTGGCGGAGCGTTACCTGCAGCTGAGCGCCGACCGCGGCCTGTGGTACTACTACAACCTGCTGGAGGACGACGCCTTCAACAGCATCCAACACTCCGCCACTTACCAATCCATTTTGGCCGCCACCAAAGCGCGCTATCTGCAGCACGCCCGTCAGTATGAAGGCAAAGCCAGCTACGCGGTGCCGGACGGCGAAGCGCCGCCCGCAGGCTGGCCAACGGTGATCTTCCTGCATACCTACGGCAAAGCCGCCGCCATCAGCCCCGAGGAGCGGCTGCTGTTCGGCGAAATGGGCGTGGCCTACATCGAGATCAACGGCACGCAGATGCTGTCGGAAAACAGCTTCCGCTGGTCAAATTACAGCGACGAGAGCACCCAAACCGCCCTGCAGCGCACGGTGCAACAGCTGGCTCCGCAGCTAAAGCTGGATCCCCGGCGGATTTACCTCAGCGCCCGCGGCCAGGGCGCGCTGCATGCCGCTAACCTGCTCGCGAAGTACCCGCAGTTTTACGCCGGCGCGCTCCTGATCGCCCCCCACGGCGAAATCAAGCCGGCCCAGCAGTCGCTGGCGGCGAAAAAGAAAATCGTGATGGCGTATTACGATCGGCAGACCTTCAGCGAGCAGGCGCTGGCGTTGCACTTCGCCAATCTGTTCGGGGAGGATAATCAGGTGCAGACGCTGCACTTTGCCCAGGGAGAGGATGCCGCCGGCAGCTGGCAGGCGCGCTTCAGACGGCCGTTGCAGTGGGTGTTGGATCAGGCGCCGGATGCGACGCCGGGCGTCTAGGGATTCAGGGCCGACCGCCGTCGGCCCTTTGGCTGTCAATGGCCGTCGACGAAGACGATCTTCAGCACGAACAGCAGCGCCACCACCACCACGCACGGGCTGATTTCACGCCAGCGGCCGGTACCCAGCTTCATCACGCAGTAGGAGATAAAGCCGAGCGCAATGCCTTCGGTGATCGAGAAGCTGAACGGCATCATCACCGCAGTGACAAACGCCGGTACCGCTTCGGTCAGATCGTCCCATTTCACCCGCGCCAGGCTGGAGGTCATCAGCACGCCGACGTAGATCAGCGCGCCGGCGGCGGCATACGCCGGCACCATGCCCGCCAGCGGCGACAGGAAGATCACCAGCAGGAACAGCAGGCCGGTGACCACCGCCGTCAAACCGGTGCGGCCGCCGACGGCGACGCCGGACGAGCTTTCGATATAAGCGGTTACGGAAGAGGTGCCCGCCAGCGAACCGGCCACTGAGCTGATGCTGTCAACGTACAGCGCCTGCTTCATGCGTGGGAACTTGCCCTGGTTGTCGGTCAGACCGGCTTTATCGGTGACGCCGATCAGGGTGCCGGAGGAGTCGAACAGGTTCACCAGCATAAACGAGAAGATGACCCCGGCCAGCCCGATGTTCAGCGCGCCGGCCACGTCGACCTGGCCCACGACCGAGGTAATGCTCGGCGGCAGCGAGAACAGGCCGCCGTATTTCACGTCGCCCAGCATCCAGCCGATCAGGGTGGTGACCACGATCGACACCAGCACCGCCGCGTGGAAGTTACGCGAAGAGAGCACGGCGATGATGAAGAAGCCGAGCGCCCCCAGCAGCACGTTGTGCGAGGTCAGGCTGCCGATGGTCACCAGGGTGTCCGGGTTGGCCACCACGATGCCGGCGTTTTTCAGCCCCATCATGCCGATGAACAGGCCGATGCCGCTGGTGATGCCGACCCGCAGGCTGACCGGAATGTTGGCGATCATCCAGTAGCGAATGCGGAAAATGGTCAGCAGCAGCAGGCCGACCGCGCCCCAGAAGATGGCGCCCATGCCCACCTGCCAGGAGATGCCCATCGCCCCGACCACCACGAAGGCGAAGAAAGCGTTCAGCCCCATCGCCGGCGCCAACGCCACCGGCAGGTTCGCCAGCAGGCCCATAAAGATGCTGCCGAAGGCGGCGATCAAACAGGTGGTGACAAATACCGCCTGGGTATCCATGCCCGCCGCGCCTAAAATTTGCGGGTTAACGAACACGATATACACCATGGTGAGGAAGGTGGTGATACCGGCAATCGTTTCCGTACGCGCCGTCGTGCCATGTTGCTTGAGTTTAAACACGCGCCCAAGCAAGCCTTGCTCAGCGTCAAGGCCAGATACTGGTTTGGTCATTATCAGAATTCCGAAAATGGGAATGGACAGTCGCCGGCTATCCTATAACAAAAAGTGAGGCTTTTGACGTCGGTCACAGGTTTTTTTCGCCGTCTTTACGGCTAAACGTGTCAACGGCTTGTATTTACAGACATTCATCCCCCGACCATCCGCTGCGTTGCCGTTTGTCGGCACGGCCGATAAAATGGCCTATCGTCCCATCTTTCCCTATCCGTTAACAAACAGGAATCCGCATGTCTTCGACCTTTATCGATAAGCTGGCGTTGATCGCGCTGAAAGATGACAAAGTGGCGCTGGTGCGCTCACACAACAAGACGCTGTTTTATATGCCAGGCGGAAAGCGCGAAGCGGGTGAAACCGACGAACAGGCGCTGTGCCGCGAAATCGACGAAGAGCTGACCGTCGCGCTGCAGCCGAACTCCATCGCGTTTTACGGCGAGTTCTCCGGCCCGGCAGACGGCAAGCAGGACGGCACCCAGGTGCGCATTCGCTGCTACCAGGCCGGCTTTACCGGGCAGTTGCAGCCGGCCGCCGAAATCGCCGAGCTGAAGTGGTGCGACAGCCGCGATCTGCCGCAGTGCTCACACGTCGCCGCGCTGATTTTGCACGATCTCAAGGCGCGTAACCTGATCAAGTGATCGCTGAGTCGCCTCAGCGGCGTTAACCCAAGGAACCTGTCCCGCATGAATCAGATTGACTGCATTTTGTTCGACTGCGACGGCACGCTGGTGGACAGCGAAGTGCTGTGCAGCAAAGCCTATGTGCACATGTTCGCCCGCTACGGCATTCATCTGTCGCTGGAAGAGGTGTTCAAGAAATACAAAGGGGTGAAGCTGTACGAGATCATCGATCGGGTCAACGCCGAGCAGGGCACTGACCTGGCAAAAGAGACGCTGGAGCCGCTGTATCGGCAGGAAGTGGCGCGGCTGTTCGACAGCGAGCTGCAGCAGATTGCCGGCGCCCGCGAGCTGCTGGCGCAGGTGACGGTGCCAGTTTGCACCGTCTCCAACGGGCCGGTCAGCAAGATGCAGCACTCGCTCGGCCTGACCGGCATGCTGCCTTATTTTGATGACCGGTTGTTCAGCGGCTATGACATTCAGCGCTGGAAGCCGGATCCGGCGATCGTGTTTCACGCCGCCGAACAGATGCGGGTGCCGGTGACGCGCTGCATCCTGGTGGACGATTCACCCGCCGGCGCGCAGGCCGGCATCAATGCCGGCATCCCGGTCTTTTACTTCTGCGCCGATCCGCATAACCCGCCGATCGATCACCCGCTGGTGACAACGTTTGACGACCTGGCTCAATTGCCCGCGCTGTGGCGCGAACGCGGCTGGCGGCTGACGGCCGATTAACTGGCCGGCAACGGCGGCTTGTTGCGCCACCAGCGCCAGGACCGCTTCAGCGCGCGGGTTTGCGCGCCGAAGCGGCGGTTGACCGCATTGGCCAGCAGATCGAGCGCCAGGCAAAACACGAAATAGACCAGCGCCACGAACAGGAACACTTCCATCGGGTAGACCATGCTGCGGTTGTTGACCTGGGTCGCCAGGAAGGTCAGTTCGCCAACGCCGACGATATAAGCCAGCGAAGTGTCTTTGATCAGGGAGATCCACTGGTTGATGAACGACGGCACCATCATGCGCAGCGCCTGCGGCAGCACGATCATGCGCAGCGTCTGCCAGCGGGTCAGCCCCAGAGAGAGCCCGGCCTGCCACTGGCCGGGGCCGATGGCGGCGATGCCGGCTTTCACCGCATGGGCCAGATAGGCCGAGGCGATCAGCGCCAGCGCGCACACGACGGTGGTGATTTCCGGGATCTCGACGCCAAACACCATCGGCAGCAGGAAATAGGTCCAGAAGATCAGCATGATGACCGGAATGGCGCGGAAAAAGCCCAACACCGCCGCCAGCAGTCCGGCGGCGACGCCGCGCGACATCGCCAGCGCCACGCCGAGTAAAGTGCCGAGCACCGCCGAGGCCACGCCTGCCATCAGGCTGATCGCCAACGTCAGCGCCGCGCCACCCAGCGGCCCGTCCGGCCAGGTGCCCCACAGCAGGTAACCCAGGTTGTCGTGAATCACGCTGAAATCCATCTCAATGCCCTCCCAGCGGTTTACGCTGTTGTCGCCACATGCCCCAGCCTTCCAGCAGCGCGATGATGGCGATATACAGTACCGTCGCCACGCCGAACGCCTGGAAGGTGCGCAGGGTTTCGGTTTCGACCTGACGCGAGGCGTAAGAGAGTTCGGCTACGCCGATCGCCATGGTCAGCGACGAGTTCTTGATCACGTTCATGTATTGCCCCAGCAGCGGCGGCAGCGCGATTTTCAGCGCCTGCGGCAACACCACGTAGCGCATCGCCTGCCAGCCGGTCAGCCCCAGCGCCTGAGCGGCATATTTCTGCCCGCCGGCGACGCCGCGAATGCCGGAACGGATCTCTTCGGCGATAAAGGCGGTGGAGTAGAGCGTCAGGCCGAAGAAACCGGCGAGAAACTCGAACGACGGCCACTCAAGCGGGCCGATCTGATGGGTGCTGTTCAGCCACTGCATGGCGGCGGACGGCAAGATCTGCCCGGCGGCGAAGTACCAGAAGAACAGCTGCACCAGCAGCGGCGTATTGCGAAACAGCGAACTGTACCCCATCGCCAGCCAGCGCAACGGCCGCAGGCTGCTGTCGCGCATCGCCGCCAGCACAAAGCCCAGCAGCGTAGCCGCCAGCCCCGCGCAGGCGGAAAGCCACAGCGTCAGCAGAAAGCCGTGCCACAGCCAGCTCAGGTATTGCGGCGCCAGCAGCCAGTCCAGGTTCATGTTCAATCCTTGTCTTGCAGAATGCATCAGGGGCGCAGCAAGCTGCGCCCCTCCGTACCGATCTCACCGCGCGCGGTTAAATCAGGCTTTCGGTTGCTGATCCAAAGGCGCGATTTTGAAATCGCCGCGCGGCTGGGCGGATTGGGTTTCCGGCCCGAACCAGCGATCGTAAATCTTAACCGCTTCGCCGTCTTTTTCCAGCTTGATCAGCGTCTCGTTCACCGCGGCGGTCAGGCGATCTTCACCCTTGGGAATGCCCACGCCCTGATACTCTTTGGTCAGGCTGAACGGCGAAATTTCAAACTCCGCCTTTTGCGCCGCCGGCAGGTTGCCGAGCAGGCCGACCAGCTTGGCGTCGTCCTGAGTGATCGCCTGCACGTTGCCGTTACGCAGCGCCACGAACGCCAGCGGGGTATCATCGTAGGAGATCACTTTCGCCGTCGGGAAACGCTCGCGCAGGGTGATTTCCTGCACCGTGCCCTTGTCCGCGCCGATGCGCAGCTTCTTGATGTCTTCCGGCGTTTTCAACACGCCTTTGCGGGCGATGAATTTCTGGCCGGTGGCGAAATACGGCACGCTGAAGTTAACTTCCTTGGCGCGCTCGTCGGTAATGGTGAAGTTGGCGGCAATCAGGTCAACCTTCTTCGACACCAGCAGCGGAATGCGGTTGGCCGGGTTGGTGGCGCGTAGCTCCACTTTCACCCCCAGCGCTTTGCCGATCGCGTCGGCGACATCCACATCGTAGCCCACCAGCTTCTTGCTCTGCGGATCGATGTAACCGAACGGCGGATTGCTGTCGAACACCGCGATGCGCACCACGCCGGCTTGCTTGATATCGTCAAGTTTGTCCGCGTGCGCGGCGCCGGCGGCGAGGCCGGTCAGACTGGCTAACAACGTTAAGGCCAAAGCGCGATGTTTCATAGAGAGCTCCTAAGTGGTTGATGTCCTGCTGGCGGATAAGCTAGCAAGCGCCACATAGGTCAGGAAATAATATAAAAAGCTATATTTATAACCTTTTTATCTTTACGCGCTTAAGATGGAATAAAGGCGCGAGAAACCGCGCCTTGGAAGGATATTACCCGGAAAGGGTTAGTCGTCTTTTTCGTCTTTACCGCCCGGAGAGAGCAGCTTTTCCAGGGCGTCGCCGCCCAAATGACGGAAATCCTGTCCTTTGACGAAATAGAAGATAAATTCGCAGATATTCTGGCAGCGATCGCCGATACGCTCGATAGAGCGGGCGCAGAACAGCGCGGTCAGCACGCTCGGAATGGTGCGCGAATCTTCCATCATGTAGGTCATCAGCTGACGCACGATGCCTTCATATTCCTGATCGACCTTTTTATCTTCCCGGTAAATACGGATCGCTTCATCCAGATCCATGCGCGCGAACGCGTCCAGCACGTCGTGCAGCATCTGCACGGTGTGGCGCCCCAGCGACTCCAGGCTGACCAGCAGCGGCTGGTGCTGGTGCGAGAACTTCTCCAGCGCGGTGCGGCAGATCTTGTCCGCCACGTCGCCGATACGTTCCAGTTCGGAAATGGTTTTGATGATCGCCATCACCAGACGCAGATCGCTGGCGGTCGGCTGGCGCTTGGCGATAATGCGCACGCAGGCTTCGTCGATCGCCACTTCCATCATGTTGACCTTGGCGTCGCCTTCGATCACGCGCTTGGCCAGCTCGCCATCCTGATTGTGCATCGCGGTGATGGCGTCGGTCAGCTGCTGCTCCACCAGCCCGCCCATGGTCAGCACCTGGGTGCGGATATGCTCGAGCTCTGCGTTGAACTGGCCGGAAATGTGTTTGTTTAAATTCAGGTTATCCATGATGCTTCCTATCAACCATAACGGCCAGTGATGTAGTCTTCAGTCTGCTTTTTCTGCGGCGCAGTGAACAGGTTATCAGTATCACTGAACTCGATCAGCTCGCCCAGATACATAAATGCGGTAGAGTCGGAGCAGCGCGCCGCCTGCTGCATGTTGTGCGTCACAATCACCACGGTGTAATCGGCCTTCAGCTCGCTGATCAGCTCTTCAATCTTGCCGGTGGAGATCGGATCCAGCGCCGAGCAAGGCTCATCCAGCAGCAGCACTTCCGGACGAATGGCGATGCCGCGGGCGATACACAGACGCTGCTGCTGGCCTCCGGAGAGGCTGTAGCCGCTCTGGTGCAGCTTGTCCTTGGTTTCGTTCCACAGCGCCGCCTTGGTCAGCGCCCACTGCACGCGCTCGTCCATATCGGCGCGCGACAGCTTTTCAAACAGGCGAACGCCGAAGGCGATGTTGTCGTAAATCGACATCGGGAACGGCGTCGGCTTTTGGAACACCATGCCGACCTTGGCGCGCAGCAGCGCGATATCCGAGTTGTCGGTCAGGATGTTCTGGCCGTCCAGCAGGATGCCGCCTTCCGCACGCTGTTCCGGGTACAGCTGGTACATCTTGTTGAAGGTGCGCAGCAGGGTGGATTTGCCGCAGCCGGACGGGCCGATAAACGCGGTGACCTTGTTCTTGGCGATATCCAGCGTGATGTTCTTCAGCGCATGGAATTTGCCGTAGTAGAAGTTCAGATCGCGTACCTGAATTTTGCTGCTGGAAGCGTCAGTAACCATACTCATCAAGACTTCTCTCTTTTCATCAGCGCCGCCAAAGCGGCGCTCAAAATTTTATGAATGCTTTTTCTTGGCGAAAATTACGCGCGCCAGGATATTCAGTAACAGTACGCACAGGGTGATCAACAGCACCCCGGCCCAGGCCAGCTGCTGCCATTCGGCGAACGGGCTCATGGCGAATTTGAAGATGGTCACCGGCAGGTTGGCGATCGGCTGCATCAGGTCGGTGCTCCAGAACTGGTTCGACAGCGAGGTGAACAGCAGCGGCGCCGTTTCCCCCGCGATGCGCGCAATCGCCAGCAGCACGCCGGTGATGATGCCGGACACCGATGCCTTCAGCGTGATAGCGGAAATCATGCGCCATTTCGGCGTGCCCAGGGCATAGGCGGCCTCGCGCAGCGTATCCGGCACCAGCTTCAGCATGTTCTCGGTGGTGCGAATGACGATCGGCACCTGCAGCAGCGCCAGCGCCACGATGCCGGCCCAACCGGAGAAGTGTTCCATCTTCGCCACCACGATGGTGTAAACGAACAGGCCCACCACGATCGACGGTGCGGAGAGCAGAATGTCGTTGATAAAGCGGATCACTTCCGCCAGCCAGGATTTACGGCCGTATTCCGCCAGGTAGATGCCAGCCATGATGCCCAGCGGCGTACCGAAGAGGGTCGCCCACAGGATCAACAGCCCGCTGCCGGCGATGGCGTTGGCCAGGCCGCCGCCCGCGGTGTTCGGCGGCGGAGTCATTTCGGTGAACAACGCCAGCGACATGCCGTCGAAGCCTTTGGTGACGGTGGCGATCAGGATCCAGATCAGCCAGAACAACCCGAACGCCATGGTCGCCATCGACAGGAACAGCGCGAGGCGGTTTTTCTTCCGGCGCCAGGCCTGCATTTTGCGGCGGCTTTCCGCCAGAACGACTGCGTTTTGCATATCCATCGTCGCCATGTTAACGCCCCTCATTCTTGGCCAGACGCATGATCATCAGTTTCGACAGCGCCAGCACGATAAAGGTGATAACAAACAGAATCAGGCCCAGCTCCATCAACGCGGCGGTGTGCACGCCGGACTCGGCTTCGGCGAATTCGTTGGCCAGCGCCGAGGTGATGCTGTTGCCCGGCATGTACAGCGAAGCGCTGTCGAGCTGGTAGGTGTTGCCGATGATAAAGGTCACCGCCATGGTTTCCCCCAGCGCGCGGCCCAGGCCCAACATCACGCCGCCGATGACGCCGTTTTTGGTGAACGGCAGCACGATGCGCCAGATGACTTCCCAGGTGGTGCAGCCGATACCGTAGGCCGACTCTTTCATCATTACCGGGGTCTGTTCGAACACGTCGCGCATCACCGCAGCAATGTAAGGAATGATCATGATCGCCAGGATCACCCCGGCGGCCAGGATGCCGATGCCGAAGGCCGGGCCGGAGAACAGCTCGCCGACGATTGGAATGCCCGACAGTACTTCGCCCACCGGCGTCTGGAAGTATTCGGCGAACAGCGGGGCGAACACGAACAGGCCCCACATGCCGTAGACGATGCTCGGAATGGCCGCCAGCAGCTCAATGGCGATGCCCAGCGGCCGCTTCAACCAGTTCGGCGCCAGTTCGGTCAGGAACAGCGCGATGCCGAAACTCACCGGCACGGCGATAATCAGCGCGATGAGCGAGGTGACCACGGTGCCGTAGATCGGCACCAGCGCGCCGAACTGCTCCGCCGGCGCGTCCCACTCTTTGGTCCACAGGAACGCAAAGCCGAATTTCTGCATGCTTGGCCAGGAGGCGAAGATCAGCGAAACGATGATGCCACCCAGCAACAATAGGGTAATCAGCGCAGCCAGTCTCACCAGCGCGCTGAAAATGATGTCACCGTTTTTGCCCGGTGCTTTGATGGTCGGCTTGTACTCAGCCATAGATTACTCTCTGTTTGAACCCTGGCAGCCCCAACCGGGATCGGAGCCTGAAGAACTGTGTGGGGCGCGGCGAACCCGCGCCCCTGCGTTGTTAGTACAGCGCTTTACCTGAACTGTCTTTTACGTTGGTTTTCCAGGCCGCACGCACCTGCTCAACCACTTCTGCCGGCAGGGTGGCGTAATCCAGCTCGTTAGCTTGTTTTGCACCGGTTTTGTAGGCCCAGTCGAAGAACTTCAGCACTTCGGCGCCCTGAGCAGGGTTTTTCTGCTCTTTGTGCACCAGGATGAAGGTGGTGGAAGTGATTGGCCACACGTTGTCGCCTTTCTGGTCAGTCAGATCCTGAGCGAAGGTTTTGCTCCAATCCGCACCCTTGGCGGCGTTACTGAAGCTCTCTTCGGTCGGGCTGACCGGTTTGCCGTCGGCGGACACCAGTTTGGTGTAAGCCAGGTTGTTCTGCTTGGCGTAAGCGTATTCTACGTAGCCGATAGAGCCTGGCAGACGCTGAACGAAGGCGGCGATGCCGTCGTTGCCTTTACCGCCCAGACCGGTCGGCCAGTTAACGGTAGAACCGGCGCCAATCTTCTCTTTCCACTGCGCGTTGGCCTTGGACAGGTAGCTGGTGAACACGAACGAGGTGCCGGAACCGTCGGCGCGGCGCACCACGGCGATGTTCTGGTCAGGCAGTTTCACGCCAGGGTTCAGCTTGGTGATAGCCGGATCGTTCCATTTTTTGACGTTGCCCAGGTAGATATCACCCAGGGTTTTACCGTCCAGCGTCAGTTCGCCGGATTTGATGCCCGGGATATTCACGGCCAGCACCACGCCGCCGATCACGGTCGGGAACTGGAACAGGCCATCGGCCGCCAGCTTGTCGTCAGACAGCGGGGCGTCGGAGGCGCCAAAGTCAACGGTGTTGGCCACGATTTGCTTCACGCCGCCAGAGGAGCCGATGCCCTGATAGTTAACTTTATTGCCGGTTTCTTTCTGATAAGAATCTGCCCACTTGGCGTAAACCGGAGCGGGGAATGTCGCACCTGCACCGGTCAGGCTGGCAGCAGCGAACGCGGACACGGCGGTCAGGGAGAAGGTCGCTGCCACAATACTGGCGACGGTGGTACGCATCAGTTTCATAATCCCTCCTAATGGGATACTTAAAATCGACTTCGAGTCGTTTTAATCAGAGTAAGTATTGCTGCAGGAGGGAAAATAGGACAGTTTGGTGACAGAAAAATGTACGCAATATGACAGTTATATTACAGCGTATTTGATAGGTGTTTGTTTGTATGTAAATCAGAAGGTTAGCCGTGAAACAGCACATTTCCCAAGCAATAAAAAACCGGCTTGGCGCGGCCTATCCGCTTGAATATGACAACGTTTATCACCGAAACGGCAGCGCTGTCATCTTTAAGGTCACTCATGAAAAAAGCCGGCGCTAAGGCCGGCTTTTGCAGTTTACCTGTGACAAATTACTCTACGGTGACAGACTTCGCCAGGTTGCGCGGCTGGTCAACGTCGGTGCCCTTGATCAGCGCCACGTGGTAAGACAGCAGCTGCAACGGCACGGTGTAGAAGATCGGCGCAACGATTTCCTCGACGTGCGGCAGAGGAATGAGGGTCATGCCTTCGCTGCTGACGAAGCCGGCGTCCTGATCGGCGAACACGTACAGCTGGCCGCCGCGCGCGCGCACTTCTTCAATGTTGGACTTCAGCTTTTCCAGCAATTCGTTGTTGGGCGCCACCACAATCACCGGCATGTCGGCGTCGATCAGCGCCAGCGGGCCGTGTTTCAACTCGCCCGCCGCATAAGCTTCAGCGTGAATATAGGAGATCTCTTTCAGCTTCAGCGCCCCTTCCATGGCGATCGGATACTGATCGCCGCGGCCGAGGAACAGCGCATGGTGCTTGTCGGAGAAGCCTTCCGCCAGCGCTTCGATCTCTTTATCCATCGACAGCATCTGCTCGATACGCGCCGGCAGCGCCTGCAGACCATGCACGATCTCGTGCTCCACGCTTTCCGCCATGCCTTTCAGACGGCCCAGGCGCGCCACCAGCATCAACAGCACGGTGAGCTGCGTGGTGAAGGCTTTGGTCGAGGCTACGCCGATTTCCGTACCGGCTTTGGTCATCAGCGCCAGATCGGATTCGCGCACCAGCGAAGAGCCGGCAACGTTACAAACGGCCAGCGAACCGAGATAACCCAGCTCTTTGGACAGGCGCAGCGCCGCCAGGGTGTCGGCGGTTTCGCCGGACTGCGACAGAGTGATGATCAGGCTGCCCGGACGCACCGCCGATTTGCGGTAACGGAATTCGGACGCGATCTCGACATCGCATGGCACGCCGGCCAGCGCTTCGAACCAGTAACGCGCCACCATACCGGAGTGGTAAGACGTCCCACAGGCGATAATCTGCACGTGCTGCACCTTGGCGAGCAGCTCGTCGGCGTGCGGCCCCAGCTCACTCAGGTTGATTTGGCCATGACTGAAACGCCCTTCCAGGGTGTTTTTCAGCGCCAGCGGCTGTTCGTAAATCTCTTTTTGCATGTAGTGGCGATAAGCGCCCTTGTCGCCGGCGTCATACTGCACCTGGGATTCGATCTCAGGACGCTCGATGGCGTTGCCCTGTTTGTCGAAGATGTTGACGGTGCGGCGAGTCACTTCCACCACGTCGCCCTCTTCCAGGAAGATGAAGCGGCGGGTGACCGGCAGCAGCGCCAGCTGATCGGAAGCGATGAAGTTTTCCCCGACGCCGCGGCCGATAACCAGCGGGCTGCCGGAACGCGCCGCGACCAGCACGCTCGGATCGCGGCTGTCCATCACCACGGTGCCATAAGCGCCGCGCAGCTGCGGGATCACGCGCTGAACCACTTCCAGCAGCGTACCGCCTTGCAGTTGTTCCCAGTGCACCAGGTGCGCAATCACTTCGGTGTCGGTTTCAGAGCTGAAACGGTAACCGCGTTCAATCAGCAGTTCGCGTAGCGGCTCGTGGTTTTCGATGATGCCGTTATGCACCACGGTAATGTAGTCGGAAACATGCGGGTGCGCGTTCGCTTCGGTCGGTTCACCGTGCGTAGCCCAACGGGTGTGAGCGATGCCGGTACCGCCGTGCAGATCGGTTTGTTCCGCCGCTTCGGCCAGCTTTTGTACCTTGCCAACGCGACGCAGGCGACTGACGTTGCCTTTTTCATCGACCACCGCCAGACCAGCGGAGTCATAACCGCGGTACTCGAGACGACGTAAACCTTCCAACAGGATTTCTGCGATATCACGTTGCGCTACTGCGCCTACAATTCCACACATCAGTTATATTCCTAATGAACGCCCTTCATGGACGCTTTCGATGCCTTGACCTGATTTTTGCCGGTTTTTACCGTGCGTCCCCCGAGCCTGTAGATGGTGGGGGTTATTATGTTTTGTATTGGGCTCTGAACGGAGCCCAACGCAAAACACACTATGACTTCTTCTTCACCGGACGTTGCCAACCCTGAATGTGCACCTGCTTGACGCGGCTCAGCACCAGTTCGTTCTCGGCGATATCGCGCGTTACCGTGGTGCCGGCGGCGATGGTGGATCCTTTGCCGACCGACACCGGCGCCACCAGCTGAGTATCGGAACCGACGAATACGCCGTCGGCGATCAGCGTTTTGTGCTTGTTGGCGCCATCGTAGTTACAGGTGATGGTGCCGGCGCCGATATTCACGTCATCACCGATTTCGGCATCGCCCAGGTAGCTGAGGTGGCCGGCCTTGGAGCCTTTGCCCAGACGCGCCTTTTTCATTTCCACGAAGTTGCCGACGTGAGCCCCTTCCGCCAGCTCCGCGCCTGGGCGCAAGCGGGCGAACGGCCCCACCGTGCAGTCAGCTTCCAGCACGCTGTCTTCCAGCACGCTGTAAGGGCTGATCTCGCAGTTATCGCCAATCACGCAGTTTTTCAGCACACAGCCGGCGCCGATTTTCACCCGGTCGCCCAGCTTGACGTGACCTTCGATAATCACATTCGCATCAATAGTGATGTCACGGCCGTGAACAAGTTCCCCACGCAGATCGAAACGCGCCGGATCCAACAACATCACGCCGGCCAACAGCAGCTTTTCAGACTGTTCCGACTGGAATACGCGCTCCAGAGTCGCCAGCTGCAGACGGTTGTTTACACCTTCCACTTCACTTAAACGCGACGGGTGCACGGCTTCGATTTTCTTGCCGTCGGCATGGGCCAACGCAATGATATCGGTGATGTAAAACTCGCCCTGTGCGTTGTCGTTATTCAACATTCCCAGCCAGCGCTTCAGATCGCGCCCGTTCGCCACCAGGATGCCGGTATTGATCTCGTTGATCTGGCGCTGTGCCTCGCTGGCGTCCTTGTGTTCGACGATGCCCACCACGTTGCCCTGCTCACGCACGATGCGGCCGTAACCGCTCGGATCGTCCAGCTTGACCGTCAGCAGGCCGATGCCGCCCTGCGGCTTGGCCGCCAGCAGGCGTTGTAGCGTATCCACGGAGATTAACGGCACATCGCCGTACAGCATCAGCACGTCTTCATCGTCGGCAAAGTGCGGCGCGGCCTGCTGCATCGCATGGCCGGTACCCAGTTGCTCGGCCTGCAGCACCCAGTTCAGCGCGCCTTCGGTCAACGTGCTTTTCAACAGATCGCCGCCGTGGCCGTATACCAGATGAACCTGTTGCGCGCCCAGTTTCATCGCGGCATCAATGACGTGTTGCACCATCGGCTTGCCGGCCAACGGATGTAAGACCTTGGGAAGATCGGAATACATGCGTGTTCCCTTGCCCGCGGCGAGGATGACCACGCTCATTGCACTGTTCGACATAAGCAACCTGATAACTCCATTTTGATAGACGAAAGTAAAACCGTTTAGCGACGATATTACTACATATTTCTCTGCACGAACCCGGCGCAGGCCGCGTGGGCCTTGGTCTGCCGCTATCACGGCCAATTCGCCGTCGGAGCGAAAAAACTGTCGGCGATCGGCGACGTTTATTTCCCGATATCAGCGGTTATACACCACACCGCCCGCCGGGCTGAAATGCTTATTTTAAAGTAAAAAAAAAGCGACCCTATAGGCCGCTTTCTTAAAGTTGGGTGCCGGGCACCCAAACATTACATCGCTTTTCTGGTGAGCTCGATAACGCGCAGTTTTGCGATCGCTTTCGCCAGTTCAGCGGATGCCTGAGCATAGTCGACATCGCCATGAGAGCTGCGAATGTGTTCTTCAGCTTTACGCTTAGCTTCCAACGCTCTCGCTTCGTCGAGGTCAGTACCACGGATAGCAGTGTCCGCCAGCACGGTAACCACGCTCGGCTGCACCTCGAGGATGCCGCCGGACAGGTAGATGAACTCTTCTTCACCGTGCTGCTTAACAATACGCACCATGCCAGGCTTGATGGCAGTCAGCAGCGGCGCATGGCCAGGGAAGATCCCCAGTTCACCTTCGCTGCCTGTCACCTGGATCTTCTGCACCAGGCCGGAAAACATCTGTTTTTCCGCGCTGACTACATCCAGATGGTAAGTCATAGCCATATCACCCTCCTCTCAAGGCGTTACAGTTTCTTGGCTTTTTCCACTGCTTCTTCAATGGTGCCAACCATGTAGAACGCCTGCTCCGGCAGGTGGTCATAGTCGCCGTCCATAATGCCTTTGAAACCACGGATGGTGTCTTTCAGCGATACGAACTTGCCCGGAGAACCGGTGAAGACTTCTGCCACGAAGAACGGCTGAGACAGGAAACGTTGGATCTTACGCGCACGGGATACGACCAGTTTGTCTTCTTCAGACAGCTCGTCCATACCCAGGATCGCGATGATATCTTTCAGTTCCTGGTAGCGTTGCAGAATGGACTGCACGCCACGCGCTACGTCGTAGTGCTCCTGGCCAACAACCAGCGGATCCAGCTGACGGCTGGTGGAATCCAGCGGGTCAACGGCCGGGTAGATACCCAGAGAAGCGATGTTACGGCTCAGTACCACGGTTGCGTCCAAGTGCGCAAAGGTGGTGGCTGGTGACGGGTCAGTCAAGTCATCCGCAGGAACGTAAACGGCCTGTACGGAAGTGATGGAACCGGTCTTGGTCGAGGTGATACGTTCTTGCAGAACGCCCATCTCTTCCGCCAGCGTTGGCTGATAACCTACCGCGGATGGCATACGGCCCAGAAGTGCGGACACTTCGGTACCGGCCAGGGTGTAACGGTAGATGTTGTCAACGAACAGCAGTACGTCACGGCCTTCGTCACGGAATTTCTCCGCCATGGTCAGACCGGTCAGCGCAACGCGCAGACGGTTACCTGGTGGCTCGTTCATCTGGCCGTAAACCAGGGATACTTTGTCCAGAACGTTGGAGTCGGTCATTTCGTGGTAGAAGTCGTTACCCTCACGAGTACGCTCGCCCACGCCCGCAAACACGGAATAACCGGAGTGCTCGATCGCGATGTTACGGATCAGCTCCATCATGTTTACGGTTTTACCTACGCCCGCACCGCCGAACAGACCGACTTTACCGCCCTTGGCGAATGGACAAATCAGGTCCATTACCTTGATACCGGTTTCCAGCAATTCCTGGGAGCTGGACAGCTCTTCGTAGCTTGGCGCCGCGCGGTGAATCGCCCAGCGCTCTTCTTCGCCGATGTCGCCTTTCATGTCGATCGGTTGACCCAATACGTTCATGATACGGCCCAGGGTAGCTTTACCCACCGGCACTTCAATCGGGTGGTCCAGGTTGTTCACTTTCAGACCGCGACGCAGACCGTCGGAGGTCCCCATTGCGATACAGCGAACCACGCCACCGCCCAGCTGTTGCTGAACTTCCAACACCAGTTTTTCGGTGCCGTTTTCTACCTCAAGGGCGTCGTACACTTTCGGTACGGCATCCTGAGGGAACTCGACGTCCACCACGGCGCCGATTACCTGGATAATCTTTCCAGTAGCCATCTTGAATCCTCTACGTAATTCGTAAACCTAGCTTAAACCGCGGAGGCTCCCGAAACGATCTCGGTGAGTTCCTGAGTGATGCTGGCCTGACGCGCCTTGTTGTATACCAACTGCAGCTCTTTGATCAGGCTACCGCCGTTATCGGTTGCGGCTTTCATCGCGACCATTCGTGCGGCCTGCTCGCTGGCCAGGTTTTCCACGACGCCCTGATAAACCTGCGACTCCACATAGCGGCGCAGCAAGGTATCAAGCAGCACTTTTGGATCGGGTTCATACAGGTAATCCCAAGGCGTTTTCTTCAGCTCTTCGTCATCGGCTGGCGGTAACGGCAGCAGCTGAAGCACCTGCGGCTCTTGGGACATCGTATTAACAAATTTGTTGCTGACAATGTACAGCTTGTCCAAACGACCTTCGTCGTAGGCCTGCAGCATCACTTTCACCGGCCCGATCAGATCCGACAGGGAAGGTTTGTCCCCCATGCCGGTCACCTGGGCAACCACGTTGCCGCCCACGGAACCAAAGAAAGAGGCCGCTTTAGAGCCAATCAGCGCCAAATCGGTTTCGACGCCTTTTTCGGACCAGGCTTTCATCTCCGCCAGCAGCTTTTTGAACAGGTTGATGTTCAAGCCGCCGCAGAGACCACGGTCAGTAGACACCACCAGATACCCGACGCGCTTAACGTCACGCTCATCCAGGTACGGGTGCTTGTACTCCAGATTCCCTAACGCAAGGTGACCAATCACTTTGCGCATGGTCTCTGCATAAGGACGGCTGGCCGCCATGCGATCCTGCGATTTACGCATTTTGGAGGCGGCGACCATTTCCATCGCTTTAGTGATCTTTTGCGTGTTTTGCACGCTAGCGATCTTACTACGTATCTCTTTTGCGCCGGCCATCTCTGCTTCTCCTCAGTGCCAGACGGCCTGCTGTCTTTCAACAGCAGGACCGTTCGGCGTTACCAGGACTGGGTTTTCTTGAAGGTCTCGAGGATGTCTTTCAACTTGCCCTCGATCTCATCATTGAAGTTGCCAGTTTGGTTGATGTGGTTCAGCAGTTCGGCGTGCTCGCGGTCCGCATAGGCGACCAGCGCGGCTTCGAAGCTCACCACTTTGGCGACTTCGACGTCGTTCAGGTAACCGCGTTCTGCGGCAAACAGCACCAGAGACTGTTGTGCAACCGACATCGGCGCATACTGTTTCTGTTTCAGCAGCTCGGTCACTTTCTGACCGTGGCTCAGCTGTTTGCGGGTCGCGTCGTCCAGATCGGAGGCGAACTGGGAGAACGCAGCCAGTTCACGATACTGCGCCAGCGCGGTACGGATACCACCGGACAGTTTCTTCATGATCTTGGTCTGCGCGGCGCCACCAACACGGGATACGGAGATACCCGGGTTAACTGCCGGACGAATACCGGAGTTGAACAGGTTGGATTCCAGGAAGATCTGACCATCGGTAATCGAGATTACGTTGGTCGGAACGAACGCGGAAACGTCACCCGCCTGGGTTTCAATGATCGGCAGAGCGGTCAGTGAACCGGTTTGGCCTTTAACTTCACCTTTGGTGAAGGCTTCAACGTATTCGGCGTTGACGCGCGCTGCGCGCTCCAGCAAGCGGGAGTGCAGGTAGAATACGTCGCCTGGGTAAGCTTCACGACCTGGCGGACGACGAAGCAGCAGGGAAATCTGGCGGTAAGCAACGGCCTGTTTGGACAGGTCATCGTACACGATCAGCGCGTCTTCACCGCGGTCACGGAAGTATTCGCCCATTGCGCAACCGGCGTATGGCGCCAGGTATTGCAGTGCAGCGGATTCGGAAGCGGTCGCCACCACTACGATGGTGTTGGCCAGTGCGCCGTGCTCTTCCAGTTTGCGCACCACGTTAGCGATGGTAGACGCTTTCTGGCCGATAGCCACGTAAACACATTTGATGCCGGAGTCGCGTTGGTTGATGATCGCATCGATCGCCAGCGCGGTTTTACCGGTCTGACGGTCACCGATCACCAGCTCACGCTGGCCACGGCCGATTGGAATCATGGCGTCAACGGATTTGTAGCCAGTCTGAACCGGCTGATCAACGGACTGACGCTCGATAACGCCTGGCGCGATAGCTTCTACCGGAGAGAAGCCGTCGTTCTCAATCGGGCCTTTGCCGTCGATTGGTGCGCCCAGGGTGTTAACGACGCGGCCCAGCAGACCACGACCGACAGGAACTTCCAGGATACGGCCGGTGCATTTCACCTTCATGCCTTCGGCCAGATCCGCGTACGGACCCATGACCACGGCACCAACGGAGTCGCGCTCCAGGTTCAATGCGATTGCGTAACGGTTGCCAGGCAGCGCGATCATTTCGCCCTGCATAACTTCGGCCAGGCCGTGTACGCGGATGATCCCGTCACTGACGGAAACGATAGTACCTTCATTGTGAGCTTCGCTCACTACATTGAACTGAGCAATGCGCTGCTTGATCAGTTCGCTGATTTCGGTGGAATTCAGTTGCATGCTCCAGTCCCCTTAAGACTGCAAGACGTCTGTCAGGCGTTCAAGACGACCGCGAACGCTGCCATCAATCACCATATCGCCGGCGCGAACAACGATGCCGGCCAGTACAGACTTGTCAATTTTGCAATTCAGCTTAACTTTGCGTGACAGACGTTTTTCCATCGCAGCGGCGATTTTCGCCTGCTGTTCGTCGTTCAGCGCGCTCGCAGAGAGCACTTCGACTTCGACGGTGGATTCCAGCGAGGCGCGCAGTTCGATGAACTGCTGCAGCACGGCAGGAAGAACCAGTAAACGTCCATTTTCGGCCATTACACGGATAAAGTTCTGGCCATGTTCGTCGAGCCGATCGCCACAAACCGCGATGAACGTCTTGGACAGCGTTTCTGGCGCAACCGCGCCAGACAGCAGTTCAGAAATCTGTTCATTGCGAGTGACTTCAGCCGCAAACGCCAGCATTTCCTGCCAGCGCTCTACGCTTTGGTGCTCAACGGCAAAGTCAAAAGCTGCTTTGGCGTAGGGGCGAGCTACAGTTACAAATTCAGACATCAGCCCCTCCCTCCTTACAGTTCAGCGACCAGTTTATCAACGATGTCGCTGTTAGCAGCTTCATCCACGGAACGTTCGATGATCTTCTCGGCGCCGGCAATTGCCAGCATCGCGACTTGCTTACGCAACTCTTCACGAGCGCGCTTACGTTCGGCTTCGATCTCAGCCTGAGCCTGCGCCACGATTTTGTTACGTTCCTGCTCGGCTTCGGCTTTCGCTTCATCCATGATCTGAGCTTTGCGTTTGTTCGCTTGCTCGATGATCACCTGAGCTTCTGCTTTGGCAGTTTTCAGCTGGTCGGTCGCATTGGCTTGCGCTAAGTCCAGATCTTTTTTGGCACGCTCTGCAGAAGCGAGGCCGTCAGCGATTTCTTTCTGACGCTTCTCGATGGCAGCCATGATCGGCGGCCATACGTACTTCATGCAGAACCAGACAAACAGAACGAACGCGATGGCCTGGCCGAGGATTGTTGCGTTAAGATTCACAGCACAATGCCTCTTTAAAAGTTAATAGTTTGGTTACGTCGTAGAGGGTTGCTCTACTTACGCGACGGCGAACATCACGTACAGACCCAGACCTACAGCGATCATCGGGATGGCGTCGACCAGACCCATAACGATAAAGAACTGTGTACGCAGCAGAGGAATCAGGTCAGGCTGACGAGCAGCGCCTTCCAAGAATTTACCACCCAGGATGCCGATACCGATCGCAGCACCGATTGCCGCTAAACCCATCATCACAGCGGCAGCCATGTACAGCAGATCCATACTCAGGTTTTCCATGACAGTCTCCAGTTTGTTTCAGTTTAAAAGTGCAAGTGTTTTAAGAAAATCAGTGCTCTTCAGACGCCATCGACAGATAGACGATCGTCAGAACCATGAAAATAAAGGCTTGAAGCGTAATGATCAGGATGTGGAAGATAGCCCAAGGCAAGCTCAGGACCCACTGTGACCACCACGGCAACAGGCCGGCAATCAGGATGAAGATCAACTCACCCGCATACATGTTGCCGAACAGTCGCAGACCCAGTGAAACAGGTTTGGACAGCAGGCTGACACCTTCAAGAATCAGGTTGATAGGAATGAATACAGGGTGGTTGAACGGCTGCATGGTCAACTCTTTAACAAACCCGCCAACGCCTTTCATTTTGATGCTATAGAACAGAATCAGGATAAACACGCCCAGCGCCATCGACAGCGTGACGTTCACATCGGCGGTAGGCACCACGCGCAGCGCAGGCAGGCCGAGGATGTGTTCGCCAACATAAGGCAGGAAGTCGATGGGCAGCAGGTCCATCAAGTTCATCAGGAACACCCAGACGAACACGGTCAGCGCCAGCGGCGCAATCACCTTGCTCTTGCCGTGGTACATGTCGCGCACGCTGCTGTCGACGAAACCGACCACCAGCTCCACGGCGGTTTGCAGTTTACCCGGCACGCCGCTGGTGGCGTTTTTGGCCACTTTGCGGAAGATCACCAGGAAAAGCGCCCCGAGGACGACGGAGAAAAACATCGAGTCGATGTTGATCGACCAGAACCCAGTCCCGACCTGAAGCTGCGTCAGGTGGTGACCGATATACTCCTGTGGAGTCAAGACTTCTCCTGCAGACATGATGCCTCTTACCCTTATTTAGTTAAGTTCGGTAACTGTTAATCACGGCCGGTGCCACTATCTGCACCACTAACACCGCTAAATAGGTCAGGCCAAGCGGTATAAACTCCGCCTTGAACACCCCCAGCGCCACGATCAGCAAAACGATGGTGATCACGACCTTTAGCCCCTCGCCGATGGCGAACGACCAGGCAACCCTACCGGGCGCCGGCGTTTGCGCCTGATGGCGCAAGGCAAACAGCATAAACATTGCACTCGGCAACCAGGCGGCGAGACCGCCTGCCAACGCCGAAGCGCTCCATTCCGGGCTTTTCAGCCAGAAAGCAACGCTGATCAGAACAAAAGTCATTAACTGCAAAAACAGCAGTTTGCGTGCGACTTTCCCGCTGTAAAGGGACACAGACATGACGTTTGTTCTCTCCGTACCCCAGAGGGGGTATGCTGAGTGACGTATACAACTGTTTTTGCTGTCCTGAGTCAAGCAGCAAAAAACGAGCAAATTATACGGGGCATACCAACGAATTCAATCGATAAGTAGCGAAAAGGTGAACAATTATTTAAATTTCCCTATTCCAGCCTATTTTCACAAGAAAACGGTCGGAATAATAGGGCGCATTTAATTGTCTGATTATTCCAGCGTTGCGTTTAGAAACGCGAAGCCGATCACAGTAATGTCCCTTCCTGATTTATAGCCGATGGTCAACCAAACCGTCTTTAGCAATTTGAGCGATCAAAAAATTATATAAATCAAAACATTACTAGTTAACTGTTCAAAAACAATCCGTATACCCGATGAAAACCTTTTATTGACAAGCAGCGGGGCAATATTCCAACAGCCAATTAACATTAGCAGCAAACGCCAATCTTTCGCACATGATTGCTAACGTGACTATTTCTAAATGCAATTACTCTATTGTCGCTAATTAGCCGCGTTTTTTGTGTTAATAGAAAGTAAATTAACTAAAAAAAGCGACCAACTAATTAGCCTGCTTACCTTTCTACTGGGTACGACCTTTAATTCACGCTTGTTTGATCAAAAGCAAACTCAGTTTGCCTTAAGAATCACCAGATGACGTTCGCCTTCCAGTTCAGGCACCTGCAGCCGCACGATAGACTCCAGGCTAACGCCAGCCGGCAGCTGCGTCAGTTCTTCATCCGGGCGCACGCCTTTCAACGCGTAAAAACGCCCCTGCCCTTTCGCCGGCAGATGATGGCACCAGGACAGCATATCCTGCAGCGAAGCGAATGCCCGGCTGATCACGCCATCGAACGGTGGCTCGGCCGGAAACGCTTCGACGCGGCTCTGCACCGGCTCGATATTGTTCAGGCCCAGCTCATGCTGCACCTGGCGCAGGAAACGCACGCGCTTGCCCAGGCTGTCGAGCAGCGTGAAATACGCGTCCGGGCGCACAATCGCCAGCGGAATGCCCGGCAAGCCGGGGCCGGTGCCGACATCGATAAAACGCGAGCCCTGCAGATGCGGATTGACCACAATACTGTCGAGGATGTGGCGCACCAGCATTTGCTGCGGATCGCGCACCGACGTGAGGTTATAAGCCTTGTTCCACTTATCCAGCATGCCGACATAGCCCAGCAGCTGCTGTTTCTGCTGATCGGGCAGCTCAATGCCTGCTGCCGCGAGCAGCGAGTCTAATTTTTTTTGCACAACGGATCCTCTGGCAGGCGCTGAACGACCAGCGGATGGTTAGCTGGCGCAATGAGGCGACTATGATAATTCAGGGCGCAAGTGATGTCAGCGGCCGTTTGGCTACGGGTTGAGCAAACGGCCGCCTGGATGCGGGATTTATGCGCTGCGGCGCAGCAGTCCCTGCTTTTTCAGCCAGATCAGCAAAATCGAGATCGCCGCCGGTGTAATGCCGGAGATGCGCGAAGCCTGGCCGATGGAGTTCGGTTTGTGATCGTTCAGCTTGGCGATCACTTCGTTCGACAGTCCCGAAACCTGACGGTAGTCAAGATCCAGCGGCAGCACGGTATTCTCGTTGCGCTGTTGTTTTTCGATCTCTTCCTGCTGGCGAGCGATGTAGCCTTCGTATTTGACCTGGATCTCGACCTGCTCGGCGGCTTGTACGTCGTCCAACGGCGGCGCGAAGGCGTCGATGCCGGTCAACTGCGCGTAATCCATCTCAGGACGGCGCAGCAACTCTTCGCCGTTCGCTTCACGCGACAGCGGCGCTTTCAGCAACGCATTGACCTGTTCGACGTTCTCGGCGTGCGGATGCATCCAGATGTCGCGCAGGCGTTGACGTTCACGTTCGATTCGCTCCAGCTTCTCGCTGTAACGCGCCCAGCGCACGTCGTCCACCAGACCGAGTTCACGGCCTTTTTCCGTCAGGCGGAGATCGGCGTTGTCTTCGCGCAGCATCAGACGATACTCGGCGCGTGAGGTAAACATGCGGTACGGTTCTTTGGTGCCGAGGGTGCTGAGATCGTCCACCAGCACGCCGAGGTAGGCCTGATCGCGACGTGGCGCCCAGCCCTCTTGTTCATCGGCGAAGCGCCCGGCGTTCAGACCGGCCAGTAACCCCTGTGCGGCGGCTTCTTCATAGCCGGTGGTGCCGTTGATCTGGCCGGCGAAGAACAGGCCCTGAATAAATTTGCTTTCCAGCGTCGGTTTCAGATCGCGTGGATCGAAGAAATCGTACTCGATGGCATAACCAGGGCGAATAATACGCGCGTTCTGCATCCCTTCCATTGAACGGACGATCTGCATCTGCACGTCGAACGGCAAGCTGGTGGAGATCCCGTTAGGGTAAATCTCGTTGCTGGTCAGGCCTTCCGGCTCAAGGAAGATCTGGTGCGCGTTGCGATCGGCAAAACGCATGACCTTGTCTTCGATCGACGGACAGTAACGTGGGCCGATCCCTTCGATGATCCCGGCATACATCGGGCTGCGATCGAGGTTATTGCGGATCACGTCATGGGTTTTTTCATTGGTGTGGGTGATGTAGCACGCCATTTGTTCCGGGTGCTGGCTGGCATCGCCCAGGAACGAGAATACCGGCACCGGCGTATCGCCGTGTTGAGGTGCCAATACGCTGAAATCGATAGTGCGGGCGTCGATACGCGGCGGCGTACCGGTTTTCAAGCGGTTAACGCGCAGCGGCAGTTCACGCAAACGCTGCGACAGCGAGATCGAAGGAGGATCCCCGGCGCGGCCGCCGCTGTAATTTTCCAGGCCGATATGGATCTTGCCGTCCAGGAAGGTGCCTACGGTCAATACCACCGCCTTGGCGCGGAATTTCAGGCCCATTTGGGTGACGGCGCCCACGACGCGATCGTTTTCGACGATCAGATCCTCAACCGGCTGTTGGAAGATCATCAGATTGGGCTGATTCTCCAGCGCGGTACGGATCGCCTGGCGATACAGTACGCGATCCGCCTGAGCGCGAGTGGCGCGAACAGCAGGGCCTTTGCTGGCGTTTAGTATCCTAAACTGTATGCCGGCGTGGTCGATCGCTGTCGCCATCAGGCCGCCGAGTGCATCAATTTCCTTAACCAGATGCCCTTTACCAATACCGCCAATCGCCGGGTTACAGGACATCTGTCCCAGCGTGTCGATATTGTGTGTCAATAATAAAGTCTGACGTCCCATGCGCGCCGCGGCCATGGCGGCCTCGGTACCTGCATGGCCACCACCGATGATGATGACGTCAAATTGATCTGGATAAAACATGGAACTGCACCTCGCCGTATTGCGAACGATCGTATTTGCCCTGGGGTCGGGGATTCTACTCAAGTTTAGACGATCGACCAAGTGGTCAGGATCGTCGGTAATTAAAAGAAGATCTTTTTTATTTAAAGATCTCTTTATTAGATCTCTTATTAGGATCGCGATCCTCTGTGGATAAGTGACTATTCACGATGAAGATCAGCAGATTAAGGAGGATCGTTTGCTGTGAATGATCGGTGATCCCGACGCAGATAAGCTGGGATCTAAAAGGCTTGTTATACACAGGACAAAAAGCGCTCTACGGTTGTTATTGGGATAACTACGGCTTTTACCCTGCTTTTAAGCTTAGTTATCCACAATCGTTCGCGCGATCTTTAGACGAATTAGAGTAAATTAATCCAGTTTTTTACCCATTCCTCGGCCGGATCCTCGGGAATTTCATGCTCGGTTACGTCGATCTCGAGACGATCGCCGATCCTTTTAGCGCCTCTGGCGATCAACAGATCGTCGATCTGTTTGATCGCGCCGCAGAAGGTGTCGTATTCCGAACTGCCCAAACCGACGGCGCCGAACTGCACCTCGGAAAGATCCGGCTGCTGCTCAGCGATCTGTTCCAGCAGCGGTTGAAGGTTATCTGGTAGTTCGCCGGCGCCGTGCGTGGAAGAGACCACCAGCCAGCGGCCGGTCAACGGCAGTTCATCCAGTTCAGGGCCGTGCAGCATCTCGGTAGAGAAACCCGCGTCTTCCAGCTTTTCAGCCAAATGTTCAGCCACGTATTCGGCGCTGCCAAGCGTACTGCCACTGATCAGAGTAATGTCTGCCATGAACCAACGATCCCAACCTTCTCACTCAAAGTGGCTGCATTGTACGCTGTGAATCGGCTGGGATCTACCTGTGGATAATGTGGGTATGCAATTTGGCGGGTTACGGCACGATGGTGCGCATAATGGGGTTCTGCAGCGAGATCAGCGTTTCGGTGGACTGGATCTCGTCGATGGTCTGGATCTTGTTGATAAGTACCTGTTGCAACGCGTCGATCGATCGGCACATTACCTTAATAAAGACGCTGTAGTGGCCGGTGGTGTAATAGGCTTCCACCACTTCTTCCAGGCTTTCCAGCTTCTTCAGCGCCGAAGGGTAATCCTTGGCGCTCTTTAATATGATGCCGATAAAGCAGCACACGTCGTAGCCCAGCTGTTTGGGGCTGACGTCGATGCGCGCGCCGGTGATGATCCCGGCCTGCTTCATCTTCTCCACCCGCACGTGAATGGTGCCGGGGCTGACGGCGAAGTTTTTCGCCAGTTCGGCGTACGGTGTGCGCGCATTGTCCATCAGGGCGTTGAGGATGCCGCGATCGAGATTATCGATCTGATAAATTTCCGCCATTTAATCCCCCATTAATTAACGATTGTTGAATTCTGTCCGGGTAAAAATGAACGATTAAAAGTGAAAAGGCAATATTGATTAACGGATATTGAATTGGAGTATCGTTTTGTTGCTTAATCGATGGCAACAGAGACAGGTTTACAAGAGATACGGCAATGAAAAAACAGTTTATCCAAAAACAACAACAAATCAGCCAGGTCAAATCCTTCTTCTCCCGCCAGCTGGAGCAACAGCTCGGTCTGATCGAAGTGCAAGCCCCGATCCTTAGCCGCCTGGGCGACGGCACGCAGGATAACCTTTCCGGCAGCGAGAAAGCGGTGCAGGTCAAAGTCAAAACCTTGCCGGACGCCACCTTCGAAGTGGTGCATTCGCTGGCGAAATGGAAACGCAAAACCCTGGGCAGCTACGATTTCGGTGCCGGCGAAGGCCTGTATACCCATATGAAGGCGCTGCGCCCGGATGAAGACCGCCTGACGCCTATCCACTCGGTGTACGTCGATCAGTGGGACTGGGAGCGGGTGATGGGCGACGGTGAGCGCGGTCTGGACTATCTGAAAAGTACCGTGCGCAGCATTTACGCTGCGATCAAGGCGACGGAGGCGGAAGTCAGCCGCGAGCATGGCCTGACCCCGTTCCTGCCGGAACAGATCCACTTCGTGCACAGCGAAACCCTGCTGCAGCGCTACCCTGATCTGGACGCCAAGGGGCGTGAGCGGGCGATCGCCAAAGAATTGGGCGCAGTGTTCCTGATTGGCATCGGCGGCAAGCTGTCACACGGTAAATCGCACGATGTGCGGGCGCCGGATTATGATGACTGGACCACGCCGACGGCGGATGGCCTGGCGGGCCTGAACGGCGATATCGTGGTGTGGAACCCGGTGCTGCAGGACGCTTTCGAGCTGTCCTCCATGGGGATCCGCGTTGACGCCGCCGCGCTGAAACACCAGCTGGCGCTGACCGGCGATGAAGAGCGCATGAAGCTGGAATGGCACCAGTCGTTGCTGCGCGGCGATATGCCGCAGACCATCGGCGGCGGCATCGGTCAGTCGCGTCTGGTGATGTTGTTGCTGCAACTGTCGCATATCGGCCAGGTGCAATGCGGCGTGTGGTCGCCGGAAGTGCGCGGCGCGGTCGAAGGCCTGCTCTGATTCCGCCTAGCGCCGCCAGCGGCGCATCAAACGGCTTTTCAGCCCGGTATCAAAGCGCCAGATATGATCGAAGATGCGCATGATGCCGGGTTTGCCGTAAGCGGACATCGCCACCGCGTGGAAACGCTGCTGGTGGCTTTGCTGCTGCTGTTTCACCTTCTTTATTACCTCCTCCGGCAACCGCTGGGCAATAAAATCGGAAATGATCACCGCATCGGCGTCGAACCAGCCGCTCTCCGCCATTTTGGTGACGGTGGCGTTCAGGCAGGCCGCCAGATCGGTGCCGCCACGAAACTGCTGGCCGAGAAAGCGCACTGCCTGCTCGATGCCGCTGGCGGCGGTGAGTTCGTAATGCACGATCTGGTTGGCGAACAGCATGATATAGCAGCGGCGGTTGTCCGCCAGCGCAATGCGCAGCAGCGCCAGACAGAACGCCTTGGCGCACTGTTCGTTGAAACCGCCCATCGATCCGGAGGTGTCCACGCAGACGATAAACGGCCCGCGCGGCTGTTGATCCTGCTGCTGGTGAGTGACCTGGCGGATCAGGATCTGTTCCTGCCAGACGTCGCCCTGCAGACGGTAGCTCAGCAGCCGCTTTTCCAACAGGCGGCGATAAAACTCGAATTCCAGCTCTTCAATCCCCAGCGTCGCCAGCTCCGGCGGCAGCAGGCGCAGAATGTCGTCGCTTTGATGAATGCCGCTCACTTCTTCCGGCAGCGTGGCCGGCACCTGCACCATGACCCTGAACGGCTCCGGCTGCGCGTCCTGTTGCTGCACCGCCTTGGCCTGATAGCTGCGGCCCAGCTGTTGCGCCAGTTTTTTCAGCTCCGGCTGCTGCTGCAAAAAGTTGCCGTACTCCACCAGCCGCTGATAATCGCCACGCTGCAGCTGGCCTTTGCTCATGTCCCACAGCCTGCCGGCGGCGGTGTCGTTTTCCGACAGCAGCGGTTCCAGCGCGCCGCTCAGCGCCAACCGCTCCTGCAGTTCCGCCATCAGCTGCTCGCGCTCTTGTTCCAGCAGTTGGTGGTGCAGCATGGTGGCCTGCAGCGTCAGGCTGATGCGCCAGCGCTGCAGAAACAGCGTTTGAAAGCTGTCGTCCAGCGGATGATTGGGCAGATCGGCGGCGTCCACCAGCGCGCGCGCCTGTTCATAAAACGGTGAGACCAGCTGGCGCAGCAGCTCCATGGTGTCGTTGAGGTTGTGATAAAACTGGGTGTTGTTCTCCAGCTGGCACTGCTGGTAGCGATAGAATTCCTGCGCCAGCGCCGGCGGCACCATCGCCTCCTGCAGACGCTCCTTGAGCTGCAGCTTCCAACGCGGCAGATCGCGATCCAGCGCCCGGCGAAGGGCCGGAAACTTTTTAAAGAATACCGACAGCTGCGGCGCCGCCAGCATGCCGACGATCATCTCCTCGATCATCTCGCCTTCGGTGATCGCCAGCAGCAGATCGAGCGTCTCCAGACTGAGCATGGTTACTGGCCGCGCATTTGCTGCAGTTGCTGTTTAACCTGTTCCGCGACCTGCAGCAGACTGGCTTCGATCTTGGCCAGGCCGGCGGCGGGGGTGAACAGACAGGGCTGATGTTGGCTGAAGGCGCGGCGTTGCTCCGCCAGGCGCTGGGCCAATGCGTCCATTTCATCCAGCAGCGCCTGCGGCGTGGCGGTGGCCTGTTTGCCCGGCAGCGCCAGTAATGACGGCTGGCGGCTGACGTCCAACACCGTGAGGTGCAGTTGGTCATCCACTTCCAGGTCGATCGGCTGCGCAAAGCCGATGCCGTTCAGCTTGGCGCGCACGTCGCCGCCTTTTTGCAGCCAGTTGTCCAGCGCGCTGCTTTCGATGCTCAGATGGTTGACCTGAATGTCATGCAACTGCAGCGGCTTTTGCAACAGCAGAGTGAGGGTGCCGCCGGCGAACGGCGTGGCCGGCGCGTATTGCGGTTTGCGGCTGAACATGCCGCCTTTTTTCACCAGGCTGATGGCCTGCCGGTCGCTTTGTTGCTGCTGGTCCTGCAGCCAGCGGGTGTGGATCTGTTGCAACTGGATCAGCATCGACTGCTGCTGATAGGCCGACTCGGTCAGCAGCTGATCTATCTGCTGTTGCAGCAGTTTCAGCGAGGTGAGATCGTGCCACAGGCAGTCTTTCAACAACATCAGATCGAGCGGGGCGATGGCGTCGCGCCCGCTGAAGAAGGCGCAGGCTTGCAGCAGGCGCAGGGCTTTTTTCCAGCGCCGATCGGAGACGTATGGCGCCTGCTCCAGCGCGTCCAGCCGCTGGCGCAGCTGGAAAATCAGCTCAAAACAGGTTTCCGGCAGCGCGACTTTGTCGATCTGCGGTTGCCACTGCAGAAACTCTTCGTCGCTGATGCTCAGCGACGCCGGCACCGGGTTTTGGCTTTCGCTCTGGCGGTTGACCAGCAGCGAGCGGAAATTCTGTTTATCCTGCACCTTGTCCAGCCACAGGCGGATCAGCATGCGGTCATATAAGGCTTCGAGGCTGTTGTCCGCTTCGGGCAGTTCGTTGGAGGCGGTGACCAGCAGGCGCAGCGGGATCGGTTCTTCGCTGTTGCCGTTGCGAAAGCGGCGTTCGTTGATCGCCGTCAGCAGGGTGTTGAGGATCGCCGGGCCGGCCTTCCAGATCTCGTCCAGAAACACGATCTCCGCTTCCGGCAGATAGCCGGCGGTCAGACGCTGATAGCGCCCCTCATCTTTCAGCGCCTGGATAGAGAGCGGGCCGAAGACCTCTTCCGGCGTGGAAAAACGCGTCATCAGGTATTCAAAGGAGCGGGCGTTGCGGAAGGCAAACTTCAGCCGGCGCGCGATCAGGCTCTTGGCGATGCCGGGCGGGCCGAGCAGGAATACGCTTTCGCCGCTCAGCGCCGCCAGCAGGCACAGACGGATTGCCTCTTGCCGCTCATAAAGACCGCTCTCCAGCGCGCTGCTGAGGCGGGAAATTCGTTCTGCCAGAAGGGATGATGGCGTCATATAATTGTCGCATTGTCCGAGAGTTAGCCAATCTTGGTCGATAATCCGATGATAAACCACCATTATTTTTAGTGGTATAGCCCGTTGATTAGTAATATTTTTCTACGTTAAGCCAGATATTCGGTTCACATTTTGTTTATTTTTCGGCTCTGATATAAGGGTAGGCAAGCGGTATAAATGGTGCATACTGTGCGGCTTTCTGGTGGGCGTGACGGATCTTTGAGCCCGTATTTTGCCTGATGCGGATGCATCGCTAACGGATGTTCTGATAAAGAAACGAATTATGAGCGCAGAGCATAAGCAGTCCCTATCGGCGGTAACCCTGGCTGCCATCGGCGTGGTCTACGGTGATATCGGCACCAGCCCTCTCTATACGCTGAGAGAGTGTTTCTCCGGCCATTACGGCTTCGACGTGCGTCCAGACGTGGTTTTCGGCTTCCTGTCGCTGATTTTCTGGATGCTGATCGTGATCGTTTCCCTCAAATATCTCACCTACGTGATGCGCGCGGACAACGCCGGCGAGGGCGGTATTCTGACGCTGATGTCGCTGGCCGGGCGCAATACCTCGGCGCGCACCACGGCGGTGCTGGTGATACTGGGCCTGATCGGCGGCAGCTTCTTCTATGGCGAGGTGGTGATCACCCCGGCGATATCGGTGATGTCGGCGATAGAAGGGTTGGAAATCGCCGCCCCTGCGCTCGATGCCTATATCGTGCCGCTCTCCATTCTGGTGTTGACGCTGCTGTTCGTCATTCAAAAGCACGGCACCGGCAGCGTCGGCAAGCTGTTCGCCCCGGTGATGCTGCTGTGGTTTATCGTGTTGGCGGTACTGGGCGCGCGCAGCATCATTTCAAACCCGGAAGTGCTGCAGGCGCTGAACCCCAAATGGGCGCTCAACTTCTTTATGGAATATAAGAAGGTATCGTTCTTTGCGTTAGGTGCGGTGGTGCTGTCGATCACCGGCGTCGAGGCGCTGTATGCCGATATGGGGCACTTCGGCAAGTTCCCGATCCGTCTGGCCTGGTTCACCGTGGTGCTGCCTTCGCTGGTGCTCAACTACTTCGGCCAGGGGGCGCTGCTGCTGAAAAATCCGGAGGCGATCAAAAACCCGTTCTTCCTGCTGGCGCCTGACTGGGCGCTGATCCCGCTGCTGATTCTGGCAACCCTGGCGACGGTGATCGCTTCGCAGGCGGTGATTTCCGGCGTCTTCTCGCTGACTCGCCAGGCGGTGCGCCTGGGCTATCTGTCGCCGATGCGCATCATTCACACCTCGGAAATGGAATCCGGCCAGATCTACATTCCGGTGATCAACTGGACGCTGTACATCTCGGTGGTGCTGGTGATCATCGGCTTCGAGCACTCTAGCAACCTGGCGGCGGCGTACGGCATCGCCGTCACCGGCACCATGGTGCTGACCAGCATTCTGGTCACTTCGGTGGCGATTAATAACTGGCACTGGAACCGCTTCCTGGCGATCGGCATCGTAACCATCTTGCTGATCATCGACGTGCCGATGTTCTCCGCCAACGCCCTGAAGCTGTTCTCCGGCGGCTGGTTACCGCTGACCCTGGCGCTGGTGATGTTCATCATTATGACTACCTGGAAGAGCGAGCGCTTCCGCCTGCTGCGCCGCCTGCATGAACACGGCAACTCGCTGGAGGCGATGATTGCCTCGCTGGAGAAATCGCCGCCGGTACGGGTGCCGGGCACCGCGGTCTTCTTGTCGCGCGCCACCAACGTCATTCCTTTTGCGCTGTTGCACAACCTGAAGCACAACAAGGTGCTGCACGAGCGCGTGGTGCTGCTGACGCTGCGCACCGAGGATGCGCCTTACGTGCACAACGTGCGCCGGGTGACCATCGAGCAGCTGTCGCCGACCTTCTGGCGGGTGGTGGCCAGCTACGGCTGGCGCGAAACGCCGAACGTCGAGGAGGTGTTCCACCGCTGCGGGCTGGAAGGGTTGCCGTGCCGCATGTCGGAGACGTCGTTCTTCATGTCCCATGAATCGCTGATCCTCACCAAGCGGCCGTGGTACCTCTACCTGCGCGGCAAACTGTTCGTCGCCCTGAGCCGCAATGCCCTGCGCGCGCCGGATCAGTTCGAAATCCCGCCGAACCGGGTCATCGAACTCGGTACGCAGGTCGAGATCTAATCCGCCTGACAGGGGCTCAGCATGGCTGAGCCCCTTTTGTTTGCGCTTTCTCCGTGCGCGAACGAAACGTTTCGATAGCGATCACACTTCTGCATTGTCCCGGTTGCCTTCCCCTGCCGTTTTTTTAAACTCCCGCAAAGAGCGAAACGTTTCGCTGGTGGAGTGAGAAGATGAAAAAAGGCGTATTACTGAATTCCGAAGTGTCTGCCGTGATTGCCCGGCTGGGGCATACCGACCAGCTCACCCTGTGCGATGCGGGCCTACCGATACCGGCGGCGACGCAGCGCATCGATCTGGCGCTGACGCAGGGCGTGCCGACTTTCATGCAGGTGTTCGCGGCGGTCACGCAAGAGATGCAGGTAGAAAGCGCCATCCTGGCGGAAGAGATCGTGAAACAGAATCCGTCGCTCCACGAGGCATTGTTGGCTGAACTGACCGCACTGGGCCAACGCCAGGGCAATACCATCGGCGTGCGTTATATCAGCCATCAGGCGTTTAAAGCGCAAACCGAGCACAGCCGGGCGGTGATCCGCAGCGGGGAGTGTTCGCCTTACGCGAACGTGATCCTGTGCGCCGGCGTAACTTTCTGAGGCGTTTATGCAACCTTTACTGCAACTGAAAGGGATTGATAAAGCCTTTCCCGGCGTGAAGGCGCTTTCCGGCGCCGCCCTCAGCGTTTATCCCGGCAAGGTGATGGCGCTGGTGGGGGAAAACGGCGCCGGGAAGTCCACCATGATGAAAGTGCTGACCGGCATCTACCAGAAAGACGCCGGTAGCCAGTATTTTCTCGGTAAAGAGGTGGCGTTCAACGGGCCCAAGGATTCGCAGGAAGCGGGCATCGGCATTATCCATCAGGAGCTGAACCTGATCCCGCAGCTGACGATTGCGGAAAACATCTTCCTCGGCCGCGAGTTCGTCAACCGTTTCGGCCGCATTGACTGGAAGCGCATGTACGCCGAGGCCGATCGCTTGTTGGCGCGGCTCAATCTCCGCTACAGCAGCTACCGGCTGGTGGGCGAGCTGTCGATCGGCGATCAGCAGATGGTGGAGATCGCCAAGGTGCTGAGCTTCGAATCGAAAGTGATCATCATGGACGAACCGACCGATGCGCTGACCGACACCGAAACCGCCTCGCTGTTCAAGGTGATCAATGAGCTGAAGGCCGAAGGGCGCGGCATCGTCTATATCTCGCACCGTCTGAAAGAGATCTTTGAAATCTGCGACGACGTGACCGTGTTCCGCGACGGGCAGTTTATCGCCGAGCGGCCGGTGAGCGAGCTGCAGGAAGATTCGCTGATTGAGATGATGGTCGGCCGCAAGCTGGAAGAACAATATCCGCGCCTGGATTTGCCGCGTGGTGAAAAGCGGCTGGAAGTCAGTCATCTTTCCGGCCCCGGCGTTGAAGACGTCAGCTTTACGCTGTACCGCGGCGAGATCCTCGGCGTGGCCGGGCTGATGGGCGCCGGGCGCACCGAATTGATGAAGATCCTGTACGGCGCCGCGCCGCGCAAGGCCGGCACCGTCAACCTGGACGGCCGCGAGGTGGTCACTCATTCGCCGCAGGACGGGTTGGCGAACGGCATCGTCTATATCTCGGAAGACCGTAAGCGCGACGGCCTGGTGCTGGGCATGTCGGTAAAGGAAAACATGTCTCTGACCGCGCTGCGCTACTTCAGCCGCGCCGACGGCAGCCTGAAACAGGCCGACGAGCGGCAGGCGGTGGGGGATTTCATCCGGCTGTTCAATATCAAAACGCCGTCGATGGAGCAGCCGATAGGTCTGCTTTCCGGCGGTAATCAGCAAAAAGTGGCGATCGCCCGCGGCCTGATGACCCGGCCGAAGGTGCTGATCCTCGATGAGCCGACGCGCGGCGTCGATGTCGGCGCCAAAAAAGAGATCTATCAGTTAATCAACCAGTTCAAGCAGGAAGGGCTGAGCATCATTCTGGTGTCTTCGGAAATGCCGGAGGTGATGGGCATGAGCGATCGCATTCTGGTGATGCACGAAGGGCATCTCAGCGGCGAGTTCCCGATTGAACAGGCCACCCAGGAAGCGTTGATGGCGGCAGCCGTCGGCAAGCAATACGGCGTAAAGCAGGAGTAATCAGATATGAGTTCCCAGACTATCGCAGCTAAGCGCTGGTTCAGTAAAGAATGGCTGTTAGAGCAGAAGTCGTTGATTGCGCTGCTGGTGCTGATCGCCGTGGTCTCTTCCATGAGCCCGAACTTCTTCACCCTGAACAACCTGTTCAATATTCTGCAGCAGACCTCGGTCAACGCCATCATGGCGGTGGGGATGACGCTGGTGATCCTCACGTCCGGCATCGATCTGTCGGTGGGCTCGCTGCTGGCCCTGACCGGCGCGGTGGCGGCGTCGATCGTCGGCTTTGAGGTCAACGCGCTGGTGGCGGTGGCGGCGGCCTTGGCGCTGGGCGCCGCGATTGGCGCCTGCACCGGGGTGATCGTCGCCAAAGGCAAGGTGCAAGCCTTTATCGCTACGCTGGTGATGATGCTGCTGCTGCGCGGCGTCACCATGGTGTACACCAACGGCAGCCCGATCAATACCGGTTTCACCGACGTGGCCGACACCTTTGGTTGGTTCGGCATCGGCCGTCCGCTGGGTGTGCCTACGCCGATCTGGATCATGGCGATCGTGTTCATCGCCGCCTGGTATATGCTGCACCATACGCGCCTGGGCCGCTATATTTATGCCCTGGGCGGCAATGAAGCGGCGACACGTCTGTCCGGCATCAGCGTCGATAAAGTGAAGATTATCGTCTACTCGCTGTGCGGCCTGCTGGCGGCGCTGGCGGGGGTGATCGAAGTGGCGCGCCTGTCGTCGGCACAGCCGACCGCCGGCACCGGCTATGAACTGGACGCCATCGCCGCCGTGGTGCTGGGCGGCACCAGCCTGGCCGGCGGCAAGGGGCGCATCGTCGGCACGCTGATCGGGGCGCTGATCCTCGGTTTTCTGAACAACGGCCTGAATTTACTGGGTGTTTCTTCCTACTACCAAATGATCGTGAAGGCAGTGGTGATACTGCTGGCGGTTCTGGTAGATAACAAAAGCAACAAGTAACCTCCCCCTACAGGAATCACGATGATGAAAATGAAAAAACTGGCAACCTTAGCCTCCGCCATCGCGCTGAGCGCCACCCTGAGCGCCAATGCCATGGCCAAAGAGACCATCGCGCTGGTGGTGTCCACTCTCAACAACCCGTTCTTCGTCTCGATGAAGGATGGGGCGCAGCAAGAGGCCAATAAGCTGGGCTACAATCTGGTGGTGCTGGACTCCCAGAACAACCCGGCGAAAGAGCTGGCCAACGTGCAGGATCTGATGGTGCGGGCGCCTAAGCTGCTGCTGATCAACCCGACCGACTCCGATGCGGTGGGCAACGCCATCAAGATGGCCAACCAGGCTAAGATCCCGGTCATCACGCTGGACCGCGTGGCGAGCAAGGGCGACGTGGTGAGCCACATTGCCTCGGACAACCGCGTGGGCGGTAAAATGGCCGGTGACTTCATCGCCAAAAAAGCAGGTGCCGATGCCAAAGTGATTCAGCTGGAAGGCATCGCCGGCACTTCCGCCGCGCGTGAACGCGGCGAAGGCTTCAAACAGTCGCTGGATCAGAATAAATTCAAACTGCTGGCCAGCCAGCCGGCCGATTTCGATCGCACCAAGGGCCTGAACGTGATGCAGAACCTGCTGACTGCGCATCCGGATGTGCAGGCGGTGTTCGCCCAAAACGATGAAATGGCGTTGGGCGCGCTGCGCGCGTTGCAAACCGCCGGTAAAACCGACGTGATCGTGGTAGGCTTCGACGGCACCGCCGACGGCGTGAAAGCGGTCGAAGGCGGCAAGCTGGCGGCGACCGTGGCGCAGCGTCCCGATCAGATCGGCGTGATCGGCGTGGAAACCGCCGATAAGGTGCTAAAAGGCGAAAAAGTGCCGGCGACCATCCCGGTGGATTTGAAACTGGTCACTCAGTAAGTCATACCAGCGCCATCGGGACAGGGCGTTTTCGATGGCGCGCAATTCTTCAGGAATCAATGCGATGGAAACAGGTAAGCTGGTGGTTCTGGGCAGCATCAATGCCGATCATATCCTCAATATTGAACAGTTCCCCCACCCGGGCGAAACGGTGATCGGGAAGCAGTATAAGGTGGCGTTTGGCGGCAAGGGCGCGAATCAGGCGGTGGCGGCCGGGCGCAGCGGGGCGGAGATCGCCTTTATCGCCTGCGTAGGTGCCGACGATATCGGCGAGCGTATCCGCCGGCAGCTGGCGAGCGATCGCATTGATACTCAACCGATTGAAGCCATCGCCGACAGCACCACCGGCGTGGCGCTGATCTTCGTCAACGCCGAGGGCGAGAACGTGATCGGCATCGATGCCGGCGCCAACGCCGCGGTGACGCCGGATTACCTGGCGCGCTACCGGCAAAAAGTGATCGACGCCGACGCTCTGCTGATGCAGCTGGAGTCGCCGCTGGAGACGGTGATCGCCGCCGCCCGCCTGGCGAAGCAACATCAAACGCAGGTGATCCTCAACCCGGCCCCGGCGCGCGAGCTGCCGGACGAGCTGCTGGGCATGATCGATATGATCACCCCGAATGAAACCGAAGCGCAGCGCCTGACCGGCATCGCTGTGGACAACGACGCCGATGCGGCGCGCGCGGCGCAGGCGCTGCACGACAAGGGCATCGCGACGGTGATCATCACCCTCGGCAGCCGCGGCGTGTGGCTGAGCGAAAACGGCAACGGCAAACGGGTGCCCGGCTTCAAAGTGCAAGCGGTGGATACCATCGCCGCCGGCGATACCTTTAACGGTGCGCTGGTGACCGCCCTGTTGGAAGGCAACAGCATGGCCGACGCGGTGCGTTTCGCCCATGCGGCGGCGGCGATCGCCGTAACCCGCCCCGGCGCGCAGCCTTCGGTGCCGTGGCGCGAAGAGATCGACGCCTTCTTGCAGCAGCAGGGGTGATCCTTTGGCCACCATGAAAGATGTCGCCCGCCTGGCGGGCGTTTCAACCTCTACCGTTTCGCATGTGGTCAACAACAATCGCTTTGTCAGCGACAGCGTGCGCGACAAGGTCATGGCGGCCGTGGAACAGTTGAACTATGCGCCTTCTGCGCTGGCGCGCAGCCTGAAGCTTAATCAAACCCGCACCATCGGCATGCTGGTGACCGCCAGCAACAACCCGTTTTATGCCGAAGTGGTGCGCGGCGTGGAGCGCAGCTGCTATGAACGTGGCTACAGCCTGATCCTGTGCAATACCGAAGAAGATGCCGCGCGCATGAACCGCAGCATGGAGACGCTGCTGCAAAAGCGCGTCGACGGTTTGCTGTTGATGTGCACCGAAAATCACCGGCCATCTCAGGATGCCCTGAGTCGCTACCCGTCATTGCCGATCGTGATGATGGACTGGGCGCCGTTCGAGGGCGCGAACGATATTATTCAGGATAACTCGCTGCTGGGCGGCGAGATGGCGACCGATCATCTGATCGCCCGCGGCTACCGCAAGATCGCCTGCATCGCCGGCCCGCAGGATAAAACCACCGCCCGTCACCGGCTGGAAGGCTATCGCAACGCGATGCGGCGCGCCGGATTACTGGTTCCGACAGGGTATGAAGTGCATTGCGACTTTGAGTTTGAGGGCGGCGTGAACGCCATGCGCCAACTGCTGGCGCTGGAAGAGCCGCCGCATGCGGTGTTCGCCGGCAACGACGCGGTGGCGGTAGGCGTTTATCAGGCGCTGTATCAGGCTGGGCTTTCCGTGCCGCAGGATATGGCGGTGATGGGGTACGATGATATTGAGCTGGCGCGTTATCTGGCGCCGCCGTTGAGCACCATTCATCAACCGAAGGATTCGCTGGGCGAATTGGCGATCGATGCGCTGATCAACCGCCTGCAGAACCCGGAGCGCGCGCCCCAGGTGCTGGTGCTGACGCCCGAGCTGGTGGAGCGCGCCTCGGTGGGCCGCCGTTAACTCGTCGCCTTCGCTTCTTTCTTGCTTTCCTGGCCGCTGATCAAATTGCGGCCATCTTTCCTTCTCAGCAACATAAACACCAGCGCCGACGCCACGGTGACTATCCCCATGGTGATAAAGGTGTAATGGAAGTGGTCGATCATGGTGCCTAACGACAGGGATTCGTAAAAACGCAGCACCGCCGCGCTGATCGCCACGCCGAAGCTGATGGACAGTTGTTGGGTGACCGCCAGGACGCTGTTGCCGGCGCTGGCGTTGGCGTCGTTCAAATCCGCCAGGCTGATGGTGTTCATGGCGGTGAACTGGGTGGACATCGCCATGCCCAGCACGAACAGCGGCAGGATCATCAGCCACAGCGGCATGCCCGGGCTTTGCAGGGCAAACTGGGCGATCAGCACCCCGATGATAACGGTGATGCCGACCAGCGTTTTGCGGTAGCCAAACCAGCGCAGCACCTGAGTGACGGTGGATTTCGCCATCAGCGAGCCGATGGCGGTCGGCGCCATCATGCAACCGGCGACGATCGCCGTGTAGCCGAAGCCCACCTGCAGCATGAGCGGCATTAAAAACGGCACGCAGCCGGTGCCCAACCTGGAGGCGACGTTACCGGCGATGCCAACCGAGAAGGTGCGGGTTTTGAACAGGTCGAGACCGATCAGCGGCTGAGGATGACGGCGGGCGTGCGCGATGTAGCCGAACAGCATGACGAAGCCGCTGAGCAGAATGCCCAGTGAAACGTAGCTGGCCAGCACCCGCTCGCCAAACAGCTCCAGCCCGGTAGAGATCAGCACCAGACTCAGGCCGAACAGCATAAAGCCAAGGAAATCGAAGCGGCGTTTGGGCGTGGTGAAGTCCGGCATGTATTTGCGTGCATAGAAGATGCCGAGCAGACCGATAGGGATATTGATCAGGAAAATCCAGTGCCAGGTGGCGTAGGTTACCAGCCAGCCGCCCAGCAGCGGCCCGAGAATCGGCCCGACCAGGCCGGGCATGGTGACGAAGTTCAGCACCGGCAACAGTTCGCTGCGCGGGTAGGCGCGCAGCAGCGCCAGCCGCGCGACCGGCATCATCATCGCGCCGCCGATGCCCTGCAGCACGCGAGAGGCGACCAGCACGCTCAACGTAGGAGACAAGGCGCACAGCAGCGAACCGAGGGTGAATAACGTGACGGCGAAGATAAATATCCGTCGAGTGCCGAAGCGATCCGCCAGCCAGCCGCTGACCGGGATCAGCATCGCCACCGTCAGCGTGTAGCTGATGACGGCCGATTGCATCGCCAGCGGCGAACGCCCCAGGCTTTGGGCGATCGCCGGCAGCGCGGTGTTGAGGATAGTGGCGTCCAGCGCCTGCATAAAGAACGCCATTGCGGCGATCCACGGTAGTCCTGCCATACTGCGCGCGGATTGGGTCATGGTCGGTCCTGGTTAAATGGTCGTCTGTCCCTCGTCTCTTTCTTCTATATATAAGCGGGGAGCGTGTCTAGTCTTTCTCTTTCAGCAGTACCTGGCAGGCGACGAGCGCGCCTGCGCTGTCTCCGGCGAGTATCGCATCGACGATAGCCTGATGATGGCGCAGCTTGATCACTTCATTGCCGGTGATGGCGCGGAAGTAGCTTTGGTACACCGAACTGAACAGGTTGGCGAACGAGGTCAGGAACGGGTTGCCGCTGGCCTCGTAGATAAGCTGGTGGAATTGGGTATCGACCTGGATCCAACGCTCGCGATCAAACTGGGTATGCAGCGCGCGCATTTCCGCCATCAGCCCCGCCAGCAACTTGGTTTGTTGCGGGCTGGCGTGGTTTGCCGCCAACGCGCAGGCCTGCGGCTCCAGCGAGGTGCGCAAGATAAGGAAGTGTTGCATCACCTGATCGAAGTTTTCCCGCGTCATCCACCAGGTCAGTAAATCTTGATCGAGGAAATTCCATTGGCTTTGCGGCATCACGCGGGTGCCAATGCGCGGGCGCGGCAACAACATGCCTTTGGCGGCTAACATCTTTACCGCTTCGCGCACCGCGGTGCGGCTGACGCCGAATTGCTCGCCCAGTTCCATTTCACCAGGCAGGATGCTGCCGGCCTGATAATCGCCTGCCAGAATTTGTTGGCCGAGTTTTTCTGCAAGCAGATAAGAAAGATTGCGTTGGGCGGCCTGTTGTTGTGCATTTAACGGCATGGCTGCGGGTCCTTACTGACATCGTTATTTCTATTTTACTCCAGTGATCGCCAGCTTTTATGGCTGTTTGCCTGAAAAAGTGACATTAATTCGCCGCTTTTTCGCCCTTTTGTTGAAAAAAACCGCGCTTGAAAAGTTTTTTGCAATTAGGGGTTGCGGCT
>NZ_JBJNLX010000007.1:0-222160 GCF_052168835.1 Serratia sp. CY40230
GGGGTGTCATACTCAACGTGGGAGGTGTTGATGGTGATACCACGAGCTTTTTCTTCTGGCGCGTTATCGATCTGGTCGAAAGCACGTGCAGAACCGCCGTAGGTTTTAGCCAGTACGGTGGTGATCGCTGCAGTCAGGGTAGTTTTACCGTGGTCAACGTGGCCGATAGTACCAACGTTAACGTGCGGTTTTGTACGTTCAAATTTTTCTTTAGACACGGCTATATTCCTTACTATAGCGCTCTCCCCTTCTGGAGAGAGCACGGGACTTTGGTTTTAACCCTGCGGCTTATTTGCCACGGGCTTCGATTACGGCCTGAGCGACGTTGTTCGGTGCATCATCATACTTCAGGAATTCCATGGTGTATGATGCGCGACCTTTAGTCAGAGAACGCAGCTGAGTTGCGTAGCCGAACATTTCGGACAACGGTACTTCAGCGTGGATCTTAACGCCAGTCACTTCAGATTCCTGACCACGCAGCATGCCGCGACGACGGCTCAAGTCACCGATAACGTCACCGGTGTTCTCTTCTGGAGTCTCAACTTCAACCTTCATGATAGGCTCAAGCAGAACTGGTTTCGCTTTCTTAAAGCCTTCTTTAAAGGCGATAGACGCGGCCAGTTTAAACGCCAGTTCAGAGGAGTCAACGTCGTGGTAAGAACCGAAGTGCAGACGAATACCCATGTCTACTACCGGGTAACCAGCCAACGGACCAGACTTCAGCTGCTCCTGGATGCCTTTATCAACGGCAGGGATGTATTCGCCAGGAATTACACCACCTTTGATGTCGTTGATGAACTCGTAACCTTTCGGGTTAGAGCCCGGCTCCAGTGGGTACATGTCGATCACAACGTGACCGTACTGACCGCGACCACCAGACTGCTTGGCGTGCTTACCTTCAACATCGGTAATCTTCGCGCGAATCGCTTCGCGGTAAGCTACCTGAGGTTTGCCCACGTTAGCTTCAACGTTGAATTCACGCTTCATGCGGTCAACGATGATGTCGAGGTGCAGTTCACCCATACCGGCGATGATGGTCTGGTTAGACTCTTCGTCAGTCCATACGCGGAATGACGGGTCTTCTTTAGCCAGACGGCCCAGAGCCAGACCCATTTTTTCCTGGTCAGCTTTGGTTTTTGGTTCAACGGCGATAGAGATTACCGGCTCAGGGAATTCCATACGCTCCAGGATGATTGGAGAGTCTGGATCACACAGGGTGTCCCCGGTGGTCACGTCTTTCAGACCGATCGCAGCGGCGATGTCGCCTGCGCGAACTTCTTTGATCTCTTCACGCTTGTTGGCGTGCATCTGAACGATACGGCCGAAACGCTCGCGCGCAGCCTTAACGGAGTTCAGCACGGTGTCGCCGGAGTTAACAACGCCGGAGTACACGCGGAAGAAGGTCAGGTTACCCACAAACGGGTCGGTAGCGATTTTGAACGCCAGCGCAGAGAACGGCTCGTCATCACTTGCGTGACGTTCAGCCGGAGTATCTTTGCCATCGTCCAGGATACCGTTGATCGCAGGAACGTCAGTTGGTGCCGGCAGGTATTCGATTACCGCATCCAGCATCGCCTGTACGCCTTTGTTCTTGAACGCAGAACCACAGGTAACCAGGATGATTTCGTTGTTCAGCACGCGCTGACGCAGAGCGGATTTGATTTCTTCCTCGGTCAGCTCTTCGCCGCCCAGGTATTTTTCCATCAGCTCTTCGGAAGCTTCCGCAGCGGACTCGATCAGGTTCTGGCGCCATTCTTCAGCCAGATCCATCATGTCAGCCGGCACGTCTTCGTATTCGAAGGTTACGCCTGCGTCTTCTTCGTTCCAGTTGATCGCCTTCATCTTCACCAGGTCGATAACGCCGGTGAATTTGTCTTCTGCGCCGATAGCCAGCTGCAGAGGAACAGGGTTGGCGCCCAGACGAGTTTTGATCTGGCCTACAACTTTCAGGAAGTTAGCGCCCATACGGTCCATTTTGTTAACGAACGCGATACGTGGCACTTTGTATTTGTTAGCCTGACGCCATACGGTTTCAGACTGTGGCTGAACACCACCAACAGCACAGTAAACCATTACCGCGCCATCCAGCACACGCATGGAACGTTCTACTTCGATGGTGAAGTCAACGTGCCCTGGGGTGTCGATGATGTTTACGCGATGCGGTTCGAACTGCTTGGCCATACCAGACCAGAAGGCAGTAGTCGCTGCAGAAGTGATGGTAATACCACGCTCCTGCTCCTGTTCCATCCAGTCCATGGTGGCAGCGCCGTCATGAACTTCACCGATTTTGTGGTTTACACCGGTGTAGAACAGAATACGTTCGGTAGTGGTGGTTTTACCGGCGTCGATGTGAGCACTGATACCGATGTTACGGTAGCGTGCAATGGGTGTTGTACGAGCCATTTGATTCCTCTATTCCTAGGGCGTTCAAGTTCAGTTAACCCAAGCGGGCCGATTTGACGCGCCCGCTTGGTTAGCATGACTACAGCCGGATGATTACCAGCGGTAGTGGGCGAACGCCTTGTTGGCTTCGGCCATACGGTGAACGTCTTCACGCTTCTTAACAGCAGAACCTTTGTTCTCTGCTGCGTCAGACAGCTCGTTCGCCAGGCGCAGAGCCATGGATTTATCACCGCGTTTACGTGCAGCATCAACGATCCAACGCATTGCCAGAGCATTACGACGAACCGGGCGGACTTCAACTGGTACCTGATAAGTAGAACCGCCAACGCGACGCGACTTAACTTCTACAGTCGGGCGAACGTTGTCGAGAGCGACTTCGAAAGCTTCCAGGTGATCTTTACCAGAACGCTGAGCCAGGGTCTCCAGCGCGGTATAGACGATTGCTTCTGCAGTAGATTTTTTACCGTCTACCATCAGGATATTTACAAATTTGGCCAGCAGCTCAGATCCGAACTTAGGATCTGGCAGGATTTTACGTTGGCCGATTACGCGACGACGTGGCATGGAAATACTCCGTTGTTAATTCAGGATTGTCCAAAACTCTACGAGTTTATTTTGACATTAAAGTTAAAACGTTTGGCCTTACTTAACGGAGAACCATTAAGCCTTTGGCTTCTTCACGCCGTACTTGGAACGAGCTTGCTTACGGTCTTTAACACCGGAGCAGTCAAGTGCACCACGGACGGTGTGGTAACGCACACCTGGCAAGTCTTTTACACGACCGCCACGGATCAGGATTACGGAGTGTTCCTGCAGGTTGTGGCCTTCGCCACCGATGTAGGAAGTCACTTCGAAACCGTTGGTCAAACGCACACGGCAAACTTTACGCAGTGCGGAGTTTGGTTTTTTCGGGGTAGTGGTATATACGCGGGTGCATACGCCACGTTTCTGCGGGCAGGCTTCCAGCGCTGGAACGTTGCTTTTAGCAGCCTTCACAGAGCGTGGTTTGCGAACCAGCTGGTTAATTGTTGCCATTAAAAAAGCTCCTGGTTTTTGCTTCGTACTAGCTTCGTAAACATGTGATAAATCCCCTCGTATGCACTACTGGCAAAGTACGAGGACGCAGAATTTTATGGCTGACCAGTATGGGTGTCAAGAAATATACAACATCACTCTCATCACCAGGCCATTTGGCTGCGGTGTTGTTCGGTTAATTCAACGAAGTGATTATAGCCGACGACAGTGATTTTGTGCGAAAAATGACCAACCAATCCCCGGGCTTCCAGGTCGTCCTGCAGCGCATAAAGGGATATGGGGGCGGCGAGCAGCAATTCAAGATGAGCGCTGCCAGCAAGGCCTGCCAGCACGCCGTCCTGCAGCAGCAACAGCGCGTCGCCCTGCGCCGTCAGGCGCAGCAGCGCAGGCAGGTCACATTGGTTTGGCGAATGGCTCAGGGTATACAGCATCAGAGGATCCTAAAACGTCATCACGGCGTCGTAGCCGTCCAGTTCGCGGCGCAGTTCGTCCGGCGCCAGCACCTCGGCGTCCAGCACCCAATCGGTCACCTGGCTCAGTCCGCGTTCCTGCAGTGAAGCCTGGCACAGATAGCACCGCTCCACGTCATACAGCGGCAGCACGCCAAAGGTGGCAATGTAATTGCGCGCCAAAATCTTTTCCGGCTGTTGGCCCGGCAACAGCTGCAATACGCCATCGCCGACAAAAAACACCCCCACATCTTCACTGAGCGCCGACGTGGCGAGCAGCGCATCCAGCCCTTCCCTGCCGCTGGCGCCGCCGTGCGGCCCATGGGTGAAAACAAAAGCGACTCGTTTCATCCTATCCTCAGAACTGCACCAGACGGTCGCAACTTAGCGACGCTTCGGCCAGGGAACCCAGCCCGCTCAGGGTAAAACCGGGCTGCAGGTTGGCGCTTGCCAGCCCCTGCTGCGCCGCCTCCTGCTCGTCGGTGACGCCGCGGCGCAACGCGGCGGCCACGCAGACGTTGAGCGCCACGCCGTGTTGCTGAGCCAGCTGCGCCCAACCGCGCACCAGGTCGAACTCATCGCTGGCGGGCGCGGTCAGCTGGTTGGCGTTCAACACCCCTTCGCGGTAGAAAAAGACGCTGGAAAGCCGGTGCCCTTTCGCCAGCAGGGCCTGAGCGAACTGATAGGCGCTGCTGGCCTGCTGCGTGCCGTAAGCCGGGCCGGTGACCAACAGACAATAATCGAGCATCAACGGTCGCTTCCCAACAGATCGCCGCTCTTGAACTGGCGAATATACAAATACACGGTGTGTTTGGAGATATTCAGGCGATCCGCCACCTGATTGATCGCATCCTTGATGTCGAAGATGCCTTTCTCATAGAGGTTTAGCACTACCTGGCGGTTCTTGGCGTTATTGGATACCGAGCGATCGGCATTCACCTCTTCGATGGTGAACTCCAGCGTCTGCGCCACCAGATCGTCGACTGAAGAGGCGAAATTCACCGACGACGGCACGTCCTGCGTGGCCGGCGGCATAAAGGTCTGCATAATCTGCGAGAACGGCACATCGAGGTTCATGTTGATGCACAGCAGGCCGATTACCCGCTGTTCGCGATTGCGAATGGCGATGGTCACCGACTTCATCAGCACGCCGCTCTTGGCGCGGGTGAAGTAGGCTTTCGACACGCTGCTGTCGTCGCCAGCCATGTCGTGCAGCATGCGCAGCGCCAGGTCGGTGATCGGCGAACCGATTTTACGCCCGGTATGTTCCCCGTTGGCGATGCGCACCGCCGAACTGTTCAGGTCTTCCAGCGCGTGCAATACGATCTCGCAGTGGCCGCCGATCAACATCGCCAGCCCATCGACCACCGCTTCATAGGATTTCAGGATTTCATGATCCGTTTGAGTAAACGGACGTTCATTCAGCAAATCAAGTTCGCTGGCTTCGCTGGATAAAAGCGAATTCGACATCGAAGATACCACCCTCATAGATCGCCTGTGCCAGGGGGCGCAGCTAAAACCGCTCGGACCGGATCGCTGCCGTCGTCGGCACGCCGCAGCACGGCTGGCTGAGAGCAGCATAAACGGCACGATGACATCCGCGGGCGAGGCGGCCGGGAACAATTTTAGGTACACGCCCTAAGGGGCAGACGCATGACTGATAAGTCAGAATTATTAGTCTAGCAAAGCGGCCGGAGTAAAGTCCTTGCGTTTGCGCGTGGTATTGACGTTAAGCCCGATGCCCGGCAGGCGTCAAGCGTTCAATGGAGAGAGAAGCGGCGGCGGTCGAAATGAAAACCGCCGCGGAGGGCATCCGCGGCGGTGGCAAACAGAGCGACGAGATTATTTCGCTTTAGCGTCTGCTTTCGCGTCAGCCGATTTTTCGGCTTTAGCGTCGGCTTTCGGCGCCGCTTTCACGTCCAGCAGCTCAACGTCGAACACCAGCGTGGAGTTAGCCGGGATGCCCGGAACGCCGGTTTTGCCGTAGGCCAATGCCGGCGGGATCACCAGCTTGATTTTGCCGCCTTTCTTGATGTGCTTCAGGCCTTCGGTCCAGCCCGGGATCACGCCATCCAGACGGAACGACAGCGGCTCGCCGCGGGTGTAGGAGTTATCGAACTCGGTACCGTCGGTCAGGGTGCCTTTGTAGTTTACTACCACAGTGTCGCTGTCTTTCGGTGCTTCACCCGCGCCCGGTTTCTCTACCTGGTACAGCAGGCCGGATTCGGTTTTCTTCACGCCTTTTTCTTTCGCGAAGCTGTCGCGGTACTTAGCGCCTTTGGTTTCGTTGTCCTTGGCGTCCTGTTCCATCTTCGCCTGAGCAGAAGCCTTCACGCGCGCTTCGAAGCCCTGAAGGGTCTTCTCGATGTCGGCGTCGTTCAGCTTGCTCTTGTTGGCGAACGCGTCCTGAACGCCGGCGATCAGCTGATCTTTGTCCAGCTTGATGCCCAGCTTCTCTTGCTCTTTCAGAGAGTTGTCCATGTAACGGCCGAGAGAGGCGCCCAGTGCGTAAGCGGCTTGCTCGTCGTCGTTTTTGAACTTGCCGGTGCTCGGTGCTGCCGCCGCGTCCGCTGGTTTAGCGGCTTCTGCCGGTTTGGCGGCATCGGCTGCCATGACCTGGGTCGCATTCAGAGCAAAAGCCATGGTGGTTGCCAGAAGCGTGACTTTAAACAAAGATTTCATCCATTTCTCCAGTGTCTGAAGCAATGCCCCAAACAATCATTAGGTAAGATAACCGGGCTACTATAGCTGCCTGAAACAAAACAAAACAGTCGCACAGGTAACCAATCGAGTCAAAGTGTGACTCCCGCTTTGCCAAGAAGTTTCCCCCTGCGTGCTACTCGCATGATAAATCAGATTTTTCTTGCAGAATATTCGGCGAGGTTAGCAAAAAACGGCGTATCGGGCGTGCAACTTTTCAGCACTTTACACTGCCGATCGCAACGTTGCGCGCCGCCTGGAGAAATAGCGCGAGCAAACCCGGCGTCAGCTGTTACCATAACGCCGAATCAGGATTTTATCGCGTCAGAGGTAGCCTCATGCACAACGCCGACATTCAACGCCTGCTACAGCGGCTTGAAGAACTGGAGAGCCGCCAGGCCTTCCAAGAGCTCACCATCGAAGAGCTCAACCAGACCGTCATCCAGCATCAAATGGAAATGCTGAAGATGCGCGAACACCTGCGCATGTTGACCGACAAGCTGCGCTCGACCCAAACCTCAATGATCGCCTCGCAATCGGAAGAAACCCCTCCGCCGCACTATTGAGGGCCCGCTGCGCGGTTATTTCAGGCGTGCCAGCCCGTCGACGGCACGCTCGAGATAGCGGCGCGGGCACCCCAGGTTGATGCGGATAAAACCGCTCCCCTGCGGGCCGAAACCGCTGCCCATCGACGGCGCCAGCTTCGCCACCGCCACCAGCGCCTGCTGTAAGTCAGCATCGTTCAAACCCAGTGCACGGCAATCCAGCCAGGCGAGATAAGTCCCTTCAGCCTGGGTCATCGTGCACCAGGGCGCGGCGGCCGCCAACGCCTGCTCAAACCAGCGCCGATTCTCCGCCAGGTAGTCGAGCAGCTCATCAAGCCAGGCAGAGCCCCGTTGATAGGCCGCGGTCGCCGCCGTCATCGACAGCGCGTTGAATACATCCAGCCCGTGGGCGTTCAGCCGATCGACAAACGCCTGCCGCAGCCGGGCATTGGGGATCAGAAAATTCGAAATGCGCAGCGAAGAGAGTCCGAAGGTTTTGCTGGCGGACGTCGCCGCAATCACCCGCTCACGATATTCCTCGTCCAGATGCAACACCGATGTAAACGTCTCGCCGGGCAGCAGCAGATCGGCCCAAATTTCATCGGAGATCACCGTGACATCGTGGGCGTGGCAGATCGCCATGAGCCGCTCCAGTTCCTCGCGGCGCCAGCAACGGCCGGTCGGATTGTGCGGATTGCACAGCAACAACAGCGGCGGTTTACGCTGCGCCAGGCAGGCGGCCAGCTGGTCGAAATCGATCCGGTATCCCTGCGGGGTTTCCAGCAGCGGATTTTCAATCACCTCTCTGCCGTTCATGGTGACTATCTTGGCGAACGAGCCATAGTACGGCCCCTGCACCACCACGCCGTCCCCCGGCTTGCTGAGCAGTTGGATCAGCATCGCCAACCCCGGCACCACCCCTTCAATCGACGTGAACCACTCGCGCCGCAGCAGCAAGTCGTGCCGCTTGGCAAACCAGTCGATCGCCGCCTGGTAGTAGGCGTCGTCGCGTTCGCTGTAGCCAAAGACGCCGTGGTCCACCCGCTGATGCAGCGCCTGTTGCACCTCCGGCGGGCATGGAAAGTCGAAATCGGACACCCACATCGGCAACAATTCGCTGCCGTCCAGTTGCAGATAGCGGTCGATGAAGTCCCACTTCACGGAGCCGGTATTGTGGCGATCGATGATGGCGTTGAAATGACTCGTCATGTCAGGCTTCCTTACGCTGCAAGTCGTTCTGAGGTTGGAGTTTGGCGATACCGAAGCCGGTGAAGCCATAAATCAGGGCGAACACCACTGCGACATAACATTGGATCGCCCACGGCAGCAGATCGAGCGTGCTCACTCCTAGCGTGGTCGCCATGTAAATACCGGCGGCCGTCCACGGGATCAGTGGCTCGATGACGGTGCCCGCATCTTCGACGGTGCGCGACAGGTTTTTGTTGTCCAGCCCCATGCGTCGATAGGCCCCTTTGAACAGCTCCGCCGGGATCAGCAGCGCCAGCTTGCCGTCGCTGGTCGCGCCGGTCACCAGGATGGTGGTGGCAACGGTAGCGGCGATCAGCTGGCCGGTGGTGTGCACCACTTTCAGCAGCCGGCTGATGATCACCGTCAGCGCGCCGGTCAGCGTCAAGGCGCCGGCGAAGGAAAAGGCGCAGAACACCAGCAGGATCGTACTCATCATCGAGAACATGCCGCCGCGGTTCAGCAGGCGCGGCACATCGGCGACGATCCCTTCAACGTTATGGCCCTGGCTGGCGAACATCGACAGATTGAAACCGTCCATCAACGCATTCAGCCCCTGTTGCAGGCTAAAACCCTGCAGCGCGACGCCGATGGCGATCGCCAGCGCGCAGGCGGCCAGCATGACGGGGATCACCGGCCGTTTGGTCACCGCGCCCCACAGCACCAGCACCGGCGGCAGGATCAACAGCAGATTGAAATGGTACAATCCCTCAAGCGCGCTGACGATTTCGGTCACTTTTTCCGGCGTTGCCACGCTGCCCACCGCGCCGGTGTGGCCGGCGATCAGGTACACCACGGCGGCCAGGATGAAGCTCGGCAGCGTCGTGTACATCAGATGCTGGATATGGCTGTAGAGATCGGTATCCGCGACGATAGCCGCGAAGTTCGTCGAATCGGACAACGGGGAAATTTTGTCGCCGAAGTAGGCGCCGGACACCACCGCCCCGGCCGCGGCGGCCAGCGGCACGTCCAGACCGGCGGCCACGCCCATCAGCGCCACGCCCACGGTACCGGCCGCCCCCCACGAGGTACCGGTGCACACCGAGATCACGCTGGTGATGAAGAACGCGGCGATCAGAATGTATTGGGGGCTAATCAGCTTCAGCCCCCAATACACCATGTAAGGGATTGTGCCGCTGATCATCCAGGTGCCGATCAGCCCGCCCACGCAGATCAGGATCATGATCACCGGCATCGCCTTAGCCAGCTTGGCCACGATGGCCCCGATGATGTCATCCCAGCGGTAGCCTTGCCACCAGGCCAACGCGGCGGCGATGGCGGCGGAAACCAGCAGCAGCGGTTCAATGCGCAGGCCAAACTGGCCATAGCCGATGATGAGCAGCAACAGCATGGCCACAATCGGCAGCGTCGCCAGCCCAAGGTTGAGCGTTTTCTTATTATCCATATACGGCTCCTGTTGAAGAGGGGGTACTGCAACAGCGTAATGGCTTCGGTAATCGGAGGATGTGAGCGCAGGCCACTGGCCATGTAATCGGTTTCATGAGATGGCGTTATGTGAGCCGCCTCTCATTCGCCGCGCTTGCTTTGCTCAGTCCTCTCACCATCGGCGACGGAGTCTCGCAGGATAAGTTCGGCCGAAAAGCGGTTGTTACGTGGCACAACGTCGCTGCCGCTGTGGATTTGTAGCGCCAGACGCGCGGCACGTCGGGCCATTTTCTCGATGGGGTAATGCACGGTGGTCAACGCGGGGTGGAGATATTTCGCCAGGGCAATGTCGTCAAAACCGACGATCGACAGCGCTTCAGGCAACTGGACTTGCCGTTGGTGGCAGGTGCGCATCATGCCGGCGGCCATCACGTCGTTGAACGTCACTGCGGCGGTGAAGCGTTGGTCGCTGGCCAGAACGCGCTCGGCCGCCAGTTCGCCCCCTCTTTCATTGAAGGGCACGCTGATGATCCAGCTGCCGGGCACCTCAATGCCGCCGGCGGCCATGGCCTGGCGGTAACCCGCTAACCGCTGCGCGCGGTCGTCGATCGGCAGATCCGTTGTCACGCAGGCGATTCTCCGATGCCCCTGACGAATGAGCAGCTTGGTCGCCGTCTGCGCCGCATTGGCGTTGTCGAGCCAGATGCAACGGTTAGCGATGGCGGGCAGGTAGCGGTTGATCAGCACCAGCGCGGGCGCGTGAGCGGCGTAGCGCAGCAGCTCCTCCTCCCCCATGCGCGTGACGTGCGCCACGATGGCTTCGCATCCCTGATTGATGAGAAAGTCGAGGCCGCTTTTTTCCAGTTCGGCCTGATGCCCGCCGCTGCACAGCATCAAACGCACGCCGGCCTGTCGCGTGATGTCTTCCACGCCCCGCGCCAGGCGTGAAAAAAACGGATCGTCGAGGTTGCCGGTCAGCAACCCCAGCATATTGCCGCTTCTTTTCGCCAACGCCAGCGCGGCGGCGTTACGGTGGTAGTTAAACTCGCGCATCGCCTTCTCGACGCGTTCGCGGGTCACCGGCTCAACGTAGGCGGTATTATTGATCACCCGGCTGACGGTGGCCGTGGAAACGCCGGCGCGGCGCGCAACGTCTTTCATGGTGGCCATGACATGTCCTGTCGTGCTGTTCGGCGCCCGGTGCGCCGCGCATAAAAAAGGGCAGCCGATGGCCGCCCTCTTGTCTCGTGATCGCGTTCTGCTTAGTGGCAGCCGCAACCGCCGTTACCGCAACCGCCTTTACCGTGGTCGTGACCATGGTCGTGATCGTGGCTGTGGCCGTGACCGCCGCAGCAGCCTTCACCGTGTTCGTGGTGATGGTCGTGCTCGCCGTGTACGTGACCGTGTGCCAGTTCTTCTGCGGTCGCTTCGCGGATCGCGACAACTTCCACGTTGAAGTTCAGGTTTTGGCCGGCCAGCATGTGGTTGCCGTCAACCACCACGTGGTCGCCGTCAACTTCGGTGATTTCAACCGGTACCGGGCCCTGATCGGTGTCAGCCAGGAAACGCATGCCGACCTGCAGTTCGTCAACGCCCATGAAGACGTCTTTCGGTACGCGCTGCACCAGGTTTTCGTCGTAGTTGCCGTACGCGTCGTTCGCGCCGACGTGAACGTCAAAACGATCGCCAACGTCGTGGCCTTCGAGCGCTTTTTCCAGACCTGCGATCAGAGAACCATGCCCGTGCAGATAGTCCAGCGGTGCGCTCACCGGAGACTCATCAACCAAAACACCGTCTTCTGTACGTACTTGGTAAGCCAGGCTGACCACCAAGTCTTTTGCTACTTTCATGATATCTCCTACCGTTGGCTACTAGGACGCGCACCGTTATCGGGATGCGCGCCTTTTCCGGACAGATTGTAACGGAAATCTGCCTCGCTGTACCCTCCGGGATAAAAAAACGCTACTTCGGCTGAAAAATGCCGATCACCTGCTCTTGCGGGCGAACGTGTTTTTCCACCTGTTGCTCGGTCTGGCGCTGGTGATGGCCGCACTTGACGCACTCCACCACTTCCACCTGATCCTCCCGCCACACCGCCAGCGTATCCATGGCGCTACAGCTTGGGCACACCGCCCCGGCGATAAATCTCTTACGTGTTGCAGACATCGTTATGCTCCCGCTTATTCGTATTCATCCCAGCCGTCGAACTGGCGACTTTCTTTTTGCATTTCGCGATGGAACAGCTCTTCCAGCTCGCGCCGCGCCTCTTTCACGCGGGAAATTTGCGCCACGTCGCCCTGATGCGGCGGCATCAGTTCACGCAGCATGCGCATATCCAGGCGGCGGAAATGCTGCTGGGCGCGGAAGGCCTGATGGGGGTGCATGCCCAACTCCATCAACGCCTTGCGCCCCAGTTCCAGCGCGCTGGAGAAGGTTTCGCGGCTGAACTGTTTCACGCCCGCCTGCAGCAACTCATGCGCCTCCACGCGGCCGCGTGCCCGCGCCAGAATACTCAGATTCGGGAAGTGCTGCTGGCACAGCCGCACGATCTCCATGGTGTCTTCCGGCTCATTGCAGGTGATCACGATCGACTTGGCCTTTTCGGCGCCCGCCGCGCGCAACAGCTCCAACTCGGTGGCGTCGCCGTAATAAACCTGATATCCGTAACGCCGCAGCACCCCGACGGCGCTGACGTCGCGTTCCAGTACGGTAATGCGCATTTTGTTGGCCATCAACAGGCGGCCGATCACCTGGCCGAAACGCCCGAAGCCAACGATGATCACCTGAGGATCGTCGTCCTCTACGTACGGCGTCTCCTCGTCTTCGCCTTTGGCGTTATAGCGGCGCGCCAAAATGCGGTCGATGGCCTGCATGAGTAACGGTGTGGTCATCATCGACAGCGTCACTACCACCAACAGCAAAGAGAGTTGATCCGGCTGCAGCACCTTTTGCGCGCCCGCCGCAGAAAACAGCACGAAGGCAAACTCACCGCCCTGGCTGAGCACGCCGGCAAACTGCAGGCGCACCGAACTACGCAGGCCGAACAGGCGCGACACGCCGTAGAGCACGCCGGATTTCACCGCCACCAACGCCAGTACGCCGATCAACACCTCGGCCAGATGGGTGTAGAGCACGCCGATATTCAACACCATGCCCACCGAGATAAAGAACAGTCCCAGCAGCAGCCCTTTAAACGGCTCGATGGAGATCTCCAGTTCGTGGCGGTATTCGCTCTCCGCCAGCAGCACGCCGGCAATGAAGGTGCCGAGCGCCATCGACAGGCCAAGCGTCTCCATAAACAGCGCCGAGCCGAGCACCAGCAACAGCGCCGCGGCAGTGAAGATCTCGCGCACGCCGGAAGCGGCGATATAGCGGAACAGCGGCCGCAGCAGGAAGCGGCCGCCGATCAGCATGCCGCCGAACGCCGCCACCTTGAGCGCGATCTTCGCCCAGTCGTCGCTGGTGCCGCCGGCGCCGGCCAGAATGGGGATCAACGCCAGCGCCGGGATCACCGCCATATCCTGGAACAGCAGCACCGAGAAACCCAGCTGCCCGCCTTCGTTGCGATTCATGCCCTTTTCGCGCATCAGCTGCAGCGCCATGGCGGTGGAAGACATCGCCAGGCCGATACCGCCTATCACCGCCGCCTGCCAGGCGAAGTGCGTCAGGTACAGCAACGCGCCCAGCACCGCCGCGGTGATCAACACCTGGCCGGCGCCGGCGCCGAAGATCGAGCGCCGCAGCTCCCACAGCTTGCTGGGGTTCAGCTCCAGGCCGATGATGAACATCAGGAACACCACGCCCAACTCGGAGAAGTGCAGGATCTCGTCAACGTCGCGAATGAAGCCCAATCCCCACGGGCCGATGGCGATACCGGCGATCAGATAGCCCAGCACCGCGCCGATCCCCAGACGGCGGGCAATCGGCACCGTCACCACCGCGGCGAACAGGAACAGCAAAATGGCGGTCAGTAAGGTCGATCCTTCCATGATCATCGTCCTCCGTGCGGCAGCGGGTGGCTCAGCCAGTCCCCGTAGGCGTCCGCATGGCTGCGCAGCACCTCCGGCTTTTGCCGCCGCGCCCAATACACCACGAACGGCGTCAACCAATGCATATGGCACATCCCGGCGGTCAGCTCGAACGGCCGCAGGATATCTTCCATCGGATAGTGGTTATAACCGCCGGTACGGTAGGCGCCTTCCGGCTCGCCGGTGGTGATCACCGAGCGCCAGTATTTGCCCGCCAGCGCATTGCCGCCCACGCCGCTGGCGAAGCCGCGCGCCAGCACGCGATCCAGCCACTCCTTCAGCAGCGCCGGGCAGCTGTAGGTATAAAGAGGATGCTGAAACACGATGACCTGGTGCTCACGCAGCAGCTGTTGTTCGTGATGGATATCGATAAAAAAATCAGGATAGTGCGCGTAGAGATCGTGCACGGTGACATGTTCCAACTGCTGCGCCGGTCGAAGCAAAACCCGGTTCGCCACCGAGTCATGAGATTCCGGATGGGCATACAGCAGCAAGACCTTGGGCGGCTGCGACATCATTCCCCTCCAAAGCGTCGTCAGGGTAGCGGTTTTCCGTTACCATGCATCGCAAAGACAAAAACAGCGCGCGGTGCGCGTTCTGTTACCTTAATGATAATTTAACATACTCTGAACATACGGCGCTTTATGATTGTATTCTCCTCGCTACAAATCCGACGCGGCATCCGCGTCCTGCTGGACAACGCCACGGCGACGGTTAATCCAGGTCAGAAGGTCGGCCTGGTGGGCAAAAACGGCTGCGGCAAATCCACGCTGTTGTCGCTGCTGAAGGGCGAGATCGCGGCGGACGGCGGCAGCTTCACCTTCCCCGGCAACTGGGCGCTGGCCTGGGTCAACCAGGAGACGCCGGCGCTGGACGTGCCGGCGATCGAGTATGTTATCGACGGCGACCGCGAGTTTCGCCAGCTTGAAGCCGAGTTGCAGGCGGCCAACGATCGCAACGACGGCCACGCCATCGCCACCCTGCACGGCAAGCTGGACGCCATCGACGCCTGGACCATCCGTTCCCGCGCCGCCAGCCTGCTGCACGGCCTCGGCTTCTCCAACGAACAGCTGCAAAGCCCGGTGCGCGACTTTTCCGGCGGCTGGCGCATGCGCCTCAACCTGGCGCAGGCGCTGGTGTGCCGTTCCGATCTGCTGCTGCTCGACGAACCGACCAACCACCTGGATCTCGATGCGGTGATCTGGCTGGAGCGCTGGCTGAAAAGCTATTCCGGCACGCTGGTGCTGATCTCGCACGACCGCGACTTCCTCGATCCGATCGTCGACAAGATCCTGCATATCGAACAGCAGACGATGAACGAGTACACCGGCAACTACTCGTCGTTCGAACGCCAGCGCGCTACCAAGCTGGCGCAGCAGCAGTCGCTGTATCAGCACCAGCAAGAGAAAGTGGCGCACCTGCAAAGCTATATCGACCGTTTCCGCGCGCAGGCCACCAAGGCCAAACAGGCGCAGAGCCGCATCAAGATGCTGGAGCGCATGGAGCTGATAGCCCCGGCGCACGTCGACAACCCGTTCACCTTCAGCTTCCGCCCGCCGGAAAGCCTGCCGAACCCGCTGCTGCGCATGGAAAAAGTCAGCGCCGGGTATGGCGATAAAGTGATCCTGAAGTCAATCAAGCTGAACCTGGTGCCCGGCTCGCGCATTGGCCTGCTCGGCCGCAACGGCGCCGGGAAATCGACGCTGATCAAACTGCTGGCCGGCACCCTGGAGCCGCTGAGCGGCGAGATCGGCCTGGCGAAAGGCATCAAGCTGGGTTACTTCGCCCAGCATCAGCTGGAATTTTTGCGCGCCGACGAATCGCCGCTGCAGCACCTGAGCCGCATCGCCCCAAGGGTGCTGGAGCAGCAGCTGCGCGATTATCTGGGCGGTTTCGGCTTCCAGGGCGACAAGGTCAGTGAAATCACCGAACGCTTCTCCGGCGGCGAGAAGGCGCGGCTGGTGCTGGCGCTGATCGTCTGGCAGCGCCCGAACCTGCTGCTGCTCGATGAACCGACTAACCATCTGGATCTCGACATGCGTCAGGCGCTGACCGAGGCGCTGATCGATTTCGAAGGCGCGTTGGTGGTGGTATCGCACGACCGTCACCTGCTGCGCTCCACCACCGACGATCTGTACCTGGTGCACGATGGCCAGGTCGAGCCTTTCGAAGGCGATCTCGACGATTATCAGCAGTGGCTTGTCGACCTGCAGCGCCAGGAAAGCCAGCAGGACGCGCCGGAAAAAGAGAGCGGCGGCAACAGCGCGCAGGCGCGCAAGGATCAAAAACGCCGCGAGGCGGAGTTCCGTACGCAAACCCAACCGCTGCGCAAGCAGATCGCCAAGCTGGAACAGCAGATGGAAAAACTGGGCGCCGAACTGGCGGCGGTGGAGGAACAGCTGGCGGATCCCGCGCTGTACGACATCAGCCGCAAGGCCGAGTTGACCGACTGCCTGCAAAAGCAAAGCCAGGCCAAATCCGCGCTGGAAGAGACGGAAATGACCTGGCTGGATGCGCAGGAACAGCTGGAACAGTTAACGCAGGCGTTCGAAGCCTAAGCCTCAGGCCTTGTAAAAAGGTTTATCCCCCAGAATGGTCGCGCGGTGCATGATGCGCCGCTGCGGCAGATAATCCGCGTTGGCGTAGTGCTGCGTCACGCGGTTATCCCAGATCGCCACGTCATTTTCCTGCCAGCGCCAGCGCACCTGAAACTCTGGCTTAGTGATGTGAGCGAACAGGAAATTCAGTAAAGCATCGCTCTCCTTCGGCGCCACATCCACGATCCGCGTGGTGAACCCTTCATTGACGAACAGCGCCTGTCGGCCGCTGACCGGGTGAGTGCGCACCACCGGATGCAGCAGCGGCGGGTTTTTCTGCACCGCCAGTTGCCAGCGCTGGTGTTCTTCTTCGCTACCGCGATGCTTGTGCTCCGGGAACGACTTGGTGAAGTCATGCTCTGCGCGCAGCCCCGCGAGCAGCGTTCTGAACGGCGCCGACAGCGCTTCGTAGGCCGCGATGCCGCTGGCCCACAGCGTATCGCCGCCGGTGGCAGGCAAGGTCTTGGCCGCCAGGATCGCGCCCAGCGGCGGGTTCTCGATAAAGGTCACGTCGGTGTGCCAGTTGTCGTTGTCCGGCGGATTGTCGTCGTGAGTATCGAACACGATGATCTCTTCCACGTCGGTGGCGTGCGGATAGACCGGATGGATATGCAGATCGCCGAAGCGCCCGGCCAGATCGCGCTGCTGCAGCGGCGTGATCGGCTGGTTGCGGAAGAACAGCACCTGATGCTTGAGCAACGCATGATAAAGCTGTTCAAACTGGCCGTCACCCAACGGCCGGGCCAATTCGACGTTTTCCACCAGCGCCCCGATGTAAGGCCCCAGCGGGGTGATATTCAGACGTTCGTTCATTGCTGTACTCCATGCCACGGGGTCAATCGGCGCTGCAGGGCGCGCAGCCCCAGCTCCAACCCAAATGCAATCACCGCAATCACGCCGATGCCGGCCAGCACCACGTCGGTCGCCAGAAACTCACCGGCGGATTGCACCATAAATCCCAGGCCGCGCGTGGCGGCGATCAGTTCGGCGGCCACCAGCGTCGACCAGCCGACGCCCAGCCCGATGCGAATGCCGGTCAGGATCTCCGGCAGCGCGCTCGGCAGCACCACGAAACGCAGCACCTGCCAACGCGTCGCACCCAACGCGCGGGCGGCGCGCACCCGCACCTGCGCCACGCTGCGCACGCCCGCCACGGCGGAGAGCGTCACCGGCGCGAAGATCGCCAGATAAATCAGCAAGATTTTCGAGGTCTCGCCGATGCCGAACCAAATCACCATCAGCGGCAGATAGGCCAGCGGCGGGACCGGACGATAGATCTCAATCAGCGGATCGAGGATGCCGCGCACCGTGTCGTTCAGCCCCATGGCGATGCCCACCGGAATGCCGACGATCACCGCCGCCAGCAGCGCCACCAAAATGCGCCCCAGGCTGGCCGCCAGATGCTGCCATAGCGTGGCGTCCATAAAGCCTTGCGGGCTGGCGATGGTGATCAGCTGATGCAGCACCTGCTGCGGCGCCGGCAAAAATAGCGGGCTGATCAGCTGCAGCGCCGTCACGCCCCACCAGACGATCAACACCGTCAACAGCGTGGCGCCGCTCAACCAAACGTTGCGCGGCACGCTGAAACGGCGCGCCGCTTTGCCCTGCGGCTGGGCTGCGGCCTTCATAGTGGAATGCAGGCTCATAGCAAGGCCTCGCGCTGTTGGAAAACTTTGCCCAGCACGTATTCGCGCTGAGCGATAAATTCAGGATCGGACTTGATGGCGCGGCAGGCTTCGCCGTCGGCATAGCGCTGGCCGAAGTTCAGCGACAGCCGCTCCACCACCTGCCCCGGCCCCGGCGACAGCAGTAACAGTTCACTGGCGAGGAACACCGCCTCTTCGATATCGTGGGTGATCAGCAGCACCTGTTTGCCGGTATCTCGCCAGATGGTCAACAACAACTCCTGCATCTGCTCGCGCGTGAATGCGTCCAGCGCACCGAACGGCTCATCCAGCAACAGCAGACGCGGATCGGCGGCCAGGGCGCGGGCAATGCCGACGCGTTGGCGCATGCCGCCGGAAAGCTGCCAGATGAAGTGCTGTTCATAGCCTGCCAGCCCCACGCGCTGCAGCATCTGCTCCGCCACCTGGCGGCGTTGCGCCTTGCCGATGCCGGCCAGCTGCAGGCCGAACTCAACGTTGTCCACCACGTTACGCCACGGCAGTAAGCCCTCATGCTGGAACACCACGCCCCGTTCGGCACCCGGGCCGTGAACGGGCGTTCCATCCAGCGTGATGCTGCCAGCTGAAGGCTCGATAAACCCGGCGATCAAATTCAGCAGCGTGGTCTTGCCGCAGCCCGATGGGCCGAGCACCACCACCAGTTGCCCGGCGGCGATCTGGAACGACACGTCACGCAGCGCGGGCCGCCCCTGATACTCTGCTGAAAGATGATTGACGTTTAGCATCCTGCTTCCTTACGACTGCGGAGCAGCCTGCACCTGTTTCACAAAACGGTCGGTGACGTAAGCGCTGTAGTCGCTGTCGACCTGCGGGATCTTGCCCTGCTGCTTGAGGAATTCGGCGGTATCGCGGATTGCCTTGTCCACCGGCTGGCCGAGTTGGGCTACCTGATCGGCCACCGGCAGATAACGGTTCCCCTTCACCAGTTCCGGCACCTGCGCTTCCGGCACGCCGCTCAGGCGCGCCAGCGTGCTGAGATGGCTCGGATCTTTAAGCCACTGTTCCGGTGCCGCCAGGTAGGCCTTTTGCGCCTGCAGGGCGCTGGCGGCAAAGGCGGTTACTACGTCGGGATGTTTCTCTGCGAAGTCTTTGCGCACCACCCACACGTCCAGCGTCGGCGAGCCCCATTCGCCCACCTGCGCGGAGTCGGTCAGCACCTTGCCCTGTTTGGCCAGTTCGTTGACCACCGGCGCCCAGACGTAAGCGCCGTCGATGTCGCCGCGCTGCCAGGCGGCGGCGATGGCCGGCGGCTGCAGATTGAGGATCTTCACCTGTTCAGGCTTGATGCCCCAATGTTTGAGCGAGGCCAGCAGGCTGTAATGGGTGGTGGAAATAAACGGCACCGCAATGCGTTTGCCGATCAGATCCTGCGGGCTTTTGATGTCATTTTTCACCACCAGCGCTTCGGAGCTGCCGAGCTGCGAGGCGATGAGGAACACTTCGATGGGGAGTTTTTGGCTGGCGGCCACCGCCAGTGGGCTGGAGCCGATATTGCCGATCTGCACATCGCCGGAGGCCAGCGCGCGCAGCACGCTGGAGCCGCTGTCGAACTTACGCCAGTCGACGGTCGCGCCGGACTGTTTGGCGAAGCTGTTTTCCGCCTGCGCCACCTTGGCCGGCTCCGCCGACGTCTGGTACGCCACGGTCACGTCCACCGCGTAGGCGCTGGCCGCGCTGAGCGACAGCGCCAGCAGCGCCGCGTTGCGTAAAGAAAAGAGTTTGCCCGCCATGTTCCGCTCCGTTGATAAAAATCTGTTCAGTTGCTGACAGTTTTATCTGAGCGATGACGGGCGATAAAAGAATAAAAAAGTCTTCTTTATTACCTTAGGTAATATTAAAGCGGATCACAGCGCGATCGTCCCGTGCAAGAACACATGAGCGTAGCCGCCCAGCAGCGTGCGGTCCCCTTGCAGTTCGCAGAACAGCTCGCCGCCGCGCGCCGAAATCTGCCGGGCGTGCAACCGATGGCGGCCGAGACGCGCCGTCCAGTAGGGCATCAACGTGCAATGCGCGGAGCCGGTCACCGGATCCTCGCCGCCGTCGAGCGTGAAATAGCGCGAAACGAAGTCCACGGTGTCACCCGGCGCGGTGACGATCACCGCGCGGCCGGCCAATGCGATCAGCGCCGGGATGTCCGGCCGCAGCGCGCGCACCTGCGCCTCGTTTTCAAGCACCACCAGCAGCGCTTTCGCCTGCCACACTTCCTGTGGCTGCACGCCCAGCAGCGCCGCGAGGCCCGCCGGTTCGGCGACTTTCTGCGGCGGCCTGGCGGGGAAATCAAGCACCAGCCGCTCCCCGTCCCGCTCATCGCGCTTGACGAACAGCTCGCCGCCGGCCGATCTGAAGCGAATATCCTTCAGCGCCGGGTTAACCGCGCTGAACATCACATGCGCCGCCGCCAGCGTGCCGTGGCCGCAAAGATCGACCTCGCGTTCCGGGGTAAACCAGCGGATGGCGGTCATATCGCCGTCATCCCAGACAAAGCTGGTTTCCGGCAGGCCGATCTCGTTAGCGATCGCCTGCAGCCGCTCCGTCGGCAGCGGCTGCGTCAGCAGGCAGACCCCGGCCGGGTTGCCGCGCAACCCCTCACCGGTAAAGGCGACCACGTGATAATAGTTTTCCGCCATCGTTCCGCTCCTTAATGCCAAATCAGTAATACACAGGCTGCAGTCAGCAGCCCCATGGAAACGTTGAAGATAATCCAGGCCTTTTTGCTGCGCAGCAGGCGGCCGAGCACCGTGCCGAACGCCAGCCAGATAATGCCGGCGACGATGTTCACCACCACAATGCCCAGCGCGATCGCCGCAATGGAACCGTTGTACTTATCGCCCGCCAGGCTGAAGCTCGCCACCGCCCCCAGCGCCATCAGCCAGGCTTTCGGGTTGAGGAACTGCAGCAGCCAGCCCTGATACAGCCGCACCGGCTGCGGTGGCGCCACGTCGGTTTCCAGCTTTTCATAGGCGGCGGTGGCGACTTTCCATGCCAGCCACAGCAGGTACAGGCTGCCGAGGATTTTCAGGATCAGGTGCAGCGACGGGTAGACCAGGATCAGGCTGCCGACGCCGAACGCCACCAGCAGCAAGATGCTTTGCATGCCGAGCATGATACCGACCATCAGCCACAGCGATCGCATAAAGCCGAAGTTAGCGCCGGAGGTGGTCAGCAGCAGATTATTGGGGCCAGGCGTGATGGCGGCGACCCACAGGAAGCCCAGCATCGAAAGGAATAAACTCGGTTCCATGGCACGGGTGCTCCTCACCCAAGGCGCTTTTTTGCAGTATCATTGATAATTCTTGGTATTGAAGCTAACAGTGCGCTAGGGATCTCACAATAGCCGCCCACAACATTTTACTCAGCCTATGCCTAACACCTTTCGCCCTCTGACAGGGGCCAGTAACCCGCACCTGCAAACGCTGTTGCCGCGGCTGGTGCGCCGCCGCGTGTTATTGAAACCGCATTGGCAACGGCTGGAATTGCCCGACGGCGATTTCGTCGATCTCGCCTGGAGCGAGGATCCGGCGCAGGCGCGCGCCAAGCCGCGCGCGGTGCTGTTTCATGGCCTGGAAGGCAGCTTCTACAGCCCCTACGCGCACGGCCTGCTCAACGCCTGGCGCGAGCGCGGCTGGCTCGGCGTGGTGATGCACTTTCGCGGCTGCAGCGGCGTGCCCAACCGCAAGCAGCGTATCTACCACTCCGGTGAAACCGAAGACGCGCGCTTCTTTCTGCGCTGGCTGCGCGATAGCTACGGCGAGGTGCCGACCGCGGCGGTAGGCGTTTCGCTCGGCGGCAACATGCTGGCCTGCTATCTGGCGCAACAAGGCGCCGACAGCCTGCTGCAGGCGGCGGTGATGGTCTCGGCGCCGCTGATGCTGGAACCCTGCGCCTACCGCATGGAGCAAGGCTTCTCCCGCGTTTATCAGCGCTACCTGCTGGGGCAGCTGAAACAAAACGCCACCCGCAAGCTGTTGCACTACCCGGACACTCTGCCGCTCAAACTGTCACAGCTGAACGGGTTGCGACGCATCCGCGAATTCGACGACGCCATCACCTCGCGCATTCACGGCTTCAGCGACGCCACCGACTATTATCGCCGCTGCAGCGCCCTGCCGCTGTTGCCGTCTATCCAGACGCCGCTGCTGATCATCCATGCGAAGGACGACCCTTTCATGACCCCTGAGGTGATCCCCGACGTCGCCGGCCTGCCGCGCAATATCGAATATCAGCTGACTGAGTTCGGCGGCCACGTCGGCTTCGTCGGCGGCACGCTGAAAAAACCGCACATGTGGCTGGAGCATCGCATTCCGGCCTGGCTTTCCCCTTATCTGGACATTCCGACGTGATTATTCCCTGGCAAGAACTGGCAACCGACACCCTGAACAGCCTGATCGAATCCTTTGTGCTGCGCGAAGGCACCGATTACGGCGAACACGAACGCTCGCTGGAGCAGAAGGTGGAGGACGTGCGCCGCCAACTGAAAAACGGCGAAGTGGTGCTGGTGTGGTCGGAACTGCATGAGAGCGTCAACATCATGCCGCGCGGCCAATTCCGCGCCGGGCAGGAAGAAATTTAGTGGCGCCCGGTTCTATGACTGACGGAAAAAATCAGGTAACAATGGGGCATTGCAAACCAGCGCGCGCCATTTTTCCTGACATAGAGAGCGTCAACAAGAGCCACAATAATCCCCTGACGCCGGCGCATTCAACACGGAGTGACAACCATCATGTCTGCCAAACATCCCGTTATCGCGGTGACCGGTTCCAGCGGCGCCGGCACCACCACCACCAGCGTGGCGTTCCGTAAAATCTTCCAGCAGCTCAATATCCGCGCCGCCGAACTGGAGGGCGACAGCTTCCACCGCTATACCCGGCCGGAAATGGACGCGGCGATCCGCAAGGCGCGCGATCTGGGCAGACACATCAGCTATTTCGGCCCCGAGGCCAACGACTTCGGCCTGCTGCAGCAGAGCTTTATCGACTACGGCAAAAACGGCACCGGGCGCTCGCGCAAGTATCTGCACACCTACGACGAAGCGGTGCCCTACAATCAGGTGCCGGGCACCTTCACCCCGTGGGAGCCGCTGCCGGCGCCGACCGACGTGCTGTTCTACGAAGGGTTGCACGGCGGCGTGGTCACCGAGCACCATGACGTGGCCAAACACGTCGATCTGCTGGTCGGCGTGGTGCCGATCGTCAACCTGGAGTGGATCCAGAAGCTGATCCGCGATACCGGCGAACGCGGCCACTCCCGTGAAGCGGTGATGGATTCGGTGGTGCGCTCGATGGAAGACTACATCAACTACATTACGCCGCAGTTCTCGCGCACCCACATCAACTTCCAGCGCGTGCCGACGGTGGACACCTCCAACCCGTTCGCCGCCAAGGCCATTCCCTCACTGGATGAAAGCTTCGTGGTGATCCACTTCCGCGGCCTGGACCAGATCGACTTCCCCTACTTGCTGGCGATGCTGCAGGGATCGTTTATCTCGCACATCAATACGTTAGTGGTGCCGGGCGGCAAAATGGGGCTGGCGATGGAGCTGATCATGGCGCCGCTGGTGCAACGGTTGCTGGAAGGCAAGAAGATCGAATAAATGCGTTGAGCGCGGCGCCGGCCGCGCTCCGCCTCGATTACGCCGGTTGGCGGATCTCGAAGCTGTGGGTTACCGTGGCGGCCTTGTTGAGCATCAGCGCCACCGAGCAGTATTTCTCCGCCGACAGGTTCACCGCACGTTCGACGATCTTGTCGGTCAGATCCTGGCCGGTCACGATGAAGTGCAGGTTGATATGGGTGAACAACCGCGGGGCTTCTTCGCGGCGCTCGGAGGTCAGCTTCACCTCGCAGTCGCGCACGTCGTTGCGCCCCTTTTGCAGGATGGATACCACGTCGATCGCGCTGCAGCCGCCCACCGACATCAGCACCATCTCCATCGGGCTGGGCGCTTTATCACCGGCATTGCCGTCCATCAGCACCTGGTGGCCGGAGGCCGATTCACCCAAAAACGTTAACCCTTCCACCCACTTAACTCTTGCCTGCATTCTGGTCACTCCGGTTGATTTCTTAAAATCAGAGTACGCTTTCGCATAGAAACAGGCAACGTAACCTGATGCTAATCATGCTGAAGCGAGACAACACGAGACACCCGCCTTACTCTGTGCTACAAACAGAGCCGCAATAAATCTTTCCGGGACACTGAATTTCAGGGAAACGCCCAGAGAAAGGCTCCTTTACCGGTATGTTAACAGAATGTAGCTTGCAGCGCTTACGGCAAGTTAATATGCTAGAGCGACAGCGTATTTTTATGACACGCCTCAAAACTTGCCGGTAGCCCTCGCTCATAACTGCGGCTACAGGCGGGTTTTACAGGGAACTCTGACCCCTGTGACACAAGGCAGCGATAACAACAGAGGATAACAGCGAATGGTTCTCGGCAAACCGCAAACAGACCCTACTCTCGAATGGTTCCTGTCTCATTGCCATATCCACAAATATCCATCGAAGAGTACGCTGATTCACCAAGGTGAAAAGGCCGAAACGCTTTACTACATCGTGAAAGGCTCCGTCGCGGTGCTGATCAAGGATGAAGAAGGTAAAGAGATGATCCTGTCCTACCTCAACCAGGGGGATTTCATCGGCGAGCTCGGATTGTTCGAAGAAGGCCAGGAGCGCAGCGCCTGGGTTCGCGCGAAAACCGCCTGTGAAGTGGCCGAAATTTCCTACAAGAAATTCCGCCAGCTGATCCAGGTGAACCCGGACATCCTGATGCGTCTGTCCGCCCAAATGGCGAGCCGCCTGCAGGTCACCTCCGAAAAAGTGGGCAACCTCGCCTTCCTGGACGTGACCGGCCGCATCGCGCAAACCCTGCTGAATCTGGCGAAGCAACCTGACGCCATGACTCACCCGGACGGCATGCAGATCAAGATCACCCGTCAGGAGATCGGCCAGATCGTCGGCTGCTCGCGTGAAACCGTTGGCCGTATTCTGAAAATGCTGGAAGATCAAAACCTGATTTCCGCCCACGGCAAAACCATTGTCGTCTACGGCACCCGTTAATCCCCGAAGAAACGGCGCAGTCTGCGCCGTTTTTTTATCTGCTCCCTGCCATGTGGCGCCGCCTGATCTACCACCCGGAAGTCAACTACGCACTGCGACAAACGCTGGTGTTGTGCCTGCCGGTGCTGTTCGGCTTGTTGATAGGCCAGCTGCAGCTCGGCCTGATGTTCTCTCTGGTGCCCGCCTGCTGCAATATCGCCGGTCTGGACACGCCGCATAAGCGCTTCTTTAAACGGCTGATCGTCGGCGGCTCGCTGTTCGCCTTCAGCAGCGTGCTGCTGCAACAGGCACTGCTGTGGCACGTGCCGCTGCCGGCGCTGATGCTGGGCCTGGCGCTGCTGCTCGGCGTCACCGGCGAAATCAGCCCGCTGCACGCCCGGCTGTTGCCGGCGGCGCTGGTGGCCGCCATTTTCGCCCTCAGCACGGCCGGCACGGTACCCCTCTGGCAGGCGCCGCTGCTGTACGCGATCGGCACCGTCTGGTACGGCTTATTCACCTGGTTCTGGTTCAAGCTGTGGAAAGAACAGCCAATGCGCGAGACGCTCAGCCAGCTCTATCTGGAGCTGGCGGACTATTTCGAAGCCAAATACTCGTTGCTGACCCAGCACACCGATCCGCAAACCGCGCTGCCGCCGCTGCTGGTACGCCAACAAAAGGTGATGGATCTGATCAGCCTTTTATACCAACAGCTCAATTTCCTGCCGCACGCCAACAACCTCGAACAAAAGCGCCTGCAGCGCGCCTTTCAGGTGGCGATGGATCTGCAGGAGCACATCACCGTCAGCCTGCATCTGCCGGAGGAAGTGCAAAAACTGGTGGAGCAGAGCCAGGCCGAAGCGATCATTCGCCGCAACGCTCAGGTGATCGCCGGCCGGCTGCGCGTGGTGGCGCACGATATTCTCTACCATCAACATTCGAAGCGCTTCTCCATGAGCCACGAACTGGCGGCGCTGGAAAAAATGGCGGCGCAGCATCCCGATAACCCGGTCGGCCAGTTTTGTTATTACCACTTCAGCCGCATCGCCCGCCTGCTGCGCACCCAGCATCCGCTGTACCGCCGCGACCTGATGCCCGGCCAGCACCGCCTGCCGTTTTGGCCGGCGCTGGCCAGCTACCTGTCGTTCAAATCCACCGCCCTGCGCAACGCCGCGCGGCTGGGGGTGACGCTGGCGGTCGGCAGCAGCCTGGGTGCGGTCTTCAACCTGCCGAAACCTTACTGGATCCTGCTCACCATCATGCTGGTGAGCCAAAACGGGTATAACGCCACCCGGGTGCGTATTCAGCACCGTGCGCTGGGCACGATTGCCGGGCTATTGCTGGCGGCCGGGCTGTTGCAGCTGCAGCTGCCGGAAGGAGAAACGCTGAGCATCATGCTGGTGATCACGCTGCTGGCCTACCTGGTTTCGCGCAAGAACTACGGGCTGTCGGTGATTGGCTTTACGGTCACGGCGGTTTACACCCTGCAGCTGCTGGCACTGAACGGCTCGCATTTTCTGGTACCGCGTCTGATCGATACGCTGATAGGCTGCGTGCTGGCGTTCGGCGGCACCATTTGGCTGTGGCCGCAGTGGCAAAGCGGGCTGCTGCGCAAGAATGCCCATCAGGCGCTGGAGAACGATCAAGCCGCGCTGCGGCTGATGCTGAAGCAACCGGAACCGGACGCCACCGCATTGGCCTATACCCGCATGCAGGTCAACCAGGCGCACAACGCGCTGTTCACCTCGCTCAATCAGGCGATGCAGGAGCCGGGGTTCGCGTCGAATTATCTGGCGGACATGCGGCTGTGGGTCACTCACAGCCAGTTCATCGTCGAACACCTGAACGCCATGACCATTTTGGCGCGCGAGCACTACATGCTGACGCCGAAACTGGCGGAAGCCTATCTGCAAACCTGTGAAATTGCGCTGCAAAGCTGCCAGCAGCGGTTGGAATACGATGGCCCGAGCAGTGACAACAGCGGCATCATGCAGCCGCCGGATCTGCATCCGGACATGCCCGTCACCGAGATGGAACGTCATTTGCGGCGCATTTTGTCGCACCTGAGCGTGATGCATACCATTTCGTCGCTGGCCTGGCGCCAGCGCCCGCACCACGGCATCTGGCTCAAGCGCAAACTGCGCGACCAATAAGGGCGCGGCATGCCGCGCCCCGTTATTCGCCGCACGGGCTTCAGGCGTTGATCACATCCTGCACCGCCAGCTCGAACAGCGCCATGCCGGCCTCGATGTCCTGCAGCTCCACCACCAGCGACGGCGCGAAACGGATCACGTTCGGCCCGGCATTGAGGATCATCAGCCCACGCGCGGCGGCGGCGGTGAGGAAATCGCGCGCTCTGCCGTGATAATGCGGCGTCAGTTCGGCGCCGATCAGTAACCCCATGCCGCGAATGGCGGTGAAAATACCGTATTTATCGCCGATATCCTGCAAAGCCTGCACATACAGCGCGTGGCGCTGTTCGATGCCGCTCAGCACTTCCGGCGTATTGATCACGTCCAACGCCGCCTCCGCCACCGCGCAGGCCAGCGGGTTGCCGCCGTAGGTGGTGCCGTGAGTGCCCACCTGCATCACCGACGCAATCTCTTCGGTGGTCAGCATGGCGCTGACCGGGAAGCCGCCGCCCAGCGCCTTGGCGGTGGTGAGAATGTCCGGCGTCACGCCATAATGCATATAGGCGAACAGCTTGCCGCTGCGCCCCATGCCGCTTTGCACTTCGTCGAACACCAGCAGCGCCTGATGTTGGTCGCACAGCTCGCGCACGCCTTTGAGGAAGCCGGCGTCGACCGGCGTAATGCCGCCCTCGCCCTGAATCGGCTCCATCACCACCGCGCAGGTGTGGTCGTCCATCACCGCTTTCACCGCCGCCAGATCGTTGAACGGCACGTGCACGATGTCGGCCGGCTTTGGCCCGAACCCGTCAGAGTATTTGGCCTGCCCGCCCACCGACACGGTGAACAGCGTGCGGCCGTGGAACGCGTTATAGAAAGCGATGATTTTGGTTTTATAGGGGCTGTGGCGGGTGATGGCGTAATGACGCGCCAGTTTGAACGCCGCTTCGTTGGCCTCTGCGCCGGAGTTGGCGAAGAACACCCGATCGGCGAAGGTGGCGTCGATCAGTTTGCTCGCCAGGCGCAGCGCCGGTTCATTGGTAAAGACGTTGCTGGTATGCCACAGAGTCTCACCCTGACGTTTGAGCGCCTCGACCAGCGCCGGATGGCAGTGCCCCAGCGCCGTCACCGCGATGCCGCCGGAAAAATCGATGTACTCTTTTCCCTGCTGATCCCAGACCCGGCTGCCTTGGCCGCGCACCGGCACAAACTGGGCCGGTGCATAAACAGGCAGGATCACCTGGTCAAAGGTGCTGCGGCTCACTGCGGATTTTTCAGTCATTTTCGGCTCCACCCTGAAGGTTTTTCAGCGCTATCGTAATGTTAGATTGAAAACATAATCACGAAATATGCATAAAAAACCAACCAAGCGCAAACGCAAAACGCCTAACGAGCGAAAAAAACGCATCGGGATTAACGGTTGAGGAAATTATCCAGCAGCTGATGGCCCTGCTCGCTGAGCACGCTTTCCGGATGGAACTGCACGCCTTCCAACGCCAAAGCGCGGTGGCGGATGCCCATGATCTCGTCGCGCACGCCGTCGCGTTCGCTCCAGGCGGTCACTTCAAAGCAGTCCGGCAGCGTATCGGCTTTCAGCACCAGCGAGTGATAGCGGGTCACGGTCAGCGGATCGTTCAGGCCGCGAAACACGCCGACGCCCAGATGGCGAATGGCCGACGTTTTGCCGTGCATCACCGCGCGGGCGCGCACCACCTCGGCGCCGAACGCCTGCCCCAGCGCCTGGTGCCCCAGGCACACGCCAAGGATCGGCAGTTTGCCGGCGAAATGACGAATGGCGGCCAGCGAGATACCCGCTTCGTTCGGGGTGCAGGGGCCGGGGGAAATCACCAGATGCTGCGGTGCCAGCCGCTCGATATCGGCCAGCTGCAGCTCATCGTTGCGCTTCACCACCACCTCGGCGCCCAACTCGCAGAAGTACTGGTAAAGGTTATAGGTAAAGGAGTCGTAGTTATCGATCAGCAGCAGCATGTCAGGTCCGGCAGAGAAAAACGCCGCCATAGTTTACTGATTTAACCCGCCGCTGCCGACGATAATTTCCGCTTACTTTTTACGGCCGCCGGTGATCGAGCCCAGCACGCCGCGCAGGATCTGGCGGCCGAGATCGCGCGCCATGCTCTTGGCGGCGGTCTGGACGATGCCGTCGCGTTTGCCGCCGCGCGGGCCGGTGGAACCGAACAACAGCTCGTTCAAACCATCCATCAGGCCGCCGCCCGCCTGCTGTTGTTGCTGTTGCGTCTGCGGTTGTTGCCCCTGCTGCGGGGTGCCGATGGTGGCGAAACCACCCGACGACAGCTTCTCGTAGGCGGACTCGCGGTCAATCATGTCTTCATAGCGGCCATACAGCGGCGACTTGTTGATCGCGCTGTTCAGCCCTTCCGCGCCAAGCATGCCCATTTTGGATTCCGGCGCGATGACCATCGCCCGCTCCACCACGTTCGGCCGGCCCTTCTCGTCGAGGAACGACACCAGCGCTTCGCCCACGCCCAGCTCGGTGATCGCCGTTTCGGCATCGAAGGCCGGGTTGGCGCGCAGGGTTTGCGCCGCCGTCTTCACCGCCTTCTGATCGCGCGGGGTAAAGGCGCGCAGCGCATGCTGCACGCGGTTGCCCAACTGGCCCAGCACGCTGTCCGGGATGTCCAGCGGGTTCTGCGTGACGAAGTAAATGCCGACGCCTTTGGAGCGGATCAGACGCACCACCTGTTCAATCTTGGTCAGCAGCGCCGCCGGTGCATCGTTGAACAGCAGGTGCGCTTCATCGAAGAAGAACACCAGCTTCGGCTGTTCAGGGTCGCCCACTTCCGGCAGGTGCTCAAACAGCTCGGCCAGCAGCCACAGCAGGAACACCGAATACAGCTTCGGCTGATTGATCAGCTTGTCCGCCGCCAGCAGATTGATCACGCCGTGGCCGTTGGCGTCGGTTTTCATCAGATCGTTGATGTCCAGCATCGGCTCGCCGAAGAACTGGTTGGCCCCCTGCTCCTCCAGCGTCAACAACCCGCGCTGAATGGCGCCGATAGAGGCGGCAGAGATATTGCCGTACTGGGTTTGGAATTGTTTGGCGTTGTCGCCGACGAACTGCACCATGGCGCGCAGGTCTTTCATGTCCAGCAGCAGCAGCGCATTGTCATCGGCGATTTTGAACACCAGCTGCAGCACGCCGCTTTGCACCTCGTTCAGATCCAACAGGCGCCCCAGCAGCAGCGGCCCGAGATCGGAAATGGTGGCGCGGATCGGATGCCCCTTTTCGCCGTAAATATCCCACGGGATAATGGTACAGGCCTGCGGCTGCCAGTCGGTGACGCCAATCGCCGCCAGGCGCGCCTGCAGCTTTTCGGAAGGTACGCCCTCGGCGCCGATGCCGGACAGATCGCCCTTCACATCCGACAGGAACACCGGCACGCCGATGCGTGAGAACTGTTCGGCCATTTTCTGCAGCGTCACCGTCTTGCCGGTGCCGGTTGCCCCGGTGATCAAGCCGTGGCGGTTGGCCAACGCCGGCAAAATCACCAGATCCTGTTCCGGTTTTCCGTTTTTCATCGCTTTGGCGATAATCCGTGGTTCACTCATTTTCTGTTCCTTTGACGCTGACGCGGCGCGAAACGCGCCTGTTGATGCAATAAAGCTATAAGCGCCGCGTAACCCCGTCAAGGACAAACAAAAAGGGCGCCGTCGGGGCCTGATGAATTCAGATTGCGCTTAGCGTCAGAGCGTCTTTGCTTGAACAATAAAGCACCAGTGTTATAGTGAGCATTACGCTGTATATACGAGGTAAATACCATGTCTGAATCTACCGTGGTAATCCGCGTGGATGACGAGTTAAAAACCGCTTTCGCCAGCGCGGCAAAGGCCGCCGATCGCACGGCTTCGCAACTGCTGCGCGATTTCATGCGCGAGTTTGTCAGCCGCCAGGCGCAGCAGGAAGAGTACGACCAGTGGTTAAAGGAAAAGGTCGAGGTGAGCCGCAAGGCGTTGCGTGAAGGCAAGTTCGCCGACGATGAAGAGGTGGCTGCTTATTTCGCCGAACGTAGAGCTAAATCAACGCAATAAAACACAAAAGGACTTTTGTGAAACTGACATGGACGGTACCCGCCATCGCCGATCGTCTGGCGATTTATGAATGGTTGGAACTTAAAAATCCGGCCGCCGCCGCAGAAAATGATGCAAAAATCGCTGACGCGGCGGCACGCCTCGTGCATCATCCCACCAGCGGGAAAACGGGTCGGATAGCCGGCACGCGCGAGCTGGTCATCTCCCCGTCCTATCTGTTGGTCTATGAATTGGCGGCTCAACGCGTCATCATATTGGCCATCGTGCATACTCGCCGCCGGTGGCCGCCGGCATAGTCACCCCCGCAGCCCCAGTTGCTCCTTCAGCGCTTTCAAATAGCGCCGGCTGACCGGCACCGGATCGCCGGCGGACATGATCATCTCTGCCGCACCGCCCTCTTCGAAGCGGATCTCGCGCACCTGCTCCAGGTTGACCAGATACTGCCGATGGCAGCGCACCAGCGGCGTACGGCTTTCCAGCGTGCGCAGCGTCAATTCGGTGAAACACTCCATGCCGTCGCTGCGCACCACGAATACCCCGCTCAGCTTGGAACGGATCGCCAGCACTTCATCGAACCGCAGCAGATAGATGCGGCTGTGGCCGGTGCAGGGAATGTATTTCAGGTAGCCGGCGCTCTCATCCAGCGCCGTCACGTCCTGCGGCGCACTGCGCTGCCGCAGGCGTTGCAGCGTCTTGCTCAGCCGCGTCGGCTCCGCCGGCTTCAGCAGATAGTCGAAGGCGTGCTCCTCGAACGCCTGCACCGCGTATTCGTCGTAGGCGGTCAGAAACACGATGTGCGGCATGCGGTTAGGATCCAGCATGCCGACCATTTCCAGCCCGCTGATGCGTGGCATCTGGATATCGAGAAACACCACGTCCGGCTGCAGCCGATGGATCTGGCTGATGGCTTCGATGGCGTTGGCGCACTCGCCGATAATCGAGATCCCCGCTTCAGCTTCCAGCAGGTGGCGCAGGTTGTCGCGCGCGGAAGGTTCATCGTCAACAATCAGTGCGTTTAACATCAGGCTGCCCTCTCCATAGGGACATTAAGCGTAATGCGGGTGTAGGCGTCCGGCCGGCAATCCACCTGCACACCATAGCCTTCGCCGTAGCGCACGCGAATGCGTTTATCCACCAGATTCATACCCAGCCCGCTGCAGTTCGGTTTCGGCTGGAACAGCCCGGCGTTGTCCGTCACCTGCAGCAGCAGATGCTCGCCTTCGCAGCAGGCGCCGATTTCGATGCGGCCCACGCCCAACAGATGCGAGGTGCCGTGCTTGATGGCATTCTCGACGATCGGCTGCAGCGAAAACGCCGGCAGCCGCGCCGCCAGCAGCGCCTCGGGCAGCGATACCGCAATCTCCAGCCGATCGGCGAAGCGCGCTTTCTCTATCTGCAGGTAGGCGTTCACATGTTCAATTTCGTCCGCCAGGCTGACTTCGTCATCCGAACGTTTGAGGTTTTTGCGAAAGAAGGTCGAGAGGGACTGCACCAGATCGCAGGCGCGCTCGCCGTCGCGGCGGATCACCGCCACCAGGGTATTCAAGGCATTGAACAGGAAATGCGGGTTGACCTGCGCATGCAGCAGCTTAATCTCCGACTGCGCCAGCAGCTGCTTGTGGCGCTCGTACTGTCCGGCCATGATCTGCGCCGACAGCAGGCTGGCGATGCCCTCGCCCAGCGTCCGGTTGATGGTGCTGAACAGCTGGCTTTTCGGTTCATACAGCTTGATGGTACCGATGACCCGCTGGTTTTCGCCGCGCAGCGGGATCACCAGCGTCGATCCCAGTTTGCAGGCCGGATTGATCGAGCAGCAGTAAGAGAGCTGATTGCCGTCGGCATAGACCACCTCGTTGTTGTCGATGGCGCGATGCGAATGCACCGAGGCGATCGGCGTGCCCGGCAGGTGGTGATCGTCGCCAATGCCGATGAACGCCAGCAGCTTGTCGCGATCGGTGATCGCCACCGCGCCGATGCCCAGCTCCTGATAAATCACCCGGGCGACCTTCATGCTGTTTTCCTGATCGAACCCCTGCCGCAGAATACCCTCGGTGCGCTCGGCGATTTTCAACGCCTTGGACGAAAAGGCGCTGGTGTACTTCTCGAACATGGCGCGCCTGTCCAGCAGGATTTGCATAAACATCGCCGCGCCGACGGTATTGGCGATCATCATCGGCAGCGCGATGTGTTCCACCAGCTGCAACGCCTCGTTATAAGGGCGCGCCACCGCCAGAATGATCGCCATCTGCAGCACTTCCGCCACCAGCGCCACGCCGCCGACGAACAGCGGATTGAACAGCAGCTCGATGCGCCCCCGGCGCATGGCGATGCTGTGTACGATGCCGCCGACCAGCCCTTCGGACACCGTGGAGATCGCGCAGGCCACATCGGTCATGCCGCCGAGCGTATACCGGTGCAGGCCGCCGGTCAGCCCGACCAGAAAGCCCACCGACGGCCCACCCAGCAGCCCGCCCAGAACCGCGCCTATCGCACGGGTGTTGGCGATCGAATCCTGAATATGCAGCCCGAAATAGGTGCCCATGATGCAGAACACCGAGAAGATCACGTAGCACAGCAGCTTGTGCGGCAAGCGAATGGTCACCTGCATCAGCGGAATGAACAGCGGGGTTTTGCTCAGCAGATAGGCGATAACGAGATAGACGCACATCTGCTGCAACAGCAACAGCACCTGGTTAAATTCATACATGGCAGCAACTCATCCAGAGACAACAAAGGGCGAACGCCGGATTTCCGGTCTGGTTATTGTCTGCCGATTAGAGCATGGGGCGCGGGAGAAAACAGTGATGAAGGCAAGGCTTCGGGAGGAAGGACGGCCGACCCCAGCGGGATCGGCCAAAAAATTTACGGCAGCACCTTGGCCGACAGAATCACCACCGGCTTGGTCGGCACATTCTGGTAAGGGCCGACGTTGCCGGTCGGCACCTGAGCGATCTTGTCCACCACGTCCATGCCTTTCACCACTTTGCCGAACACCGCGTAGCCGAAGTCGCGCTGGCCGTGATCCAGGAAGGCGTTATCCGCCACGTTCAGGAAGAACTGGCTGGTGGCGCTGTCCTTGTCGGCGGTGCGCGCCATCGAGATGGTGCCGCGCAGGTTGCGCAGGCCGTTGTCGGCTTCGTTCTTGATCGGCGCCTTGGTGGATTTTTGCTGCATGTCAGCGGTGAAACCGCCGCCCTGGATCATGAAGCCCGGGATCACGCGGTGGAAAATGGTGTTGTTGTAGTACCCGCTGTTCACGTAATCGACGAAGTTCTGGGTGGAAACCGGTGCCTTCTGGCTGTCGAGCGCCAATTCGATATTCCCCGCCGAGGTCGTCAGCATGACATGGGTCTCACCGGCGGCGAGTGCGGCTGGTGCCACTGCGGACAGGGAACACAGCGCGACGAAGGTCACTAAAGTACGTTTGAACATTAACGGGTCCTTTCTCTGAGAGACAAACAACGGAAAAGCGCTTTGATTCTAAAGAGCTGTATCGGCAAGTGCCAGCCATTTACCTATATTTACCCAATTACGGGACATATCCTAGGCGGCCCTGAATTTTGCTGCGGAAAGTATGGGCGCAGAAGGCTTTTTTGCCAACCGCATCACGCATTTTTTGCCCCGTGCCGCCCTGGGGCGGTTTTTGCGATCTGCCTCCCAGTTTGCACACGCATTGTCGTTACTCTATATAAATGAGAGCGCTCTCATTATAAAAAGAACGGATATTGAAGCATCCCACGGCGGCATCGCCGCGCAACCCCTGGAGAAATGACGTGAGTGAATTGATGACTGAAGTCAGCCCCGAGTTTGAAAGCACCATCATGGAACTGCTGGTGTTCTCCGGCAGCGCGCGCAGCAATGCGTTGATGGCGTTGCGACAAGCGCGCGCCGGCGACTTCGCCGCCGCGGCCAAACACATGGCCGAATCCAAAGAGTGGGTGAAGAAAGCGCACCTGATCCAGACCGAGCTGATCGGCCTGGACGAAGGCTGCGGCAAGCTGGCGATCAATCTGATCACCGTGCATGCGCAGGATCATCTGATGAACGCCATGGTGATCCAGGATCTGGCCGACGACATGATCGAGCTCTATCGCCGTCAGTCGCTGACGGAGGGCCGCCCATGAGCACGCTCAAAATCGCCGTGATCGGCGGCGGCAGCAGCTACACTCCCGAGCTGGTCGATGGGCTGATCCAGCGCATCGAGGAGCTGCCGGTCACCGAACTGGCGCTGGTGGACGTCGAGCCAGGCCGCCAAAAAGTGGGAACCATCGCCGCCCTGACGCGCCGCATGCTGGCGCGCCACGGGCTGGAACAGGTGAAGGTCAGCGTGCACTTCACGCTGGATGAAGCGATTCGCGGCGCCGCTTTCGTGCTGACCCAGTTCCGCGTCGGGCAACTGCCGGCGCGCGCCGCCGACGAACGGCTGGGCCTCAAATACCAGCTGCTCGGCCAGGAGACCACCGGCGTCGGCGGCTTCGCCAAGGCGCTGCGCACCATTCCGGTGATGCTGGATATTGCCCGCCGGGTGGAAAAGCTGGCGCCGGACGCCTGGATCATCAACTTCACCAACCCGGCCGGTATCGTCACCGAGGCGGTGTCTCGCTTTACCAAAGCGAAGATCATCGGCCTGTGCAACGTGCCGATCAGCATGCATCACATGATCGCCAACATGCTGCAGGCGCCTTACGCCGACGTGCAGCTGCGGTTCGCCGGCCTGAACCACATGGTCTGGGTGCATCAGGTCACGCAGCAGGGGCGCGACGTCACCGCCAAGGTGATCGACATGCTGTGCGACGGCGCGGCGCTGACCATGAACAACATCAAGGAAGAGCCCTGGCAGCCGGACTTCCTGCGCGCGCTCGGCGCCATCCCCTGCCCGTACCACCGCTATTTTTACCAGACCCGCGAGATGCTGGCGGAAGAGATGGCCGCCGCCGGCGAGCGCGGCACCCGCGCCGAGCAGGTGATGCAGGTAGAAAAAGAGCTGTTCGAGCTGTATGCCGATCCGCAGTTGAACAGTAAGCCGGAGCAGCTCAGCTTCCGCGGCGGTTCTTTCTATTCCGAAGTTGCGCTGGAGCTGATCCGTGCTATCCATAATAATCTCGGCACGCAATTAGTGGTCAACACCGCAAACCGCGGCGCAATCCATGGCCTGCCGGACGATGCTGTGATAGAAATCAACTGTATCGTCGATGCTCAGGGCGCGCATCCGCTGACTTTCGGCCCGCTGTCGGAACCGATGCAGGCGCTGACGCAGCAGGTGAAAGCCTACGAACGCCTGACCATCGAGGCCGCGGTGCACGGCGATCGCCGCAGCGGCTTGCTGGCACTGATCGCCAACCCGCTGGTGGGCAACGCCAATCTGGCGCAGCCGTTGCTGGACGAGGTGTTGACGATAAACGCGCCGTATTTGCCGCAGTTCAGGTAAGCGCCTGCGCGCGGTATGACAGGGGTTCGGCGCGCCGAACCCATTTTTTTAGCCGTAATCAGGAGTTGGACGATGGTGACACTGGAAGATGTCGCGGCGCTGGCGGGCGTATCGCGCGCCACCGTATCGCGGGTAGTGAACGGCGACAGCAACGTCAAAGCGCCGACCCGCGAGAAGGTTGAACGCGCCGTAGCCCAGCTCGGTTACACCCCCAACCCGGCGGCCCGCGCGCTCGCCTCCAGCCACAGCAATACCCTCGGGCTGGTGACCACGTCATATCGCGGCGGCTTCTTCGGCGCGCTGATGGACTTCGTGCAAACCGAGGCCGAATCCCACGGCAAGCAGCTGCTGGTGACCCAGGGCCGCAACAGCGCCGAAAACGAATGGCAGGCGGTGCAGCGGCTGTTCAGCCTGCGCTGCGACGGCGTGATCCTGCACGTGCGTTTTCTCAGCGACGATCGGCTGCGCCAGCTGGCGGCGGAGCAACGTCATTTCGTGTTGCTCGATCGGCTGGTGCCGGGGCTGGAAGACCGCTGCGTCACCTTCGATCACCCGCTCGCCAGCCGCATGGCGACCCAGCAACTGCTCGATGCCGGGCACCGGCGCATCGCCTGCATCAGCGGGCCGCGCGAGCGCCCGTCGAGCCGCCTGCGGTTGCAAGGGTTTGAAGAGGCGATGCAGGCGGCGAATATCGAGCCGGTGGCCTGTCTGGAGGGCGTTTACGATCTGGAAAGCGGTTACCGCTGCGCCGATCGCCTGCTGCAGCAAGCCGCACGACCCAGCGCCATCTACTGCTGCAACGAAGAGATGGCGATCGGCGCGCTGCTGGCGATCAACGAGCACCGCCTGCGGGTGCCGCAGGATATCTCCTTGATCTGTTACGACAGCGGCGAACGCGCGCCCTTCGTCCGCCCGGCGTTGAGCAGCGTACATTTTCCCATCAGCGAGATGGCCCAATACGCGGCGCGCAGGCTGATCGACCCCACCACCCCAGCGCACCCATTTGAGCCGACGATCGTCAACCGTGATTCCATTGTGACGGTACGCAAATAGATCACAATAATGCGTACCCTCCCTTCATAGGTTGCATCAAAAAATCGACAACCATCACAAAAAATCCCGTTGTCTGTGCTAGGATCCGCCCCCTGGTGGCCTGATCGGGACTTTTTTCTGCGTTTGCCAGGAAAAGCCAGCGGCCTTATGCCAGCGTTAAAACCTCTAACAGACATATTCAGGCCTATACAATGAATGACAGTAACCGCATACGGCTTACCTGGATCAGCTTCTTTTCGTACGCGCTGACCGGTGCTTTAGTGATCGTCACAGGGATGGTGATGGGAAACATTGCAGAGTACTTTAATCTGCCGGTTTCCAGCATGAGTAACACCTTTACTTTCCTCAACGCCGGTATTTTGATTTCGATCTTCCTCAATGCCTGGCTGATGGAAATCATCCCGCTGAAGCGTCAGCTGATCTTCGGCTTTGTCCTGATGGTGCTGGCGGTCGCAGGGCTGATGCTCGGCAAGAGCCTGACCATGTTCTCGCTGTGCATGTTTATCCTTGGCGTGGTTAGCGGTATCACCATGTCGATCGGCACCTTCCTGATCACCCATATGTATGCCGGCCGCCAGCGCGGTTCACGCCTGTTGTTCACCGATTCCTTCTTCAGCATGGCCGGAATGATTTTCCCAATCGTCGCCGCGATGTTGCTGGCTCGCCATATCGGCTGGTACTGGGTTTATGCCTGCATCGGCCTGCTGTACGTGGGGATCTTCGTGCTGACCCTGTGCTCCGAATTCCCGGTGCTGGGCAAGAAAGGCGCCGACGCCGGTCAACCGGTCGAGAAAGAAAAATGGGGCATCGGCGTGCTGTTCCTGTCGATCGCCGCGCTGTGCTACATCCTTGGCCAGCTGGGCTTCATTCAGTGGGTGCCTGAGTACGCTACCAAGTCGTTCAACATGGACATCGGCCAGGCCGGTAAGCTGGTGAGCGACTTCTGGACCTCATACATGGTCGGCATGTGGGTGTTCAGCTTCATCCTGCGCTTCTTCGATCTGCAGCGCATCGTTACCGTACTGGCCGCGCTGGCTACCGGTGCGATGTACCTGTTCGTCAGCACCGACAATCCGGAACACCTGGGCTACTACATCATGGCTCTGGGCTTCGTTTCCAGCGCCATCTACACCACGCTGATCACCCTCGGCTCGCTGCAGACCAAGGTCTCCTCGCCGAAGCTGGTCAACTTTATCCTGACCTGCGGCACCATCGGCACCATGCTGACCTTCGTGGTCACCGGCCCGATCGTGGCGAAAGGCGGCGCGCACGCGGCGCTGACCACCGCCAACGGCCTGTACCTGGCGGTATTCGTGATGTGTCTGCTGCTAGGCTTCGTGACCAAGCACCGCAGCCACGGTCACGTGACGCACTGATTTCTTCGCATCAAATACATCAAGGGCGCCCGCAAGGCGCCCTTTTTTTGCGCCTTAGCGCCGGAAATCCACCGTCTCATCCTGCTGCAAATGCAGCGTGGTTTCCGCCGGCCGCGTTTCGGCGATCACCGCCCCCTGGCGAATCGAATAACGCACCGGCGTCTGGCGGCGCACCGCGTCAAAACCGCTTTCCGCCGGCAGGATCACCAGGTTGGCGCTGTTGCCGGCCGCCAGGCCATAGTCGCTGAGGTTAAGGGTGCGCGCGCTGTGGTGGGTGATCAGCTTCAGCCCATCGTCGATCTGGCCATAGCCCATCAGCTGGCACACGTGCAGCCCCATATGCAGCACCTGCAGCATGTTGGCGGTGCCGAGCGGATACCAGGGATCGAACACGTCGTCGTGGCCGAAGCAGACGTTGATCTCTGCCTCCAGCATCTCCTTCACCCGCGTTACGCCACGCCGTTTCGGATAGCTGTCGAAACGCCCCTGCAGGTGAATGTTCACCAGCGGGTTGGCGACAAAGTTGATGCCGGACATTTTCAGCAGGCGGAACAGCCGCGAGGCGTAAGCGCCGTTGTAAGAGTGCATCGCCGTGGTGTGGCTGGCGGTGACTTTCGCCCCCATCTCCAGCTTCAGCGCCAGCGCCGCCACGGTTTCGACGAAGCGCGATTGCTCGTCGTCTATCTCGTCGCAGTGCACGTCCACCAGCCGATCGTATTTTTGCGCCAGCGCGAACGCCTTGTGCAGCGACTCCACGCCGTATTCGCGGGTGAATTCGAAGTGCGGAATGGCGCCCACCACGTCGGCCCCCAGCCGCAGCGCCTCTTCAAGCAGCGCTTCGCCGTTGGGATAAGAGAGGATCCCTTCCTGCGGGAAGGCGACGATCTGCAGCGTCACCCAAGGCGCCACCTCCTGTTTCACCTCCAGCATGGCGCGCAGCGCGGTCAGCGTGGGATCGGAGACGTCGACGTGGGTGCGCACATACTGCACGCCGTTGGCGATCTGCCACTTGAGCGTTTGCCAGGCGCGCTGCTTGACGTCTTCATGGGTCAACAGCGCTTTGCGTTCGGCCCAGCGCTCGATGCCTTCGAACAGCGTGCCGGACTGGTTCCAGGCCGGCTGGCCGGCGGTTTGCGTGGTATCCAGGTGAATATGCGGTTCGACGAACGCCGGCAGCGCCAGCCCGCCCTGCGCATCCAGCACGTCGCTGCGCCACTCCTGCCCTTCCGGCTGCGGCACCAGATGCGCAATGCGCCCCTGCTCAATCGCCAGTTGCCACAATCCTTCATGCCCGCTTAAACGCAGGTTGTCGATAAACTTCAATGGACGTTTCGCCACCCTTCACCTCTGCCGTTGCGCTGGTTTTCTTCATCATACTGGCAGCGGATCGCGCTGACAAAGTCACCGTTTCGCTCCTACCTCCTGCGGCTACCCCCTACGGGGTAATTTGCATGCAAACTGACTCGCTTCAGCTAAAGGTGAATAAAATCCGCAACTTATCAAAAATCGTGAAAAATCATCTATATACCACGTTAGAGGTATATAAGGGTGTGATTGATTTGCATCAATAAATTGCCCCTCGGGAGAGATAAGGTAAGCCTAGGAAACCCGAATTTTGAGGCAATAATGAGCAGAGTCAAACTTGCCGTCGTCGGCAATGGCATGGTCGGCCACCGGTTCATCGAAGATCTGTTGGATAAAGCAGACAAAGACCAATTCGACATCACCGTATTTTGCGAAGAGCCGCGCATCGCTTACGATCGCGTGCACCTTTCCTCCTACTTCTCGCACCACACCGCCGAAGAGCTGTCGCTGGTGCGCGAAGGCTTTTACGAAAAACACGGCGTGAAGGTGCTGATCGGCGAGCGCGCTATCACCATCAATCGCGCCGAGAAGGTCATCCACTCCAACACCGGCCGCACCGTCTATTACGACAAGCTGATCATGGCCACCGGCTCTTACCCGTGGATCCCGCCGATTAAAGGCTCGGATAGCCAGGACTGCTTCGTTTACCGCACCATCGAAGACCTGAACGCCATCGAAGCCTGCGCGCGCCGCAGCAAGCGCGGCGCGGTAGTCGGCGGCGGGCTGCTGGGGCTGGAAGCCGCCGGCGCGCTGAAAAGCCTGGGGGTGGAAACGCACGTGATCGAGTTCGCTCCGGTGCTGATGGCCGAACAGCTCGACCCGATGGGCGGTGACCAGCTGCGCCGCAAGATCGAGCGCATGGGCGTCAAGGTACACACCGGCAAAAACACCCAGGAGATCGTCAACGGCGGCGGCACGGCGCGCAAAACCCTGCATTTCGCCGACGGTAGCCTGCTGGAAGTGGATTTCATCGTGTTCTCCACCGGCATCCGCGCCCAGGACAAGCTGGCACGTCAATGCGGGCTGGAGATTGGCCGCCGCGGCGGCATCGCCATCAACGACAGCTGCCAGACGTCGGATCCAGACGTGTACGCCATCGGGGAGTGCGCCGCCTGGCGCGATCGCACCTTCGGCCTGGTGGCGCCGGGTTACAAAATGGCGCAGGTGGCCGCCGATCACCTGCTGGGCCGCGAAAACGGCTTCCAGGGCGCCGACATGAGCGCCAAGCTGAAGCTGCTGGGCGTAGACGTCGGCGGCATCGGCGATGCCCACGGCCGCACCGAGGGCGCCCGCAGCTACGTCTATCTGGATGAAAGCAAAGAAGTCTACAAACGCCTCATCGTCAGCGCCGACAACAAAACTCTGCTCGGCGCGGTGCTGGTGGGCGACACCAGCGACTACGGCAACCTGCTGCAGCTGGCGCTGAACGGCATCGAACTGCCGGAGAACCCGGACGGCCTAATCCTGCCGGCCCATGCGGGCAGCAAACCGGCCATCGGCGTGGATTCGCTGCCGGAAAGCGCGCAGATCTGCTCCTGCTTCGACGTCAGCAAAGGCGACATCATTCAGGCGGTCAACAAAGGTTGCCACACCGTGGCGGCGCTGAAGGCCGAAACCAAAGCCGGCACCGGTTGCGGCGGCTGCATCCCGCTGCTCACCCAGGTGCTGAACGCCGAGCTGAGCAAGCAAGGCATCGAGGTCAACCATCACCTGTGCGAACACTTCGCCTATTCGCGCCAGGAGCTGTTCCACCTGATCCGCGTCGAAGGCATCAAGTCGTTCGAGGCGCTGCTGACCAAATACGGCAAAGGCTACGGCTGCGAAGTCTGTAAGCCAACCGTCGGCTCGTTGCTGGCTTCTTGCTGGAACGAGTACATCCTCAAGCCGCAGCATACGCCGCTGCAGGATACCAACGACAACTTCCTCGGCAATATCCAGAAAGACGGCACCTACTCGGTGATCCCGCGCTCCGCCGGCGGCGAAATCACCCCGGACGGCCTGCTGGCCATCGGCCAAATCGCCAAGGAGTACAACCTCTACACCAAAATGACCGGCTCGCAGCGCATCGGCATGTTCGGCGCGCAGAAAGACGACCTGCCGGCCATCTGGAGCAAGCTGCTCGCCGCCGGCTTTGAAACCGGCCACGCATACGCCAAGGCGCTGCGCATGGCGAAAACCTGCGTCGGCAGCACCTGGTGCCGCTACGGCGTCGGCGACAGCGTCGGCTTCGGCGTCACGCTGGAACATCGTTACAAAGGCATCCGCACCCCGCACAAAATGAAGTTCGGCGTCTCGGGCTGCACCCGTGAATGCGCTGAAGCACAGGGCAAGGACGTCGGCATCATCGCCACCGAGAACGGCTGGAACCTGTACGTTTGCGGCAACGGCGGCATGAAACCGCGCCACGCCGACCTGCTGGCCGCCGACCTCGATCGCGAGACGCTGGTGCGCTACCTCGACCGCTTCATGATGTTCTATATCCGCACCGCCGATAAGCTGCAGCGCACCTCGGTGTGGCTGGAAAGCCTGGAAGGCGGCATCGATTACCTGCGCAAGGTGATCGTCGACGACAAGCTCGGCATCAACGCGCAGTTGGAAGCCGAGATCGCCCGCCTGCGCGACGCGGTGGTCTGCGAATGGAAAGAGACCGTCGAGCACCCGGAAACGCAGCTGCGCTTCGCCCACTTCATCAATAGCCCGCTGCGCGATCCGAACGTGCAGGTGGTGGCCGAACGCGACCAGCACCGCCCGGCGCGCCCGGACGAGCGCATTCCCGTCACCCTGATCGATACCGAGGAGAGTCACGCATGAGCCAGTGGATTACCGTTTGTCCCGTCACCGACATTCTGCCCGGCACCGGCGTGTGCGCCCTGATCGGCGATCGGCAGGTGGCGGTGTTCCGCCCCTATGCCGACGAACAGGTGTTCGCCATCAGCAATATCGACCCGTTCGCCCAGGCCAGCGTGCTGTCGCGCGGCCTCATCGCCGAACATCAGGGCGAATTGTGGGTCGCCAGCCCGCTGAAGAAACAGCATTTCCGCCTGTACGACGGTCACTGTCTGGAAGATGACAGTCGTTCCGTCGCCAGCTTCACCAGCCGGGTGGTCGACGGCATCGTGCAAGTCGCGGCATAACCTTTCGGGAGGCAACATGTTTACCGATACGATCAACAAATGCGCCGCCAACGCGGCGCGCATCGTCCGCCTGGCGAAGGAGAGCCCGCTCGGCTTTTGGATCAGTTCGGCGATGGCGGGCGCCTACGTCGGCCTCGGCATCATCCTGATCTTCACCCTCGGCAACCTGGTCGACCCAAGCATACGGCCGCTGGTGATGGGCGCCACCTTCGGCATCGCGCTGACGCTGGTGATCATCGCCGGTTCCGAGCTGTTCACCGGCCATACGATGTTCCTGACGCTCGGCGTCAAAGCCGGCACCATCCGCCAAAGCCAGATGTGGGCGGTGCTGCCGCAAACCTGGCTCGGCAACCTGCTCGGCTCGGTGCTGGTGGCGCTGATGTATTACTACGGCGGCGGCAGCCTGCTGCCGGTGGATACCAGTCTGGTACACAGCGCCGCGTTGGCGAAAACCACCGCGACGGCCGAGGTGCTGTTCTTCAAGGGCGTGCTGTGCAACTGGCTGGTTTGTCTGGCGATTTGGATGGCGATCCGCGTTGAAGGCGCCGCCAGGTTCATCGCCATTTGGTGGTGCCTGCTGGCCTTTATCGCCTCGGGTTACGAACACTCCGTCGCCAACATGACGCTGTTCGCCCTCTCCTGGTTCGGCAACCACAGCGAGGCCTACACCCTCGCCGGCATCGGCCACAACCTGCTGTGGGTGACGCTGGGCAACATCCTGTCCGGCTCGGTGCTGATGGGCCTGGGGTATTGGTACGCCACGCCGCGCGCCGAACGCCCGCAGGCGGCGAAAGCCGCCGCACGTCAGACCGCCTGAGTTTTCGGGGGCGCCTTTCGCCCCCACCCTGATGACCCCGAGGAGTGCCGATGGATTACCTGCCGATTTTCTGCCAACTGCAACACAAAGCCTGCCTGCTGGTCGGCGGCGGCGAAATCGCCGAACGCAAAGCGCGCCTGCTGCTGGACGCCGGCGCGGCGCTGACCGTCAACGCCCTGGACTTCACCCCGCAGTTCCGCCAATGGGCGGAAGAAGGCCTGGTGACGCTGGCCGAGGGCGAATTCAGCCCGAGCCTGTTGGCGGAAAAATGGCTGGTGATCGCCGCCACTGACCGGCTGGAGGTCAACGCGCGGGTGTACCAATGCGCCAACCAGCAGCGGGTATTCTGCAACGTGGTCGACGACCCGAAACGCGCCAGCTTTATCATGCCGTCGATTATCGACCGTTCGCCGATCATGGTGGCGGTGTCCTCCGGCGGCAAAGCGCCGGTGTTGGCGCGGCTGCTGCGCGAGAAGCTGGAAGCGCTACTGCCGCAACACCTCGGCAAGCTGGCACAGCTCAGCGGATCGCTGCGTCAACGGGTGAAACAGCGCTTCAGCAGCCTCGGCGCGCGCCGCCGCTTCTGGGAGCGGCTGTTCGCTCACGATCGGCTGGCGCAATCGCTGGCCAATGACGACGCCGCGCTGGCCGAACGCCAGCTCGAGCAACTGTTCAGCGAACAGCCGGCAGATCGCGGTGAAGTGGTGCTGGTGGGCGCCGGGCCGGGCGATGCCGGCCTGCTGACGCTGAAAGGGCTGCAACAGATCCAGCAGGCCGACGTGGTGGTTTACGACCGGCTGGTCTCCGAAGCGATCATGACGCTGGTGCGCCGCGACGCCGAGCGCATCTTCGTTGGCAAACGCGCCGGCCATCACTGCGTGCCGCAGGAACAGATCAACCAAATTCTGCTGCAGCAGGCGCGGCAAGGCAAACGCGTGGTACGGCTGAAGGGCGGCGATCCCTTTATCTTCGGCCGCGGCGGCGAAGAGCTGGAGACGCTGGCGGACGCCAACGTGCCGTTCTCGGTGGTGCCGGGCATTACCGCCGCCTCCGGCTGTTCCGCCTACAGCGGCATCCCGCTCACCCACCGCGACCATGCGCAGAGCGTCCGCCTGGTGACCGGCCACGCCAAGGCCGACGGTGGATTGGACTGGGCGATGCTGGCCGCCGGGCAACAGACGCTGGTGTTCTATATGGGGCTGTCGCAAGCGGCGGAAATCCAGCGCCGGCTGATCGCGAACGGACTGCCGGCCGCCACGCCGGTGGCGCTGGTGGAAAACGGCACCTCTTGCCGCCAGCGGGTGATCGAAGGCGAGCTCCACCAACTGGGCGCCTTGTCCCTGCAGGCCGCCAGCCCCAGCCTGATCATCGTCGGCAGCGTGGTCAGCCTGCGCAGCAAGCTCAATTGGTTCGCCAGCGAGGAATCGCCCGCCGGCCTGGCGAAAATGGCGTAATACCGACGTAAAAAAAGCGGCCTAAGGCCGCTTTTTTATTTGCGCCGGCGTTACGCCTGCGGCGGTACGAAACCGACGGCCTGATAGACCTTCGCCAGGGTTTCCTGCGCGCGTGCACGGGCCTTGGCGGCGCCGTCGCGCATGACCTGCTGCAGATAGGCTTCGTCGTTGCGGAAGCGGTGGTAGCGCTCCTGCAGCTCAGCCAGCATGCCGGAGACGGCTTCCGCCACCGCGCCTTTCAGGTGGCCGTACATCTGGCCTTCAAACTCGGCTTCCAACTGCGCAATGCTCTTGCCGGTCACGCCGGCGAGGATATCCAGCAGGTTGGAGACGCCCGCCTTGTTGACCACGTCGTAACGCACGACAGGCGGCTCTTCCGAGTCGGTCATTGCGCGTTTGATCTTCTTGGTCACCGCTTTCGGATCTTCCAGCAGGCCGATCACGTTGTTGCGGTTGTCGTCCGACTTGGACATCTTCTTGGTCGGCTCCTGCAGCGACATCACGCGCGCGCCGGATTTAGGAATAAACGGCTCCGGCACTTTGAACACGTCGCCGTACAGCGCGTTGAAACGCTGGCCCACGTCGCGGCTCAGCTCCAGGTGCTGTTTCTGATCTTCGCCCACCGGCACCTGATTGGTTTGATACAGCAGGATATCCGCCGCCATCAGCACCGGATAGCTGAACAGCCCGGCGTTGATGTTCTCCGCGTAGCGCGCGGATTTGTCCTTGAACTGCGTCATGCGGCTCAGTTCGCCGAAATAGGTGTAACAGTTCAGCACCCAGCTCAGCTGCGTGTGCTCAGGCACGTGCGACTGCACGAAGATGGTGCTTTTTTCCGGATCGATGCCGCAGGCCAGGTACAGCGCCAGCGTATCCAGCGTGGCCTTGCGCAGCTTCTCGGCGTCCTGGCGCACGGTGATGGCATGCAGATCGACGATGCAGTAGATGCAGTCGTAGTCGTCCTGCATCTGCACCCACTGACGCAGCGCCCCCATGTAGTTGCCGATGGTCAGTTCGCCGGACGGCTGCGCGCCGCTAAATACGATGGGCTTACTCATGTTTAAATTTCCTGATTCTCTAAAGATGACAGCCCAAGAGCGGGCAACAAATCGGCGAAGCGCTCCAACACCCGATCGGGGTGGCTCAGGGCGATCGATTCGCCGTAGTTATAACCGTAGGTAAAGCCGACGCTCGGGCAACCGGCGCCCTGCGCGGCTTGAATATCGTTGCGTGAGTCGCCGACGAACAGCAGTTCATGCGCGCGCAGGCCAAGCTTGCCGAGCACCAGGTACAACGGCGCCGGGTGCGGTTTCTTTTCCGTCACGTCGTCGCCGCCGATCACCAGCGAGAAATAGTCGCCAATGCCCAACGATGCCAACAGCGGCGCCACGAACGGCGTCGGCTTGTTGGTCACCAGCGCCATCGGGTAACCGTGCGCGGCCAGGCGGGCCAGCGTCTCTTGCACCTGTGGGAACAGACGGCTGCCGCTGTCGACGGTCTGCGCGTAGAAATGGTCGAAGCGTTCACGCAGCCGGCTGCACTGCTCCGGCGTGCCTTCCGCCTCCGCCCAACGCAGCGCGCGCTGCACCAGCACGTCGGCGCCGTTGCCGATCCAGGTGCCGACCCGCTCCTCACCCGCTTGCGGCAGGCCCGTCTCTTCCAGCGCCATATCGATGGCGGCCGCCAGACCCGGCGCGCTGTCGACCAGCGTGCCGTCCAGATCGAAGGCCAATGCGCGGATCGCGCCGAAATCAGCCATGGGTAACCTTCGCCAGCTCGCTGCGCATTTCGTCAATCACCTTGCGGTAGTCCGGCTGGCCAAAGATGGCGGAACCGGCGACGAACATATCGGCGCCTGCGGCGGCGATTTCGGCGATGTTATCCACTTTCACCCCGCCGTCGACTTCCAGGCGGATATCGCGGCCGCTGTCGTCGATCAGTTTGCGCACCTGGCGCAGCTTGTCCAGAGTGCCGTGGATAAACGACTGGCCGCCGAAGCCCGGGTTGACCGACATCAGCAGGATCACGTCAATTTTATCCATCACGTAATCGAGGTAGCTTAGCGGCGTCGCCGGGTTGAACACCAGGCCGGCCTTACAACCGTGCTCTTTGATCAGCTGAATGGTGCGATCGACATGTTCGGAAGCTTCGGGGTGGAAAGAGATATAAGACGCGCCGGCCTTGGCGAAATCTGGCACGATACGATCTACCGGCTTGACCATCAGATGCACGTCAATCGGCGCGGTAATGCCGTAGTTACGCAGCGCTTCGCACACCATCGGACCGATGGTCAGATTGGGCACGTAGTGGTTGTCCATGACGTCGAAGTGCACCACGTCGCCGCCTGCGGCCAGCACGTTAGCGGTATCTTCACCTAACCGGGCAAAATCTGCCGACAGAATGGACGGGGCAATCAAAAACTTTTTCATCCGCTTCTCCAAACGTAGGGTCGAGTTGTTATGCGCCGGGGTGCCCCCGGCTTAGCGATACAGCGCCAAAAGCTCGTTCACTTTGCTGCGGCCGAGAATATTGCGGCTGATCGTGCGGCGCGCTTTCACCACATACAGCGCAGCATGCTGGTACCAGTCGCGCGTCAGCTCGGTATCGTGATTGGAGATCAATACCGGTACCTGGCTCTCTACCGAGAGCTGGTGCGCCAGATGCGCCAAACTCTGCTGATCGGCGATGCTGAAGCTGTTGGTGTGGTAAGCGGTGAAATTCGCCGTCGCCGACAGCGGCGCGTAAGGCGGATCGCAATACACCACGGCACCGGCCACGGCCTTCGCCATGGTATCGCGGTAATGCTCGCAGACAAAAGTGGCATTGCGCGATTTTTCGGCAAACCAGTAGAGCTCTTCTTCCGGGAAGTACGGTTTCTTGTACCGGCCGAACGGCACGTTAAACTCGCCGCGCAGGTTATAGCGGCACAGGCCGTTATAGCAGTGACGGTTCAGGTACAGGAACAGCAGCGCCCGGCGGTAAGGCTCGGTGCTAGTATTGAACTCTTCTCGCAGCAGGTAAAACTGATCCGAGTTATTGAATTCATCGGCGAAAAGCGTGCGGGCATCGCGCACGAAGTCATCCGTGCGCAGCTTAACGATGTTATACAGGTTGATAAGATCGCTATTGATGTCGGCGAGAATGTAGGCGTCGTAATCCGTATTCAGAAAGACGGATCCCGCACCCACGAAGGGCTCGATTAAGCAGTCTCCCGCCGGCAGATGGCGACGAATCTCATCTACCAGCGGGTATTTTCCACCAGCCCATTTTAAAAAAGCGCGGTTTTTCTTCATGCCGTCAATTAGCTACTTATACAATTCAGAGCGGCGGATTGTACTCTGTTTCAGACAGCACATCAGCGCACAAATTTAAATGATTTATTTTTTAAGATCTTGCTGCACTTGGTGTACAGGTCGGACCCATGGTTTTTTCGCCTGCACATCCGCCGGCAACGAAGCAATGGCGCGCTTCGCTTCTGCGGAAGAAGCATAGTTGCCGCTCACCAGTACGTACCACGGCTTGCCGTCACGCTTGGTGGCGTACACCAGGTAATTCTGCAGCTTCTGCTGTTTGGCGTAGGCGTTCAGCGTATCGGAACGCGAAGCGCTGCTCAGCTGCAAGGTATAGTGGCTGCCCGGCGCAGACTGCACAGAGCTGCCGCTGCTGGCGACCGCTCCCGCTTTCGCGGTGGAAGACGGCTTGGCCGGCGGCGTATACACCGTGGTCGGTGATTTATGCTGCGTTGCGGTCGGTTTGGCGGCGGCAGTTTTCGCCGGCGTTTTATGCTGCTGTTGCGCGGTTCCCTGCACAGGACGCGTCGCTTCGCGCGCTGCGGCACCGCTCATCACCGTCGCCGGTGCGGTCGGCAACGTCGACGCTGCGCCGGTCATGCCCTGGGTCGCCGAATCCACCTGCCCCTGCTGCTGCGACAACGCATCCGCCATGTTGCCCGGCAAATCGACGCGCTGCTGCGCACCGCCCTGCTGAGGCTGCGTTTGCGCTTCGGTCGGCGTGCCGGAGATCGGCGGAACGCTGACGTTCTGCGGTTGCTGCGGCTGAGTCGCGCTCACGCCGTTGTTATCGTGGGTATCCGTGGTACCGCCCGGCACGCCGTTGTTGGCGGTAGTCAGCGACGAAGAACCGGACAGGTTGATATCGCGGGCTCCGCCGTTTTGCGCGCCGTTCTCCTGAGCCGCTTCATGTTTGGTCGGCGCCTTCAGGGCGGAACCGATGCCGATAATCAGCAGCAGCAGCACCAAAATGCCAATGCCAATCATCAAATGTTGGCGTGAAACGGCGAAGCGCGGCGCGGCGGCCGGCTTACGCGAGCGCGTAGGGCGACGATCGCTGCTATCAGGTCTGAGATCGTCTTCCGGTTTAAACTCGTCCATCTGAAACCCTCCAACTAGAGGCAAAAGCCCACCACCGTAGACCTACCGTGGCACGGGCAGATTAACCCGATGATGGCAAAGCGACACCCGTCGTGCTCTGCTCACTGTATTAATATAGATGCAAATGGCGGCTAAGCCACTGTTACTTAGTCCGATTTAATTACGTGTCTGCTCAGGCAGGCAGGCGGCGATCGACGCCAACACCAGCTCATGCCCTACGCCGCCGCGCACTTCCGCCGCACCGATCGCGGTCGGCAGCACCAGGCGCAGTTCACCCGCCAGCACTTTCTTGTCGCGCAGCATGTGCGGCAGATAGGATGCCGGCGTCATTTCCTGCGGCCCGCAGACCGGCAAGCCGGCGCGCAGCAGCAGCGTTTTGATGCGTTCGATATCTTCAACGGAGAACTGGCCGAGACGGTGCGCGGTTTCCGCCGCCATCACCATGCCCGCCGCCACCGCTTCGCCGTGCAGCCATACGCCGTAGCCCATTTCGGCTTCGATGGCGTGGCCGTAAGTATGGCCCAGATTCAGCAAGGCGCGCAGGCCGCTTTCGCGTTCGTCGGCGGCCACCACCTCGGCCTTGAGCTCACAGCAGCGGCGGATACAGTAGGCCAACGCCTGCATATCCAGCGCCATCAGCGCATCGATGTTGTTTTCCAACCAGACGAAGAACTCGCGATCGAGGATGATCCCGTATTTGATGACTTCTGCCAGGCCGGAAGAGAGTTCACGCGTCGGCAAGGTTTTCAGGCAATCCAGATCAACCACCACCGAAGCGGGTTGATAGAAAGCGCCGATCATGTTTTTGCCGAGCGGGTGGTTGACGGCGGTCTTGCCGCCCACGGAAGAGTCCACCTGCGACAACAGCGTGGTGGGAACCTGAATAAAGCGCACGCCGCGTTGGTAGCACGCGGCGGCAAAGCCGGTCAGATCGCCGACAACGCCGCCGCCGAGGGCGATCAGCGTGGTATCACGCCCGTGCGGTTTTTCCAGCAGCGCCGAAAACACCTGCTCCAACACCGCCAGAGATTTGTACTGCTCACCATCGGGAAGGATCACCTGATCCACCACGACGCCGCCCTGCTCCAACACCTGCCGGACACGCTCAAGATAAAGCGGCGCCAGGGTCTGGTTGGTGACCAACATCGCTTGCTCACCCGCCTTCAACGGCATAAAAGAAGCCGGATCGTTAAACAATCCGGCGGCGATGGTAATCGGGTAGCTGCGCTCCCCAAGCGTTACAGTAATTCTCTCCATGTCGCGCTCAGTTCTCTGTATGGTGCGGCGGTGGTTGATCCCCGCTGCGGCGGGGAACACAAATCAGTTTTCCGCATTGGCCGACGGCGAACGCGGAAAGCGGCAATCAGTTGCTTTCCAGCATGTTGATGATCTGGTTGGCAACCACTTTAGCGCTCTGATCGTCGGTGCGGATGGTGACATCGGCAATCTCTTCATACAACGGATTGCGCTCTTTCGCCAAGGCTTCCAGCACTTCACGCGGCGGAGAATCGACCTGCAGCAGCGGGCGTTTTTTATCACGCTGGGTACGAGCAAGCTGCTTCTCGATCGTGGTTTCCAGATAGACCACCACACCGCGCGCGGACAGACGGTTGCGCGTTTCGCGCGACTTCACCGAACCGCCGCCGGTCGCCAACACAATCCCTTGTTTTTCCGTCAGTTCATTAATGACTTTTTCTTCACGATCGCGGAAACCTTCTTCCCCTTCCACGTCGAATACCCAGCCCACGTCAGCTCCGGTACGTCGCTCAATTTCTTGATCGGAGTCGAAGAACTCCATATTGAGTTGCTGAGCTAACTGACGGCCAATAGTGCTTTTGCCGGCACCCATAGGCCCAACCAGAAAGATATTGCGTTTCTCTGCCATGTTTTTCGGTATTACTAAGACAATTCGTTAATGTTAACCCGCCCCGCCAATCAAATCAGCGGCGGGACCTAAACTGAAACCTCATGAGCGATAGTGCGAGATCAGACGAAAAATTATCTCAACACTCTTGGTAGTTTGGCAACCGAATAAATCGCAATCCACGCCGCGGGAGGGAAACCATATGTTTTTAACGGCGTCTTGACGCTAACAAAAAACCTCGGTGCTCAATTCGGTAACCCTTGTAAGCTAAATCGGCCGCAGCGTCAAACGCAGATCCCCCCAAGGAGATAAAAAAGTGTATCTGCTCATCAACTTTAGGAGATTTGCCGCCCGGCCGACAGGCCGCCGCTTATCCCTTAATCAGAGTCGGCGTAATGAAGATCACCAGCTCGCGTTTTTTCTGTTGTGCGCCGCTTTGTCGGAACAAGCCTCCCAATAACGGCACATCCCCCAACCCCGGCACCTTGTCCGCCGTCTTGCCGCTATGCCGTTGAAAAATACCGCCGAGCACCAGGGTTTCACCGTTTTTCACCGTGATCTGCGTCTTAATCTCCTGTTTATCGATGGTCAGTGCCTCACCCGCCCCGCGGCTGATAGCGCGGCCCGGCATATTTTGGCTGATGTGCAGCGTCAGCGTGATGCGCCCGTCCGGCAACACTTTCGGTGTCACCTCCATGCCCAGCACCGCCTCTTTGAACTCGATGGCAGTCGCACCGCTGGCGCCGCTTGACACTTCGTAAGGGATCTCGGTTCCCTGCTTGATACTGGCGGTTTGCAGGTGCGCCGTCAGCAGGCGTGGACTGGCGATGATCTCCACCTGATTCTCCTGCTCCAGCGCCGTCAGCTCCAGGCTCAGCAAACGCCCGCTGATGCGCGCCAGATGGAAACCGGCGTTCACCGCGCTGCGCTCCAGCGGCAGGTTGACACCGACATTGCCCGGCCGCAACGGCCGCGCCGGCCTGTCGTCGGGCGCCAACCCCCAACGCACGCCAAGCTCACGCAGGCTTTCGCGGTTGATGGTCACGATATGCGCCGCCAGTTGCACCTGCGCCAGCGGCGCGTCCATTTCCGTTACCCGCTTTTTCAACTGCGTCAGGATTGGCGCGGTGTCGCGCAGCAGCAGCGTATTGGTGCGTTTATCCGCCAACACGCTGCCACGCTCGCTCAGCAACGCGCCACGTTGGGCGTTGAGGCTTTCGGCAATTTCCGCCGCATCGCCGTTCTGTAACGTCAAGGTCAGGCTGTGCAGCGGTTGCCGCTGCGCCAACGCTTCTCGCTGCTGCCTTTTTTCCTGTGCGTCCGGCTCCGGCGAGATCAGTATCACGTTGCCTTCCCGCGTCATCGCCAGTTTGCCCATGCGCAGGGTCAACGCCAGCGCCTGCGGCCAGGGCACATTCTCCAGCCGCAGCGTCAGGTTGCCGCTCACGCCGGGCGCGGCGATCAGGTTCATCTGCCGATAATCCGCCAACGCCTGCAGGATGACCGTGACCGGCGCATCCTGAAATTCCAGGGAAACCCGCTGCTTATCCTGCGACTGCGCGGTGCCGAGCGCCAGGCACCACAGCGCCAAGCCCAATCCAACACATCCTTTCATGGTTTGCCATCCTTGTTGTCCATCATGAGCGAGACGTCGCCCTGGCTCGCCGGGCAATCTGGTTCGGCCGTCAGCGCCGTTAACGTCAGACTACGCGCCTGCACCTGCGTGACCTGCCAGCGCTCGGCCAGCACCCGTTGCTGTGGCCGCAGGCGCAACCATTGCCCCGCCGGCGTCACCACCCAGCCATAGCGCAGCGTCGGTTGCCCGATGACGCCTTTCAGTCGCCAGCCCGCCGGCGACGCCTCCGTTTGGGCACAAGCAGGCATCGGAAGCGGCGCAAACGGGTCGCGCGGCTCAGCGCACAATGCCCATGGCCATAGCAACCACCACCAACGGCCGGGCCTTTTACTCATTGGGCTGATCCTCGGTGGCATCCTGCAAAACCAACCGCGCCGTCATGCCAAGGGACGGCGTCTCCACGCTCAGCTGCTCAAGGCGTAAATCGGTGGGCAGCGTCTCCAGCAGCGCCAGCAAACCGGCGTAGTCAATGCGCAAGCTCAGCGTTTGCCGCGGCGGTTTTTCCTGCCGCTGCCAGCGCAACAAGGCGCCTCCCGCCCGTTGCAGCACGCTCGCCAGATCGCCGGTGGTGGACGGAGGTAGCGGCGCCGCCGGGATAGCGGTTTCCGGCACCTCATCCAGTTGGCGTTGCACCATGGCGATCTGTTGCAACAGACGCTGTTGCCGCTCCGCCGCGCTTTCCCGCTGACGCCATTCGTCTTGCAGCATCCAGCCGCCGCCCAACAGCGCCAACGTGCCGATACCCAACCCTTGCGACAGCAGTAATAGCCAGCCCGGCAAGCTCAGCCAGAGACGCAGCCCGGATGACAAACGGTTATCCATCACGCCCCCACTGCGCCGCCAGATGAAAGGTGTACAGGCCGTCGTCGCGTTGCGCCACCTCAGCCAAACGCAACCGCGGCAACGCAGGCATCCCCGCCAGCCGCCGTTCGAACTGCGTGATGGCCGCAGGAGAGCGGCTCAATCCACGCAGCCGCAGGCCGTTCACCGCATCACTCTCCATCGCCGTAAGCCACAGCGGTGGAGGAATGCTGGAGGACAATTGCTGCAGCAGCTGAAAATAACGCCGGTTATGTTGGGCGTTGCTCGCCTGCCGTTCGGCGTGGGCGCGCTGCAGCGCCCGCTGCGCCCGCTCTTGCTGTTGCTGACGGGCGAGCAACGTCAGTGCCGCCAGCTCTTCACTCAGCATCGCCAGCCGCGCCTGCCGCTGCGCCTGTTGGTGACGCAACTGGCCGTCGACCAGGAACAGCGCCAGCAGCAGTGCCGTTAGCTGCAACAGCAGCACGCCCAACCAGAGATAGCCGCGTCGCCGCTCGCGGCGTTGTCGCCAGGGCAGAAAGTTGACCTGATACATCAGCGATCCTCCTCGCGCAGCGCCAGGCCACCGGCCAACGCGAACGCCGAAGGATGCGCAGGCAACGGCGGACGCAGCTGCGTGAAGGCGCTGAGCGGCGACCAGGCAAGGCAACCGGCGGGCAAGGCACCTGCCAGCACGCTGCCGGCATAGATCGGCCGATCGTCGCCCGCCGGCATCTGGGCTTGCAGCGCCCGCAGCGCCTGCGCGTCATCGTCGCCCGGCGCCAGACCAAAGGCGAACGCGCCGTCGGCCGGCGCCACCCACAGCCATTCTCGTTCGAGACGGTGCATCAGTCCCGCAGCGGGCGGCACGCCTGCCGCCGTCGCCATCATCCGCAGCGCGCAGGGGGTGATATCGACCGCTTGCGGATGCAGGCCAGCCTGACGCAGACAATGCAGCCACTGCTGCAGCTCCTGCCGCCGCGCGGCGGTCAGCAACAGCGCCGCCTCATCCGCCGGCGCGGTGCGATAGTCGAGCGCCAGCGTCTGGCCGTCGAGCGGAAACTGCTTCACACCGTGGCCGCCGATATAGTCGCTGCGTTCCGGCTCGCGCAGCCGCGCGTCCGGCTGCGCCATGCGTTGCTGCAACACGCGCTGCGCCGGCAGGGCAATGCGTAAGGAAATATGTCGCGGCAGTTGGACGCGCCATTGCCGCAGCGCCCGGATAAGAAATTCGGAAGGTTCCAGACAGCCATCGCGTAAAACCGCCTGCGGCAGCGCCTGCTGCCACCAGTGGCGCAACTGCCAGCCGTTGCGGCGCCGTTGGGCCGCCACCGCCCGCACGCAGTCGATTTGTATATCCAGCCCCACCTGCCATGCTTGAGGGAACATGTTTCGCAAGCCTCCATAACATCAGATGATAAAAGAACATATCCATGTCGCAGGCTTGCCTTTATACTACCGCGCGGTTGTTTATAAACTGCCCAAATGACTTAGAAATGGGAAATCTCAGGTGAAGTTCGTAAAGTATTTACTAATCCTTGCAGTATGTTGCATCGTGCTGGGAGCAGCCTCGATTTTCGGCTTGTACAAATATGTCGAGCCGCAGCTGCCCGACGTCGCAACGCTGAAAGATGTGCGGCTGCAGATACCGATGCAGGTCTACAGCGCCGATGGCGAACTGATCGCCCAATACGGCGAGAAACGCCGCATTCCGCTGAAACTGGATCAAATTCCGCCGGTGATGGTGCACGCATTCATCGCCACCGAAGACAGCCGCTTCTATGATCACCATGGCGTCGATCCGGTCGGCATCTTCCGCGCCGCCTCCATCGCGTTGGTCTCCGGCCACGCTTCGCAGGGGGCCAGTACCATTACCCAACAGCTGGCGCGTAACTTCTTCTTAAGCCCGGAACGCACCCTGATGCGTAAAATCAAGGAAGCCTTCCTGGCGGTGCGCATCGAGCAGATGCTCACCAAGGATGAAATCCTTGAGCTGTATCTGAACAAGATCTATCTGGGTTACCGCGCCTACGGCGTGGGCGCCGCCGCGCAGGTCTATTTCGGCAAAGACGTCAGCCAGCTGACCCTGAGCGAAATGGCGACCATCGCCGGCCTGCCGAAAGCGCCATCCACCTTCAACCCGCTCTATTCGCACGATCGCGCCGTTGCCCGTCGCAACGTGGTGCTGTCGCGCATGCTGGACGAACACTACATCACGCAGGCGCAGTACGATCAGGCGCGCTCCGAAGACCTGGTCGCCAATTACCATGCGCCGGAAATCAGCTTCTCCGCGCCGTATCTCTCCGAGATGGTGCGTCAGGAGATGATCAAGCGTTACGGTGAAAACGCCTATACCGATGGTTACAAGGTTTACACCACCGTCACCAAACGGCTGCAGCTGGCGGCGCAGGAGTCGGTGCGCAACAACGTGCTGGCCTATGACATGCGCCACGGTTACCGCGGCCCATCCAACGTGTTGTGGAAAGTCGGCGAAGCGGCCTGGGATCGCAAACAGATTGTCGATTCGCTAAAAAACCTGCCGAACTACGGCCCGCTGGCGCCGGCGGTGATCACCGCCGCCAACCCGCAGGAAGCGACGGCGATGCTGGCCGACGGCAGCAGTATTGCCCTGCCGATGGCGACCATGCGCTGGGCACGCCCATACCGTTCGGACACTCAGCAAGGCCCAACGCCGAAACGCGTCACCGACGTAGTGCAGGCCGGCCAGCAAGTGTGGGTGCGTAAAGTGAACGAAGCCTGGTGGCTGTCGCAGGTGCCGGACGTCAACTCGGCGCTGGTCTCTATCAACCCGAACGACGGCGCGGTGAAAGCGCTGGTTGGCGGCTTCGACTTTAATCAGAGCAAGTTCAACCGCGTCACGCAGGCCCTGCGTCAGGTGGGCTCGAACATCAAACCGTTCCTGTACACCGCCGCGATGGATAAAGGCCTGACGCTGGCCACCATTCTGAATGACTTGCCGATTACCCGTTGGGATGCCGGCGCCGGCACCGACTGGCGGCCGAAGAACTCGCCGCCGACCTACGACGGCCCGATTCGCCTGCGACAGGGGCTGGGGCAATCGAAGAACGTGGTGATGGTGCGCGCGATGCGCGCGATGGGCGTCGACTACGCGGCGGAATATCTGCAGCGCTTCGGCTTCCCGGCGCAGAATATCGTGCATACCGAATCGCTGGCGCTGGGGTCCGCCTCCTTCACCCCGATGCAGCTGGTGCGCGGCTACGCGGTGCTGGCGAACGGCGGTTACCTGGTCGATCCGTACTTCATCACCAAAATTGAAGACGATAACGGCAATACGGTGTTCGAGGCCAAACCGAAAGTGGTGTGCGGCAGCTGTAACCTGCCGGTGATCTACGGCGATACCCACCGTTCAGCGGTGCTGTCCGACGACAACATCGAAAACGTCGCCACCTCGCAGGAAGGCAACAACAGCACGGTGCCGATGCCTCAGCTGGAGCAAGTCACCCCGGCTCAGGTACAGCAGGACGGCGACCAACAGTATGCGCCGCACGTCATCAGCACACAGCTGGCCTTCCTGATCCACGACGCGCTGAACAGCAACATCTTCGGCGAACCGGGTTGGATGGGTACCGCCTGGCGCGCCGGCCGCGATCTGAAACGTCATGATATCGGCGGCAAAACCGGTACCACCAACAGTTCCAAGGACGCCTGGTTCTCCGGCTACGGCCCGGATACCGTGACCTCGGTGTGGATCGGTTTCGACGATCACCGCCGCGACCTGGGCCGTTCAACGGTATCCGGCGCTATCCCGGATCAGATTTCCGGCGGTGAAGGCGGTGCCAAGAGCGCCCAGCCGGCGTGGGACGACTTTATGAAAACCGCGCTGGAAGGCATCCCAGAGCAGAAAGTCACGCCGCCGCCGGGCATCATCAGCGTCACCATCGACAAGAGCAGCGGCAAGCTCTCAGGCGGTGGCGGCGGCAGCCGTTCCGAATACTTCATCGAAGGGACGCAGCCGACGGACTACCCATCGCGCGATACCGGCACCACCTTGACCGATCCGGGCGGCGAAAGCCACGAGCTGTTCTGATCGAAAAGGGCCAGAGAAATCTGGCCCTTTTTTTATTCGGCGTGAAGCGTATCAGCGCGACGCGCGCAAAAATGCCTCGGAAAGGAACAGCGCGCTGACGTTGCGCGCCTCACGGAAATCCGGTTCCGCCAGCAGCGCCATCATGTTGGCGATCGGCCAGCGCACCTGCGGCAAGGGCTCCGGCTCATCCCCTTCCAGGCTCTGCGGATAGAGATCGTGCGCCAGCACGATATTCATTTTGCTGGAAAAGTAGGACGGCGCCATCGTCAGCTTACTGAGAAAATCAAAGCGTTTCGCGCCGTACCCCACCTCTTCCATCAGCTCGCGGTTGGCCGCCTCCAGCACCCCTTCACCGGGATCGATCAGCCCTTTCGGGAACCCCAGCTCATAGGATTCGGTGCCGACCGCATATTCGCGGATCAGCAGCAGGTCATCGCCAATCACCGGCACGATCATCACCGCTTCGCGATCCGAAGGCCGCATGCGCTCATACACCCGCCGAACACCGTTGCTGAATTCCAAATCGACCGACTCGACGTTAAACAAACGCGAACGCGCGACCGTTTCCACTTTCAGAATTTTAGGTTTTTGCAGGTGTTTATCCATGATTGCCTCAAAGAGGTTACCCAGGCGCGGACGGGGCAACCGAAAAAATGATTGGCGTAACGCACGGCTCGTTGGCGCTCAAACGCTGACCAAATTCGATCCTGATCACATTGTGCGTTAAGGGCAAGCTCCGCCGCAACGCGCATGAACAGTAATTTACTTTCTTTTAACAAGCGTAGCCAGCGGCCGGCGATTTTCCGTACTGATTCAGCAAACAGCGCGCAAGAAAATAGGATAATACCGATATCGACGACAGAGGCCGGTTGCTAGTATCACGCAGGCAAGAATCAGTGATAAAATGGCCTTGCGTCATGAAGGAATGAGATCCAGAGCGAGAATCTGTTTGTTCCCTCATTAGTTCTGGGTGCCTCCTGGCGGTTTACTCCGTATAATATTCAGCTTTTCATCAGGTTGGCGAAATTCACGGGTGTGAGATGGGGATTGCATGAGCACAATAGTGTTGATATTGGCCTTAGTGCTTGTCTGCCTGATTGCCGCCGGCCTGTACCTGTGGTTCAAGGCCCGCAACCCGTCGGCGCTGGCGCACGCATTGCCGTTTATCAAGCCTGCCCACCGCAAGCTGACCGACGAAGAGCGCGCCGCGGTCGAGTTCTATCTCAGTCAGCAAAACAAACTGAGCAACAAACTGTTGCCCGGCGGCGGCGCTACGCTGCCTGCGGCCAAACTGGCGCTCACCCCGCAAAGCGATAACGTATATCCGGTCACGCACGCCATCACCCGCTACGGGCTGGCCAGCGACGATCCCAATAAATGGCGCTATTACCTCGACGCGGAAGAGGTGCATCTGCCGCCGTTTTGGGAACCCTATATCACCGCCGACAACCATGTGGAAGTGATCAGAACCCAGACGCTGCCGCTGGTGATTTCGCTCAACGGGCACTCGCTGAAAGATCACATTCACGATCGGCCGCAGCCGCCGGTGGTGGCCGCCACGCCGACCAAAAACGCGTCCATCCGCAAGGAAGAGAGCGAGCATGTCGAGCTGGTCAATATTCGCAAGGAAACGCCGGAAGAGCATGCGCTGAACCGGCCGAACGGCATCCGCGAAGCCGTCATCATCTCCGCCGCACTGCTGCTGCTGTTCTTCAGCCTGATAAGCCCGGTGCTGGTTATCCCCTGGATGATTTTTGTGGCGGTGCTGATGATCGCCTGGGGATGCTGGAACCTGTTCCGCCATCCGGCGTCGCGTGAGCTGAAAGAGATCCACTGCCTGCGCGGCACGCCGAAGCGCTGGGGCCTGTTCGGCGAGTCCGATCAGGGGCAGATCAGCAACATTTCGCTCGGCATCATCGATCTTATCTACCCACCGCATTGGCAGCCGTACCTGACTCAGGATCTGGGCAAGACCACCGATGTGGACGTCTACCTCAATCGGCAGGTAGTGCGCCAGGGGCGCTTCCTCTCGCTTCATGACGAAGTGAAGAATTTCCCGCTGCAGCAGTGGGGCCGCAACGCGGTGCTGGTCGCCAGCTCGGCGCTGGTACTGCTGTTGCTGTTGATCTATATCCCGCTCAACCTGCCGCTGACCCTCAGCATGGCCTGGCTGCAGGGTGCGCAAAAAGTGGAAGTGACCAGCGTGCAGGCCCTGGAAGCCACGCCGCTGCGCATCGGCGACACGCTGAAAGTGCGCGGCAGCGGCATGTGCTATGTGCCGCCGCCGGCCAACGGTGGCGGTACCGTCAATTTTGCGCCGTTCGACTGCTCCGGCATCTATTGGAACAACGCCGCCCCGCTGCCGCAGCCGGAATCGGAAGTCATAGACAAAGCGACGGCCCTGCTGGCCACGGTCAACAGCCAGCTGCATCCGAGCGGCGCCGATCAGAAGGTCAACCCGCAGCTGGCCAGCGCCATCGAGAAATCCGGCATGATCCTGTTGGATGACTTCTCTGATATCGTTTTGAAAACGCAGGATCTATGTCAGGCAGAAAACGACTGCGTGCGGTTAAAAAACGCCTTGGTCAACCTGGGCAACGCCAAAAACTGGAGCGGCCTGATGAAACGCGCCAGGTCCGGCGCGCTGCAAGGCGTCAACGTCCTGCTGCGCCCGGTGAGCGCCGAGTCACTGGAAAGCCTGACCAAAGTGGCCACGTCATCGTTCATCTTCAATGAAACGCGCCTGGCCGCCGCGGCGCTCAACAGCCCGCCACCGGGCGGTTTCCTGATCCGCAGCGACGAAGGCCGCCAACTGGTCAGCCACCCGCAATCCTCGGTGCCGCAAAGCGAATACAACGCCCTCGACCAGTGGAATGAGCTGCAGCGCCTTTCCACTCTGCTGTTGCATACCCCGTTCCAGGCTCAGGGGGTGATCACCAGCCTCAGCGTCGATGCCAACGGCACCCGCCACGTGGCGCTGCACAGCGAACCGGACATGATCACCCTGTGGCGCTACCTCGGCACCAGCCTGCTGTTGCTGGCGGTGGTCGTCAGCCTGGGCTATAACGCCTGGCGGCTGGTGCAGCGTCGGCGCATCAATCAACACCGCGTCGCCGATATCCAACGTTACTACGACAGCTGCTTCAACCCGCAGCTCAATCCGATGTCGATGCGGCCGATGCCCTGAACCTGACGCCGGGGCCTGCGCCCTGTCATCTGCTTATGCTACGCTAACGCTATTATTCTCATCTGCGGACCGCCCGTCGGTTCGCCCGTGGAGTTTTTATGGTTCCCGAGTTTGATTGGCCGCAGATCGATACCGTGCTGCTGGATATGGACGGCACCTTGCTGGATCTGGAATTCGACAGCCACTTTTGGCTCAGCCTGGTGCCGCAAGCGCTGAGCGAAAGGCGCGCCATTCCGTTTGACGAAGCCCGCAATATTATTGAGCGGGAATATCAGGCGGTGCAGCACACCATGAATTGGTATTGCTTCGATTACTGGAGCGAGCGGTTGGATCTGGATATCTACCGCATGACCAGCGAAGTGGGCAGCCGCGCCCGGCTGCGCGAGGACACCGAGCCATTTTTACGGGCGCTGCGCGGCGCCGGCCTGCAAACCATTTTGCTGACCAACGCCCATCCGCACAGCCTGGCGGTGAAAATCGAGCATACCGGTCTGGATCGGCACCTTGATTTATTGTTTTCCACCCACACATTTGGTTATCCGAAAGAAGATCAGCGTCTGTGGCAGGCGGTGCAACAGCACACCGGGTTCAACCCGCAGCGCACGCTGTTCGTCGACGACGGCGAGCCGATCCTCGACGCGGCGCGCACTTTCGGCATTCGTTACTGCCTGGGCGTGCAAAACCCGGACTCCAGCACGGCGGAGAAAAGCTTCCAGCGCCATCCGTCGATGCGCGACTATCGCCTGCTGATACCGGCGCTGGCCAAGGGGGAAGCATGAAGGAAAAAGCGACGCGCGACGACGCGGTCCGGCTGGATAAGTGGCTGTGGGCCGCACGCTTCTACAAGACCCGCGCGCTGGCGCGCGAAATGATCGACGGCGGCAAGGTGCATTACAACGGCCAGCGTGGCAAGCCGAGCAAGATTGTCGAACTTAACGCCGAGCTCAAGCTGCGGCAGGGCAACGAAGAACGTACGGTGATCGTGCTGGCGCTGACCAGCCAACGCCGCGGCGCCAGCGAGGCGCAGCAAATGTATCAGGAAACCGAAGCCAGCATCGCCAACCGCGAAAAAATGGCGCTGGCGCGCAAGATGAACGCGTTGACCATGCCGCATCCGGACCGTCGTCCGGACAAAAAGGAGCGGCGCGATCTGATAAAATTTAAATTTGGTGAGCCGGAATAACCCCTCACCGCAATGAGAGAAGATTATGTCCAACCATGACCAATTGCACCGTTACCTGTTTGAAAACTACGCGGTGCGCGGCGAGCTGGTTACCGTCAGCGAAACCTATCAGCAGATCCTGAATAACCACGACTACCCGGCGCCGGTACAAAAACTGCTGGGCGAGCTGCTGGTCGCCACCAGTCTGCTGACCGCGACCCTGAAGTTCGACGGCGACATCACCGTTCAGCTGCAAGGCGACGGCCCGCTGAAGCTGGCGGTGATCAACGGCAACAACCGCCAGGAGATGCGCGGCGTTGCGCGCACCCAGGCGCCTATCGCCGACGACAGCACCTTGCATCAGATGATCGGCAACGGCGTCATGGTCATCACCATTTCCCCGACGGAAGGCGAGCGCTATCAGGGCGTCGTCGGCCTGGAAGGTGAAACCCTGGCCGAATGCCTGGAAGCCTACTTCCGCCAGTCCGAACAGCTGCCAACCCGCCTGTTCATCCGCACCGGCGAAGCGGAAGGCAACGCCGCGGCGGCCGGTATGCTGCTGCAGGTGCTGCCGGCGCAGGACGGCAACCTCGATGATTTCGATCATCTGGTGCAACTGACCAACACGGTCAAAAGCGAAGAGCTGTTCGGCCTGCCGGCCAACGAAGTGCTGTACCGCCTGTACCATCAGGAAGAGGTCACCTTGTACGAACCGCAGGACGTGCAGTTCCGCTGCACCTGTTCTCGCCAGCGTTGCGCCGACGCGCTGCTGACCCTGCCGACCGACGAAGTGGCGGACATGCTGGAGCAGGACGGCAATATCGACATGCACTGCGACTACTGTGGCAGCCACTATATCTTTGACCCGGTTGATGTTGCCGCGCTGTATGCAGGTAACACCGGCGAAAGCGACCAGTTGCACTAAGTTACACCCTTTCGGCGGGCGCGCCCGGCGCCCGCCAACGCCCGCCGTTTGCACGTTTGCTTTTTTCCGTGTGCTATCTCTCAGATCGTAACGAAATACCGCCTAAAACGTTAAATATTTGATACCCATCGCGGTTACGCACCGTTAGATCCCTACAATTGCCGCCAGAAATTCTGTGACCAAGGAGTAGTAACATGCGCGTTAAAGGTATAACCCCTCAGGATCTGGCCGCTTACGGCATTCACGACGTTAGCGAAATCGTTCACAACCCGAGCTATGAACTGCTGTTTAAGGAAGAAACAGACCCATCTCTGGAAGGTTTTGAGCGTGGGGTAGTCACCAAGCTGGGTGCCGTCTCCGTCGATACCGGCATCTTCACCGGCCGTTCGCCGAAAGACAAATACATCGTCCGCGACGACATCACCCGCGATACCGTGTGGTGGGCCGATCAGGGCAAAGGCAAGAACGACAACAAACCCCTCAGCCCGGAAGTGTGGGCCGATCTGAAACACCTGGTCACCGAACAACTGTCCGGCAAGCGCCTGTTCGTGGTGGATACCTTCTGCGGCGCTAACGCCGACTCGCGCCTGAAAGTGCGCTTCATCACCGAGGTGGCCTGGCAGGCGCACTTCGTGAAAAACATGTTTATCCGCCCGAGCGACGAAGAGCTGGCTGACTTCGAACCGGACTTCGTGGTGATGAACGGCGCCAAATGCACCAACCCGAACTGGCAGCAGCAAGGCCTGAACTCGGAGAACTTCGTCGCCTTCAACCTGACCGAGCGCATGCAGTTGATCGGCGGCACCTGGTACGGCGGCGAAATGAAGAAAGGCATGTTCTCGATGATGAACTACCTGCTGCCGCTGAAAGGCATCGCCTCGATGCACTGCTCGGCCAACGTGGGCGAGAAAGGCGACGTGGCGGTGTTCTTCGGCCTGTCCGGCACCGGCAAGACCACCCTCTCCACCGATCCTAAGCGTCAGTTGATCGGCGATGACGAGCACGGCTGGGACGACGACGGCGTGTTCAACTTCGAAGGCGGCTGCTACGCCAAGACCATCAAGCTGTCTGAAGAAGCCGAGCCGGACATCTACCACGCCATCAAACGCGATGCGCTGCTGGAAAACGTCACCGTGCTGGCCGACGGCAGCATCGACTTCAATGACGGTTCGAAAACCGAAAACACCCGCGTTTCTTACCCGATCTATCATATCCAGAACATCGTCAAGCCGGTGTCCAAGGCGGGTCACGCCACCAAGGTGATCTTCCTGACCGCCGACGCTTTCGGCGTGCTGCCGCCGGTATCGCGTCTGACCGCCAACCAGACTCAGTACCACTTCCTGTCCGGCTTCACCGCCAAACTGGCCGGCACCGAGCGCGGCGTAACCGAACCGACGCCAACCTTCTCCGCCTGCTTCGGTGCCGCGTTCCTGTCGCTGCACCCGACGCAGTACGCCGAAGTGCTGGTGAAACGCATGCAGGCCGCCGGCGCCCAGGCTTACCTGGTCAACACCGGCTGGAACGGCACCGGCAAACGCATCTCGATCAAAGATACGCGCGGCATCATCGACGCCATCCTGAGCGGTGAGATCGACAAGGCGGAAACCGTCACTCTGCCGATCTTCGATCTGGCGATGCCGACCGCGCTGCCGGGCGTGAATCCGGAGATCCTCGATCCGCGCAATACCTACGCCAGCCTCGAGCAGTGGCAGGAAAAAGCGCAGGATCTGGCCGAGCGCTTCATCACCAACTTCGACAAATACACCGACACGCCTGCGGGCGCCGCGCTGGTCAGCGCCGGCCCGAAGCTGTAATTCGGTAGCATTACCTCTTCAGCTAAGGCGCGGATCCCGCGCCTTTTTTTATTTCAATTGATTGCTTTTTAATCGGCAAGACGAGAAAATAAGTCAATGCAATCATTGATAGCAAAGGAGGTTTAAATGGCGACTATCACCGTCAGAAATCTGGACGACGAAATCAAAGAGCTGCTGCGTATCTCAGCGGCGAAAAACGGCCACTCCATGGAAGAGGAAGCGCGCATGATCCTGAAACAGGCGCTGGTGAAAAAGCCGCCGCGCTATGGATTGGGTACCTGGATGCATCAGCACTTCGCCGAATTCGGCGGCGTTGAGCTGGAGATCCCACCGCGTGACGCCGTGCCGCCACGCATCGTCACCTTTGATGATGAAGATGACAACGCATGATCATTATCGACACCAACGTCATTTCAGAAACGCTGCGTCCCAGCCCGTACTACAACGTCATTAACTGGTTAAATGAAAAGGACAATGACGAGCTCTATCTCAGCGCCATTGTCCTCGCCGAACTGTTCAGCGGCGTGGCCTGCATGCCTGACGGCAAGCGCCAGCGGGATCTCAAGCTGAAATTGGCAGACGCCATTGAATTGAAGTTCGAGGGGCAGATATTGCCGTTTGATGGGCTGTGCGCGATGCAATACGCGGAATTGACGGCAAGGAATCGGCTGCTGGGTAAAGCGATGAGCATGCCCGATACCCAAATCGCCGCCACCTGCCTGCATTACGGCGCCGCCCTGGCCACCCGCAATACCAAAGACTTCCTCCACTGCGGCATCGAGTTAATCGATCCGTGGCAGGCGCCGACCGGCCGTCGGTTGCATGAAGATGCGGCGGAATACTACGTGATGAGCAGAAAGTCCTGACGGGGCCGCAGCGGCGCGGCCCACACCAGAGGTCAGGCGTTTTCCCTGGCCGTTTGATGGCCGTTGGTCGACTCTTTTTTCTCCATCGGCAACGGAATATACGCGCGGATCAACAGCCCGCCGCGCTCGCTGGTGCCGATATCCAGTTCGCCGTCATGCGCGTCGATAATGCGCTGCACGATCGCCAGCCCCAGACCGGTGCCGCTGGTGCTGCGCGCGCTGTCACCGCGTACGAACGGCTGCAACAGGTGCTTCAACTCTTCCGGTTTGATGCCCGGACCGTCATCTTCCACCTGGAACCAACCGCGCTGCAGCTCACGGCCGCTGCTGACCTTGATCCAGCCATTGCCGTAACGCGCCGCGTTCACCACCATATTCACCGCCGCCCGCTTAATCGACAGCGGATGCACATTCATCATCAGCTCGCCCGGCGACAGCGCGGTTTCAATCACCCGCTCATAGCCGCTCTCGGCCGCGACCACTTCGCCTAAAATGGCGTTCAGATCGCTGCTTTCGGTCGGCATTTCCTGCCCGGTGCGCAGATAATCGATGAACTGCTCGATGATGGCGTTGCACTCTTCGATGTCTTTATTGATCGACTCGGCCAGATAGCCGTCTTCGGCGCTCATCATCTCCGTCGCCAGCCGGATGCGCGTCAACGGCGTGCGCAGGTCGTGGCTGACCCCGGCCATCAGCAACGTGCGGTCATCCGCCAGTTGCTTGACGCCCGACGCCATCTGATTGAATGCGCGAGTCACCGACCGCACTTCGGAAGCGCCATACTCGCGCAGCGGCGGCGGAATAATGCCCTTGCCCACCTGCAGCGCCGCATGTTCCAGCTCCACCAGCGGGCGGTTTTGAATACGAATAAACAGCCAGGCGCCGCCGATCGCCAGCAGCATGATCGCCAGCGTATAGCGGAACAGTGGCGAGAAGTCGCCCTGGTGGATTTCCGTCAGCGGCACGCGCACCCAGATATCGGGCTGCAGCCAGGTTTTCAGCCACACCACCGGGGAGTTCTTGTTCACCTCCACCCGCACATCGGTCGGCCCGCCGAGCTGCTGCGCCATCTGCTGGCTGAGGAACTGGTAGTGCTGCGCCCAGCGCAGGCCGCTCTCCTCCGCCGCCGAGTTGGTGTAGAGAGAGATGCCCAGTTCGCGGTAGATCTCACGGCGGAACGCCGGCGGCACTTCCAGCAACGTGCCGTCTTCCAGCTGCAGCCGATCGGTCATCAGCATACGCACTTCGTAGGCCAATACCTTGTTGAACTGCTGCAGGCTGGGCAGGATGGCGAAGTTCAGCACCACCAGATAGGTCGTCACCAGGCTGACGAACAGCAAGGTGACGATCAACAACAGGGTTCGGGCAAACGAGCTACGCGGTGAAAAGCGCAATCGCCTCATGCCTTGCTGCCGTCCGGTACGAAGACATAGCCGAGACCCCACACGGTCTGGATATAACGCGGATGCGCCGGATCTTCTTCAACCATGCGGCGCAGGCGAGAGATCTGCACGTCGATGGAGCGTTCCATGGCGCTGTATTCGCGGCCACGCGCCAGGTTCATCAGCTTATCGCGCGACAGCGGTTCACGCGGGTGGCTGACCAGCGCCTTCAGTACCGCGAACTCGCCGCTGGTCAACGGCATCGGTTCGTCTTCGCGGAACATCTCGCGGGTGCCGAGGTTCAGTTTGAATTTGCCGAACGCGATCACCGCCTCTTCCTGCGAAGGCGCGCCCGGCAGTTCGTTCGCCTGACGGCGCAGCACCGCGCGGATACGAGCCAACAGCTCACGCGGGTTGAACGGTTTAGGAATGTAGTCGTCGGCGCCGATTTCCAGCCCCACGATGCGATCGACCTCTTCGCCTTTGGCGGTGACCATAATGATTGGCATCGGGTTGCTCTGGCTGCGCAGGCGGCGGCAGATGGACAGGCCGTCTTCACCCGGCAACATCAGATCGAGCACCATCAAATGGAAGGATTCACGAGTCAGCAAGCGATCCATTTGCTCAGCGTTGGCAACGCTGCGAACCTGGAAGCCCTGCTCGGTTAAATAACGTTCTAAAAGCGCGCGCAGGCGCATGTCATCATCGACAACCAGGATCTTATGATTCTCTTGCATGGTATTACTCCCAAAGGCTTTATTGCCTGACTCGAATATTGTTAGAAAACCTTGCCATTTGAGACAGCGTTTAATGGTATGTATTCTAGACGAAATTGTTACAAAGCTTATTCTTTTCCCCATTTATCAACAATTTTCAGTGAATGTCGACGGGGGTTCGTTAAAATTTCGCCCTTTATCGGCGCAATGTGGGGTGACGGCCCAATTTTGCACAATTTCGCCACCGGCGAACCGACCGGTGGCGTTTAGCTGTCGGATCAGGAAGTCTGCAGGAAACGCGCCAGCTGCCGGCGCAACTGCCGGTTCTCTTGCTGCAACGCATCAACCCGATCGAGCAACGTCAGCGCCATGGCGATCCCCGGCCAATCCAGATCCAGCTCGGCACGCAGCCTGCGCGCGCGCTGCAGGTGGCTCAGCGCCGGATAATCAAACTCCCAGCGCGGCTGCGCCGGCTCCAGCGGCACGATAACGCCCAGGCCGACGATCTCGACCAGCTCGTCCTCTGAAATCTCCACCCTCTGACACAATTCCACCACGGTGAAAGTGATCTCTTTTTTCATCATCTGCTTTACTCCCATTCCGCGCGCGGGTTGAACGCCGCCTGTTCAGCCAGTTCCCGCCACAGGGCGCTGGCCTTCTCGTTCGGCTTCGGCGGCATCACCACCTTGAGAATGACATACAGATCGCCGGGCTCTTTCTTGCCCGCCAGCCCTTTGCCCTTGACCCGCAGCCGTTTGCCGCTCTGGCTGCCGGCCGGCACGGTCAGCGCGATTTTGCCGGTCAGCGTCGGCACCTCAATGCTGGCGCCGAGCGCCGCTTCCCACGGAGCGAGCGGCGCCACGATGCTCAGGTTGTGGCCGTCGATCTCGAACAGCGGATGCGGCGCAAGGCGGATGACCAGATACAGGTCGCCGTTCTGGCCGCCGCCCACGCCGGCAACGCCCTGCCCCTTGAGGCGAATGCGCTCGCCGTCGCCCACGCCGGCCGGAATTTTCACGTTCAGCGTCTTGCTGGCTTCGCTTACCTGCCTCCCCAGTTCGTCGTACACCGGCAACTTGTAGGAAATCTCGCGGCTTTGGCCATGCAGCGTTTCCTCGAGGAACAGCGGCACCTCCATCTCCAGATCCTGGCCGCGGAAGCCATGCCCGCCGTGCGAGTGCGAAGCAGAGCGATGCCCGCCCGCCGCCCGCCCGCCGAACATGCTTTCGAAGAAATCGGAGAAGTCTTGCGCGTCGGCGCCGCCGCCGTGCCATGAAGCGCTCTGCTGATAGCCGCCGCGATCGCCGCGCGCCTGGCGGCCAAAGTTCGGATCGTTGCGGTGCAGCCGGATCTGATCGTACTCGGCGCGGCGCTCCTCGTCCTTCAGCACCTCATAGGCTTCGGCCACTTCCTTGAACTTGCTTTCGGCATCGTCTTCAGTGCTCACGTCAGGGTGATATTTACGCGCCAGCCGACGGTAGGCCGTTTTGATGGTTTTCAGATCGGCGTTGGGCTCAACGCCCATCGTGGCGTAGTAATCTTTAAATTCCATGCGGTAATACCTTCAATGTGTTGGGTTGTGCGCCAAAATTCCTTGTCTCTCTCGCCAGATATCCTCCTTTCGTCACATTCCTTTTCCGCTACGCTAAGCATACTCCCGATCGTTAAAAGCTGCGCAAACTGAATAAAAACCGTGCGACAAGGCACAGGCCCGCGCGCCATTTCTAAAGCCCCCCGCATTCACGTACACTGTGGCGGTGGCCCCATAAAGATAAATCACGATGAGAACTCAACTGATAACCCGTGAAGGGTATGACAAGCTCAAACAAGAGCTGGATTACCTCTGGCGCGAAGAACGCCCCGAGGTGACCAAGAAAGTGACCTGGGCCGCCAGCCTGGGCGACAGAAGCGAAAACGCCGATTACCAGTACAACAAGAAGCGGCTGCGCGAGATCGATCGCCGCGTCCGCTATCTGACCAAATGCCTGGAGCAGTTGAAGATCGTCGATTATTCACCGCAGCAGGAAGGCAAAGTGTTCTTCGGCGCCTGGGTAGAGGTGGAGAACGAAGACGGCGAAACCAAACGCTTTCGCATCGTCGGTTACGACGAGATTTTCGGCCGCAAGGATTACATCTCCATCGATGCGCCGATGGCGCGCGCCCTGCTGAAAAAAGAGGTCGGGGACGTCGCCACCGTCAATACCCCGCTGGGCGAGGCGCAGTGGTACGTTAACGAGATAAACTACCCGAAGTAAGCTTTCAGCTTTTTCCTAACCGCCGCCAACGCCGCCGTCTGCGCTGTTCTCCATGCCGCGGCCGCGCGGCGGCGGCCCGCTTCGCTGGCATTTTCCCCGATCAATCCGTATAACTGTCCCCTGTTTATTCACCGATCTCAATACAGATACCAGACCTATGAATGACCCACTGAGCCGCATTATTGCAACAGAACTGCAGGCCCGGCCGGAGCAAGTCGACTCCGCCATCCGTCTGCTGGATGAAGGTAATACCGTGCCCTTTATTGCACGCTATCGTAAGGAAGTCACCGGGGGCCTGGACGACACCCAACTGCGCCAGCTGGAAACCCGCCTGGGTTATCTGCGTGAACTAGAAGATCGTCGCCAGACCATCCTGAAGTCGATCGATGAACAGGGCAAACTGACTGAACAATTGGCGGGGGCGATCAACGCCACGCTGAGCAAGACCGAACTCGAAGACCTCTACCTGCCGTACAAACCGAAGCGCCGCACCCGTGGCCAGATCGCCATCGAAGCCGGCCTGGAACCGCTGGCGGATACGCTGTGGCAGGATCCGCAACAGCAGCCGGAACAACTGGCTGAACGCTACGTCGACGCCGACAAGGGCGTGGCGGACGTGAAAGCCGCCCTCGACGGCGCGCGCTATATCCTGATGGAGCGCTTCGCCGAAGACGCCGCGCTGCTGGCCAAGGTGCGCGACTACCTGTGGAAAAACGCCCATCTGGTGTCCAAAGTGGTCGAAGGCAAGGAAGAAGAAGGCGCCAAGTTCCGCGACTATTTTGATCACCACGAACCGATTTCTCAGGTGCCTTCACACCGCGCGCTGGCGATGTTCCGCGGCCGCAACGAAGGCGTGCTGCAGCTGGCGCTGAACGCCGATCCGCAGTTTGAGGAAGCCCCGCGCGAAAGCCAGGCGGAGCTGATCATCATCAATCACCTCAACCTGCGCCTGAACAACGCCCCGGCCGACGCCTGGCGCAAGGCGGTGGTCAACTGGACCTGGCGCATCAAGGTGTTGCTGCACCTGGAAACCGAGCTAATGGGCACGGTGCGCGAGCGCGCGGAAGATGAAGCAATCAACGTTTTCGCCCGCAATATGCATGACCTGCTGATGGCCGCGCCGGCCGGCATGCGCGCCACCATGGGCCTCGATCCGGGCCTGCGCACCGGAGTGAAAGTCGCCGTGGTCGACGCGACCGGCAAACTGGTCGCCACCGACACCGTCTACCCGCACACCGGGCAAGCGGCGAAAGCCGCCGCCATCGTCGCGGCGCTGTGCATCAAACACAACGTGGAGCTGGTGGCCATCGGCAACGGCACCGCTTCACGTGAAACCGAGCGCTTCTATCTCGACCTGCAAAAGCAGTTCGGCGAAGTCCGGGCGCAGAAAGTGATCGTCAGCGAAGCGGGCGCGTCGGTGTATTCCGCGTCTGAACTGGCGGCGCAGGAATTCCCGGATCTCGACGTATCGCTGCGCGGCGCGGTGTCCATCGCTCGCCGCCTGCAGGATCCGCTGGCGGAGCTGGTGAAGATCGACCCGAAATCCATCGGCGTCGGCCAGTATCAGCACGACGTCAGCCAGAGCCAGCTGGCGAAAAAGTTGGACTCGGTGGTGGAAGACTGCGTAAACGCCGTCGGCGTCGATCTGAACACCGCGTCGGTGCCGTTGCTGACCCGCGTGGCCGGCCTGACGCGCATGATGGCGCAGAACATCGTCAATTGGCGCGATGAGAACGGCCGCTTCAGCAACCGTGAACAGCTGCTGAAGGTCAGCCGTCTGGGGCCGAAGGCCTTCGAACAGTGCGCCGGCTTCCTGCGCATCAACCACGGCGACAACCCGCTGGATGCTTCCACCGTTCACCCGGAAGCCTATCCGGTGGTGCAACGCATCCTGGCCGCCACCGAGCAGGCGCTGCAGGACCTGATGGGCAACGCCTCGGCGGTGCGCAGCCTGAAAGCGGTTGATTTCACCGACGACAAGTTCGGCGTGCCGACGGTCACCGACATTCTGAAAGAGCTGGAGAAGCCGGGCCGCGATCCGCGTCCGGAGTTCAAAACCGCCACCTTCGCCGAAGGCGTGGAAACCCTCAACGATCTGCAGCCGGGCATGATCCTGGAAGGCTCGGTGACCAACGTCACCAACTTCGGCGCCTTCGTGGATATCGGCGTGCATCAGGACGGCCTGGTGCACATCTCCTCGCTGGCGGACAAATTCGTCGAAGATCCGCACACCGTGGTGAAAGCCGGCGACATCGTCAAAGTGAAGGTGATGGAAGTCGATCTGCAGCGTAAACGCATTGCGCTGAGCATGCGCCTGGATGAGCAACCGGGCGAGGGTTCACCGCGCCGCGGCGGCAACGCGCCTGCCCAGACGCGCGACAACGCCAACCGTTCGGCAGGCGGCAACAAGGCCAAACCGCGCAACGCGGCGCCGGCCGGCAACAGCGCCATGGGCGACGCGCTGGCGGCGGCATTCGGCAAGAAACGCTAAGTCGGAACCGACAGGGCGGAGCCTGCTCCGCCCTTTCCGAGAAAGAAAACTTGCGGCATTTTTTGACCCGTCTCAATAAACCTTCATCTTTTTATTTCCCGTTGCTGCGTGACCGCCCTCTCATTGTTAAAGCGGCAAACATCCCTTCTGCAGCCGTTTATTAACAACGTCGTTAACACGCATTTTTCATTTTGCGAATTGTGAGCGAAACACAAATGGTTACCGCTCGTATTACGGCGGAATAATGTTATTGAATTGCCTTTTATCAGAAATAAATAAGGGAAAAACGCCATCAATATTTGCAAACGAGAAAACTCGGCTACAAATACGCAACTGATTTAACTCACCATTCTCATTTGTCGCCGAGTAAAAGCAGTGGTAAAACGGGGCTTATCAAGACGACACAACCAAAAACTGTCGGCGCCATAATAATTGGTTACAATACCCCTATTTTTTGTATTGAATTCGATAATGATAATTACTATTATTTGCGCTCACTTTATTGCATGACCTTATGGATGAATACCGCCGACGGCGTGGCATTTTCGCCGGCAACGTCCAATTATCATCAGCCCGATGTTCATCGGCACCCGGAAGGTTAATCACATGCAGCTTCAACCTAAACACACATATAAGATTGTCGGCTTTTCCGGTGAAATTGCACCGGCCTACCGCCAGAAACTGTTATCGCTCGGCATGCTGCCCGGCTCTTCGTTCGACGTGGTGCGCGTCGCGCCGCTGGGCGATCCGATAGAAATAAAAACTCGCCGCGTCAGCCTGGTGCTGCGCAGGAAGGATCTGGCGCTGCTGCAGCTCGACGGCCAGTCCTGAACCGGCGCGCCTCCATTTGCCGACGCGCCCTTGCGCCGGCGCGGCTCTCCTTGAAGACGACACGCTGAACTATGAAAAAACTCACCATCGGCTTAATCGGTAACCCGAACTCCGGCAAAACCACGCTGTTCAACCAGCTGACCGGCGCACGCCAACGGGTCGGCAACTGGGCGGGCGTGACGGTCGAACGCAAAGAAGGCCATTTCACTACCCCGCAGTCCGACGTGCGGCTGGTCGATTTGCCCGGCACCTACTCCCTGACCACCATTTCAGAGCAAACCTCGCTCGATGAGCAGATCGCCTGCCACTACATTTTGAGCGGCGACGCCGATCTGCTGATCAACGTGGTCGATGCCTCCAACCTGGAGCGCAATCTCTACCTGACGCTGCAGCTGCTGGAGCTGGGCATTCCCTGCATCGTGGCGCTGAACATGCTCGACATCGCCAAAAGCCAGCATATCGATATCAACGTCGCCGCGCTGTCGGCACGCCTCGGCTGCCCGGTAGTGCCGATGATCTCCACCCGCGCCGACGGCATCGGCGTGCTGAAACAGATGATCGACAATCATCGCATCAACGAACAGCAGGCGCTGGTGAACTACCCGCCGTTGCTGTTGAAAGCGGTCGCCACGCTGAGCGATGCCATGCCGCAAACGCTGCCGGCGGTGCAACGCCGCTGGCTGGCATTGCAGATGCTGGAAGGCGACATCTACAGCCACCGGCTGGCCGGTCCCGCCGTCGCGCTGCTGCCTGCGGCCATTCAGGCGTTGCAACAGCAGCAGCAAGAAGACCCGGCGCTGGTGATCGCCGACGCGCGCTACCAGTCTATCGCCACCCTGAGCGACGCGGTCAGCAACTCGCAGCAGGCGATGCCCAACCGCCTGACCGACATGCTGGATAAAGTGATCCTCAACCGCTGGCTGGGCGTACCGATCTTCCTGTTGGTGATGTACCTGATGTTCCTGCTGGCGATCAACATCGGCGGCGCGCTGCAGCCGATCTTCGATATCGGCTCGGCGGCGATCTTCATTCAGGGCATTCAGTGGCTCGGCTACACCCTGCACTTCCCCGACTGGCTGACCGTTTTCCTGGCGCAGGGGGTCGGCGGCGGCATCAACACCGTGCTGCCGCTGGTGCCGCAGATCGGCATGATGTACCTGTTCCTGTCGTTCCTGGAAGACTCCGGCTACATGGCGCGTGCGGCGTTCGTGATGGATCGCCTGATGCAGGCGCTCGGGCTGCCGGGCAAATCCTTTGTGCCGCTGATCGTCGGTTTCGGCTGCAACGTGCCGTCCATCATGGGCGCCCGCACGCTGGACGCCCAACGCGAGCGCCTGATCACCATCATGATGGCGCCGTTCATGTCCTGCGGCGCCCGGCTGGCGATCTTCGCGGTATTCGCCGCCGCCTTCTTTGGCCAGGACGGCGCAGGGGTGGTGTTCTCGCTGTACATGCTCGGTATCGCGGTGGCGATCCTCACCGGCCTGGTACTCAAATACACCCTCATGCGCGGCGAAGCCTCGCCGTTCGTGATGGAGTTGCCGGTTTACCACGTGCCGCACCTGAAAAGCCTGCTGCTGCAAACCTGGCAGCGGTTGAAAGGCTTCGTGTTGCGCGCCGGTAAGGTGATCGTGGTGGCCAGCATATTCATCGGCGGCCTGAACAGCTTCTCGTTCAGCGGCAAAACGGTCGACAACATCAACGACTCCGCGCTGGCCACGGTTTCCAAGGTGCTGACGCCGTTGCTGCAGCCGATGGGCGTCCACCGCGATAACTGGCAGGCCACCGTCGGCCTGGTGACCGGCGCGATGGCGAAAGAAGTGGTGGTCGGCACGCTGAATACGCTGTATACCGCCGAGCACATCAACAAAGAGGCGTTCGACGCCGCCAACTTCAACCTGCTCGATGAGCTGGGCGGCGCGCTGCAGGAAACCTGGGACGGCCTGAAAAACACCTTCAGCCTGAGCGTGCTGTCCAACCCGATCGAAGCCAGCAAGGGCGATGGCGAGATGGGCGTCGGCTCGATGGGCGTGATGAGCAGCAAATTCGGCTCCGGCATCTCCGCCTACAGCTATCTGATCTTCGTGCTGCTGTATGTGCCCTGCGTCTCGGTGATGGGCGCCATCGCCCGCGAATCGAGCCGCGGCTGGATGACATTCTCCATCCTGTGGGGGCTGAACGTGGCCTACTCACTGGCGACGCTGTTCTACCAAGCGGCGACCTTCAACCAACACCCGCAGTACAGCCTGACGGCGATCCTGGCGGTGCTGCTGGTGAATCTGCTGGTGCTGTTCGGCCTGCGCCGGGCGCGCAGCCGCGTCACGGTGCGCCTGGGCAACGCCACGCCGGCGGCCTGTTGTCAGGGCGCCAAAGGGAGCTGTCACTGATGGCCGGGCTGCTGCAGGTGCGCGATGCGCTGGCGCTGCGCGGCAGCGCCCAGGCGCAGCAGCTCAGCCAATCGCTGGCGACGCCGCTGCCGCTGGTGCAGGCGATGCTGGATCGTTTGACGGCGATGGGGAAAGTGGAGCGCATCGAACAGGATGACGGCGCCTGTTTGAGCTGCGGCTGCAAAAGCTGCCCGCAGGGCCAGGGGTGCAGCACGGTGTTCTACCGACTGAAAGCCTGAAGATAAGGGGCGCCAATGACGGGCGCCCCATTACCGTTCAAGGCTTATTGTTTGTCTTTGTAAACTTCGGCGATGGCGCTGAATTTACCGTGTTCGCGGCCTGCCAGGATCACGTAGTATTGACCGCCCTTTTCGTCAGCCAGTTTGGACAGCTCTTCCTTGGCGTCCATCGGTGACGTGGTTTCCGCCGTCGTGGTGACGGTGCCGATCTTCTCGTATTTACCCGGGTTCTTATCCAGATCTTCCTTGGTCAGCAGGGTTGCCGCCATGGAGCCGAAAGACACCGAACCCAGCACTGCCGCTGCAATAATCATCTTCAATGATTTCATGACACTAACCTCTCAATGGATAATTTATCTGTTATGAAAGCCGTCAAAAATCCATGCGTAGTACCGCAGGCTGCCGCGACATCCTCAGGCCTCGTTGCTTTCCCTGACGGGGCCCGTTTCCCAGAGACGAAACGCCAAAATGAAAAGCGCCGCACGCGGTCTTTTCATTTTGCAGCCAACGCATTGACTCACTAAGTATTGAACAGCTTTGTCTTTTATCCACCCGGCAGCGTTTTTTTTCGCGCTCTATCGTGCGTTTTCCCGCTGCATTCAATGTGCTGCAATAAACGCTTCGATCATCGTCACAAATTCATCGGGATGAGAGATAAACGGCGCATGGGCGGCTTTGGCCACGATCTGCGACGTGGAGTTCGGCCAGGCGGCATCGAGCAGCTCGGCGACCTTGCGCGGCACTAACCCGTCCAGATAGCCGTAAATCCGCAGCAGCGGCAGATTCAACTCCGCCAGCGGCGCGCGCAGATCGGCGGTGCGCAGGATCTCCAGCCCGCCGTTCAACACCTCGACGCTCGGCGTCGGCTGGTTAAGCACCACCGCTTTCAGCTGGCGCGCATCCTGACGCGCGCTCTCGGTGCCCAGCGTTTGCAGCGCCAGAAAACGCTCGACGGTGCGCTGGAAATCCAGGCTCAGCTGATGCTGGAAACCGCTCAGCACGTCCGGGCGGATCCCCGGCCACGCATCGCGAGCGGCAAAACACGGCGAGGAGGCCACGGTGATAAGCCCCTTGACCCGCCCGGGCTGCATCAGCGCCGCCTGGCTGGCCACCAGCCCGCCGAGCGACCAGCCAAGCCACCAGGCCTGCGGCGGGGCGGCCGCCAGCACGATATCCGTCATCTGCTCCAGCGACAGGGCGCCGAACCCCTGGCTGCGGCCGTATCCCGGCAGATCGACCAGATGCAGGCGAAAATGCGGCGTCAGTCGCGCCTGGATGCAACTCCACACTTCGGCGTTCAATCCCCAGCCGTGCAGCAGCACAAGATCGCGTTCGCCTTCGCCTATTGTTTGCCAGTACAGCGCTGTCATTGGTTACTGTCCTTTCATGCTTATCCGTGTCGGAGACCCTATGCTATCAATCCGCAGCCGCTGTTGGCTATGCCGACAGCCGTTGAGCCTGGTGCGTCATGGCATCTGCAGTTGCTGCCTGCGCCATCTGCCGGTCAACCCTCCGTGTTGCCCGCGCTGCGGATTGCCCGCCGGCGAGACGCAAATGCCCTGCGGCCGCTGCCTGCAACGGCCGCCGCCCTGGCAGCGGCTGGTGTTCGTCGGCGACTACGTTGCGCCGCTCAGCCAACTGGTAAAAAGGTTCAAGTTCCACCGCGCGCCCGAGCTGGCGCCGACGCTGGCGCGCCTGATGCTGCTGCGGTGGCAGCAGGCGCGAAGAGAGCAGTATCTGAACAGACCCGACCTGATTTTAGCGGTACCCTTGCATGCATCACGCTGCTGGCGCCGTGGCTATAATCAGAGCGATCTGCTGGCCCGGCCGCTGGCGCGCTGGCTGGGCTGCGCCTATCGGCCCGCCGCCTTGCGCCGGGTGCGCAAAACCGCCCTGCAACAGCGGCTGAGCGCCTCTGCCCGCAGACGCAATCTGCAGCGCGCGTTCGCCTGTACCGTGCCGGTCGCCGGCCGGCATATCGCCCTGGTGGATGACGTGGTGACCACCGGCAGCACCGTCGCGGCGATCGCGGCGCTGCTGCGGCGGCAAGGCGCCGCCTCGGTGCAGATATGGTGCGTTTGCCGCACGTTGTAGTGCCACGGCAATGGGCGTATTATAACCGACTATAGAAGTCAACTATTGAGCTAATGCTATGATCCGTATAACAGATGCTGCACAGGAACACTTTGCCAAACTGCTGGCAAATCAAGAAGAAGGCACCCAAATCCGCGTATTCGTGATCAACCCGGGCACGCCGACGGCCGAATGCGGTGTCTCTTATTGCCCGCCGGACGCGGTAGAAGCGACGGATACCGAACTGAAGTTCGACAAACTGTCCGCCTATGTCGATGAGCTGAGCGCGCCGTATCTGGAAGACGCCGAAATCGACTTCGTGACCGACCAGCTGGGTTCTCAGCTGACGCTGAAGGCGCCGAACGCCAAGATGCGCAAGGTCGATGACGACGCACCGCTGATGGAGCGCGTGGAATACGTGCTGCAGTCGCAGATCAACCCGCAGCTGGCGGGCCACGGCGGCCGCGTAACGCTGATGGAGATCACCGACGACAACATGGCTATTCTGCAGTTCGGCGGCGGTTGCAACGGCTGTTCGATGGTGGACGTCACGCTGAAAGAAGGCATCGAGAAAGAGCTGCTGCAGAAATTCCCGGAGCTGAAGGGCGTGCGTGACCTGACCGAGCACCAGCGCGGCGAGCACTCCTACTATTGATACCCGGCGTTCGCGCCACGGTAGATAACACAATGCCGGAAGGGGGAACCCGTTCCGGCATTGTCGTTTTCAACCCACCGATACCTTGCGTCGGCGCTTGTCCAAATCCTTCAGCAGCCGGTTTATCCGCGGGTCGGCGAACATCTCCTCCAGCGTCTGGGTCAGCTTGCGCCGCCAGTTAGGGTATTGATCGCTGGTGCCGGGAATGTTGACCGGATCGGCCATATCCAGCCAGTCTTCCGGCTGCAGGCCGAGCAAGGCGCTGGCGCTGTCGGCGACATAACGCTGCAGGCCGCGGTTGAGCAGCGGGCTCATGCCGAGCAGCGCCGCCTTCTTGCCTACCTTCTGCGGCACGCAGCCATAGCGATGCAATCCGTCCAGCAACCCCTGTTTGGCGCGTTCCCGATCGGCGAACAGCGCCTGCAGGATCTCCGCATCCGGGTAAAGGCCCAGCCGATTGCCGAGCGTCAGATCGTCGCTTTGCCAGTAGCCACGCAGCGTCGGCAGATCGTGGGTGGTGATGGTCGCCATCGCCTGCACCGGATAGGCCTGCGGCGCACGGAAATGGTGCTCACCGTCGCTTTCGAAATAGAGCACTTTGTAGGAGTAGACGCCGCTGTCGCGCAGCTTGCCGACGATCTCCACCGGCACCGTGCCGAGATCCTCGCCGATCACCATGCAGCGGTGGCGTTGGCTTTCCAGCGCCAGCACCGCCAGCAGATCGTCCACCGGGTATTTGACATAGGCGCCGCGATCGGCGGTTTCGCCATACGGGATCCACCACAGCCGCAGCAGCGCCATGACGTGATCGATGCGCAGCGCGCCGCAGCTGGTCATGTTGGCGCGCAAAAGATCGATGAACGGTTGATACCCGCGCGCCGCCATCACGTGCGGATCCATCGGCGGCAGGCCCCAGTTTTGCCCCAGCGGCCCCAGAATATCCGGCGGCGCCCCGACCGACGCTTTCAGGCAGTACAGCTCACGGTCACACCAGGTTTCCGCCCCGCCTTCCGCCACCCCGACCGCCAGATCGCGATACAGGCCAATCGGCATCTGCTGCTGCCTGCTCTGGTCAAAACACTGCGCGAACTGGGTGGCCGCCAGCCATTGCAGCCACAGGTAAAAGCGGACCGCGTCCTGATGTTCGGCGCAAAACTGCCGCACCGCGTCGCTCTGCCCCTGCCGATAGCGCTCGGGCCAGGCCGGCCAGCCCCACTGGCTGGCGTCTTTGGCCGCCAGATGGGCATGCAGCGCATCAAACGCCGCCTGCTGATACAGGCTGTCGCCCCCCTCAGCCACGAACTGCTCGAACGCCTGACGCTGCGCGTCGTTCGGCTGGCGCGCCTGAAACAGCGGGAACGCCAGCTTCAGCGCCGCCAGCTTCAGCTGCATCACGGCGGTGTAGTCCACCCACTCCGCGGCGCGCGCCTTGGCCAGCTGCTTCTGCGTCGCCGGCTTCTGCCACCAGCGCTGCGCCGCGTCGCTGCGCTGGAAATCCTCCACCGCATTGACGTCGATATACGCCAGATTCAGCCAGCGGCGCGATGAGGGGCTGTAGGGGCTGGCGCTCTCCGGGTTGGCCGGATACAGCGCATGGATCGGATTGAGGCCGACGAAGGCACCGCCGCGTTCCCCCACCTGCTCCACCATCAGGCGCAGATCGCCGAAATCGCCGATGCCCCAGTTGCGATCGGAACGCAGCGTATACAGCTGAACGCAGGCGCCCCACAGTTTCTTGCCGGTCAGCAAGGCGTCCGGCTCGAAGCAGCGTCTCGGCGCGACGATCACTCGGCATGGCCACTGCTGCTCGCCCTGGCTCAGCGTCAATTGGTGGTACCCCATCGGCAGATCGCCGGGCAGCGTCAGGGTCTTGCGCGCGCCGACGCGCCCCTGCAGGCATTCGCCGTCTTCACGCTGCAGCGCCCACAGGTACTCGCCTTCACCCGCCGGGGTCAACGCCAGCGGCGCGCCCTGATAGAACACCTTGACCGCCGGTAACGGTGATGCCGCGCCTTCCTGCGCGCCATCGGCCCGATTCATGGCCGCCAACAGCTTGCGCTTGGTCTCCGGTTCAATCGCCTGCCGCTTGCCGTGGGCATTGATAAAATCGGCAGCGATCCCCGCCTGCGCTGCCGCCTGATCGATACGCTTGCGATCCATTCGCTCTCCTTAACGTTTGGCTTGCCAGATACGCTGCTGATAATCGCGGATCGAGCGATCCGAGCTGAACATGCCGACGCGCGCGGTGTTAAGGATAGTCCGCCGCGTCCATTCGTCCCGATCGCGATACAGCTCGTCGACCCGGCGCTGCGCCTGGCAGTACGAGGCAAAGTCCGCCAGCACCAGGTAGGGATCGCCGCCTTCCAGCAGGCTGTGCAGCATCATGTCGAACGCGTGCTTGTCGCCGTGGCTGAAGGCACCGCTCGCCAGCTCGTCCAGAATCGCCTTCAGGTGCTTGTCTTTCTTGCGGTAGCTGAGCGGATCGTAACCCTTCGCCACTATCGCCTTCACCTGCTCCACGGTATTGCCGAAGATAAAGATATTGTCTTCGCCCACCTGCTCGGCGATTTCGACGTTGGCGCCGTCCAGCGTGCCGACCGTCAGCGCGCCGTTCAACGCCAGCTTCATGTTGCCGGTGCCGGAAGCCTCTTTGCCGGCGGTGGAGATCTGTTCGGAGATATCCGCCGCCGGGATCATCAGTTCGGCTACCGACACACGGTAGTCAGGGATGAACGCCACTTTCAGGCGATCCTTCACCAGCGGATCGTTGTTGATCTTCTCGGCCGCCTGATTGATGGCGTAGATGATGTTCTTCGCCAGGTAGTAACCCGGCGCCGCCTTGGCGCCGAACAGGAACACGCGCGGCACGATGTCCAGGTTCGGGTTGTCGCGCAGCTGGCGATACAGCGACAGGATGTGCAGCAGGTTCAGGTGCTGGCGTTTGTACTCGTGCAGGCGTTTGATCTGCACGTCGAAGATCGCGTCCGGGTCGAGCGTCAACCCCATCACACCGTGCACGTACTGGGCCAGCGCCACCTTGTTGTCGCGTTTGATCTGCTGATAACGCTGGCGGAACGCCGCGTCGTCGGCGAATTTCTCCAGCCCGCGCAGCGCGTCGAGATCGTTCGCCCACTCCACCTTCAGCGTCTCATCGATCAGGCCCGACAGCGCCGGGTTGCACTGTTTCAGCCAGCGGCGCGGCGTGATGCCGTTGGTGACGTTATGGAATTTATTCGGCCACAGCTGGTGGTATTCCGGGAACAGATCTTTCACCACCAGATCCGAATGCAGCTGCGCCACGCCGTTGACCGCAAAGCCGCTGACCACGCACAGGTTGGCCATGCGCACCTGCTTGTTGTGGTGCACCGCCAGTTTGGCCCACATCGCCTCGTCGCCCGGCCAGTGCTTATCCACCAGCTTTTTGAACCTGGCGTTGATCTGTTTGATGATGGAGAAATGGCGCGGCAGCAGGCTGCGCACCAATTTTTCATCCCAGCATTCCAGCGCTTCCGGCATCAGGGTGTGGTTGGTATAGGCGAAGGTGTTGCTGGTGATCGCCCAGGCTGCCTCCCACTCCAGCTGGTGCTCGTCCAGCAGAATGCGCAGCATTTCCGGAATGGCGATGGTCGGGTGGGTGTCGTTCAGCTGGATCACTTCGTACTTCGGCAGCTCTTCAATCTTGCGGCCGGCCTGATGGTGCTTGCGCAAAATGTCCGCCACCGAGCAGGCGCACTGGAAATACTGCTGCATCAGGCGCAGGCGCTTGCCGGCCTGATGGTTGTCGTTCGGGTAAAGCACCTTGGTCAGCTTGTCGGCTTCTACGCCCTGCTTCTCCGCCTGCAGGAACTTGCCGTCGTTGAAATCGCTCAGGTTGAACGGATGCTGATGGGTCGCCTGCCACAGGCGCAGCGGCTGCGCCACGCCGTTGCGATACCCCAGCACCGGCAAATCCCAGGCTTCGCCGCGCAGGGTGAAGGCGGGGCGCCACAGTTCGCGGCCGTCGGCCTGCTTTTCCAGCTTGCCGCCGATGCCCACGTCCACCGCCAGCGCGGCGTTGTGACGGAACCACGGATAGCTCTCGCGTTGCCAGTTATCCGGCGCCTCTTGCTGTTGCCCATCGCGGAACGACTGACGGAACAGCCCGTACTGGTAATTCAGCCCATAGCCGGTGGCCGGTTGTTCCACCGTCGCCATCGAGTCGAGGAAACAGGCCGCCAGCCGCCCCAACCCGCCGTTGCCCAGCGCCGGATCGGTTTCCTGCTCCAGCAGATCCGCCAGCTTGACGTTTTGCTCGGCCAGCGCCTGCTCGACGGTGTCGTACCAGCCCAGGTTGATCAGGTTGTTCGCCGTCAGCCGGCCGATCAGAAACTCCATCGAGATGTAGTTTACGTGGCGCAGCGGTTTGGCGCTTTTGCGCGGCGCCGGCTGCGCGGCCAACTGCTCGGCCAGCGCCGCACTGACGGCTTCCCACCATTGATGTTGCGTCATCTGCTGTGCGGAACTGAGGCCGAACCGTTGCCACTGACGGGCGAGCGCCGCCAGAAAAGCATCCTTCTTGAGCGTAGGCTGTGACATAAGGAAAACTCTCTATCCAGTAAGTGGGTCAAATTGCCGCTATCGTGCCGGTGAGAAAGCCTGACGGCATCATCCCGCCTGGGGATTAGCTGGGGAGGAGGATTGGGGCGTAGCTGGAATTGTGATCTCAGGCACTTTTTGACTCCCTTGCAACGATGCAAAAAAGCCCGCCAACGCGTGCGGCGAGCACTGAGAACGTTAACCCTGACGTTAGCACAAGTATTCGCGCTGCTGAAGTTTTGTCCATGGCCGGAAATGCGATCCGCCACCGTATCGCCGTACTCCGACGCCAAACGTAAAAAAGTGTGATCGATAGCAACTTAACTCCAAGCCGATGCGGAAGCTTGTTGCAATACGTTTAGGGTTGGCAGAAGTTAGGGGGAGCTATTAATTACGAACCATAAAATAATTAGCGCCACTCCAATCCCGGCGGGAACCGCGATTTATACCCTGGAATACTATGCTGATCCCATCAAAACTGAGCCGCCCGGTACGGCTGCAAAATACCGTGATCCGCGATCGCCTGCTGGCCAAACTGGCCAGCGCGGGCAACTATCGTCTGACACTGGTCAATTGCCCGGCGGGATACGGGAAAACCACGCTGATCGCCCAATGGGCGGCCGGCAAGGCCGATCTGGGCTGGTATTCCCTGGATGAGAGCGACAACCAGCCGGAGCGTTTCGCCAGCTACCTGATCGCCGCGCTGCAGCAGGCCAGCGGCGGCCGCTGCGTCAAGAGCGAGGCGTTGAGCCAGAAACACCAGTACGCCAGCCTGTCGGCGCTGTTCGCCCAACTGTTTATCGAGCTGGCCGACTGGCATCAACCGCTGTATCTGGTGATCGACGACTATCACCTGATCACCAACGACGCCATCCACGAAGCCATGCGCTTTTTCCTGCGCCATCAGCCGGAAAACCTGACGCTGCTCCTGCTCTCGCGCACCCTGCCGCCGCTCGGCATCGCCAACCTGCGGGTGCGCGACCAGCTGCTGGAAATGGGCACGCAGCAGCTGGCGTTCACCCACCAAGAGGCCAAACAGTTCTTCGATTGCCGTCTGGCGGCGCCAATGGAACAGCAGGACAGCAGCCGCCTGTGCGACGAAGTCGAAGGCTGGGCCACCGCGCTGCAGCTGATCGCGCTGTCGGCCCGCCAATCCGCCTCATCGGCTCAGCTGTCGGCCAAGCGGCTGGCGGGGCTGAACGCCAGTCACCTGTCCGACTATCTGGTGGACGAAGTGCTGGATCATGTCGATGCCGATGCGCGCGCCTTCCTGCTGCGCTGTTCGGTGTTGCGCTCGATGAACGACGCGCTGATCGTGCGGCTGACCGGCGAAGACAACGGCCAGCAACGGCTGGAGGAGCTGGAGCGCCAGGGGCTGTTTATCCACCGCATGGACGACACCGGCGAATGGTTCAACTTCCATCCGCTGTTCGCCTCTTTCCTGCGCCAGCGCTGCCAGTGGGAACTGGCGCTGGAGCTGCCGGGGTTGCACCGCGCCGCCGCCGAGGGCTGGCTGGCGCTGGGGTATCCGGCGGAGGCCATACACCATGCGCTGGCGGCCAGCGACGTCAGCATGCTGCGCGATATCCTGCTGCAACACGCCTGGTCGCTGTTCCACCACAGCGAACTGGCCTTGCTGGAGGAGTGCCTCAACGCGCTGCCTTATGAGCGACTGATCCAAAACCCCAAGCTGGCGCTGCTGCAGGCCTGGCTGGCACAGAGCCAGCACCGCTACAGTGAGGTCAACACCCTGCTGGAGCGCGCCGAGCGCACCATGCGCGAGCAGAAAATCGAGATAGACCAAACGCTGCACGCCGAGTTTGACGCCTTGCGCGCCCAGGTGGCGATCAACGCCGGCAAACCGGAAGAAGCCGAGCGGCTGGCGACCGAAGCGTTGAAATTCCTGCCGCTGTCGAGCTATTACAGCCGCATCGTCACCACCTCGGTGACCGGCGAAGTGCACCACTGCAAGGGCGAACTGGCGCGCGCACTGCCGATGATGCAGCAAACCGAGCAGATGGCGCGTCGTCATCAGGCCAACCATTACGCGCTCTGGGCGCTGCTGCAGCAGAGCGAAATCCTTATCGCCCAAGGCTTCCTGCAGGCCGCTTACGAAACCCAGGACAAGGCGTTCGAACTGATCCGCGAACAGCATCTGGAACAGCTACCGATGCACGAATTCCTGCTGCGCATCCGCGCCCAGATCCTGTGGTCGTGGTCGCGGCTGGACGAGGCGGAAGACGCGGCGCGCGCCGGGCTGAAAATCCTGGCCAACTACCAACCGCAACAGCAGTTGCAGTGCATCGCCATGCTGGCCAAATGCTCGCTGGCGCGCGGCGATCTGGACAACGCCAATACCCATCTGCAGCGCTGCGAAACCCTGCTGCACGGCGCGCACTATCATCGCGACTGGCTGACCAACACCGACAAATCGCGGGTGATCCACTGGCAGATGACCGGCGACACCGCCGCCGCCGCCCAGTGGCTGCGCCACACCGAAAAACCCGGCATGGCGGACAACCACTTCACGCAGGGCCAATGGCGCAACATCGCGCGGGTGCAGATCCTGCTCGGCCAGTATGAAGAGGCCGGCGTGGTGCTGGATGAACTGAACGAAAACGCCCGCCGCCTGCGGCTGGTGAGCGATCTCAACCGCAATCTGCTGCTCAGCAACCAGCTTTACTGGCTGCAAGAGCGCAAAGGCGAAGCGCAGCAGGCGTTGATCGAAGCGCTGTCGCTGGCCAACCGCACCGGCTTTATCAGCCACTTCGTCATCGAGGGCGAAGCGATGGCGCAGCAGCTGCGCCAGCTGATCCAGCTCAACACGCTGCCGGAGCTGGAACAGCATCGCGCCCAGCGTATCTTGCGCGACATCAACCAGCATCATCGGCACAAGTTCGCGCATTTTGACGAGAACTTCGTCGATAAGCTGCTGACCCACCCACAGGTGCCGGAACTGATCCGCACCAGTCCGTTGACCCAACGCGAATGGCAGGTGCTGGGGCTGATCTATTCCGGTTACAGCAACGACCAGATCGCCGGTGAGTTGGATGTAGCGGCCACCACCATCAAGACCCATATCCGCAACCTGTATCAGAAACTGGGCGTGGCTCATCGCCAGGAGGCGGTGCAGCAGGCGCAGCAGCTGCTGAAAATGATGGGGTACGGCGCGTAAAAACCCTGATATCCCTCTGGTCTTAAACGCCGCAGAGTTGGTTACAATAGCGGCGTCCCCCTATTACGAGGCAGTCAGCAGTATGGAACAGTTCGAAGCGATCAACGTTGAGCAGGCGTACACCCGCTGGAAAGAGGGCAGCGCCGCCCTGGTCGACATCCGCGATCCGCAAAGTTTTGAAGCCGGGCATACGCCGGGCGCTTTTCACCTCACCAACGCCACCCTGTCGGCCTTTATGCAGCAAAACGACTTCGAGCGGCCGGTGATGGTGATGTGCTACCACGGCAACAGCAGCCGCAGCGCGGCGCAGTACCTGCTGCACCAGGGGTTCGACGCGGTCTACAGCATCGACGGCGGCTTCGAAGCCTGGGCCCGCCAGTATCCGCAAGACGTGGAAACCTCTGCCTGATCCCCGCTGCCCGCCGTGCGTCGGCGGGCTTCCCCTTCGTTTTTGTGCGCGTTTTCGCGGGTTTTTCGCAGATCCGTTTGCCAGCGCTCAGGATTTCGACGTTATAATCGGCCGTCAGGGTCGCCGGCGAGCAAGCCGCGGCCAAAATCATTCACTTACGACGGAAGAGCAATGGTTAGAGTAATCGCCATATCCAACCCGCGCCTGGCGCTGGCCTTTGTCGACTATATGGCGACCCAGGGCATCCGGCTTGAGCTGCGCAACAGCAGCGAGGCGGCGGAAATCTGGCTGGCCGACGACGGTCACCTCGAGCAGGTGCAACACGAGCTGCAGCAGTTTCTGGCCGATCCGCTCAACCGCCGTTATCAGGCCGCCAGCTGGCAGACCGGCCATACCGACGCCGGCCTGCATTATCAGAGCGAATCCTACCTGCACACCCTGCGCAGCAAGGCCGGGCCGCTGACGCTCGGCGTGATGGTGCTGTGCATCGCGGTCTATATTCTGATGCAGGCGCTGGGCGACGATACCGTGATGTACTGGCTCTCCTGGCCGCAGGACAGCAGCCAATACACCCAGCTGTGGCGCTGGGTCAGCCATGCGTTCCTGCATTTCTCCCTGCTGCATATCCTGTTTAACCTGATGTGGTGGTGGTATCTCGGCGGCCAGATGGAAAAACGCCTCGGCGCCGGCAAGCTGTTCGTGCTGGCGGTGGTGTCGGCGTTCTTCAGCGGCTGGGCGCAATCGCTGTTCAGCGGCGCGCTGTTCGGCGGGCTGTCGGGCGTGGTCTATGCGCTGATGGGCTATGTCTGGCTGTCGGGCGAACGGGCGCCGGAGCGCGGCCTGATGCTGCCGCGCGGCCTGATGGTGTTCTCGGTGCTGTGGCTGGTGGCCGGATATTTCGATATTTTAGGAATGTCGATCGCCAACGCGGCACACGTAGCCGGTTTAGTGTTAGGGTTATTGATGGCATTTTGGGATACGCGTCATCGCGCACACAACGAACAATAACAGCCGGGAGCTATGCCCCAATGGGCATAGCGGGCGTTTTAGGGGATTATCGTGAAGCAAACACAGCGTCATGACGCAATTATCGAGCTGGTGCGCCTGCAGGGTTACGTCAGCACGGAAGAGCTGGTCGAACATTTTGACGTCAGCCCGCAAACGATTCGCCGCGATTTGAATGACCTGGCCGACCAGAACAAGATCCAGCGTCACCACGGCGGCGCGGCGCTGCCTTCCAGCTCGGTCAACGCTGCCTATAACGATCGCAAGGTGATGTGGTCGGAAGAGAAGGCCCGCATCGCGCAGCGCGTCGCCAGCCAGATCCCGGACGGCGCCACGCTGTTCATCGATATCGGCACCACGCCGGAGGCGGTGGCCCATGCGCTGATGAACCACAAGAACCTGCGCGTGGTCACCAACAACCTTAACGTCGCCACCCTGCTGACCGCCAAGGAAGACTTCCGCCTGATCCTGGCCGGCGGTGAAGTGCGCACCCGCGACGGCGGCATCATGGGCGAAGCCACCCTGGACTTCATCTCCCAATTCCGCCTCGATTACGGCATTCTCGGCATCAGCGGCATCGATATGGACGGCTCGCTGCTCGAATTCGACTATCACGAAGTGCGCACCAAACGCGCGATTATCGAAAATTCCCGCTGCGTGATGCTGGTCACCGACCATTCCAAATTCGGCCGCAACGCTATGGTCAACCTGGGCAACATGAACCTGATCGACTACCTGTTTACCGACCAACTGCCGCCGCCGAGCGTGATGAAAATCATCGAACAGTACGACGTGCAGCTGGAGTTGTGCTGATCCGGCCTTAACCTGCGGGGCGCGCCGCCGCCCCGTTTCATCCCTTCAGACTCCCCTCATCGACAGCCGTTTGCGCGCCCGCGCCATATCCATACTGTTTATGTGACTATCATCACCAAACTGTTACCTCTATCACGCCTAAATGTTTTTGTTTGGTTAACTCTTGGCTTGCTTGTTGGTTTTTGATTACAATCATGAGCGAAAACGAACATGAAAGAGCTATTTCGAACATCTGGAGGAAGATGACGTGGAAACCAAAGACTTGATCGTTATCGGTGGCGGCATCAACGGTGCCGGCATCGCGGCGGATGCTGCCGGGCGCGGGCTGTCGGTACTGCTACTGGAAGCGCAAGACTTGGCCTGTGCTACGTCTTCCGCCAGTTCCAAACTGATCCACGGTGGCCTGCGCTACCTGGAACACTACGAATTCCGTCTGGTAAGCGAAGCGCTGGCCGAGCGTGAAGTGCTGCTGAAGCTGGCGCCGCACATCGCGTTCCCGATGCGTTTCCGCCTGCCGCACCAGCCGCACCTGCGTCCGGCCTGGATGATCCGCATCGGCCTGTTCCTGTACGATCACCTGGGCAAACGCACCAGCCTGCCGGGCAGCAAGGGGTTGCGCTTTGGACCAGAGTCGGTGCTGAAGCCTGAACTGAAGCGCGGTTTCGAATATTCCGACTGCTGGGTCGACGATGCTCGCCTGGTGGTGCTGAACGCGCAGGAAGTGGAAAAACGCGGCGGCGAAGTGCGCACCCGCACCAAAGTGACCCGCGCATGGCGTGAAAACGGCCTGTGGATGGTGGAAGCGGTCGATATCGACAGCGGCAAAACCTTCACCTGGCGCGCCAAAGGCCTGGTGAACGCCACCGGCCCGTGGGTGAAAAACTTCTTCGACGACGGCTTGAAGCTGAAATCGCCTTACGGCATCCGCCTGATCAAAGGCAGCCACATCGTGGTGCCGCGCGTGCACGATCAGCCGCAGTCTTACATTCTGCAGAACGAAGACCACCGCATCGTGTTTGTGATCCCGTGGAATGACGAATTCTCCATCATCGGCACCACCGACGTGGAGTACAAAGGCGATCCGAAAGACGTGAAGATCGACGAGAACGAAATCGCTTATCTGCTGAAAGTGTACAACGATCACTTCAAGAAGCAGCTGGGCCGCGACGACATCGTCTGGACTTACTCCGGCGTGCGTCCGCTGTGCGACGACGAATCCGATTCACCGCAGGCGATCACCCGCGATTACACGCTGGACGTGCACGACGAGCAAGGCAAGGCGCCGCTGCTGTCGGTGTTCGGCGGCAAGCTGACCACCTACCGCAAGCTGGCCGAACATGCGATGGAAAAACTGGCCCACTACTACCCAGGCTGCGGCCCGGCGTGGACCAAAAACGCCACGCTGCCGGGCGGTGACATCGATGGCGATCGCGACGGCTACGCGGCCAAACTGCGCCGTGCACACAGCTGGCTGCCGGAAGCCCTGGCGCGCCGCTATGCCCGCACCTACGGCAGCCAGAGCGAGCTGATCCTGGCCGGCGCCAACGGCCTCGCCGATCTGGGCGAAGATTTCGGCCACGGTCTGTATGAAGCCGAGCTGCGCTACCTGACCGAGAAAGAGTGGGTCGTGGAGCTGGACGACGCCATCTGGCGCCGCACCAAGCTGGGCATGTGGCTGGACGAAGCGCAGCAGGCGCGAGTGAAAGCCTGGCTGGCGGAACACGCGAAAACGAAAGCGCTGTCTCTGGCTTCCTGAGCTGCAGCGTAACGAAAAAGGGCCGGTTATCCGGCCCTTTGCTTTTTTCCTCTCTCGCTTTACAGCTTCACCGGCTTAATGTGCCAAATTTCATCCGCGTATTCCTGAATGGTGCGATCGGATGAGAAGTAGCCCATATTGGCGATATTCAGCACCGCGCGCCGCGTCCACTCGTCCTGATTGAGATAGACCTCGTCCACCTTGTCCTGCGTGTCCACATAGCTGCGGTAATCCGCCAACAGCTGATAGTGATCGCCGAGGTTGACCAGCGAGTCGAACAAATTGCCATAGCGTTTCGGCTCTTCCGGGCTGAACACCCCGGTGGCGATCTGCGTCAGCGCCTGATGCAGCTCCGGATCCTGCTCATAGTACTGGCGCGGGTTGTAACCGTTGCGGCGCAGTTCCTCAACCTGCTCGGCGGTATTGCCGAAGATAAAGATATTCTCCTCCCCCACGTGCTCGCGCATCTCGACGTTGGCGCCGTCCAGCGTGCCGATGGTCAGCGCGCCGTTCAGCGCAAACTTCATGTTGCTGGTGCCCGAGGCCTCGGTGCCCGCCAGCGAGATCTGTTCCGACAGATCCGCCGCCGGGATAATGATCTGCGCCAGGCTGACGCCGTAGTTCGGGATGAACACCACCTTCAGTTGGGTATGCACGCGCGGATCGTTGTTGATCACTTTGGCCACGTCGTTGATCAGGCGGATGATCTGCTTGGCGGCATAGTAGGCTGAGGCCGCCTTGCCGGCGAAGATCACCACCCGCGGCACGCGCTCGATGTCAGGGTCAGCCAGCAAACGGTTATACAGCGTGATGACGTGCAGCACGTTGAGCAGCTGCCGTTTGTACTCGTGGATGCGCTTGATTTGCACATCGAACAACGCATCCGGGTTGACCACCACGTTGAGCGTTTTGGCAATGTACAGCGCCAGCCGCTCCTTGTTCTGCCGTTTGGCGCGCTGCACCGCCTGCAGGAAGCTCGGGTAATCGACGTTGGCCTTGATCTCGCTCAGTTGGCTGAGATCGGTGCGCCAGGTTTGACCGATGCAGTCGTCCAGCACCGCCGCCAGCGGCGGATTGGCCAGCGCCAGCCAACGGCGCGGCGTCACCCCGTTGGTTTTGTTGCAGAAACGGGTCGGGAATAGCCGGGCGAAGTCGGCGAACAGCGACTGCACCATCAGTTCGGAATGCAGGGCGGAAACGCCGTTGACCTTGTGGCTGGCCACCACCGCCAGCCACGCCATGCGCACCCGGCGGCCGTTGGTTTCGTCGATGATCGAGACCCGCGCCAGCAGATCGTTGTCGTCCGGCGCCACTTCCTGCACCATCTTGAGGAAGTGATCGTTGATTTCGAAAATCAGCTGCAGGTGGCGCGGCAAGATGCGGCCAATCATATCCAGCGGCCAGGTCTCCAGCGCCTCGCTCATCAGCGTGTGGTTGGTGTAAGAGAACACCTGCTCCACCACTTCCCAGGCGTCGAGCCACTTGAATTTATGCTCGTCGATCAGCCGGTGCATCAGCTCCGGAATCGACAATACCGGGTGGGTGTCGTTGAGGTGAATGGCGATCTTGTCCGCCAGGTTGTCGAAGGTTTTGTGCATCAGCCAATGGCGGTTGAGGATATCCTGCACCGTGGCCGACACCAGGAAATACTCCTGCCGCAGCCGCAGCTCGCGCCCGGACGAGGTCGAATCGTCCGGATAGAGCACGCGCGACACGTTCTCCGAGTGGTTTTTGTCTTCCACCGCCGCGAAGTAATCGCCCTGGTTGAACTTGCCGAGGTTGATCTCATTACTGGCCTGCGCGCCCCACAACCGCAGCGTGTTGGTGGCGTCGGTGTCAAAACCGGGGATCACCTGATCGTAGGCGATGGCCACGACCTCTTCGGTCTCCAGCCAGCGCGCCTTGGCCCCCTCCTGCTGCACGCGGCCGCCGAAGCGCACCTTGTAGCGGGTGTTATGGCGCGGAAACTCCCACGGATTGCCGTACTCCAGCCAGTAGTCCGGCGACTCCATCTGTTGGCCGTTGACGATGTTCTGCTTGAACATGCCGTATTCATAACGAATGCCGTAGCCGCGCCCCGGCAGCGCCAGCGTCGCCAGCGAGTCGAGGAAACAGGCCGCCAGCCGGCCCAGACCGCCGTTACCGAGCCCGGGGTCGTTTTCTTCCTCCAGCAGCTCCGCCAGGTTCAGCCCCATCTCGTTCAGCGCGTTGTCGATATCCTGATAGATGCCCATCGACAGCAGCGCGTTTGATAGGGTGCGGCCGATCAGGAACTCCATCGACAGGTAATACACCTGCCGCACGTCTTGAGACAGCTGGGCGCGGTTGGAACGCAGCCAGCGCTCCACCATGCGATCGCGTACCGCGAACAGCACGGCGTTCAGCCAATCGTGCCGGTTGGCGATGGCCGGATCCTTGCCGACGATAAACATCAGCTTATAGGCGATGGAGTGTTTCAGCGCTTCCACACTGACCGTAGGTGAGGTGTAACTAAACGGTGAAGTCATGGCTTTTTAATCCCTTGTAGGGAGCCCCGCCATTCGCCGCGGAATAGCGGGCTCCGCTGAACATGGACGCGGCACGCCGCGCCCCGACAATCTACCCTTACGGCTGCCCGCCGCGCGTCAACCCGAAACGCGAAACGCAGGCTACAAACGTTGATAAAGCGATAAATACTCTTTCGCCGCCACCGGCCAGCCGAAGTCCACGCTCATGGCGTGGCGCTGAACGTGGCGCCAGTGTTTCGGCCGGCTCCACAGCACCATGGCGCGGCGGATGGCGTTGCCCAGCGCGACAGCGTCGCAATCGTCGAACACGAATCCGCTGGCGGTGCCGTCGGCCAGGTTCTCCAGCGCGCAGTCCACCACCGTGTCCGCCAGCCCGCCGGTACGGCGCACCAGCGGCAGCGTGCCGTATTTCAGGCCGTAGAGCTGGGTCAGGCCGCAGGGCTCGAAGCGGCTCGGCACCAAAATGACGTCGGCGCCGCCGATGATGCGGTGGGAGAAGGATTCGTGATAACCGATCTGCACGCCGACCTGTTCAGGGTAGTCGGCGGCGGCGGCCAGAAACGCCTGTTGCAGCACCGCATCGCCGGCTCCCAGCAGCGCCAGCTGCCCGCCCTGCGCCAGCAGTTCAGGCAACGCCTGCAGCACCAGATCGAGGCCTTTCTGGCTGGTCAATCGGCTCACTACCGCGAACACCGGCAGTGATTCGTCCACCTTCAGCCCCATGGCCTTTTGCAGATGCAGCTTGTTTTTGACCTTGCTTTTCAGATCGTCGGCGTCATAGCGGGCGCTCAGCCGCGGGTCGTGGGCCGGATCCCAAATCTTGTCGTCCACCCCGTTGAGGATGCCGCTCAGTCTGCCCTGCCGCTGCCGCTCCTGCAGCAGCCCCTCCATGCCGTAGCCGAACTCCGGCCGGGTGATCTCACGCGCATAGGTCGGGCTGACGGCGGTCACGTGGTCGGCATAAAACAGCCCGGCCTTGAGGAACGACATCTGGCCGTAGAACTCCAGGCCATAGACGTTGTAGAACGACGCCGGCAGCCACAGCTCGGTCACGTGATGGGCGGAGAACAGCCCTTGATAGGCCAGGTTATGCACCGTGAACACCGAACGCGCCGGGTGGCCGTTGGCGGCCAGATAGGCGCAGCTAAGACCGGCGTGCCAGTCGTGGGCATGCACCAGCTGCGGGCGCCAGTAGCGATCCAGCCCCTTGGCCAGCTCGCAGGCCATCCAGCCCAGCAGCGCAAAGCGGCGGTGGTTGTCGGGGTAGGCATACATGGACTGATCGTGGTACGGGCTGCCCGGCCGGTCATACAGCCAGGGCGCATCGATGAGATAGATGCCCACACCATGGTAGGTGCCGTAACGCAGGCCAACCCGGCCGGCGAACGAGTCGATTTCCGCCACCAGCACGGTGTCGGGTATGCCGTTGCGTACGTCAGGGAAAGCGGGCAATAGCACCCGAACATCGGCGCCTTCGGCGATTTGCGCCGCCGGCAGCGCGCCAACCACGTCTGCGAGTCCGCCCGTTTTCAGCAGGGGGAACATTTCAGAACATACGTGTAAGACCTGCATTATCACTCCTGAAAGTCGGCCGAAGGCCTCTGGATAAGAAATAAAGCAGGCTTGCCGCTGTTATGTGTGCCGCGTTGCGCAAGCCATCGAACCGTTCATCGGGCGGCAGGCTATCGTTCTGCCCCCCCACGTTAACTCACAATTTTGACAACATTTCGCGCGTCACCAGCACGATGCCGCCTTCCGAGCGATAGAAACGCTTGCTGTCCTCATCGGCGTTTTCCCCGATCACCATGCCCTCCGGAATGTGGCAGGCGCGGTCGATGATGCAGCGCCGCAGGCGGCAGGAACGGCCGACGTTCACGTCCGGCAACAATACGGTAGAGTCGATGGTACAGAACGAGTTCACTCGCACGCGCGGGAACAGCACCGAATGCACCACCACCGATCCGGACACGATGCAACCGCCGGACACCAGCGAGTTCATGGTCATGCCGTGGCTGCCGGAGCGATCCTGCACAAACTTGGCCGGCGGCAGCGGTTCCATGTGGGTGCGGATCGGCCAGGCGCGGTCGTACATGTCCAGCTCCGGCGTCACCGACGCCAGATCGAGATTGGCGCGCCAGTAGGCGTCCAGCGTGCCCACGTCGCGCCAGTACGGCGGCAGATCGGGGTTGGACGTCACGCAGGACAAGGTAAACGGATGCGCCCACGCCGCCTGCTGCGCGGTGATTTTCGGGATCAGATCCTTGCCGAAATCGTGGCTGGAGCCGGGGGTCGACATATCCTCTTCCAGCAGCTGGAACAGGTAGGCGGCATTAAAAATATAGATGCCCATGCTGGCCAGCGACATATCCGGGTTGCCCGGCATCGCCGGCGGATCGGCGGGCTTTTCCAGAAACTCGATGATACGGTCGCTTTCATCCACCTTCATCACGCCGAATTCGCCGGCTTCGCTGCGCGGCACCGGCAGGCAGGCCACGGTGCACTGAGCGCCTTTCTCGACGTGATCGATCAGCATGCGCGAATAATCCATCTTGTAGATGTGATCGCCCGCCAGGATCACCACGTATTCGGCCTCGTAGCGGCGGATGATATCCAGGTTCTGGTACACCGCGTCGGCGGTGCCCTTGTACCAATGCTCGGTGCTGAGGCGCTGCTGGGCCGGCAGCAGATCGACGAACTCGTTCATCTCCTCGTTGAGGAACGACCAGCCGCGCTGAATGTGCTGCACCAGCGTGTGCGACTGGTATTGGGTGATCACGCCGATGCGGCGGATGCCGGAGTTCAGGCAGTTCGACAAGGCGAAATCGATGATGCGGAATTTGCCGCCAAAGTGGACGGCGGGCTTGGCGCGGGTGGAGGTCAAATCTTTCAAACGTGAGCCGCGGCCGCCGGCCAGGATCAGCGCTACGGATTTAATCGGCAACTGGCGCGCCAACATCAGGGGGTCTTTATTTTCAAACCTAACCATAGCGGACTCCTTTTATTATTTCCGTACCAGAACGCAAAGCGAGCGCGCGGCCTGGTGCCAGGCGGGCAATACCGCCCGTGAGTCTTCCTGAGTGAACGGGGCGACAACCTGCCAATCGCCTTCCGGCAACCTCATCTCCGTCGTTTGCGGCGTGGCGTTGACCAGCAACAGCCAGCGCTGCGACAGCAGGATCTGCATGAGCAGCTCGCCCCGCTCCCACTGCTGCGCGTCGAGCGGCAGGCCTTGCGCGTTCAGCCACTGCACGCTGCCGTCGTCCTGCTGCCACCAGCGGTCCTGCTGCAGCGCGGGGATCTGGCGGCGCAGCGCGATCAGCGCCGCGACGTAATCGGTCAGCGCGTCATCCGCCGTGGCCCAATCGAGCCAGGTGGTGGCGTTGTCCTGACAATAGGCATTGTTGTTCCCCTGCTGGCTGTGTCCCTGTTCATCGCCGGCCAGCAGCATCGGCGTGCCCTGGGACAGCAATAGCGTGGCGAGCATCGCCCGCTGGCTGGCCCTGCGGCGTTGCACAATGGCGTCGTCGGCGACCAGGCCTTCCACGCCGTGGTTGTTGCTGAAATTGCGATCGCTGCCGTCGCGGTTGCCCTCACCGTTCGGCTGATTGTGTTTCTCGTTGAAGCTGACCACGTCCTGCAGGGTAAAACCGTCATGGGCGGTCAGCATGTTGACGGTGGCGTAAGGCGCCCGCCCGCGCTGGTTGTACAGATCGCTGGAAGCGGCAAAACGCCGGGCGAACTGGCCAAGCGACACGCCGCTCTGCAGCCAGAAACGGCGCATGTCGTCGCGGTAATGATCGTTCCATTCGGCGAAGCGGCCGGGAAATGCCCCCACCTGATAGCCGCCGGGACCAATGTCCCAGGGTTCGGCGATCAGCTTGCAACGCGACAGCAGATCGTCCGCCAGCATCGCCTGGAACAGCGGCGCATCGCGATCGAACCCCGGCGTGCGGCCCAGCACGCTGCCCAGATCGAAGCGGAAGCCGTCGACGTGGCACTCCCGCACCCAAAAATGCAGGCAATCCATCACCCAGGCTACGCCCTGCGGCTGATCCAACCGCAGGGTGTTGCCGCAGCCGGTGTCGTTGACGTAATCCCCTTCGGGCGTCAGCCAGTAGTAACTCAGATTATCGATGCCGCTCAGCGACAGCATCGGCCCATCCCTGTCCAGCTCGGCGCTGTGGTTGAACACCACGTCAAGGATCACCTCAATGCCGGCTTGGTGCAGCGCCTTGACCGCATCGCGAAATTCGTTGAGCGGCGTGGCATCGGTGCTCAGGCTGGCGTAGCGGTTGTCCGGCGCATAGGGCGCCAGCACGTTATAGCCCCAGTAGTTGATCAGCCCCAGCCGCTGCAAGCGCGGCTCGGAGGTATGCTGTTGCACCGGCAGCAGTTCCAGCGCGGTGATGCCAAGGCGTTTGAAGTGGGCGATCATCGCCGGGTGCCCCAGCGCGGCGAAACTGCCGCGCAGCGCCGGCGGGATTAGCGGGTGCAGCAGCGTCAGGCCGCGCACGTGGGCTTCGTAAATCACCGTCTGCCCCCAGGGCGTGGCGGGCGGGCGATCGTCCTGCCAGTCATACTGTTCGTCCACCACCACGCACTTCGGCATCAGCTCGGCGCTGTCGTGCGGATCCGGCTGCTCGTAACCGCCGTGCAGGTGCGGGTGGTCCGCCACCGGCCCTTCCACCGCGCGCGCGGCCGGATCGAGCGCCAGCTTGTTGGGGTTGAAGCGCTGCCCGTTCGCCGGATCAAACGGGCCGTAGACCCGATAGCCGTAACGTTGCCCCGGCCTGCCGCCCGGCAAATAGCCATGCCAGATATCGCCGCTGCGCGCCGGCAGCGGCAGGCGCACTTCGCGCTGCTGGCCGTCGAACAGGCACAGCTCCACCCGCTCGGCATGCGCCGAATACAGGGTAAAATTGATGCCTTCGCCGTCATACTGCGCGCCCAGCGGCGCGGCGAGGCCGGCCGTCAGCTCGGTCATGGCGCCTCCCGCAGCAGATAAATGGTCGACAATGGCGGCAACGTCACGCTGATAGAGAAATCGCGGCCATGGCTGCCGACCGCTTCGGAAGAGACCCGCCCCTGATTACCGGCGTTGCTGCCGTGATAGTGGTGCGAATCGGTATTGAGGATCTCGCGGTAGTCACCGGCGCGCGAGAGGCCGATGCGGTAGCGGTAGCGCGGCACCGGGGTAAAATTGCTGATGGCGATCAGCTCATTGCCCTGCGAATCGTAGCGCGCGAAGGCGAACACCGAGTTATCGTGATCGTCGACCACCAGCCACTCGAAGCCATCCGGGAAGTAGTCGCGCTCATACAGCGGCGCCTGCTGCCGGTAGCAGTGGTTCAGATCGCGCACCAGCCGCTGCACGCCGTTATGCCAGTTATCCAGCCCTTCCAATAAATGCCAGTCGAGGCTGGTATCGAAATTCCACTCGCGCCCTTGCGCGAACTCGCAGCCCATAAACAGCAGCTTTTTGCCCGGATGCGCCCACATAAAGCCGTAATAGGCGCGCAGGTTGGCGAACTTTTGCCAGGCATCGCCCGGCATACGGTCGAGGATCGATTTTTTGCCGTGCACCACTTCATCGTGCGAGATAGGCAATACGAAGTTCTCGGTATAGGCGTACAGCATGCCGAAAGTCATCTGGTTGTGGTGATACTTGCGGTGCACCGGATCGCACTTCATATAATTGAGCGTGTCGTGCATCCAGCCGAGGTTCCATTTGTAATGGAACCCCAGGCCGTTGGCATCCGGCGGCAGGGTGACGCCGGGATAGTCGGTGGACTCCTCCGCCAGCGTCACCGCCCCCGGCTGCGCCTGGCCGATAGTCTGGTTGGTATAACGCAGGAAGGCGATGGCCTCCAGGTTCTCGTTGCCGCCGTAGTAATTCGGCACCCACTCGCCGTCGGCGCGGCTGTAATCGCGATAGATCATCGACGCCACCGCATCCACCCGCAGCGCGTCGATGCCGAAACGCTCCAGCCAATACAGCGCGTTGCCCGCCAGGTAGTTGCGCACCTCGTGACGACCGTAGTTGTAGATCAGCGTATTCCAGTCCTGATGGTAACCCTCGCGCGGATCGGCGTACTCGTACAGCGCAGTGCCGTCGAAATTCGCCAGGCCGTAGGCGTCGCTCGGGAAGTGCCCCGGCACCCAGTCGAGGATCACGTTGATGCCCGCCTCATGCGCCGCCGCCACAAACGCCCTGAAGTCGGCCGGCGTGCCGAAGCGTCGGGTCGGCGCATACAGCCCCAGCGGCTGATAGCCCCAGCTGCCGTCGAACGGATGCTCGTTGATCGGCAGCAGCTCGATATGGGTGAATCCCATGTCCTTCACATAATCGATCAGCTGCACCGCCAGCTCGCCGTAGCTGAGCCAGAAGTGGTTGTCAGTGTGGCGGCGCCATGAGCCGAGATGCACCTCGTAGATGGCGATCGGCTGGTCAAAATCGTTGGCGCGGCGGCGCGCCGGCGTCGACGGCACCACCTCCGGCAGCGGCGCCACCAGCGAGGCGGTATCCGGGCGCATCTGCGCCTCGAAGGCGTAAGGATCGGCTTTCAACTGAGTATTGCCGTAGCAATCGACGATTTCATATTTGTACAGCTGGCCGGCCTGCACGCCGGGCAAGAACAGCTCCCAGATGCCATTTTCACGCCGCAGACGCATCGGGTGGCGGCGGCCGTCCCAGAAGTTGAATTCCCCCACCACCGAAACACGCTGGGCGTTGGGCGCCCAGACCGCAAAGCTGACGCCGTCGATGCCATCCAGCGTGACGAGGTGGGCGCCCAGCCGTTCATAGGGGCGCAAATGCGTACCCTCAGCCAATAACCAACTGTCGATATCCTGCAGCAGCGGGCCGAACCGATAAGGATCGTCGACGATCTGTTGATGATCGCGCCAGCTGACCTGCAGCTGATAGCGGAAAGGATTTTTGCGCCGCGGCACCACGGCGCTGAAGAAACCGCGCGGATCGTCGCAGTTCAGCTGCACCAGCCGCCGGCCGGTTTGCTGTTCCACCAGCCAGACTGCGCCGGCGTCCGGCAGCAGCGCGCGCACCTGCAGACCGTTATCGGTCGCATGCATGCCTAGCAGAGCGAAGGGATCGGCGTAATGGCCGGCGATGATCTGAACAATCACGTCACGATCGGGAAGTACAGGCATAGTCTTCTTCCTTAGATTAACAGCATGATCTAAGCACGGCTTGTTGATTATTCCTTGGCCGTTTTGGTCATCATGCAATGCATTCGGACTCTAAAGCGTGATTGCGGTCGGTTATTGACCAATCTTTACTCTGCCGACCTGAATTTCGCTCTTTATGCTTATTTTTTGAAATATTTCAGTCATGGTGAAAAATTGTCCACCCATGCGTTAAGCATAGCCAATGTCTGTTAAAAACTGCTCAGCATTGCTCAGGAAAATTCTTCATTAAGAAAACTGCCAGCCTGGCGGCGTTTGCATGCGGCGGCTGACGAGGAGATAGGCGGGATCCCGCCCATTGAAACGAGGCTGGCGATGACGCTGCCCGACGCGGTGCGCGGCGAACAAAAAAGCGGAAAATAAGGCATTAGGGGGCTGAAAGCAGCCAGCCCCCTGGAAGTGCGGGTTTACAGCAGGATGCGCAGCATGCGGCGCAGTGGCTCGGCCGCGCCCCACAGCAGTTGGTCGCCCACGGTGAACGCCGACAGGTACTCCGGCCCCATATTCAGCTTGCGCAGACGGCCGACCGGCGTATTCAGCGTACCGGTCACCGCCGCCGGCGTCAGTTCGCGCATGGTCAGTTCGCGGTCGTTCGGGATCACGCGCACCCAGTCGTTGTGCGTCGCCAGCATCTGCTCGATTTCCGGCAGCGACACGTCTTTTTTCAGCTTCAGCGTGAACGCCTGGCTGTGGCAGCGCAGCGCGCCGACGCGCACGCACAGACCGTCGACCGGGATCACGCTGGCGGTGTTCAGGATCTTGTTGGTTTCCGCCTGGCCTTTCCACTCTTCGCGGCTCTGGCCGTTGTCGAGCTGCTTGTCGATCCACGGGATCAGGCTGCCGGCCAACGGCACGCCGAAGTTGTCGGTCGGCAGTTTGCCGCTGCGGGTGGCTTCGGTCACCTTGCGTTCGATATCCAGAATCGCGGAGGCCGGGTTCTGCAGCTCTTTCGCCACGTCGGCGTGCAGCATGCCCATTTGGGTCAGCAGTTCGCGCATGTGGCGCGCGCCGCCGCCGGAGGCCGCCTGGTAGGTGGCGACCGACGCCCACTCCACCAGATCGTTGGCGAACAGGCCGCCGAGCGACATCAGCATCAGGCTGACGGTGCAGTTGCCGCCGACGAAGGTTTTGATGCCTTTGTCCAGGCCCTGCTGGATCACCGCGTGGTTGACCGGATCCAGGATGATGATGGCGTCGTCCTGCATGCGCAGCGACGAGGCCGCGTCGATCCAGTAACCCTGCCAACCGCTGGCGCGCAGCTTAGGATAAACTTCGTTGGTATAATCGCCGCCCTGACAGGTAATAATGATATCGAGCGCGCTCAGCGCGTCGATGTCATACGCATCCTGCAGCGTGCCCTGCTGGCCGCCAAAGGCCGGCGCGGCGGAACCGTGCTGCGAGGTGGAGAAAAAGACCGGGCGAATGGCGTCGAAATCGCGCTCTTCCGTCATGCGTTGCATGAGAACCGAGCCGACCATTCCGCGCCAACCGATGAAACCAACATTTTTCATAATATCTGTGTCCCGCCCGGATAAGGGCTTATTAGGTGATAACGAGTTGTGTGCAATATCTCCTCACCTTACAAAATGTCGGCGCGGGCGCAAAGTGAATTTATTCGATGGCTGGGGATTTCTCAGCAATCCTTCTTATAGGCAAGGACGCGGCCGTAAAGGCCGAGGCGTTTTCCCGATCACGAGGTCACCATGACAGAGATGATTTCCGCTACGGTATTGCTGTTTTTAATTATGGATCCGCTGGGCAACCTGCCGATTTTCATGTCGGTGCTCAAGCACCTGGAGCCGCGCCGCCGCCGCGTAGTGTTGATTCGCGAGCTGCTGATCGCCCTGCTGCTGATGCTGATCTTTCTGTTCGCCGGCGAGAAAATTCTGGCGTTCCTCAACCTGCGCACCGAAACCGTCTCCATTTCCGGCGGCATCATCCTGTTTCTGATCGCCATCAAGATGATTTTCCCCACGCAGGAGGGGAACAGCTCCGGGCTGTCCGCCGGCGAGGAACCGTTCCTGGTGCCGCTGGCGATCCCGCTGGTGGCCGGGCCATCGATTCTGGCGGCGCTGATGCTGCTGTCGCACCAGTATCCGCATCAGCTGCCCCATCTGGTGGCGGCGCTGCTGATCGCCTGGGGCCTCTCTGCGGCCATTTTGCTGATGTCGAACCTGTTCCTGCGCCTGCTGGGCAGCAAAGGCGTCAGCGCGCTGGAGCGGTTGATGGGGCTGATTCTGGTGATGCTGTCGACCCAGATGTTCCTGGACGGCGTGCGGGCTTACATGAAGCTGTAGGCGCCTGGCGGCGCCGACAACGGTCCGCGCTTAGCGGGCGGTAACGCGGCGAATATAGGCGAGCGTATCGGCAACCACGCCGTCCAGCGGCTGGTTGATGTCGATCGCTTGCACATCCGGCTCCTGCTCGCCCGGCTCTTCCAACGTGGCGAACTGGGAAATCAACATCTGCGGCTTGAAGAAGTGGCCCTTGCGTTGCTTCAGACGCTCCTCGATCACCGACTGGTCGCCTTTCAGATACAGGAAATGCAGGTTGCTATTCCCTTCGCGCAGGCGGTCGCGATAGCTTTTCTTCAGCGCCGAGCACACCAGCAGCGACACGTCGTTGGTGCGCTGCATGGCGAAGATGGCGTCGTTCAGGGCCGCCAGCCACGGCGCGCGATCGTTGTCGTCCAACGCATGCCCGGAGGACATTTTGATGATGTTGGCGCGCGGGTGCAGGTAATCGCCGTCCAGCATGGCGGCGTTGGCCTGGTGAGCGACAGCGCTGGCCACGGCGGATTTGCCGCTGCCGGAAACGCCCATCAAAACAAATACGTGATTCTGCGGATTGCTCATTGTGTCATGCCCTTATGGGAACTGGCGCGAGCGCGCCAAATGCGTCCCAACTGATAAAGATATTCTGGAACGCCGACGCCCCGCAGGGCGCCGGATAAAGATTATACGACCGTCGCCAGCAGCAGACAGCCCACCAGGCCGCACACCGAGATAATGGTTTCCAGCACCGACCAGGATTTGATGGTTTCCATGATGCTCAGGTTGAAATACTCCTTGAACAGCCAGAAGCCCGGATCGTTGACGTGCGAGAAGATGACGCTGCCGGAGCCGACCGCAATCACCATCAGCTCAGGGCTGACGCCGGTGGTGGCGATCAGCGGCGCCACGATGCCGCCGGCGGTGATCGCCGCCACGGTGGCGGAACCCAGCGCCAGACGCAGCGCGGCGGCGATCGACCAGGCCATCAGGATCGGCGAAACGTTGCTGCCTTCCATCAGGCCGGCGATGTACTGCTCAACGCCGCTGTCCACCAGCACCTGCTTGAAGGCGCCGCCGCCGCCAATGATCAACAGCATCATGGCGATGATTTTAATCGAGTCAGTGATGGTGCCCATCACTTCATCCATGGTACGGCCACGATTCAGGCCGAAGGTAAAGATGGCGATCAGCACGGCGATCAGGGTGGCCATCACCGGGTCGCCGAAGAACTCGGCGAAGCGCAGCAGGCTGTGGCCCTTCGGCAGCACCATTTCAGCGACCGCGCGCAGCGCCATCAGGATCACCGGCACCAGCGACGTGGCGACGCTGACGCCAAAGCTTGGCATCTCCGCGTCGGTAAAGGTTTTCGGGTTGTACAGGCCTTCCGGCACCGGCTTGTCAATGCCTTTCAGGAAACGGGCGTAGACCGGGCCGGCCAGGATCACCGTCGGGATCGCCAGCAGCGTGCCGTACAGCAGGGTTTTACCCATGTCGGCATGGAAGATGGTGGCGATGGCGGTCGGGCCTGGGTGCGGCGGCAGGAAGCCGTGGGTCACCGACAGCGCGGCGGCCATCGGCACGCCGACGTACAGCAGCGGGATACGCGCGGAGGCGGCGATGGTGAACACCAGCGGCAGCAACAGCACGAAGCCCACTTCGTAGAACAGCGCGAAGCCGACGGTGAAGCCGGTCAGCACCACCGCCCATTGAATGTGTTTTCTGCCGAACTTGTCGATCAGCGTGGTGGCGATGCGCTGTGCGCCGCCGCAGTCCGCCAGCAGTTTGCCGAGCATGGCGCCGAAGCCCATGATCAGCGCCAGGCTGCCCAACGTGCCGCCCACGCCGGCCTTGATGGAGCCGATGACCTTATCGACCGGCATACCCTGCGCGATCCCGACCGCCAAAGCAACCAGAACCAGAGAGATAAAGCCGTTCAGCTTGAAGCGGATCATCAGCAGCAGCAGCAGCGCTACGCCGCCTGCAACAATCACTAATGGCATAGTTTTTCTCCAACCTTTTATCGCGACTCTCTTTACAATAGGCGTAAAGCGTGCGGTTGTTTTATTTTTAGGCTCTTTCCCGGTGTTTAAGAAGAGCTGTAGGTGTTGTTGAGTCAGAGGTTCAGTCTTGCAGCAAGATGACCGCGCACTCGTTGTTACCGGTATCATGATACCGGTAACAACATAAGCGCCGGAACCGGGTAACCGGCTAAAATTCGCGTTCTGGGACAGAGATCAAACTTATGCCGGCAACGAGCGGCGGGCTTACAGGCGGGGTAACCAGCGCGCCTCAGGGCGCGCTGTAAAAAGAAAGAATGTTAAAACAGAACGTTAAAATGGCTCAGATGCTGCCGCCGGGGATCACGGTGAAACCGACGTCCACCATGCGCGGGCACACCGTTTCGCCGCGCAGCCGGGCCAGCAAACGCTCGGCGCCGATCTGCCCCATGCGTTCGCGCGGCGTCAGCACGCTGGCCAGCTTCGGCACCATCACCTGGCCGATGTCATGGCCGTGGAAACCGGCGATCGCCATGTCCTGCGGGATCGACAGCCCTTGCCGCTGGCATTCGAAGGCCGCGCCGATCGCCAGGTCATCGTTGGTGCAGAAGATACTGTCGATCTGCGGGTAGTCACGCTGCGCCTGGCGCAACAGCTCGCCGCCGGCGGAATAAGAGGAAGAACGCGCGGTCATGATGCTGTACGGCTCCAGGCCGGATTCACGCATCGCCTGCTCATACCCCTGCTGCTTGATGATGGTACGCTCATCCTGACGAGCGCCGAAATAGACCACGTGACGGTGGCCGTGCGCGATGATCTGCTGGGTCATCTGGCGCGCCGCCTCGAAGTTGTTGAAGCCCACCGCCAGATCGATGCACGGCGAGACGCAGTCCATCAGCTCCACCACCGGAATGCCCGCCACCTCGATCATCTTCAGGGTACGCGGCGTATGGTGGCGCTCGGACAGGATCAGGCCGTCGATATTGTAAGACAGCAGCGAGGTCAGACGCTCTTCTTCACGTTCCGGCAGGTAGCCATAGTGCGCCAGCATGGTCTGGTAGTTGTGCGCGTCGGTCACGCTTTCAATGCCGCGCAGCACTTCGGCGAACACCTGGTTGGTCAGCGACGGCAACAGCACGCCAATCGCCCGGCTGGTGGCGTTGGAGAGGATATCCGGCGCGCGGTTGGGGATGTAGCCCAGCTCATCCAGCGCGACGGCGATTTTTTGCTGCAGGGCGGCGGAAACCTGGTCGGGATTGCGCAGATAACGGCTCACCGTCATCTTGGTCACGCCCACCTTGTCTGCCACATCCTGGAGTACCGGCCGTTTTTTCTTCATTATCAATGAACTGACTAACCGTGAATGGGCAGTCATTTTAGCAAAAAAAACGGCGGGCCGATATTGTCGGTTATGCGACGGCCAACGCAAAAAGGGCTCACACCGTGAGCCCTTCATACGCTGACAAAGGGGGAAAAAGCGTGGTTTTTCCCCCTTTGTGATGATTAGCCGAAAATCAATAAATTGATTTTCCTTGTTTTTATATGCTGGCGGCGTCAAGTCAGGCAACATCGTCAGACGTGTCATTAACCTCAAGGGCTCACATCGTGAGCCCTTGATATTTACCGCTTAATCACACCGGCGGCAGATCGAACAGCAGGATTTCGCTCTCTTCGTCGGCCTGGATCGTCAGCGCCGATTCATCCCACACCGCGAACGCGTCGCTGATGCCGGCGGTCTGGCCGTTGACCGAGACCTTGCCGCGCACCACCTGGATCCAAACGCGACGGCCGGCGGCAATCGGGCATTCCCCCTGCTCGCCCTTATTCAGCGCCCAACGCGACAGCGTCATATCCTGGAACACCTTCAGCGAGCCGTCACGCGCATCCGGCGACAGCACCAGCTGACGGCCCTGCGGCGCGTCGAACATGCGCTGCTCGTAGCGCGGCTCCAGCCCGACCTGATCCGGGATGATCCAAATCTGGTACAGGTGCAACGGACGATCCTGATTAGCGTTGTACTCAGAGTGACGCACCCCGGTGCCCGCACTCATGATCTGGAATTCACCGGCCTGGATCTGCTCCTTGTTGCCCATGCTGTCCTGATGTTCCACCGTGCCGCTCAGCACGTAGGTCAGGATTTCCATGTCTTTATGCGGGTGAGTACCGAAACCCTGCCCTGCGTCGATCACATCTTCGTTGATCACTCGCAGCGCCGAGAACCCCATAAAGTTCGGATCGTAGTAATCGGCAAATGAGAAGGTGTGCCAGCTATCCAGCCAGCCATGATTGGCGTGGCCGCGGTCTTCCGCTTTACGTACATAAATCATTTTCAACTCTCCTCAATGTTTTTTTACAGTCTAGTCCTGCCAGCAGAATAAGAAAGCGTAAAAAACTCATGCCTCTGTTCAAAAATTTCGATGGAATGAAACAGCGGATGGGCAGCGGATTTGTTGAAAGCGGAACCGGCTGAAAAAGGGCAAAAAAAAAAGCCAGCACCCGAGCTGGCTAAGTAAACACTGGAAGCAATGTGAGCAATGTCGTGCCTTCGCAGCGAGAGTATCAAGGATTGATGCCCTCCCCGGAACGCATCGCAATAATAATCATTATCATTCGCACCTGTAAAGCGTTTTTTTTGACCCGTTGAAATAATATTGACTCAAGGCAGTAAACGGATAAATTCAGAGGTTATTCAACCGGTAAGCAAAAGGAGCAGCGAGATGAGCGAGATCGTGATACGCCACGTGGAAACATCGGATGCGCAGGCTCTGCATCATCTTTATTCTCAGACGCCCGTCTACCGCGATACGCTGCAGCTCCCGCTACCGTCCGTCGAGTCCTGGCAGAAACGCCTCGCCAACCCCGAACCGGGCACGCATAACCTGGCGGCCTTCGTTGACGGGCAGCTTGTCGGTCAGTTAGCCGTGATGCTGAATCAGCGCGTTCGCCGCCGCCACGTGGCCACCTTCGGCATCGGCGTCGATCCGCGCTACCACGGTAAAGGCGTCGGCAGCCGCCTGATGCAGGCGATGATCGACCTGTGCGACAACTGGGCGGCCATCGAGCGCATCGAACTGACGGTGTTTACCGACAACCCGGCGGCCATCGCGCTGTATCGCAAGTTCGGTTTTGAGATTGAAGGCACCAGCCGCGCTTTCGCCATTCGCGACGGCGTGCTGGTCGATGCCTACCATATGGCGCGTTTTCGCTCCGGGCAGCCGCGCGGCGATGCGTGATCTCATCCCCCCGCAGGGGCCGCTGCGCCGGCCCCTGAATATCAACCGCCGAACCTTTTTACACGCGCTGGCCGGCCTGACCGCCGCCGGCATGTTCTCCCCCTTCACCCCATTAGGTGCCGCTATGCCAACTTCCGCCGCCGGGCGCCCTGGCGCCCGCAACCTGATTACCGATGTGCCCGGCCTGAAGGTCGGCGTGGCGCAGGACAGCCGGGTGCGCACCGGCGCGACGGTGATCCTGCCGGACAGCCCGGCGATTGCCGCCGTGGACGTGCGCGGCGGCGGCCCCGCCACCCGGGAAACCGACGCGCTGGGTGAAGACAATTTGGTACAGACCGTCGATGCGTTGACGTTCAGCGGCGGTTCGGTATACGGCCTGGCGGCGGCGGACGGCGTCGCGGCCTGGCTCGGGCTACAAGGCAGAGGCTATGCGCTGCGGCCGGCTCCCGGCGTGCCGGTCTCACCTATCGTGCCCACCGCCTGCCTGTACGATCTGGCCAACGGCGGTGACAAAAACTGGCAGCTCACGCCGCCGTATCGCCAGCTGGGCATCGACGCGGTCGGCAAGGCTGGATTGGACTTTCCACTGGGCACCGTCGGCGCCGGCAACGGCGCCATGACCGGCATGGGCAAGCTGAAAGGCGGGCTCGGTTCGGCATCGATCGTTGCCGCCAGCGGCGCTACCGTCGGTGCACTGGTGGCGGTGAACAGCCTGGGAGCGGTGGTAGCGCCCGGCACCCGCGCCTTCTGGGCGACGCCCTATGAAATTGACGGTGAATTCGGCAACGGCGGCGCGACGGCGCTGGCGCAACTGCGCGCGCAGGGCGAAGACTGGATGGTGCAAGAGCCGCAGGGCGGCAGAAAGAACACCACCCTGGCCTGCATCGCCACCGATCTGGCGCTGACGCGGGTGGAGTTGAAACGGGTGGCCATCATGGCGCAAGACGGCATGGCGCGCGCTATTCGCCCGCTGCACAGCCCGTTTGACGGCGACGTGGTGTTCGCCCTGTCCACCGGGCAGCGCGAGGTACAGGGCAGCCGCGAACTGGCGGTGCTGCAGATCGGCGCGCTGGCGGCGGACACCCTCGCTCGGGCGATCGCCCGGGGCGTATACGCCGCCACGCCGTGGCCGGGCAGCCAGGTCACAACCTGGCAAACGCTCGGCGGCTAACGCGCCGCCATCAAAAAAGGGGCGCCGGCGGCGCCCCTCGATCTTTATTGCCCCCCACCGCCTAAATGCCGGCGGTTTCCCGAATATAACGGCGCGCCTTCACCGCATACTCGAACGGGTTGGCCAGCGCCGGATCCTGCTCGGCCTCCACCACCATCCACCCTTTGTAACCGCGCTCGTCCAGCAGCTTGAACACCGGCCTGAAGTCGATCACGCCATCACCCGGCACGGTGAAGGTGCCCTTCTTCACGCCGTCGAGGAAGCTCAGCTTGTTGGCCTTCACTTCCGCCACCACCTCATCGCGCACGTCCTTCAGGTGGACATGGTTGATGCGCGGCAGATACTTTTCCAGGATCGCCATCATCGCCTGTTGGCTGCCTTCCGAATAGTAGGCGTGGCCGGTATCGAACAGCAGGTAAACGTCGTCGTTGACCATGCTCATGTAGCGATCGATTTCGGCCGTGGTCTGAATGCCGGTGCCCATGTGGTGGTGCAGGCACACCTGCATGCCTTTATCGGCGGCGATCTTCGCCAGCTCGTTGTAACCGTCGGCCACGCGCTGCCACTCTTCATCGCTGAAGTACGGCTTCTCTTCGAACACGCCTTTGGTGGTGCCCTGAATGCTCTTGCTCTGCTCTGAGCAGCCAATCACCCTGGCGCCCATGGCATGCAGGAAATTCATGTGGTTGATAAATTCATCAATGGTTTTGTCTTTCTGGCCGTCGGCGAAAAAGGTGCTGAACCAGGCGTTGCAGATCTGGATGCCGCGAATATCCAGCATCGGTTTCAGCACCGCCGGATCGCGCGGGTATTTGCTGCCCACTTCGCTGCCGGTGAAACCGGCCAGCGCCATTTCACTGACGCATTGCTGGAAGGTGTTCTCCTTGCCCAGATCGGGCATGTCGTCGTTGGTCCAGCCGATCGGCGCAATGGCCAATTTCACGTTGTCTTTATTCATGGTTGCCTCGGTCCTTGCAGGGCCGCCGGTACAAACGCCGCCGGCGAGCCGAATCAGATTATTTGCCCAACAGCTCTCTTTCGATGCGTTCTCTGGTCGCCACCGCCTGGCTCGGCATCTTTTCCGGGTAGCCGAACAGCGAGGTGCAGATGATCGATTCGCCGCCGACCTTGAAGCTGCGGTTGGCAAATTCCATGTCGCGCAGCGTCTGGAACAGGGCGTCGAAATTCACCTCGCCTTCGCCGATGCCGACGTGCTGGTGCACCGCGGCGTCAACGCCCGGCGGGTTGACGATATAACGGCAATGCTTGGTGTGGTTCATGGTGTCGGCGATCAGCACGTGGGACAGATCGTCCCCGGCGTACTGCAGCATGCCGGCTACGTCACCCTGCCCCTTGTCGTAGTAGAAGGTGTGCGGCACGCTGTAGAGGTATTTGACGTGGTCGCTGCGCAGCGACTTCACCAGATCGGCGGTTTCGTTGCTCAGCTCGCAGAAGTCCCACGGGTGCGACTGGATCTCCATACGAATACCCTCGCGCTCAACGATCGGCAGCAGCTCCTCCATCGAGCGATACCACAACTCCTCGCAGATCTCCGGTTCGTTGGGGTTGCCGGCCAGCTCGGTGTTGATCACCTGCACGCCCATTTCCACCGCGATTTCGATCATCCGCCTCCAGTTTTTGACCGCCGCCTGGCGGCGATCTTCCCCCGGACCGGACCAGCGATACACCACGATAAATGAGGAGATCTCCACGCCGGTCGCTTTTAGGGCGTTTTTATACTCCGCCATGATTTCGCGGCTGGCCTTCGGATGTTTGTAAAACGGGTTGATCTGCGGGTGCGGCGACTGCTCGATGTATTTGTAGCCCCAGTCCGCCACCTGCTGAACCATTTTGGTGACGCCCAAATCCCGGATAACGTCGACATCAAAAGCGATCTTCATGGTCACTCCTCTGCAATCGTGGTTACGCGCTGCGAGCGGTTATTTACCGTAAAACGCCGGGCGCGCCGGCAGGGTCACCGGCACGATCTCGCCGCTGAGCTGGGCCGCCACGCAGGCGTCGGCGGTTACTGCGGCGGCGTAGCCGTCCCAGGCGGAAGGCCCGGTCAACTTGCCCGCGGCTACGTCGTTGATGAAGCCCTGCAGCTCGACGTCATAGGCATCGATAAAGCGATCCTTCCAGTCGGTCAGGATTTCGGTCGACAGGCGGGCGCCGCTGCGCATCTGCACCGAGGACGGTTCCGGCAGTTTGGCGATGCCGGTTTCCCCCACCACTTCGCACTGAATGTCGTAGCCGTACTGGCAGTTGACGAAGATTTCGACGTCGATGCGCGTCCCTTTGGCGGTTTCAAACAGCACAATTTGCGGATCTTTCAGGTGCGGGAACGCCTTCGGGCTCTTGCGTGGGAACACCACCTGCACCGACACATAGTCGTCGTCGAGCAGCCAGCGCAGCACGTCGATTTCGTGGATCAGGGTGTCGGTGATCGCCATATCGGTGGTGTAGGCCTCGCCGACCGTCGGGTTGCGGTGCGCGCAGTGCAGCATCAGCGGCTCGCCGATCTGGCCGCTGGTCAGTACCTGTTTCAGCGCGCGATAGCCCTGATCATAGGGGCGCATGAAGCCGACCTGCACCAGCCGTTTGCCGTGCTTCGCTTCGGCGTCGACAATGTTTTTGCAACCCTGCGCGGTCACCGCCAGCGGCTTCTCGCAGAATACCGGTTTGCCGGCGGCGATGGCCGCCAGCACGAACTCTTCATGACTCGGCCCCCAGGAGGTGACCAGCACCGCCTGCACGTCGGCGGCCTTGATCAGATCGTGGCCGTTGTCATACACCCGCGCATCCAGCTGCAGATCGCTCACCACCTTGGCGGCGTTGTCGCGGTTGATGTCGTTGACCGCCACCACGCGGGCGCCCTGCAACACTTTGCTGCAGCGACGGATATGATCGCGGCCGATGGCGCCGGTGCCGATAACCCCAATGTTCAATGTCATTTTCGCTACCCTCGAGATTAATGTATGAAAACGAATCAGTAATCGCGCGCCTTATCGATGTTTTCCTGCAGCTTGCGCGCCACTGCGACGATTTTTTCGCTGTCGGCCACCTGAGCGCCGCCCACGCGCCACCAGCTGAGATACTTGTGCACCATGGTCTTCGGCAGCACCTTGATGTCCAGCAGCGTGGACACGGTTTGCCTGCGGGCGTCGGCCAGCGCGTCGAGCAGCTGCTGCTCGGTGGTGACGCGATAGGTTTTACAGCCGTAAGCCGCCGCCAGCATGGCGAAATCGACCGGCACCAGCTTGCCGTCGAGCTTGCCGCCCTGTGGATTGCGGAAGCGGAATTCGGTGGTGTAGCTGTCCATGCCGTGTTCCATCTGCAGGTTGTTGATGCAGCCGTTGGTCATGTTGTCGAACAGCACCACGTTGATCTTGCAGCCTTCCTGAATCGAGGTGACCAGCTCGGAATGCAGCATCATGAACGCGCCATCACCCACCATCGCGTACACCTCACGCTGCGGCTCGGCCAGCTTGACCCCCAATGCGGCGTTCACCTCGTACCCCATGCAGGAGTAGCCGTATTCCACGTGGTAACCGTGCTCGCCGCGGTTGTGCCACACCCGCTGCAGATCGCCCGGCAGGCTGCCGGCGGCGGCGACGATCACGCTGTCCGGCGGCAGCTCGCGATTCAGCACCCCCAGCACCCGGCTTTGCGTCATCGCCGAGTCGGTCTGAGCGATAAATTCGGCGAACACCCGCTCGCGATCGAGGTGATCGTCGATCTCCGGCACAAAGCCTGCGCCGCTGTATTCCACCGCGTAAACCCGCTCGGTCTCTTCACGCTGGGCGCCGCGCGCCGCGGCGATGGCGTCGCCCCAGCCGGCGCGATAATCGGCCTGCGCCAGCAGCGCGCCCAGTTCGCTCAGGGCCTCGCGGGCGTCCGCCAACACCTGCACGCCGTCGAGCTTGCCGGCGTCGAAGGCGCTGACGTTGATGTTGAGGAAGCTGACGCTCGGATTTTGGAACAACCATTTGGACGAGGTGGTGAAATCGGTATAACGGGTGCCGACGCCAATCACCAGATCGGCCTGCCGGGCCAGCGTGTTGGCCGCCAGGCAGCCGGTTTCGCCGATGCCGCCGAGGTTGAATTCATGGTCGCTCGATACCGTGCCTTTGCCGGCCTGGGTTTCGGCGAACGGAATGCCGAAGCGCTCGGCGAATTCGCGCAGCGCCCGCCCAGCCTGCGAGTATTTCACGCCGCCGCCGCACACCAGCAGCGGTTTGCGTTTGGCCGTCAGCAGCGCCAAGGCGTCCGCCAACATGCCATCGGTCGCCGGGCGGCGATCGAGTCGGTGCACGCGTTTTTGGAAGAAATAGTCGGGGTAGTCGTAGGCTTCCCCCTGCACGTCCTGCGGCAGACACAGCGTCACCGCGCCGGTTTCCGCCGGATCGGTCAGCACGCGCATCGCGTTGATGCAGGCGCTCATCAGCTGTTCCGGCCGCACGATGCGGTCCCAGTACTTGCTCACCGCACGGAATGCGTCGTTGGTGCTGATGCTGAGATCGTAAGACTGTTCGATTTGCTGCAACACCGGGTCCGGCTGGCGGGAAGCGTAAACGTCGCCCGGCAGCAGCAATAAAGGAATGCGGTTAGCGGTGGCGGTGGCCGCGGCGGTGATCATATTGGCGGCGCCGGGGCCGACCGATGAGGTGCAAGCGTAAATTTGCCGGCGCAGCTTCTGTTTGGCGAAGCCGATCGCCGCATGGGCCATCCCCTGCTCGTTGCGGCCCTGGTGCACCCGCAGATCGCCGCTATCCTGTTCCAGCGCCTGCCCCAGCCCCAGCACATTGCCGTGGCCGAAAATCGCGAAAATGCCCGCGACGAATTTGGTTTCCACGCCGTCGGCCAGCAGATACTGGTTATCGAGAAATCTGACGAGCGCCTGCGCCATGGTTAACCTGATCTTGCCCATTTACCCACCCTTTAGATTAAGGGCCGCCCCGGAAAGCGCTCATGCCGAGCCGACAATCCCGTGTTTGTGTTACGCGGCGGCAGCTATTATCTTGAGCAGGCGATGCCCGCGCTGCTCACGAAGTCGACAACCTGAAACGTGAAGCGATTATAAACAAATATATTTTTCATAAAATCACATTACAGAAGAAACATTTCATTTTGCGATAAAGATCGCATATTGCATGAAAAGCCCGTTTCATCTTGTGGTTCAGCCTTCATGGGCTTCGTGCCGCGCACCGGCCGATAAAAGTCGTTGGCACATGGGCTGACAGCCTTTTCCCCTGCCCTCATCCCCCTTTTATGTTCGGCCTCAGCGGCCCTTGCGCAGCCGATTCATCGCCTTTTCCCACGCCTCTGTCGATGTTTTAAACGCATCACATTTTTGGGGTGTAAATTTCATTTCATATTGAAATTGAAATTTTCATTCCCCATACTGTCCCCATGCTTCCTGCAGGGCGCCACGCTCGGGCCGCCGCCGGAGTTTTGCTTAACAGAAGGAAACGGGTATGGCTACACAACAAAAACAGCTTGATGTCATTTGTCTCGGGCGCATCGCCGTCGATTTCTATGCTCAGCAGATCGGCGCGCGTCTGGAAGACGCCGGCACATTCGCCAAATACCTCGGCGGCTCTTCCGGCAACGTGGCCTATGGCACCGCCATTCAGGGGTTGAAATCCGGCATGCTGGCCCGCGTCGGCGATGAACACATGGGCCGCTTTCTGCGAGAAGAGCTGCAGCGCGTCGGGGCCGATACCCGCTGTCTGATCACCGACAAGCAACGATTAACCGGCCTGGTGATCCTCGGCATCAAGGATCAGGAAACCTTCCCGCTGATCTTCTACCGCGAAAACTGCGCGGACATGGCGCTGACGCCGGACGACATCGACGAGGCCTACATCGCCTCCTCCCGCGCGCTGGCCATCACCGGCACGCACCTGTCGCACCCGAACACCCGCGCCGCGGTGCTGAAGGCGCTGGAGTATGCGCGCCGCCACGGCCTGCGCACCGCGCTCGACATCGATTACCGCCCGGTACTGTGGGGGCTGACGTCGCTGGGCGACGGCGAAACCCGCTTTGTGGAATCAGACCAGGTGACCCGCGAACTGCAGGAGGTGCTGCACCATTTCGATCTGATCGTCGGCACCGAAGAGGAATTTCATATCGCCGGCGGCAGCACCGACACGCTGACGGCGCTGAAAAACGTGCGCCGGACTACCGCGGCCACGCTGGTGTGCAAGCGCGGCGCGCAGGGCTGCTCGGTGTTCGAAGGTGAAATCGCCGACGACTGGGCGCAGGTGAAGCTGCACGCCGGTGTGCGGGTTGAAGTGCTGAACGTGCTGGGAGCCGGCGACGCCTTTATGTCCGGGCTGCTTCGCGGCTACCTGAACGATGAGGGCTGGGAGCAGGCCTGCCGCTACGCCAACGCCTGCGGCGCATTGGTGGTTTCGCGCCACGGCTGCGCGCCGGCGATGCCGACCAAACGGGAGCTGGACGACTACCTGCAGCGTGAACAGCAGGTCACGCGCCCGGACCGCGACGCGCGCCTGAACCACCTGCACCGGGTCACCACCCGCAAGCAGCAGTGGCCGGAACTGTGCGTGTTCGCCTTCGATCACCGCAAGCAACTGGCGGACATGGCGCGCGAAGCCGGCGTCGGCGAGGAACGCATTCCGCGCCTGAAGACCCTGCTGCTCACCGCGGCGCAACAGGCTGCCGCGCAGGCCGGCCTCAACGGCAACAGCGGCATTCTGGCCGACACCACCTACGGGCAGGCGGCGCTGAACGAGATCACTGGCCGGGGATGGTGGATCGGCCGGCCGGTGGAGCTGCCCAGCTCGCGCCCGCTGCGTCTGGAGCACGGCAATATCGGTTCGCAATTGATCGACTGGCCGCAGGAGCACGTGGTGAAGTGCCTGGTGTTTTATCACCCGCACGATGCGGAGGAACTGCGCCGCGAACAGGATGAGCTGATCGCCGACGTCTACCGCGGCTGCTGTAAATCCGGCCACGAGCTGCTGCTGGAGGTGATCCTGCCGGACAGCAACGCCGACAAAGACGAACGCTATTACCTGGAGATGATTGAACACTTCTACCAGTTGGGCATTCAGCCGGACTGGTGGAAACTGCCACCGCTGAGCGCAGAAAACTGGCGGCAGGTCGGTGCCCTGATCGACACCTACGATCCCTTCTGCCGCGGCGTGCTGATCCTGGGGCTCGACTCCCCGGAGGCGGTGCTGAAGGCGGGCTTCGCCGCCGCCGCGGATGCGCGCTGGGTGAAAGGTTTCGCCGTCGGCCGCACCATTTTCGGCCAACCTTCGCGCCGCTGGCTGCAGGGGGAAATCGACGACGCGGCCCTGATCGAGCAGGTGAAACAAAAATACCTGACGCTGATCGGTTTCTGGCGCCAGTACCGTCCGCAGGCGGGCGGCACGCACTGACAGCAACAGCAGGTTCACGTCCCCTTAAGGCCATTTCGCCGCTTTAAGGGGATTTTTTTGCCCCTTTTCTGTGAAGTCGCGCAATGTGCGATCGAATAAATCGCTTTTTGAGGAAATGAAATTTCCGCTCCGTCTGTTAAAATACCCTGTCAATATTTCAGGCATCAGGCCAATGCGCCTTCACCCCACTGCGAGCCGAATGGATGAACAACCCAACTCAACTTTCGCTGTTACAGGACGAGATCCGCCACCGTTATGAAACGCTGAGCAAGCGTTTGAAGCAGGTGGCGCGCTATATTTTGGATAACAGTAACAGCATCGCTTTCGATACCGTTGCCTCCATCGCCGCACAGGCCAGCGTGCCGCCTTCCACCTTGATCCGTTTCGCCAACGCCTTCGGCTTCAGCGGCTTCAACGAAATGAAGCAGGTGTTCCGTCAGCATCTGATGGAAGAAACGGTAAACTATACCGAGCGCGCGCGCCTGTTCCGCCAAACCTCTACCGACGACAACGTCGCGCCGGAGAAGCCGGCGGAGATTCTCAACGTATTCACCATGGTCAATGCGCAGGCGCTGCAGCAGCTGGCGATGCAGATTGCCCCCGAGCAGTTGGATCGCGCCGTCGAACTGCTCAACAACGCCGAAAACATCTACGTGATCGGCCTGCGCCGCTCGTTCAGCGTCGCCTCCTACCTCACCTATGCGCTGCGCCATCTGGAGCGCCGCGCATTTCTGATCGACGGCCTGGGCGGCATGTTCACCGAACAGCTGAGCATGGTGAAACCGAAAGACGTGGTGATCGCCATCAGCTATTCGCCGTACGCCCGCGAGGCGGTGGAACTGGTGGAATTGGGCGCCAAGCGCGGCGCGCAGCAGATCGCCATCACCGACAGCCAGGTCAGCCCGCTGGCCGCGTTCAGCGACGTCTGTTTCGTGGTGCGCGAAGCGCAGGTGGACGGGTTCCGTTCGCAGGTGGCCTCGATGTGCCTGGCGCAGACGCTGGCGGTCTCGCTGGCGCTGAATAACGCCCGGGACGAGTAAGGCGGATGTGAACGCGCCCGACAGGCTCGGGCGCGGCGGGATTATTGCAGCAACAAATAGCGGTAGAGCGCGCTTTCCAGATCCTGCTTCATGCTGATGAAAAGCAGAATCTCCACCGTTTGGCCGTCGTAGTCATAGATGACGCGGTATTCGCTGTCGGGATCCAATCGTTCGTGCAACCGCACTCCCATGCCCGCCAGCACGGCGTTGAAGCGGTAGCGGGCGGGATCGTCGGCAATTTGCCGCTAGGGACGATAACAACTGATTGTCCACGAACATCCCGGCTGCGACGGCCCCTATCGTTCCGCTCTTATAAGACTCGATGTCTTTCAGGCTCCATTCCGCCGCCGGCGCGACGGTAAAACGTATTTCCTGGGGCATCCTGCACCTCGGGTCTATTTCCGCGCGTCACGCAGCCGCTGCAAGGTTTCTTCGGGCGACAGACCGCGCTGATTTTTAATCTCTTGCTTCGCCATCATAGTCAGTTTCAACAACGCGTTGGACTGGCGCTCGAGATTGCGTTCCCGTATTTCGGCCCCTCTCTCAGCCGCCGTTTGTACAAACAGCTCGGCAACACCATTTTTTGTGACGTAAACCCCGCCTTCAAACAGATCGGGCGAACCTAATCCTTCGCGCGCCGCTTTTTGAGACATGGTGGTTGTCATAGTTTTTCCTCCTGTGTACCGGCATTCTCACTGCATAACAGCGGTTCGTTAGATTCACTCAGCCAGGGAGCAATCGTGTGCGGACAGGTTATCATTTGAGCAAGGATAGAGGGCAAATTTAGGTCAAATTTATCCCCTGATAAAGAGAAAGCCCGGCAAGCCGGGCCTCAAGCGCTTACTGCGCGGCGGGATAGGCGTCGCCGTTAATCCAGGCGTGGTCTTTTTCCCAGGTGAATTTCCACTGCCGCACCGGCCCGGCCATCACGTTGAGATAATAGCTGTCGTAGCCCGCCAGGGTCGCCACCGGATGATAACCGCGCGGCACTTTCACCACGTCGCGATTGTAGACCGGCATGCATTCGTCGAGCGTGCGATCGTCGGTATAGACGCGCTGCATGCAGAACCCTTGCTCCGGCTGAATGCGGTGATAGTACGTTTCTTCGAGATAGGTCTCGTCCGGCGAGTCTTCTTGATCGTGCTTGTGGCTCGGGTAGGAGCTGGTATTGCCCTCGTCGGTGTAAACCTCCACCACCAGCAGACTGTCGGCCGGCTCGCTGTCCGGCAGAATGTTATGCACCAACCGCTGGTTGCGCCCCTTGCCGCGCCGCTCCACGCCGATTTCCGCCGGCGTGATCAGGCGTGAAGGCAGGTGGCCGCTGCCGGGCGCGCTGCACACCGCCAACTCCAGATCGGTTTCTGCCCGCACGTCGATGCGATCGTGGTGCGGCACGTACACCGCGTAAGGCGGCGTGCGCTCGAACGGGCTCATGCGTTTGCCGATATGCGGGTATTCGGCGCGCAGCGTGGCGACGGAGGCGATACCGGCCACCAGTACCAGACACAGTTCCTTGTCACCGCACTCCAGCTGCAGCGACTGCCCGGCGGCCAGGCGGTAAACGTCAAAGCCGACATAGCCCCAACCGGCATTTTCCGGCGTCACGTGCTGGATACGCCCCTCGGCGTTCGGCGCCTGACATTTGGCAAGCAGTGAAGACATTTCGATTCTCCTGTTAACTCCCCGTGCAAAGGCCGCTGCCCCCATGGAGCAACGGCCCGCTCATACTCTGCGATCGCTTAACCCAGCGTCGGCATGCTGAATTCAGACACCGTCTGCTGCCCGGCCGGCCAGCGCGCGGTGGCGGTCTTCATGCGCGTGTAGAAACGCACGCCGTCGGTGCCGTGCACGTTCAGCGCGCCGAACACCGAGCGCTTCCAGCCGCCGAAGCTGTGGAACGCCATCGGCACCGGCACCGGCACGTTGACGCCGACCATCCCGGCCTGCACTTCCTGCACGAACTGGCGCGCGTAGTGGCCGCTGCCGGTAAAGATGGCGCTGCCGTTGCCAAACTCGTGGCCGTTAACCGTGTCGATGGCGGTGCGATAGTCCGGCACCCGCACGATGCCCAGCACCGGCCCGAAGATCTCTTCGCGGTATATGCGCATGTTCGGCTTCACATGGTCGAACAGCGTGCCGCCGACGTAGTAGCCTTCAGGATAGCCCGGCACCTGATAATTGCGGCCGTCGGCCACCAGGGTGGCGCCTTCTTCCACGCCCAGATCGATGTAGCCCAGCACCTTTTTCTGGTGAGCGGACGATACCAGCGGCCCCATTTCATTCTCTTCGCCGCCCTGCTGCAAGCCCGGCCCGACGCGCAGCTGCGCGATCAGCGGCTTCAGTTTGGCGATCAGTTTGTCGGCGGTGTCGTCACCGACCACCACGGCGATCGGCAACGCCATGCAGCGCTCGCCGGCAGAGCCGAACGCGCCGCCCATCAGCGCATTGACCGTGGCGTCCAGATCGGCGTCCGGCATGATGATCGCCTGGTTTTTCGCCGCGCCGAAGGCCTGTACCCGCTTGCCGTGCGCGCTGGCGGTGGTATAGATATGTTCCGCCACGGTGGAGGAACCGACGAAGCTCACCGCCTGAATGCGCGGATCGGTGCACAGCTGCGCCGCGTCTTCATTGGCGCAGTGCACCACGTTGAACACGCCGTCCGGCAGGCCGGCTTCTTTCAGCAGCTCCGCCAGGCGCACCGAGGCCGAAGGCACCAGCGCCGGCGGCTTGAGGATAAAGGTATTGCCGCAGGCCAACGCGATAGGGAACATCCACATCGGCACCATCGCCGGGAAGTTGAACGGGGTAATGCCCGCCACCACGCCCAGCGGCTGCATCAGCGAGAAACTGTCGACGCCGCTGCCGACGTCCGGCGAGTACTCGCCCTTGATCAGATGCGGGATGCCGCAGGCAAATTCGACCACTTCCATGCCGCGCGTCAGTTCGCCCAGCGCATCCGAATACACTTTGCCGTGTTCGCTGACGATAAGCTCGGCCAGCTCGTCGCGGTGCTGTTCCAGCAGCGCCTTGAAATTGAACATGATGCGCGCGCGGCGCAGCGGCGTGGTGCGCGACCAGTCGGCGAACGCCCGATGGGCCACGTCGATGGCCTGCTTGACTTCGGCGGCGGTGCTCTGCGTGACGCGCCGCTCAACCTGCCCGCTGGCCGGGTTGTGCACGTCGACGGTTTGATTGCTGCTGCTCAGGCACACCTGCCCGTCAATAAAGTTACCCACGGTTTTCATGTCACGCCCTCTTTTCAAGTCCGCTGTCGCCTGGCCACACCCAGGCGGCGCGGCGTTAATCGTCCCGCTCGCCAAACCCCGTCGGCAAGCCGGCTAAATCCTGACCGGATGCAGCAAACTCTATTTCATTGAAAAAAAAGTTTCAAATAAATTGTTTTGAAAAATTTGTTTTTAGTGCGTGAGGTCGCAATTTTGCGGTGTCGATCGGGTTGGCGCTTGCATTGCCGTGCAAGGGAAAGCGCAACTGCGGCGGAGAAAGTTGGGGTAATACACACTGACTTTGCTACAGAAAACCGCACTGCGCCTGCCCTGCCGCCGTTACCGCACGCCCTCGAGCGCCCAAGGTGCCCGAATCGCTCGCGACGGTTTTTTTTGAACTGGATCTAAAAATCAATATTCCATTATTCACTAATTATGAAATAAATGTTCTTGTTTGTTCCAGCATTTATCGACGACATCGCCTTGATGACAGGCACGGTTCACACCCTTCCGCTCGCCCTCTTCCCGACAACCCAACCGTGCGGACGGAAGCCAGGATAAAAATCGGAGCAACACATGTCATATCAGCGTAAGCACAATACCGGCTACATATTGCGAATTTGCGGCATCGCCGCCCTGGGCGGCATTCTGTTCGGCTACGATACCGCCGTGATCTCCGGCGCGATCGAAGCGTTGAAAGCCTATTTCGATCTCAGCCCGGCCGAAACCGGCTGGGCCGTCTCCAACGTGGTGATCGGCTGCGTGGTCGGCGCCTTCGCCGCCGGGCCGCTGGCGGCGCGCTGGGGCCGTAAAAAGGCGCTGATGCTGGCGGCGCTGCTGTTCACCGTGTCCGCCGTCGGCGCCGCATTGGCTCCAACCTTCACCTGGTTCGTCATCTACCGCATCATCGGCGGGCTGGCGGTCGGCATTGCCGCCACCGTGTCGCCGATGTACATGTCGGAAGTGTCGCCGAAAGACATGCGCGGGCGGGCGCTCAGCATGCAGCAATTCGCCATCGTCTTCGGCCAAATCGTGATTTTCTACGTCAACTTCAAAATCGCCAGCATCGCCAGCGAAGCCTGGCTGGTGGAAATGGGCTGGCGCTGGATGTTCGCCTCGGGCGTGATCCCCTGCATTCTGTTCTGCATCCTGGTGTTCGTCATTCCTGAATCGCCGCGCTGGAACGTGATGATGGGCCGCGACGATCAGGCGCTGGCGATGTTGACCAAGGTCTCCAACGCCGCCCACGCGCAGAATCTGCTGAAAGAAATCAAAGACTCGCTGCAGCAGGATCAACAGCAGCAGCACCGGAAGCTGAACTACGGCGATGTGCGGGTGCGGTTCATCCTGTTCGTCGGCTGCATGATCGCCATGTTGCAGCAGGTCACCGGCGTCAACGTGATGATGTATTACGCGCCGGTGGTGCTGAAAACCGTCACCGAAAACGCGCAGGAAGCGCTGTTCCAAACCATCTGGATCGGCGTGCTGCAGTTGGTCGGTTCGGTCATCGGTGCCATGCTGATGGATCGCATGGGCCGCATTCCGCTGATGCGTTACGGCACGCTGGGCGCCATCGCCGGCCTGCTGCTCACCTCGTACGCGCTCTACACGCAGGCCACCGGCTATTTCGCGCTGTTCGGCATGCTGTTCTTCATGGTGTTTTATGCGCTGTCCTGGGGCGTCGGCGCCTGGGTGCTGGTGTCGGAAATCTTCCCAAACCGCATGCGCGCACAGGGGATGAGCATCGCCGTCGGCTGCATGTGGGTCGCCAACTTTGCGGTGTCGCAGTCGTTCCCGATGATCAACGACCACCCTTACCTATTCTCGCATTTCCACGGCGCCTTCCCGATGTGGATCTTTGCCGCCTGCTGCCTGTTCAGCTACTGGTTTATCGGCCGCTATATTCCTGAAACCAAAGGCGTCTCGCTGGAAAAAATGGAACAGGTGGTGCTGGCCAAACGCCACCGTCAATCCCTGCCCGACGGCAAGCCGCTGCCGCTGGAAAACGGCAAATCCTGATCTCTCACCCCTTATCGCTGGAGTCATGCCCCATGAACATTGCGCTGGACCGCTTCTGCATTAACCGCAAGATCGCGCCGAATCTCGATCTGGACAATTTTTTCCGCCTGGTGAAACGCTGCGGGCTCAGCAAAGTTGAGCTGCGCAATGACATGCCCAGCGGCAAGGTGACCGACGATCTGAGCGACGCGCAGCTCAACGCGCTCGCCGCGCAATACGGCATTGAAATCGTCACGATCAACGCCCTCGGCATGTTCAATCAGATGGATGACCCGGCGGCGCTGCAGCAGCGCGCCGAAGCGTTGCTGGCGCAGGCGCAGGCCATCCACAGCCGGGCGCTGGTGCTGTGCCCGCACTGCAGCGCCGACGACACGCGCAGCGAGCAGCAAAAACGGGACGATACCCTCGCCGCGTTGCGTCTGCTGGCGCCGCTGTTTGCCCGCTACGGCGTGCAGGGATACGTCGAGCCGCTGGGCTTCGGCATCAGCTCGTTGCGATCGTCGCTGCTGACCCAGGCGATCATCCGCGATTCGGGCGCGCCATACCGCATCGTGCTCGATACTTTCCACCACTATTTGAGCGGTGTGGCGCAAGCCGACTTCGACGCGCAGATCCAGGTGGCGCAGATCGGCCTGGTGCATCTGTCCGGCGTGGAGGATGGGCGGGATAAAGGCGCGCTGAGCGATGAAGAGCGCATCATGCTGAGCGCGGGCGATCGGCTGGAAAGCCGCCGCCAGGTACAGAACCTGGAACGCCTGGGCTACACCGGCGTCTATGCCTTCGAGCCCTTCTCTTCGCAGTTGGACGGCTGGAGCGAAGCGGATATCGAACGGGAAATCCGCCAGAGCATCGCCCTGCTGCAAGGGTAAAAAAAACGGCCTCCGCGGAGGCCGTTTTTCATGGCGTTACTTCAGGTTGCCGACCACCAGCTGGTGGCGCGCATTGTAAAACTTACGGTAAGCCAGATAGCAGGCGATGATGGTCGACAGGCTGGCGGTGGAAAGCAGCATAAAGGTCACCATAATCTGGTATTTGATCGCTTTCACCGGGTCGATGCCGGCAAAGATCAGCCCGGACATCATGCCCGGCAGGCTGACCAGCCCAACGGTTTTCGCCGAGTCCACGGTCGGGATCAGCGAAGCGCGGATGCTGTCGCGGATCAGCGCCGCCGAGGCGAACTTGGGCGTCGCCCCCAGGCTGAGCATCTCCTGAATCTTCTGCTGCTCGCCTTTGAAACGCTGGCCGAGGTTGGTGTAGCACAGCCCCACCGCCACCATGGCGTTGCCGGCGATCATCCCGGAGATGGGGATCACCTGCATCGGCGTAAATTCGATGGAGCCGGTCAATACCAGCACCGCCAACGTCAGCACCGCGCCGGTGGTGATGGCGATAAACGACGTCACGAACGCGTGTTCGACGTACTTGCTGCGTTTCTTGGCGTTGTAAGCCGCGTTAAAGCAGATGAACAGCACCATCAACACGGTGAGAACGGCGTTATCCAGGTCGAAAATATACTTCAGCACGTAGCCGACGATGATCAGCTGCACCACCGCGCGGCAGATGCTCCAGATAATGTCCTTTTCCAGCGCCAGCTTTTCCCGGTGGCTGATCAGGATGGCGACCACCACCAGCACCATCGACAAGCCCAAGGATTCGTTGGTGATGTTATGCTGATTCATGCTGTTGCTCCTGTTGCTCGGCGCCGTGCGCGCGCAGGGTGATCACTTCGTCCGCATGCGCTATCTCTTCGGTATCGTGCGTCACCCACAGCACCGCCAGCCGGTGTTCCGCCACCAGCTGATGCACTATCTCATTGACGTTACGTTTGTTTTCCTCGTCCAGCGCGCTGGTGATCTCATCGAGCAACAGCACCCGGGGCATAAACTGCAGGTTGCGGATCAGGGATACCCGCTGCTTCTCCCCGCCGGACAGTTCATTGATGCTTTTGGTCAGCATCGCCTCCGGCAGCCCGAAACGCGCCAGATCGGCCTTCATTTTTCGCTCGGCCGGCGGTTCCTGGCGGATCTGGTAGGGCAGCGCCAGATTGTCGTAAACCGTATTGCCGAACAGTGACGGCGTCTGGAAGCAGTAAGAGACCTGCTTGCGATACGCCTCCGGCGACATCTCGTCGATCGCCTGGCCGTCGAAATAGAGCTTTCCGCTGGTCGGATCCATTAAGGAAGAGATGATTTTCAGCAGGGTGCTTTTCCCGCAGCCGGAAGGTCCGGTGATCAGTTTGAACTCGCCTTCACCCAGCGTGAAAGAGACGGAATCCAGGATCACCTGGCTGTCTATTTGATAATGAATATCATCCAATCTCAGTATGTCTTTCTTTTCCTTCATTACGATGCCGGCTCCCTATACCTGTTCCCGTCTGAGCGATAAGTATATGGCCGCCAAAAACATCTTAGCAATGGCTGTGCGGATGGCAGCGAACGAAGGGGAAGGATTGACGGAGCGAAACGCCCCGCCAAATGATAAATTTAATTAATGATTAGCTGTAGGAATAGTCAAAAGCGACCGCCAGGGTCGAATCACTCTTTTTTTATCGCTGCCTGTTCGTCGCAGCTGTACCAGCGGAGAGAATTGTTGATGCTGCGGTGGGTGCAGTGAACCTTACCCTCCTTTTCCAGCGCCAGCAGCAGGGTGCGGGTGGTATAAATATTTTCGCCGCATTTATCCGCCAGCTCGCGCGTCTTCGGCCACTGCTCCGGCGGGGGATGATGGCCCCCAGATCCTTCCACACGCTCCCTGCACAATCCTTGCAACACATTCAGCATCAGCGATTTTCTGCTTTCAAACGTTTTCGGCGCCTTGGCCATAGCATTCCTCCTGAGTGGTTACTGCTGAGCACCCCGCTCACGGCTGCACGTCAGCGATGCGCAGGGTGTAAATCATGGTGGCATTCGGGGGGATCGCCGGCGGGTTGCCCTGTTTGCCGTACGCCAGCGCCGGCGGCACCACCAGCGTGATCGCACCGTGACGCTGCAGCTTCTCGATAGCCGCGCGAAACAGCGGCGGGTAGCGCGTCAACGGCTGCGAGATCACCGTCCCCGCCAGCTCCATGTCTTTGACTACCCGGCCGTCGGTCAGGCTTTCGCGCACCACGATATCCACCCGATCGTCGGCGCCGATCGCCCCGCTGCCGGCATAGTCCACCCGGTAATAGAAACCGAGCGCATCCTGCTTGACCCCCTCCTGGCGAACGAAATTGGCCAGGTAGGCGTTGTCATCCCGAGGCGGCGCCTGCGTCTGTAGCGCCTGCTGCAACCGCTGCTGCGCCGTGTGCAGCGCCGTGTGCAGCGCGCCGTCGATGGCGGCTTCATCGAGCCGCAATCGCCCGGCCAGGGTATCGGCGATGCCCGCCAGCAACAGCTGGGTATCCGCTTCCAGACCCGCGCGCCGGTTCTCCTGCTGCAGATGCAGAATGTCGCGTCCGAGCGACACGCCGGCGGCATACGCCTGCTTGTCCGCCGCGCTGGCCAGCGCAGGCGGCTCGGCCGCCTGCTGCCGTTCGGCCAGCAAGGTCTCCACCCGCCGCTGCTGCTGCGCCAGCTGCGTCGCCAAACTTGCGCTGCGCTGTTCGGCCCGCGTTAACGAAGCGGCCAGCACGCTCACTTCAGGCACCGGCGCAACGGCCTGCCGCAATCCCTTCAGGGCATCGGCCAGCGGCCGAATATCGACGACGGCCGGTTCCCGTTTCGGCGCCGCGGCGGCCTGAGCCGCCGCCAACTGCCGCTCCAGCTGACGGATTTTCTCTGCCTGCTGTTGCACAGAGTGCTGCAACGACGTTAAACGAGCGCTGTCTGCGGCCGGTTTGGCGGCTGGTGCTGACGCCGATTTACGCGCGGTATCTTCCCTGGGCGCGGCCGGTGGCGCCTGCCGCTGTTCGGCAAACTTCAACAGCGCGGGAATGCCGTCATCGGCGGCGCAAGCGGCCCCGCTCGCCGCCAACAGCAAAAGCCCCATCGCCCATCCTTGCGCGCATCGCTTCATGGCTACAGATTCTCAACCCGGCTGGACAGATCGGACATCAGCTCATGCTCGACGTCAGCGCAGAATTTCTCGGTTTTATATTGATAAAGAGCATCAATCGCTTTACGGGTACTCTCATCCACATTGCCGCGCACCCCGGCATATCCGGAAGCGTTGGAAAGCAGGCCATTAAAATAGGCGATGCGTTTTTGGTAACTTTGCGGATTAATATTCTTTAATGAATTAACCCGCTGCTGACAAAGCGCGATGCGTTGCTCATCGGATTTATCATTAGGATTATTCTGTGAGATTTTTTTCACGGAATTCAGTTTTGTCTTGCTCCCGCCCGCACAGCCAGAAAGCGCCATAAGAGACAGCAGAAATAGGGTCAATCCCACCCAACGGCGCCCGCCGCAAGCATTAATCATCGTTATCATTCCGTTTATAATCCTTTAATTGTCACTTAGGTCATCATTATGTGGCGAACGGCAGCAGCACATGCCTTAATTTGATTAATCAAAATGGGTTAGGTAGCAAAAAATCCCTATCACGCAATGCGATAGAATAATTCACTACCGGTGCAATTGTTATTTAATTGTTAACCAATTAGGTCTAAACGCTGGCTAAACGCGAATAAGAAACCCCATTCCCTCATGAACAAACAACCATGAAATAACAATAAAAACAATAAATTATGTTTTATATTTTGTTTCTAAAGGGAAATGCATCATCTGCTGCCTCAGAGCGATATTAGCAAAACAATATTGTGAATTGTAGGTGTCACCCTATTTCCCCCGATCTAATATCTCGCATATCGTTATTTATATAGTGATTTATACTGGATAATATTTGTATACGATCTATTGATTTTAAAGCAAATATATTTCTTTTTCCTTTTGGTTTTATATTCTGAATTTGACTTAATTTAATAAAATCTATTTCCAAGCAATACTATTATTTGCAAGAATATTCCCAGCAACACGCCACACGTAAAAAACGTATTTTATTTACCAGAAAATCCATTATCGATTTTCCAAATCTCGTTATTTCTCATAAATAACGGATATCGGCGTATTGCCCAGAGCAAAAGGATCTGGCTCCAACCGCACGGGCGGCGACATGGCGTTGCCACCGCCGCGGGGGATTTAGATGTGCTGTTCTTTTTATTTAAAAACTCTCTACAGGAACCTGAGAAATGAAACTGAATAAATTAATGCTGGCAACCATGATTGCTTTCGCTTCCGCATCTGTTGCTCATGCCGCATCTAATCAGGGCAGCGGTAAAGTCACCTTTACCGGCGAAATTATCGATGCGCCATGCAGCGTCGCGCCGGAATCCGTTGACCAAACCGTGCCGATGGGCCAGATCAGCAGCCGCATCCTGGCCAACCAGGGTAAATCCAGCATGCAGCCTTTCAACATCGAACTGAAAGATTGCTCCATCTCCACCATGAAAAACGTCAAAGTGACCTTTACCGGCACGCCTGATCCGGTTAACAACAAACTGCTGGCCCTGAGCGGCACGGCAACCGGCGCCGGCATCGTGATCTACGACAACCTGCACTCCAAAGAGGTGGAACTGGGCACCGCGACCGACGGTCAGGGCCTGAACGACGGCGACAACTCGCTGAAATTCGCCGCTTATCTGCAGGGCAGCAGCGCCTCAAGCGCCGTGGTGCCGGGCGACTTCACCAGCGTGGCGAACTTCACCCTGGCTTACCTGTAATACCCCACAGGGGATGTCTCAGGGCATCCCCCGCTTTATTGCATGCCGAGGATACCGGCAAGGGAACAGGGAAAGACAGGGAGACGCCAGCATGACTATCCGCCTTTGCGGCCTGTTGCTCATCGCGCTAAGCGTCGGCAGCGCGGCGGCGGCAGCGAAAAATCAGGGCCACGGCAAAGTCAGCCTGGGCGGCACCATCGTTGAAACGCCGTGCGGCATCGCCAGCGACAGCCTGGATCAAACCGTCGATTTTGGTCTGATTTCCATGACCGACGCCTCGCAGGATGGGCAGTCGGTGCTGATCGGCAGCCGCCGCCATTTCACGATCAAACTGGTGAACTGCGAGCTGGCCAGCCAGGTGAAGCCTGACTTCATCTATCGCGCGGCCAACGTCACGTTCGACGGCACCGCCGACAGCGGGGATCCTTCCCTGCTCGGCGTTTACGGCGAGGCGCAGGGCGTGGCTATCGAGCTGTTGAACGATGCCGGCACGCCGATCCCGCTCGGCAGCACGACGGCGGATTACCAGATCGTCGCCGGCGACAACACGCTGCGCTTTGGCGCGCAGTTGCGCCTGCATCCCGACAAGGCGCGGGCGGGCGGCTTCAGCTCTCTGGCCAAATTCACCCTGTCTTATCTCTAGCGCCGGCGGGCGCTGCACAGCATTACGTATTCAGGTCGTACGGATGACCTGCTATTGGGCGCGGACTTGCCATGAGTGATTATGCTATGACGTCATTACTGACACGGAAACACCTACCTCTCCTCGTCATTCTATCTTTCCTCTGGGTGCGTCCGGCATTTTCCGCCACGGAATTCAATACCGACGTCCTGGATATCGGCGAGCGCAGCAAAGTGGATCTTTCGCGCTTCTCCGACGCCGACTACGTCATGCCCGGCGCTTATTTGCTGGACATCAAGATCAACCAGAAAACGCTGCCCCAGCGCAGCATTCAGTATTTCCCGTCACCGGATAACAAGAGCGGCAGCCAGGTGTGCCTGCCGCCTGACCTGGTGGAAAAAATGGCGTTGAAAGAAGAAGCGGCCAAAAAAATCACCCTGTGGCACGACAACCAGTGCGCCGACATTCGCGGCATCAAAGGCGCGACCATCTCCGATCGCATCGGCGGCGGCGTGCTGGCGATCACCATCCCGCAGGCGTGGATGAAATACTCCGATCCCGACTGGACGCCGCCCGAGCAGTGGGACGACGGCATTCCCGGCCTGCTGCTGGACTACAACCTGAGCGGCCAGTTAGGCAAGCAGAGCCACAACAACAACACCGCCCAGAACCTGAGCAGCTACGGCACGCTGGGCGCCAACCTGGGCCCCTGGCGCCTGCGCGCGGACTACCAGGCCAATTACAATCAGCAGGCCGGCGATCGCAGCACCGGTTTCGACTGGAACCAGATCTACGCCTACCGCGCGCTGCCGATGCAGGCCGCCAAGCTGACGCTGGGCGAGATCTATCTCGACTCCGGGGTGTTCGACGCCTATCGCTTCACCGGCCTCAACCTGGCCAGCGACGAGCGCATGCTGCCGCCGAACCTGCAGGGCTACGCGCCGGAAGTGCGCGGCATCGCCAAGAGCAACGCCAAGATCACCGTCTCGCAGGAAGGCCGCACGCTGTACGAAACCACCGTGCCCGCCGGGCCGTTCGCCATCCAGGATCTCAACAGCTCGGTGCGCGGCAAGCTGGACGTCAAGGTGGAAGAGCAGGACGGCACCGTTTCGACCTTCCAGGTGGATACCGCCACCATTCCGTACCTGACCCGCCCGGGCTACGTGCGCTACAACGTGGCGCTCGGCAAAACCTCGGCCTACGACCACCGCACCCAGGGGCCGCTGTTTTCCGCCAGCGACTTCTCCTGGGGGCTGAGCAACGCCTGGTCGCTGTATGGTGGCGCGCTGCTCGGCGGCGACTATAACGCCTGGGCGCTCGGCCTCGGCCGCGATCTGAACGTGTTCGGCGCCATGTCGCTGGACGTCACCCAGTCGATCGCTCGCCTGCCCGGCGAGCCGACCGCCAGCGGCATGTCGTTCAAGCTCAACTACGCCAAACGCTTCGACGAGCTGAACAGCCAGATCACCTTCGCCGGCTACCGCTTCTCGCAACGCAAATTCATGAACATGTCGCAGTATCTGCAGGAGCGCTACGGCGATTACGACAAGAATTACAACGGCCGTCAGAAAGAGCTGTATACCATCACCGCCAGTAAAACCTTTATGGCGGAAGACAGCGCCAGGGCGATCACCACCTATCTGACTTACTCGCACCAGACCTATTGGGACGCGCGAACCCAGGATCGTTACGGGCTGTCGACCAGCAAGTTGTTCAGCATCGGCGATATCAGCAACATCACCGCCTCGCTGTCGGCTTACCGCACCTATTACCAGGGCCGCACCGACGACAGCGTGATGCTCAACTTCACCGTACCGATCGGCGATCGTCGGCGCGTCGGCTATGCGCTGCAAACCAACAACGGCGACGTCACGCAGACCGCGTCGTACAACGACTACAGCGATCCGGACAATACCTGGCAGGTCAGCGGCGGCTTTAACCAGTCCGGCAAATCGCTGGCGCGCGGGTACTACACCCACAACGCCTCGTTTGGCTCGCTGAACGCCAGCGCCTCTTACCAGCAGGACAGCTACTCGTCGATCGGCGGCTCGTTCCGCGGCGGTCTCACCGCGACCCGGCACGGTATCGCGGCGCATCAGAACTCGAGCAACGGCGGCAGCCGCATGATGCTCGACACCGACGGCATCGCCGGCGTGCCGATCAACAACGGCCGCGCCTACAGCAACCGTTTCGGGCTGGCGGTGATTTCCGACATCACCAGCTACTACAACACCGACACCCGCATCGACGTCAACAAGCTGGCGGACGACGTCGAGGCCACTCGCGCCGTGGTGCAAGGCACGCTGACCGAAGGCGCCATCGGTTACCGCCACTTCGAGGTGGTGAAAGGCAGCAAGCTGCTGGCCACCATTCGCCTCGCGGACGGCAGCGAACCGCCGTTCGGCGCCGCGGTGCTGAGCGAGAAAGGCCGCGAGGTCGCGGTGGTCAACGACGGCGGCTCGGTCTACCTGACCGGCGTGCAGCCGGAGGAAAAACTGGACGTCGCCTGGGAAGGCCAACGCCGCTGCCGCATCGTGATCCCGGGCGCCGCCAAGCCGCTGGACCAGCTGCTGCTGCCGTGCGCCACCCTGTAATCCGTAACGCTGAGAAATAATGACATGAACAAACACCCGATAACGCTACTGACCGCCGCCGGCCTGGCCCTGAGCGCCGTACTGCCCACCGCCGACGCGGCGATATCGCTGGATCGCACGCGCGCCGTTTATGTGAGCGACGCCAAATCGATCAGCCTGAATATCGTCAACGAAAACAAAGAGCTGCCTTTCCTGGCGCAGTCCTGGCTGGAGAACGAGCAGCATCAGAAAATCACCTCGCCGCTGGTGGTGCTGCCGCCGTTGCAGCGCGTGGAGCCGAGCGAGCGCAGCGTGGTGCGCATCACCAAGACGCCGGAAGCGGATCGCCTGCCGCAGGATCGCGAGTCGGTGTTCTACTTCAACCTGCGCGAGATCCCGCCAAAAAGCACCAAAACCAACGTGATGCAGCTGGCGCTGCAGACGCAGATCAAGCTGTTCTACCGGCCGAAGGCGATTGTCGCGCCCAAGGGTGAAGTGTGGCAGGAAAAGCTGGTGTTCCGTAAAAGCGGCAGCGCCATCACCGTCGACAACCCGACGCCGTTTTACATCACCCTGACCGGCATGACGCGGCAGACGCAAAAACAGGGCGGCGGCGCGATCGGCGGTTTTCAGCCGCTGATGCTGAAGCCGAAATCCAGCGAAAGCCTCAAGCTGCACGACACCGGCATGAACAGCTTCGTCATCACCTACATCAACGACTACGGCGGCCACCCCGAGCTGCGCTTCGTCTGCAACGGCAGCGTTTGCACCGCCGTGCCCGAGAAAAAATAAGGAGGTCCAGCATGGCTGAATTCACCGATCGACTGCGCCCTCTGCTGCTCGGCGCACTGCTGTGCGGCGGCGGCGCGCTGGCGGCAACGCCGCTGGGCGTGATCGAAGGCACCACCGGCACCGTCAGCTTTCACGGCGGTCTGCTCAGCTCTCCCTGCAGCCTGACGCCGGACAGCCGGGATCAGTCCGTCGATCTGGGCGACGTCAGCGCACGCGACTTCCGCAACGCCGGCGATCGCAGTGCGCCGGTGCGTTTTCGTCTCTCGTTCCGCAATTGCCTGCTGGGCGCGCGCGCGCTGGCGGATAACCCGGCCGGCCCGCGCAACGGCGATGCCGGCCGCCTCTACCTGCAGGGTGAGCAGGCCGCCACGCTGGTGTTTCTCGGCGAAAGCGACGTCGACAACCCGTCGCTGCTGAAGCTGAACGGCGGCGTACAGGGCATCGGTCTGCGGCTGCAAGACCAACAAGGCCAGGCGCTGGAGCTGAATCAGCGCAGCCGCCCTTACATTCTGCAGCCCGGCAGCAACACCCTGTGGTTCAGCGCCAGCGTGGAATCCACCCAGCGGGCAGTGATGGCGGCCGGGTTCGCCGCCGTGGCGCACATTCAGGTGATTTACCTGTGAGGCTCGAGAACGCAATGAAAACTCAACTGACCAAACTCTGCCTGCCGCTGGCGATCGCGCTGGCGGCCCCCGCCGCCTGGGCCAACGGCTATGTCACGCCGGACGGCGGGCCGAAACAGTTCTATATCGATCTGAATGAAAGCAACATCACCAACCAGGTGGGGTTCACCAAACTGTTTCCCTATGATCTGGGTGGCACCTATACCGGCAAGGTGTATTGCGATACCCCTATCCCCACCAGCCCACACTTTTACAAGTCGGATTCGGCGTTGCCCCCCTCCGACTACGGCAACGGCTATTTAAAGCTGAATGACTTTTTGGATTTAAAAGCCGAGGTGTGGATTGCCGGCAACAAGAACGCCTACGTCACCGTGCCTTTTTACAACGAATCGAATTTGCTGAGCCAACACCGCTGCCAGCCGCCGTACTTGCAGGTCAACAACTACGGCAGCGGCTCCAAAGGCAAGATCACCTTCCGGGTGCGCAAAAAGATCATTAACGGCGTTGAGATTAACGATCGGCAGATCATCGAGATGTACGGCCGCCTCGGCTCGACCGACGGCGGTTTCGGCCCCAACCCGATGGCGCAGGTGTTTATCCAGTCCGCAATCCTCTACGTGCCCGATAAATGCGTGGTGAACGAAGGCCAGTTGATCAACGTGGAGTTTGGCGAGATCGGCGGCAGCGATCTCAACGGCTCGAACTACCCGCAAAGCATTCCGGTGCGCTTCCAGTGCGAGGGCGGCAGCTTCGAGGACGGCACGCTGAACATCAAGCTGGCGGTGTCGGGCACGGCGGCCTCCTTCAGCAACGAGGTGTTCAAAACCGACAAGAACGATCTCGGCATCCGGCTGACGCACAACGGCCAGCTGGTTATCCCGAATGAGTTTTACCCGGTGCCGAACATCGGCAACGGCGGCTCCTGGAACCTGGTGGCGGCGCCGCTCGCCAACGGCGGCGCAGAGATCGGCGAAGGGGAATTCAACGCATCGGCCACCATCGTGGCGGCATTCCAGTAACCGAGGGAGGAACGGAAAATGCGTCTACGCGCTTTAGCGCTGCTGAGCTGCGCGCCCTGGTGGTTTGCCGCCATGCCGGCGGCGGCGAACACCGAGCTTATCGGCGCGCCGGTGCAGTTCCACGGCACCGTGGTGAGCCGCCCGTGCAATATCGAACCGCAGTCCGCCGATCAGCTGGTGGAGATGGGCACGGTGATCGTCAAAACCCTGTACCGCTACGGCCATACCACGCCGGTGCCGTTCAGCATCAAGCTGACCGACTGCAAGACCACGGTGTTCAAATCCGTCAGCGTGACCTTCAGCGGCGCCGAAGACGGAGAGCTGCCGGGCAAGCTGGCGATCAACAACGGCGCGAACGGCGCCGCCATCGCCCTGTTCGATCATCAGGGTGCGGACATCTCTCTGAATAAGGCCACCAGCGCCGTCGCGTTGCAAAACGGCCCCAACAACCTGAACTTCACCGCCTATGTACAAGGGCGGCCGAGCGCGATTCAGAACCAAAGCATTACCGAAGGCGAATTCACGTCCGTCGCCAATTTTGTGCTGGCGTACCAATAAGCCCCGCACCGTCCCAGGGAAATCAGGAAAACGCCCGGCGCGCAATCGCCGGCAATGGGCCGTCACCGTTCGCTCCGGCGCGGCCTTTTAAGGAGGCACCCATGCCAGATATTCGCTTCACGCTGTTCGACAGCGATAACTTCTACCAGCAGGGGCTGCGTCTGCTGCTGCAGGATTATCTGCACTCCCTGAACGAATGCCAGCGCCGGTACCCGCAGTTCTCGCCGCTGGCGCTGCAGGCGTTGGATAACATCGAAATCGTGTTCCGCACGCCGGAAGAGCGCTGGGGCTGCGCCTGCTGTTACCAGAGCCCCTACGGCATCCCGCGCCAGCGGCAGCTGACCCTGCTGATCCTCGACGACACGACCCAGCAACAGGTGAAAAACCTGCCGCCGCTGTTCAGCATCCATCGGCGCGATTCGGCCTACGCCATCCGCCTCAAATTGCAGATGGCGCTGGAGAAATTTATCCAGCATCCGTGGATGGCGCTGCACGCCGCCGGCATGTGGAAATGCCAGGCCTGCCGCATCGCCGCACTCAGCCACTGCGAAAAAAAGGTGTTGGGGTTGATGAGCAGCGGCATGTCCGCCTGCAGCATCGCCGGCCTGCTGCAGCGCAGCCAGAAAACCATCAGCGCCCATAAACGCTCGGCGATGCGCAAGCTGAACGTGCGAAAAAACAGCGAGCTGAATAAAGTGCTGCTGAATCAGCGCGGGCTGAGTTGACCAGCCCGCCCACTCAATAATAATTGATGTTAAAGGTCACTGTTGCGTCGGCGGCACCCGGCGTGACCGTGGGCTCGGTTTGGATATAGCGGGCCTGCAACGGAATGGTATACGACGTAGCGTCTGAATTCGGCATCTCACGCGTCATGGTGAGCGCAAATTTCACCCACTGCCGCACACCGCCAAAATTGTAGGCCAGCTGAATACCGATACCGTCTGCGCTACCGGCGCCTTTTTTGAGCGACAGTATGCCCTGATCGCTGTCAATGATGTCGGTATTAGGCGTTAACGATACCTCTATCCGATTCGGTGTAGACGAAGTTATCCCGCCCGCCCCACTGTCGGAATAATAGGTGCTTGTGGTGCCGTAAAAACGTGGGCAATTCAACAGATGAATGGACGCATCTTTCCACTCCGTTACGCTCCCCTGTCCTTTAAAATAGGCGCCCGTTTCGTAGTTCCCCATGGCAACGAAAACATCTGGCGTGGTGCAGGTTTGCGCTACGATATTGATAGAGCCGGTAAAGCAAAGCCGCATCGCGGTAAAGGGGGACACAACCGGACCAACCCGAGTCACCAGACAGGGCAGATCGGCGCCGGTGATGGTGCCGGGTTGAATATCGCCGGTTTTTATCAGCCGAATACGATATTTAAAAAGATTCGACGACCACCCATACAGGGTATGACTCTCCGTGCTTTGTGACGAGTACGGTAGGGTAAAGGGCAAAGTGTGGTTATCGATAAACACGCCAACACCCGGTACGCCCGTCTGATAAACCTTGCCAAAACCGCCACTCCACTCCGACAGAGGATGCGGCGGCGGCTCATAGCCCATGTCTATCGCGACGAATGGCTGCGCCGTCGAACATTCAACGTACACGCTCCAGAAAGTGGGGTTAAAATTTTGCGTATACAGCGTAGCGCCCCGGGCCACTTCGGACCCAACGGTGATATTGCCGGATACAATGGGCGCATTGATATTCAGATCGTTTTTAACGTCCGATTTATCGCTGTAATAACAGTCGGCCCACGCCGATTGAGCCAGCAACAGCGCCAACAAGGCGATGCCGCGCCAAATGCCCTGGCGGTTTTTCTGTGTCATCTCATTCTCTCCCGTGCGCTGAAACGCCGTCGCTGCAGCCGTGCCCGACGGCGTTCCCGAGCAAAAAATAGGTCTCATCGTTCTGCGCCAACGCCGCTGCGACACGGCGCGCTAAAGCGCTGCAACACCGGCTGACCGCCTTTCTGCTGCGGCATCAGCACGTAATTCAGGGCGCACTGCGCAGCGCGATCCGCCCCCCAGCGAACGCGCAACGCCCCCCTGTCCTGAGCGACGCGCGCATAAACCAGCCCGCCCTGCCCCACGGCGCCAACCACGGCGCCGCCTTCTTCGAGCACTTCGGCGCCGAACGGCGCCGGCGCACCGGCGGCAGCGGTATCGATCAGAATCGGAGAGCCCTGGCGGGCGTTGTATTTCACTTTCACCACTGCGCCGGAATAAGGCGCGACCTTCTGCATGGTCTCATCCATTTCAAGGTCAGAGGCGCTGCCCTTGGGATCCAGACTGATTTCATTCAGCTGATACGGCGTCAAATACGGCACCAACGCATAGCCTTGCGCATCCACATACACCCCTGGATAAGCGGAGACGCTGGCGCCTTCGGCCCCTTTCGCCTCCACCAACGCGAACGTTTCCGAGCCGTAAGAGCTGAACGAGACGCCGCCGGCATGCCCCACGACGGTGCCGCTTAGCCCGGCGGAGGCGCTGCGGTAGCCTTTACCGGAACTGTAAGCGCCGCTGAGCAGCGCCGCCTGACTGCGATACTGACCGTTTACCGAACCGCTGCCGCCATTGCGATTGGCGTTCATCGCGCTCATGCCGTAACTGAACCGACTGTCGGCCCCCAGGTTGCCGGAGAGGGTGGCCTGCTGGCTCGATAACCCGTCGCTGTCATGCGCCAGTCCGAGCCGCAGCTGCGGCGTGCCGGCCTTGTCACGGCGCCCTAACGGCAGGCTGAAATTCAGCAGATAGCTGTTTTGCGTCCGGCCATTGCTCGCCTGGCTGCGCGTCATGTTCAACCCGTAGGTGACGGCTTTATAGCTGTTGCTATACCCCAACTGATACTGCTTGTCGCTGCCCTGCCCATTCCAGTAATCCTGCACAGAGCCGCTGACATACAGCTGCCCCCATCCAGACGCCAACCCCTGCGAAATGGAAAACGTCACCCGATTGCGCGCGCGCGCGATATCGCCCTCTCCGCCGCCTTGCCTCAGCCGGTCGCGCGTTTGCATAGCGGTCATGAAATCCATATAGCCGGAGGTAGAGAATCGGTAAGCGGCCAGCGACAGGCTGCTGCCGATGTCATTCACGGTTTTGCTGTAGCTGAGCCGATAGCTCTGCCCGCTCTGACGCCGCTCGCGGCCCAGACGGCTATCGCTCTGCGTCACATCGAAACCAAGTGCGCCCAGCGAGGAACCGACGGCCCCACCCAACTGCACGGCCTGATAATCTCGGGCGGCCTGCAGGCCGCCGTAGGCGGTGAACGCATTGGATAAACCACGCTGGTAGGTGGCCTGGTACAGCCAGGGCTTTTCCCGCAGGCTGTCATTGTCGGCCTTGCCAACAACGACTTCGTACCGATTGGCGCCTGGTCGCAGCAGTTGGGTGACCGCCGCATAAACCACAGTAAAGACGCTTTGCGCGCCATCGGCTTCACGCACCGTCACTTCCAGATCGCCGCCGTAACCGGTGGGATACAGATCGTCGATCAGAAATGCCCCCGGCGTTACCGAGGTCTGATAGATGACCTGCCCCCCTTGCCGCACGGTCACCTGCGCGTTGCTTCTGGCGATGCCGCGGATTTCCGGCGCATAGCCGCGCTGCGATTCCGGCAGCATGCGCTCATCGCTGGCCAGCTGCACGCCGTTAAACGCCAGCGTATCGAACAGTTGGCCGGTGGTGTTCGCCTGGCCGATCACGCCTCTGCCCTTCAGCGGCGGAATATCGCGCTGCAGGAAGGTGTTAATGCTGTCGTATTGCGAAATGCCGTTTTGCGTCCAGCTATAGGCACCGTTATGGCGCAAATACCAGGCGCCGAGGTTGGCCCCGCCGGACAAACCGGCGTAGACGGAGTTATAGTCCGCTCCACGAGACGTGCTGGAATAGCCGTTCAAGTTGTAATTAAGAAACAACGTCGAGACGCCGCTGTCCCACTGCGCGGCGTCAACGCTGCCGCGCGCGGCCTTGCGCATATAAATCTGCGGCACCACGATATCCAGCCGCTGCTCGCCGCTGTCGAAGTTGATCTGCGCATCAGGGATCTGCCGCGGCAGATTAAAACAGGGTTCACCCTGCGCCAATGGCGCCAGCGCTCCCGCCGGCAGCGCGGCGTCGTTAAAAGCGATGCTATTGACAATAGCCGGCGTCAGGCAAGGATACAGACTCTCATCGGCGCGGCTGCGAAATTCGATTTCTTTATTGCCAAAGGCCTCGTCATTGATAAACAACGCCACCCGATGCGTGCCGGCCAGCCCGGCAGCCCCGCGCGCAAAGCGCGCCAGATCGACGCCAGCGCGATCGCTCAGGTTAAGAAACGACGAGTCGAATTCGACCTTTCCGGCGATGGCCTGCGGCGCACGGTCGTCGGCACACGCCTGAGCACCGCTTAATGCGCCGAGCACGCACAGCGCCGCCGGCGTTAAGCGCGCAGAGGCCGTGCGAAGGCCATGCGCAACGCTAACATATTCGGTCATGAACTTTTTTCCGCAAGGTTCGGCTGCTGCCGATGAGGCATTAAATGGCGATGTGCTTCGCTTACTTCACCAGCGCATCGAATTTATTGACAGCGCCGTAGTCATTGACGAATTCAATGGCGATCTGGGTTCCCGCGGCGGCGCGCATACCGTTAAACATCAGCGAGGAATGCGGCGCGATCATTTGCCCTTCACTTTCCTTGCCATTGACGGCCAAACTCACCAACGAGACGAAATACGGCGTCGGGTTGAACGCCTTCACGCCGCCCGGCGCGGCAGACCACGTCACTTTCTGCGCCGCGTCATTGGCGTCGCCGTTCAAGCCCGCCGGACGGAAAAACAGCTTGATGCGCGAACGAAAAGCCATTTGCAGCAGGCTGGCATCATCTTTGAGCTGTTTCTTGGCCGGGATTTCCAGCACGTTCAACCAGAAAACGCTTTCTTTATCCATCGGCAGCGCCGCCCCGGTATAGCTCAGGCGCAAGGTTTGCCCTTTGCCCGGATCGACGCGATTAATCGGCGGCGTCAAAATAAAAGGCACGCGGATATTTTCCGGCTTCGCCGTCATATCACCGTCATCGATCCAGCTTTGAATCAATACCGGCGCTTTACCGACATTGTTCAATTTAACGGTGACATCCTTCGCTTCCGAGGAATAAATAACGCGCGTACCGCTAATCACCACGCTGGCAAATGTCATTGTCGAAAAAAGAGAAATAACTGCAAGCAAGAAAGCCTGCGATAAAATACGAGCCTGTCTGCTCATAATAATCGCCCCAATAAATAGCAGAGAAACAGGGGGAAACTCCCCCCTTGGAATACGGGTTATTTATATTGCAGTGAATATACGACGTTGCTTACCACCGAGCCGGCGGTCGCGGCGCCCATGGCATAATATTCAACCGTATACGGCAGGGTCGCCATGCCATTGGTGATGGTGTAATAGGTAGCGTTCGCTATCTGGTTTTGACTGCCCGCTACGATCGGATTGAGCGCTCCGGAGCCTTCACGCAGCTGCAGCACGACGTTTTTCGCCGTGCCCGTAAGGTTGCGCAGGCGTCCGCTTGAATCCACGCCGGGGCCAGCTTCAAAGAACGCCGTCGTGGTTTTCAAGGCGCCCTGGCAATTATTCAACTTCAGCTCAAACGCCGTGCGACCTGCAGTCCAGCTCATCACGCTCAGCTGACTCTCGCTTACAGCCGGCAAAGCAACATTACCATCGGCTTCCTGCCCATTGACCCGTACATCACAGGTCATCGTAGATACAGTGCCGCTAAAATTGATCGTCCCGGTGCTGGCGGCTTGCACCTGACCAACGCAGCCCAGCAAGGCCAATCCTATTACGGAGGTCTTTTTCATATATACTCCTGATGATTTTAATTATAACGCGTTCTATTTCCGTAGGTGATAGCCAGCGGGAACGAGCTCCTTGAGCAATACGTTATTTCATGCAACGCACGTTCAATAAGCTCACTCGTAGAACAAAGGTATAACGATAGGATTATTCAGGGTATAACCCGACCCCCTCACATTCACTATGAAGTCGTGCGGCAAACCGATGGCATCGAGCCGTATCCTCAGCTCTTTAATGGTTTGCCAAAGTTTTTGGCTGGACGAAGAATAATGATTTTCATCCCAGACTTTTTTCAGTATTTCATTCTTCGAAAGCTGCCGGCCTTTACCATATTGAATCAGCAAAAAAACCAGCAGCCGCACCATGGCATCATTGAGCGTCACGGCACTAAATAACACCAGTTTTTCCGGCGATAAAGAATTAATGCGCACCAGCCGCTTATTAGCGATATCGAGTTGTATATCGTTATCGATGATAAAACCAAAAAGATTGCGTTCCATCATGTCATTCCCTGGATAAAATAAAAAACAAATAACTCATAATCATAATATCGCTATGACATTATAATTTCAGAACACTCTGAGACAATCCCTGCTAACTAATCAGCCATAATGACCATAAACGTCATAAAACAGATTTAATGTCCATTAAAGTTCGGCCTCGCCTTATTTTTGACCAAGGCAATAAAGTTATCAGAAAAAAATATCAAATCCGTCATTCTTTTAGCGGTGAGTCTTTCACTCTGCATTTTCGGATAAACTAGCTGAAAACTTCAAAAACCTAAAAAAGCGTTACTTTTTTTAGACCCAACCTCTCATCAGCATTCCGCATTACAACGCTGAGAGCCTGTTCTCTGCGCGCCATCAGCGCCTCTCTCCTCGTTTGAATGACCTGGAGCAATGATACAGATAAAAACACCTTTTCAGATGTATATGTTGATTTTTTAATATAATTCAGAACAAAATAACACCAAATGAGTAAAAATAGATTTTAATGAACAAAAAATAGATTTAATTAATAGTTAGCAGCATATCTGACTTATACTTTCGATAAATTTTAATAATTTAAATAGAATTAAATTTCATCCAAAACGCCAATTAACAAACATAAACACCAAAAATTAACATTTACACCATTAATGAACCGTATTTAGACTCTTACAGGGCAAAAGCCGGTCCCCGCTACGTTCACGAATCATCGTCACGCGCCCTATCCGGGGAGAATTTCTCGAGCTTATTCATTTGCCGCGACCCTCCTCACATCGTTTATTATCGTGCGCTTTATTCAGCGCTGATCCTGTTCACTCAGGCAAATCACATTCAACGCCGCTCGCGATATAAATGCTCTACGTCCGCGATGAAAACAGTCGCCACGCCGACAGGCACAAGGAATCAGCAACATTACCTCCTCTATATCGACAGTCAGGCGTCACTAAATTATGGCGAGGCTGAAACAATCGCCATGCCGCGGCACCGCGAATTCGGCAACGCATGCATGGCGGGATAAAGTGGTTTACTCTGCCTAAGCGATTTCTTTTTTTAATGTGGACCGGAATCCATGCCCAGAACAGCCCAAGTCGTTGACGTCCCCGCCCTCGGCGAGATTGACCGCCAGGCGGGGCAGCTTAGCCACCAGCTGGCGCAGGCCCTGCGCCGGGCCATTCACAAAGGCGATCTGAAAGCGGGCGATCTGCTGCCCTCGACGCGCCGGCTGTCGGCGGCGCTGGATCTGGCGCGCGGCACGGTGTTGGAAGCCTTTGCTCAGCTGACGGCGGAAGGCTTTCTCGAACCGCAGCCCGGCTCCGGCACCCGGGTCGCCCACTATCAGGCGCCGCGCCGCACGCCGCACGCCACGGCGCAGGCGAGTTCGGCGGTAGCGGTTCCGCTTTCTTCACAGGCGCAGCATCTGGCGCGCTTTGCCACGCAGGCGCGGGCGCTGCCGCCGGTGCCGTTCACTGTGTCAGTGCCAATCGGCGATACCGCGCCCGACGATATCTGGCGGCGGCTCGGCAACCGCATCCGCGCCCGCGGCCCCGGCGCGCCGTCGGGCTACGGCGATCCGCTGGGCGCACTGCCGCTGCGCGAAGCCATCTGCGACTATGTGCGCCGTTCCCGCTCGGTAAACTGTACGCCGCAGCAAATCCTCATCACCTCCGGCACCCAACAGGGCCTGTATCTGGCCGCGCAGATCCTGTTGGATGCCGGCGACAGCGCCTGGGTCGAAGATCCTGCCTACGCCGGCATTACCGCCATTTTCGATAGCCTGTTCCGCGATCGGCGCATGATTAGGGTGCCCGTCGCCGACGACGGCATCGACGTCGCCGCCGGCGTGCGCCTGGCCGCCAATGCCCGCGCCGCCTTTGTCACGCCGTCGCATCAGTATCCGCTGGGCATGCCGATGAGCATGGCGAAAAGAAGCGCCCTGCTGGCCTGGGCCAGAGAGCGGCAAGCCTGGATCGTGGAAGACGATTACGACAGCGAGATGCGCTACGCCGGCCACCCGTTCCCTTCGCTGCAGGGGCTGGCACCCGAGCGGACGCTTTATCTCGGCACCTTCAGCAAGGTGCTGTTCCCTTCGCTGCGGCTGGGTTACGCCGTCGTGCCGCCGCCGCTGGTCGACGCCTTTTGCGGCGCCAGGATCCTGATGGATCGCCATCCACCCAGCGCGGATCAATACGTGCTGGCCGCCTTTATTGCCGAAGGGTATCTCGACCGGCATATCCGCAAAATGCGCGGCGTCTACGCCGAGAAGCGTCGGGTGCTGATCGAGGCGATCAACGCGTACATCCCGGCCGAGCTAGCGGTGGTGCAGCCCTGCGATCAGGGCATGCACATGGTGCTGTGGTTGAGAAAAGATCTCGACGACGTGCGGGTCGCCCTGCTGGCCAACGAAGCCGGGTTGGCGCTGCGGGCGGTGTCGCCGATGTATGCGCCCGGCCACGGTGAGCCGGGCCTGGTGCTGGGATTGGGCGGTTACGCCGACCGCCAGGTGCAACAGGCGGTGGAACGGCTCGGACAGGTGATCCTGGCCTGCGCCGGCAGCGGCGCCTAGCGGGAAAAACGTTTGGCGCCGAACACGCAAACCACCACGCCGGCCATCACGGCGATCATCATCGGCTGGACGGTCTCATGCAGCAGCCAGCCCGCCAGCGCCAGGCCGAAGAACGGCTGCAGCAGCTGCAACTGCCCGACGGCGGCGATGCCGCCCTGCGCCAGGCCGCGATACCAGAAAATAAACCCAATCCACATGCTGAACACCGAGACGTAAACCAGCGACAGCCAGGCAGCGCCGCTGACCACGGGCCAGGCGGCCGGTGCCGCCAGCCAGGTGGCCGCCAGCGTCAACGGCAAGGCGACCACCAGCGCCCAGGAGATCGCCTGCCAGCCGCCGATCCGGCGCGACAGCACCGCCCCTTCGGCATAACCCAGGCCGCACAGCAACACCGCCCCGACCATCAGCGCATCCCCTTGCCAGGCGCCGCCGCTCCCCTGGCTCAACGCGAAAGCGCCCACCAGCACGGCGCCGACGCCTGAAAAAGCCCAAAAAGCGGGCTTGGGCCGCTCTCCGCCGCGCAAAACGCCAAAACCGGCGGTCGCCAGCGGCAGCAGGCCGATATACACCAGCGAATGCGCCGAGGTGGTGTGCTGCAGCGCCAGCGCCGTCAGCAGCGGAAAACCGATGACTACGCCAAGCGCCACAAACAGCAGCGGCGGCAAATCGGCCCGCGTCGGCCGCGCCTGCCGGGTGATCAGCAGCGCACACAGGGCCAGCAAAGCGGCGATCGCCGCCCTGACCGCCGTCAGAAACAGCGGATCGAGCTCCAGCACCGCCACCCGGGTGGCGGGCAACGAGCCGCTGAAGATCATCATGCCAAGAAAACCGTTCATCCAGCCCTGGGCCGAATGACCGGCGGCGGGATGTGCAGGGGTAACAACGAGAGTTTTTGCAGACTGACTGTCCGTCATGTGAACGCTCCGCACGCCTGAGGCATACCGAAATCGGCAACCCGCGAGGCGATGTCATAGTGAAAGAGAACATCGTTGCCCGGCTCGTTTGCCGGGGCTGCGTTCTATTTTTCAGATAAAGCGGTTCACAGACAGGTCCAGATAGTGAAATTTTTACTGTGCCGGTTAGCAAAGCGCGCCGCTAACGCCAAAGAAGGGCGTTTTTCGGGCTGTCCTTGGCCGTTTGGCGGCCCTGCCTGCGGGGTATCATGGACTTTTATGCGTTTTTGTAGAACAGGACAAGGTGCGGCGCCGTGGTGAAACCCTTCTTACGCAGTGGCAGTTTGGATGATGTGCTGGCTTTAGGCGAGAACGGGCAACCGGTCTACGCCTGCGCGCAGCAGCTGCGGGAAACCCTGCGCCTTCGCCGGCAGCAGCAGGCCGCCGACTGTCTGGCGATCCCCCAGCCGAACGAAAGCGGCACCCGCATCGACTGGTATGCGCCCTTCCCCGGCAAAGTCACCTCCTGGCTGGCGGCGAGCGATGCCCAGCGCGCGCAGGCGGTACGGCACCTGGAACACTGCCTGACGACCTTCCGCAGCCTGACGGAACAGGCCCTGGCGACCGATCACCCCAGCCATCGCCTGTTCGGCGCGCTGCTGGCCAAAGCGATGCACATACCCGACCCCAACCACGTTTACCTGGTGGACGATCGACCGGTGCTGACCTTCTGGGGCTTTATCAAGCCGCAGGCGCAGAGCCCGAACGATCCGTTGGCCTGCCTGCGCCCGATCGAAGCAGAGATGAAAGTCGAAGTGGAAAAACCGGTGCCGATCGCCGCCGCTCCGCGTAAACCAGCGGTTGTCGAACCGGTAAAACCGGCCCCGGCCGCCGAGCCCGAACCGGCGCCCGCCCCGGCAGCGCCTATCGAATCCCCTGCCGCTCGCCGGCGCCACGCTCTCTGGCTGTTGCCCGTACTGTTGCTTGGCAGTGCGGCGCTGGCCGCCTGGCTGCACCGCTCACCGCCGCCGCAACCGGCGATACCGGCTGAGGTACGGCATCCGGCGCCGCCGAAAAAAACCGCCGCGCCGTTGCCCAAGCTGCGCTTGCCGCTGGCGCACGCGACGCTGATGCCGCCGCCCCCGGCGCCGGCCATCCCGCAACCGCTGGACAAAAATGCGCTGGTGCTGCCGCCCGAGGCGGTGAAGGCCGGTTCCACCCGTTTCCTTAACGGCAAATGGCGCGCCACGGTGGCGCTGAAAGACCCGATTACCGGCAAGCGCCCCGGTCTGCAATACCGTCTGAACGGCGGCAAGGGCAGCGCCGTCATCGCCTACGGCGACGGCGTCAGCTGCCGGGTGGCGGTCGAAGCCGGGCTGATGCAGTCCGGCAATCTGGTGATCAACAGCCGCACCAAGGCGCGCTGCAGCGACGGCAGCCGCTACCAGATCCCGGAGATCGTCTGCCGCCAGGGCGAAACCGGCGCGGCAGAGTGCACCGGCCGCTACGATGCGGACACCACCTATCCCATGACGTTCAAGCGCGAGAGTAAATGATGCTGGCACCTCTTACGGACTACAAACACGGCATTACGCTGATCCAGGACAGCGGCATTCAGTTTCTGGACTTTGCCCTGACCCCGCTGCTGGACGCCGAGTTTCCCGGCAAATTCGTGCGCAAGACCGCCAGCGGCCCGCTGCTGCGCCTGCAATGGGAGGCCGAGAGCGGCAAATACCAGTTGCCGGCCGTGGGCGACCAGGCCGCCGAAGTGGTGCGGCCGGAGTTCAGCTACCCGCTGCAGCAGTCGCTGCGCCTGCTGGATAAGCTCTGGCTGCCGCTGCCCTTCTTGCGCCACACCCCGGCGGGCCTGTTTTTGTCGGGCCCGGACAACTGGGCGCGCCTGCAGGTGGTGCAGCTGGATGAACCGGATCAGGACGGCAACCTGCTGCGCGTGGTGCTGGCCTTCGACACTCGCGCCGCCACGCCCGGCCAGGAGGCGCTGGCGCCGGGCGAAAGCGATCTCGGCGCCGATCTGAGCTTCGCGCTGGCGCACCGCAACCACGAGCTGGGCGAATTTCTCGATCTGACCTGGGTGGACGGCTGGCTGCGCGAGGCGTTCAGCCAGCGCGCCGCCGAGCGGGAACAGCGCGCCGAGACGGAGATCAACGCCGGGCTGAAAACCTTCGAGTATCAGGCGCACTACCTCAACCTGTTGCACATGCTCGGCCACCAGCTGGCGGTGCCGCAGATAAAAATGGTGGCGGCAACGCTGCAGCAACCGGCGATCGGCGTCGATCTGGTGCTGGACGTCGGCAACTCGCACACCTGCGGCGTGCTGGTCGAAGACCACCCGGAAGAGAGCAACGGCCTGAAGCAAACCTACGAGCTGCAGCTGCGTTCGCTGTCTGAACCGCACCGCGTCTACAACGAGCTGTTCGAGAGCCGGGTGGAGTTTTCTCAGGCCAGCTTCGGCAAGCCGCATCTGTCGTTCCAGAGCGGGCGCGACGACGCCTTCCAGTGGCCGTCCATCACCCGCGTCGGCCGCGAAGCCGCGCAGCTGGCGCAGCGGCGAACAGGCCATGAAGGCACCACCGGCATTTCCAGCCCGCGCCGCTACCTGTGGGACGAGGAGCGCTATGCGCCCGGCTGGCGCTTCAACGAGCGGCACGAGCCGATGGCCGCCGCCGCGCCGTTGACCACCCTGATCAACGACGAAGGCGTGCCGCTGTCCGCCCTGCCGACGGCGCAACGGCTGCCGGTGTTCGCCGCCCATTACAGCCGCAGCGCGGTGATGACGCTGATGCTGAGCGAGCTGCTGGCGCAGGCGCTGATGCAGATCAACAGCATCGCCCAGCGCAGCCGCATGCCGAACGCCGCCGCGCCGCGCCGTTTGCGCGCCATCATTCTGACGCTGCCTTCGGCGATGCCGAAACCGGAGCGCGAGATCTTCCGCCGCCGCATGCAGGAGGCGATCGGGCTGGTGTGGAAGGCCCTCGGCTGGCACCCGCAGGATGCGCCGTTCGACGGCGCGCACGCCCACTTCCCGGCGCCGCAGGTGCAGATGGAGTGGGACGAGGCCACCTGCGGTCAGATGGTCTATCTGTACAACGAAACCCAGGTGAACTTCGCCGGCCGCACCGACGCCTTTTTCGCCGCCATGGCCCGGCCCGACCGGCCGCTGGCGCCGGGTGAGCAGGCGGGAAAAACGCTGCGTATCGCCTCCATCGACATCGGCGGGGGCACCACGGATCTGGCGATCACGCACTATTCGCTCGACGACGGCGTGGGCAACAACATCAAAATCAACCCGCGCCTGCTGTTCCGCGAGGGCTTTAAAGTCGCCGGCGACGATATCCTGCTGGACGCCATCCAGCAGTTTATCCTGCCCGCCGTGCAGCAGGCATTCGAAGCCGCCGGCGTGAGCACCGCCCCGGCGCTGATGGACAGGCTGTTCGGCAACGAAGGGCGCATGGACGGGCTTTCCACCCTGCGTCAGCAGGCCGCGCTGCAGATCTTCATGCCCGCCGGACGCGCGCTGCTCGGCGCCTATGAAGAATACGACCCGCTGGACAACCGGGCGGAAATCGCCGCCAGCCTGGGCGATCTGCTGCCGCAGCCGCCGACGCCGCAGGTGCTGGCGTTTATCAACGGCGAAGTGCAGCGCGAAGCCGACAGCAACGCCTTCGATATCCTGCACACCCCGCTGGTGATCCGCCTGGCCGATCTGCACGCCGCCTTCTTGTCCGATCGCATCGGCATCGGCCGCTGCCTGCGCCTGCTGGCCGAGGTGGTGGCGCTGTATACCTGCGACGTACTGCTGTTGACCGGCCGCCCGGCGCGTTTTCCCGGCGTGCAGGCGTTGCTGCGCCATCTGCAGCCGCTGCCCGCCAGCCGTATTCTGCCGCTCGAGGGGTATCACACCCGCAGCTGGTACCCGTTCAACAAACGCGGCCGCATCGACAACCCAAAATCCACCGCCGCGGTGGGCGCCATGCTGTGCCTGCTGGCGATCGACCTGCGGCTGGAGAGCTTTTACTTCAACGTCGGGGATTTCCAGCCCTACTCCACCATTCGTTATCTGGGCATGCTGGACGGTAACAACATGCTGGCGGACGATAACGTCTATTACCGCGACATCGATCTGGATCGCGCCGATTTCGCGCTCGATCCCGCCGGCAGCTTCCAGCTGCGCGGCCCGCTGCGTCTGGGGTTCCGCCAATTGGACAACGAACGCTGGCCGGCCTCGCCACTCTATACGCTGACCATCAATGATGCCCAGCTGGCGCGCAAACTGGCCGGCGATGCGGTGATCAGCCTGCGGCTGGCCATCACCGCCAGCGCCGAACAGGGTGCCGAAAGCGTCAAGATCGCGCAGGCGTTGCTGGCCGACGGCAGCCCCGTCCCGGCGCACCACCTGCAACTGAAACTCAATACCCTGGCTGCCAGCGCCTCCGGCGCGACCCACTACTGGATAGACAGCGGGAGCATTTACCCACGATGAACACGCAAACCTTCACCCCTGCGGCTCCGAATAACGCGCTCAGCGCCGGCATTTTGCAAGCTATCGGCTGGGTGGACGCCGCTCGCCGGCAATCCCCCCGCCTGGAGCGGGAGGCCGATCGCCTGACGCTGCGCCTGCGCCGTTGCCATAACCGCGCCGCACGGTTGGAAAACACATGCCCTGCGCAGGTCGCCATCGGTTTGTATGGCCACAACGCCGCCGCCAAGGCCCATCTGCTGGCGGCGCTGGCGCCTGGCGCAAAGCACTTCAACGCGGACCTTTCGCTCGCGGTGCGCTACTGCACGGCGGCCGAGGCGGGGCCCGCCGAGTATCCGATCGCCCTCGCCCTGCTCAATGAAGCGCAGTGGCTGGCCATCACGCTCGATGCCGCCGCGATGGGCGGCTTCCGGCTGGACTGGGACGCCCGCGCGATCGCCGGCCATCTGCAAACGTTGGCGCGCCACCGCCAAGCCATCGCCCCCGACGGCCTCAGCGACGGCGATGTGCTGGCGCTGTGGGATAGCCAACGCCGCCACGGCGACAAGGGGCAACAGACGCTGGACAGGCATTTCTGGCCGCAGGCCGTGGCGCTGGCGCCGCAGCTGAGCATCGACGATCGCGCGCGCCTGTTTGCGCCGCTGTGGGGAGAGGAACCGACGCTGACGACGCATTATCGCCAGCTGGCACACACGCTGCATGCCCTCGGTGGCAGCCGACAGGTTCATGCCCCGCGCCGCGCCTTGACGCTGCTGACCGCGAGCGCCGCACCGGAAAACACGGCAATCGTCGTGATGGCCGAACACGGCGGTGAACGGGAGATCGCGCTGAGCGATCTGGTCTGGCTGACCGCCGAAGTCACCACCGTTCTGCCGCAAACCGCGCAGGCGGGCCTGCCCGCCGACGTGGCGCTGATCGACCTGCCCGGCAGCTGCGCCCGCCCGCAGGCGGAACCGACGCAGCGGCTGCAACAGGCGAAACGCGCCCATTTGCTGGCCCGCTGCGCGGACGGCCTGCACGCCAACCTGCTGCTGGTGGCCGATGCCGCCGCCACGCCGCAGGACGCCGCGCGCATCGGCCAGGCGCTCGCCGGTTGGGTCGACCACACCCAGGGGGAAACCCCGGCGCTGCGCCAGCGCCGCAAACCCGGTTTAATCTGGGCGATCACGCCGTTCGACCCACGCCAGGAAGGCAAACCGCGCCCTGACGACGCCGTTCAGCGCCAGGTCGGCGAACCCGGTGACAGCTGGGCCACACTGCTGGCGCTGGATGAGCAGGATTGCCGCCGCATGGTGAACTACCTGGCCGCACAGGCGCGCCCGGCCCACAAGCAAGCGCGCCTGCTCGAGCTGCGCGAAGAGTTGCAGCGCGAGCTGACGGAAAGCCTGCTCGGCAACTGGCTCACCGCCGCCGATCCATACGCGACCCAGCAACGCGCCCAACAGCTGCTGCGCGCGCTGCAGGCGCAGGCCGGCCGCCACGGCGAACTGCTGGAACGATTGTTGCCCCAGCGCGATACGCTGCGCCAGCTTTACCAGCAACAGCAGCACGCCGCGCCGACCCCGGCTACGCCTGCGCCGTTCGGGCTCGACATCGATCTGTTCGGCGCACCGGAAACCCCGGCGCCCGGCGAGCCCCCCACGTCACCCTTTGCCGCGCGGATATTCGCGGATTGGATCAACCATCTGCGCAGCCTGCCGGACAGCCGCCGCTTGCTGGATCTGCTCGGCGTCGACAAACCGCATCTCGAACTGCTGGTTGATGCGTTGATCGGCGCCGCCTGCCGCCAGCGGCTCGATGATGAGCTGGAGCGCGCGCTGTGCGCCGGCGGCCTGCCGGAACAGGGGGAAGATCGGCAGATCAGCCAGGCGTTGGCGCTGTTGGGCGACTTCGTCGCCTGGCTCGGCTTCCAGCGGCGCGATGCGGCAATGCGCCCCGAGAGCCGCGTCAATCCCGGCCAACCGATCTTTACCCCACCGCCGCAGCCGGCGGTGGACTGGAGCGGCCAGCAGCGGCTCACCCGGCTGGCACCGACGCCAACCAAAAATACCGCATTTTATATCTATGACTGGCTGATCGGCCTGCAGACCCTGCTGGCGGAAAATGCCGAGCAGGCGCAGCCCGCGCTGGCAGACGAGCAACGCGCCGACCTGGCGGCGATCGTCGCGGCCCTGCGCGCTGCGCCGTAGCGGGCGCCATCCGGGCCGGACACCGCCGCGCAGTCAGTGGCAGGCCGGCCCGGCCGACATCACTTCGCGGAAATGGGTGACCAGCGGGCGCAGGTTGGCCTTGTGCCACACGGCCCACAGCTGCGTGGTGTATTGCATCCAGGGCAGCTCGCGCAGCACCACGCCTTGCGGCGCGTTATGCCGCAGGCTGTGCTGGATCAGCGTCATCCCCAACCCGGCGGCGACCAACCCCAACGCAGTCAGCGGCTCGCCCGCCTCCAGCCGAATATCCGGATCGAACCCGGCCTTCACGCAGGCCGCCACGAAGTCGTCGCGCGAATGGGCATCCTCTTTGTGGATCACCGAGATCCAGGCCTGATCGGTGAGATCCGCCGGCTGCAGCGTTTCCCTGTCCGCCAGCGGATGCGTCTGCGGCAGGGCCAGCAACATGCGATCGTCCAACACCTGCGTATAGTCCAAATCCTGATCGTCGCGATCCGGCGCCGTATTGACCAGCGCCACGTCCAGGCTACGCTGCCGCAGCCCTTCCAGCTGCATGGAAGAAGGCTGGCTGTAAAGCACGATGTGCACATCCGGCCGGGACACCCGCAGCGACCGCAAGGCGTTCGACAAGACGCCGGAGTGCATCGCATTTTCGATATAGCCAATGCACAGCCCGCCGTCTTCCCCGCGCCCCAGACGGCGCCCAAGCGACTCGAGCCGGGTGGCGTGCGTCAACAGCGCGCGGGTTTCGGCCAGAAACGTCTGGCCGTCGGCGGTCAGGCGGATGCGCTGCTGATTGCGTTCGAACAGCATCAATCCGAGGCGCTCCTCAAGCTGGGAAATCTGCCGGCTCAGCGGTGACTGGGAAATGTGCAGCCGTTCGGCGGCGCGGCCGACGTGCTCTTCTTCCGCCACCGCCACAAAGTATTTCAACTGACGTAAATCGATCATGTGAGACCTCAAAGGACTTAACTTAGACAAATTATGTCCTATCAAGTCACAACTTGCCAAGTTATCTTTAGCCTCGTGACGGGGCAGACGCTGTATGAGCCCCACTAGTTTCCCTGAAAAGATAACGTATTGAGGATTCACCATGAGCATCAAAAATATTTTACCCGGCAAGATCGGTTTGGGCGGCGCGCCGCTCGGCAATATGTTCCGCGCCATTCCAGAAGAAGAAGCGCTGGCTACCGTAACCAGCGCCTGGGACTTGGGCATCCGCTACTTCGACACCGCACCGCTTTACGGTTCCGGCCTGTCGGAAATTCGCATGGGCGAAGCGCTCTCTCAGTACCCACGCGATGAGTTCGTGCTGAGCACCAAAGTGGGCCGCATCATGCTGGACGAAATGGAAGATCCCGCCGCCCGCGATCTGGGTGAGAAAGGCGGCCTGTTCGAACACGGTTTGAAAAACAAGATCCTGAACGACTACTCGGAAGAGGGCACGCTTCGCTCCATTGAACACAGCCTGAAGCGTCTTAAAACCGACCGTCTGGATATCGTCTGGATCCACGACGTCGCTCAGGATTTCTACGGCGACAGCTGGCTGGAACAGTTCAATATCGCCCGTACCGGCGCCTTCCGCGCACTGTCCCGCCTGCGTGACGAAGGCGTGATCAAAGCCTGGGGCCTCGGGGTCAACCGCGTCGAGCCTTGCGAACTGACGCTGGCGCTTGATGAGCCGAAACCGGATGCCTTCCTGCTGGCCGGCCGCTACAGCCTGCTGGATCACGAACGCGCCCTGCAACGCCTGATGCCGGAAGCGCTGGAACAGAATGTCGATATCGTCGTCGGCGGCCCATACAGCTCCGGCGTGCTGGCCGGCGGCGAACATTTCGAATATCAGAAAGCGTCCCCGGCTATTCGCCAGCAAGTCGCGAAAATCAAAGAGATCGCCGCTCGCTTCCAGGTAGACGTCAAAGCCGCCGCGCTGCAATTCGCGCTGGCTAACCCGGCCGTCGCCGCCGTGATCCCCGGTTCGAGCCGCCCTGGCCGCATGGCCGAAGATCTGGCTGCGCTGGATGCAGTGATCCCGGCTGAGTTCTGGGCGGAGATGCGCCGCCAGAAACTGGTGGCCGACAACGCGCCGCTGCCGATTCGTTAAGTTTTATGGGGCCGCCCCCCCGGCCCCATTACCCACATGACAGAGTGATATACATGATGAAACTGGATCTTTCAGGCAAAGTCGCCGTCGTCAGCGGCTCCACCTCCGGCATCGGTCTCGGCATCGCGCGCGGGCTTGCCAAAACGGGCGCCACCGTGGTGATCGTCGGCCGTCAGAAAGCCGGAGTCGATAACGCCATCGCCGACATCAGCGCCAACGTGCCCGGCGCGCAGGTACGCGGCGTGGTCGCCGATCTCGGCACCGAACAAGGGGCTGCAACCCTGTTCGCCGCGGAGCCGAAAGCCGACGTGCTGGTCAACAACCTCGGTATTTTCAACGATAAAGACTTCTTTACCGTGCCCGACAGCGAGTGGATGCACTTCTATAACGTCAACGTCCTCTCGGGCGTGCGTCTGGCGCGCCACTACGCGCAGAGCATGACCGAACAGGGCTGGGGACGCATTATTTTCGTGTCGTCCGAATCCGGCGTCGCCATCCCGGCGGATATGATCAACTACGGCGTGACCAAAAGCGCCAACCTGGCGGTATCTCACGGCCTGGCGAAACGCCTCGCCGGCACCGGCGTGACGGTCAACGCCATCCTGCCAGGGCCAACCTTTACCGAAGGCCTGCAGGAGATGCTGGCGGAAGCGGCGGCCAAATCCGGGCGCAGCGCGCGCGATCAGGCCGACGAGTTCGTTAAAACCGAACGCCCAAGCTCCATCATTCAACGCGCGGCGGACGTCGATGAAGTGGCCAACCTGGCCGTTTACCTTGCGTCTCCGCTGTCTTCGGCCACTACCGGCGCGGCGCTGCGCGTCGACGGCGGCGTCGTCGACACCCTGGCAATGTAATTCCGTACCCTAAACCGATATCAAGAGAGAAAGAAAATGGCTACTACATCCGTATCTATGAACATCCCGGCATCCGCCGACACCGTATGGCAACTGATCGGCGGCTTCGACGCCCTGCCTGACTGGCTGCCGTTCATTCCGAAAAGCGTCGTTTCTGAAGGCGGCCGCGTGCGCACTTTGACGACCTCTGACGGCGGCACCGTTATCGAGCGGCTGGAAGCGTTCGACAACCGTCAACGCAGCTACAGCTACTCCATCATGCAGGCGCCGTTCCCGGTGGTGAATTACCTGTCCACCCTGTCGGTACACGCCACCGACGACGCCAACGTGGCGCGCGTGGAATGGTCGGGCAGCTTCACGCCGGTCAATATCAGCGACGACGAAGCCGTCGCCCTGTTCCATGGCATCTACCAGGATGGCCTGGATGCGCTGAGCGGCAACTTCCCGCGCTAATGCGTGAACACTCCTCACGCTTACGGCCGATGGTGAAAACCATCGGCCGTTTTTTTGCTTTAGCTCTGGAGCAGGATAAATCCGCCAGCGCCGTTTATGCTGTAAAGGAGACTTCCGTTTGAGGAGATGGCCGTGCGCCCTTTCAGCCTGAAGACTATCGACCATGTGGTGCTGCGCGTGCGCGATATGCAGAAAAGCCTGCATTTTTATACCCGGATCGTCGGCTGTGATATCGCCAAACAGCGGCCGGATTTGGGGCTGATGCACCTGCGCGCCGGAGCGGCCATGATCGATCTGGTGGATATTAACGGCGTGTTGGGGAAAAAAGGCGGCACGGCGCCCGATCCTCACCGGCAAAATGTCGATCACATCTGCCTGCGCATCGATCCTTTCAACGAGGACGAGCTGTTGGCCTATCTGCGATCGCAGGGGATCGGCGTTGATCCCGCCGAATCGCGCTATGGCGCTGAAGGCGACGGCCCGTCCATTTATTTCAGCGATCCGGACGGCAATCGCGTGGAATTGAAGGGGCCGGCGATCGGCTAGATCCTGGCGCTCCCGTTGATGTCGGACAGCCGTTGGCGATCCGTCACCCGCAGTGATTTGTTTTTAAATTGAATGATGCCATCCGCCGCGAGCTGCGCCAGCGCGCGGCTCAGCTGTCTGACGGAGATGCCCAATCTCGCCGCCAGCGCCTCCCGGTTTTCCAGCTCAATCAATTCCCCTTCGTTCTTTATCTTGAATAATAAAAATTTTCGCAGTTTATACTCCGCCGTAAAAACGCCGTTCGCATGCAGCAAAGAGGCATTCAGCAGCTTATTGCTCAATTGCCGGCAGATAAAGGTGAGGAACGCCGGGTCGCTCAGGGCGTGATTGTTGATGGCCTCTATCGGTGCCGCGAGGAGCAGCGCGTCGGTCACCGCCTGCACGGTACTGAACAGCGTGCGCTGCGCCTGGGAGAACAGCTCCAGATCGCCAATCACCGAGAAATCCGTTTCGAAGGAAAAGACAATGTGCGCGCCATTCACATCAAAATTCTCAACCTGCAATTTTCCCTGCACGAGAAAAAACAGGTGGGTCAAACGATCGCTTTGCGTCACCAGGTATTCGCCGGCCTCGACGCTGACCAGGCGCAGTGCGGCGAGCAGCGTGGGCGAAAGCGCCGTTCGCAGATCGTGAGCGTCGATAAAAGCTTCTTTTAGCTTGCTGTCACCGACCGTTTTCAAGGCGATTCACTCCCAGGGCTCATCCTTAAACGTCTTACATCCTCGCTTTCGACTGCGTTCAGCATAGCCGACGCGCTTCAGAACGAAAAAGGACATCTGACCTTTTTTGCCTTAGGTCGTCTGGGTACTTTCTCCGCATAGCCCACCCGAGGAGATGGCCATGCGACATATTTTGATAGATACCGATACTGCTTCCGACGATGCCGTCGCGCTGCTGATGGCGTTGCGCGCACCCGACGTGAAGGTGGAAGCGATCACCACCGTCGCGGGAAACTGCCCGCTTGAACAGTGCGTCAAAAATGCACTTATCTGCGTGGAAAAAGCGGGAACCTATGCGCCCCCGGTTTATGCCGGCATGGCGAAACCGCTTTTCCGAACGCGTTATCATTCGCACCATATTCACGGCGAAGACGGCATGGGCGACATGGCCTTGCCCGATCCGCGCCAGAACGCCGAACCCGTTCATGCCGTGGACGCCATCATCGACTGTGCCGCACGGCTCAATGGCGAGCTGGAAATCGTCACCCTCGGGCCGTTGACCAATCTCGCGATGGCGGTGCTGAAAGCGCCCACGCTGGCCGAAAAAGTGAAGAGGGTTTATGTGATGGGCGGTTCCGGGCTGATGCCCGGCAATATCACCCCGCTGGCCGAATTTAATTTTTACGCCGATGCCGAGGCCGCGCATCTGGTGCTCACTGCCGGGCTGCCACTCACCCTCGTTGGCTGGGAGATCGGCATGGGGGAAGCATTTATCAACGAACGCGATATAGAGCGATTGAATAATCTCGGCGAACTGGGGCGCTTTGCCGTGCGCTGCAATCGCACGCTGATGGCGTTCAACGCCATGCGCACCGAACGTAAAGGCTTTGATTTGCCCGATCCGACCACCATGGCGGTGGCGCTCTACCCGGACATCGTCGAAACCAGTCTGGAGGCGTATTCCTGGGTTGAATATAAAAGTGAAAGGTCTTACGGCCATTACGTCATCGATTCCACCCACCTGACCGACGAACCGGCCAATGCGCGCGTGATCACCCGCATCAAACCCGGCCTGTTTAAAGAAAAACTGTTCTCGTTGTTATCTCAGCCGTTAATGAAATAAGTGGCCCTTATGAAATTCGATCCAAGAAAATTGAAGAAAGTGGAATTACACGTCCATTTGGATACCTGTTTAAGCTACCACTATGTCAAAAAGGTCGACCCGCAAATAACCAGAGCGGCATTTAATCGGCAATTTATCGCGCCGAAGCGATGCGCCGATCTGGGGAACTTTTTAAGCAAGATAGCGCCGCAAATAGATCTATTACAGACACGCCAGGCGATAACGCTGGCCGTCGAGGACTTATTCGCGCAGTTGGCGGCGGATAATGTCATCTATGCCGAGCTGCGCTTCGCGCCGCTGCTGCATACCCGGCTGGGATTAACCGGCGAAGCGGTGGTCGAGACGGTGCTGGCGGCCATGCATCACGCATCACGGGCTTACGGCATCGCCGCCGGGCTGATCCTGTGTACGCTGCGACATTTCGACGCGGCCGCCAGCCTGCAAACGGCGAAACTGGTTATCGATTATCAGGGAAGCGGCGTGGTGGCGCTGGATTTGGCCGCCGATGAAGCGCGTTACCCGCTGGCCAATCACGTAGCGGCCTTTCGGGCGGTGCGCGAAGCCGGCGGCAACGTCATCGCCCACGCCGGCGAGGCGAAGGGCGCCGACAGCGTACGGGAAACGCTGGAGCAGCTACAGGTGTCGCGCATCGGCCACGGCGTCAGGAGCATCGAGGATGCTGCCCTTATCGAGCGTCTGATAGCCACCGGCGTCCTGCTCGAGATCTGCCCCAGCTGCAATCTCGTCTGCAATCTGTTCGACAGCATCGACGATCATCCGATAGATCGGCTGAAAAGGATGGGAGTGCGGCTGAACGTGAATACCGATGCGCGCACCGTCGCCGACACCACGCTGAACAAGGAGTACCAGCTGTTGCATGACGCCTTCGGCTGGCAGGATGACGATTTTAACCGCAGCAACCGACAGGCGCTGGAGGCGAGTTTTCTCGACGGCAACACTAAAATGAAATTAATGAATCAGCTCAAGGCCGGGCCAATGTGACCCGGCACGTGTCAAGGCTGAGCGGGTTTTAACGCCCCTGCGCCGCCAGCGCCTGGGCACAGGCCCAGGCCGAACTCCAGGCCCACTGGAAGTTGTAGCCACCCAGCCACCCGGTCACGTCCACCACTTCGCCGATGAAATAGAGCCCCGGCACCTTGTGGGCCTCCATCGTCTTGGAAGAAAGTTCGTTGGTGTCGACGCCGCCGAGCGTCACTTCCGCCGTGCGGTAGCCTTCGGTGCCGTTCGGCTGCACGCGCCAGTTCTGCAACAGATCAACCAGCGCCGCTTGTTGCGGCGCATTCAGCTGCTTCAGCGTCGCCTCCGGCAGTTGTCCCAGGGTCTGCAAGCACTCCACCAGCCGCTTCGGCAAATGCAGCGCCAGAGTGTTTTTCAGGCTTTGGTTCGGGTGCTCTTGGCGTTGGTTATCCAGGAAGCCCGCCAGATCCAGCTCAGGAAGTAAGTTAACGCTCACATACTCACCCGGTTGCCAGTAGCTGGACAGCTGCAATACCGCCGGGCCGGAGAGACCGCGATGGGTGAACAGGATGCTTTCACGGAAGCTGACGCCGTTCTCGGCGGTGATCACCGCCGGCACCGACACGCCGGACAGCGTTTGCACATGCTCCAGCAGCGGCTTATGCAGGGTAAAAGGCACCAGCCCGGCGCGCGTCGGCAGCACCCTGAGGCCGAACTGCTCCGCCAGTTTGTAACCGAACGGCGAGGCGCCCAACCCCGGCATGGATAATCCGCCGCTGGCCACCACAAGTGAGCGAGCACTTACTTTTTCGCCATTGAGCGCCAGCTGGTAGCCGTTCTCGGTTTTCTCCACGCCCAGCACTTCGCTGCGCAGGCGCATCGTCACCTGACCCAGCTCGCACTCTTTGACCAGCAGATCCACCACCTGCTGCGCCGAGTCGTCGCAGAACAGCTGCCCCAGCGTTTTTTCATGGTAGGCGATGCCGTAGCGGTTGATCAGATCGATGAAGTCCCACTGGGTGTAGCGCGCCAGCGCCGACTTGCAGAAGTGCGGGTTGTTCGACAGATAGGCCGCCGGTTCGGTGTACATGTTGGTAAAGTTGCAGCGCCCGCCGCCGGACATCAGGATCTTGCGGCCCGGTTTTTTGCCGTTGTCGAGCAGCAACACGCGGCAACCGAGTTGCCCCGCCTGCGCGGCGCAAAACATGCCGGCGGCACCCGCCCCAATCACTACGACATCAAACTGTTCCACCTGAGCCTCACTTATCAAAACCACAATCGCGACAAAAGAGCGCCATATTACGCCGTTTCGCCGCCGGTCACCGCCAAATTCACGGCGGCAGATTGTAAAGCCCCGGCGCCGCCAACGCCACAGTAAGAAAATATTACAGAGGTCAGAGGAGAATAACGCGTTGATATTCAATATTTTTGTTATAGGCGCGTCATCGTTTCGTCATGTCCAAATCAAAAAAACGTCATATTTTCCTTTTCCCCGGCCCCGGTTGTCACTGATAATGCGCGGCGTTCATGTCCACAAACTGGCGTAACGCTTATGCTGCATTTGTTCGCTGGCCTGGATTTCCATACCGGCCTGATGTTAATTCTCGCATTGTTGTTCGTGTTGTTTTATGAAGCCATCAACGGTTTTCATGATACGGCCAATGCGGTCGCTACAGTTATTTATACCCGCGCCATGCGCTCGCAACTTGCGGTCGTGATGGCAGGTTTGTTCAACTTTCTTGGCGTAATGCTCGGCGGTTTGAGTGTTGCTTACGCCATCGTCCACTTGCTGCCTACCGATCTGTTGTTGAACGTCAGTTCAGCACACGGATTAGCCATGGTCTTCTCCATGCTGTTGGCGGCAATCATCTGGAACCTCGGCACCTGGTATTTCGGTCTGCCGGCCTCCAGTTCCCATACGCTGATAGGCGCAATCATCGGTGTCGGTTTAACCAACGCCCTGATGACCCACACTTCGGTGGTGGATGCGCTTAACGTCCCGAAAATGATTGGTATTTTCCTTTCTCTGCTGTTCTCGCCGCTGGTCGGCATGATGGTGGCGGGAGTGATGGTGTTCGCCTTGCGCCGCTATTGGAGTGGCACCAAGAAACGCCAGCGTATCCACATGACCCCTGCGGAACGTGAAAAGGTCGACGGCAAACGCAAGCCGCCGTTCTGGACCCGTATCGCGCTGATCCTGTCGGCGATTGGCGTCAGCTTCTCGCACGGCGCCAACGACGGCCAGAAAGGCATCGGCCTTATCATGCTGGTGTTGATCGGCGTTGCGCCGGCCGGCTTCGTGGTCAATATGAATGCAACCGGTTATGACATCACCCGTACGCGTGACGCCGTGACCCACCTGCAGCAATATTACCAGCAGCACGGCGACGCGCTGTCGCATGCGGTGTCGCTGACGCCGCTGGTGCCAAGCCCGGATGACGAAGCTGCGTCTGGCAAACCGGCCGAGTTCCACTGTGACAGTTCGCGCGCCATGCCGGCGATCGAGCTGGCTCAGGGCATGCTGACCAACCTGCAAAGCTACGATCAGCTGACGGTTGACCAGCGCAGCCACCTGCGCCGCCTGCTGATGTGCGTGACCGACACGGCGGATAAAGTCGCCAAGCTGCCGGAAACCTCATCCGCCGACCAGCGCTTCCTGAAGAACCTGCGTCAGGATCTGCTGCAGACCGTCGAGTACGCGCCGATGTGGATCATCGTCGCCGTCGCGCTGGCGCTGTCGCTCGGTACCATGGTGGGCTGGAAACGCGTGGCCACCACCATCGGCGAGAAGATCGGCAAGAAAGGCATGACCTACGCCCAGGGCGTATCGGCCCAGATGACCGCGGCGCTGTCGATCGGCGTGGCGAGCTATACCGGCATGCCGGTCTCCACCACCCACGTCCTCTCTTCGGCGGTTGCCGGGACGATGATCGTGGACGGCGGCGGCGTGCAGAGCAAAACCGTGAAGAACATCCTGTTGGCCTGGGTACTGACCCTGCCAATCTCGATTCTGCTTTCCGGTGCGCTGTATTGGATTGCGTTGAAGCTGATCTAAGCGATAAGCATCATGAGGAAGGCGGCCGCAGGGCCGCCTTTTTTTTGCCTGCATCAAGGGAAACAGAAAGGCATTAATACCAAATCATCATCGCTATCAGGCAGATGACCACCAGGCCGCACAGGGCCGAGGTCAGCATAAACTGCCCGCGCACCCGCTCACAGCGGCGAATAAACTCCGGATCGTGGTGTTCGACATAGCGCTGCGCAAAGATATAGCGCACCAGCCTCAGTTGCTTGCTGGGTTGGCCGTGGGCGGTGAAGAAGCCGCCGCCGTCGACGTATTGGTACAGCAACGGGTCACAGCCGCGCAATACCACCAGCAACGCGCGCAGAGAAGAGTAATACCGCACCATGTTTACCACACACACCACACATAAGGCCCAAAACAGCGCGACGGTACTGATCATGATTACCCCCTCAAGGCGTTGTTATCCGCGGCCATCCGCCGGGTCCAACCGCCCTACCTCATTACCCGATACTCTGCTGGAGCTTACCGCTCTCATCCCCTTTTTTTGCCTGCACGAGCCACGCCCATAACCCACCGCCTCCGAAGACGTTGCCGCACCGCACGATGAGATTTGCACGGCATGGTTCTACTCAGAGGAGAAATGGTGAGGCCCATATCCATCATTGTAGGTTAATGGAACGCAAACTGGCCTGAGCAGTGGATAAAATTTACCGCCCTGTACCGAAAAGTCACCTGCCGGGGCGTTATAAGCGATAACCGTCCGTTTCGATTATGTCGCTTTTCTGGATAGTCTATCCCGCGCCACGCCACTGATCTTTCCCCCCACGCTGGCTAGACTCAGGTTTCCGTTACGCTCATCCAAGGAAACTGTTATGGCAAACCATTCAATCAAGGGAAAAACCGTCCTCATCGCCGGCGGCGCCAAAAACCTCGGCGGGCTGATCGCGCGCGATTTGGCTGAACAAGGCGCCAAAGCGGTGGTGATCCACTACAACAGCGCCGCTTCCAAAGCCGAAGCGGAGAAAACCGTCGCCGCCATTCAGGCCGCCGGGGCGCAAGGTGTCGCGCTGCAGGCCGATCTGACCACCGCAGGCGCGGTCGAGAAGCTGTTCGCCGATGCGGTCGCCGCCGTCGGCAAGCCGGATATCGCCATCAATACCGTCGGCAAGGTGCTGAAAAAGCCGCTGATCGACATCAGCGAAGCCGAGTACGACGAGATGACGGCGGTCAACGCCAAAACCGCGTTCTTCTTCCTGAAAGAAGCGGGTAAGCACCTTAACGACAACGGCAAAATCTGCACGCTGGTCACCTCGCTGCTCGGCGCCTTCACGCCGTTCTACGCCGCTTATGCCGGCACCAAGGCGCCGGTGGAGCACTTCACCCGCGCCGCCGCCAAGGAGTTCGGCGAGCGCGGCATCTCCGTGACGGCGGTCGGCCCCGGCCCGATGGATACCCCGTTCTTCTACCCGGCAGAGGGTGCGGACGCCGTGGCCTACCACAAAACGGCGGCGGCGCTGTCGCCGTTCAGCCAAACCGGCCTGACCGATATCGAAGACGTGGTGCCGTTCATCCGCCATCTGGTCAGCGACGGCTGGTGGGTAACCGGCCAAACCATCCTGATCAACGGCGGCTACACCACCAAATAGTTCGACGGGGGCGGAGAGGCCCCCGCACCTGCTCGCGCGCAACCGCGCCATGCGGCTACACTTTCTGTCGGGAACGGCGCCAAGGAACAGCAGGTCAACGAGATGGACAGATTCAATCAATACCGCGTATTCGTACAGGTGGCGGAAATGGGCAGCTTTATCCGGGCGGCCCATGCGCTGGAGGTGCCGCGCGCCTCGGTGTCCGCCGCCGTGCAGCAATTGGAAACGCAGCTGGGCGTGCGCCTGCTGCACCGCACCACGCGGCAGGTGCGGCTGACCGCCGACGGCGAACAGCTGCTCGAGCGGCTGCGCCCGCTGCTGGCCGAAGTGGAGGACATCGATCAGTCATTTCAGGCCAGCCAACGGCAGGCCTCCGGGCGGCTCAGCGTCGACGTGCCGAGCCGCATCGCCCGCCGGCTGATCGCTCCGGCGCTGCCCGGCTTGCTGCGGCGGCATCCTCACCTGCAGCTGGTGCTCGGCTCCGCCGATCGCGCCATCGATCTGGTGCAGGAGGGGGTCGACTGCGCGGTGCGCGTCGGCGATCTGCACGACAGCAGCCTGGTGATGCGCCCGCTCGGCCATATCGCGCTGATCAACTGCGCCAGCCCCGCCTACCTGAGCGAATTCGGTCATCCGCTCCACCCCGGCGATCTTGCCGAGGGGCACTGGAGCATCGGCTACGCCTCGCCCAAGACCGGCCGCGAATCCCCCTGGGAATTCCTGACCGGCGACGGCCCTACGCAACGGCTCGAACTGCCCAGCCGGGTGGTGGTCAACAACGCCGAAAGCTATATCGCCTGCTGCCGCGCCGGGCTGGGGCTGATGCAAATCCCGCGCTACGACGTGCAACACCTGCTCGACGCCGGTGAACTGGTGGAAGTCCTGCCCGGTTACCGCGCCGCCTCCATGCCGATCGCCCTGATCTACCCCCATCGCCGCCAGCGTTCCCGCCGTTTGGCGGTGTTTCATGAGTGGTTTGAAAGCCTGTTGCAGCCGCATCTGGAGCGCTGATTGCACATTTAGCGCTATACTTTGTTTAATAACGCTTATAATTCAAGCGGTCAGACCGTTAAAACCCGCATAACCCATAGGCTTTTACGCCACGCGGGTGTACAACAAAAGGTATCGTGCGCAGAGATTTTCGATGCGGCGCAGTGTGATCGCCCCAACATATCATTGCGTTATCCGAATGATACTATGGAACCAACAGCGCCAGGCGGGTACACGGAACGCCTGCTAACCCTTTTTAATCGGCATGTTTATGGAAGGAGTATTCTTATGGCTTACAAACACATATTGATCGCGGTAGACCTATCCCCGGAAAGCAAGATCCTGGTAGAAAAAGCCGTCTCTATGGCGCGGCCGTATAACGCCAAAGTTTCTCTGATCCACGTCGATGTCAACTATTCCGACCTCTATACCGGCCTTATCGACGTCAATCTCGGCGACATGCAAAAACGCATCTCTGAAGAAACCCATCAGGCGCTGACCGAGCTGTCGCAAAACGCCGGCTACCCGATCACCGAGACCCTGAGCGGCAGCGGCGATCTGGCGCAGGTGCTGGTGGACGCCATCAAGAAATACGATATGGACCTGGTGCTGTGCGGCCACCATCAGGACTTCTGGAGCAAGCTGATGTCTTCCGCGCGCCAGCTGATCAATACCGTGCACATCGATATGCTGATCGTGCCGCTGCGCGATGAAGAAGACGAATGAAGTAAGCGTTTGCTAACTTAACTGACCAACGCCCGCGCCCTGCGGGCGTTTTTCATGCCGCCACGCCGATTAATCGCTTGATAATCAACCGCCCTCCGATGATATAGTCGCTAAAGACACAACATCCTCCCCCGAGCATCGCCTATACCCATATTTATAAGAAATAGCGGGGGAAATTTAATGCGAAAAGGAGTTATCCATGGAATATGCCGTATCGGTAGAGTCTTTCCTGTCCTCGTTACAACGCCATAACCCTCACCAGCCGGAATATCTGCAGGCCGTGCGCGAAGTGTTCACCTCGCTGTGGCCATTTATCGAGCGCAACCCGCGCTATCGCGAACAGGCGCTGCTGGAGCGCCTGGTGGAGCCCGAGCGTATCATTCAGTTCCGCGTCAGCTGGGTGGACGATCGCGGCCAGGTGCAGGTCAATCGCGCCTTCCGCGTGCAGTTCAACTCGGCCATCGGCCCCTACAAGGGCGGCATGCGCTTCCACCCATCGGTAAACCTGTCGATCCTGAAGTTCCTCGGCTTTGAGCAGACCTTCAAGAATGCGCTGACCACCCTGCCGATGGGCGGCGGCAAAGGCGGCTCCGATTTCGATCCCAAGGGCAAAAGCCAGGGCGAGATCATGCGCTTCTGCCAGGCACTGATGACCGAGCTGTATCGCCACTTGGGCCCGGACACCGACGTGCCGGCCGGGGACATCGGCGTCGGCGGCCGTGAAGTCGGCTTTATGGCCGGCATGATGAAAAAACTGTCCAACAACACCGCCTGCGTGTTTACCGGCAAGGGCCTCTCCTTCGGCGGCAGCCTGATCCGCCCCGAGGCGACCGGCTACGGCCTGGTGTACTTTACCGACGCCATGCTGCAGCGCCACGGCCTGGGCTTTGAGGGCATGCGGGTGGCGGTATCCGGCTCCGGCAACGTGGCGCAGTACACCATCGAGAAAGCGCTGGAACTGGACGCGCGCGTGATCACCGTATCGGATTCCGGCGGCACCCTGGTGGACGAAGACGGTTTCACCACCGAGAAGCTGGCGCATCTGGCGGAGATCAAGAACCAGCGTTACGGCCGGGTGGCGGACTATGCCCGTGAGCGCGGTCTGACGTATCTGGCGGGCCAGCAGCCGTGGAGCGTGCCGGTGGATATCGCCCTGCCGTGTGCCACCCAGAACGAGCTGGATCTCGAGGCGGCGCAGACGCTGATCCGCAACGGGGTGAAAGCGGTGGCGGAAGGCGCCAACATGCCGACCACCATCCAGGCCACCGACGCCTTCCTTGACGCCGGGGTGCTGTTCGCGCCCGGCAAGGCGGCCAACGCCGGCGGCGTGGCCACCTCGGGGCTGGAGATGGCGCAAAACGCCGCGCGCATCGGCTGGCGGGCGGAAAAAGTGGATGTACGTTTACAACATATCATGGCGGATATTCACCATGCCTGCGTGGAATACGGCGGCGAGGGCAAGCAAACCCACTATGTGCACGGCGCGAATATCGCCGGTTTCGTTAAGGTTGCGGAGGCGATGCTGGCGCAGGGCGTGCTGTAATCGGGCGCAAAGGTGATCTTGTTCACACATCGATTAAATGCTTCAATGCCGGCTCCTTCGCCGGCATTTTTTTCCGCGTCCAAGCCATCAAAATGATGCATATGCGTTAATTAAAAGTTAATAAAAAGTTATTTTCAGCCGTTTTGTTGATAGTAAATTTACCACCGACAAATAATTAAACATTTATTTAACACTAAATACGCCAATATTTTACTTAAATGTGCGCAGATCACATTTCGTTAACTTCGGCTACGCCCCCTCTTCCATTCCTTTGTAATCTGCAGCGGTGGAAAAACCGCCACCCCTACAGATAAAAAAAGGTACAGCTAATGAAATTTAACCTCGCATTATTAAATGCATGTGTGGTTTCTGCGTGCATGTTATCGACAACACCTGTGTTCGCCGCTGATAAATATGAGATTGCCGTGGTCGCCAAAGTGACCGGCATTCCGTGGTTCAACCGCATGGAAGTGGGCGTCAACGAAGCGGCGAAAAAACTCGACGTCAACGCCTACCAGACCGGCCCTTCTACGCCGGATCCGGCCGCACAGGTCAAGGTGATTGAGGATCTGATCGCCAAGAACGTCAACGCCATCATCGTGGTGCCGAACGACGCCAAAGTGCTGGAGCCGGTGCTGAAAAAAGCGCGCGACAAAGGCATCGTGGTGCTGACCCATGAATCCCCGGACCAACAGATCGGCCAGTGGGACATCGAGACCATCGACAGCGAGAAATACGCGCAGGCCAACGTCGATGAACTGGCGAAAGACATGGGCGGCAAAGGCGGCTACGCGATCTACGTCGGCTCGCTGACCGTGCCGCTGCACAACGCCTGGGCCGATTCCGCCATCAAGTATCAGAAAGAAAAATACCCGGACATGTTTGAAGTCACCTCGCGCTTGCCGGTGGCGGAAAGCATCGACAAATCCTACGCCACCACGCTGGATCTGATGAAAACCTATCCGCAGATGAAGGGCATCATCGGCTTCGGTTCGCTCGGCCCAATCGGCGCCGGCCAGGCGGTGGCCAAGAAGCGCGCCAAGGACAAAATCGCGGTGGTGGGCATCGCCATGCCGGCGCAGGCCGCCCCTTACCTGATGCGCGGCGACATCAAGAAAGCGCTGCTGTGGGATCCGAAAGACGCCGGTTATGCGCTGGTGACGGTGGCCGACCAGCTGCTGCAGGGCAAGGACGTGAACAAAGACCTGTCGATCGAGGGCCTCGGCAAGGCCGACGTCGATATGGAACACAAAGTGATTCGGTTTAATAAGATTTTGGAAGTGACCAAAGACAACGCCAAATCGCTCGGATTCTGATTTTTCGCGTAATTTCGCTACACCGGGAAAGTAGTTAAACCCTCGTAGGGGCGCAGCCTGCTGCGCCCAGGGCTTCGGCCGCTACGCAAGCACAGGTTAACGTTATGACAGCCTCCCCCGCATTTATCACCCTGGAGAATATCAGCAAGCGATTCCCAGGCGTGCTGGCATTAGACCAGATCAACCTGACGCTGAATAAAGGCGAAGTGCACTGCCTGGCCGGGCAAAACGGCTGCGGCAAAAGCACCATCATTAAAATCATCTCCGGCGTCTATCAGCCGGAAAAAGGCGCCAATATTTCGCTGGAAGGCAAACTCTTCCACGCCCTGACGCCTCAGCTGTCCGGTTATTACGGCATACAGGTGATCTACCAGGACCTGTCGCTGTTCCCTAACCTGACGGTGGCGGAAAACATCGCCATCCACCGTTACCTGCCCGGCGGCCACTTCTGGGTGCGCAAGCGGGTGATGCGCCAGACGGCGCTGGACGCCATGGCGCGGGTCGGCGTACACATCGATCCCGATAAAAAAGTAGAAAAACTGTCGATCGCCGATCGGCAGCTGGTGGCGATTTGCCGCGCCATCGCCGCCGAAGCGCGGTTGGTTATCATGGACGAACCGACCGCCTCGCTGACCCGCCAGGAGGTCGATGGCCTGCTGCGGGTGGTCAACGAACTGAAAGCAGCCGGCATCTGCGTGGTGTTCGTCAGCCACCGATTGGATGAAGTGATGGAAGTCGCCGATCGCATCAGCGTGATGCGCGACGGCAAGCTGGTGGGCACCTGGCCGGCCAGCGAACTGGACAGCCATGAACTGGCGTTCCTGATGACCGGCCAACGCTTTCATTACAGCCCGCTGCCCCCGCTGCCGCCGGCCGAACAGGCGCCGCTGCTCGAGGTGCGCAACCTCAGCCGCGGCGAAAAATACCGCAACGTCAATCTGGCGCTGCGCGGCGGCGAGATCGTCTCGATCGTCGGCCTGCTCGGCGCCGGCCGCACCGAACTGTGCCTCAGCCTGTTCGGCATGACGCGGCCGGACAGCGGCGAGATCCGCATCGAGGGCCAAGCGGTGCAGCTGCACAACAACCGCGAAGCGGTGCGCCACGGCATCGGTTATGTGTCGGAGGATCGTCTGACGCAGGGATTGATCATGGAGCAATCGATCTACGACAACACCATCGTCACCGTCTTCGATCGGCTGCATACCTCGCTTGGATTGCTGGATCACGCCAAGGCGACCGAGCTGGTCAACCGGCTGATCCGCGATCTGAACATCAAGGTGTCCGACAGCGCATTGCCGGTGAAGACCCTGTCCGGCGGCAACGCCCAGCGCATCGCCATCGCCAAATGGGTCGCAACCCAGCCGAAGATCCTGATCCTCGACTCACCCACCGTCGGCGTCGACATCGCCAACAAAGAGGGGATCTATCAGATCGCCCGCGATCTGGCGCAGCTGGGCATGGCGGTGCTGATGATCTGCGACGAGATCCCGGAAGCCTATTACAACAGCCATCGGGTGATGGTGATGCGCAAGGGCGAGTTGATCGCCGAATTCGCGCCGCACCAGAGTACCGAACAACAGATCGCCGAGGTGGTGAATGGATAAGTCATTATTGGCCCGCCTGGCCGGGCGGCACGAGTTTTATCTCGGCCTGCTGGTGCTGCTGCTGGCGATCGGCCTGAGCGCCGGCACCGATGAGTTTCTGACGCTCGGCAACCTGACCGACGTCGCCACCAGCTACGCCATTCTCGGCATCCTGGCCTGCGGGCTGTTCGTGGTGCTGATCGCCGGCGGCATCGACATTTCGTTCCCGGCGGTCACCGCCATCGCGCAGTATGTGATGGCCAGCTGGGTGATCCAGCACGGCGGCAGCTTCCCGCTGGCGTTCGCCCTGGCGATTGGCGTCGGCCTGCTGCTCGGGTTGGTGAACGGTTTCCTGGTGTATTGGCTCAAGGTGCCGGCGATCATCATCACCATCGCTACCCTTAACCTGTTCTACGGCCTGCTGGTATACGCCACCAACGGCACCTGGCTGTACGGCTTCCCGGACTGGTTCATGAACGGCATCAACTGGTTCTCGTTCCAGGGCGCCGACGGCTACGACTACGGCCTGACGCTGCCGCTGCTGTGCCTGCTGGCGACCATCGTCGTCACCGGCGTGCTGATGAACCGCACCCGGCTGGGACGCCAGATCTACGCCATGGGCGGCAATCGCGACGCGGCGTCGCGCCTGGGGTTGAACCTGCTGCGGCTGCATTTTTGCGTCTACGGCTATATGGGCATTCTGGCCGGCGTCGCGGCGGTGGTGCAGGCGCAAATCACCCAGTCGGTGGCGCCCAACTCGCTGCTCGGTTTCGAGCTGACGGTATTGGCGGCGGTGGTGCTGGGCGGCACCAGCATGAGCGGCGGCCGCGGATCGTTGACCGGCACCCTGCTCGGCGTGGTGCTGCTGGCCTTCCTGCAAAACGGGCTGACGCTGCTCAGCGTCTCGGCCTATTGGCACCAGGTATTCAGCGGCGCGATCATTTTGATCAGCATCAGCACCACCGCCTGGAACGAAAAACGCAAGCTGCTCAAGGAGATCTGACATGACGCAGTTAACTCGGTTGATCCCAAACGATCGGATCATTCGCCTGCAGGGCGCGATCATCATCGCGGTGGCGCTGCTGTTCGCCGGGCTGCTCGGATCGCGCTTCTTCAGCCTCGGCAACTTCCAGTCGATCGCCTCGCAGCTGCCGATCCTCGGCCTGCTGGCGCTCGGCATGGGCATCACCATGCTGACCGGCGGCATCAACCTGTCGATCATCGCCGGCGCCAACGCCTGTTCGCTGGTGATGGCGGCGATCATCGTCAGCCATCCCGACCAGCCGCTGTTCCTGGCGCTGGCGCTGTTGGCCGGCCTGTTGGTGGCGGTGGCGATCGGCGCGCTGAACGGCGTGCTGGTAGCCTGGATCGGCGTTTCGCCGATCCTCGCCTCGCTCGGCACCATGACGCTGATCACCGGCCTGAACATCCTGCTGTCCAACGGCGCGGTGATCTCCGGCTTCCCGGCGGCGATTCAATTTCTCGGCAACGGCACCGTGCTCGGCGTACCGGTGGCGCTGATCCTGTTCCTGCTGGTGGCGGTCGGTCTGTGGCTGCTGCTGGAGCACACCACGCTGGGCCGCAGCCTGTACCTGATCGGCTCCAACGAGCAGGCCACCCGCTTTAGCGGCGTGAACACCGCGCGGGTGCAGATCGCGGTGTACATCCTGTCGGCGCTGCTCGGCTGGGGCGCAGCGCTGCTGATGATGGCCAAGTTCAACTCGGCCAAGGCCGGCTACGGCGAATCTTATCTGCTGGTGACCATTCTGGCCTCGGTGCTGGGCGGCATCAACCCGGACGGCGGTTTCGGCCGCATTCTGGGGCTGGTGCTGGCGCTGATCGTGCTGCAAATGTTGGAAAGCGGCCTCAATTTGCTGGGGGTCAGCAGCTACCTGACCATGGCCCTTTGGGGCGGCGTGCTGATCCTGTTTATCGCGTTACAGAATCGAAAAGCTTAGGAGAAAACAGATAATGGCGAGCTATTTTATTGGCGTAGATGTGGGCACCGGAAGCGCGCGCGCAGGCGTATTCGATCTCAATGGGCGCATGGTCGGCCAGGCCAGCCGGGCCATCGATCTGTACCGGCCGAAGGCGGATTTCGTCGAGCAGTCGTCGGATAACATCTGGCAGGCGGTGTGCAATGCGGTGCGCGACGCGGTCAACCAGGCCGACATCAACCCGATCCAGGTCAAGGGGTTGGGCTTCGACGCCACCTGTTCGCTGGTGGTGCTGGATAAAGAGGGCAAGCCGCTGACCGTCAGCCCCTCCGGCCGAACCGAGCAGAACATCATCGTGTGGATGGATCACCGGGCGATCGCCCAGGCCGAGCGCATCAACGCCACCAAACACCGGGTGCTGGACTTCGTCGGCGGCATCATTTCGCCGGAGATGCAGACGCCGAAACTGCTGTGGTTGAAACAGCACATGCCCACCACCTGGGCCAACGCCGGCTACCTGTTCGATCTGCCGGACTTTCTCACCTGGCGCGCCACCCAGGACGCCACCCGTTCGCTGTGCTCGACGGTGTGCAAGTGGACCTATCTCGGCCACGAGCAGCGTTGGGACAAGAGCTACTTCCAGCAGATCGGGCTGGAAGACGTGCTGGAACATGACGCGGCCAAGATCGGCAGCGACGTTAAAATGATGGGTGAGCCGCTGGGCCACGGTCTGACCCAGCGTGCCGCCAGCGAGATGGGGCTGATCGCCGGCACGGCGGTGAGCGTATCGATCATCGACGCGCACGCCGGCACCCTCGGCACGCTGGGCGCCACCGGCGTTTCCGGCGAGGTGGCCGACTTCAATCGCCGCGTCGCGCTGATCGGCGGCACCTCCACCGGCCATATGGCGATGTCGCGCACCGCGCGCTTTATCGGTGGCGTCTGGGGGCCGTATTACTCGGCGATCCTGCCGGAATACTGGCTGAACGAGGGCGGCCAGTCCGCTACCGGCGCGCTGATCGACCACGTCATCCAGTCGCATCCGTGCTATCAGGAGCTGCTGGCGCAGGCGAAAACTCAGGGGCAGACCATCTATGAGGTGCTGAACGCCATTCTGCGCCGCATGGCCGGCGAGCCGGAGAACATCGCCTTCCTGACGCAGGACATTCACATGCTGCCGTATTTCCACGGCAACCGCTCGCCGCGCGCCAACCCGACGCTGACCGGCATCCTGACCGGGCTGAAGCTGTCGCGCACGCCGGAAGACATGGCGCTGCACTACCTGGCCACCATTCAGGCCATCGCGCTCGGCACTCGCCACATCATCGAAACCATGAACCACAGCGGCTACAGCATCGACACCATCATGGCCAGCGGCGGCGGCACCAAGAACCCGATCTTCGTGCAGGAGCACGCCAACGCCACCGGCTGCGCCATGCTGCTGCCGGAGGAGAGCGAAGCGATGCTGCTGGGCGGCGCGATGATGGGCACCGTGGCGGCCGGCGTGTTCGACACCTTGCCGGAGGCGATGAGCGCCATGAGCCGCATCGGCAAGACGGTCACGCCGCAGACCAACCAGATAAAAAACTATTACGACCGTAAATACCGGGTGTTCCACGAGCTGTACAACGACCACATGAAATACCGCCGGTTGATGCAGGAGGAGGCGTGATGCAGCAGGAGTGGCGGCAGGCCGTACAGGGCTGGCAAACCTACAGCCAGGAGCTGGCGCAGCTGGGCGAACGCCTCGACGCGCACACCTGGCAGCGGCTGCTGGCGCTGCTGGCCGACTGCCGCGGTAAAATCGCCGTCACCGGCGTCGGCACCTCGGGGATTGCGGCGCGCAAGATAGCCCATATGCTGGCCTGCGTGGAGCGGCCGGCGGTCTATCTCGACGCCACCGGCGCGGCGCACGGCGATCTGGGCTTCCTGCGCGCCGACGATCTGCTGATCCTGATCTCGCGCGGCGGCAATTCCGACGAGCTGACCCGCCTGCTGCCGACGCTGCAAGCCAAGGGGGTGACGCTGATCGCGGTGACGGAAAACCCGCATTCCGCCATCGCGCAGGCGGCGCAACTGACGATCGCTACCGGGGTGCAGAAGGAGATAGATCCGCTGAACATGCTGGCCACCACCTCAATTGTGCTGGTGTTGGCGATCTTCGACGCCGCCTGCGCCTGCCTGATGGCGCGCAGCGGTTACGACAAGAGCGCCTTGCTGGCGGTGCATCCGGGCGGCGGCGTGGGGAAAAGTTTGCGAGAGGAAAACTGAGGACCCGACACGGCGGGCCCGGCAGACATTACAGCGGCATGTAGATATCGAAGCGGTGGCTTTTGGTCAGCGTGGCGGCGTGCGCCGGCACGTCGGCCAGCGGCGGCGCGTAGTCCGGGCGTTTCACCACCACGCGCTTGGTGGCCAAACGGCGCGCCGGTTCCAGCAGGCCGTCGGCGTCATCGTCGCTGCCCACCAGCGATTGGAACACCCGCATCTCTTTCTTCACCAGCGCGCTTTTCTGCTTGTGCGGGAACATCGGATCCAGATACACCACCTCGGGACGCGGGCTGAGATCCGCCAGCGCTGTCAGGCTGGAGGCGTGCAGCAGCGTCAGGCGCTCGCGCAGCCACGGGCCGATTTCCGCATCCTGATAGCCGCGCTGCAGGCCGTCGTCCAGCAACGCCGCCACCACCGGATTGCGCTCCAGCATCCGCACCCGGCAGCCCAGCGCCGCCAGCACGAAGGCGTCGCGCCCCAGCCCGGCGGTGGCGTCCACCACGTCCGGCAGGTAGCTGCCCTTGATGCCGACCGCTTTGGCCACCGCCTCGCCGCGGCCGCCGCCGAAGCGGCGCCGGTGCGCCATGGCGCCGGAGACGAAATCGACGTAGATCCCGCCGAGCTTCGGCTCGTCGCGCTTGCGCAGCTCCAGCCGTTGCGGGGTCAGTACCAGCGCCATCGGCGCGTCGTCGTCGGACGTCAGCCGCCAGCGCTGCGCCAAAACAGACAAGGCGCCGGGATCGGCGCCTGCTTCACACAATAAACACACGCTCACGTGTCGGGTTATCCTTTAATGCCGTAATGGCGCAGCATAGCATCCAGCTGCGGCTCGCGGCCACGGAAGCGTTTGAACAGCGCCATCGGCTCTTCCGAACCGCCGCGCGACAGGATGTTGTCGAGGAAGGATTTGCCTGTCTCGGCGTTGAAAATCCCCTCTTCTTCGAAGCGCGAGTAGGCGTCGGCCGACAGCACTTCCGCCCACAGGTAGCTGTAGTAACCTGCCGCGTAGCCGCCGGCGAAGATGTGGCTGAAGGCGTGCGGGAAGCGGCCCCAGCTCGGCGATGGCACCACCGCCACCATTTTCTTCACTTCCGCCAGCGTCGGCAGGATCTGCGCCCCTTTCTCCGGGCTGTATTCGAAGTGCATGCGGAAATCGAACAGGCCGAACTCCAGCTGGCGCAGGATAAACAGCGCCGCCTGGTAATTCTTGGCCGCCAGCAGCTTGTCGAGCATTTCCTTCGGCAGCGGCTCGCCGCTCTGATAGTGGCCGGAGATAAACGCCAGCGCTTCCGGCTCCCAGCACCAGTTTTCCATAAACTGGCTCGGCAGCTCGACCGCATCCCACGGCACCCCATTGATGCCGGAGACGCCGGCGGTATCGATCTGCGTCAGCATGTGATGCAGACCGTGGCCGAATTCGTGGAACAGCGTGGTCACTTCGTTATGGGTGAACAGCGCCGGCTGGTCGCCCAGCGGGCGGTTGAAGTTGCAGGTCAGGTAAGCGACCGGTTTTTGCAACGTGCCGTCGGCCTTGCGCAGGCTGCCGACACAGTCGTCCATCCAGGCGCCGCCGCGTTTGTTTTCGCGGGCGTACAGATCGAGGTAGAAACTGCCGCGCAGCTCGCCGTTAGCGTCGAACAGATCGAAGAAGCGCACGTCCGGATGCCAGGTTTCCACGTCTTTACGTTCTTTGGCGGTGATGCCGTAGATGCGTTTCACCACTTCGAACAGCCCTTCCACCACCCGCTGCTCCGGGAAGTACGGGCGCAGCTGCTCGTCGCTGATGGAGAACAGATGCTGTTTCTGTTTTTCGCCGTAATAGGTGATGTCCCAGGCTTCGAGCTCGTCCACGCCATAGTGCTGTTTGGCGAAGGCGCGCAGCTGCGCCAGCTCTTGCTCGGCCTGCGGTCGGGCGCGCTTGGCCAGATCGCTCAGGAAGCCGATCACCTGCTCCGGGCTCTCCGCCATTTTGGTCGCCAGCGACTTGTCGGCGTAGGTATCGAAGCCCAGCAGCTGAGCCAGCTCGTGGCGCAGCGCCAGCGTTTCCGCCATCACTTCGCTATTGTCCCATTTGCCGGCGTTCGGCCCCTGATCGGAGGCGCGAGTGGCGAAGGCGCGGTACATCTCTTCGCGCAGCGCGCGGTTGTCGGCGTAGGTCAGCACCGGCAGGTAGCTCGGCATGTCCAGCGTCAGCAACCAGCCGTCTTGCTCTTTGGCCTGCGCCATCGCCTGCGCCTGTGCCAGGGCGCTTTCCGGCAGGCCGCTCAGTTCCGCTTCGTCGGTAATCAGTTTGCTCCAGCCCATGGTGGCGTCGAGCACGTTATTACTGTAGGTGGAACCCAGTTCGGACAGGCGCGCGACGATCTCGCCGTAGCGCTGCTGTTTATCCGCCGACAGGCCGATGCCCGACAGTTCGAAATCGCGCAGCGCGTTGTCCACCGCCTTGCGCTGCGGCACGCTCAGCGCCTCGAACGCCGCGCCCTCTTTCAGGCTGCGGTAGGCCTGGTACAGCCCTTCGTGCTGGCCGACCCAGGTGCCGTACTCGGACAGCAGCGGCAACGCCTGCTCATAGGCGGCGCGCAGCTCCGGGCTGTTTTTCACCGAGTTCAGGTGCCCGATCGGCGACCAGATGCGCGACAGGCGATCGTCCGACTCCGCCAACGGCTGACACAGATTGTCCCAGGTGAACGGGCCCGGCTGCGCGACCACGCGCTCTACCGCGGCGCGGCAGTCCGCCAGCGCGGATTGCACCGCAGGCACGATATCTTCAGGGCGGATCGCCGAGAAAGGCGGCAGGGAAAACGGGGTCAGCAACGGATTTGTCATAGGGCAGTCCTGATTAGCGTTGGGCCCGCCACACGGGCGAGCCTTAAAATGCGTATGAATCTCTAACATGGAGCCAGACAGCAGGAAAATCAATGCCCGGCGTTGATCGTTCGTGCCTTAAATGGCGCTTTGGCGGATGCGGGCGGCCAGCGCCGCCAGCTGTTCGTCGTCGGCGCGCGCGGCGTCGTGGGAGGAGATATAGCCCTCGTAGCGTTCGAAAAACTTCGGCGAGGTCGATTCGATCGGCCGCCACTGCTCCAGCGATGCGGTGCCGTGCAGCGGGATCAGTTTGGCGTGCACATGGTCGACGCCGTAGCCCTCGAACACCATGCCGCAGCGGCCGACGTCGTCGAACGCGCGATCCAGCTGCTTCGCCACCCGCTTGGTCGCCAGCATCAACGCGCTCAGCACCTCGTCCGGCAGATCAAACGCGTAGCTCGGGTGGTGCGCCTTGGGGATCACCACGCTGAAACCGTCGGTGTTGGGAAAGATAGACAGAAATGCCAGATGGTCGTCGTCTTCCCAGATTTTATGGCACGGCGCCTTGCCCGCCACGATGTCGCAAAAAATGCAGCTCATCCTTTCTCCTTGTGATTCACAGCGTTTCAACCCATTCGAACTCTTCGAACACCAGCCACATGTCCGGCGCAAAAGTGCCCTCGCGGGTAAAGAACTCTTGATGCCCCTGGCGCCAAAACGCCAGGCTTTTGTCGCCTTCACCCTCTTTGGCCGCCATCTCGGCGGTCACCTGGTCGTAGCGCACCAGGCGCAGCGCCAGGGTTCTGATCACGCAGGCCGGTTCGCCGCGGCCATCGAGAACGATGCTGTAATCGCCGATCCGCGGGGTTTGTTCCCGACGATAGCTCGCATAGGAACTGCAGGTGGCGGTTTTATCCCCGCTCAGCACCAATCCCAGCAGTTCGTCGGCTAACGCGGGGCCGTCGCCGAACGCCCAGCGTGCCGCGTCGGGGTAATTCGCCAAAATCGCCTGTTTGCTCATCGTCCTGTCCCTTTCTGTTAACGTCTGCGGCAACGGAGTCCGGTTTTTCCCGGCCAGACAGTTTATACTGTGCAGATTATAAGCCTTATTGCATTGAATGCTCCGCCTGCGGAGCACAAGGAACCGCCACCCGTCATGTTAAGTTATCGCCACAGTTTCCACGCCGGCAACCACGCCGACGTGCTCAAGCACACCGTTCAGAGCCTGATCATCGAGTCGCTGAAGGAAAAAGAGAAGCCGTTCCTGTATCTGGATACCCACTCGGGCGCGGGCCGTTATCAGCTCAGCGGCGAACACGCCGAGCGCACCGGCGAATACCTGGAAGGCATCGGTTTGCTGTGGCAACGCGACGATCTGCCGGAAGAGCTGGCGGCCTACATGAGCGTGGTGCACAACTTCAACCGTTCCGGCACGCTGCGCTATTATCCCGGCTCGCCGCTGATCGCCCGCCAGCTGCTGCGCCCGCAGGACAAAATTCACCTGACCGAGCTGCACCCGAGCGACTACCCGCTGCTGCGCAGCGAATTCCAGAAAGACGAACGCGCCAAAGTGCAGCGCGCCGACGGCTATCAGCAGCTGAAATCCCAGCTGCCGCCCCTGTCGCGCCGCGGCCTGATCCTGATGGACCCGCCGTATGAAATGAAGACCGATTACCAGGACGTGGTCAAAGGCATTCAGGAAGGCTACAAGCGTTTCGCCACCGGCACCTATGCGCTGTGGTACCCGGTGGTAATGCGCCAGCAGATCAAACGCATGCTGCGCGATCTGGAAGCCACCGGCATTCGCCGCATCCTGCAGATCGAGCTGGCGGTGAAACCCGACAGCGATCAGCGCGGCATGACCGCCTCCGGCATGATCGTCATCAACCCGCCGTGGAAGCTGGAACAGCAGATGAAGAACGTGCTGCCGTGGCTGCACAAGGTGCTGGTGCCGTCGGGCATCGGTCACCATCTGGTAAACTGGGTGGTACCGGAATAATCCCCATCAGGGCGCGGTTTGCCGCGCCCTGCGTCCACCTATCGCAGCCATCGACGCAATCTTTGCGACAAACCCCGGTCAGGCGTTAAACTCTTACCCTCTTCAAATTCACAACTCATGGAAATCCCAGATGACGAAACATTACGATTATCTAGCAATTGGCGGCGGCAGCGGCGGTATCGCATCGATCAACCGGGCAGCCATGTACGGCCAAAAGTGTGCGCTGATTGAAGCCAAAGAGCTGGGCGGCACCTGTGTAAACGTGGGTTGTGTACCGAAAAAAGTCATGTGGCACGCGGCGCAAATCGCCGAGGCTATCCATCAGTACGGCCCGGACTACGGCTTCGACACCACCGTCAACGCCTTCGACTGGAAAAAGCTGGTCGCCAACCGCACCGCCTATATCGATCGCATCCACAACTCCTACGATAACGTGCTGGGCAAGAACAAGGTCGACGTGATCAAAGGCTTCGCGCGCTTCGTGGATGCGCACACCGTGGAAGTGAACGGCGAGACCATCACCGCCGATCACATCCTGATCGCCACCGGTGGCCGCCCGAGCCATCCGGCTATTCCGGGTGCGGAATACGGCATCGACTCCGACGGCTTCTTTGAGCTGGACGCCATGCCGAAACGCGTCGCCGTAGTCGGCGCCGGCTATATCGCCGTGGAAATCGCCGGCGTGCTGAACGCGCTGGGCGCCGAAACGCACCTGTTCGTGCGCAAGCACGCGCCGCTGCGCAGCTTCGATCCGATGATCGTCGAAACCCTGGTGGAAGTAATGAACACCGAAGGGCCAAGCCTGCACACCGAATCGGTGCCGAAAGCGATCGTCAAGAACGCCGACGGCAGCCTGACGCTGCAGCTGGAAAACGGCAAAGCATTCACCGTCGACTGCCTGATCTGGGCCATCGGCCGCGAACCGGCGACCGACAACCTGAACCTCGGCGTTACCGGGGTGAAAACCAATGAGAAAGGCTACATCGACGTCGATAAGTTCCAGAACACCAACGTTAAAGGCATCTACGCGGTGGGTGACAACACCGGCGCGGTAGAGCTGACCCCGGTCGCCGTGGCCGCCGGCCGCCGTCTGTCCGAGCGCCTGTTCAACAACAAGCCGGACGAGCATCTGGACTACAGCAACATCGCCACCGTGGTGTTCAGCCACCCGCCGATCGGTACCGTCGGCCTGACCGAGCCGGAAGCCATCGAGAAGTTCGGTGCGGACAATGTGAAGGTGTACAAATCCTCCTTCACCGCCATGTACAGCGCCGTGACGCAGCACCGCCAGCCGTGCCGCATGAAGCTGGTGTGCGCGGGTAAAGAAGAGAAAATCGTCGGCCTGCACGGCATCGGCTTCGGCATGGACGAGATCCTGCAGGGCTTCGCGGTGGCGGTGAAGATGGGCGCCACCAAGAAGGACTTCGACAACACCGTGGCGATCCACCCGACCGCGGCGGAAGAGTTCGTCACCATGCGCTAACCGCTACGTTTATCCCACTCTCAGGCCGGCGTAAATACCGGCCTGTTCTTTTTGTGCGGTTTACTATTCCCTTCGCACCCGCCTGCTTTTTCTGCCATTATTCTGCCTGATAAATTAGCGGGACTGATACAAACCTCCCCGCGCCTCTGGAGAACGCCGATGCTGTTCAAACTATGCAAAACCCTTGCGATGGCCTGCGTGGCCCTGATTATCGCCCAGAGCAGCGCGCTCAGCTTTACCCTGGAAGTGGCGGGCAAGATCGACAACGTGACCGACCCGGTCAAAAAAAGCTATCTGTTCACCGATAAGCAGCTGTTGGCGATGCCGGTGCGCAGCATCACCACCTCCACCTCCTGGACGCCGCAGAGAAAATTTGAAGGGATTTCGGTGGCCGATATCCTGGAGCGCGTCGGCGCCAAGGGCGAGACGCTGACTTTCTACGCGCTGAACGATTATTACATCGACGTGCCGCTGTCCGACGTCAAGAAATACAACATGATCCTGGCCTACAGGATGGACGGGGAAATGCTGAAGCTCAGAAACTTCGGCCCGCTGTTCCTGGTTTACCCGCGCGACGCCGCCGGGCCTGAACTGAACTCGCCGTTGTACAATTCACGCTTTATTTGGCAAGTCGACAGGATCGTGATCAAATGAAGCTGACGACCTTTAAGAACGGCAGCAGGCTGGCGATCCCGGCCATCTTTGCCGCGCTGTTTTTAGTGGCTTCGACCGTCACGCTCTATTACTACAGCGCCACCCTGTCGAAAAAAGGGCTGTATGCCATCGCCGGCACGCAGGAGAACTACTCCTGGTCTATCGCCAAGTTCTCCATCAAGCTGGCGGAATTCGACACGTTCGTCGAGCAGCAGAGCCATGCCGCGCAGGTGGACAGCGACAACCTGCGGCTGCGGTTCGAAATCCTCTATTCGCGCTTTTACGTGCTGGAAACCGTCTCCGAATCCACGCAACCGCTGTACGCCGAGCCGGGCTACCCGGAAGTGGTCAAGCAGATGCGCCTGCAGATGGATCGCATCGATAAACTGCTGGATAACCCGAAAATCGACTTCAGCCAGGTTTTCGCGGCCATGAAGGCCATCAAGCCTTACGCCATCGAAATGGCCAACCTGACCGACCACGCCGAGGTGAAGCAGCGCACCGCCGCCTATGAGGACTACATCGAGAAACGGCACATCATTTTCTATGGGCTGGTGATCGTCATGTTCTCGGTGATCGCGCTGATCGCCATCACCCTGATCGTGTTCCGCCAGCAGCGGCTGACCATTCGCCAGCAGGCCAAGGCCATTGAGGCGGAGAAAGCGACACGCACCAAAAACGCCTTCCTCGGCGCCATCGGCCACGAGCTGCGCACCTCATTGCAGAGCGTGATGTCGGCCATCGACGTGCTGGTGAACACCCGGGTGTCGGCGGAGCATGCGGACACTTTCCAGCGGCTGGAGACCGCCGCGCAGCAAATCGAAAGCCAGATGAAGGATCTGACCGACTACGCGCACCTCGACAGCGGCATGATGGAATTGCGCATCGTGCCGTTCGACGCGCAGAAGCTGATCGCGGAAACCGCCAATGAAATCGCCACCCTGACCCGCAAAGAGCAGGTCAAACTGAGCTGCGAAGTGGAGTGCAGCCACCTGTTGGTGCACTCCGATCCGCTGCGCATCCGGCAGATTATCGTTAACCTGCTGACCAACGCCTACAAATACACCGAAAGCGGCAGCATTACGCTGCACAGCTGCCTGCGCCGCCAGCCGGGCGGCAATTCGTTGATCATCGAAGTGACCGACACCGGCATCGGTATCGAAAAAGACCAGCTCGATCAGATCTTCAAACCCTTTACCCAGTTGGATCAGTCGCATACCAAACAGTATGCCGGCGTGGGGATGGGGCTGGCGATCGTGCACGGCCTGGTGACGCTGCTCAACGGCACCATCACGGTGTACAGCGAAATCAAGAAGGGCAGCACCTTTATCGTCAGCATTCCGGTGCAGATCAGTGAAGAAGAACGCGCCGACGAGCCCGCCACCGCCAATACCTCTCTGCAGCAGAAACCGCAGCAGGTGCTGGTGGTGGATGACAACAAGTCGGTGGGTGACGCCTTTGCGGCGTTGCTGGACAAACTGGGCTACCAGCACGAACTGTGCGACTCGCCGGAGCGCGCGTTGCAGAAGCTGCTCAGACGCCCTTACGACGCGCTGTTGCTGGATCTGCAGATGCCGGGCATCGACGGCGCCGCCCTGGCCAGGCAGCTGCGCAATCGTCGCGGCCCCAACCGCCATGTGCCAATCATCGGCATCAGCGCCTATACGCCGGAGCAGCTGACGGCGGATCAGCGCGCCCTGTTCGATAACTACCTGATGAAACCGGTTCGGCTGGATGCGCTGTCGAGCGCACTGGCCGAGGTGTTCCCCGCTAAAGATTAAAACAGCGTTGCAGTGCGGCTTCGATCACATGGAGCCGCACCGGTTTTTCATAAGGGCCGAGCACATCGTACTCGCGCATCGCCTGAGCGATCTCCGACTCGCGTCGGTCGGTGCCCAGTTCGCCGGTCAGCACCAGTACCGGCGCGTCCGGGTTGTCGGAAGCGCGGATGGTAGCGATACAGCGATCCGCCGTTTCCTCACCGATCAGCCAGTCCACCACGTAACCGTCGAACAGGCTTTGCTGCAACGCCTGGCAGAAGCTGTCGACATCGTAAAACGCCACTGCGTTGAAACCGCAGCCGCCGAGGTACTTGGCCAGCTCATCGGCCGCCTGATGCGAATCGTCCAATACCGCGATGCTCAACCGCTCGTCATCGCCGTAGCCAGGCCGGATTTCTATCAGTTCGACGCCGTAACGCAGACCTGCCGGCGCCTCATCGGCGCGATAGATATGCCATTGCCCCTCCACACGCAGCGCCACAAATTCCGCCGGCCGCCCGGCAGAAAGTTCGTCGCCAATGTGCCCGACGCAGGGGATCGCCACTCCCGCCACGAAAAAGATGGCATCACGCGCCATGTTTGGCTCGGTCGTCTCATGTTCGGCGCTCAAATCGGCGATCGCCGCCGGCGTTTCTCCCAACGCGGCCGCGACGCTGTTGATCTGTTCCAGCGTCCAGGGGCTTTGCCCTTTCAATTTGCGGTGCGCATGTGAAAAACTCAGATCCAAGATGCGGCTGAGTTCGCGGGCATGCTGACGTTTTCCAATCCCGTAATGTAAAAACAGCTCCCTGACCCGATTGGCAATCGACTGTGAATCGAATTTTTGATGATTGTTATCCATTTGTTCCTTCGATTTTTTTTACTGATTTATCAGTCGTTTTGATTATTTCTGCTGAAAAAGCCACACCTAAAACTAGCATCCCATGCAATTATGCGTTAAAAACGTTGCTTGACATACCATGTTGTATCGTCAAACATGGTATCAAAAGAGACATACAGCAATACACTATAAAAAATAACACCAGCACGATTTTTAATAATAACCATAGTAACACCAGGGAAAATTTGTTCCGTTGCCGCTACTGAGACGATGCTCACATCGCTTGGACTGCATAAGCAAAACGGGGCTTGAGCCTTTAGCGCTAATCTGTTTTACCCACTTTTAAGCCGGGATCCGTCAGGGTCCCGGTTTTTTATTGCCCTGGCGCCGCGCCATCATACGGACTCACCCCGCAGCCGCAAATAAAAACGGAGCCGGCATGCCGGCTCCGTTGACCCTGTAATGACCGCTTGGCTTAGAAGCGCCAGGTGAAACCGGCGTTGACGCTGTTGTCTTGGTGGTTCTGCGACAGCAGCCCGCCGTAGCCCAGCGACAGCGAGGCGTTCTCGTTCACCGCCACTTCCGCCCCCGCCTTCAGCACCATGCCGTCACGCGACACCGGCACGCTGTCCACCACGAACGGCGCGTTGCCGCCGTTGAACCGCAGCCCGGTGCCACGCTCCAGCCCGCCGTACTGGTGTTGCCACCCCAGCTCGCTGCGCAGCGCCACCGTCGTGCCCGGGCTCACCTGCCACGCGGTGTCCGCGCGCAGCCCCAGCGTCGACACTGTCGCGTCGGTGTGCTGTTTGTCGCCGCGCAGCGCCGCTGCGCCGCCGCTTTCCGCGATGCCGTTGTTTTCAAAGTTCACGTACGCCAGGTTGACGAACGGCTCCAGGTTCAGCCACTCACCCTGCACGCTGTAACCCGCTTCCGCGAACAGCTGCTCGGTGCGCGCGCTGTACTTCGCCGTGTCGCGGTCCGACTGCATCCCGTAGTTCACCGACCGTTTGGTGTCGATGCGGTGCCAGGTGTAGCCCGCACCGCCGCGCAGCACCAGCGCGCCAAACTGTTTGTCGCCGTACGCCGCCAGGTGGTAGTTGTCGCTGTCCGCCTTCGACCCGTACCCGCCGTGCAGCGAGGTGCGGGTGTAGCCGGTCGCCACCCCCAGCCGCCAGTCGGCCGCCGCCGCCGAGTCCAGCCCCACCAGCACCCCGTAGGTCGAGGCCTGATAGCCGGTGGCGTTGGCGTCGCCCGACGCATGGTCCCACGCCCCCAGCAGCTGCGCCCAGGCGCCGTCCTCATCCGCCTTGATGGCCGACGAGCTCGCCAGCCCTTCCGCCTGACGCAGGCGCCCGTTCAGCGCCTCACGCAGGTAGCGGCTGTCGTTCACCAGCGCCGACGCGATGTCCGCATGGATTTGCCCCGACAGCTGGCGGAACGCCTGCCTCGCCTCGCCCGCCGAGCCGCTGTTAAGAACGCTTTCGTACACCGGGTTGCCCGCCGCCAGCGCATCCGCCGCCGCCGCCACCGCCCGTTCGTTCGGCGTCTGCGCCACGCTGGCGAAGCTTGTGCCGTTGCGCCCGACGCTCAGCGTCACCCCGGCCGGCTGGTAGCTCAGCCCGGTGCCGAGGAACAGGTAGTTCGGCGCCACCGCGTCAAACTGCCCGCTCACCCCCTGCTGCGCACTCAGGATGGTGTACTGCTGGTCCAGCAGGCTGCGCACCTCGCTTTGCGTCAGCAGGTTGCTGCTGTTCTCCAGCGTGACCGCCACCTCGCCGCCGCCGATCGTCGCCGCTCCGCTGCTCTGGATCCGATCGCTCTGGCCGTTCGGGCCCACTTCCACCGCATAGCGCGAACCCGGCTCGAAGCTGACGTTGCCGGCCACGTTCAGGGTGCCGATCGAGTTGCCCGGCGCCACGGTGCCGCCGCGGCGGGCGGTCAGCGAACCGACCGTGCCGCTGCCGCCGACGATGCCACCGTTCTGCACGCTGACGGCCGAGGTGACCGAGCCGTTGATCGCCAGCCGCCCCTGATTGACCAGCGTCGGGCCGGCATAGGTGTTGGCGCCGATCATGACCAGCGTGCCCATCCCTTCTTTAGTCAGGCCGCCATGGCCGGAGATGTTGTTGGAGTAGACTTCCAGCTCGCAACTGATGTCGTCACACTTTCTGGCGTGCAGCGTGCCGGCATCCACCTCGGCGCCCAGACCCGGAATATTGGCGACAAACTGGGTCGGGCCGTAGGCCACGCCCGTCGGATCCGGAATGCGGAACTCCGCAGGAATATCTTCGACGGTATAGAACATGCCCGGGCCGTTGATGGCCTTGCCCAGGTTGATCATCCCCCAGCCGTAGAGCGCGTCGATGCCCGGCGCGCCCATGTCGGTGGCGGTGGTTTTCAGCACGTCGGCAATCTGCGCCGAGCTCATGTACGGGAAGCGCTGCAGCAACACCGCCACCGCGCCGGTGACGTGCGGTGTCGCCATCGAGGTGCCGTTTTTATTGCCGTAGTCCGACACCAGGTTGGCCGGATCGGAACCGTTGGCCACGGTGCTGTAGATTTTGCTGCCCGGCGACGAGACGCAGAAGCTGGCGGTATAGCCGCAACGGGAAGAGAAGCTGCTGATGGTGTAAGGCACGCTGTTGGTCGATGTCGCATCCTGCGCCACGCTGGCGACCGACAGCCAGTTCGGCGCGATGTCCGGCACGAAATAGGCCAGCCCGCTGATCACATCCGGCTGGTTGTAGTTGCCGTCGTTACCGGCGGCGAACAGCACCAGAATATTTTTGCGCGCCGCGTCGATGGCGCCCTGATAGCCTGCGCCGGCCAGGCTGCCGAGCAGCGGTTTGACCTGATCGAACTGTTCCTGCGCATCCTTCAGCTCAAAGTGCAGCGCGTTGGGATCGCGGCCGCCGTCGGACAGGAAATCGGGAATACTGACGCCCCAGCTGTTGTTGATCACCCGTACGCCGCTCTTGATCATCGCCTGCCAGCCGGCATTGGTGACGGCACCGTCCAGGCCGAGGAATTCGCCGTAGGCCGGGCCGTCGTTGTCGTTATCGACGCTGATCACCTGCGAATCGAAGGCCACGCCGTGCATGCCGACGCCGTCGCGGTTCGCCGCGCTGATCCCCGCGACGTGCACCCCGTGATTGCTCAGCATGCCCTGTGAACCGCTGTAGAAGTGGAAGGTGCCGTCGAAGTAAAAGCGATCGCCGGCGTTAATCCCCGGCCGGTGCGGATCGGTATAGGCGCGGTAGCCTTCGGTGACGACGTTGATCAGTTTGCCGTCGCCGGCGAACTCGGGATGGCGGTTAACCGGGGTGTCGAAAATGCCCACCTTTTGCCCTTTGCCGGTGTAGCCGGCGGCGTAGGCCTCATCGGCGTGGATCGCCCCCAGCCCCCAGTTGGCGTTGAATTCGGCGCTGCGCCAGCTGGCCGGATCGCCGGCTTGGCCATTCACCTCGTGCGGCGCCGCCTGCGCATACCCCGCCAGCGCCATGCAGCAGACCAGCGCGTTCAGCCGCCACGGCGAGCGACGAGCGTTTCCTTTGCTGTCAAAACCCATTGTTGTTGTCATTTCCTTACCTTTTGCTTGTTATTGGCCGACGCCCCAGGTGCGCCGGGTTCTCATTAGCAGGATGTGAAAAAGGAACCGCCCGCAGACGGTTCCCGTACAAGGATTGAGTCGATGTTGCTTAGAAGCGCCAGGTGAAACCGGCGTTGACGCTGTTGTCCTGATGGTTCTGCGACAGCAGCCCGCCGTAGCCCAGCGACAGCGAGGCGTTCTCGTTCACCGCCACTTCCGCCCCCGCCTTCAGCACCATGCCGTCACGCGACACCGGCACGCTGTCCACCACGAACGGCGCGTTGCCGCCGTTGAACCGCAGCCCGGTGCCACGCTCCAGCCCGCCGTACTGGTGTTGCCACCCCAGCTCGCTGCGCAGCGCCACCGTCGTGCCCGGGCTCACCTGCCACGCGGTGTCCGCGCGCAGCCCCAGCGTCGACACCGTCGCGTCGGTGTGCTGTTTGTCGCCGCGCAGCGCCGCTGCGCCGCCGCTTTCCGCGATGCCGTTGTTTTCAAAGTTCACGTACGCCAGGTTGACGAACGGCTCCAGGTTCAGCCACTCACCCTGCACGCTGTAACCCGCTTCCGCGAACAGCTGCTCGGTGCGCGCGCTGTACTTCGCCGTGTCGCGGTCCGACTGCATCCCGTAGTTCACCGACCGTTTGGTGTCGATGCGGTGCCAGGTGTAGCCCGCACCGCCGCGCAGCACCAGCGCGCCAAACTGTTTGTCGCCGTACGCCGCCAGGTGGTAGTTGTCGCTGTCCGCCTTCGACCCGTACCCGCCGTGCAGCGAGGTGCGGGTGTAGCCGGTCGCCACCCCCAGCCGCCAGTCGGCCGCCGCCGCCGAGTCCAGCCCCACCAGCACCCCGTAGGTCGAGGCCTGATAGCCGGTGGCGTTGGCGTCGCCCGACGCATGGTCCCACGCCCCCAGCAGCTGCGCCCAGGCGCCGTCCTCATCCGCCTTGATGGCCGACGAGCTCGCCAGCCCTTCCGCCTGACGCAGGCGCCCGTTCAGCGCCTCACGCAGGTAGCGGCTGTCGTTCACCAGCGCCGACGCGATGTCCGCATGGATTTGCCCCGACAGCTGGCGGAACGCCTGCCGCGCCTCGCCCGCCGAGCCGCTGTTGAGCAGGCTTTCGTACACCGGGTTGCCCGCCGCCAGCGCATCCGCCGCCACCGCCACCGCCCGCTCGTTCGGCGTCTGCGCCACGCTGGCGAAGCTTGTGCCGTTGCGCCCGACGCTCAGCGTCACCCCATTCGGCTGGTAGCTCAGCCCGGTGCCGAGGAACAGGTAGTTCGGCGCCACCGCGTCAAACTGCCCGCTCACCCCCTGCTGCGCGCTCAGGATGGTGTACTGCTGGCCCAGCAGGCTGCGCACCTCGCTTTGCGTCAGCAGGTTGCTGCTGTTCTCCAGCGTGACCGCCACCTCGCCGCCGCCGATCGTCGCCGCTCCGCTGCTCTGGATCCGATCGCTCTGGCCGTTCGGCCCCACTTCCACCGCATAGCGCGAACCCGGCTCGAAGCTGACGTTGCCGGCCACGTTCAGGGTGCCGATCGAGTTGCCCGGTGCCACGGTGCCGCCCTGACGGGCAGTCAGCGAACCGACCGTGCCGCTGCCGCCGACGATGCCGCCGTTCTGCACGCTGACGGCCGAGGTGACCGAGCCGTTGATCGCCAGCCGCCCCTGATTAACCAGCGTCGGGCCGGCATAGGTGTTGTTACCGGTCAGTACCAACGTGCCGATACCCTGTTTGGTCAGGCCGCCATGGCCGGAGATGTCGTTGCTCCAGAAATCCAGGCCGCACAGCACATCGCTGCAGACGCGCTCGGTCGGTTTACCCTTGTCCAGCACCGCGCCAACGCCCGGCAGATCCACCACAAACTGGGTCGGGCCGTAGGCCACGCCTGTCGGATCCGGAATACGGAACTCCGCAGGAATATCTTCGGCAGTCACCAACATGCCCGGGCCGTTGATGGCTTTGCCCAGGTTGATCATCCCCCAACCGTAGAGCGCGTCGATGCCCGGCGCGCCCATGTCGGTGGCGGTGGTTTTCAGCACTTCCGCCACCTGTGCGCCGCTCAGATACGGGAAACGCTCCATCAGCACCGCCACTGCGCCGGCCACGTGCGGCGCCGCCATCGAGGTGCCGCTGTATTTGGCGTAGCCGGTTGTCAGATTCTCTAGGCTGGTGCCTTCAATCACCGAGCTGTATACCCGGGTGCCCGGCGCCGAGACGCAGAAGCTGGCGGTATAACCACAGCGAGAGGAGAAGGTGCTGATGCTGTAATCGCCGGTATTGGTCGGATCCTGCAAGCTGGCGACCGACAGCCAGTTCGGCGCAATCTCCGGCACGAAATAGGCCAAGCCGGCCATGGCATCGGGGTTATTCAGATTGCCGTCGTTACCGGCGGCGAAGATGGTGACCACGCCGCTGCGGGCCGCGTCGATCGCGCCCTGATAGGCGCCGCCAGGCTTGGTACCGAGGATCTGTTTGATCTGATCGAACTGCTTTTGCGCATCGTTTACTGTGAAATGCGGATAAGCCGGGTCATAACCGCCCTCATCAAACTTTTCGGTAATACCGATGCCCCAGCTGTTGTTGATGATGCGCGCGCCGCTGGCCACCAGCGCATCCCAGCCGGCCTTATACACCGCGCCGTCGTTGCCGAGGATGATGCCGTCCTCCGGGCCGGGATCGCCGTTCTCCGCGCTGATGATCTGCGCGTTGAACGCCACGCCGTGCATGGCGCCGCCGTCTCGGCTGCCGGCGGCGATGCCGCCCACGTGGGTGCCGTGCGAACCGAGCGTGCCATCGGAATCCACGCTCGGCGTGCCGTCATAGCGGAAAGCGTCGCCTTTTTTCACCGGAATATAGGGATCGGTGTATTCGCGGATGCCTTCGGTAACCAGATTGATCACCTTATTCTCACCGGCGAACTCCGGGTGCCTGGCGTAAACCGGTTGATCGAAAATGCCAAGTTTGATGCCTTTTCCGGTATAACCGGCGGCGTAGGCCTGGTCAGCGTGGATCGCCCCCAGCCCCCATTCTGCATTGAACTCACTGCTGCGCCAGCTGGCCGGATCGCCCGCCTGGCCGTTCTCTATATAGCTGGAGGCCTGCGCCCCGCCAATCGCCGTCAGGCAGATCAGCATCGCGCTCCATTGTGCGCGATGAACTCCGATTTCAGGCCAGCCGAAGGCCGCCCGAGCGGATTTGACTCCTCTACGTTTCTTCTCCATCCCAGATACCGTCCGTTGTTGTTTGCAAATGTTTTATAAGATTTTTTGTGTAACAGTTTGGTAACACCAAATAAATAAAGCACAACAATCTCAAGTGCGCTTAATGTGTCATCCGGCAGTTCGACGGGAGGAGAGAATGTTTCAGGGGTGAATCAGGCCTATGCCGATAAGAAATGACAATGACGTTTACCGGTATCGAAACGGCGATAATAAGTGAAGGGATAAATTATAATTTACTGATAAATAAAAATATAACCTAGGGACACATGAAGAGTGCGGCCGCCTGAAAAGTGCTTAACAGGCGTCTTTTATCACTTTTAATTATAAATTTTGCCAATATTCACTCAGTGAATTATGCTGGTTTTTCACTCGGCCATCGGCAAAAATTGGATTATCCTGCTGATGTTTTTTTGCAGTTCGTCGCGTCCTCTTCCGCCTGACGCAGAATGGCTTTGGCCATCCATTGCGTGACGTCCTGAATGCTCTCAAGCTCCAGCCCCCAGATATCTTTCAGCACCAGAAACACCTCCGAGCCGTAAATCAGCGAGAAAGCATGAATCACTCTCTGCAGAGAGTCCGGCGGCAGTTTGCCCTGTAGCGGTTCCACCGCCAGCGCCAACAGACGCTTGCGGTTGCCGCGCACGAATTTCTCGCCCGGCGTCGCGTGCGCCCACTGTTGCAAAGAGAGCTGCAGCGCCGCGCGCAATGCTCCCTCGTGCCGCTCCATCTGAGGATAGGCGAAAGTCAGCAACTGCTGGATGCGTTTCAGGGCGTCATCGTCTTGCGGGCGCCATTCCAGAATCGGCCCCAGGCTTTCCGCCACCACGGCGCTAATCAGCGCACTCTGGGTCGGAAAATAGCGGTAGGCCGTCGCACGCGATACCTGCGCATGCGCCGCCAGTTCGGTGATCGAAGGAAACGCCCCTTCGTCATACAGCGTCATCGCGCTGGCCAGCAACAAACGGTAGGTTTTTGCCCGGGTGGAAGTCAGTGAAGGATCAAACGGGGTGGGAAAAGCATCTATCGGCACATAAACCTCATGCATCTGCACACGCTTGCGCAACAGAGGATGCGCCTCTGTCGACTGGCTGCCGGCAAAGCGCCGGCCACGTTGAAAAGCTCAAAAATGAGACAGGAGTCCCATTTTGCACTGAGCTGCCCTTGCAAAAATGATACTGCCGTCTCATTATATAAATACATTAATCAATTTAATTTAAACGCCAACACCAGGGCACCCTAAAAAAATATAACAAAATGATTTTTTTAAATAAAAATTAGAAACACCCCAGGAAGATACATGAAAGACACTTCAAATTTTGTCTATATTGCTACCACAGCAGATACGAAAGGACAAGAGCTGGAGTATGTACGGCGGCTGATCGCTGCCCTGAATTTACCCACGCGAACCGTCGATCTTTCCACTCGTCGCTTGCCGTTTGACTCCCCGGCCGATATCGGTCCAGAGGACGTCGCACGCCACCATCCGGCGGGCGCCGACGCGGTCTTCTGCGCCAGTCGCGGCCAGGCGATCGCCGCCATGGCGACCGCTTTCGAACGTTTTATCCTGACGCGCCGCGATATCGCCGCCTTGCTTGGCCTGGGCGGCTCAGGCGGCACCGCCATCATCACGCCGGCCATGCAGCAGCTGCCGATCGGCCTGCCGAAAGTGATGGTCTCGAGCATGGCGGCGGGAGACGTTTCCGCCTATGTCGGCGCCAGCGATATCAACATGCTGTATTCGGTCACCGATCTCGCCGGCCTGAATCGCATCTCGCGACGGGTGCTGAGCAACGCAGCGCGCCAGATAGCCGGCGCAGTGCACTTCGCCGCCGTCGACTATCACGATAACAAACCCGCGATCGGCCTGACGACGTTTGGCGTCACCACGCCCTGCGTTCAGGCGTTGGTTGCCGAACTGGGAACACAATGGGATTGTCTGACGTTTCATGCGACCGGCAGCGGCGGCAGATCGTTGGAAAAACTGATCGATAACCGCCAACTGCACGGCGCCATCGATTTAACCACTACCGAAGTGGCCGATTACCTGTTTGGCGGTGTGCTGCCCTGCAATACGGATCGTTTTGGTGCCATTGCGCGTACCGGCATCCCGTGCGTGCTCTCCTGCGGCGCGATAGACATGATCAACTTCGGCGCGCCGAATACGGTGCCGGCTCGCTATGCCAACCGTCTGCGTCACCATCACAACCCGCAAGTGACGCTGGTGCGCACCAGCGCGCGGGAGAATGCGTTAATGGGGCGTTGGATGGGCGAAAAGATCAACGCCTGCGCGGGCGAAGTGCGTTTCGTTATCCCGGCGGGCGGCGTATCGGCTTTGGATGCGCCCGGTCAACCGTTCTGGGATCCGGCGGCGCTGGCCGCCTTTACGCAAGCGCTGGAGGAGACGGTATACGCCACCGACAAACGCCGGCTGATAAAAACGCCTTATCATATTAACGACCCGCGCTTTGCACAGGCCGTTGCCGAACAGTTCCGGCGCATTGTCGGCGGGGAATGATTATCACTCACTGCAGAACCTGCCGGTGATAACGCCAAATAAAAAGGGCCAGACAAATAGCCTGGCCCTTTATTATTCACCGCGAGCGGATATTACTGACCGGAGGGCATCTGCTCCTTCATTTTATTCATGTGGTCCATCATCTTTTGCTCGTGTTTCTGATAATTCTCATTGTATTGTTTTTTCTGCTCAGGCGTCAGCAGGTTATACATTTTATTTTCCGCTTTGGCGCGTGCCAGCATGCGTTCGGATTGCGCTTTGCCGATCGCGTCAATTTGTGCCTTCGCCTTCGCTTCGTCAAAGCTGTCGGAAGCGACCAGATTGTGCAACGCCTGGCGCTCCTCTTTCATGCCCGGCCCGCGCTTCTGGTGCGACTCTTTCATGATATCGCGCATCTGCTGGCGCTGCTGCTCGGTCAGGTTCAGCCCGGCGAACGGGCCGCCTTTGCCTTCACCCTTGTGATGCATCATTTTCATCGGCGCCGCATCCGCCGCCGGGGCCGTCGCCGTATCGGCGGCGAACGCCGCGGAAGCAGAACCCAGAGCCAGCGTGGAAGCAATAAATAAAGCCGTCAATTTACGCATAATCATTTCCTTAAAAATTTTCTTCATCAGGAGCGCTGTACGTTAACAGGCTCATTCGTTGTCGGAGATAATAATAGGCTGATAAATTTCAAGTAATGCGAGGGTGTGTAAACTTTTTAAAACCCGTCTCGGATTTATTCACCAATTATGAGAAAACTATGAAGATGGCGTTTATTTGATGGAAATTTTAATTTCTCGGCAAAAATCCCCCCGGTGGAGTTATTTTTCCGCTTTCCCCTCACCGCTATAATTTACTCACCTGCACGGCAACCTTGTATCAACCGTTTTCCGATAGCAGGGAAAATCACTAAGCATCACACGATCCGATGTTCTCCTACACTTTAAGGCAAGCGGCCGCCGGGCGACGTTTACACCGCAAAACTAATCATTGCTTATATAATAGTTTCCATCACCCGCCCCGCCTGTGAAAACCTGTTATATGATGCACAGATGCGTACGGCGATCGCTTTCGGGCCAACAGGCTGCCCGGCGCTGTGCCGGCCGCCCGCCCGTGCTCTTTTGAGGAATCGTCATGCCCGCAGACCAAGGCCCTGAGCTTCTTAGCGCTCACTTCGGCACCCAAAGCCCCCACTGGCGGCTGGCGTTTGACAGCAATGCCCTGGAGCTGTCCGCTATTAAGGGCAAAGCTCATGTCGCGGTGGCGCTCAGCGCCATGGAAGCGGCGAAAATCCGCCGTCTGACCGGCGTGACCGCCAGCCTTGAGCTGACCATTACGCTAGCCGGTGAACCGCTGCATCTGCATCTGGTCGGGCGCCGCGTCAACAACCTCGAATGGGCGGGCACCGCTTCCGCCTTCAGCGACACCCAATCCGTGGCGCGCGACCTGGTGCACGGCCTCTCCTTCGCCGAGCAGGTGGTGTCCGAAGCCAACTCGGTGATCGTGATCGTCGATCAGCACGGCCGCATCCAGCGCTTCAACCGGCTGAGCGAGGAGTACACCGGGCTGCACGAACACGAGGTGATCGGCAAAAACGTATTCCAACTGTTTATGAGCCCGGAAGAAGCCGCCGCTTCGCGGCGCAACATCGCCGGCTTCTTCCGCAACGGTTCGTCCTATGAGGTGGAACGCTGGGTAAAGACGGTCAAGGGTGAACGGCTGTTCCTGTTTCGCAACAAATTCGTGCACAGCGGCAGCGGAAAAAACGAAGTCTTTCTGATCTGCTCCGGTACCGACATCACCGAAGAACGCCGCGCGCAAGAGCGGCTACGGGTGCTGGCCAACACCGATCTCATCACCGGCCTGCCGAACCGTAACGCCATACAGGACAAGATCAATCACGCCATCGCCACGCGCGGCGAAGAGAGTTTCGGCCTGGTGTACCTCGATCTCGACAACTTCAAAAAGGTCAACGACGCTTACGGCCATATGTTCGGCGATCGGCTGCTGGTCGAGGTCGCGCTGGCGATCCTCGGTTGCCTGAGCCCGGATCAAGTGCTCGCCCGCCTCGGCGGAGACGAATTCTTGGTGCTGGCGCCACAAAGCGATCGCGAGCGCCTGCAAACGCTGGCGCAGCGCATTATCGACAGGCTGAAGACCCCTTTTCGCATCGGCCTGATTGAGGTGTATACCGGCTGTTCGATCGGCATCGCGCTGTGCCCGGAGCACGGCAACGATCTCGACAGCCTGATCCGCAGCGCCGATACCGCCATGTACGTCGCCAAGGAGCACGGAAAACGCACCTATACCGTCTTCTCGCCGGAGATGAACAAACGCGTCGCCGAGTACATGTGGCTGGACACCAATCTGCGCAAAGGGTTGGAGCAAAATCAGCTGGTGCTGTATTACCAGCCTAAAATCGACGCGCACAGCGGTGAAGTGCACAGCGTGGAAGCGCTGGTGCGCTGGGATTCGCCGGAGCGCGGCCTGATCCCGCCGCTGCAGTTCATCTCCTACGCCGAGGAGTCCGGCCTGATCGGCCCGTTGGGCCAATGGGTGCTGCAAACCGCCGCCGGGCAGGCGGCGCAGTGGCAAGAGCGGGGATTGAATCTGCGGGTGGCGGTCAATCTCTCTGCCCGTCAGTTGGCCGATGACAGCATCGTCAACGACCTGCTCGGGGTGCTGCACCGTCACCGCATGGCCCCCTGTCTGCTGGACTTCGAGTTGACCGAAAGCAGCCTGATTGAAGACGAGAATCGCGCGCGCGCGCTGATCACCCGGCTGCGCGAACTGGGCGCGCAGGTGCATCTCGACGACTTTGGCACCGGCTATTCGTCGCTGGCGCAGCTGGCACGCATTCCTCTGGACGCCATCAAGCTGGATAAAAGCTTCGTGCGCGGGGTGAATTTCAATCCGGTATCGCAATCGCTGGTACGCGCGATCGTCGCGGCGGCGGAGGCGTTGGCCTTCCGCGTGATCGCCGAAGGGGTGGAGACCGAGAGCGAAAACCACTTCCTCGACGAAGTCGGCGTGGACGAAAAACAGGGCTTTCTGTTCGCGCGGCCAATGCTCCCGGAACAGCTGGAGCATTGGCTGCAGTCCTATCGCCCGCGCTCACCCTCCGCATGAGGCGGGCGCGTTAACGTTAGCCGGCACGACGCAGGTTCAGGGTATGGCGATCCTGCAACATCACCAGCCGCTCGATGTAGGCACGGTCTTTTTCCTCAATGGTAAAGGCCGAGTGCACCCAATCTTCGGTAATGTCCATCAGCTCGGAACGCGTCAGCTGCAACACGCGCTGACGCGCCCGCAGCATGGCGCGCATGCCGTTGAGCTTCGGCCGGATGGTATCGATGAAGGTGCGCGTCGCCAGGTAAGCGTCGCCGGGCTGGAACAGCTGGTCTACCAGCCCGCGGCTCTCGAACCACTCTGCGGTGTGCGACTCGCCGCCCCAAATCAGCTCCTCAGCCAAGCGCATGCCCGCCTTGCGCGCCACCAGCGAGTAACCCCCCATACCGGGAAACAGGTTGAACGCAATCTCCGGGAACCCCATGCGCGCATTGTTTTGCGCCAATACGAAATGGTGCGCCAGCGCCGCTTCAAAACCGCCGCCCAGCGCACTGCCTTCAACCATCGCAATGCTGACCGCGCCGGTGTCGAAACCGCGCGCCGCCGCATGCACGCAGTCGATGCAGGCGCGCGCGTAGGCCATCATCGCCTCGCGCTTGCGGTTTTTGATCGCTTCGGCGAAGAACTGCAGATCGCCGCCGACGTTGAACATGTTCGGCACCAGCGAGCCGGTGACCCAGAAGTCGAACCGCAGCGAAGACTCCTTCGCCGCCTGCGCCAGCGTCATGATGTCTTCAATCAACGCCTGGTTGAAGCAGGGGCGTGGCGCAGCGCGCAGCAGCATCCACATGATGTGCCGCCCCTCTTCATAGTAGGCGGAGATCTGCGACAGATTGCCCGCTTCGGTAAACGGACGACAGGTGGGGTGATTAAGCAATTTCATAAGACCTTCCAGTTTTTCTGTTGATGACGGATGAGACCGTTCCAGCCCCTACGGCTGCAGCGGAGCGGCGAGCGGCAAAGCGCGACGCCACATCATGAGTAAACGCTTTCTCGCCGACGAAACAGATAAAAATTGGAGGTAGAGAAGTGAAAAAAACCGAGGCGCCACGGGGTTTTCATAGGAATTTTACCTATCGCACCATCCCCGGCATTTCATGCCGGGCGCTAACGCGTTAAGCTCGGAAATTGACCGTTTGCCGCCCCGGCGCTCAAAACGCCGCAGGGCTTTGGCTATAATCAACGCTGATACATGCCGTTTAACGTTAAGGAAATCGTGAAGTAATGCCTACAGGACCAGACCAGGAACGCCGCCAGCCCGCACAAGACACGCCGCCGAAGCCGCTTATCGCCATCAAGACCGGCCATGAGACGCTCGACCGCCGCATCAGCGGTTTTTCACGTCTGATTGAACGCATCAAAGCCTGGCCGAGCGTGGCGCACCTGCTGCGCGCCGCCGAACGCTTTAACGATCGGCTGGGCAGCCAGTTCGGCGCCGCCATCACCTACTTTTCATTCCTCTCGCTGATCCCGATCCTGATGGTGTCGTTCGCCGCCGCCGGTTTCGTGCTGGCTTCCAACCCGGATCTGCTGGCCCGCTTGATCAACCGGATCGTCGGCAGCATCAGCGATCCGACGCTGGCCAGCACGCTGAAGAACACCGTCAATACCGCCATTCAGCAGCGCACCACCGTGGGGTTGACCGGTCTGGCGCTGGCGCTCTATTCCGGCATCAGTTGGATGGGCAACCTGCGCGAAGCGATCCGCGCGCAGTCGCGTGACGTCTGGGAGCGCAATCCGCAGGATCAGGAGAAAATCTATTTCAAGTACACCCGCGACTTCATCTCGCTGACCGGCCTGGTGGTCGCGCTGATCATCACGCTGTCGCTGACCTCGGTCGCCGGGTCGGCGCAGGCGGCGATCGTCAACGCGCTGGGGCTGGACGGTATCGAATGGCTGCGGCCGGCGCTGACGACGATCGCACTGTCGATCTCGATTTTCGCCAACTATCTGCTGTTCCTGTGGATTTTCTGGATGCTGCCGCGCCACAAACCGAAGAAAAAAGCGCTGCTGCGCGGCACCTTGCTTGCGGCTATCGGCTTTGAGGTGATCAAGTTCGTGATGACGATGACGCTGCCGCAGGTGGCGAAATCGCCTTCCGGCGCGGCCTTCGGCTCGGTGATCGGGCTGATGGCGTTCTTCTACTTCTTCGCCCGCCTGACGCTGTTTTGCGCCGCCTGGATCGCAACGGCCGACTACAAAGGCGACAAAGCCTTGCCGGAACGTGAGCCGCCGGCACGCTGAAGCCATGCAATCGTGCCGGTGTTATCGCACGCGCCGGCACTTTCCTCTGGTTAATAAGCAGAAAACCAGTCAATCCCTCTAAATCATGCGGCATGGTATTCGAAAAACCAGCATAACAAACTACCCAATCACTTTTCTTTCCCGCTTTTACAGCCATTCCCTCTGCACGAAAGCCCTTTCTCAACGTTTAACGCTGCAGAAAAGAAGCCAGATAAAACATTAGTCTTTTTAACCGGTTAGCGGCGGCGCTGCCCAGAGTTCCAGCGTTGAAAAGGCGGAATGCTGTCACTAAGATGGATTTTTACCCCCTCCAACAATAAGAAATAGATATGCAAGCCACCATCGCACCCCCACTCGACGCCGACGACGCGTCCACACCGGTGAACTCCCGCGGGAAAGTCATCGTCGCCTCGCTGGTCGGCACCGCCATCGAGTTTTTCGACTTCTACATCTACGCCACCGCCGCGGTGATCGTGTTTCCACATATCTTCTTCCCACAGGGCGACCCGACCACCGCGACGCTGCAATCGCTGGCCACCTTCGCCGTCGCCTTTGTCGCGCGCCCTATCGGCTCTGCGCTATTCGGCCACTTCGGCGATCGCGTGGGGCGCAAGGTGACGCTGGTCGCCTCGCTGCTGACCATGGGGATTTCCACCGTGCTGATCGGCCTGCTGCCGAGCTATGAAACCATCGGCATCTTCGCCCCGATCCTGCTGGCGCTGGCGCGCTTTGGGCAGGGGCTCGGGCTGGGCGGCGAATGGGGCGGCGCTGCCCTGCTGGCAACGGAGAACGCGCCGGCCAAAAAGCGCGCGCTGTACGGCTCCTTCCCCCAGTTAGGGGCGCCTATCGGTTTCTTCTTCGCCAACGGCACCTTCCTGCTGCTCTCATGGCTGCTGAGCGACCAGCAGTTTATGGAATGGGGCTGGCGCGTGCCGTTCATCCTCTCCGCCGCATTGGTGCTGATTGGCCTGTACGTGCGGATATCACTGCATGAAACGCCGGTGTTCGCCAAAGTGGCCAAGGCCGGCAAACAGGTAAAAGTGCCGCTCGGCACGCTGCTGAGCAAGCATCTGAAAGCCACCATCCTCGGCACCTTCATCATGCTGGCGACCTACACGCTGTTTTATCTGATGACGGTGTATTCGATGACCTACGGCACCGCGCCGCAGCCGCTCGGGCTCGGTTACTCCCGCAACAGCTTCCTGTGGATGCTGATGGTGGCGGTGATCGGTTTCGGCGTGATGGTGCCGATCGCCGGTCTGCTGGCGGACGCGTTCGGCCGCCGCAAGACCATGATCGCCATTACCCTGCTGATGATCGGCTTCGCGTTCCTGTTCCCGACCCTGCTGGGCTCCGGCAACCAGGCGCTGGTGATGGGCTTCCTGCTGTGCGGCCTGAGCATCATGGGGCTGACCTTTGGCCCGATGGGCGCGCTGCTGCCGGAGCTGTTCCCTACCGAAGTGCGCTATACCGGCGCCTCGTTCTCCTACAACGTCGCGTCGATCCTCGGCGCGTCCGTGGCGCCTTATATCGCCACCTGGCTGGCGGCCCACTACGGGCTGTTCTACGTCGGCATGTACCTGGCGGCGATGGCCGGGCTGACGCTGCTGGCCCTGCTGCTGATGAAAGAAACCCGCCATCAGTCGCTGTGATCCCCTACGGCCCCCTCACTGCGGGGGGCCGCACGCGGTGTTCGTTTCCTGTCATAAAACCGGGCTATGCTGAATGTTTCTCTCGGTAACAGGATCGGCCGATGTCTCTGCGTCGTGGGGTATTTGTCTGCATGGTGCTGCTGGCGGCTCTCGCCATCGCGCTCTTTTACGGGTTGAAACCCGACCATCCCGATGCGCTGTGGCGCATCGTCAGCCAGCAATGTCTGCCCAATCAGCAGGCGCACGACAACCCGGCGCCCTGCGCGCAGGTGGATGTGCAGGCCGGTTTCGTGGTGTTTAAAGATCGCAACGGGCCGCTGCAATACCTGCTGATGCCCAGCGCCAAAATCACCGGTATCGAAAGCCCGGCGGTGCTGGACGCCGCCACGCCGAATTTCTTCGCCCAGGCCTGGCGCGCGCGCCACGTGATGGCGGAACGCTATGGCAAACCGATCGACGACGGCGATATTTCCCTGGCGATCAATTCGGAATATGGCCGCACGCAAAACCAGCTGCACATTCATATCTCCTGCCTGCTGCCGGCGGTAAAACAGCGGCTGGCGCAAATCGGCCCCCATTTCATCAAGCAATGGCAACCGCTGCCCGGTGGCCTGTTGGGGCATGACTATCTGGGGCGGCGGGTGACCGCCGCTGAACTGGAACAACAGGGCGCCTTCCGCCTGCTGGCCTCCGGCCTGCCGCGCGCCGACGGGCGCATGGGCAGCTTCGGCCTGGCGATGACCGCGCTGCCGGACGGCGATTTCCTGCTGCTGGCAACCGAGCGCAGCCTGCTGCCGTTCACCCTGGCCTCGGCGGAAGAGATCCAGGATCACGACTGCCGGCTGCTCACGCCGCCGCCGCGCGCCTGATTATTTTTTGCCTTTCATCTCCCGCAGGATCTGCCCGCACTGGTTCTCCTCGCCGCCTTCACTGGGCGAGACCAGCGCCAGCAGCGCCGCCGCCGGCGTCAGCACTGCCCCTAACGCCACCGCCGCCGCGCCGCGCGCGATCAGCGGCCCGGCTTTGACCCCGGCGTCGGGGTGCTTGAAGGTGCCTTTCACGTACAGCGGCGATCGCAGGGTCAGCACGCGCATGCCCTTGCTTTCCGGATCGATGGACAAATCCAGCCGTTCGGTGGCGAGGTTGGTGTTGCCAGTGATGTTGATCACCGCGTTTTCGGTGTCGAACACAAACAGTCGCGGCGCGGCGACGCCGCTGCGGATGCCGACGTCCGCCGCCGCGCAGTTGATGCCCACCACGTCGTCGCCGAACAGCTGCGCCACCAGATAGTTACCGACGTTCAGACCGAGGATCTCCATCAGGCTGCGGCTGATCACCCCGTTATTGATCAGCAGGCGCAGGTCGCCATTGCTGGTGGCCAGCAGTTCGGCCACCGAATTGCCGCTGCCCGTCAACCTGGCGTCGCCGTTCATCTGCCCGAGGCTGCGCTTCATCGCCTCCACGTTCGGCAACAGCTGTTTAAGCTGAAGTTTGCGTGCATGCATATCCACCTGCCCGCGCATCGGCTTTTTGCCGCCGTCGAGACGCACGACAGCGTTCAGGCTGCCGCCCGCCATGCCGAAGCGCAGCGGATCCAGGCGCAGTTCGCCATTGTTCAGCTTCAGGTGCGTGGCCAGATCGCTCAGCGGCAAATCGCTGCCGCGTTCAATGCGCGCGGCGGCAAACTTCACGTCCGCATCCATCTTGCTCCAGCTTTGCGTATCGAACTGTTCGACCGGCAGCACCTTATCCGCCGGCTGACGGCTTTTCTCGCCGCGCCCGGCTTTGGCGGCGTTGGAGTCCGCGCCGATCAGCGGCGCCAGATCCGCCAACCTCAGCTGCCGGGAGTTCACCGCGCCGCTCAGCGTGGGCCGCGGTTTACCGGCAACGTACTTCAAGCTGCCGTGAATGTCGCTGTCGCCGATTTTTCCGTCGAATTTCTGGTACTCAAACACCGCGCCGCCCGGCTGATGCAGGCGGGCGGTCAGATGGCCATCGGTCGCATACGGCGGGGTATTCGGCAACAACACGCCGGTCAGGCCATAGAGGTTGCTCAGGCTTTCACCGGAAAATTTCAGCTGTACATCCAGGCCGCCGAGATTCAGCGGATCGGACAAGGTGCCCGCGACCACCACCCGGGTGCTGCCGGAGCGCACGTCTGCCTGCAGCGGGAAGGGCAAATCGGCGCTCTGCAGCGACAGCATGCCGCCAATCTTGCCGCTGCCGCTCAACGGCTCGCCGTTATATTTGCCTTTCACCTGCCAGCCGAAAACGTAATCGGGGGTGGCGGCCTTGTCGCCGCCCTGTTTGCCGGTCACTTCACTGAACGGCAACGGCTTGCCGAGCGGATCGATGACGGCGCGGAAATCCGCCTTCAGCGTGGCGTCCTTAAAGGCGATCTGCCCCTTGTCGAACACGATGTCGTGAACGGTGAACGACCAGTCGGAAGGCGGCTGCTTGGGATCCTGGCCGGCGGCCAGGTCAAACGTCCAGTTGTTGTCGCCGTTGGCCAGGCGTTGCAACGAAGCATTCGGCTGCTTCAGCCAGATGCGCGGGATCAGCAGCTCTTTACCCAGCAGCGCCAGCGGCGCAATGCTGGCGTCGACGCGCTGCAGCGTCACCATGCTGTCGCCGGGCATGTTTTTCGGATTACCCAGCCACACGTCTTCGGCGTGAATATGCGGCCAGGGCACCCAGGCGCGCCAGCCGCCCTCATCCGGATTGCGCGACCAGTCGACGCCCAGATCGCCGCGAATGGCAAACGGTCGCCGCAGTTCGGCCGACACTTTGTCGTTGATGGTGGGCTTGAGTCGATTCCAGTCGAAGGTCGCGATGAAGATCGCCAGCGCGACGATCAGCAGCAGCACAATGCCGCCCAGCCAGCTGAAAACCTTTCCTGTTCTTGTCATAGCGGCTCCCTCAGCGCATAAATCGGGCTGCCGAATGAAAGGAAAAGGAGTTAGCAGCCCCGTTTAAGCCTAGCTGAGGATGGGCCGGAGTTCACGCCGGCGCGCCGGGTGCGGCGAACAGCGTCGGCACGCTGTGCAGCGTTTCAAAGCACGCCGGACGGGAAAGGTAGTAGCCCTGGGCGGCCAACGCGCCGGAGCGCTGCACCAGCCGCCACTCCTGCTCGGTTTCCACGCCTTCGACGATCACCCCGTCGCTGTGCTGGTTCATCATTTTGATCAGGGTGCCGAGCAGCTGCACCCCCTCTTCCGACTGTTTGAGCAAGGTGAACAATTCGCGCGCCACCTTGATGTATTGATAGCGCCAGGCGCCGACGGCGGAGAAGTTGGCCAGCCCGCTGCCGAAATCGTCCAGCCATAGCCGCTCGCCGCCGACAATCTGCTGCAGCGGGCGGCTTGATGCCGTTGCGGCGTGCTCCACCAGCTCGAAGCGCAGATAGGGCATCTCGGCGATCTGCCGTTGCAAGGCGCTATGACGCTGTAATGCTTGCAGCGCGATGCCGTCGATATTGACCGATACCATCACCGCATGGCGGGTGAACAACGCCTGCCAGCGCTGCAACAACGCCAGCTGTTCCTGAACCACCCGCAAACGCTGGGCGACGCCGAGCGAGGCAAAATAGTGTTCCGGGGATTGCCGCTTGTCCGGCTCATTCGGGTGATATACCGCCGTCAGCAGTTCCACCGCCAACAGCGCGCCGCTGGTGCGATAAATCGGCTGGAAGGTATACAAGCGCCGGCATTGCCGCCAGTAGCGCCGCGATTTGGCGCAGGCATAGAGGGCAAAACAGGGCGCCAGCAGACCCGAGATCAGATTGGTTATCATCGGTACTATCGCCGTGGCGGGGAAGTGAGAGCGCTGCCGCTGTTTCTTTACCCAACTTATCGGCCACGCCGCGTAAAACTTTAAGCACGAATTGCCGCACGCTTTCCTCTTCACCCTGTTGGCGTTGGCCGATCGCGATCATAAAAAATTAAAACACTGTTTTAATTTATTGACTCCCTTACCGCCTTGCGTGGAGACTGGTGGCTGTTGCTTCTTCTTTAGCCAGGGCTTATTGACGATGACTATCCGAAACCTCGCCGTGATCGGCGAATGCATGATCGAGCTGTCGCAGCAGGGCGCACAGCTGACGCGCGGCTTTGGCGGCGATACCCTCAACACCGCCGTCTACCTCGCCCGCCAAATGCCGAAACAGACGTTGCAGGTGCATTACGTCACTGCGCTCGGCACCGACAGCTTCAGCGGCGAGATGCTGCAGGCCTGGCGGCAGGAGAAGATCGAGACCGGGTTGATTCAGCAATTCGACAACAAGCTGCCGGGCCTGTACGTGATCGAAACCGACGCCGCCGGCGAACGCACTTTCTACTATTGGCGCAATGACGCCGCCGCCCGCTATTGGCTTGCTGGACCGCAGGCCGACGCACTGTGCGCGCGGCTGGCGCAGTTCGATTACCTGTACCTCAGCGGCATTAGCCTGGCGATCCTCGCGCCTGCCGACCGCACGAAGCTGCTGGCGTTGCTGCGCCGCTGTCGCGCCAACGGCGGCAAGGTGATCTTCGACAACAACTACCGCCCGCGCCTGTGGCCAAGCCGTGAGGAAACGCAGCAGGCCTACCGCGAGGTGCTGGCCTGCACCGACATCGCCTTTTTGACGCTGGATGACGAAGAATTGCTGTGGGGAGCGCAGCCGGTTGAACAGATAGTGACGCGCACGCAGGCGCTCGGCGTCGGCGAGATCGTTATCAAACGCGGCGCGGATGCCTGTCTGGTGTTCAATGTGGAGGGGGAGCGGCTTGAGGTGCCGGCGATCGCGCTGCCGCCGGAGCGCGTGGTGGATACCACCGCGGCGGGCGACTCTTTCAGCGCCGGCTACCTGGCGGTGCGCCTGAACGGCGGCGGTGCCCAGCAGGCGGCGCAGCGCGGCCACCAGCTTGCTGCGACGGTGATCCAACATCGCGGCGCCATCATTCCCGCAGCGGCGATGCCCGCATAATCAATAAGGCGGCGGCGAAGTCACCCCCGCCGCCCACGCAATGGATCCCAGAAGCATTGATCAGAGGATGATTGAAAGAATTTCCCTGGCGTTGGCTTATTTCCGCCCAGAGCTGCTAAGCTCGGGTCTTGGCATTGCCGTCTTTTTGAATTTATTAGCCGAGTATAAATTTCAATCCGCCGCACTGACTAGCTGGACTTTGGTGCAGGTCGGGCTGAGCCGCCGAACGACAGGGAGGTTACCGATGGCCGCCACATTCGCCAACGCCGTCGCCGCAAGACTACATCTTGACGGCCGGCTACAGGCCTTCAGCCAATTCAAATACGCTTACCTGACCTTCAACAAACACCATCCCGATCGCCATCTGCTGGTATCGAACTACCCGCAAGAATGGCTGGACATCTACAGTACCAATCGCTATCAGCACATCGATCCCGTCGTGCGCGCCGCCCATAGCCGCTGTGCGCCCTTTATGTGGCACGACACCGCCCTCACCACCGAGGATCGGCATTACCGGAAGATCTTCAGCCAGGCGCGGGAGTACGACATCGTGCACGGTTGCAGCTTTGTTTTGCACGATCACGACAACAACCTGGCGATCTTGTCGATCAGCGCGACGGCGGCCGATGACGCCGAACTGCGGCAGCTAATGGCGGAAGAAAGGGCCAGCCTGCAGATGGTCTTGGTCGATACCCACCAGCACGCGTTTGCGTTGGCCAGCGCCGAGGCTGGCCGAAAGGATCGGCTCTCGCCACGCGAAGGGGAAATTCTCTATTGGGCCAGCCAGGGCAAAACCTATAACGAGATCGCGCTGATCCTGGGGATCAAAACCGGCACGGTGAAGTTTCACATCGGCAATGCGGTGCGTAAGCTGGGGGTCGCCAACGCCAAACACGCGATCCGGCGCGGCCTTGAACGGCAACTGATCGCGCCGCCGCAGGCATAAAAAAGCCGGCATTGCAGCCGGCTTTTGTTTTTTATCTTGCGGAAAATCAGCCCGCAACGGCGATACGTTTCATGTCGGTCATGTAGCCACGCAGTTTGCGGCCGACGGTTTCGATTGGGTGGCTGCGCACCGCTTCGTTCACGTCGCGCAGCTGCGCGTTGTCCACCGCCGTACCCGCCACGGCTTTGCCCAAATCGCCCGCCTGCAGGGTGGTCATGAAGTCCTTCAGCAACGGCACCGCTGCGTTGGCGAACAGGTAGTTGCCGTACTCCGCGGTATCGGAGATGACCACGTTCATTTCATACAGACGCTTACGCGCAATGGTGTTGGCGATCAACGGCAGCTCGTGCAGCGACTCGTAGTAAGCCGACTCTTCAATGATGCCGGCATCGACCATGGTTTCGAACGCCAGCTCAACGCCCGCTTTCACCATCGCCACCATCAGCACGCCATGATCGAAGTACTCTTGCTCGCTGATCTTGCCTTCAAACTGCGGCGCATTCTCGAACGCGGTTTTGCCGGTCTCTTCGCGCCAGGTCAGCAGTTTCACGTCGTCTTCCGCCCAGTCGGCCATCATGCCGCTGGAGAAGGCGCCGGAAATGATGTCGTCCATGTGCTTCTGGAACAGCGGCGCCATGATGGTTTTCAGCTGTTCGGACAGCGCATAGGCACGCAGCTTGGCCGGGTTGGACAGGCGATCCATCATCAGGGTGATGCCACCCTGCTTCAGCGCTTCGGTAATGGTTTCCCAGCCGAACTGAATCAGTTTCTCGGCGTAAGCCGGATCGGCGCCTTCAGCAACCAGCTTGTCGAAGCACAGCAGAGACCCCGCCTGCAGCATGCCGCACAGAATGGTCTGCTCACCCATCAGGTCAGATTTCACTTCAGCGACGAAGGAGGATTCCAGCACGCCGGCGCGGTGGCCGCCGGTCGCCGCCGCCCAGGCTTTGGCGATCGCCATGCCTTCGCCTTTCGGATCGTTTTCCGGGTGAACCGCAATCAGGGTCGGCACGCCGAAGCCGCGCTTGTACTCTTCGCGCACTTCGGTGCCCGGGCACTTCGGCGCGACCATCACCACGGTGATGTCTTTGCGCACCTGCTCGCCCACTTCAACGATGTTGAAGCCGTGGGAATACCCCAGCGCCGCGCCGTCTTTCATCAGCGGCTGCACCGCACGCACCACAGAAGAGTGCTGCTTGTCCGGGGTCAGGTTAACCACCAGATCCGCCTGTGGGATCAGGTCTTCGTAGGTGCCGACCTTAAAGCCGTTTTCGGTCGCCTTGCGCCAGGAAGCGCGCTTTTCGTCGATCGCTTCTTTGCGCAGGGCATAGGCGACATCCAGGCCGGAGTCACGCATGTTCAGCCCCTGGTTCAGGCCCTGGGCGCCACAGCCGACAATCACCACTTTTTTACCTTTCAGGTAGCCGGCTTCGTCAGCAAATTCGTCGCGCGCCATAAAGCGGCATTTACCCAATTGCGCCAGCTGCTGACGCAGGTTCAATGTGTTGAAATAGTTAGCCATGGTGGTACTCCGGTTTGATGTTGTCTTGCATTGTTATTTTCATTCCCCGCCCTGTCTGTGCGGAGATTCGTTAAACTCAATGTATAACAGGAAATGCGTTGCTTAAATTGATATATTGAGAACGTGATATTGCAATTTTTGCAACACTCTCACTGCGAGCGTATCGATATGGATTTACGTGATTTAAAGCTGTTCCTGCATCTGGCCGAAAGCCATCACTTCGGGCGCACCGCCAAGGCGATGCACGTCAGCCCGTCGACGCTCTCCCGCCAGATCCAGCGGCTGGAAGAGATCCTCGGGCAGCCGCTGTTCCTGCGCGATAACCGCACCGTGCAGCTCACCGACGCCGGCGAACAGCTGAAAGAATTCGCCCAGCAAACGCTGCTGCAATATCAGCAGCTGAAGCACTCGCTCGGCCAGCACGGCCCTTCGCTGAGCGGCGAACTGCGGCTGTTCTGCTCGGTGACCGCGGCGTACAGCCACCTGCCGCCGATCCTCGATCGCTTCCGCGCGCAGCACCCGCTGGTAGAAATTAAGCTGACCACCGGCGACGCCGCCGACGCGGTCGACAAGGTGCAGTCCAACGAGGCCGATCTCGGCATCGCCGGCCGGCCGGAAACGCTGCCCGCCAGCGTGGCGTTCACCAAAATCGGTGAAATCCCGCTGGTGCTGATCGCACCGGCGCTGCCCTGCGCGGTACGCAGCCAGGCGTTTGCCGACAAACCCGACTGGGCCGAGATCCCGTTCATCCTGCCGGAACACGGCCCTTCGCGAAAACGCATCGAGCTGTGGTTCCGCCGCCACCGCATCAGCAATCCGCTGATTTACGCCACCGTCGGCGGCCACGAAGCGATCGTTTCGATGGTCGCTTTGGGCTGCGGCATCGCGCTGATCCCGAGCGTGGTGGTGGATAACAGCCCGGAGCCGGTGCGCAACCGCATCTCGCAGCTGGATAACATCTCGATGGTCGAACCCTTCGAGCTGGGGGTCTGCGTCCAGAAAAAGCGCCTCAGCGATCCGCTGATCGACGCCTTTTGGCGGTTGCTGCATCCCCGCTGACGCGAGGTTTACAGATCCGCCGGATCGATCTGCTTCATCGTCTCTACCTGCATCAGCCAGTGGTAGAGCGGCTCAAGCTGCAAAAATGCCCCGGCCAGCCGCGGCGCCAGATCGGCGCTGAACAGCTTTTCCACTTCGCTGTCAGTCACCATCACCGCGAACGATTTGCGGTTGTACCAGGTGGCGATCTCCGCCGCCTGCTCCTTCACCAGCGGGCGCTTGTAGCTTTCGCCCACCAGCTCGAACGGCGGCCGGCAGCAGGCGGCCACCTCAAGGAAAGGCTGCGGCCGCTGCCTCAGCGTATGGCGGAACAGATCCATGGTCGGCTTGTTGGCGCTGTAGTAGCCGAGCCCATAGCGCAACATGTCCGGCCCCAGTTCAAAAAAATACACCGGCGCGTCTTTCCAGTCTTTGCTCGGACGCTTGAACGTCAGCCACATGCGGCTACGGTAGCGCGATTTATCATGAGAAAAGCGCGTATCGCGATGAATGCGCGACAGCGTTTTGCCGATCGCCGGGCGAGTCTCGAACTGCGGATCGATCGCCAGCATGCCGGGAGCCAACTGCTCCACCAGCGCGCGGAACGGCGCCAGCAGCTCGCGATCGTAGATGTCGCGGTTGCCGTCGAACCACGCCTTATCATTCTCAATCCGCACCTGCTGCAGGAAATTCAAGCCCTGCTGACTAAAGCCGGAGAAGGGTTGCGTCATAAGCTTTTCCGTTCTGACGATTTATCGGGTGTTGCGCAGATCTTCCCTCTGCCAACGGCGTTTGATAAACACGCGCCGACGCGTGCGAAAATAAGCGACATACAGGTAGAACGCCGCCCGATTGCTGAATAGCGCACCACCCACTGCGCCCCCCAGCAACATGGCGCCGGTGGCGATGCCGGTCATGCCCGTCGCCCACGCTACTGCGGCGCCAAGGCAACACAGACCGAGCATGCCAAGGTAATATTGCAGCAATACCACCCCGCTGTTTTTCCCCTGCACCAGTTGGAACAGGATCAGCGTCATCCACACCGCCACGATCGCGCCGCTGCCCATGAGAACGGCGGCGGAAGTCTTGCCGCTCCAGGCGGCCGCCACGTCCGTGGCCAGGCCCATCACGCCCGCCAGCCCCAGCGTCAGGCATACCATCAGCAACATGACATTGCTGACGCCCGGCGGTGACAGCCGCTGGCCCGGCGTCAGGAAATGCTGCTCAAGCTGCGCATCCACGCCGGCGAAAAGCGCGCGATCGCGCGCCGCGATTTGGCGTTCCATCTCCCGGCCCTGCACGATCAGGCGTTTAATCATCCAGTCCGCCATTACCTCACCATCTGCGGCAATTTCTGCATAATGCCTACAAAATACTGCCCGGTGGTTTTCACATTCACCGGCGCAGACAGGGTGCCGCTGATGCCGCTGCCCACGAACGTCAACGCGTTATTAAGCGCCGAATGCAATTGCTGACGCAGCCCGTTTTGGATCGCTTCCGTCGGGTAACGCTTCGGGTATAAGCCGTTCTTCACCATTTCTTTCAAGACGTTATTGGAAATCCCCGGATTTTCCGCCCGAATGATGTTTTCGGTCAGCCGCTTCCTTTCGCTGCGGGGCATGCTTTTCAGCCATTCCGTCGCCTTGCGCGCCGAAATGCGGCGCATGGCGCGGTAGGTCATCGTCGCTTCCTTCAGGGCGGCCCCCGCGCTGGCCAGCGAGATCACATCGAGTACGGTGCTGGTGGCGATATACCACTGCTCAGAGTCGAGCTGCGCCAATTCATCGCCTTTCCCGTCATAAAGCTTGTTGACGCGGTATAGCCCATTGCCGCACTGCAGCGCGCTGGCGGCCATGCCGGCATAGCCCAGATAAGCCACCGCAGAGCTGGTGCCGCCGGTGAACGGCACGGCGACGCTGCCCGACGCCAGTAAAAATACCGATACCAGCAGCGTTCCGCACGACAGCGCGGCCGAGGCCAACTCTTTGCTCACGCTGGGTTTGCTCAACGCTTCCGACAGCGTATTGGTCGCGGCAACGCGCGAGGTATGAGCCACCGTTTTGCTGATGACCACGTGGGTGACCTGCGAAGCGTTCGAATAACCGGTGTGCTGCGTCGGGCGGACTAAAAATGAGTTTTGCCCGTCGGAAAAAATAATTCCCACGCCATGAAAAGCGAGGCTGCAGTCCAGCGAGTCCTGCAAGGCTTGCAGATTAATATCGCGATAGAACTCTTGTACCCCGGCATTGCCCAACAGGCGGGCAAATTCGGCGTTGGTCAAATCGTCTTCGGGAGAACCGAACGGCGTAGAAAAAGCGGTTTTCATTGTCGTGCATCCCTATACGTCAGAAGTCTTGGCAGTATAAAAATGCACGACAAAATCACAACCATGCAACCCATAAACTGACTAACGCGTCACGGTTGCTTATCAATCCGGCTCACCCCTGCAAAAAGAAGCGGAACGCCGGGTTGTCGGTTTCGTCGTGGCAATCGTAGCCCAGCGCCTGCAGGTGCCGCTCGAATTCCGGCTCGCTTTGCGCCAGCTCGAAGGCCGCCAGCACCCGGCCGAAGTCGGTGCCGTGGCTGCGATAGTGGAACAGCGAGATGTTCCAGTGCGTGCCCAGCGTTTGCAGGAACTTCAGCAGCGCGCCCGGCGACTCCGGAAACTCAAAGCTGAACAGCCGTTCGCGCAGCGGCTTCGACGGACGCCCGCCCACCATGTAGCGCACGTGCAGCTTGGCCATCTCATCGTCCGACAGATCCACCACCTGATAACCGCCGGCGTTGAGTTCGTCGATGATCTCCCGCCGTTCGGCGTGACCGCGCGTCAGCCGCACGCCGACGAAAATGCAGGCGTTGTCGGCATCGGCGTAGCGGTAGTTGAATTCGGTCACCGAGCGGCCGCCCAGCAGCTGGCAGAACTTGAGGAAGCTGCCCTGCTGTTCCGGAATGGTCACCGCCAGCAGCGCTTCGCGCTGTTCGCCCAGTTCGCAACGCTCGGAAACATAGCGCAGCCCGTGGAAGTTGAGATTGGCGCCGGACAGCACGTGCGCGAGACGCTCGCCCTGAATGTTGTGCTGCTGGACGTACTTTTTCAGCCCCGCCAGCGCCAGCGCGCCGGAAGGTTCGGCAATCGCGCGCACGTCCTCGAACAGATCTTTGACCGCCGCGCAGATGGCGTCGCTGTCCACGGTGATCACGTCGTCCAGATACTCACGGCACAGGCGGAAGGTTTCGTCGCCGATGCGCTTCACCGCCACGCCTTCGGCGAACAGCCCGACGCGCGCCAGATCCACCGGATGGCCGGCATCCAGCGCCGCGCGCAGGCAGGCGGAGTCTTCCGCTTCGACGCCGATCACTTTGATCTGCGGCATCAGCTGTTTGATCAGCACCGCCACCCCGGCGGCCAGGCCGCCGCCGCCAACCGGCACGAAAACCCGATCCAGATGCGCGTCTTGCTGCAGCAGCTCCATCGCCAGCGTGCCCTGCCCGGCGATCACCGTCGGGTGATCGAACGGCGGCACAAAGGTCATGCCCTGCTGTTGGGAAAGCTCGATCGCCTTCGCTTTGGCCTCGTCGAAATTGGCGCCGTGCAGCAACACTTCGCCGCCGAAACCGCGCACCGCATCCACCTTGATGTCCGCAGTGGACACCGGCATCACGATCAGCGTTTTGATCCCCAGCCGTTTACCGGAGAAGGCGACGCCCTGCGCGTGGTTACCGGCCGAAGCCGTCACGACGCCGCGCGCCTTCTGCTCCTCGTCCAGCCCGGCGATCATCGCATAGGCCCCGCGCAGCTTGAAGCTGTGCACCGGCTGGCGATCTTCGCGCTTCACCAAAATGGTGTTGCCGAGGCGCGAAGAGATTTTGCTCATGGCCTGCAACGGGGTGACTTGCGCCACCTCGTAAACCGGCGAGCGCAGTACCGCTCGCAGATATTCCGCGCCGCAGGGGGCGCTGGGTAGGGGTTGAGAGACCGCCATGCTGCTTATCCCCCCAGTTTGCTCTTGTCGCGCACCGCGCCTTTGTCGGCGCTGGTAGCCAACGAGGCGTAGGCGCGCAACGCGAAGGACACCTGACGTTCACGGTTTTTCGGTGTCCAGGCCGCGTCGCCGCGCGCCAGTTCCGCCTCATGCCGCGCCGCCAACTCCTGCTCGCTGACATCCAGCTGGATGCCGCGATGAGGAATGTCGATCGCGATCATGTCGCCGTCCTGCACCAGGGCGATCAGGCCGCCGTTGGCCGCTTCCGGCGAAGCGTGACCGATGGACAACCCGGAGGTGCCGCCGGAGAAACGCCCGTCGGTGATCAGCGCGCACGCCTTGCCCAGCCCCATCGATTTCAGGTAGGTGGTTGGGTAAAGCATTTCCTGCATGCCCGGGCCGCCTTTCGGCCCTTCGTAGCGAATCACCACTACGTCGCCCGCCACCACTTTACCGCCGAGGATCGCTTCTACCGCGTCGTCCTGGCTTTCATACACTTTGGCCGGGCCGCGGAAGGTGAGGATTTCCTTGTCGACGCCGGCGGTTTTGACGATGCAGCCGTTTTCCGCCAGGTTGCCGTACAGCACCGCCAACCCGCCGTCCTGACTGTAGGCGTGCTCACGGGTGCGGATGCAGCCTTCCTTGCGGTCGGTGTCCAGCGAATCCCAGCGGCAGTCCTGGGAGAATGCCTGCGTGGTGCGGATACCGGCCGGCCCGGCGGAGTACATTTTCTTGACGCTTTCGTCGCGGGTCAGCATCACGTCGTAGGCCTCCAGCGTCTGCGGCAGGGTCAGCCCCAATACGTTGTTCACCTCGCGGTTCAGCAAGCCGGCGCGATCCAGCTCGCCGAGGATGCCGATTACGCCACCGGCGCGGTGCACGTCTTCCATGTGATATTTCTGCGTGCTCGGCGCCACCTTGCACAGGTGCGGCACTTTGCGCGACAGGCGATCGATGTCTTCCATGGTGAAGTCCACCTCGCCTTCCTGCGCCGAAGCCAACAGGTGCAGCACGGTATTGGTCGAACCGCCCATGGCGATGTCCAGCGTCATGGCATTTTCAAATGCCGCCTTGTTGGCGATATTGCGCGGCAGCGCGCTCTCGTCGTCCTGCTCGTAATAGCGTTTGGTCAGCTCGACGATGCGCTTGCCGGCGTTGAGGAACAGTTCCTTGCGATCGGCGTGGGTGGCCAGCAGCGAACCGTTGCCCGGCTGCGACAGGCCCAGCGCTTCGGTCAGGCAGTTCATCGAGTTGGCGGTGAACATGCCGGAGCAAGAGCCGCAGGTCGGGCAGGCGGAACGCTCGATCTGCTCGCTGTCGGCGTCGCTGACGTTCGGGTTCGCGCCCTGGATCATCGCGTCCACCAGATCCAGCTTGATGATCTGGTTGGAGAGTTTGGTTTTGCCGGCTTCCATCGGGCCGCCGGAGACGAAGATCACCGGAATGTTCAGGCGCAACGCCGCCATCAGCATACCCGGGGTGATCTTGTCGCAGTTGGAGATGCACACCATCGCGTCGGCGCAGTGGGCGTTCACCATGTATTCGACCGAGTCGGCGATCAGCTCGCGCGACGGCAGGGAATAGAGCATGCCGCCGTGGCCCATGGCGATGCCGTCATCCACCGCGATGGTGTTGAACTCTTTGGCCACGCCGCCGGAGGCTTCAATCTGTTCGGCGACCAGTTTGCCCAGATCGCGCAGATGCACATGGCCAGGCACGAACTGGGTAAAGGAGTTGACCACGGCAATGATCGGCTTGCCGAAATCGGCGTCGGTCATCCCGGTCGCGCGCCACAATGCGCGGGCACCCGCCATATTGCGGCCGTGGGTGGTGGTGGCGGAACGGTACTTAGGCATGCTCTTTTCACTCCAAATGTATTTATGGCAGGCGGCGAACGAACCGCCTGGATATTTCTTATCTTGTCTGTCTTGTCGTCCGCCACGCTGCGCGGCGAGCCTTGTCGTTACGGGTTTACCGGATCCAGCCAACCGTACTTGTCTTCGGTCTTGCCGGTGAACAGGCCGAAGAACGCCTGTTGGATCTGTTTGGTCACCGGGCCACGTTTACCGATACCGACCTGAATGCCGTCCACGCTGCGCACCGGCGTGATCTCCGCCGCAGTGCCGGACATGAACACCTCATCGGCCAGGTACAGCGATTCGCGCGACAGCACCTGCTCACGCACTTCGAAGCCCATGTCTTTCGCCAGCTTGATGATCGCGTCGCGGGTGATGCCCGGCAGCGCCGACGAGGTGAACGGCGGGGTGTAAATCACGCCGTCTTTCACCTGGAACAGGTTCTCGCCCGCCCCTTCGGAAATGTAGCCGTGCACGTCAAGCGCGATGCCTTCCTGATAGCCGTGGCGGCGCGCTTCGCTGCCCACCAGCAGAGAGGAAAGATAGTTGCCGCCGGCTTTGGCCGCGGTCGGGATGGTGTTCGGCGCGGCGCGGTGCCAGGAGGAGACCATCGCATCGATGCCTTGCTCCAGCGCCTCTTCACCCAGATAAGCGCCCCAAGGAAACGCCGCGATAATCACGTCCGTTTTATAACCGGCCGGCGGGTTGACGCCCATGCCGACATCGCCGACGAACACCAGCGGGCGAATGTAGGCGCTGACCAGATTGTTCTTGCGCAGCGTGGCGCGGCAGGCTTCCATCAGTTCGTCGACGCTTTGCGAAACCGGCATGCGGTAGATTTTCGCCGAATCGTGCAAGCGCTGCATATGCTCGCGATGACGGAATACCACCGGCCCCAAGTGCGAGTCATAGCAGCGTACGCCTTCAAACACCGACGTGCCGTAATGCAACGCGTGCGACATCACGTGCACTTTGGCCTCGGCCCAAGGAACCATCTCACCATTGAACCAAATGTAATCGGCTTTCTTTGTCATTGTTATTTATCCTTCTCGGCGCCTCAGGCGCGTATTTGTTGTGATGTTGGCTGCTGGATCTCGACGCAGGAGACGTCCATCAGTTTACTTAATTGAGATGACAACAGGGCAACCGGGCGCGGGCTGGCAACGGTCAATTCGATATTGATGCTGTCGGCGTTGGCCGGGGAAACCATATTCATAGCACAAACCTGAAAGCCGCGATGACGCACGACCCGCAATACGCGCTCTAACATTTCGGGGCGAAAACGCGCCTGGATCGAGAGTTGATGCTGCATCATGATATTTCCTCCAACATGGTTTCGTTGCCGGCGCCCGGCGGCACCAGCGGCCAGACGTTTTCGAGTTCGTCGATAGAGACCTGCAGCAGATAAGGGCCTTCGGTGTTGAACAGCGCCTCGAGGGCGCCCTCCACCTGATCCTTGCGGCTGATGCGCTGGCCGGGAATGCCGAAGGCGGCGGCCAGCATCAGGAAGTCGGGGTTATCGGAAAGGTTGGTTTCGCTGTAGCGGCCGTCGAAGAACAGCTGCTGCCATTGACGCACCATCCCGAGGCGCTGGTTGTCCAGCAGCACGATCTTAAGCGGCAGCTGCTTGCGCTTGATAGTGCCCAGTTCCTGCACGTTCATCATGAAGGAGCCATCGCCCGAGACGCAGATCACCGTATCTTGCGGGCGGGCAATCTGAGCGCCTACCGCGGCCGGCACGCCGAATCCCATGGTGCCGAGGCCGCTGGAGGTGATGAAATTCTCCGGACGTTCGAACGTCATGTGCTGCGCGCTCCACATCTGGTGCTGACCGACGTCGGTGGTCACTACGCTGTTGGCCGGCTTGCGGTCAGACAGCTGGCGCAAGAACAGCGGTGCGTAGATCGGCTGGCCGGGGTGATCGTAGCGGCAGGCGTGCTCGGCTTTCAGCGCCGTCACCTGCTGCTGCCAGGCGGCGATGTCCAGCGGGCGCTGCAACGCCGGCAGCAACGTTTTCAAATCACCCTGCAGGGCCACATGCGCCTGGCGCAGTTTGCTCATCTCCGCCGGATCGATATCCATGTGGATCACTTTGGCGTGCGGCGCGAAGGCGTTCAGTTTGCCGGTCACGCGATCATCGAAACGCGCGCCGACGGCGATCAGCAGATCGCACTCCTGCACCGCCAGGTTGGCAGCCTTGGCGCCATGCATGCCCAACATGCCGAGATACAGCGGGTCTTGCGCGTCCGGCGCGCCCAGCCCCTTCAGGGTGGCGACGTTCGGCATGCGGGTCACCGCGATAAACTCACGCAGCGCTGGCACCGCCTGCGCCATGCCCACGCCGCCGCCGACGTACAGCATCGGTTTGTGCGCCTGCGCCAGCAGCGCGGCCGCCTCGGCCAACGCCGCCGACGGGAACGCCGGCGCTTCGTCAACCGGCATCAGATGCGGGTGCAAGTCCCCCTGCGCCAGCTGGATGTCTTTCGGGATATCGATCAGCACCGGGCCGGGCCGGCCGCCTGCGGCGATGGCGAACGCTTCCGCCATGATGCCCGGCAAGGCGTCCAGCGACTCCACCAGGAAGCTGTGCTTGGTGCAGGCCAGAGACAGGCCGAGAACATCGATCTCCTGAAAGGCATCGGTGCCGATCAGCGCGGAACCCACCTGGCCGGTGATGGCGACAACGGGAACAGAATCGAGCAGCGCATCAGCCAGGCCAGTGATCAGGTTGGTGGCACCGGGGCCGGAAGTGGCGATACAGACACCGACTTTGCCGGTGGCGCGGGCGTAGCCGATGGCGGCCATGGCGGCGCCCTGTTCATGGCGGCACAGCAGGTGTTCCACGCCGCCGTCATACAACGCATCGTACACCGGCATGATTGCCCCGCCCGGATAGCCGAATACGGTATCTACACCCTGCGCACGCAACGCTTGAACTACCCACTGAGCGCCATTCATAGTTATTTCCCCGCCTTTCTTCGACAACTGCAGGATTTTGTTCTGTTTTTCATGCTCTGCCCCTTGCTCCACTTTTCTCTTGCCAATAAAAAACCCCCGGACCTGACGGTGCGGGGGTTCTCTTGCGATTCCGGCTTGTTTGCTAAGCCTTTCTTCGTCCAAGTGCAGCCCCGCACGGTGGGATAATAATCACCACCACGCTAATCACGACTAGGCTAATCACTTGGGCAAAGGCTTTCATAATGGGTTTGTTCACTGTGCTCATTCAGAACTAATGCTTACAGAGGTACCACAGCCGCGCGCGACATGACAACACTTTTTTTGCGTTATTATTCGGCGCAATCTGGTCATACCTCACGCGAATCGCCCCTCTTTCACACGTTGGCGCGCATACCCGGATTTTCTACCGCGTCGGTGATCGCCTTGCCGCGCGTATCCTTGCCGAAGAACACCAACAGGGCGATCGCCACCGCCACCGTACCGGCGACGATCGCCATCGCCAGGCCGTAATTATGCCCATGATGCTCGGCGATGGTGGCTTGCAGCGTGGCGTTGACCGAGGCGATCAGGTTACCCAGCTGGTACACGAACCCCGGCAGCACCGCGCGGGTGTTGGCCGGCACCAGCTCGGTCAGATAGGTCGGCACCACGCCCCAGGCGCCCTGCACCATGAACTGCATCAGGAAAGCGCCGATCCCCAACATCAGCGAACCGCTGGAAAACGCCCACAGCGGGATCACCGGCAGCGCCAACAGCGCGGCAATGATGATCGCTTTTTTGCGGCCGATCTTTTCTGACAACGAACCGAAGAAAACACCGCCGATAATTGACGCGATATTGTAGCTAATGGCGATAATACTGACGGTTTTAGGGTCGAAACCGTGCTGAACTTTCAGAAACACCGGATACAGATCCTGCGTACCGTGGGAGAAGAAATTGAACGCCGCCATCAGCAGCACCAGATAGCAGCACAGCTTCCAGTGGCTCTTCAACACCGGCAGCAAGGCGGTGCTCTCTTTGCGTTCACGCGCCGCCAGCCATACCGGCGACTCCTGCACGCAATAATAAATAAACGGCAGCAGCAGGATCGGCGCCGCGCCGATGACGAACATGCCGCGCCAGCCGACCGTTTCGAACAGCAGGCCGTACACCACCGCCGCCAGCAGATAACCAAACGGATAGCCGGCCTGGAAAATACCCGACATCAGGCCGCGTGAGCGGTCCGGTATGGTTTCCATCGCCAACGATGACGCCACGCCCCAGATGCCGCCCATCGCAACACCGTACAACACCCGCAACAGCAAGAAGACCGTCAGCGAAGGCGCGGCGGCGGAGAGCAGCTCAAACACCGAGAAGAAGACGATATTCAACATCAGGATCGGTTTGCGGCCATATTTTTCCGCCGCACGCCCGAAGATCAGCGCGCCAATCGGGCGCACCGCCAGCGTGAGCAGAATCGCCAACGTGACCTGTTCCAGACCGACGTGAAAGGACTGCGCGATATCGCTGAGTAAGAATACCAGCACGAAAAAATCGAAAGCGTCGAGCGTCCAGCTTGAAAAACTGGCGATTGCCGCGTTGCGTTGCAGCGGGGTCCAACCAAACATAGTGTTATCCCTACCGTAGAGTACGAAGTCAGGAGGTTTAGCGGCTGCCGGGCAGAATGCGGCGGCGGTCGGGGCTTGTTAAAGAAGTGATTTTTCTTTTAATCAATTGTTAAATACACCCGTTAACCCTATGATTGCAATGTGTATGGGCCGCTAATGTGTTGCAGCCTTCAGCGAATTGTTAATGGGTATTGCCGCAGGATGCGAGGCGGCTCGCACAATCTCATTTACTTCGATGAAAATGAGCAATTACGCTGCGAAACCCCTAGAAAAACCACCAATAACGCCGCGCAATGCCAGGATGAATCACGCATCATGTCGTCCTCAGCAAGGAGAGCGATATGTCACTGGCGTTAATCTATAGCCGCGCCATCATCGGCGTTCAGGCCCCTTCCGTGACGGTGGAGGTGCATATCAGCAATGGCCTGCCCGGCCTGACGCTGGTCGGCCTGCCGGAAACCACGGTAAAAGAAGCGCGCGATCGGGTGCGCAGCGCCCTGATCAACAACGGTTTCACCTTTCCCGCCCGGCGCATCACCGTCAATTTAGCCCCCGCCGATCTGCCGAAAGAAGGCGGGCGTTACGATCTGCCGATAGCGCTGGCGATCCTCGCCGCCTCCGAGCAGTTACCCCTCGCACCGTTGGCACGCTACGAGTTTCTTGGCGAACTCGCGCTGTCCGGCTCACTGCGCGCGGTCAGGGGAGCAATCCCGGCGGCGCTGGCGGCGGCTGATGCCGGGCGGCAACTGATCCTCTCGACGGACAACGCCGCCGAAGTCGGCCTGATCGCGCAGTCGCACTCCCATACTGCCCAACACCTGCTGGAAGTCTGCGCTTTTCTGCTCGGCCAAGGCGAACTGCCGGTGGCGGCCACGCCCCCCGATGCAGACAACGCGTGCGAAAACGACGACCTGCGCGACATCATCGGCCAGGAACAGGCCAAGCGGGCATTAGAGATCGCCGCCGCCGGCGGGCATAACCTACTGTTGATTGGGCCACCGGGCACCGGTAAAACCATGCTGGCCAGCCGTCTCACGGGCTTACTGCCGCCGCTGACGGAGACTGAGGCGCTGGAAAGCCTGGCGGTCGCCAGCTTGCAGCATCATATTCCCGCCGCTCTACCATGGCGTCAGAGGCCGTTCCGCGCACCGCACCACAGCGCCTCGATGGCGGCATTGGTCGGCGGCGGCTCACTGCCGCGACCGGGCGAGATCTCGATGGCGCATAACGGCGTGCTGTTTCTGGATGAACTGCCGGAATTCGAGCGTAAGGTACTGGATGCGCTGCGTGAGCCGTTGGAATCCGGCGAGATCGTGATTTCGCGTGCCAACGCCAAGGTCTGTTTCCCCGCCAGGGTGCAACTGATCGCGGCAATGAACCCCAGCCCGACAGGGCATTATCAGGGATTGCACAATCGCGCCTCACCGCAGCAGGTGTTGCGCTATCTGGCCCGGCTGTCAGGGCCTTTTCTCGACCGTTTCGATCTGTCTATCGAAGTACCGTTGTTGCCGCCGGGTACGCTCAGTCATCGGAAAACCCATGGAGAAAGCAGCGAACAAGTACGGAAAAGGGTGCAGCAGGCACGCGCCCGGCAGCTCGAACGCGCCGGTAAAGTCAACGCGCTGTTGAGCAACCGCGAAGTGGAACGAGATTGCGTTTTGCAGGCGGCTGACGCCGAGTTTTTGGAAGCAACATTAAACACGCTGGGGTTATCGGTTCGCGCCTGGCAGCGCATCTTGAAAGTGGCGCGCACGCTGGCGGATTTGGCGGGAGATGCTGAACTCGACAGGCACCACCTCAGCGAAGCACTGGGCTATCGCAGTATGGACCGTCTGCTGTTACAACTGCATCGCAGTCTGGAATGAAAATGGGGCCCGCAGGCCCCATCGTCTTTAGTCTTCGCTGTCGCTGTAATCTTCTACTGCGTCAGCCTGCGGTTTACCGCCGGACAGAGTATGGAATTTCTTCGGGCGACGTGTGCGCGCCAGATATTTAGCCCATACTTTTTCCTGCTCGGTAGCCGCTTCGCGCTCACCTCGGCACACTGCGACGAACAGCTGTTCTTCTTCAGTGGCCGGCTGGCGTTTGCCCGAGTCCAACTCGTTAAACGCGTAGCCGAAGCGCTCTAGCAATTGCGCCTCTTTAATGGTGAAATCGCCGTGACGGGAGAACCCGCGAGGGTAATGTTTATTATCAAAAAAACGATTGGTCGTGGTGAAGCTATCCGCCATCTGACACGCTCCTAATTCTCTTATGGCCGTGCTGTTTATGGCGCGGAGTATTAGATAGGCTTGACAGCGTGTAAAACAAAACATTTAAATCTTAACGACAAATTTTTTTGGAGATAGGTGTGGATACCGAATTACTGAAAACCTTTTTGGAGGTCAGTAGAACGCGTCACTTTGGCAGAGCCGCAGAATCTTTGTACTTAACGCAGTCCGCGGTCAGTTTCCGCATCCGTCAGTTAGAAAACCAGTTGGGCGCAAATTTATTTACCCGTCATCGCAATAACATCCGCCTGACGCCTGCCGGCGAGCGGCTTCTGCCCTATGCCGAGAGCCTGATGAACACCTGGCAGTTGGCGAAGAAGGAAGTCGTGCGTTCGCTGCAACACACCGAGTTATCGATCGGCGCTACCGCTTCGTTGTGGGAGGCCTATCTGACTCCCTGGTTGCAAGCACTCTATCAACAACGCGAGGCGCTGCAGCTAGAAGCCAGGGTGGCATTAAGGCACTCTTTGGTAAAACAACTGCATGAAAGGCAGCTCGATTTACTGATCACCACTGAACCGCCGAAGATGGATGAATTGGCCAGCCAGCAGCTGAGCAATTTCTCATTACGCCTGTTCTCATCCGCTTATCGTGACAAACAGGCCCCAATGCCCTACATCAAGCTGGAATGGGGAGCCGACTTCCACCAACAGGAAAACCGCATGTTGGAAGGTGATAACGTACCGGTGCTTACCACCACCTCCGCTCACCTGACGCGTCAGCTGTTGGAAACCACGGGCGGATGCGCTTTCCTACCCAGCCATTGGGAAAAAGAGTACCCACAGCTGGTGGCCGCCAGCGAGATCCCGCCGATTATCCGCCCACTGTATGCCGTCTGGTTGCAAAATAGCGATCAACAACCTTTGATTCGGCAATTACTTAAAATACCTTTAAATACCGCAGCCTAAAGCGCTATGGCGGCCTTAAAAGCCGCCACCGTGGTCTTGGCTGTCTATCATGCAAAAAGCCGCCCATCGCCTTCTGAGAGAAGAAAATGCAAAATGGCAGGAGAATCAGGAGCTCTGCGGAGGTAAAGATCGAAAGGTTATGGAGCAACTCGGATCAGATAAACATCAGCATAGAACAGCCGATGCGCTCTTTTCCAAAACGATAACGCGCTAAGGAAAGGGATAATAGGTAAAAAAAAACCCTTTGCTTTCGCAAAGGGTTCTTAATATGGCAGGGGCGGAGAGACTCGAACTCGCGACACCCGGTTTTGGAGACCGGTGCTCTACCAACTGAGCTACGCCCCTAAATCTCGCTTAACATTATGCCTGCTAATAAAGCAGGCATAATTAAATAAGTGGCGGAACGGACGGGGCTCGAACCCGCGACCCCCTGCGTGACAGGCAGGTATTCTAACCAACTGAACTACCGCTCCACCGATTCTTTTACGTTGTATCTTTCGATACCGGCAATATCGCACTCTGCGACTTGCGCATTACCAGTCGTCACACTGATAACGTTTATTTGATGCCTGGCAGTGTCCTACTCTCGCATGGGGAGACCCCACACTACCATCGGCGCTACGGCGTTTCACTTCTGAGTTCGGCATGGGGTCAGGTGGGACCACCGCGCTATTGC
>NZ_JBJNLX010000008.1:0-120109 GCF_052168835.1 Serratia sp. CY40230
CCCGGAGAGTCAAGCGTTTATTTCGCTTTCTTCTCGCTGACCCGGCGGCTTGTCAGTCGTTGTTCCCGGTCAGTGGAGGCGCATTATAGGGAGTTCTCGGCAGGCCGCAACCCCTAATTTCAATATTTTTTCCAACCGTTGAATGTTTAACCAAAACACCGTTAAAGCGGCAGTTTTTTCAACGATTTAAAGCCGTAGCCCTGCAAAACGGGCAATAAAGCGTCAGTATCTTCATTTAACGCCATGCAATACGCCAGATTCTCTTCCTGGCTCGAGACCAGGCTTTCCTGCGTAGAGATGAGCCAGGCGGTGCGACGAGCAATCGCCGCGCCGGAATCCACCAATCGGGTGCCTTCCGGCAACACCTGCATCAGCTCTTCAGCTAATAGAGGGAAATGGGTGCAGCCCAGCACGACCGTATCCGGCGGCTCGCGCATGCTCAGCCAAGGATGCAGGATCTTCTTCAGCACCGGCAGCGGCACGGCTTCGCCATGCAGCTTGGCTTCCGCCAGCTCCACCAGTTCAGAAGAGCCCAGCAGCTCAATCTTGCAATCGGTGGCGAACCGGGAAATCAGCTCATGGGTATAGCTGCGCTGTACGGTGCCGCGGGTCGCCAACAGGCCGACAATGCCGTTGACGGTAAGACGGGCCGCCGGTTTGATGGCGGGCACCACGCCCACGACCGGGAAACTGAAACGCTCGCGCAGGGCCGGCAAGGAGACCGTGCTGGCGGTGTTGCAGGCGATGACGACAATCGCCAGAGGATGACGCTGCTGCACCGCGCCGACAATCTCCAGCACGCGCTCAACGATAAACTCTTCGGACTTCTCGCCGTAGGGGAACGCCACGTTGTCGAACGCGTATATATAGTGGAGATCCGGCAGCAACTGCCGAATCTCCTGATACACCGACAGCCCGCCGACGCCGGAATCAAAAACCAGCACCGTCGGGCGAGGTGTGGCGGTGCTGTTAGAAGGTATAGCTTCCAGTGAGGTAGTATTCTCTTCCTGGAGTAGCGTAGCCATAGGCCGTCTCATAATCTTTATCAAACAGGTTGGCAATTCTACCACGAACTGTCAGATGAGATGTGACCGGATACGAAACTGCGAGATCCCACAGGCTCACGCCGCCAAGTTTAACCGTACGCGTGGTGTAGCCGCTGTAATCACCGTCGTAGCGCTCTCCCAGATACTGGTAGGTTACCGCCCAATCAAAGTCATACAGCTGCCAGTCCAGCTCATATTTCACCTGCTGTTTGGCGCGGCGCAACAGCACTTCGTTAGTTTTTGCGTTGCGCGGGTCGACATAATCGTAACCAATCTGATGCGTCAGCGGGCCGGTATCAAAAGACGCCGTCGCTTCAACACCTTTAATCCTTGCCTGATTAACATTGTAATAGGCTGAACCTGAACCGCTTGATGCATAGCTGATCAGATTATCTATATCATTGCGATAACCGGTAACGCGCCAGGTGACCGGGCCGGTCAGCCCCTCAAAGCCCCCTTCCCACTGTTTGCTTTCTTCCGGTTTCAAATCCGGGTTGCCGCCAAAGCTGCCGTACTGCTGCCCCAAATTTGGCGCTTTAAACGCAGTACCATAAGACGCGATGGCACGGTAGCCCTCAACAAATTCCCAGGCCACGCTGGTTTGCCAAGTGCCATGCCAACCAAACTGCGAGTTATCGTCACCGCGCACAGCACCTTCCAAAGTAAAGGCATCCACTTGTTGCTGCGCCGTCAGATAAAGCCCGGTATTACGTTGGCTCTTGCTATCAGTGATGTAAGCCGTACCCGGCTCGATTTTCTGATTCTGCCAATCGACACCCGTACTGATATGGCCTTGAGCAACCTGGAACGTATTGCCCCACTGCACATTGTATTGCGTGGAGTCATCCAGGGTTGCAGACGCAGAATAAGGGCCGTATTTGGGATCGTAGTTATAGTCTTTGGTATGGCTATAGCTCGCGATCAACTGCGTAGCATAGATGCCGTCCTGATAGCGCAGACCGCTATCCCAGCTTTGGCTATAGAGTTGGCGAGTGTCAGGCAACGCATCTAAATGCGCCGGATCCGAATAACTGTAATTACCGTCATAGGCCGTGCGATTGTCATAACCATAACCGCGAACAAAGCCGCTGAACGCCTCATTGAACTTGTGCTCAATGCCGCCATACAGAGATTTGCTCATAAAGCCGTCGCGGTCAGGCTGTGCAGGATTGCCGAAGCTGTCCGGCAAGTTCGCGACAACATTATACCCTTTGGTATAGGTGTAGTTCCCCGCCACCGTCGCCACGGTGCTGTCGCCCAGCGGCTGTTGAGTCGACGCGTCATAGGATTGATAGCCGTTGGAGCCGACGCCGGCAGCCAGCGTCGTGCCGTTCTTTTCGCGGGTGGTAATGATGTTGACTACGCCGCCGATGGCGTCGGAACCGTATACCGCCGAACGCGGGCCGCGAATGTATTCGACTTTCTGCACCAGCGAAATCGGGATCTGGCTGAGATCGGAAGAGCCGCTGACGCCCGCCTGATTAAGGCGAATACCGTCAATTAACACCAGCACATGGCTGGAATTGGTGCCGCGAATAAACAACGAACTTTGCTGCCCCAGGCCGCCATTCTGCGCAATGTCCACGCCTGGCAAACGGCGCATCACGTCGGTCAGGCTCTTGGCCTGCCAGCGTTCGATATCGTTACGGGTGACGACGGAGGTCGGCGCCAACACGGAAGAAACCGGCTGCGGGAAACGGTTGGCGGTCACCACCAGGTTATCGCCATTCGTGGCTGTAGTGTTGTCTTGCGCCCATCCAGAAAAAGCCGTGACGGAGGAGACCACCGCCAGCAGCGTATTTTTTGTAATTGTCATGAAAAAAGCATCCAAACTTAATTGGCGGATGCCGCAGGATCATGGCCGGTAGTTCGCGACGGCCACGGACATTGCGACGTAACACCGGCAGGTCTTCGGGCTTGGGATTTGCGGGCCGCGGGGCGCGACCGGCAACAGGCGATGACTTCCCATCCTGCAATGGACAGTGTCTGCGTCGAAACGCTATCGCCGTGACTTCCCCTTACCGCTGCGCGTCAGCTCCGGATTCACACCGGATTCCCTTTTCACTCGCTGCTTGAGGCCGGACGGCAATGCTACGATCAATGCAAATAGATGTCTAGACTGCTACTAATGTTACAAATAATAAACGCGACAAAACTGGACTTCACGGGCTGATTCCCTACAATCCCCGCTGATCAAATTTGCCTGACGAGAAGAAACACATGACGCCCGAGAATTTGCCTATTGAACGTTACGATGACCAACTGGCGGAGAAAGTCGCCCGCCTGAAGACGTTGATGTCACCGTTCGCGGCGCCCGAGCCGGAAGTGTTCCGCTCGCCAGTCGACCACTACCGCATGCGCGCCGAGTTCCGCATCTGGCACGACGCGGACGACATGTATCACATCATGTTCGATCAGCAGACCAAGCAGCGTATTCGCGTCGATCAATTCCCGGCCGCCAGCGAACTGATCAACCGCCTGATGAGCGCCCTGATCGCCGCGCTGAAGCCGGAGCCGATCCTGCGCCACAAACTGTTCCAGATAGATTATCTGTCGACGCAAAGCGGCAAAATCATCGCCTCGCTGCTGTATCACCGCAAGCTGGATGACGCTTGGCAGCAGCGCGCCGAGCAACTGCGCGACGAGCTGCGCGCGCAGGGTTTTGACCTGCAGCTGATCGGCCGAGCGTCGAAGACCAAGATCATGCTCGACCAGGATTATGTTGACGAAGTGCTGCCGGTCGCCGGCCGCGATATGATCTACCGCCAGGTGGAAAACAGCTTTACTCAACCCAACGCGGCCATGAACGTGCAGATGCTGGAATGGGCGCTGGCGGTCACCGCCGGTTCCAAAGGCGACTTGCTGGAACTGTATTGCGGTAACGGCAACTTCTCGCTGGCGTTGGCGCGCAATTTCGAGCGCGTGCTGGCGACCGAGATCGCCAAGCCGTCGGTGGCGGCGGCGCAGTACAACATCGCCGCCAACCATATCGACAACGTGCAGATCATCCGCATGGCGGCGGAAGACTTCACCCAGGCGATGAACGGAGTACGCGAATTCAACCGGTTGAAAGGCATCGATCTGAGCGGCTACAACTGCGAGACGATTTTCGTCGATCCGCCGCGCAGCGGGCTGGACGCGGAAACGGTGAAGATGGTGCAGGCTTACCCGCGCATTCTGTATATTTCATGCAATCCGGAAACGCTGTGCGCCAACCTGGAAACGCTGCAGGCCACGCACCGGGTCAGCCGCCTGGCGCTGTTCGACCAGTTCCCGTATACCCATCACATGGAATGCGGCGTGTTGCTGGAAAAACACCGCTGATACGACAGGGGCGCCATGATGGCGCCCCGTTTCATTACGGCTCTTGAGTCGGCGCATCCAGCGCCTTGCGCGCCTTCAGCTTGACCCCGATCCACAGCACCAGCGCCACACAGATCACCGACGGCAGGAAGTTGGAGCCGATCTGCGGGTATTCGGCGCGCACGATGGCGCTGTACATCAACAGCCCCAGCAGGAAGCAGGCCGCCGCCAGCTTCGGCATGCCGTCCGGCATGGCGCGGTTCAGGTAACGCTGATGCAGGCAGTACACCGCCAGCACCAACGCAATCAGCGGGAAGATCGAAAACGGCACCACCGAGCTGAACAGCGCGGCAAAGGAACCGTTGATCGAAAGGCCGGCAATCAACGCCAGCAGTAAGGTGCCATTTTCACGGCCTGGTTTTTCCATCATTTTTTACCTTTTTTATACGTGGGACACAGAAGCTTTTTCTTGTTCGCGACGATACCAGTAATACGCCCCTTTGGAGATCATCCGCAGCTGCAGCACCAGCCTTTCTTCCAGCTGCTGCCGCTGCTCGACGTCGATATCCAGCGCTTCCGCGCCGGCGCTGAACACGATGGTGACCATCGCTTCCGCCTGCGCTTCGGTAAAGCTGCGCGGCATGTGGTTTTCCAACTCGAGGTAGTCCGCCAGTTCGGCGATGAAATGCTGGATCTCGCGCGCCACCGCCGCACGAAATGCCGCCGACGTGCCGGAGCGCTCGCGCAGCAGCAGGCGGAAGGCGTTCGGGTTGTTGCCGATAAATTCCATAAAGGTGGACACCGAGGTGCGGATCACGCTGCCGCCCTTGGCGATGCGTTGGCGCGCCTGGCGCATCAACTGACGCAGCATCAGGCCGCTTTCATCCACCATGGTCAGCCCCAGCTCATCCACGTCGCGGAAATGGCGGTAAAACGACGTGGGCGCGATGCCCGCCTCGCGTGAAACTTCCCGCAGGCTCAGGCTGGCGAAGCTGCGTTCGGCGCTCAGCTGGCTGAATGCGGCTTCGATCAGGGAACGACGAGTCCGTTCTTTTTGTTGTGCTCTGACGCCCATATGCATATCCGGATAGGTTCCATTCTCTCAGTCTAACGCCCTAGACTCGGCAATATAGCAAATTTTATTGCAACAGCATTTATACTAACGCGCTCTATCACACTTCCGCCCTGAGCCGATTGTGCTTTGACTCAAAAAGCCTAATGGTGATTGGGTGAGCAGCGCTATGATGTTAAGATACCGTTGTAATCTTGTATAAAAAAACAGGTCTCTCCTACATGCAACAGCACTATCAATTTGATGCCATAGTGATTGGCTCGGGCCCTGGTGGTGAAGGTGCCGCCATGGGGCTGGTGAAACAGGGCGCCCGCGTGGCCGTTATCGAACGGTACAACAACGTAGGCGGCGGATGTACCCATTGGGGCACCATCCCTTCCAAAGCCCTCCGCCACGCCGTCAGCCGCATTATCGAATTCAACCAGAACCCGCTTTACAACAATTCGCGCACGCTTAGCGCGACCTTCCCTGACATTTTACGCCACGCCGATAACGTCATCAGCCAGCAGACCCGCATGCGCCAAGGGTTCTATGAGCGGAACCAGTGCAAGCTGTTCGCCGGCGACGCGCGCTTCATCGACGCCAACACCGTCAGCGTCAGCTACATGGACGGCACCCAGGACACCATCCGCGCCGATCACATCGTGATCGCCTGCGGCTCGCGCCCTTACCATCCGGCCAGCGTCGATTTCAATCACCCGCGCATCTACGACAGCGACTCAATCCTCGAACTGAGCCATGAACCGCGCCACGTGATCATTTACGGCGCCGGGGTGATCGGCTGCGAATATGCGTCTATCTTCCGCGGCCTGAACGTCAAGGTGGATCTGATCAACACCCGCGATCGGCTGCTGGCGTTCCTCGATCAAGAGATGTCGGATTCGCTCTCTTATCACTTCTGGAACAACGGCGTGGTGATCCGCCACAACGAAGAATTCGAGAAGATCGAAGGCACCGAAGACGGCGTGATCGTGCACCTGAAGTCCGGCAAGAAGGTGAAAGCGGACTGCCTGCTGTACGCCAACGGCCGTACCGGCAACACCGATTCGTTGGGGTTGGAGAACGTCGGTCTGGAGTCAGACAGCCGCGGGTTGCTGAAGGTGAACAGCATGTATCAGACCGCGCTGTCGCACATCTATGCGGTCGGTGACGTGATCGGCTATCCGAGCCTGGCTTCCGCCGCCTATGATCAGGGCCGCATCGCGGCACAGGCGATCGCTTCCGGCGAAGCCAGCGGTCACCTAATCGAAGATATCCCGACCGGCATCTACACCATTCCGGAAATCAGCTCCGTCGGCAAAACCGAGCAGGAACTGACGGCGATGAAAGTGCCGTATGAAGTGGGCCGCGCCCAGTTCAAGCATTTGGCACGCGCGCAGATCGCCGGGATGAACGTCGGCAGCCTGAAGATCCTGTTCCATCGCGATACCCTGCAGATCCTCGGGATCCACTGCTTCGGCGAGCGTGCGGCGGAGATCATCCACATCGGTCAGGCGATCATGGAACAGAAAGGTGAAGGCAATACTATCGAGTATTTCGTTAATACGACCTTCAACTATCCGACCATGGCCGAAGCCTACCGGGTGGCGGCGCTTAACGGCTTAAACCGCCTGTTTTAACGTGCTGTCGATGTAGCCCTGCATGTGCTCGCGGATCGCTTCGGCCAACTGCTCATAACGGCTGCGCAGTGGGGAACCGGGGCGATACACCAACGCGATGGTGCGCTTCGGTTCTGGCTTGTAGCAATCCAGATAACACACGCCGTCGCGTTCGCGCTGCGGCGGCACCGCCAGTGACGGCAGCAGGGTAATGCCGCTGCCGGCAGCGACCATATTGCGCAACGTTTCCAGACTGGTGGCGCGGAAATGAGTATCTTCGTCCGCGCCCGCCTGGAAGCAGAAGCCCATCGCCTGATCGCGCAGGCAGTGGCCATCTTCCAGCATCAGCAGCTTCTCTCCCGCTAAATCCGGCATCGCCACGCGCTCGCGCTGCGCCCACGGGTGATCGGAATACACCGCCAGCTTCATCGGTTCATCGAACAGAGGCACTTCGATAAACGCCTCGGTTTCCTTCACCAACGCCAGAATGGCGCAGTCCAGTTTGCCGCTGTCGAGTTGCGCCAGCAGTTGGTGGGTTTGCGCTTCGTGCAGGTACATTTCCAGTTTCGGGAAGGTTTTGTGCAGCGTCGGGATGATCTGCGGCAGCAGATAAGGCCCCACGGTCGGGATCAGGCCGATGTGCAGCGGCCCGGACATGGCTTCGCCCTGCTGGCTGGCCATCTCCTTCAACACTTTCACTTCGCGCAGCACGGTACGCGCCTGCTCCACCAGCAACAGACCCGCCTGGGTGAACAGCACCTTGCGGCTGGTGCGCTCGAGCAGCATGACGCCCAACTCGTCTTCCAGCTTGCGGATCTGCCCGCTCAGCGTGGGTTGGCTTACATGGCATGAATCGGCCGCGCGGCGGAAGTGCCGGTGCTCGGCCAAGGCGACCAGATACTCTAAATCACGAATATTCATTGTTTCCCTCCATTCCATGATAGCTCATGGCGATAGATAAGATAGCAATGAGCGATTAGATCTATCAAGCCCCAGCGACAATAATGTGTCCCAACGAAGCGATATCGCGCTAAATGCTAAAAATTACTTTTCCTAATTAAGGGGTTAATCAATGTTTACCAGTCAAGAAGGCAAGAAAGTTCCTCAGGTTACTTTCCACACCCGTCAGGGCGACCAATGGATTGATGTGACCACTGATGACCTGTTCAAAAACAAAACCGTTATCGTGTTCTCGCTGCCGGGCGCGTTTACGCCGACCTGCTCTTCAAGCCATCTGCCGCGTTACAACGAGCTGTCCAGCGTATTCAAACAACACGGCGTCGACAGCATTCTGTGCGTCTCGGTGAACGACACCTTCGTGATGAACGCCTGGAAAGCCGATCAGCATGCGGAAAACATCACTTTCGTGCCGGACGGCAACGGTGAATTCACCAAAGGCATGAACATGCTGGTCGAGAAAGCGGATCTGGGCTTTGGTCCACGCTCTTGGCGCTACTCGATGCTGGTGCGCGACGGCGTGGTCGAGAAAATGTTTGTCGAACCAAACAAGCCGGGCGACCCGTTTGAAGTGTCCGACGCCGACACCATGCTGAAATACCTGGCGCCGGAATTCAAAGTGCAGGAATCGGTCTCCCTGTTCACCAAACCGGGCTGCCCATTCTGCGCCAAAGCCAAGCAGATGCTGCAAGAGCGCGGCATTCAGTATGAAGAGATCGTGCTGGGCAAAGACGCCACCACCGTCAGCCTGCGCGCCGTCAGCGGCCGCGCCACGGTGCCGCAGGTATTCATCGGCGGCCGTCACATCGGCGGCAGCGACGATCTGGAAACCTTCCTGTCAGCTTAATAAGTAATAACAAAGCCAACGTGAACTTTGGCGGGCTACGGCCCGCCTTTTTTTTACCTTTCAGGAGCGGATATGAAACTGTTGAACGTTGATGTCGCGGTCATCGGCGGCGGCACCGCAGGGCTCGGCGCCTATCGCGCGGCCAAACTGTCTACCCCCAGCGTGGTGATGATCGAAGGTGGGCCTTATGGCACCACCTGTGCGCGCGTTGGCTGCATGCCATCCAAATTATTGATCGCCGCCGCCGAAGCGGTGCATCAAATCGAACGTGCACCGGGCTTTGGCGTGCACCCAACCGGCAAAACGCGCATTGACGGGCGCGAGGTGATGGCTCGCGTCAAACGCGAACGCGATCGTTTCGTCGGCTTCGTGCTGGAAGGCGTGGACGAGATCCCGGCCGGCGACAAAATTCAGGGCTATGCCCGCTTTATCGACGACAACACGCTGCAGGTCGATGAGCATACGCGCATTGTGGCGCAGCGCATCGTGATCGCCACCGGCTCACGCCCCAGCTGGCCGGCGCCGTGGAACGAACTGGGCGATCGCCTGATCGTCAACGACGATCTGTTCAACTGGGATGATTTGCCGCAGTCCGTAGCGGTGTTCGGCCCCGGCGTCATCGGGCTGGAACTGGGGCAAGCGCTGCACCGCCTCGGGGTCGACACCCGGGTCTTCGGCATCGGCGGCGCCGTAGGGCCGCTCACCGACAGCGCCGTGCGCGATTACGCCGCGAAAACGCTGGGGGAAGAGTTCTATCTCGACGCCGACGTGAAAGTGGAGATGATGCAGCGCGAAGGCGACAAGGTGTTTATCCGCTATCGGGATCTGCAGGGCCAACCGCAGGAGATCCTGGTGGACTACGTGTTGGCCGCCACTGGCCGCCGCCCCAACGTCGATCGGTTGGGCCTCGAAAACACCGGTTTGCAGCTCGACGCCCGAGGCGTGCCGCTGGCCGACCGCCTGACGATGCAAACCAGCGTGCCGCATATCTTCATCGCCGGCGACGCCAGCAACCAGCTACCGCTGCTGCATGAGGCCAGCGATCAGGCGCGCATCGCCGGCGCCAACGCCGGCAGCTTCCCGGAGATCAATCCGGGTCTGCGCCGCAGCGCGATTTCGGTGGTGTTCTCCGATCCGCAGATCGCCATGGTCGGCTCGACCTTCCGCGAGCTGAGCGAGAAGTTCAGCGCCTGCGGCTGTTTTGAAGTGGGCAAGGTCTCGTTTGAGAATCAGGGCCGCTCTCGGGTGATGCTGCGCAACAAGGGCGTTCTGCACGTTTACGGCGAACAGGGCACCGGCCGTTTCCTCGGTGCGGAAATGATCGGCCCGGACGCCGAACACATTGCGCATCTGTTGGCCTGGGCGCACCAGCAGCAGATGACCGTCGATCAGATGCTGGACATGCCGTTCTATCATCCAGTGATCGAAGAAGGCTTGCGCACCGCGCTGCGCGACCTGCAGGCGAAGCTCAAACTCGGCGCGGCCGAAATCGAGCGCTGCCAGCGCTGCCCGGGCGAATAACCTCCCATTCTCCGTTCATACCCACCGGGCCTTCAGGCCCGGCTTTTTTGCGCAGCACTTTCCACATTTGCCTCCCTCCTCTTGCCTCACGGCCCTCCTGCGCTCATTTTTTATGCTCAGCATTGAAATGATACCAATAACGATACTAAAATGGAGGCAGCATGAACGAGATCAGGGATGACATCGCTGATTTGCAACAGCGGCAGAACAGCATCAAATTCGCCGAGTTAGCGAAAATCTGCGCGCGATGGTTTGGGCCGCCGCGCATAAACGGTAGCAGCCATCACGTTTATCGCATGCCCTGGCCAGGCGATCCGCGCATTAATATCCAACGCGGCAACAACGGCGCGGCCAAGGCATATCAGGTTAAGCAGGTCATTGCCGCACTGGCCAGAATGGAGGAAGAACATGGAAAAGCATGAACACTATACCTATCGCATCACCTGGTCAGCGCAAGATCGTGAATATGTCGGGCTGTGCGCCGAATTCCCCTCGTTGTCCTGGCTGGCCGCCACGCGTACCGGCGCATTGGAGGGTATCGAGAAAGTCGTGAGCGAAACGATCGCCGATATGCTGGCGCAAGGCGAAACGCCGCCGCAGGCGCTGGCGGAAAAGAACTTCAGCGGAAAACTGGTGTTGCGCATGACGCCGGAACAGCATCGCCGGCTGGCGATTGGCGCGATGGAGGAAGGCGTGAGCCTGAACCGTTATCTCTGCGCCCGCCTGGCGGGGTAGAGGTTCAAGGGCGGCGCCAGGCCGCCCTTGTCGTCGTCAAGCCAAACGCTGTTTCGCTGCGGCGATTGCCGCGGCCACCTGCTGCGGCGCGACGCCGCCTTTGGCCGCACGTTTGTCCAGGCAGGATTGCAACGCCAGGATCGGGTAGACATCGTCAGCGATCGTCGCGCTGAACTGCTGCAAATCCGCCAGCGGCAGCGCTTCCAGCGGTTTGCCCTGGCGAATCGCTTCTACCACTGCCTCACCGACGATATGGTGCGCTTCGCGGAACGGCACGCCCTTGGCGACCAGGTAATCCGCCAGCTCGGTGGCGTTGGCATAGCCCTGCTCCGCCGCTTCCTGGCAGCGCGGGCGCTTCACCTGAATGCCGTCCAGCACCAGCGCCGCCATCTGCAGGCAGTCCATCCAGGTGTCGAGCGCGTCGAACAACCCTTCTTTGTCTTCCTGCATGTCTTTGTTGTACGCCAGCGGCAGGCCTTTCAGCGTCATCATCATGCCGGTCAGCGCGCCCTGTACGCGGCCGCACTTGCCGCGGATCAGCTCCAGCGCGTCCGGGTTTTTCTTCTGCGGCATCAACGAAGAACCGGAGGTCACGCGGTCGGACAGCTCGACAAACGCCGCCTCGCCGCTGTTGAAGAAGATCAGATCTTCGGCGAAGCGCGACAGGTGCACCATGCTGATGGCGGCGTTGGACAGCAGTTCCAACACGTGATCGCGATCGGATACGCTGTCCAGGCTGTTGCGGGTCGCCGAGGCGAAGCCCAGCCAGCCGGCCAGTTGCTCGCGATCGATAGGATAAGCAGTGCCGGCCAGCGCGCCGCTGCCCAGAGGGCTGACGTCCAGCCGTTTCAGGGTGTCCTGCAGACGGCTTTCATCGCGCGCCAGCATCTCGACATAGGCCAGGCACCAGTGCGCAAATGTCACCGGCTGCGCGCGTTGCAGGTGGGTATACCCCGGCATCACCGCATCCTGGTTGGCTTCGGCGGTCTCCACCAGCGCCTGCTGCAGCTGGACGATCGCCTGATGCAGATCGCCGATCTGCTGTTTGCACCACAGCTTCAGATCGGTCGCGACCTGATCGTTGCGGCTGCGGCCGGTGTGCAGCTTCTTGCCCAAATCGCCGACCTTCTCGATCAACTTCTGCTCCACCCAGCTGTGGATGTCTTCGGCATCGCTTTGGACGATCGCCAAAGGATCGGCCTGGACTTCCGTCAGCAAGGCATTCAACGCCTGCTCCAGCTGCTGCTGCTCCGTTGCCGTCAACACATTAACGGTCACCAGCGCCTTCGACCAGGCCACCGAGCCCACGATATCTTGCTCCGCCAGGCGATAATCGAACCGCAGCGAATCGTTGAGTTGCTTAAACCGCTGATCCGCCGCCTGAGTGAACCGTCCGCCCCAAAGTGCCATACCTTACTCCTGAATTTTTATGCGAAAGGGCGCAGCATGCTGCGCCCTTGCAGAGTCACGCCAATCGGTTATTTATTCTTTTTCTCATTCAACGCGCGGATGCGTGAAGACAGAGAGAACAGGCGGATAAAGCCGCCCGCGTGGCTGTGATCGTAAACTTCGTCTTCGCCGAAGGTGGCGAACTCTTCGGAGTACAGGCTGTTGGCGGATTTTTTCTGGGTCGCCGTCACCTGGCCTTTGTACAGCTGCAGCACCACTTCGCCGTTCACCTCTTCAGCCAATGCTTCGGCAGAGGCCTGCAGCGAGCGGCGCAGCGGCGCGAACCAACGGCCGTCGTACACCACATAGGACATCTCCAGGCCCAGCTGCTCGCGCCATTTGAAGCTGTCGCGATCCAGCACCAGCTGCTCGATGGCGCGCAGCGCCGCCACCATGATGGTGCCCCCTGGGGTCTCATAGCAGCCGCGGGATTTGATGCCCACCAGACGGTTTTCCACGATGTCGATACGGCCGACGCCGTGCTTGGCGCCCAGCGCGTTCAGGGTTTCCAGGCACTGGTACGGCGACAGCGCTTTACCGTTAACCGCCACGACGCGGCCTTTCTCAACGGTGACGGTCACCTGCTCAGGCTGATCCGGCGCTTCCTGCGGATCGACAGTCCATACCCAGCAATCCTTGTTCGGCGCATTCCACGGGCTTTCCAGCACGCCGCCTTCGGTGGAGATGTGCCAGGCGTTCTCATCGCGGCTGTAGATCTTCTCCAGCGACGCGGTAGTCGGGATGTTGCGCTCTTTCAGGTAATCCAGCAGCGCTTCACGGGAACGCAGGTTCCACTCACGCCACGGCGCCACCACTTTCAGCTGCGGCGCCAGCGCGGTGTAGGTGGTTTCGAAACGCACCTGATCGTTGCCTTTGCCGGTTGCGCCGTGGCACAGCGCGTCCGCGCCCACTTTCAACGCCAACTCGACCTGCGCCTTGGCAATGATCGGCCGCGCCATCGAGGTGCCCAGCAGGTAGCTGCCTTCGTACAGGGCGCCGGTCTGCAGCACCGGATAAACGTAATCGCGGATAAATTCTTCACGCAGATCGACCACGTGACATTCAGAGGCACCGGACTGCAGGGCTTTTTGCTCCACGCCTTCCAGATCGCTGCGCTCCTGGCCGATGTCCGCCACGAACGCCACCACTTCACAGCCGCCGTAGTTCTCTTTCAGCCATGGAATGATGGCCGAGGTATCCAGGCCGCCGGAGTACGCCAGAACGATTTTTTTGATGCCTTGGTTTTGCATGATCTATTCCTTTCTAATTCTAAAATTAAGCGAGGATCCGGGTGCCAATCGACACGCCGTTAAACAAAGCAGGAAGCTGATCGGCATGGCGCCAGCTGGCGATATCCACCGGGCGGCCGAGGGTGCGGGCGGCGTCGAGCGCCGCATTCACCTTCACCACCATACCATCGGTGATGATGCCTTGCGCGATCAGTTGTTCCGCTTTTTGCGCCGTCATTTCCGCAATGCGTTGGCCCTTGCCGTCGAGGATGCCGCTGACGTCCGACAGCAGGATCAGATCCGCCCCCAGCGTCGCCGCCAGCGCCGTCGCCGCCTGATCGGCGTTCACGTTCATTAACTGCCCTTCGGCGGTGATGCCGATGGAGCTGATAACCGGCAGGTAGCCGGCGCCCAGCAGGGTATTGAGCAGCGCGGGCGAGCCGGGCTGCGCGTTGCCGACGTGGCCCAATGCCGGATCGAGCTGGGTCACGACTGCGCTGCCGCCGTCCGCCAGGCTCAGGCCAACGGCGTTGATTTGATGCTTAATCGCCCACGCCAGCAGCGTTTTGTTGGCGGTGCCGGCCAGCGCGCCGGTGATGATGTCGATCTGATCGGCCGGCGTGACGCGCAGGCCGTTCTTTTTCACCACCGGCAAAGCGAGCTGCTTCATCAGTTCGTCCACCACGCAGCCGCCGCCGTGCACGATCACCAGCGGGCGCTGGTGCTGCTGCCGATAGCTGTCCAACGCGGTAAACAGACGCTCCAGCGCTTCTTCACTGTCTAATAACACGCCACCTAACTTGATAATTAACGGGTTCATTGCTGTTTACTCACGCTGGTTTAAAGGAGTGATTGGGTTTCCGGGAAGCCGAAACGAATATTCAGGCATTGCACCGCCTGCGCCGCCGCGCCTTTCAGCAGATTGTCTTCCACTGCCACGGCGATCAGATGCTCGCCCTGCACCGCAAAACCGATGTCGCAGAACGGCAGCCCCACCACCGCTTTCAGCGCCGGCACGCCCTGGTCGTACAGCCGCACCAGCGGCTTGTCGTCATAGGCGGCATGATAGGCGGCGGCCACGTCCTGCGCGGTCACGCCGGCTTTCAGGCGGCAGGTGATGGTTTCAAGAATGCCGCGAGGGAAATTACCCAGGTGCGGCGTAAAGATAACCGGCACGCCCAGGTGCGCGGCGATCTCCGGCTGGTGCCGGTGAGTGAAAATACCGTACGGCTGCAGGCTCACTTCGCAGAAACTGGTGGTCATGCTGGCCTTGCGCCCGGCGCCGCTGACGCCGCTGGTGGCGTTGATCACCGGCCACTGGTCGAGGTTCAGCAGTTGATTTTCGATCAACGGTTTCAGCGCCAGCTGCGCCGCCGTCGGGTAACAGCCCGGCACCGCGATCAGCTGCGCCTGTTTGATCTTGTCGCTCTGCCACTCCGCCAGGCCGTACACCGCCTGCTCCAGCAGGGCGCCATGCTGATGTTCGAAACCGTAGTACTGGCTATAAAAACCGGCGTCCTGCACGCGAAAGGCGCCGGACAGATCGAACACCACGCAGCCCGCCGCCAGGAAAGCCGGTGCGATATCGTGGCTGACTTCATGGGCGGTGGCGAGGAACACCACGTCGATGCCCTGCGCCGCCTTGGCGACGTCGGTCAACGGCTGCAGCGGCAGATCGACGATGCCTTTCAACTGGGGATGGAGATCGGAAAGCAACTTTCCTGCATCTGCACTTTGCGCTGAAACCGCTAAAGCGGTTATGTTCATGTGTGGGTGGCGATTCAGGTAAGCCGTGAGCTCCGCTCCGGCGTAACCGCTGGCACCAACGATCAGCGTATTCAACATGTGGCCTTTCACCTTCTAAACTGACGTGCGGTCGCTTGCGACCCAGGTAACAGGGCTAGCCAGCGTTGTTGCGCCGTTCACCCACGGAGCCAGGCGTTGATGCTTTTATAAACATCCGGGCATCGGGTTCCCTTACGCTTCGGCTTACTGTATTTTTATTCAAAATAAATGCATGAATATTGATACTATCCTAACCTAAGGCTGTCAACAGTGAAGATGAAATTACCTCCATTTATTGAGCTGTACCGGGCGTTGATCGCCACTCCTTCGATCAGCGCCACCGATGCCGGCCTCGATCAGAGCAATGAGGCGTTAATCAACTTGCTGGCCGGATGGTTTGCCGACCTGGGCTTCCGCGTCGACGTGCAGCCGGTGCCGGAGTCGCGCCACAAATTCAACCTGCTGGCCAGCATTGGTGAAGGCAGCGGCGGACTGCTGCTGGCCGGCCATACCGATACGGTGCCTTACGACGAAGGCCGCTGGACGCGCGATCCCTTCACCCTGACCGAGCACGACAACAAGCTCTACGGGCTGGGCACTGCCGACATGAAAGGCTTCTTCGCCTTTATTCTGGACGCAGTGCGCGACATCGACGCGAGCAAACTGACCAAGCCGCTGTACATTCTGGCGACCGCAGATGAAGAAACGACGATGGCCGGCGCGCGTTATTTCGCCGCCTCCACCGCCATTCGGCCGGATTTCGCCATCATCGGCGAGCCGACCTCGCTGCAGCCGGTGCGCGCGCACAAGGGCCACATGGCCAACGCCATTCGCATCGTCGGCCAGTCCGGCCACTCCAGCGATCCGGCGCGCGGCGTCAACGCCATCGATCTGATGCACGAGTCCATCGGCCGCCTGATGGAGCTGCGCAAAACCCTGCAGGAGCGCTACAACAATCCGGCGTTCGCCGTGCCTTATCCCACCATGAACTTCGGCCATATCAGCGGCGGCGACGCGGCCAACCGCATCTGTGCCTGCTGCGAGCTGCACCTGGATATCCGCCCGCTGCCCGGCATGACGCTCGACAACATCAACGAACTGATGCATCAGGCGCTGGAGCCGGTGAGCCAACGCTGGCCGGGCCGCCTGACCATCGAAGAGCTGCACGCGTCGGTGCCGGGCTACGAGTGCCCGACCGACCACCGCATGGTGGCGGTGATCGAGGAGCTGCTGGGCACCCGCACGCAGGTGGTCAACTACTGTACCGAGGCGCCGTTCGTGCAACAGGTATGCCCGACCCTGGTGCTCGGCCCCGGTTCCATCGATCAGGCCCACCAGCCGGACGAGTACATCGATACCGCGTTTATCGAACCGACGCGCAAACTGCTGGGCCAGCTGGTCACACATTTTTGCCGGCAATAAACCCGACATTTAACAGGGGAAATGCTTTATGCTTCCCCTAACTCAAAATAAGTAGAAAACGGCGAAATAAGCCGTGCTGATAACCGACGCGCCGTAATTAAATTTCAGAAAATGCGCCGATTTTGATGTTTTTTTGCTAAAAATAGTGTCAATTGACGATTGGACAGGAACGCGATGTGATCAGGCAGGCGGTCTGCGCCTGACGCGTGAAATTTATTTACAAGATAAAAATCATACAGAACTGGGTCAGGGGTTATATGAACGAACAATATTCGGCAATGCGCAGTAATGTCAGTATGCTCGGCAAATTGCTCGGCGATACCATCAAAGAAGCGCTGGGTGAGCATATTCTCGATCGCGTTGAGACCATCCGTAAGCTTTCCAAATCCTCACGCGCCGGCAACGAAGCGCATCGCCAGGAGCTGCTCTCCACCCTGCAGAACCTGTCCAACGACGAGCTGCTGCCGGTGGCGCGCGCCTTCAGCCAGTTCCTCAACCTGACCAACGTCGCCGAGCAGTACCACAGCATTTCGCCCAACGGCGAGGCCGCCAGCAACCCGGAAGCGCTGGCTCAACTGTTCAGCCGTCTCAAAGACAAAAAGCTCAGCGACAAAGAGCTGCAGCACGCGGTATCGCAACTCTCCATCGAGCTGGTGCTGACGGCGCACCCGACGGAGATCACCCGTCGCACCCTGATCCACAAGCTGGTGGAGGTCAACACCTGCCTCAGCCAGCTCGATCACAACGATCTGGCCGACTACGAGCGCAACAAGATCATGCGCCGCCTGCGTCAGCTGGTGGCCCAGTCGTGGCACACCGATGAAATTCGCAAACACCGCCCTTCCCCGATCGACGAAGCCAAATGGGGCTTTGCGGTGGTGGAAAACAGCCTGTGGGAAGGCGTGCCGGCGTTCCTGCGCGAATTCAACGAACAGCTGGAAAACTCCATCGATTACAGCCTGCCGGTGGAAGCGGTGCCGGTGCGCTTCACCTCCTGGATGGGCGGCGATCGCGACGGCAACCCGAACGTCACCGCCGAAATTACCCGCCATGTGCTGCTGCTCAGCCGCTGGAAAGCCTGCGACCTGTTCACCCGCGACATCCAGGTGCTGGTCTCCGAGCTGTCGATGACCGAATGCACCCCGGAGCTGCGCGCCCGCGCCGGCGGCGATGAGGTGCAGGAGCCGTACCGCGAAATCATGAAGCAACTGCGCAGCCAGCTGATGAGTTCCCAGGCTTATCTTGAAGGCCGCCTGAAGGGTGAGCGCGTGCTGAAACCGCACGACCTGCTGGTGAACAACGAGCAGCTGTGGGAGCCGCTGTATGCCTGCTACCAGTCGCTGCAGGCCTGCGGCATGGGCATCATCGCCAACGGTCAACTGCTGGATACCCTGCGCCGCGTGCGCTGCTTCGGCGTGCCGCTGGTGCGCATCGACGTGCGTCAGGAGAGCACCCGCCATACCGAAGCCATCGCCGAGCTGACCCGCTATCTGGGGCTGGGCGACTATGAAAGCTGGTCGGAAGCCGATAAACAGGCGTTCCTGATCCGCGAGCTGAACTCCAAACGCCCGCTGGTGCCGCTGAAATGGCAACCGAGCGCCGACACCCAGGAAGTGCTGGAAACCTGCCGGGTGATCGCCGAAGCGCCGCAGGGCTCGATCGCCGCCTATGTGATTTCGATGGCGCGCACGCCTTCCGACGTGCTGGCGGTGCACCTGCTGCTGAAAGAGGCCGGCTGCCCGTTCGCGCTGCCGGTCGCCCCGCTGTTCGAAACCCTCGACGATCTGAACAACGCCGACGACGTGATGACCCAGTTGCTTAACATCGACTGGTATCGCGGCTTCATCCAGGGCAAACAGATGGTGATGATCGGCTATTCCGATTCGGCGAAAGACGCCGGCGTGATGGCGGCTTCCTGGGCGCAGTACCGCGCACAGGACGCGCTGATCAAAACCTGTGAAAAGGCCGGCGTGGCGCTGACGCTGTTCCACGGCCGCGGCGGTTCCATCGGCCGCGGCGGCGCTCCGGCGCATGCGGCGCTGCTGTCGCAGCCGCCGGGCAGCCTGAAGGGCGGCCTGCGCGTCACCGAACAGGGCGAGATGATCCGCTTCAAGTTCGGCCTGCCGGAAGTCACCATCAGCAGCCTGGCGCTGTATGCCGGCGCGATCCTCGAGGCCAACCTGCTGCCGCCGCCGGAACCGAAGAAAGAATGGCGGGCGCTGATGGACGACCTGTCCGAGACCTCCTGCCGGATGTATCGCGGCTACGTGCGTGAAAACCCGGACTTCGTGCCTTACTTCCGCGCGGCCACGCCGGAGCTGGAGCTGGGCAAACTGCCGCTGGGTTCACGCCCGGCCAAGCGCAAGCCAAACGGCGGCGTAGAGAGCCTGCGCGCCATTCCGTGGATCTTCGCCTGGACGCAGAACCGCCTGATGCTGCCGGCCTGGCTCGGCGCTGGCGCCGGATTGCAGGAAGCGGTGAAAGCCGGCAAGCAGGCGGAGCTGGAGGCGATGTGTCGCGATTGGCCGTTCTTCTCCACCCGCATCGCCATGCTGGAAATGGTGTTCGCCAAAGCCGACCTGTGGCTGGCGGAATACTACGATCAGCGCCTGGTGGATAAATCGCTGTGGCCGCTGGGCCAACAGCTGCGCGATCAGCTGGAAAGCGACATCAAGGTGGTGCTGACCATCGCCAACGATGCACACCTGATGGAAGACCTGCCGTGGATCGCCGAATCCATCGCGCTGCGTAACGTCTATACCGATCCGCTGAACGTCCTGCAGGCCGAATTGCTGCACCGTTCGCGCCAGCAGGAGCAGCCGGACGCCCGCGTGGAGCAGGCGCTGATGGTTACCATCGCCGGCGTCGCCGCCGGGATGCGCAACACCGGCTAGTGAACCTCATCGCGGCCCCGTTTATCGGGGCTGTTTTTTTATGTCTCCCCCACAAAAAAAGGCGCCGCGGTAAAGCGGCGCCCTTTTCAATGGAGCAAGCCCGTCAGGCGGCGGCCACCGGTCGCACGCCCAGCGTGTGGCAGATGGCGTAGCTCATCTCGGCGCGGTTCAGGGTATAGAAGTGGAAATCTTTCACCCCTTCGCGGCTCAGGATCTTCACCATGTCCATGGCGATGTTGGCACCGACCATTTTGCGGGTCTCCGCATCGTCGTCCAGCCCTTCGAACATGCTGGTCATCCAGCTTGGCACCCGCACGTTGGTCATGGTGGCGAAGCGCTGCAGCTGCTTGAAGTTGGACACCGGCAGAATGCCCGGCACGATTTCCACGTCGATACCGGCGGCGACGCAACGGTCGCGGAAACGCAGGTAGCTCTCAACGTCGAAGAAGAACTGGGTGATGGCGCGGTTGGCGCCGGCATCGATCTTGCGCTTCAGGTTGATTAAATCTGCCTGCGCACTCTTCGCCTCCGGGTGCACTTCCGGATAGGCGGCGACGGAAATGTCGAAGTCGCCCACGTCTTTCAGCAGCGCCACCAGATCGGTCGCGTACATGTCCGGCTTGCCGCCGCCCGGCGGCAGATCGCCGCGCAGCGCCACGATATGGCGGATGCCGCTATTCCAGTAATCGGTCGCGATGTCGCGCAGCTGCGCCGGGCTGGCGTCGATGCAGGTCAGGTGCGGCGCCGCCTCCAGGCCGGTGCGTTCCTTGATCCCTTTGATGATGCTGTGGGTGCGATCGCGCTCGCCGGAATTGGCGCCGTAGGTGACGGAAACGAATTTAGGTTTGAGGATGCTCAGACGATCGATCGACTGCCACAGGGTCTCTTCCATCTCGCTGGTGCGTGGCGGGAAGAACTCGAATGATACGTTAATCTGGCCGTTCAACTCCGCCAGACTCTGATTCAGCGCTTCCCGCTGGTTTGCGTGGAAAAAACTCATACCCTGCTCACCTCTTATCGATCACTGTTTTTATTTCATCTTGATGAGCGTCTATACGTTTAGACGTCTAGATAGAAAATGCCGCATGTTGGCTAAAGAGTCAACAGGAAAATGAGGGGAATAAGATGATTAATCCTCACCCGCTCAAAGAGGAAATTTCATGACAGCGGCAGGGATAAGTATGGCAGGAAAAGCAAAGGGGCGCGGTGAGCCCGCGCCCGCAGAGGATTAAAGCAGCTGCGCCAATCGGTTAAGGTCTGACTGGATCGCGCCGGCGGTCACGTCGCGGCCGGCGCCCGGCCCGCGGATCACCAGCGGATTATCGCGATACCAGCGGCTTTCGATGGCAAACACGTTGTCGCACGGCAGCAGCGAGGCCAGAGGATGCTCAGGGCGCACCGCCTCCACGCCGACCCGCGCCTTGCCGTTGGCGTCGAAACGCGCCACGTGGCGCAGCACCAGGCCCATTTCGCTGGCGGCCTCAAAGCGCTGCTGCATCTGCTGGTTCAGCGCCTCACCGTTCTCGAAGAACTGATCGACAGAGCCCAGCTCGCAGCCCGCCGGCACCAGCGACTCGACCCGCACCTGGTTCGGTTCGATGTCGTAGCCCGCCTCGCGCGCCAGGATCACCAGCTTGCGCATCACGTCCTGGCCGGAGAGATCGACCCGCGGATCCGGTTCGGTCAGCCCCTGCTGCCAGGCCTGATCCACCAGCTCGGTGAACGGCACCGTGCCGTCATACTGCAGGAACAGCCAGGAGAGCGTGCCGGAGAAGATGCCGCTGATCGCCAGAATGCTGTCGCCGCTGTCGCGCAGATCGCGCACCGTGTGGTTGACCGGCAGGCCGGCGCCGACGGTGGCGTTATACAGCCAGTGGCGGCCGGTTTTGGCGAAGGCGTCGCGAATTTGGCGATAGCTGTCGCTGCACGAGGCTCCCGCCAACTTATTGGCGCTGATCACGTGGAAACCGTAGCTGGCGAAATCCAGATACTGCCCGGCCAGCTCTTCGCTGGCGGTCACGTCAAGCACCACCAGATCGTCGAACGGGTGCGCGCGCATCCACAGGAACAGCGATTCTTCATCCAGCTCCTGCGCTTCGTCCTCAAAGAATGCCAGCGCGCGGCTGGCGTCCAGCCCGTCATAGTTCAGCAGGCTGCGGCGGCTGTCCACCACCCCCGCCAGGATAAATTCGAAGCCGCTGCGCGCGGAGATATGGGTCTGCTCACGGGCGAACAGCTCCAGCCAGCGCGACCCGATATTGCCCTTGCCGAACAGCACCAGACCGATGCGCTTCTCGGCGCGGAACAGGCTTTGGTGCAGCCCCTGGATCAGCAGCGCGGTCGGCCCCTGGCGCAATACCGCCACCAGGCTGATGCCATCTTCCGCCTGCCAGATGAACTCGACCGGCTGATCTTTCAACTGCTGATAGAAACGGTGGCTGTGCAGCGGGTTCTTGCACACCCCGGCGCCGACCATCGCCACCAGCGCCAACCCTTCACGCAGGCGCAGCTCGCCTGGCAGTGCCGCGGCCTGCAGCGTCACCAGCGCGCTGTTGACCACCTCGGAGGTGTAACACAGCTGCACCAGGTTGCGGTCAGGGTGGATGCCCACCGCCAGCGGTTTTATCTGCGCGCGCTTGAGCACCAGATCCAACTCTTTCTGCGCCAGTTTGAAGTCATGTTGAGCGGCGACGTGCAGTTCAATCAGGCACACATCGTCGTGGCTGGTGACAATCTTGGCGCCGGTGCCGGACGCCAATACGCGCTCGATGCGCGTCGAGCCCTGCTCCGGCTGATAGCTGCAGCGCAGCTGAAGATCGATATCGCTGCCGGAGACCGGCTGCAGGGTACGGGTGTGCAATACCGGCGCCGCCAGGCGCGCCAGCTCGCTGGCTTCGTCCAGACGCAGCAGCGGCAGCAGGCAGGCGTCTTTCACCTTGCGTGGATCGGCGCTGTATACCCCGGCCACGTCGCTCCAGATGGTGACGCGCGCAGCGCCGGCCAACGCGCCGACCTGAGTGGCGGAGTAGTCGCTGCCGTTACGCCCCAACAACACGGTTTCCCCGGCGTCGTTGCGCGAAATGAAGCCGGTCACCACCAGGCGTTTGCCCGGATGTTGAGCCATCAATTGCTGCAGCAGCGGGTAAGAACGGCCTTCATCCACCTGCGGCTGCGCGGCGCGCTCGGCGCGCAGGAAATCACGCGCGTCCAGCCAGGCCGCCTGCATATCCAGCTGATTAAGCACCGCCGCCATCAGGCGCGCCGACCAGATCTCGCCGTGCCCGACCACTTCGGCATAGCATACCTCGTCGACTTTGCCGTCCAGCAGCGCCGCCAGACGTTCCAGATCCTGAATGAACTCGGCGATCAGCGGCTCGGCACTTTCCGGCGGCAACAGGCCGCTGATAAGCTCGCTGTGATAGCGACGCAACGTCTGCTGCACCTGGTGCGCAGACAGGCGATCGCTCTGGCTGAGCTTCAGCCAGTTGATCAACTGGTTGGTGGTACTGCCGGCGGCCGATACCACCATCATGTCGCCCGGCTGGCTGTATTCCGCCATAATCCCGGCCACACGCAGATAACACTTCACATCCGCCAGACTGCTGCCGCCAAACTTGTGCAGTTGACGCCCGCTCACCGGCCCTGCTACAGCAATTGCATTCATGCTTACCTCGTTGCCGCCGCCTGGAAAGCGCGTTCCAGATCGGCAATCAAATCTTCACTGTCTTCAATACCCACGGAAATGCGCAGCAGGCTCTCGGAGATGCCGGCCGCTGCCCGCGCCTCCGCCGCCATGCCGGCGTGAGTCATGGTCGCTGCATGCGAGATCAGGCTTTCTACGCCGCCCAACGATTCTGCCAGAGTAAACAGCTCAAGGGCAGAGAGAAAACGGCGCAGCACCGCTTCATCGCCGTCCAGTTCAAAACTCAGCATCGCGCCGAAACCGCGCTGCTGACGGCGGGCGATCTCATGCCCCGGATTCTCCGGCAGGGAGGGATGATACAGCTTTTTCACCAGCGGTTGCTGCTGTAAATAGTCAACAATCGCTTCAGCGTTTTGTTGCGCCGCCTTGATGCGCGGCGACAGCGTGCGCATGCCGCGTAGCAACAGATAACTGTCGAACGCGCCGCCGGTCACGCCGATGTTGTTCGCCCACCAGGCCAGCTCGACCGCCAGCTCGGGATCTTTGGCAATCACCGCCCCGGCCACCACGTCCGAATGCCCGTTCAGGTATTTGGTGCAAGAATGGACCACCAGATCGGCACCGAGTTCGATCGGCTGTTGCAGGGCCGGGCTGAGGAAGGTGTTGTCCACCACCGTCAACGCGCCCGCCGCATGCGCGGCAGCGCAGATCGCCGCGATGTCCACCACCCGCAGCAGCGGATTGCTGGGGCTTTCTATCAGCACCAGCTTCGGCTTTTTCGCCAGCGCCTGCTGCAGGGCTTCTTCATTACCCTGATCGACGAACAGCACGCGATAGGCGCCGCGCTTGCTCAGGCTGTCGAACAGCCGATAGCTGCCGCCGTAGCAGTCGTGCGGCGCCACCAGCAGATCGCCGGGCTTCAACAACACGGTGGTCACCAGATGGATCGCCGACATCCCGCTGCCGGTCATCACCGCGCCGGCGCCGCCTTCCAGCTCCGCCAACGCGCGCTGCACAACGTCGCGCGTCGGGTTGCCGCGGCGCGAGTAGTCATGAGCTCGGGGTTGGTTGAAGTCGGTAAAGTTATAGGTGCTGGACAAATGAATCGGCGGGACAACGCAGCCGTACTGTTCGTCGTCGTTCAGGCCGCTGCGTACGGCAATCGTGGCTGGTTTACGCGTCATGGGCTCGCTCGGCTCTCGGTTCGGTGGATGAGGCCTAAAGAGTAATCGCAGGATTGATAGACGTCAATACATCTGGACATCTAAACTTCTTTGCGTATAGATTGAGCAATGACGCAATACCCGCTAAAATTATGCCGATATGACATGACGATAAGATGTTAAGCGGCAATGCCTGGCCGAAGCGGGGCATTCAGTGACCCTGGTCGCGTAAAATTGACATTTATTTAGTGAGAACAGTGAAGATCGGGCATAATTGGCCGGTTTTTAGAATTTTGTAATTTTTCTGACAAAGTTAAGGTGTCCCATGGCTGAGTGGAACGGCGAGTATGTCAGCCCTTACGCTGAACACGGTAAAAAAAGCGAGCAAGTCAAAAAGATCACGGTATCCATTCCGCTGAAGGTCCTGAAAATCCTCACCGACGAACGGACCCGTCGCCAGGTGAACAACCTGCGCCACGCCACCAACAGCGAACTGCTGTGCGAAGCGTTTCTGCATGCCTTTACCGGCCAGCCGCTGCCGAACGATGAAGACCTGCGCAAAGAGCGCAGCGATGAAATCCCGGAAGCCGCAAAAGCGTTGATGCGCGAACTGGGTGTCGATCCCGATACCTGGGAATATTAAGAACCGCCCGGCGAACGCCGGCGGCAGAAACGAAAAAAGGCGCCAAAGGCGCCTTTTTCATCGGACGATAAGAAATCTTATTTCTTAGCGCCTGGTACGCTGAAACGCTTGTTGAAGCGGTCAACGCGGCCACCGGTAGCAACGTCACGCTGCTTGCCAGTGTAGAACGGGTGGCATGCGCCACAAACGTCCAGGTTCAGATCGTGGCCCACGGTGGAGCGGATCTTCATCACGTTACCGCAAGAGCAGTTAGCAGTAACTTCTTCGTATTTTGGGTGGATACCTTGTTTCATGGGAAACCTCAGTTAAGGCCGTGTCGCTATCCAGCCCTGTTTCGCCAGACACCACACGTGGTTGATAATAGAATTTTGGTATCGAATTATACCAAAGGCGGCAAATTATACAGCATTAGTCGGGGCGCGCAATCGGAACCGTACATTTGCCGATGCGCCGTGTAAACTGATGCCCACTTTTTTTCAATTTGGATGAGATCATGCCCGTCGTACACGTTGCTTTGCCGGTCCCCCTCGCCCGCACCTTCGACTATCTGCTGCCGCCCGGCATGCAGCCGGTGGCCGGCGCGCGCGTGGGCGTGCCCTGGGGCAGGCAGCATGCAATCGGCATCGTCACCGGCTGCAGCGACACCAGCGAACTGCCGCTGGACAAGCTCAAACCGATCGACAGCGTGATCGACACCGAGTCGCTGTTCTCTCCCAGCCTGTGGCGCATCCTGCGCTGGGCCAGCGATTACTATCACTATCCCATCGGTGAAGTGCTGTTTCATGCGCTGCCGATCCTGCTGCGCCAAGGCAAACCGGCCGAGGCCGCGCCGCTGTGGCAGTGGTTCGCCACCGAAGAGGGGCGCGCCACGCCGCCCGAAAGTCTGAAACGCGCGCCGAAACAGCAGCAGGCGCTGGCGGCGCTGTTGCAACGCCCGGTCTATCGCCATCAGGTCAGCCAGCTTGAGCTGACGGAAAGCGCTCTACAGGCGCTACGCGCCAAAGGGCTGATCGACCTGCGTGCTCAGGTCGCGGCCACGCAGGACTGGCGCCCCAATTTCGCGGTGCTTGGCGAGCGGCTGCGGCTGAATACCGAACAGGCCACCGCCGTCGGGGCGATCAGAAGCGAGGATGAGCAGTTCGCCGCCTGGCTGCTGGCCGGGGTCACCGGCTCCGGCAAGACCGAGGTGTATCTCAGCGTGCTGGAGAACGTGTTGGCCAAAGGCCGGCAGGCGCTGGTGCTGGTGCCGGAAATCGGCCTGACGCCGCAAACCATCGCCCGCTTTCGCGAGCGCTTCAACGCGCCGGTGGACGTGCTGCACTCCGGGCTGAACGACAGCGAACGGCTGGCAGTTTGGCTGCGCGCGCGCAGCGGCGAAGCCGCGATCGTCATCGGCACCCGCTCGGCGCTGTTCACGCCGTTCCGGCAACTGGGCGTAATCATCATCGACGAAGAGCACGACAGCTCTTATAAACAGCAGGAAGGCTGGCGCTACCATGCCCGCGATCTGGCGGTGTTTCGCGCCCGGGAAGAGGACATCCCGATGGTGATGGGCTCCGCCACGCCGGCACTGGAAACGCTGCACAACGTGCAGCTGGGCAAATATCGCCAGTTGAAGCTCACCCAACGCGCGGGCAACGCCAAACCGGCGGCGCAGCACCTGATCGATCTGAAAGGGTTGCCGCTGAAGGTCGGCCTGTCACAGCCGCTGTTGAAAAGCATGCAACATCATTTAAAAGCCGGCAATCAGGTGATGCTGTTCCTCAACCGCCGCGGTTACGCCCCGGCGCTGCTGTGCCACGAGTGCGGCTGGATCGCCGAGTGCCAGCGCTGCGATCACTACTACACCTTCCACCAGCATCAGCGCCAGCTGCGCTGTCACCACTGCGACAGCCAGCGACCGGTGCCGCACCAATGCCCGCAGTGCGGCTCCACCCACCTGGTATCGGTCGGCGTCGGCACCGAACAGCTGGAGCAGGAGCTGGCGCCGCTGTTCCCCGACACGCCGATCACCCGCATCGATCGCGACACCACCAGCCGCAAAGGGGGGCTGGAGCAACACCTGGCGGATATTCATCGCGGCGAAGCGCGCATTCTGATCGGCACGCAAATGCTGGCCAAGGGCCACCATTTTCCCGACGTCACGCTGGTGGCGTTGCTGGACGTGGACGGCGCGCTGTTCTCCGCCGACTTCCGCTCCGCCGAGCGTTTCGCTCAGCTCTATACCCAGGTCTCCGGCCGGGCGGGCCGCGCGGGCAAACAGGGTGAAGTGCTGCTGCAAACCCACCACCCGGAGCACCCGTTATTGCAGGTGCTGCTGCAACAGGGTTACGACGCCTTCGCCAAACAGACGCTGGCGGAGCGCAACAGCGTGTTTCTGCCGCCCTACACCAGCCACATCATCGTGCGCGCCGAAGATCACGATAACCAACAGGCCCCGCTGTTCCTGCAGCAGCTGCGCAATCTGTTGGAAGCCAGCCCGCTTAAGGACGATTCGCTGTGGGTGATGGGCCCGGTGCCGGCGCTGCAGTCCAAACGCGGCGGCCGTTTCCGCTGGCAGCTGCTGCTGCAGCATCCGACACGGCGCGTCCTGCAACAGCTGATGAAAAGCTCGCTGCCGCTGATCGGCACCCTGCCGCAAACGCGCAAGGTGAAATGGACGCTGGATGTCGATCCGATCGACAGCTGATCCCGGAAAAGTCCGATTTAGCTGCCGCAGTGCAAACGTTTACCCTTGAAATTGCGAGCGAACGCTAAAAAACCTTCTCAGGTCACATTTTTTATGCAAATTAGGTAACAAAGGCGGGGCGTATTCTGTTTAGAATGTCTGCGAGGGCAAATTTTGTCGCCACATCGCAGCGCGACGGAGTGCCCGAACGCGAGTGGCGCTCAATGACAACAATCTCGCCACCGCATGCCGGACATTGTGAGCAAACAGCAGTAGTGGCGTCGGCATGGGGCTGACGCAAGGAGAAAGGCGTTGGAACACAAGAAAGAGTTATCCATGGCGACCATGAAAGACGTCGCCGAAATGGCGGGCGTTTCAACGGCTACCGTATCGCGTGCGCTGATGAACCCGGAAAAGGTGTCAACGCCAACGCGCCAGAAAGTGGAACAGGCCGTGCTGGCCGTGGGTTATTCTCCTCATGCTCTGTCACGCAATATCAAACGCAACGAATCCCGCACCATCCTGGTGATCGTGCCCGACATCTGCGATCCGTTTTTCGCCGATGTGATCCAGGGGATCGAACAGACCGCGGCCCAACAAGGTTATCTGGTGCTGATCGGCGACTGCGCGCAGCAAAATCAGCAAGAGCGCACCTTCGTCAATCTGATCATCACCAAACAGATCGACGGTATGCTGCTGCTGGGCTCCAACCTGCCGTTTGACGCCAGCAAGGAAGAGCAGCGCAACCTGCCGCCGATGGTGATGGCCAACGAGTTTGCCCCTGAGCTGGAACTGCCGACGGTGCACATCGATAACCTGACCGCCGCCTTTGAAGCCGTGCATTATTTGCATCAATTGGGCCACCGGCAGATCGCCTGCGTCGCCGGGCCGGAACAGATGCCGCTGAGCCATTATCGGCTGCAGGGTTACGTTCAAGCGCTACGTCGTAATGGCATTACCGTCGAAAGCAGCTATATTACCCGGGGTGATTTTACCTACGAAGCCGGCGCGCAAGCGCTGACGGCGCTGATGGCTCAGCCGAAACCGCCGACGGCGGTGTTCTGCCACAGCGATGTCATGGCGATCGGCGTGCTGTCCCAGGCGAAGAAAATGGGGCTGCGGGTACCGCAGGATCTGTCGATCGTCGGCTTTGACGACCTCAAGCTGGCGCAGTATTGCGATCCGCCGCTGACCACGGTGGCGCAGCCGCGCTTCCAGATCGGCCAGCAGGCGATGTTGCTGCTGCTGGAGCAGTTGAACGGCCAGACGGTGGCCAGCGGCTCCCGGCTATTGGACAGTGAATTGATTATCAGAGGCAGCACCGCTGCCCCGAAACGCTAGTCAAATATTTTAGGGTTCAGTAACATGACGGACTTATCCTCTCATCAGGACACAGCGGAATAATAGTGGCACAAAAAGACTATGTAAGCCGTGGGCGCGCAGCAGGAGCTAAGCGCAAAACCCCCAGCCGTAAAAAACGCAGTTCTCCGAAGGTTTCCAAAACCGTGCTGGCGTTAGCCGTCGCGTTGCTGGTTGTCTTTGTCGGTGGCCTCTATTTCATTACGCACAACAAGCCGGAAGACGCGCCGTTGTTGCCTGCGCACACCACGCGCCCGGGCAACGGCCTGCCGCCGAAGCCGGAAGAGCGCTGGCGCTATATCAAAGAGCTGGAAAACCGACAGATCGGCGTGCAAACCCCGACCGAACCGACGGCCGGCGGCGAGCTCAATTCCAAAACTCAGCTGACCGCCGAACAGCGGCAGTTGCTGGAACAAATGCAGGCCGACATGCAGCAGCGTCCGACGCAGCTGAATGAAGTGCCGTATAACGATCCGGGCCAGGCCAATGCGCGCAGCAACCGCCAGCAGCAGCAGATGCAACAACAGCAAATGCAGCAGCAGCCGGTACAGCAACAGCAGCAGGTCACTCAGCCGCCGCGCAACCCGTTCAACAACGGGGCCACCACCGCGCCGGTGCAGCAGCACCAGCAGCCGAAGCCGGCCACCCAGCAACCGGTGCAGGTGAAACAGCCTGAGCCGAAGCCGCAACCGAAGCCGGAGCCCAAACCGGAAGTGAAACAGGAAACGGCCAAGCAGGAAACCAAGCCGGAATCGAAACAGAAGTGGATGGTGCAATGCGGTTCGTTCCGCGCCACCGATCAGGCTGAATCCGTGCGTGCACGCCTGGCGTTCGAAGGCATCGAGAGCCGCATCACCGCCGGCGGCGGCTGGAATCGCGTGGTGCTCGGCCCCTACAGCAGCCGCGCCGCAGCGGACAAAACCCTTTCGCGCCTGAAGGGCGTCGGCATGTCGAGTTGCATTCCCCTCTCCGTTGGGGGTTGAAAAGCGTCAATCCCCCCCCATCTATACTCTCAATATGCCTCGTAGCGTCTGCGAAAGCAGGCGCTGCGGGGACTTCTTTCCGTCTTTAACGAGGGTCTGCTCGTGACAACAATTGTAAGCGTACGCCGCAACGGCCAGGTCGTCATCGGTGGTGATGGCCAGGCAACCCTGGGTAATACGGTGATGAAGGGTAACGTCAAGAAAGTGCGTCGCCTGTATAACGACAAAGTGATCGCCGGTTTCGCCGGTGGCACCGCTGACGCCTTCACGCTGTTTGAACTGTTTGAACGCAAACTGGAAATGCATCAGGGCCACCTGGTGAAAGCCGCCGTCGAGCTGGCGAAAGACTGGCGCACCGACCGCATGCTGCGCAAGCTCGAAGCGCTACTGGCGGTCGCCGATGAAACCGCCTCGCTGATCATCACCGGCAACGGCGATGTGGTGCAGCCGGAAAACGATCTGATCGCCATCGGCTCCGGCGGCCCGTACGCCCAGGCTGCCGCCCGCGCCATGTTGGAAAATACCGAACTGAGCGCCCGCGACATCGTTGAGAAATCTCTCAACATCGCCGGCGACATCTGTATTTACACCAACCATTTCCACACCATTGAAGAATTGCCTTCCAAAGCGTAAGGATCGAATACCATGTCTGAAATGACCCCGCGCGAGATCGTCAGCGAACTGGACAGCTATATCATTGGCCAAAACAAGGCCAAACGCGCTGTCGCCATTGCCCTGCGCAACCGCTGGCGCCGGATGCAGCTCAACGAGATGCTGCGTCACGAAGTGACCCCGAAAAACATTCTGATGATCGGCCCGACCGGCGTCGGTAAAACCGAAATCGCCCGCCGTCTGGCGAAGCTGGCCAACGCGCCGTTCATCAAGGTTGAAGCCACCAAGTTCACCGAAGTGGGCTATGTGGGCAAAGAAGTGGACTCCATCATCCGCGATCTAACCGATGCCGCCATCAAAATGGTGCGCATGCAGTCGATCGAGAAAAACCGCACCCGCGCCGAAGAGTTGGCCGAAGAGCGCATTCTCGACGTGCTGATCCCGCCGGCCAAAAACAACTGGGGCCAGCCGGAAGAAAATCAGGAACCGTCCGCCGCCCGCCAGGCATTCCGCAAGAAACTGCGCGAAGGCCAGCTGGATGACAAAGAGATCGAAATCGATCTGGCCGCCGCGCCGATGGGCGTGGAAATCATGGCGCCTCCTGGCATGGAAGAGATGACTAACCAGCTGCAGTCGATGTTCCAGAACCTCGGCGGCCAGAAGCAAAAACCGCGCAAGCTGAAGATCAAAGAAGCCTTCAAGCTGCTGGTGGAAGAAGAAGCCGCCAAGCTGGTGAATCCGGAAGAGCTGAAAGAGCAGGCGATCGAAGCGGTTGAGCAGCACGGCATCGTGTTTATCGATGAGATCGACAAAATCTGTAAGCGCGGCGGCCAAAGCTCCGGTCCGGATGTCTCGCGCGAAGGCGTGCAGCGCGATCTGCTGCCGCTGGTGGAAGGCTGCACCGTGTCCACCAAGCACGGCATGGTGAAGACCGATCACATCCTGTTCATCGCTTCCGGCGCGTTCCAGACCGCCAATCCGTCGGATCTGATCCCGGAGCTGCAGGGCCGTCTGCCGATCCGCGTTGAGCTGCAGGCGCTGACCACCGAAGACTTCGAGCGCATCCTGACCGAACCGAGCGCGTCGCTGACCGAGCAGTACAAAGCGCTGATGGGCACCGAAGGCGTCAACATCGAGTTCACCGCCGACGGCATCCGCCGCATCGCCGAAGCCGCGTGGCAGGTCAACGAAAGCACCGAGAACATCGGCGCGCGTCGTCTGCACACCGTGCTGGAGCGTCTGATGGAAGATATTTCCTACGATGCGAGTGAAATTAATGGCCAATCCATTACAATTGATGCGGATTACGTGCGCAGTCATCTGGATGAACTGGTGGCGGATGAAGATTTGAGTCGTTTTATCCTATAATCGCTCAATCATTGTCTTGTCAGTCATCTGTGTGGGAGGCATTGCCTCCCACAATTATTTGTAACGGACACAGAAGCGAAACATGAGCTCATCAACCTCCACCACCCCGATTTCCGCCTGGCTGGAAAGTCTACGCCCCCGCACCCTGCCGCTGGCCTTTGCCTCCATCGTGGTCGGCTCGGCAATCGCCGCCTGGCACGGTAGCCTGAAACCGGAAGTAGCGCTCCTGGCGCTGTTGACCGCCGGCCTGCTGCAGATCCTCTCCAACCTGGCGAACGACTACGGCGATGCGGTCAAAGGCAGCGACAAAGAAGATCGCATCGGGCCATTGCGCGGCATGCAGAAAGGCATGATCACCCAGGCGCAGATGAAACGGGCGCTGGTGGTGACGGTGGTGCTGATCGCCCTTGCCGGCTGTTCGCTGATCGCCGTCGCCTGTGAGCAACCCAGCGACGTGGTGGGTTTCCTGGTGCTGGGCGGGCTGTCCATCGTGGCGGCCATCACCTACACCGTCGGCAACAAGCCCTACGGGTATTTGGGGCTGGGCGATATCTCGGTGCTGGTGTTCTTCGGCTGGCTGAGCGTGGCCGGTACCTACTATCTGCAGACGCACACCTTCGACAGCGTCGTGATGCTGCCCGCCACCGCCTGCGGCCTGCTGGCGACGGCAGTGCTCAACATCAACAATCTGCGCGATATCGAAAGCGATCGCGAAAACGGCAAGAATACGCTGGCGGTGCGTCTCGGCCCGCACAAGGCGCGCATTTACCATGCCCTGCTGCTCGGCGGCGCGGTGCTGTGTTTCGCGCTGTTCACGCTGTTCAACCTCCACAGCCCGTGGGGTTGGCTATTCGTGCTGGCGATCCCGCTGCTGGCGCGCCACGGCCTGCGCGTGCTGCGCGATCCGACGCCGGTAGGCATGCGGCCGATGCTGGAGCATATGGTCAAGGCGGCGTTGCTGGCCAACCTGCTGTTCGCCATCGGCGTGGCGCTCAGTTAAAAACTGATGATTTTGCCAACAGGGCGAATAAAGGGATATACTGAACATTCCAGCGGCAAACAGACGTAAAATCCTATGAAATACGATACTTCCGAACTTTGCGACATCTATCATGAAGAGGTGAACGTTGTTGAACCTCTGTTCTCCAATTTTGGCGGGCGTACTTCATTTGGCGGGCAGATCACCACGGTGAAATGCTTTGAGGATAACGGCCTGTTGTTCGATCTGCTTGAAGAAAACGGCCGCGGCCGCGTGCTGTTGGTCGACGGCGGCGGTTCGGTACGCCGGGCGCTGATCAACGCCGAACTGGCGCGCCTGGCCGCCCAGAACGAATGGGAAGGCATCGTGGTGTACGGCGCGGTGCGCCAGGTGGACGATCTGGAAGAGCTCGACATCGGCATTCAGGCGATGGCGGCGATCCCGGCGGGTGCCGTAAGCGAAGGCGTGGGCGAAAGCGATATCCGCGTCAACTTCGGTGGCGTCACCTTCTTCTCCGGCGACCACCTGTATGCCGACAACACCGGCATCATCCTCTCCGAAGACCCGCTCGACATCGAGTGATTTTCGGACATGAAAAAGGGCGCCTCAGGCGCCCTTTTCGTTGCTGCATGGCGTAAGGAATCAAACCTCTTCCATTTTGCCCAGCAGCGCGCGCAGGCGATCTTGCCATACGTGCTGTTCTTCTTTCAGCTGTTGGTTTTCACGCACCAGCGCTTCGTGGTTGCCGGAGGCAGCCTGAACTTCCTGCGACAGAGAGTTGTTTTTGTCTTTCAGCTCTTCAATTTCCATCTGCAACAAGGTGATGGTATCAATCGCCTGCTGTACTTTTGCTTCCAGTTTCTCAAATACTTCAAATGACATGCTTCAGTCCCCTCATGATAGCAAGGCGTACATCTATAAGTAGCGGCCGCAACGTCGGCTGCAGCTACTGCGAATATTGCATCGCGCTCAGTGACGCGCGCCGTTACGAAAGGCGCGCCGGTCTCGATTCGTTAAAAACGATTGTAAGTAGCCAGTCTCCGCCTGTCTAGCAACATACCGGATCATCGCGCAGTCTGTTGCAATTTTCCTGCCCTCGCCATCAGCAAAAACTGAAAATCCCCATCGCCGCCGCCGCGAGTTGTTAACGCCCCTCGCTAAACCACTGGTCAGATCACACTTTTATGGCTCAGAAAGAACACTAAACGACGCGAAATCGCTCAATTTTATGACGCGCCACACACATTTTGATTTCGCTATTTCTCGTTTATGTTCGTTAACGATAAATTTACATCACGTCCTCATTCAATAATTGGACGAGATGAAAAAACTGTGCCCATAGGTCAGATGTATACCTGGCTGAGCCTATAAACCAACAACCGCCGTTTTGCAGGACACCAACATTATGAGCCAAACCACCAGTCCGACATTAAAAGGCCAGTGCATCGCCGAGTTCCTCGGCACGGCGCTGCTGATCTTCTTTGGCGTAGGCTGCGTTGCCGCGCTGAAACTGGCGGGCGCCAGCTTCGGCCAGTGGGAAATCAGCATCATTTGGGGCCTGGGCGTCGCCATGGCCATCTATCTGACCGCCGCGATTTCCGGTGCGCATCTCAACCCGGCGGTCACCCTCGCCCTGTGGCTGTTCGCCTGCTTCGACGGGCGCAAAGTGGTGCCTTATATCATTGCGCAGGTCGCCGGCGCCTTCTGCGCTGCCGCCCTGGTCTACGGGCTGTACTATAACCTGTTCTTCGACTTCGAAGCGGCCCACCACATGGTGCGCGGCAGCAACGAAAGCCTCGAACTGGCCGGCATCTTCTCGACTTACCCTAACGCGCACATCTCCGTCGGCCAGGCCTTCCTGGTAGAAATGGTGATCGCTGCAATCCTGATGTGCCTGATCCTGGCGCTGACCGACGACGGCAACGGCATTCCACGCGGCCCGCTGGCGCCGCTGCTGATCGGTATTCTGATTGCCGTGATCGGCGCCTCCATGGGACCATTGACCGGCTTTGCGTTGAACCCGGCGCGTGACTTCGGGCCGAAACTGTTCGCCTACCTGGCCGGCTGGGGCAAAGTCGCCTTCACCGGCGCACGCGACATCCCGTACTTCCTGGTGCCGATCTTCGCCCCTATCGTCGGCTGTGGCCTGGGCGCTTTCGGTTACCGCGCGCTGATTGGCCGCCACCTGCCGTGCGACGTCTGCGTGACGGAAGAAGAGCCCGACGCCAAGACCCAGCAGCGTAAAGCGTGATGGGTGCAGTTTTACACGGTTAACAACAGCAGGATAATTACCATGACTGTAGAAAAAAAATACATTGTCGCACTCGACCAAGGGACCACCAGCTCACGTGCCGTCGTGCTCGATCACGACGCCAACATCGTTGCAGTATCGCAGCGCGAATTCCCGCAGATCTATCCAAAGGCCGGCTGGGTTGAGCACGACCCGATGGAGATCTGGGCGTCGCAAAGTTCGACGCTGGTAGAAGTGCTGGCGAAAGCCGACATCAATTCCGATCAGATCGCCGGCATCGGTATCACCAACCAGCGCGAAACCACCATCGTCTGGGAAAAAGAGACCGGCAAGCCGATTTACAACGCCATCGTTTGGCAGTGCCGCCGCACCGCCGACATCTGCGAGAAGCTCAAGCGCGACGGCCTGGAAGAGTACATCCGTCACAACACCGGCCTGGTGGTTGACCCGTACTTCTCCGGCACCAAGGTGAAGTGGATCCTGGACAACGTCGAAGGCGCCCGTGAGCGCGCCAAGCGCGGCGAACTGCTGTTCGGCACCGTGGATACCTGGCTGGTGTGGAAAATGACCCAGGGGCGCGTACACGTCACCGATTACACCAACGCCTCACGCACCATGATGTTCAACATCCACGAACTGGACTGGGACGAACGCATGCTGGAAGTGCTGGATATCCCGCGCGCCATGCTGCCGAAAGTCCGCCCGTCCTCCGAAGTGTACGGCCAGACCAACATCGGCGGTAAGGGCGGCACGCGTATTCCTATCGCCGGTATCGCCGGCGACCAGCAGGCGGCACTGTACGGCCAGCTGTGCGTTCAACCGGGCATGGCGAAGAACACCTACGGCACCGGCTGCTTCCTGCTGATGAACACCGGCAAAGAAGCGGTGCGTTCGAAAAACGGCCTGCTGACCACCATCGCCTGCGGCCCACGCGGCGAAGTGAACTATGCGCTGGAAGGCGCGGTGTTCATCGGCGGTGCGTCTATCCAGTGGCTGCGCGACGAGCTGAAACTGATCAGCGACGCCGCCGACTCCGAATATTTCGCCACCAAGGTGAAAGACAGCAACGGCGTCTATGTGGTGCCGGCCTTCACCGGCCTGGGCGCGCCCTACTGGGATCCGTATGCCCGCGGCGCCATCTTCGGCCTGACCCGTGGTGCCAACAGCAACCACATCATCCGCGCCACGCTGGAATCCATCGCCTTCCAGACCCGTGACGTGCTGGACGCCATGCAGGCCGACGCCAACACCCGCCTGCAATCGCTGCGCGTGGACGGCGGCGCGGTCGCCAACAACTTCCTGATGCAGTTCCAGTCCGATATTCTCGGCACCCGCGTAGAACGCCCTGAAGTGCGTGAATCGACGGCGCTGGGCGCGGCGTTCCTGGCGGGCCTGGCCATCGGCTACTGGAACGATCTGGATGAAGTGAAGAGCAAAGCGGTGGTTGAGCGTGAATTCCGCCCAAGCATCGAAACCACCGAACGCAACTACCGCTACAGCGGCTGGAAAAAAGCGGTGGCTCGCGCTCAGGCATGGGAAGATCACGAGTAATCCCGAAGCTGCCGTTTCGCCAACAAGCGCTGCCTGCGGGCGGCGCTTTTTTTTGCCCCGCCCTGCCGCCACCGCGCTGTGATAGACTTTGTCGATATTTTCCTCCCTTTCTCACAGACAGGTTTGCCATGAAACGTGAATTAGCCATCGAATTCTCCCGCGTTACCGAAGCCGCCGCGCTGGCGGGCTACAAATGGCTGGGGCGCGGCGACAAGAACGCCGCCGACGGCGCGGCGGTCCACGCCATGCGCATCATGCTCAACAAAGTGGATATCGATGGGCGCATCGTGATCGGCGAAGGCGAGATCGACGAAGCGCCGATGTTGTATATCGGCGAGCAGGTCGGTACCGGTCAGGGCGACGCAGTCGACATCGCGGTCGATCCGATCGAAGGCACCCGCATGACCGCCATGGGCCAGTCCAATGCGCTGGCGGTATTGGCGGTGGGCGATCGCGGCACCTTCCTGCACGCGCCGGACATGTACATGGAGAAGCTGGTGGTCGGCCCGGCGGCGCGCGGCGCCATCGATCTCAACCGGCCATTGGCAGAGAACCTGCAGAACGTCGCCGAACGACTCGGCAAACCGCTGTCGCAGCTGACTGTTATCGTATTGGCCAAACCGCGCCACGACGGCGTCATCGCGCAGATGCAGCAGCTGGGCGTGCGAGTATTCGCCATTCCTGACGGCGACGTAGCGGCCTCCATTCTCACCTGCATGCCGGAAAGCGAGGTCGATGTGATGTACGGCATCGGCGGCGCGCCGGAAGGGGTGATCTCAGCCGCGGTGATCCGCGCGCTGGACGGTGACATGCAGGCGCGTTTGCTGCCGCGTCATGAGGTGAAAGGCGACAGCGCCGAAAACCGCCGCATCGGCGAACAAGAGTTGGCCCGCTGCCGGGAGATGGGTATCGAAGCCGGCCAGGCGCTGCGTCTGGATCAGATGGCGCGCAACGACAACGTGATCTTCTCCGCCACCGGCATCACCAAGGGCGATCTGCTGGAAGGCATCAGCCGCCAGGGCAACATGGCCACCACCGAAACGTTGCTGATCCGCGGCAAGTCGCGCACCATCCGCCGTATTCGTTCGACCCACTATCTGGATCGCAAAGACCCGGCGCTGCACGAGTTTCTGCTGTAACGAAACAGGGCGCCGAATGGCGCCCTGATGATTGATGACAAACCTCATGCCCTTGCCGTGTTGGCAGAGAACAGCGAATAAAAAACAAGGAAAATCAATTTATTGATTTTCGGCTGATAACCACAAAGGGGAGAAAAACCCCGCTTTTTCTCCCCTTTGTCAACGGTATGAGGGCGCCGAATGGCGCCCTGTCGTTATGCGGTATGCCCCTGATGCTGCATACGATTGGACAGCGGCCACCAGCACAGCAGGATCAGCAGCGCCATCGCGAACATCAGCAAGCCGAGGCTGAACTGCCCGGTTTGCGGCAACATGGCGGACAGCCAGGTCGCCAGACCGGACCCCATGTTCTGCATCCCGCCCACCAGTGCGCCCGCCGCGCCGGCCAGGTAAGGGAACGGCTCCATCGCCCCGGTGGTCGCCAGCGGGAACAGCATGCCGGCGCCGAAGAAGAACAGCGCGGCCGGCACGATCAGCGTCCAGATGTTCATCACGCCGAACCAGCCCGGGATCCACATCATCGCCCCCGCCAGCAGGCAGCTAATCACCGAATGCCACATCAGCGTGTGGAAGGTCTTGCCGTCGCGCCCGGCGTACCAGGCGCCGAAAAACGCCGCCGGGATCGGCAGAATGAACAGGATGCTGACAGTCAGCCCACTCAGCCCCAACACGCCGCCCATCAACACGCCGCAGCTGGCCTCGAATACCGCAATCCCCGCCAGCGCGCCGATCAGCATCACCAGATAGCAGCTGAAGGTGCTGTCACCCAGCAGCTGGCGGAAACTGGCCAGCATGCGACGTTTTTCCGTTTGCACCGGGCGGGTTTCCGGCAGCCAGCGGAACATGGCGAAGGCGACGCAGGCGCACAGCGCCAGCAGGAAGGCGTAGCAGGCGCGCCAACCGAACACCATCGCCAATGCGCCGCCGATCACCGGCGCCAGCAGCGGGCTGACCAAAATCCCCATGTTCAACAGGCTGTTGGCGTAGCGCAGTGCGGTGCCGGCATACAGATCGCGCGGCATGGTGCGCGCCATCACGCCCGCCACGCCGGTGCCCATGCCCTGAATCGCGCTGGCGGCGACCAGCATCGTCAGGTTGGTGGACAGCAGTGCGCCCAGCGCACCGACCAGGAAGATCATCATGCCGGTCAGGATCACCGGGCGGCGCCCGATCCGATCCGATATCGGCCCGTAAATCAGCTGGGAGAAACCGTAGGTCAGCAGATACGCCGCCATCACCCGTTGCACGGCGCCGGTGCGAACCGACAGATCGTGGGCGATATCAGCAATAACGGGAACATAAATGGTTTGCGCCATCTGGCCGACGGCGACCAACAGGATAAGCATCACCAGCAGGTGAAAATTCTCTAGTTTTCTCATTATCTTCGTTAACGTTTCAACTCGTCACAGCGTCCCGGTATGGCCGTTGCAGCAGCCAGAACGGCGAGCAGCCCTCTATGGCGGCATAAACTAATCAAATCTGATTTTTTTAGCGAGTTTCAGGCAGATATTGATCCAGGTCACACTGGCAGCAAACCCGACCAGGCTCGTAAATTAAACTGTACGTCTAACGCTTTGGAGTTAAAAATAGCGCCCTTGCAGTAGCCGCGCTTTAGCATTTAATCGATAATTATTTTCATCAACTTGAAATAAAATAACACCATAGGGATTTGGTTCATGAAAACACCTGAGCTGATTTTATTGCAGTTAAAGGCTCTCGGCCCGCACTCGGCCAAAATGCTGGCGGAGCGTCTGGACATCACGCCGATGGGCATCCGACAACATCTGCAATCCCTGGAAAAACGTGAGTTGGTTTGTTACGAAGAAGCGCGCAGCAAGGTCGGCCGCCCGACGCGCTACTGGTCGCTGACAGCGCGAGGGCACGCTTTTGCGGCCGCCGATCAGGAACGGCTGCGGGCATCCGCGCTGCGGCTGTTTGGCGGCGCCGGCGTGGAACCGTTGCTGAACGCGCGCGAAGAGCAGCTTTATCTGCGTTATGCCGAAGAGCTGTCTGCCGAGCGCAGCCACCAAGAGCGGTTAGCCCGATTGGTGCGTCTGCGGCAACATGATGGTTACATGGCCGAATTGCTCGATCATCCGCACGGTGCGCTGTTGGTGGAAAACCACTGTCCGATCGGCGTGGCCGGTTCCAACTGCAGCAGCCTGTGCAATTCCGAGCTGCAGCTGTTTCACCGCCTGTTCGGCAACGACTACCGGATAGAGCGCACCACGCACGCCATTTCCGGCTCACGACATTGTGCTTATTTGATTCGACCACGGGAGCTTTAGAGTATGGCTGAATGGGTAAACGGCAAGGTTACGCAGGTAAAACAATGGACCGACGGGCTGTTCAGCCTGGTGGTCAATGCCCCCATCGATCCTTTCACCGCAGGGCAATTCGCCAAACTGGCGCTGGAGATCGACGGCGAACGAGTGCAACGCGCCTACTCCTACGTCAATGCCCCCGATGACGCCAACCTGGAGTTCTATCTGGTGACGGTGCCGGAAGGCAAACTGAGCCCGCGCCTCAATCAGCTGCGGCCAGGGTCGGACGTGATGGTGACCAAAGAAGCCGCCGGCTTCTTCGTGCTGGACGAGGTGCCCGACTGCGACACGCTGTGGATGCTGGCGACCGGCACCGCCATCGGCCCCTATTTATCGATTCTGCAGCAAGGCGTCGGCCTGGAGCGCTTTAACAACCTGGTGCTGGTGCACGCCGCGCGTTTTGCGCGCGATCTGAGCTACCTGCCGCTGATGCAGCAACTGCAGCAACGTTACAACGGTAAGCTGCGCATCCAGACCGTCGTCAGCCGTGAAGAGACGCCCGGCTCACTGACCGGCCGCGTGCCGGCGCTGATCGAGGACGGCCGGCTGGAAGCGGCGATCGGCTTGACCATCGACGCCGAAACCAGCCACGTGATGCTGTGCGGCAACCCGCAGATGGTGCGGGACACCCAGCAAACGCTGAAGGACCACCGCCAAATGCGCAAGCACCTGCGCCGCAAACCGGGCCACATCACCAGCGAGCACTACTGGTAACCCGAGGATCAGCGGAACTTCACCGGTTCGGCTTCCGGGCCGAACCGATTGTCTCCCGGCGTGCCGACGAAGGCGCCCAGATCGATAGTCATCATCACGATAATCAGCGTCGGGATGAAACGCCCGACGCCCCATTGCCAGATCGGCGCCAGCATTTGCCAGTTGCCCGCCGCCAGCATCCACGCCAGGATCAGCAGCAACGCCCACCAGCCGGCCTTGTTGCGATCGTGCAGACGTTTGACCAGCACCGCCGCCGTCGGCCACAGCAGCGCCACGATAAAGAAGGCGATGGATTGGATGGCGATCAATTGATAATTGGCCAGCGTAAACGCCGCCGCCATCAGCACCAACCACAGCCCCATCCAGATCCAGAAGTCGCGCCGCCCGATGCGGCCCTTAAAAGAAAAACACCACTGTTGTAACGTCATCGATTCCTGCGCTCTAAGCCTGCCCATATTCTGCGCCGCAGTGTAACATAGGCGCTGCCGGGCCGAGTTTTCCGCCTTGCATAACGCGGCGCGCCGCACAGCTTTCTCGTCAGCGAACCGATAATGGCGTGGGATCTTTGACAAGGCCCGCGAGTTATCGCTTTAATCGGAGCCATCTTTGTCCTTGATGCCATACGCCATGCTGAGAAAAACCCTCGCCATCGCCTGCCTGCTGCAGGCCGCCGCCAGCGCCTGGGCCGAACCGCCCGCCGCCGAAGCGAAACCGACCGCACCTTACCTGCTGGCCGGGGCGCCGACCTTCGATCTGACGGTGGTCAAATTCCGCGAGAAATACAATCGCGACAACCCGAAGCTGCCAATTGGCGAATTCCGCGCCATTCCCGCCGCCGAAGACGATTCGCCGCTGCTGACGCGCGCCGCCAGCAAACTCAACGAAAACCTGTATGCCTCCACCGCGCTGGAGAAAGGCACCGGCAAAATCAAAACGTTGCAGATCACGCATCTGCCGCTGCAGCAGGCCAATGAAGAAAAAGCCGCGCGCGCCATCGCCATCAACTACATGGCGGCGCTGATGCGCCAGTTCGAACCGGCATTGACGGTGGAACAGAGCCAGAACAAGGTGAACAGCCTGCTGGAAAAAGGCAAAGGATCGCGCTTTTACCAACAGCAGGTCGGCGCCATTCGCTATGTCGTCTCGGACAACGGCGATAAAGGCGTAACCTTCGCGGTTGAACCGATTAAGCTGGCGCTTTCCGAGCCGTAACGGCGCGGTATTTAATGACGAAAAGCAAAGCCTTCGCGCTTAATGATCTCTATACTGTTGGGCAGGTAAACTGCCGGTCCGGCAGTTGTCATTTCGACTCTCGCGTTCCCTAGTTGGAGGAAAAAACATGCGTCATCCATTAGTTATGGGTAACTGGAAGCTTAACGGCAGCACTCACATGGTCAACGAACTGATCGCCGGTCTGCGCAATGAGCTGAGCAGCGTTGACGGCTGTGGCGTCGCCATCGCCCCGCCGGTGATGTATCTGGATCAGGCCAAGCACGCGCTGGCCGGCAGCCGCATCGCGCTGGGCGCGCAGAACGTGGACGTTAACCTGTCCGGCGCCTTCACCGGTGAAGTTTCCGCCAACATGCTGAAAGACGTCGGCGCTCAGTACATCATCATCGGCCACTCCGAGCGTCGCACCTACCACAAAGAAAGCGACGAAGTGATCGCCGAGAAATTCGCCGTGCTGAAAGAAGCCGGCCTGATCCCGGTGCTGTGCATCGGTGAAACCGAAGCGGAAAACGCCGCGGGCAAAACCGAAGAAGTATGTGCGCGCCAGATCGACGCCGTGCTGAAAACGCTGGGCGCACCGGCGATGAAAGGCACCGTGATCGCCTATGAGCCGGTCTGGGCCATCGGTACCGGCAAATCCGCCACCCCTGCGCAGGCGCAGGCCGTGCACAAATTTATCCGCGATCACATCGCCAAGCACGATGCCGCGGTTGCCGCTGAAATCATCATCCAGTACGGCGGTTCGGTGAACGACAAGAACGCCGCAGAGCTGTTCTCCCAGCCGGACATCGATGGCGCGCTGGTTGGCGGCGCCTCGCTGAAAGCCGACGCTTTCGCCGTGATCGTCAAAGCCGCTGCCGCAGCGAAAAAAGCCTGATTGCCTTAGGCTTGCCATAAAAAAACCCCGGCTTGCCGGGGTTTTTTATTGCCGTTTAAACGGCATCAGCGTTTGCTGATTTCGTCGAATACGCCGCCGGTGGCGAAGTGCACCTTCTGCGCTTCGGTCCAGCCGCCGAAGGTGTCATCCACGGTGAACAGCTTCAACTGCGGGAACTGCCCGGCGAACTTGGCCGCCACCGCCGCATCGCGCGGGCGGTAATAGTGCTGTGCCGCGATAGTCTGCCCTTCCGGCGAATACAGATACTTCAGGTAGGCGGTCGCCACGTCGCGGGTGCCGCGTTTATCGACCACCTTATCCACCACCGACACCGTCGGTTCGGCCAGAATCGATTCGCTCGGGGTGATTATCTCGAACTTGTCTTTGCCCAGCTCTTTCTCCGCCAGCAGCGCTTCGTTTTCCCAGGCGATCAGCACGTCGCCGATGCCGCGCTCAACGAAGGTGTTGGTCGAGCCGCGCGCGCCGGAATCCAGCACCTCGACGTTCTTGTACAGGTTTTTGACGAAGTCCTGCGCCTTGGCCTTATCGTTGTTATTGTGATGCAACGCGTAGCCCCAGGCGGCCAGGTAGTTCCAGCGGGCGCCGCCGGAGGTTTTCGGGTTCGGGGTGATCACCGACACGCCCGGCTTGATCAAATCAGGCCAGTCATGAATCTGTTTCGGGTTGCCTTTGCGCACCAGGAAGACGATGGTCGAGGTGTAAGGCGCCGAATTGTCCGGCAGGCGTTTGATCCAGTCTTTCTCGATGCGCCCGCGTTCGGCGATAGCGTCGACGTCATAGGCTAACGCCAGCGTCACCACGTCGGCCTCGATGCCGTTGATCACCGACGTCGCCTGCTTGCCGGAGCCGCCGTGCGACTGGCGCACCGTCACCTTGTCGCCGGTTTCCGCCTGGTAGTGCTTGCTGAATGCCGTGTTGTAAGCCTGATAGAACTCACGCGTCGGATCGTATGACACGTTCAGCAACTGAATATCCTTCGCCATGGCGCCGGACGCCAACAGCACCAATGTCAGACCTACACCCCATTTACGCATCGACAGGCTCTCCCAGAAAATTAAGCGCAACCTCAATCGGTTGATTTAGCATCAGAGCCTGCCAGAAACTTTCCCGGCAACTAAAGAATAAAAAATTTTGGGATAGATGATTCTGGAATATGTCACCGGCGAGCATAAAAAAGCCCCCGGGAGCGGAGGCTTTTTTGTCGTGCGGTAAGTGGCGTATCAGTACAGCTTTTTCGCCGTTTCCAGCCAGTCGCCCTTGAACGGACGCTTCATGTTTTCGATCGCGTCGATGATGTCGTGGTGCACCATTTTTTCGTTCTGGATACCGACGCAGCGGCCGCCGTACCCCTGCAGCAGCAGTTCGATGGCGTAGGCGCCCATGCGCGAGGCCAGGATGCGGTCATAGGCGACCGGCGAACCGCCGCGCTGAATGTGGCCCAGCACGGTGGCACGGGTTTCACGCTTGGTTTCCTGCTCAATGTGGCGCGCCAGCTCATCGATATCGCAGATGTGCTCGGTGATCGCCACGATGGCGTGTTTTTTGCCTTTGGCGATGCCGGCCTTGATTTCGCACACCAGATCTTCGCGGTTGAATTCGATTTCAGGCAGCACGATAAATTCGCAACCGCCGGCAATCGCCGCCGCCAGCGTCAGATCGCCGCAGTAACGGCCCATCACTTCCACGATGGAGATACGCTGGTGCGACGAGGAGGTATCGCGCAGGCGGTCGATCGCTTCCACCACGGTTTCCAGCGCGGTGAAGTAACCGATGGTGTAGTCGGTGCCGGCGACATCGTTATCGATGGTGCCCGGCAGACCGATGCACGGGAAGCCTTCTTCCGTCAGGCGTTTGGCGCCCATGTAGGAACCGTCGCCGCCGATCACCACCAGCGCGTCGATGCCGCGATTCTTCAGGTTTTCAATCGCCTTGGCGCGCACGTTTTCATCCCTGAACTCCGGGAAGCGGGCCGAACCAAGGAAGGTGCCGCCACGGTTGATCATGTCGGACACGCTATAGCGATCCAGCTGCTCCATGCGATCTTCGTACAAGCCAAGGTAGCCATCGTAAATACCAAAAACTTCCAGACCTTCTGAAAGCGCAGAACGCACAACGCCGCGGATTGCAGCGTTCATACCCGGCGAATCACCGCCGCTCGTCAGTACACCGATTTTCTTGATCATGACTACCTCTGAACTGTGTAGATGCAATTTCTTAAGAATTCTGTCTCCGCCGATCGTCTTGAAACCTCTCCGGCTGCAGAAAACCAGCTTTATGGCTTATTGCTGGATATTATATCAAAAACACCCAGCTGAATTGATTCAAGTCACGCAATATAACGGTTAAAACACCGCATGGCACGCTGAGCTAACTCAGATATTCATGATAATACTTTGCGCTATGCCTCTATATGATTATAGCTCCCAATGCCCCTGCCTACCCGGCGGCACCACGGAGCACGGATCCAGGTGAATGATGACATCCGCCCCCGCAAAACGGTGCCGCAACGCCTGTTCCACCTGATCGGCCAACCGGTGCGCCTCGCGCAGCGGCAGCGTGTCGTCCATCTCCAGATGCAGCTGGATGAAACGCGTCGGCCCCGACTGCCGCGTGCGCAGATCGTGCGCGCCTTTCACCCCGGGCCAGGAGGAAACCACGGCGATAATCGCCTGGCGCTCGTCATCCGGCAACGCCCGATCCAACAGCGACTGCACCGCTTCATAACCCATGCGCAGCGCGCTATACAGAATGTAAACGCCGATGCCCAGCGCAAACAGCGCATCCGCCCGCTGGAAGCCGTACCAGCTTAGCCCAAGAGCGATAAGAATAGCACCATTCATCATGACATCTGACTGATAATGCAGCATATCTGCGCGCACGGCCTGGCTGCGCGTTTTTCTGACCACCCAGCGTTGATAGGTGACCAGCATCAGGGTGCTGACTAACGCGATCACCGTCACGACGACCCCAACGCCGGGATCGCGCAGCGTTTGCGGTGCATACAGATGCTGGAAGCCGGTGAGAAACAGAAACAGGGCGGAACCGGAAATAAACATGCTTTGCGCCAGCGCCGCCAGCGACTCCGCTTTGCCGTGGCCGAAGGTGTGCTCGGCATCGGCCGGCTGCAGCGAATAGCGCACCACCAGCAGGTTGGTCAGCGAGGCGGCGATATCGACCAGCGAATCCACCAGCGCCGCCAGCAGGCTGACAGAACCGGTCTGGTACCAGGCGACGATTTTGATCAACAACAGCGACGACGCCAGCGCGGTAGCGGCCAACGCAGCGGACTTTACCAGGCGTGCATAGCGCTGTTCCATTGAGGGATCCCGGTCAAAAGGTATGGCGCTCAATATAGCGAAATGTCGGATAAAAAAAACCCCGCCATCATGGCGGGGAAGACAGGGATGGTGTCTATGGCAAGGAAAAACAGGGGACTACTCAGTCGTACTTCACTTCTGGGCAGAAGCTTGCTGCAAACCAGAAATTTGTTGCTCCATCTGCTGCATGCGCTGCTGATGTTTCTGGTCTAAAACACTTTTTTGCTCTGGCGTCAGCAGGTTATACATTTGGTTGCGCACCCGGGCCATTTCGACCTGGCGCTTGACCTGCTGTTGGGCCATCTTTTCCGCCTGGGCATACACGGCGGCTTCGTCAAATTTCTCTGCGGTCACCAGTTTATGCATGGCTTCCATTTCAGCTACATTGACACCAGGCAGATCGTGCCGGGCCTGGCGCATCAAATCGCGCATTTGCTGGCGCTGCTGTTCGCTGAGGCTGACACCGTCGAACATATGGTGCTGGCCGGGTATTCGGGTCATCGCGTCGTTGCCGGGAGGTTGGGCTGTGTCCGGTATAGTGTCGGCAGCGAAGGCAGCGGTCGAACCAATTGCCAGCAGTGATGCCATAACTAATGCGGTCACCTTACGCATTTCAACTCCTCAAGCTTTCTCACTTTGCGAATCAACGAGGAGCAGTGTACCGCCACACCTGAAAACCTGCGTCAGTGCATGTAAAACTACGTAAAGTCATGGAATGGCAACAGTTGATGACGTATTTTGCGTCTGGAGGTAAATCATAATGAACAAGATTCTGTTAGTTGACGACGACCGCGAGTTGACCTCGCTGTTAAAAGAACTGCTTGAAATGGAAGGTTTTAATATCGTCGTCGCGCACGATGGCGAGCAGGCGTTGTCGCTGCTGGACAGCTCCGTCGATCTGCTGCTGCTCGACATCATGATGCCGAAGAAAAACGGCATCGATACGCTGAAAGAACTGCGCCAACATCACCAGACGCCGGTCATCATGTTGACCGCGCGCGGCAGCGAACTGGACCGCGTGTTGGGCCTGGAGCTGGGCGCCGATGATTACCTGCCGAAACCCTTCAACGATCGCGAACTGGTCGCGCGCATTCGCGCCATTCTGCGTCGTTCCAACTGGAGCGAACAGCAGCAGCAGGTCGACAGCGGCGCCCCGACGCTGGATGTCGATGGCCTGCAACTGAACCCCGGCCGCCAGGAGGCCAGCTTCGACGGCCAGGTGCTGGATCTGACCGGCACCGAGTTCACCCTGCTGTATCTGCTGGCGCAACATCTCGGCCAGGTGGTGTCGCGCGAACTGCTGAGCCAGGAAGTGCTGGGCAAACGCCTGACCCCATTCGATCGCGCCATCGACATGCATATCTCCAACCTGCGGCGTAAGCTGCCGGATCGCAAAGACGGGCATCCGTGGTTCAAAACCCTGCGCGGGCGTGGTTATTTGATGGTATCTGCAACATGATCAACAGTTTGACGGCACGCATCTTCGCCATTTTCTGGTTCACGTTAGCCCTGGTGCTAATGCTGGTGCTGATGGTGCCCAAGCTCGACTCCCGCCAAATGACCTCGCTGCTCGACAGCGAGCAGCGGCAGGGGTTGATGCTGGAACAGCACGTCGAGGCCGAGTTGCAAAACGATCCGGCCAACGATCTGATGTGGTGGCGCCGCCTGTTCCGCGCCATCGACAAATGGGCGCCGCCGGGCCAACGCCTGCTGCTGGTCACCAGCGAAGGCCGGGTGATCGGCGCGCAGCGCAATGAAATGCAGATCGTCCGCAACTTCATCGGCCAATCCGACAATTCGGATCATCCGAAGAAGAAAAAATACGGCCGCGTCGAACTGGTCGGGCCGTTCGCGGTGCGCGACGGCGAAGACAACTACCAGCTGTACCTGATCCGCCCCGCCAACAGCCCGCAATCCGATTTCATCAACCTGATGTTCGACCGGCCGCTGCTGCTGCTGATCGTCACCATGTTGATCAGCGCCCCGCTGCTGCTGTGGCTGGCCTGGAGCCTGGCGAAACCGGCTCGCAAGCTGAAGAACGCCGCCGATGACGTGGCGCGCGGCAACCTGAAGCAGCATCCGGAGCTGGAGGCCGGCCCGCAGGAATTTCTGGCCACCGGCGCCAGCTTCAACCAGATGGTCAGCGCGCTGGAACGCATGATGAACGCCCAGCAACGCTTGATCTCGGACATCTCGCACGAGCTGCGCACGCCGCTGACTCGCCTGCAGCTGGCCACCGCGCTGATGCGCCGCCGCCACGGCGAAGGCCACGAGCTGGCGCGCATCGAAACCGAAGCGCAACGGCTGGATTCGATGATCAACGATCTGCTGGCGCTGTCGCGCGGGCAGCAGAAGGGCGAGCTGGCGCGCGAGCAGTTGAAGGCCAACGAACTGTGGGCCGACGTGCTGGATAACGCCCGTTTCGAAGCCGAACAGATGGGCAAGCAGGTGGAGATCGCTGCGCCGCCCGGTCCGTGGACGCTGTTCGGCAACGCGAGCGCGCTGGACAGCGCGTTGGAAAACATCGTGCGCAACGCCCTGCGTTATTCGCACACCCGCATCGCCGTGGCGTTCAGCGCCGACAATCAGGGCGTGACTATCCAGGTTGACGACGACGGTCCCGGCGTCAGCGCCGAAGACCGCGAGCAGATCTTCCGTCCGTTCTACCGCACCGATGAGGCGCGCGACCGTGAGTCCGGCGGCACCGGCCTTGGCCTGGCTATCGTCGAGGCGGCGGTCAATCAGCATCGCGGCTGGGTGAAGGCCGAAGACAGCCCGCTTGGCGGTCTGCGGCTGGTGCTGTGGCTGCCGCTGCATCATCAACGCCTATCGTCTAAGACAGAACAGTAAGAGTTTGCTATCCTGCGCCCCTCGTTCACGAGGGGCCTGCAACATGCTGAACATCGTTTTATTTGAACCCGAAATTCCGCCCAATACCGGCAATATCATCCGCCTGTGCGCCAATACCGGCTTTAATCTGCACCTGATCGAACCGCTGGGTTTCCCGTGGGACGACAAACGCCTGCGCCGCGCCGGGCTGGACTATCATGAGTTCACCCGCGTCAGCCGCCATGCCGATTACGCCGCCTTTCTCGCCGCTGAAAACCCGCAGCGGCTGTTTGCCCTCACCACCAAGGGCACGCCGGCGCACAGCGCCGTCAGCTACCAGGCCGGCGACTACCTGCTGTTCGGCCCGGAAACGCGCGGGTTGCCTGCCGACATCCTCGATGCGCTGCCCGCGCAGCAAAAAATCCGCATCCCGATGCAGGCGCAAAGCCGCAGCATGAACCTGTCGAATGCCGTATCGGTGGTGGTGTATGAAGCCTGGCGGCAGCTGGACTATGCCGGTGCGCTGATCAAGGCGTAATCCGCGACGTCGCGCCATACTGGAAGAGTCATCCTTTCCAGGCACGGCACATGGCTTTCGTCGCAGAGATTGTCACCCAGCTTCGCCGGCTCGAACCGGCGCTGAACGAGGCGCTGTTGCGGCTGCAACAGGCGCAAGACAGCGAAGCGCTGCACGACTTGCGCGTCTGTCTGCGCCGCATTCGCAGCCTGCTGCGCCCGTTACGCGGCTGCCCCGGCGCAACCCGGCTCGATCGGGCCGCCGCCGAATTGGGCAGGCTCACGACGCCGCTGCGCGATCTCGAGGTGCTGATCGCCGAACTGGCGCGACATCGCCTCGATTGGCAGGCCAACGTGCGCCAGAGCGAATTTCAGGCCCGCTACCGTCAACTGCTCGCCCATCCGCAGCTCATCGGCTTTCCCTCGCTTTTGCACGCCTGGCCGCGCCGCTTTCGCCGCAGCGCGCAACGCGTCGCCAAACACCGCCTGAATAAACGCCTGCAGCGCCAACAACGGCAATTGCGCCGGGCATTGGCCGATACCGGCTACGATCGCCACCGCCTGCGGCTGCTGATAAAACGCCTGCGTTACGCGGCTGAAGCCTATCCGCAGCGTCTTCCCCTCTCTCCCGCCGCGATGGCGAGCCTGAAAGCGGCGCAGAACGCCCTCGGTGATTGGCACGACCGGGAGGTTTGGTGCCTGCAAGCCGAACATCAGGCGGATCTCTGGCCCTTGTTGCCCCGGTGGCAAGCTGAGCAACGCCAGGCGCTGGTCAGCGCGGACGCCTTGCTCGCCGCCTTATCACCGGCACTGGCGGCGAAAACCGGCGGCGCATCACGATCCTGAAAAAAGGCCGCAGCAGGGCACGCCCGGCCCCGAAAAAGCCCGATGAGGCGCAGATAATGCGCTATGTTTTGTAAGGGTAATCACCACTCATCATAGGAAACCATATGAAGAAACAACGTTTGAGCGTTGCCATGGCGGTTCTGGCGGCGGGCCTGTTGCTGGCGGGCTGCTCGTCCAAAGTCACCCAAACGAATCAATATTCGGGGTTCCTGCCGGACTACAGCAAGCTACAGGAAACCAGCTCGCCAAGCGGCCATAAAACGCTGCGTTGGATCGATCCCACCTTTAAAGAGTCGAATTATCGCGGCGTGTATGTCGCTCCCGTGGTTTATTACCCGGCGGCTAAACCCACCGCCCGCGTCAGCCAACAAACGCTGGACAAAATTAGAAACTATACCGACCAAAGCGTGAGAAAAGCGGTGGCCGAGCGCACTACCGTTTTGAATAACCCGACAGGTTCCCGCGTGCTGTTAGCCAAAGTCGCGATTACCGCCGTGTCTGCCGAAGATGAGGATATGAAATTCTATGAAGTGGTGCCGGTAGCGGCCGTGGTGGCCAGCACCATGGCCGCCACTGGCCACCGGACGCAAAACACCACGCTGTTCCTGGAAGCGCAGTTGATCGATCAGGATAGCGGTAAAACGGTGCTGGAAGTGGTGCGCAAGAGTTACGGCAAAACCGTCAACAACGACAGTGCGCCAGTCACGGAACAAGAAGTCAAAGCGGCGATCGATGACATGGTCAACGACATCGTCACGTTCCCGAAACAGGGCTGACCGCCGCCTGAAAAACACAGGGGGAGCCGAAGCTCCCCCTGAATGGACCCGCAGGCGCGGCTTAGATGCCGTCGCCGTACTCGAAGCCGTGGTTGGTGCCGTTGAAGTATTGGTCCATATCCATCGACGGCGTATCGCTCTCCGGCCGCCCGACGATGCGCGCCGGCACGCCGGCGGCGGTGGTGTGCGGCGGTATCGCCTGCAAGACCACCGAGCCCGCGCCGATCTTCGCGCCCTTGCCCACTTCGATATTGCCGAGAATTTTGGCGCCTGCGCCAATCATCACCCCTTCACGGATTTTCGGGTGACGGTCGCCGCTGGTTTTACCGGTACCGCCCAGGGTGACCGATTGCAAGATAGAGACGTTGTTCTCCACCACCGCCGTTTCACCGATCACGATGCCGGTGGCGTGGTCGAGCATGATGCCGCAACCGATGGTCGCCGCCGGATGGATGTCCACGCCGAAGGCGACGGAAATTTGATTTTGCAGGTAGATAGCCAGCGCCTGCCGCCCTTGCTGCCACAGCCAGTGACCGATGCGGTAAGCCTGCAGCGCATGGAACCCCTTCAGGTAAAGCAGCGGCGTGGAGTATTTATCGACCGCCGGGTCGCGCAGGCGCACCGCGAGGATATCGCGCGCCGCCGAAACGATCATCTGGTTGTCAGACTTGTAGGCCTCTTCCACCACCTCGCGTACCGCGATGGCGGGCATGATCGGCGTGGCCAGCTTGTTGGCCAGCATATAGCTGAGCGCGCTGCCCAGGTTCTCGTGCTTGAGCAACGTCGCATGGAAAAAGCTGGCCAGCATCGGTTCACAATCAGCCAGTGCTCGCGCTTCTGATTTAATGCTGTTCCAGACCTGTTCCAACTCTTCTGACGACATCACATACCCCTTTACCTTGCCAAACGGGCCGCTTCACACGGTAGCGCGAAGCGGCCCAGGTCATTTGCGGGGTCAACATTCCGCTGCCCCGACATATCGTTTTATGTCACGCGCTGGGTTTTTCGTCCTTTCGGGCTCGCCCCAGCAGGCTCAGCGCCGCTTCGCGGGCGTCCTTGTGGCAGTAAAGCACCTGATAAATCTGTTCGGTGATCGGCATTTCCACACCGTGCCGCTGCGCCAACGCCAACACCTCTTTGGTATTGCGATAGCCCTCGACCACCTGACCGATACTGTCCTGCGCTTCCTGCACGCCTTTACCCTGCCCCAGCATAATGCCGAAGCGACGGTTGCGCGACTGGTTGTCCGTGCAGGTTAGCACCAGATCCCCCAGCCCCGCCATGCCCATGAACGTCGAAGGATCGGCGCCCAGCGCAGAACCCAGACGGCTCATTTCCGCCAGCCCGCGCGTAATCAACGCGGTACGGGCATTGGCGCCGAAACCGATGCCGTCGGACATGCCGGCGCCGATGGCGATCACGTTCTTCACCGCGCCGCCAAGCTGCACACCGATGAAGTCGGGATTGCTGTAGACGCGGAAACTCTTGCCGCAGTGCAGCAGCTGTTGCAGATCGTCGGCGAACTGCGCATCGGTCGCCGCCAGCGCGATCGCCGTCGGCAGGCCGGCGGCCAGCTCTTTGGCGAACGTCGGCCCGGAGAGCACCGCCAGCGGGATCGTCTCGCCCAACGCCTCACGCGCCACGTCCTGCAGCAAGCGGCCGGTTTCCGCTTCCAACCCCTTGGTGGCCCACACGATGCGGGCATCCGGGCGCAGATGCGGCTTCAGCTGGCGCAGCACGTCGCCGAACACGTGGCTCGGCACCACCACCAGCACGTCGCGGCTGGCGGCCAGCGCACGCGCCAAATCGGCTTCAAGCAGCAGGGTATCGGGGAAGGGAACGTCGGGCAGAAACGCCTGATTGCAGCGATCGTGCTGCAACGTTTGAATTTGCGCGGGGTTATGTCCCCACAACACCACGGGATGGCCGTTACGCGCCAGCGTAATGGCCAATGCGGTGCCGTACGAGCCGGCACCGATAACAGTCATTGAAGCATTGACGGTGTTCATCAGGCATCCTGATGTGGTGCGGCACCTTCGCCTTCCGCCTGCTGCTGCAGATAGTTCATGAACAGCGCGTCAAAGTTGACCGGTGCCAGGTTCAGCTGCGGGAAGGTGCCGCGGGAAACCAGGCTGGTGATGCACTCGCGCGCATACGGGAACAGGATGTTCGGGCAGTATGCGCCCAGGCAATGCGCCAGCTGCGTGCCTTCGATGCCTGCTACCGAGAAGATGCCCGCCTGCTGCACTTCGCACAGGAACGCCGTCTCTTCGCCCAGGGTCGCCGTCACGGTTACGCGCAGTACCACTTCATACACTTCGTCAGCCAGCTGGCTGGACGCGGTATCCAGATCAAGTTTAACTTCCGGCTGCCATTCCTGCTGGAAAACCTGCGGCGCGTTCGGCGCTTCGAAGGAGATATCCTTGGTATAGATACGTTGGATCTGGAAAGCCATTTCGGTGCTGTTTTGTTCTGACATGTGAGTAATACCCTTGGTTAAACGTCCTTATTGACACTCGGTGAACCGGCAAGCTGCTTAAAGCAGCGGATCCAGGCCGCCGCGAGCATCGAGTTCATATAAATCATCGCAGCCGCCGATATGCCGGCCGTCGATGAAAATCTGCGGCACGGTGGTGCGCCCGCTGCGCTCGATCATCACTTCGCGCTTGGCGTTATCGCCGTCGATGGCGATCTCGTTAAACGCCGCGCCCTTGCTGTTCAACAGCGCCTTGGCGCGATGGCAGAACGGACAGGTCGCTTTGGTGTAGATATCAATGTTAGCCATGGATTGCCACCTCAAATAGGTTAAACGGTTACTTACCGCGCACCAGCGGCAGGTTTTCTCCGCTCCAGCCGGCGATGCCGTCTTTCAGCATCGTCACCTTTTCAAAACCGGCCTTGCTCAGGTTCTCCGCCGGCTCGCGGGAGGCGGTGCCGTTGGCGCATACGACGATGATCGGCTGCGCTTTGTGTTTTTCCAGCTCGCCCAGGCTACCGCTTTTGATTTCGCTGGCGGTCAGGTTGATGGCGTTGGCCAGGTGACCACGGCGGAAATCGTCGCGGCTGCGGGTGTCGACCACCACGGCTTCTTCTTTGTTGATCAAGCGAATAGCTTCACCGCGGGCGATCTCTTTGACCTTGGAGAAACGGCTTTTGAAGGTCATGACGATCACGGCGACCAGCAGAGCGATCCAAGCCAGGCTCAGAATAGGGTGTCTGCTTACGAATGGCATAATTTCTTGCAGCATGGGGTGTAACAACTCCCGTTAGTTAAGGGATAAATAAGTCAAGGTTCCAGAGTATACCTGCCGAGTGCGGCAAATACAGCCAATAAGCAAGCGCGATTGTAGAAACTGCGGGCTGCGCTGAGAAATTCCCGACGTCAGAGCATAAAAGCCCGCGCGATTCGCCGCAACCTTGATCTCTTTGGGCTATTTATCGCCGGCGGCGGTGTAAAATCAGCCGGTTTTTCGAGGGCGAATAGCCATGCTTGCGGCGGGCGCATGGCTATTCGCAGCTTAAAAAGTTCATAAGAGGTCAATGCAATGTCGAACAACAAAAAACCGATGGTCCTGGTGATCCTGGACGGTTACGGCCACCGTGAAGAGCGGCAGGACAACGCGATCCTGAACGCCGGCACCCCGGTGATGGATCGTCTGTGGCAGGAGCAGCCGCATACGCTGATCGCCGCCTCCGGGCTGGATGTCGGCCTGCCCGATGGGCAAATGGGCAACTCCGAAGTCGGCCACGTCAATCTGGGCGCCGGGCGCATCGTGTACCAGGATCTGACCCGGCTGGACAAAGCGATCGCCGACGGCGACTTCTTTACCAACCCGGTGCTGACCGCCGCCGTCGATAAGGCCGTAGCGGCCGGCAAGGCGGTGCATATCATGGGCCTGCTGTCGCCGGGCGGCGTGCACAGCCATGACGAGCACATCCTGGCCATGATCAAGCTGGCCGCTCAACGCGGCGCCAAAGCCATTTATCTGCATGCCTTCCTTGACGGGCGCGACACGCCGCCGCGCAGCGCCGAAGCCCCGCTGCAACGCTGCCGCGAGGCCTTCGCCGCGTTGGGCGTCGGGCGCATCGCCTCGCTGATCGGCCGCTACTACGCGATGGACCGCGACAACCGCTGGGATCGCGTGCAGCTGGCCTATGACCTGCTGACCGCGGCCAAAGGCGATTCCGTGGCCGAGGATGCGATCGCCGGCCTGCAGGCCGCTTATCAGCGCGGTGAAAACGACGAGTTCGTCAGACCGACCGTGATCCGCGCCGCCGGTGAGGCCGATGCCGCAATGCAGGACGGCGACGCGTTGATCTTCATGAACTTCCGCGCCGACCGCGCGCGCCAGATCACCCGCGCTTTCGTGAACGCGGATTTCGACGGTTTCCCGCGCGCCAAGCAGGTGCAGTTCGGCGATTTCGTGATGCTGACCGAATACGCCGCCGACATCGCGACCGCCTGCGCCTATCCGCCGGCGCCGCTGGCCAACACCTTCGGCGAATGGCTGATGAAGCACGACAAAACCCAGTTGCGCATCTCGGAAACCGAAAAATACGCCCACGTCACCTTCTTCTATAACGGCGGCGTGGAAGCGCCGTTCAAAGGGGAAGACCGCGTGCTGGTCAACTCGCCGCAGGTCGCCACCTACGATCTGCAGCCGGAGATGAGCGCCGCCGAACTGACCGACAAGCTGCTGAGCGCCATCCGCAGCGGCAAATACGACGCCATCATCTGCAACTACCCGAACGGTGACATGGTGGGGCATACCGGCGTGTATGAAGCGGCGGTCAAAGCGGTGGAAACGCTGGACGCCTGCATCGCCCAGGTGGTTGATGCGGTGCGCGACGTCGATGGCCAACTGCTGATCACCGCCGATCACGGCAACGCCGAGCAGATGCGCGATCCGGCCACCGGCCAGGCGCACACCGCCCACACCAGCCTGCCGGTGCCGCTGATTTACGTCGGCAAACCGGCGCGCGCGGTCGAAGGCGGCAAGCTTTCGGACATCGCGCCAACCCTGTTAACGCTGATGGGAATGGAAATCCCGCAAGAGATGACTGGTAAGCCGCTGTTCATCGTGGAATAATCCTTCTCCATGAGGGAGAAGGCGTTTTTTGCACTATCAAGGGTAACCCGAAGCGCAAACGCAGGCAGCCGGCCGCTGCCTGAACGCACCGCGCCAAGGACGTTCACCGCCATGTGCGCCAGCGTATTTTGCGCTGGCGTCTTGCTGTTGCCGCTCGCCGGCCAGGCGGCGGAAGACAATAAATCCCAGCTGAAAGACATCCAGCAGAGCATCGCCGAGAAAGAAAAAGCGGTGAAGCAGCAGCAACAGCAGCGCAGCTCGCTGCAGGATCAGCTGCGGCAGCAGGAAAAAACCATCGCCCAGGCCAGCCGCCAGTTGCGCGACACCCAGGGCACGCTCACCCAGTTGGGCAAGGACATTTCCGGCCTGAACGCCTCGATAGCCAAACTGCAAAAGCAGCAATCGACCCAGCAAAATCTCCTCGCCAAACAGCTCGACGCCGCCTTCCGGCAAGGGCAGCACAGCGCCGTGCAGCTGATCCTCAGCGGTGAAGAAAGCCAACGCAGCGAACGTATTCTGGCCTATTTCGGTTATCTGAACGAAGCGCGCCAGAAAACCATCGAAGAGCTGAAACAGACCCGCGCCGAGCTGGCGAAGCAAAAAACCACGCTGGTGGCCAAACAGGGCCAGCAAAAATCCTTACTGAGCGAACAACAGACGCAGCAGCAGAAGCTGGAGCAGGCGCGCGGCGCCCGCAAGAAAACGCTGACCGCTCTGGAAGCCTCGCTGGAAAAAGACCAACAACGCCTGGTGGAACTGCGCCAGAACGAAGCCCGCATGCGCGACAAGATCGCTCGGGCGGAGCGCGAAGCCCGTGCGCGCGCCGAACGCGAAGCGCGTGAAGCGGCCAAGGTGCGCGAACAGGTGCGCATCAAGGAACAGCAGGCGAAGAAAACCGGCACCACCTACAAACCTAGCGAAGCCGATCGCTCGCTGATGGCGCGAACCGGCGGCCTCGGCCGTCCGGCCGGCCAGCTGATGTGGCCGGTGCGCGGCCGCACGCTGCACGGCTTTGGCGAGCAGCAGCAGGGCGAGCTACGCTGGAAAGGCATGGTGATCGAAGCCCGCGAAGGCAGCGAAGTGAAAGCCGTCGCCGATGGCCGCGTGCTGCTGGCCGACTGGCTGCAAGGCTATGGCCTGATGGTGGTGGTCGAACACGGTAAAGGCGACATGAGCGTGTACGGCTACAACCAAAGCGCGTTGGTCAACGTCGGGGCGCAGGTGCGAGCCGGCCAGCCGATCGCTCTGGTCGGCACCAGCGGCGGCCAGGGAACGCCGTCGCTCTATTTCGAAATCCGTCGTCAGGGACAGGCGGTTAACCCACTGCCGTGGTTGGGAAGATAGATTTGCGTTATGTCAAAACCCGTACAGCTTTGTTAATCGGCTGTCTGCTGCAGGTTTACGCTGCGCAGGCAGGAAAACTCTCCATCGTCATCGATGACGTGGGCTACCGCCCTCACGAAGAAAACGCAGTGCTGCAAATGCCGACGGCGATCTCGGTCGCAGTCTTGCCCAACGCGCCGCATGCCCGCCTGATGGCCACCCGCGCCCACAGCCAGGGCCGCGAAGTCTTGATCCACATGCCGATGGCGCCGCTCAGCAAGCAGCCGCTGGAACGCGATACCCTGCAGCCTTCCATGAGCAGCGACGAGATCCAGCGCATCATCCGCAACGCGGTGAACAACGTGCCCTACGCGGTCGGCATGAACAACCACATGGGCAGCGCCATGACCTCCAGCCTGCCGGGCATGCAGAAAGTGATGCAGGCGCTCGAAAGCTATCGTCTGTATTTCCTCGACAGCATGACCATCGGCAGCAGCCAGGCGACCCGCGCCGCGGCCGGCACCGGCGTGAAAGTGATCAAACGCAGGGTGTTCCTCGACGATACCGCAAACGAAGCCGACATCCGCCGCCAGTTCAACCGCGCGGTCGAATTGGCGCGGCGCAACGGTTCCGCCATCGCCATCGGCCACCCGCGCCCGGCGACGGTGAAAGTGCTGCAGCAGATGCTGCCGTCGCTGCCCGCCGATATCGTGCTGGTCAAACCGAGCGCGCTGCTGAACGAACCGCAGGGCAACGGCGGTGGCAGCTACGTCCCGCCGCCGGTCAAACCGCAAAAACCGCAGCCGAAGAACCCGTTCAGCGGCGGCATCAAGCAGTGCAAGGTCAAACCGCCGAAGGAAAAAGCCAACGCTGGCACCGCGCTGGGCATTATCGCCGACAGCATTGCCACCTCGCCGCCGGTGACCTTCATCAAGCGTCATTGGCAGCACTGGACGCAAACCAAACCGCAAGCATAAAAAAAGGGCCGGGATTCCGGCCCTTTTCACGCCTGCCGAGATCAATCCCAGCTCAGCACCACTTTGCCCGATTTGCCGGAGCGCATGGCGTCAAAGCCCTGCTGGAACTCGTCGATCGAGAAACGGTGGGTGATGATCGGGGTCAAATCCAAACCGGACTGGATCAGCGCCGCCATCTTGTACCAGGTTTCGAACATTTCGCGGCCGTAAATCCCTTTGATAAACAGCCCTTTGAAGATGACCTGATTCCAGTCGATCGACATATCCGAAGGCGGAATGCCCAGCATGGCGATGCGCCCGCCGTGGTTCATCGCATTGAGCAGCGTGCGGAACGCCGGCGGCGCGCCGGACATTTCCAGGCCGACGTCGAACCCTTCGGTCATGCCCAGTTCGGCCATCACGTCGCTGAGGTTTTCCTTGCTGACGTTCACCGCTCGTGTCACGCCCATCTTGCGCGCCAGTTCCAGACGGTATTCGTTAACGTCGGTGATCACCACATGGCGGGCGCCGACGTGTTTGCACACCGCCGCCGCCATGATGCCGATCGGGCCGGCGCCGGACACCAGAACGTCTTCCCCAACCAGATCGAACGACAGCGCGGTATGCACCGCGTTACCGAACGGATCAAAGATCGAAGCCAGTTCATCGGAGATGTTATCCGGGATCTTGAAGGCGTTGAACGCCGGGATCACCAGGTATTCCGCGAAGCTGCCCGGGCGGTTCACGCCCACGCCGACGGTGTTGCGGCACAGGTGCGTGCGGCCGCCGCGGCAGTTGCGGCAGTGGCCGCAGGTGATGTGCCCTTCGCCGGACACGCGATCGCCGATGTTGAAGCCTTTGACTTCCTGACCGATCGCCACCACTTCGCCCACGTATTCATGGCCGACCACCATCGGAACCGGAATGGTTTTTTGCGACCACTCGTCCCAGTTGTAGATATGCACATCAGTGCCGCAGATCGCGGTTTTGCGGATTTTGATCATGATGTCGTTGTGGCCCAGCTCCGGCTGAGGCACGTCGGTCATCCAAATCCCTTCTTCCGCTTTCAGTTTTGACAGTGCTTTCATGGTTTTACCTTATGCAATAACGCCAAGATCCTTACCGATACGTGTAAACGCCGCCACTGCGCGTTCGATTTGCTCCGGGGTGTGGTCGGCGGACATCTGGGTACGGATGCGCGCCTGGCCTTTCGGCACCACCGGATAGAAGAAACCGGTCACATAGATGCCTTCCTTGAGCAACGCATTGGCGAATTCCTGCGCCAGCTTCGCCTCACCCAGCATCACCGGGATGATGGCGTGATCGGCGCCGGCCAACGTGAAGCCGGCGGCGGTCATTTTTTCGCGGAACAGACGCGCATTGGCCCACAGGCGATCGCGCAGGGCATCGCCCTCTTCCAGCAGTTCCAGCACTTTGATCGACGCGGCGACGATCGCCGGCGCCAGCGAGTTGGAGAACAGGTACGGGCGCGAACGCTGGCGCAGCCACTCCACCACTTCTTTCTTGGCGGCGGTGTAGCCGCCGGACGCTCCGCCCAGCGCTTTGCCTAACGTACCGGTGATGATATCGACGCGGCCCATCACTTCGCAGTATTCATGGGTGCCGCGCCCGTTGGCGCCGACAAAGCCCACCGCGTGAGAGTCATCCACCATCACCAGCGCCTGGTATTCGTCCGCCAGATCGCAAACCCCTTTCAGGTTGGCGATCACGCCGTCCATCGAGAAGACGCCGTCGGTGGCGATCAGGATGTGACGCGCGCCGTCGGCTTTGGCCTGCTTCAGCTGCGCGGCCAGCTCGGCCATGTCGTTATTGGCATAGCGATAGCGCTTGGCCTTGCACAGGCGCACGCCGTCGATGATCGACGCGTGGTTCAGCGCATCGGAGATAATGGCGTCTTCCGGGCCGAGCAGGGTTTCGAACAGCCCGCCGTTGGCGTCGAAGCAAGAGGAGTACAGGATCGCGTCTTCCATGCCCAAAAAGGCCGCCAGTTTCTGTTCGAGCTGCTTGTGGCTGTCCTGGGTGCCGCAGATGAAGCGCACCGACGCCATGCCGAAACCGTGGCTGTCCATGCCCGACTTGGCGGCGGCGATCAGCGCCGGGTGGTTGGCCAGGCCCAGGTAGTTATTGGCGCAGAAGTTGATCACATGGCTGCCGTCGGCGACGGCGATATCCGCCTGTTGCGCGGAGGTGATGATGCGTTCTTCCTTGAACAGCCCTTCACTGCGCGTGGCGGCAAGCTGTTGTTCCAACTGCTGATAAAAAGACGCTGACATTCGGTTATCTCCAGGATTGGGCTATTTGCGGCATATTTTACTGATTTGTAACCAAACTGACGAGAATGCGCGGGAGAGAATATTAAAATTGCAGCAGATATCACGGCAAACGGCGGACTTCAATGGCAATGCGGGATATTCGGAGCCCTTCCGCTGTTTGCCGCGGCATGAAATGCTATTATAACCGCCATTGAGCGTGGGGCATCGTGCCCCGCCAGGCAGCTTAGCAGGGGTAACCCAATGATTATCGTCACAGGCGGCGCCGGCATGATCGGCAGCAACATCATTAAGGCACTGAACGACAAGGGATATCGCGATATCCTGGTGGTGGATAACCTGAAAGACGGCACCAAGTTCGTCAACCTGGTCGATCTGGATATCGCCGACTATATCGATAAAGAAGACTTTATCGCCAGCATCGTGGCCGGCGACGATCTGGGCGATATCGAAGCGGTGTTCCACGAAGGCGCCTGCTCCGCGACCACCGAGTGGGACGGCAAGTACATGATGGACAATAACTATCAGTACTCCAAAGACCTGCTGCACTACTGCCTGGATCGCGAAATCCCGTTCTTGTATGCCTCCTCCGCCGCCACTTACGGCGGCCGCGAAGAGTTCATCGAAGAGCGTGAGTATGAAGCGCCGCTCAACGTTTACGGCTACTCCAAATTCCTGTTCGATCAGTACGTGCGCGAGATCCTGCTGGAAGCGGACTCGCAGATCTGCGGCTTCCGCTACTTCAACGTTTATGGCCCGCGCGAAGGCCACAAAGGCAGCATGGCCAGCGTCGCCTTCCACCTGAATACCCAGATCAACCGCGGCGAAAACCCGAAACTGTTCGCCGGCAGCGAAAACTTCAAGCGTGACTTCATCTATGTCGGCGACGTGGCGGCGGTTAACCTGTGGTTCTGGGAAACCGGCAAATCCGGCATCTTCAACTGCGGCACCGGCCGAGCGGAAACCTTCCAGGCGGTAGCCGACGCGGTGGTGGACTTCCACCAGAAAGGCGCTGTGGAATACATCGAGTTCCCGGAGAAGCTGAAAGGCCGCTATCAGGCGTACACCCAGGCCGATCTGACCAAGCTGCGCGCCGCCGGCTACGACGCACCGTTCAAAACGGTCGCCGAAGGCGTGAAAGAGTACATGGCCTGGTTGAACCGCACCGCATAAGCTGAAGGAATTAACGCTGGGTATGAAAATACTGGTTATCGGCCCTTCTTGGGTTGGCGACATGATGATGTCGCAAAGTCTCTATCGCACCCTGAAGGCCGAATACCCGTCGGCGGAGATCGATGTGATGGCGCCGGCCTGGTGCCGCCCGTTGCTGGCGCGCATGCCGGAAGTCAATCAGGCGCTGGCGATGCCGCTGGGCCACGGCGCGCTGGGGCTCGGCGAGCGCCGCCGCCTGGGGCGCGCTCTGCGCGCCAACCGTTACGATCGCGCTTACGTTCTGCCCAACTCGTTCAAATCCGCGCTGGTGCCCTTCTTCGCCGATATCCCGCAGCGCACCGGCTGGCGGGGAGAAATGCGCTACGGCCTGCTGAACGACGTCCGCGTGCTCGACAAGACCGCCTTCCCGCTGATGGTGCAGCGCTATGTGGCGCTGGCCTATGACAAAGGCCGCATTCAGCGCGCCGACGATCTGCCGCAGCCGCTGCTGTGGCCGCGGCTGCAGGTGAGCGACGAAGAGATCGCCGACACCACCGCGGCCTTTAACCTGACCGACAGCCGCCCGATCGTCGGCTTCTGTCCAGGCGCGGAGTTCGGCCCCGCCAAGCGCTGGCCGCACTATCACTACGCAGCTCTGGCTCAGCGGCTGATCGAGAGCGGCTATCAAATCGCGCTGTTCGGTTCGGCAAAAGACCATGAGGCCGGCGAACAGATCCGCGCCGCATTGCAGGAAGACGCGCGCGATTTCTGCCTTAATCTGGCCGGGAAAACCCAGCTGGAGCAAGCAGTTATCCTGATCGCAGCCTGCCGGGCGGTGGTCAGCAACGACTCCGGTTTAATGCACGTTGCCGCAGCGTTGAACAAACCGCTGATAGCCTTGTACGGCCCAAGCAGCCCCGACTTCACGCCGCCGCTTTCCGACAAGGCGCGGGTCATTCGCCTGATCAGCGGCTACCACAAGGTGCGTAAGGGCGATGCCGAGCAGGGATACCACCAAAGTTTGATCGATATTCAGCCGCAGCAAGTGTTGGATGCGCTGACGCCGTTACTTGTCGCCAGCGAGGAATAGTCATGCAGGTGTTAATTGTAAAAACCTCCTCGATGGGGGACGTGCTGCATACGCTGCCCGCCCTGACCGACGCGCTGCAGGCCATTCCCGATATCCGCTTCGACTGGGTGGTGGAAGAAGGCTTCAGCCAAATCCCCACCTGGCACCCGGCGGTAGATCGCGTGATCCCGGTAGCCATTCGCCGCTGGCGAAAAAACTGGTTCGGCAACGATACTCGGCAACAGCGCTGCGACTTCAAGCGCGCGCTGCAAGAACGCCGTTACGACGTGGTGATCGACGCGCAGGGCCTGATCAAAAGCGCCGCGCTGATCACGCGCATCGCCAAAGGCAACAAACATGGCCCGGACTGCAAGAGCGCGCGCGAGCCGTTCGCCAGCTGGTTCTACAACGTGCGCCATGAGGTAGACAAACAGCAGCACGCGGTGGAACGCACGCGCGAACTGTTCGCCAAAAGCCTCGGCTACGATAAACCGGGCAGCTACGGCGATTACGCCATCGCCGCACGCTTTATCAGCCGCCCGCCGGCCGATGCCGGGCAGTATTTGGTGTTTCTGCACGCGACGACCCGTGACGATAAGCATTGGCCAGAGCAAAACTGGCGTGAGCTGATCGCGCTGGCGGCGGACAGCGGGCTGAAGATCAAACTGCCGTGGGGCGCAGAGCATGAACATCAGCGCGCGCTTCGCTTGGCGGAAGGTTTTCCACATGTCGAGGTGCTGCCGAAACTCAGCCTGCAGCAGGTGGCCGAGGTGCTGGCCGGCGCCAGGGGTGTGGTCTCGGTCGACACCGGGCTCAGCCATTTGACCGCCGCGCTCGACAAACCGAACATCACGCTGTTCGGGCCGACCGATCCCGGCCTGATCGGCGGTTACGGGCAAAATCAGCACTCGCTGATTTCGCCGGAAAAAAGCATGGCGACAATCGACGCCGATACGGCATGGCAGGCGTTGCAAAAGGTTATAGCATGAAAAAACTGCACATTATCAACCTGGGTAAAATGGGCGGCGTCGAGCGCCTGTTCCTGCAGTACATCAACGATACCACCGACGGCAGCAACCAGGTCCTGTGCATCAGCGGCGACATTGGCGAAGAGATCCGCCGCCAGTTGCCGGCGCATCAGCCCGTCGCCTTCGCCAACCGCCTTATCAATGCGCTGCCGTTGCGTTGCCCGCAGTTCCTGCGCAAATTTTTGCTGAAATGGAAAATTGAACGGGCGAATGCCGACGTGGTGATCGTCTGGGACCTGGTGCCGGGGCTGGCGGCCAAACCCAAGCGCGGCAAGCTGGTTTACTACGATCACGGCTGCTCCTGGCGTTACCCCAAGAATAAAAAGACGCTGCGTTTCTTCGCAATGCTGGACGGCGTCATTTCCGCCTCACACGCGTCGAAGCGGGTGATGGAGCTGCGCTTTAATCTGCCTTGCCCAAATCACGTGGTGATCAACCGCATCAAGACGCCGGCGGGGATCGACGCTGCGCCGAAAACGCTGTCGCAGCCTGTCAGGATCGGCACTGCCTCACGCCTGGTCAGCCTGAAAGGCATCAGCGTTTCATTATTGATGATGCAGGAACTGCTGCGGCGCGGGCATGACGTCACGCTGGAAGTGGCCGGCAAAGGGCCGGATCGCGCGGCGTTCGAAGCGCTGGCGGCACGGCTGCAGCTCGGCGATCGCGTCACCTTCAGCGGTTATCAGGATGACGTCGCCGGTTTCTTCAATCGCACGCACATCTACATGAGCACGCCGATCACCGAGCCGTTCGGCTTGTCCTGCATGGAATCGCTCTATTTCGGCGTGCCGGTCATCTTCCCGCAGGTCGACGGTCAGCCGGAAGCGGTCAGGGACGGCGTCTGCGGCCTTGGCCTGACGCCGTCGGTCACCATCGAACAACACCGGCAGCTCACCGATATCGAGGTCGACTTCCCGCATGAGGTCTACGATCCGCAGACCGACAGCCTGGTAGCGCCCAAGCTGCTGTCGCATATCGACTGTGCGGATGCCGTTGAGAAATTGCTGGAGCGAGAAACCTACCAGGCTTTGAGCCGAAATGCGCAGCGCTATCCTGCGGAACATTTCAACTATGCTCAGTTCAAAGTTGAATTCGACGACACGCTGCGATCCTTTATCGCTTAATTGAAACGTGAGCCGGAAAACACGCCCGATGCTAAAACTCAGAACGCCGCACCCTGCCTTCAGCTATTTAATCTATCTGGGGTGCGCCATCGCTTTTTGCACCATTCCTTTCGGTTCCGCGACCGGACGCAATCTGTTTTACGTTTCCAGCTACATCGCCTTTATCGCCGTTTGCCTGTACCCGCGCTACTACTTCAGCAACGTTAGAAATCTGCTGCTGCCCGCGCTGATGTTCAGCGTAGGCATGGGAACCATCCTCTGGATGCATCACTTCAAACAGCCGGGTGACTACATCAATATTTATCGCTCTTATATGTCGACCGGCAAACTGCAGCTCGCAACTGCTTTCATCTTACTGATTGCGCTCAATGAGCGGTTGTGCGTACAGCGCCTGCTGATCGTTGTGGCTCTCGTCACCGGTCTGGCGATCAACGGTTATTCTCTCTATCAGGGGCTGCGCCTGGATATTCCGCGCGTGGAGCTCAACTTCGATCGCGCTACGGTCGCCGCCTACCTGATGACCGCCATCGATCTGGTGATGATGCAAGCCATCCTGATGCTGCGCACCCGCTACCGCCTGGTGTTGTACATCGCGGCGTTCCTGCTGTCCTTTTCTGCGCTGGTGCTCACCGGCACGCGCGCGGCCATGTTGGTCTACCCGGTAGCGGTCTGCCTGTCGCTGCTGGCGACCAAGCAGTTGGTTTCCAGGAAACACAAGCTCACATTGGTGGCCTCGGTACCGCTGCTGCTCGTCGCCTGCGGCCTGGTGTTTAAACCGCAGATAGAAGAGCGCATTCAGGCTTTTGAGACCGACATGCGCCTGATGGACCAGCCGCAGACTGAAAACTCGATCATTTCCCGGCTGTCGATGCAAACGCTGGCATGGCGTACCGGTTCACAAGCCCCTTGGGGCCAATCCGCCGAACAGCGCGGCGAGGAGATCCGTGCGATGGTCGCGCAGCAACCTCGCCTGTCTGGCGTCATGCCCTACATCAACGTCCACCTGCACAACGAGCTGCTGGAAACCTACTCGCTCAAGGGGGTCTGGGGGACGTTGCTGTTGCTGGCGCTGTATATCGGCCTGTTCTGCTCTTCATTCCGGCCGCAACGCAACGCGCTGTTGCTGAGCGTCAGCGCCAGCCTGTTCGTTTACGGCCTGAGCGACGTCATCTTCTTCAGCACGGAAGGCACCGTCATGTTCTGTCTGGCACTGATCGCCGCCGTGCTCTCCGTGGCGAAACAGCCTTCCGCTCAGGAGCAAACCGCGTGAAGACACAGCCACCGCTGCTCAGCGTTATCGTGCCGTTTTACAATAACGAAGCGTTCGTCATCGCTGCGCTGGATTCGTTATTTGTACAGATTAGCGACGATATCGAGGTGGTGATCATCGACGATGGCTCTACCGATGCGTCAGGGGCGCTGGTCAGCCACTATCTGGCGCAGCGGCAGCACCCGCGCGCGGTCCTTACTTCGCAGGCCAACGGCGGCATTGCGCACGCCCGCAACGTCGGCCTACAGTGGGCCACCGGGCGCTATATCACCTTTCTCGACGGCGACGATCTGCTGAGCGACGACTATCTGGCGATCCTGCGGCCCCTGCTGATCGCCGGTGAATATGACCTGATCGATTTTAATTATCAGAAGTTCACCGAACATCCGTCGACACCGGATAACCGCGCGGCGCAGCCCGCAGCCTACGACTTTTCACAGTTGGGGCTCGGCTGCCTGCAACCGCTGTTTGCACGCTCGATGTGGCATCTCTGGAGCCGGGTATATAAACGCACGCTGCTGGAAGGGGAGGCGTTCGAAGACGGCAGGCGCTACGAAGACGTGATTTTCACGCCTTTTCAGTATTTCAAAACTCGCCGCATCGCCCATCTTGACTGCGAGCTCTACTTCTATCGGGACAACAGCCAGGGCATCACCCGCAATATCAAACCCAAAGATATTGAAGATCTGCTGTTCGCCATGGAGAAGATGCTGCGTTTTGTGGCGCAGCATCCCGGGGATGAGCCGCTGCGCCGGTTAGCCGCCCTGATGCTGGCCAACTGCTTTTCCGAGGTGAAAAGCATGTCGAAGGCGGTATACGGCTATTACCATTACGCGCCGGCAACGCTGCATATCCTGCGCCGCGCCGCCGCTGTCTGCCGCAACAGCGACGTGCCGGGCAAAAAAGTCCGCCAGATGCGCTATGCGCGAGTGGATACCTTTCTTTCGAAGCTGCGCGGGCGCAGGCCGCACTAATCGCATCGGCCGGGCGGCCGATGCGTCGTCTTGCCTTTAGCGCGCTAAAGGCACGTGCGCGACCAGCTCGTCATAAATCCGCTGCGGCTGGATAACCCCCATCGGGCTTTCCGCCTCCAGCGGCATCGTATAGCCGGTACGAGACACCTGAATGATGCGATGCAGTTCAGGATCCTGAATCGGCCCGGTGGAGCGTGAGTCGGCGGTCACGAACAGACTGATGGTTTTCACCTTCAATGCCACCGCCAGATGCAACGGCCCGGTATCGCCGGTAACCAGAACATGGAAACTGTCGAGCAACGTCAGCAAACCTTGCAGCCCCGTTTTACCGATCTGGTTATCCACGCAGGCCTGCGTTTGCGGGCCGATCAGACTCAAAAACTGTTTGGCCTTGCCGTCGTCAAACGGTGCGCCAATCAGCACGATGCGTACTTTTGGGTGCTTCGCCACCAGCTCATCGGCCAGCCGCGCATAGTGCGCAACCGGCCAGCAACGCGACTCCGTTGACGCCCCCAGCTGAAAACCGATGGTGGGATGCTCGCTGCTTTTGACGCCGCGCTGATAATCCACGGGAATTTCCATCGTCGGATCGTCGCTGCGGCAGCCCAAAATGGAAATCAGCTCCAGCTTGCGGCGCACGAAGTGGCCGTAATAATGGAAGACGTAGTTGGTTAGCCAAGGCTCCAGCCCGCAAATGCCTGAACTGTAGTTATCCCTGATAATGTACTTCGCCCCGGCCAGTACGGCGCTGATGATGTCATAAGGCAGATGAGAATGCAGGATCAGCGCCAAATCCGGCTGATGTTCGCGCAGCGATTTCAGCAACGGGCGCATCGTCTTGATCTTGCTGTCCCAATACACCACGCGATCGTAATAGCGGCCGTTTTCCACCAGCTCGCGGTTTTTCTTGTGCACCACCAGCGTGATGTGCGCGTTGGGGTAGCGTTCCCGCATCGCCCGCAGTGCCGGCGTGTTGAACATGAAGTCGCCCAACGCCGTGGTGGAATAGATGACGATATTGTCAAACTGCTGGGCGCCGTCGAACGTCGCCTTGTCCTGAAAACGGCCGTACTTCGCCGTATAGCGCCGCAAGAACCAGTCGGCAACCTTGATTTTCCATTTCTTCGACATGTGCGTGCTTAATTCGCTTTAAGTTGATAATACTCGGCCAGCGTCATGCCCACCGTGCGCTGCTGCAGCCAGTCAAACAGCTGCTCCAGATCGCGGTACAGCCCTTCGATATCCTGCTCGGTTTTGAACGTCGGGCTGCCGCCCGGCATAAACTCGGAGGAGTGCAGCATAAACTCGACGTAGTCATGCCCCTGCGCCAACGACGTCTCGGCCACGCTTATCATCTTGGCCACGTTGCCGCCACTCGGCCGCAGCCAGTTGACGGACGGCGAGCGCCGCTTGCCGCGCAGCCGGTCATAGCCCTGCTTGAAGGCATTCATCAGCGCCGAGTGCTTGTACTGGATACTCATCGGCACTTCCAGCAGCGACGAAGCGCCCGGTTTGGCGATGTTCTGCGGATCGATGAAATAGGCCTGCGACGGGAACCGGCTGTAATCTGTGCCGCCGTTGCCCTGTGGATTGCCCGGCGAAAACTGCCAGTTGACCCGCGGCGTCACCGAACAGTCCACCTGATAGCCGTATTCCAGCAGCAGCGAGGCATAGTATTCGTTGAACGCCCAACGGCCGGCGCGATGGCTGAGCATTTTGGTCTGGAAGGCGTCTTCCAGCAGCTTGGTCATGTGATCGACCTTGGCGCGGATCTGATCGGCGGGATACTCGATCAAATAAGGCTTGTGGCGCCAGTCGTCGTCGGTGAGCGGCGTCAGCGGCGGGCTGTTCCAGGCATGCAGGTGCATGCCCACTTCACCCGTGCCGCGAGCGATCACGTCGCGCGCGAACTCGACATAAGCCGGGTCCACCGCCATTTCATAGTTGGTGAGATAAACCGGTTTGAAGGCGTATTTTTCGCACAATGCCTGAAAGCGCGGCAAGAAACGCGTGTTTTCGGTCGCGATGCGATCGTGGTTTTGCCACAGATTATCGCCTTCGGTATCAATGGTGATGAGAAACGCCGGTTTAGTCATGAATATCGAGCCTGATATCAACAGAATGCACTATGTTACGCAGGCCGTTTCGCCAGGGCAAACGACTTTGCTGCCTGGTTTGGACAACGTTGAAGCGCATTCGTCCCCGGCTCGGCGATTTTTTTACGCCCAGGCAAGAAAACCTTGCAACAGTAGCCACATGCGATCGGGTCATTTAGAATCAAAGATTGGTTTCCCAGAAAGCGACTCATGATGAACGACGCGCCAGCCCCAACTTCCGCCCCATCCGTACAGCGTATTCTGATCATAAAACTGCGCCATCACGGCGATATGCTGCTGGTCACGCCGGTCATCAGCAGCCTGCGGCAAAACTACCCGCAGGCGCAGATCGATGTGCTGCTGTATCAGGAAACGCAGGAGATGCTGGCCAGCAATCCGGAACTGTCGACGCTGTTCGCCATCGACCGTCAATGGAAAAAACAGGGCGCCCGCGCGCACCTGGGGCACGAACTGGCGCTGCTGCGCCGCCTGAAGGCGCAACGCTACGATCTGGTGGTCAACCTGGCCGATCAGTGGCGCAGCGCCATCCTCACGCGCCTGACCGGTGCGCGTATCCGTCTGGGCTTCGATTTCCCCAAACGCCGCGGCTTCCTGTGGCGCCATTGCCACACCCAGCTGGTGCCGGTCGACAATCACGCCCACTTGCATACCGTCGAACAGAATCTTTCGCTGCTGGTGCCGCTGAACCTGCCCGCGCTCAATGAGCATGTGACCATGAGTTACGATCCGCAGGATTGGCAGACCTGTGAGCAACGGTTGCAGAAACAGGGCGTCGCCGGCAGTTATATTGTGGTGCAGCCCACCTCGCGCTGGTTCTTCAAATGCTGGAGCGAAGAGAAAATGGCCGCCACCCTCACCGCCTTGCAGGCCGACGGCCACCAGCTGGTGATCACCTCCGGCCCCGACGCCAGAGAACAAGCCATGGTCGAGCGCATTTTGGCGCTCTGCCCGCCACAGGGCGTGATCTCGTTGGCCGGCCAGCTGACGCTGCGCCAACTGGCCGCCCTGATCGACCACGCCAAGCTGTTTATCGGCGTGGATTCGGTGCCGATGCACATGGCCGCCGCGCTGCAAACGCCGTGCGTGGCGCTGTTCGGCCCTTCCAAGCTGACTTTCTGGCGGCCGTGGCAAGCTACCGGCGCCGTGATCTGGGCCGGCGACTTCGGCGAACTGCCCGATCCGGACGCCATCGATACCGGCACCGACGAACGGTATCTCGACCTTATTCCTACAGACGCGGTGATTGCAGCCGCGCGGAGCACGCTGGCATGAAAGCATTTCGTTTGGCGATCGTTCGCCAAAAATATCGCCCGGACGGCGGAGCCGAACGTTTCGTTTCCCGCGCCCTGGAAGCGCTGGAGCAACAGGATCTCGATCTGAACGTCATCACTCGCGAATGGCAGGGCGACGCCAATCCCAACTGGCATATCCACCTGTGTAACCCGTTAAAGCTCGGCCGCATCAGCCGCGAGCGAGGCTTCGCCGTGGCAGCCAGGGCGCTGTGGCAGAAAGAGCGCTTCGATCTGGTGCAAAGCCACGAGCGCATTCCCGGCTGCGACATCTATCGCGCCGGCGACGGCGTACACCGCCGCTGGCTGCTGCAACGCGCGCGTCTGCTGCCGGAATGGCGCCGCAAGTGGCTGTTCTCCAATCGCTATCATCGCTATGTGATGTGCGCCGAACGCGCCATGTACGCCGCGCCCGAGCTGAAAGCCGTCATATGCAACGCCGAGATGATCAAGCAGGAAATCATCGCCGACTTTGGCGTGCCCGCCGACAAGATCACGGTGATCTATAACGCCATCGACAATCAAAAGTTCCCGCCCGCCGACGAGGCCCTGCGTCAACGTCTGCGCGAGCAATATCAGATCCCGCAACAGGCGCACTGCCTGATCTTCGTCGGCTCCGGTTTCGAGCGCAAAGGGCTGGCCGCCGCCATCCGCGCCGTGGCGGCGACCGACAGCCACCTCCTGGTGATCGGTAAAGACAAAGCCGAAAAACGCTACCGGGCGCTGGCGCAGTCGCTGGGCTGCGGCGATCGCATTCACTTTATGGGCGTGCAGAAGCAGACCCTGCCGTTCTATCAGGCCGCGGACGCGCTACTGCTGCCGACGCTGTACGATCCGTTCCCGAATGTGATTCTGGAAGCGATGTCGTGCGGCCTGCCGGTTATCACCAGCACCACCTGCGGCGGCGCCGAGTTTATCACCCCAGGCCAGAACGGCTTCGTGACCGACGCGCTCGATGTACCGGCCATCACGGAGGCTATTCGGGCGCTGCCGCGCCAGGCGCTGGGATCATCCATGGGCGAAGCGGCGAGATTGCGCATTATGACGGCTACGCCGGCGCATCTGTCCGAACAGCTGATTTCCCTCTATAACCGGTTACTGGATTAGCTATGCGTATTCTGATGATCATCGATGGCCTGCCGGGAGGCGGCGCGGAAAAAGTGGTGCTGACCCTGTGTCAGGGCATGCAGCAACAGGGGCACGACGTCAGTCTGATCTCGCTGCGCGACGTCTGCAATTACCCTATTCCACCGGGCATTGATTATCAGGTGCTGGCCGATCGCAGCCGTGCCCCCTGGCGCAAGCTGACCGAGCTGTCGCGCCGCGCCGCCGCGCTGGATCGCGCGATAGCCGAACACGAGCGCCAACACGGCGCGTTCGATCTGGTGTTCTCCAACCTGCATAAAACCGATCGCATCGTCAGCCGCAGCAAGCGGTTGGCCGCGGATCGCCTGTGGTTCTGCATTCACGGCATTCTCTCCACTTCCTACCTCGGTCACCGCAAGGGTCTGGACCGCTGGCTGAAGCAACGCAAAATCGCCAACGTTTACCAGGGAAGAAATATCGTCGCCGTTTCACAGGCGGTCGGCAGCGATCTGCAGCAGAATTTGCCGATCCGCCCGCGCCGGTTGGCGGTCATCAACAACCCGTTCGACATCGACGCCATTCAGCAACAGGCGGCGGCGCCTTGCGAACTGGCCGGCCAGGACTATCTGGTGCACGTCGGCCGCTTTCACACCACCAAGCGGCATGACCGCCTGTTGAAAGCCTATGCGCTCTCCGGCATTCAGGCACCGCTGGCCTTGATCGGGTCCGGTGACGACGCCAAAGTCGACGAGGTCAAACGTCTGGCGACAGACTTGGGCATCGCAGAGCGCGTGTTGTTCCTCGGTTTCCAGAGCAATCCCTACCCGTTTATTCGCCATGCCTCGCAGCTGGTGCTCAGCTCCGACAGCGAAGGGTTTGGCAACGTACTGGTAGAATCGCTGCTGTGCGGCACACCGGTGGTCAGCACTCGCTGCCCGGGCGGCCCTGCGGAAATTCTGGAAAAAGCCGGCATGGCTAACGCGCTGGCGGAATTAAACGAAGCGTCGCTGGCAGAAAAAATGGCGGAGGTTTACGCCAACCCGCCGCAGATAAATCAACAGCAATTGCTGAGCTATGGGCTTGAGCCTATTTGCCATCAATATATTGAGCTGAAAGAAGAACAATAAAAAAATAAATAAGGCAGGGGATGCCTGCCTTATTTTCTTCGTTAGTTGAGCGCCTGCATTTTCTGCCAAACCTCATCGACAGAAACATCTTCACAGTGCCCCGATTCACTTTGCAAAATATGATGGCGGCCAGTCCATGGATGCCAGGACACTTTATCGGTATCGCCAAAGAACACCACCATGTCCTTATTCAACGCAGCGGCAAGATGCATCTGCCCACCATCGCTGCACAGCACCCGGTCGCATAAATCAAACCCGCCCAACAGCTCACGCACCGACGCCGTCGGATAAAGCGCGACGCGTTCGTTTTGACACAGCGCCAGCAGCTGTTCAGCGCGCTGCTGATCGCCGATGTCGTCCGGCGCCAGCGTGCCCTGCGGCGACCAAAAGATCAGCACGCCGGTATGGGGATCGGCAGTCAGACGGTTGATGATTTCGGCATAGCGCTCAACCGGCCAGCGCCGTTTCGGGCTGCGGCTGCTGATATGCACGGCGCAGACTCGTTCGACCGGCGGCAGACGTTCCTGCAGCCGCTGCGCCGCCAATTGCCGCTCTTCAGGCGCCAGAAACACCCGCACCGGCGGGATAGGAATGGATTGATCGGTTATCGCCGATAAATAGCTGTAGGTGTGTTCGACCTGATGGAGGCCGCGGAAATCGTCCTTGCGGAACGGGCGATGAATATCTTTCGTGCCCAAATCGGCGCCGATGATATGGGTGGCGCCGGCCATTTTCGCTAAACGCAGGCTGTATTTGCAAGGCACCGGGTTGGCCAGAATGACCGCATCGAACTTTATTTTGCGCAGCTTCAGGAAGATCATCATGCGTTCGAAATAAACGCCCAACGTGGTCTCATTTTTCGCCTTGTGTTTGGCCTTTTTATAGACAAAGACTTTCTCAAGATGAGGATTGTTTTTAACAACATCCTGGCTAACTTTATTGATCAGCAGATAAACTTTTGCGTCCGGATAGGCAATTTTCACCCCCTCAATCAAGGGCGTGGTGCAAACAAGATCGCCGATGTTATCGCGGCGAATAATTAAAATATTCTTCATTCCGAGCCTGTCGGCGAAATCGCTCGCCGGTTGTCTGAAACTGACACCCAAGGTTACCAAATTAGCGCCTTTCCCTTCCAGTTATGGTACTATTCCGAATAACCCATATAAATGAAATTGATAGAATGTTGCTGCGTTTATATCAGGTACTACTCTACCTCATCCAACCCCTGATCTGGCTCCGCTTACTGCTGCGCAGCCGCAAAGCTCCAGCCTACCGTAAACGCTGGGCGGAACGCTATGGCTTCTGCGCCGGGAAAGTCGTGCCAGGCGGCATCATGCTGCATTCCGTCTCCGTCGGCGAAACGCTGGCGGCCATCCCGTTGGTGCGGGCGCTGCGCCACCGTTACCCCGCTTTGCCGATAACTGTGACCACAATGACCCCGACAGGTTCAGAACGCGTCCAGTCCGCTTTCGGCAAAGACGTGCATCATGTCTATCTGCCCTACGATCTGCCCGGTTCCATGAACCGCTTCCTCGACCAGGTGAATCCCAAGCTGGTGATCATCATGGAAACCGAGCTATGGCCTAACCTGATCAACTCGCTGCATCAGCGGCAAATCCCTCTGGTGATCGCCAATGCACGCCTGTCGGCGCGATCCGCCGCCGGCTATAAGAAAATTGGCGGATTCATGCGCGATATGCTGCGCCGCATCACGCTGATCGCCGCACAGAATCAGGAAGATGGCGATCGGTTTATCGAACTGGGCCTGAAACGCTCGCAGCTGGCCGTCACCGGCAGCCTGAAATTCGATATCTCCGTCACCCCGGAGCTGGCCGCCCGCGCCGTTACATTGCGCCGCCAATGGGCGCCGCGCCGCCCGGTGTGGATCGCCACCAGCACCCACGACGGTGAAGAGACCATCCTGCTGGAAGCGCACCGCAAACTGCTGGAAAAACACCCTGACCTGCTGCTGATCCTGGTGCCGCGTCACCCGGAACGCTTCCCGACCGCCAAAGAGCTGGTGCAGAAGGCCGGCTTCAGTTACACCCTGCGCAGCAGTGGCGAAATCCCGTCCGGCAGCACCCAGGTGGTGATCGGCGATACCATGGGCGAACTGATGCTGCTGTATGGCATCGCCGATCTGGCCTTTGTCGGCGGCAGCCTGGTGGAACGCGGCGGGCACAACCCGCTGGAAGCCGCCGCGCACGCCATCCCGGTGTTGATGGGCCCGCATACTTTCAACTTTAAAGACATCTGCGCCAAGCTTTCGCAGGCCGAAGGCCTGATCACCGTGACCGACGTGGATTCGCTGGTGAAGGAAGTGGCAACCCTGCTGACCGACGAAGACTACCGCCGTTACTACGGCCGCCATGCGGTGGAAGTGCTGTATCAGAATCAGGGAGCGTTGCAGCGCCTGCTGCAGCTGCTGGAACCGCACCTGCCGCCCCGGAGTCACTGAATGAGCAGCCGCAAAAGCCTGTCGGTGGTGATGATCGCCAAAAACGAAGCCGGGCTGTTGCCGGACTGTCTGCGCTCGGTCGAGTGGGCCGATGAAATCATCGTGCTGGACTCCGGCAGCGAAGACGACAGCGTCGCCGTCGCCGAAAGCCTGGGCGCCAAAGTCTTCACCCACACCGACTGGCAAGGGTTTGGCAAGCAGCGTCAGCTGGCGCAAAGCTACGCCAGCCATGACTACGTTTTGATGATCGACGCCGACGAACGCGTCACGCCCGAGCTGCGGCAATCCATCGAACAGGTGTTGAACGCGCCGGACGACGGCGCCGTCTACAGCTGCGCGCGCCGCAACCTGTTCCTTGGCCGCTTCATGCGCCACAGCGGCTGGTATCCCGACCGCGTCAACCGCCTGTACGCCAACCAACGCTATCGCTATAACGACGATCTGGTGCACGAATCGCTGAACATCGGCGGCGCCAAAGTCATCCCTCTCAGCGGCGATATGCTGCACCTGACCTGCCGCGATTTCTTCGCCTTCCAGCGCAAACAGCTGCGCTATGCCGAAGAGTGGGCCACCCAGCGCCACCGGGCCGGCAAGCGCTGCGGCTACCTGTCCATCCTGACCCACACGCTCGGCGCCTTCGTCAAAACCTGGCTGCTGCGCGCCGGCTTCCTGGACGGTAAACAGGGGTTGCTGTTAGCGGTGGTCAACGCGCAATATACCTTCAATAAATATGCCGCATTATGGGCATTGGGCCGCAACTACTCAGAGAAGTGAATCATGACCAGCAAAGCCATCTATCCCGGGACCTTCGATCCCATGACCAACGGCCACCTGGATTTAGTAACGCGCGCATCACTGATGTTCGATCACGTGATTCTGGCCATCGCCGCCAGCCCGAGCAAAAAACCGCTGTTCAGCCTGGATGAGCGCGTGGCGTTGGCGACGCAGGTCACCTCGCATCTGGACAATGTGGAAGTGCTGGGCTTCAGTGAGCTGATGGCGCACTTCGCCGCCCACCAGAACGCCAATATCCTGGTGCGCGGGCTGCGTGCGGTGTCTGACTTTGAATACGAATTGCAGCTGGCGAACATGAACCGTCACTTGATGCCAACGCTGGAAAGCGTATTTCTGATGCCTTCCGAAGAGTGGTCGTTCATCTCCTCCTCACTGGTGAAGGAGGTCGCCCGCCACGGCGGCGATATCGCGCCTTTCCTGCCCGATGTGGTCACCCAGGCGCTGATGGCGAAACTCGCCGCCGAGTGATGCTCAGCGCTGGCAGCGGCGGCAAAAGAAGGTGCTGCGCTGCCCGTGCTTGGCGGATTCAATCGGCGTGCCGCATGCGCGGCACGGTTCTCCCGCCCGCCCGTAAACCTGCAGCTCCTGCGCGAAATACCCCGGTTTGCCGTCCGACTGCAAAAAGTCGCGCAATGTCGTGCCGCCCTGCTCGATAGAGCGCTGCAACACCGCCTTGATGGTCTTCGTCAGCAGTTCCGCTTCGGCTTTGCTCAACGATCCCGCCGGACGATCGGGCAGGATCCCGGCGCTGAACAGCGATTCGCTGGCGTAAATGTTACCAACGCCAACCACCAACTTGTTATCCATCAGCCACGGTTTGATCAGTGTGCGCTTATTGCGTGATTTTTCATACAGGTAGTCGCCGTTGAACGCTTCGCTCAGCGGTTCCGGCCCCAGATGCGCCAACACGCTGCTGGTCGCCAGGTCTTCGCACCACAGCCAGGCGCCGAAACGGCGCGGATCGGTATAGCGCAGGATCATGCCGTTGCTGATCACCAGATCGACGTGGTCGTGTTTGCCGGCTTCGTTTTCCTCGCGCAGCATGCGCAGGCTGCCCGACATGCCCAGGTGCACGATAATCCAACCGTTCTCCAGCTCGATCAGCAGGTATTTGGCCCGGCGCTGCACGCTGAGCACCGGCCGATCGCTCAGCGTCAGGATCTGCTCGGAAACCGGCCAGCGCAGGCGCGCATTGCGCACCACCGCATACTGAATGCTGTGGCCGACAAGATAAGGCTCTATACCGCGTCTGCTCGTCTCAACTTCCGGTAATTCAGGCATCTGGCTTCCCCTCCGACGTTTTCTACCCTTTATAAAACAAAAAACCCGGCCAAGGCCGGGTTTTTCATTAATCCACTAAAATTATTTAATTTTAGCTTCTTTGTATACTACGTGCTGACGGACAACTGGATCGAATTTCTTCAGTTCCAATTTTTCCGGCTTAGTACGCTTGTTCTTCGTGGTGGTATAGAAGTGACCAGTACCAGCAGAAGAAACCAGCTTGATCTTCTCGCGAACACCTTTAGCCATGATTCAGTTCCTTAATACTTCTCACCACGGGCACGCAGATCGGCCAGAACCGTCTCAATACCCTTCTTATCGATAACACGCATACCTTTAGCAGATACACGCAGAGTTACAAAGCGCTTCTCAGCCTCAACCCAAAAACGGTGTGAGTGCAGGTTAGGCAGAAAACGGCGTTTGGTCGCGTTCATTGCGTGGGAACGGTTGTTACCGCTCACCGGGCGCTTGCCAGTAACTTGGCAGACTCGGGACATGTCTATTCTCCAAAAATCAAATCAGCTCGAGCTTCGTATAGGGTATGGCCGCCTCGTCAGGCTTTTAGAGCCCATCTCAGCAAACTTCATACTGAGGAGACTCTCGTCATCAGGTAGAAACCACACATCAGGTCAGAAACCTGCTGAGATAGGCTCTTGCGCCAAACCCAAGATTCTCAAAGGTGGCGTAGTATACGCTCTGAAGCGTAAGTGCTCAAGTCCCGAACAGCTAAAGATCCCACAAGGATCGCGAAAAAATCGCTTAAAGCCATCCGCGCTCGGCAAAAGAGACGCATTCACCCCGACCGATCACCAAATGATCAAGCACTCGGATCTCCAATAACTGACAGGCTTTCACCACCTGTTCCGTTATCAAACGGTCGGCATGACTGGGTTCAGCCTTACCCGAAGGGTGATTATGCGCGAGAATCAGCGCGGCGGCATTAGCCTTCAACGCTTCGCGCACAATTTCTCTCGGGTAGACGACGACGCTGCTGATGGTACCAGCAAACATCTCCTGATGGCGAATAACCCGGTGCTGATTGTCTAAAAACAATACCAAAAAGACCTCCCGCTCGCGATGCGCCAGCAAGCTTTGCAGATAATGCTGGGTGACGCGCGGATTGAGCATGGCGTTTTCCTGCGACAAATGGCTGGAAAAGAAGCGCAGCGCCAGCTCGGCAATCGCCTGCAGCTGCGTATAGCTGGCGTCGCCCAGGCCTTTTTGGCTACAAAAAGCCTGATGATCGGCCGACATCAGGTGATAAAGCGAGCCGAACCGGCGCAGCAGCTGCTCCGCCAGCTGCATCACGTGCACGCCGGGCAGCCCGGTGCGCAAGAAAATGGCCAACAGTTCTGCGTCGGACAGCGCCGCCGCCCCCTGCATCAACAGCTTTTCACGCGGTGCCAGCGCGCCCGGCCAGCACGCCACAATCGGGTTGCTCATCGTGTTCCTCCCTGAAAGGGCCACAGCATGCCATGTGCCACCCGGCGCGTTCGACAGGTGTTTGATAACATTGCGAAGTGTTTCGCAAAGCACAATGTAACGCCCTGCAGCCATTGCGGAATCGCTCACCTGAACGGCGGATATGCTAAAATGGCGCATCTTTCGGCTTTCAATCGGACAATGATGATGACGGGACTTTCCGGCAAACATATTGTGCTTGGCATCAGCGGCGGCATCGCCGCCTACAAATGCCCAGAGCTGGTGCGCCGCCTGCGCGACAGGGGCGCGGAAGTGCGCGTGGTGATGACCCACGCCGCCAAGGCGTTCATTACGCCGCTGACGCTGCAGGCCGTTTCCGGCTATCCGGTGTCCGACGATCTGTTGGATCCCGCCGCCGAAGCCGCCATGGGCCACATCGAGCTCGGCAAATGGGCGGATCTGGTGATTCTGGCGCCGGCGACCGCCGATCTGCTGGCGCGCGTCGCCGCCGGCATGGCCAACGATCTGCTGACCACCGTCTGCCTAGCGACCGACGCCCCTATCGCAGCCGCGCCCGCCATGAACCAGCAGATGTATCGCGCCGCCGCCACGCAGGCCAACCTGCAAACGCTGCAGGCGCGCGGCATGCTGCTCTGGGGGCCGGACAGCGGCAGCCAGGCCTGCGGCGACGTCGGCCCGGGCCGCATGCTGGATCCGCTGGACATCGTCGAGCTGGCGAACGGCTATTTCTCTGTCACGCAGGATCTGCAACATTTGCAGGTTATGATCACCGCCGGCCCGACGCGTGAAGCGCTGGATCCGGTACGTTTCATCAGCAATCACAGCTCCGGCAAAATGGGCTTCGCCATTGCCCGCGCAGCCGCCGCTCGCGGCGCGCAGGTGACGCTGATCGCCGGGCCGGTCAATTTGCCGACGCCGCCATCAGTCACCCGAGTCGACGTTACCAGCGCACTGGAGATGGAGCAGGCGGTGCAGCAACGCGCCGCGCAGCAGCAGATTTTCATCTCCTGCGCCGCCGTGGCCGACTATCGCCCCGAGCGGATCGCCGATGAAAAAATAAAAAAACAGGGTGATGAAATCGTCCTCAAGATGGTAAAAAACCCCGATATCGTCGCCGGCGTGGCGGCGATGACCAAAAATCGCCCCTTTGTCGTGGGGTTTGCCGCCGAAACCCAGAATGTGGAAGAATACGCGCGGCAAAAACTGGCGCGTAAGAAGCTGGATTTAATTTGCGCTAACGATGTTTCGCTTGCAGAGCACGGGTTCAACAGCGACACCAATGCCCTGCACCTTTTTTGGCAGGATGGAGAAAAGCGCCTGGCGCTGAGCGACAAGGCACTCCTTGGCCAACGTTTAATAGACGAGATAGTCAGCCGTTATGATGAAAAAAATCGACGTTAAGATCCTCGACCCACGCATCGGTCAGGATTTCCCGCTACCGACCTACGCCACTCCGGGCTCTGCCGGTCTCGACCTGCGCGCCTGCCTGGACAGCGCGGTGGAGCTGGCGCCGGGTGAAACCACGCTGCTGCCTACCGGCCTCGCGATCCACATCGCCGACGCTAACCTGGCGGCGGTGATCCTGCCGCGCTCGGGCCTGGGCCATAAGCACGGCGTCGTGCTGGGCAATCTGGTCGGCCTGATCGACTCCGATTACCAGGGCCAGCTGATGGTGTCCGTGTGGAACCGCGGCCAGAAGCACTTCACCATCGAGCCGGGCGAACGTATCGCGCAGATGGTCTTCGTGCCGGTGGTGCAGGCCGAATTCAACCTGGTGGAAGAGTTCGACAGCAGCGAACGCGGCGAAGGCGGCTTCGGCCACTCGGGGCGCCACTAAGCGCCACCCAATGCACGATGGCCGGCAGGGAAACGTCGCCTGAACCTTGCCTTTCCGGGGAGAAGGATGTCTCTGCGGCAAGGTTTTACCGTGACAATTGCAGCGCACACCAGGCAGCGCGGAAAAAGGCCGTTAAGGCCGCTGACCCCAGCATCGTAAAAAAGCTATCACATAAGCCGCACAGAGCCTGCTCTGCAGCGGCCGGTGCGCGGGTTTCCGTCAGTTAAGTTTTAGCAAGGGTCTAATCAGACATGGCAGAAAAAGAAAAGACGAAAAGGAATCGGCGCGAGGAAATATTGCAGGCGTTAGCCCAGATGCTGGAATCCAGCGACGGCAGCCAACGCATCACCACCGCCAAGCTCGCCGCGAACGTGGGTGTTTCTGAAGCTGCGCTGTACCGGCATTTCCCCAGCAAGACACGGATGTTCGACAGTCTGATCGAGTTTATCGAAGACAGCCTGATCACCCGCATCAACCTGATCTTGCAGGACGAGAAAGAGACGTTTAATCGTCTGCGCCTGATTTTGCTGCTGATTCTGGGCTTTGCGGAGCGCAACCCAGGGCTGACGCGCATTATGACCGGCCACGCGCTGATGTTTGAACAGGATCGCCTGCAGGGCCGCATCAACCAGCTGTTCGAGCGCATCGAGGCGCAGCTGCGTCAGGTGCTGAAAGAGCGCAAATTGCGCGAAGGCAAAGGCTTTATCGTCGATGAAACGCTGCTGGCCAGCCAGCTGCTGGCCTTCTGCGAAGGCATGTTGTCGCGCTATGTGCGTTCGGAATTCCGCTATCGCCCCACGCAGGAATTCGACGCCCGCTGGCCGCTATTAGCGGCACAGCTGCAATAACGAAAACGCCGGGCATGCCCGGCGTTGTTATTTACACTCCATACTGCTCGCGGTAAGCGCGCACCGCCGCCAGGTGGTCCGCCATCTCCGGTTTCTCTTCCAGGTAGGCAATCAGGTCTTTCAGCGTCACGATCGAAATCACCTTGCAGTGATAGTCGCGTTCCACTTCCTGGATGGCGGAGATATCCGCGCGGCCGCGTTCCTGGCGGTCGAGAGAGATCAGCACACCCGCCAGCGAAGCGCCGCTGGCGCCGATGATTTCCATCGACTCACGGATCGCGGTGCCGGCGGTGATCACATCATCCACCAGCATCACGCGGCCCTGCAGCGGGCTGCCCACCAGCGAACCGCCCTCGCCGTGGGTTTTGGCTTCCTTGCGGTTAAAGCAGTAAGGCACGTCGCGCTCATGGTGTTCCGCCAGCGCCACCGCCGTGGTGGTGGCGATAGGAATGCCTTTATAGGCCGGGCCAAACAGCAGGTCGAAATCGATGCCGGAATCCATCAGGGCTTCGGCGTAGAAGCGCCCCAACAGCGCAAGATCGCGCCCGGTATTAAACAGGCCGGCGTTGAAGAAATACGGGCTGGTGCGGCCGGATTTCAGGGTGAACTCGCCGAACTTCAATACCTGCTTGTTAAGCGCGAACTCGATAAACTGGCGCTGATAGGCTTTCATTACTGCTTCTCCTCGTCTGAATCTGCTTGGGTCTTGTCATTACTACCGCCCGATCGCCGGGCATAAAAAAGGCGACTTCTCAGTCGCCTTGGAAAATCAGTCCGCCAGCGCCGCTTTCTGCGCCTGGAAGATGGTTTCGATGCCCCCTCGGGCCAGCGCCAATAGCGCCAACAGCTCATCGTGGCTGAACGGCTCGCCTTCGGCGGTGCCCTGCACTTCAATCATGCGGCCGTCTTCCATCATCACCACGTTCATGTCGGTTTCCGCGGCGGAATCTTCCACATACTCCAGATCGCACAGCGCTTCGCCATTGACGATGCCGACGGAAACCGCCGCCACCATCCCCTTCATCGGGTTGGCTTTCAGCTTGCCGTTGGCCACCAGGGTGTTCAGCGCGTCGGCCAGCGCCACGCAGGCGCCGGAGATGGAGGCGGTGCGGGTACCGCCGTCGGCCTGCAGTACGTCGCAGTCGAGGGTGATGGTGAATTCACCGAGCTTTTTCAGATCCACCGCGGCACGCAGCGAGCGGGCGATCAGACGCTGGATTTCCAGCGTGCGGCCACCCTGTTTGCCTTTGGCGGCTTCACGGGCGTTGCGGCTGTGGGTGGAGCGCGGCAGCATGCCGTACTCGGCGGTGATCCAACCTTGCCCCTGGCCTTTCAGGAAGCGCGGAACGCCCTCTTCTACCGTGGCGGTGCACAAGACTTTGGTATCGCCAAACTCAACCAGCACTGAACCTTCAGCGTGTTTGGTATAGTGACGAGTCAGTGTCAGGGGGCGAACTTGCTGTGGTGCTCTGCCTGCAGGACGCATGGGCTCTCTCCGGCTTCAAATCAACTATTGGCTGCGCATTATACGGGCTTCGTGACGTAATGCCTATCCTGCCCGCAGCCGCGACGCTATAATCGCCCCATCTTTTCCTATTACGGGTACGCATCAATGATCCGCAGCATGACCGCCTACGCCCGGCGTGAAATCAAGGGTGAATGGGGCAGCGCAGCCTGGGAGCTGCGTTCCGTTAACCAGCGCTACTTAGAAACCTACATCCGCCTGCCGGAACAATTCCGCAGCCTGGAGCCGGTGATCCGTGAACGTATCCGTGGCCGCCTGACCCGCGGCAAAGTCGAATGCAACCTGCGTTTCGAACTGGATCCAAGCGCGCAAAGCTCGCTGATCCTGAACGAAAAACTGGCCAAACAGCTGGTCGAAGCCGCCAACTGGGTGAAAATGCAGAGCGACGAAGGGGAAATCAACCCGATCGACGTGCTGCGCTGGCCGGGCGTAATGTCCGCGCAGGAGCAGGATCTGGACGCCATCAGCGCCGAGCTGATGCAGGCGCTGGACGGCGCGCTGGATGACTTTATCGTCGCACGCGAAAGCGAAGGCGCCGCGCTGAAAACGCTGATCGAACAGCGCCTCGACGGCGTCAGCGCCGAAGTGGTCAAAGTGCGCGCCCAGATGCCGAACATCCTGCAATGGCAGCGCGAGCGTCTGGTCAGCAAGCTGGAAGAGGCGCAGGTGCAGCTGGAAAACACCCGCCTGGAGCAGGAGCTGGTGCTGATGGCGCAGCGCATCGACGTCGCCGAAGAGCTGGACCGCCTGGAAGCGCACGTGAAAGAGACGCACAACATCCTGAAGAAGAAAGAAGCCGTCGGCCGCCGCCTCGACTTTATGATGCAGGAGTTCAACCGCGAATCGAACACCCTGGCCTCCAAGTCGATCAATGCCGACGTCACCGCCTCCGCCATCGAGCTGAAGGTGCTGATCGAACAGATGCGCGAGCAGATCCAGAACATCGAGTGATCCCGCTCTGCACGCCATCAAGCCCGCGCCAAGCGGGCTTTTTTATGGCGGCAGATCAGCGATAGGCGGCCGCCTGCTCCTCACCGATCAACCCCATTTTCTGCAGCTGCACCGCAATGCTCCAGGTTGAGCGCTCGAACTCATCGCTCAGCGCTTCCAGCGTCGCCCCGGCCGCATGGCTCTCGCGCAGCCGCAGCTTTTCCTCTTCCGGCCAGGGGAAGTAGGCATTGGCCGGCCGCCCCTCGGCCAGATTCTTCTGCCGCTTCTCCTCCGGCGTCAGCCGGGCTTTTTTCTGCGGTTCGGCTTCACCGTCGAACTCGTTGGCCAACGCGAACAGCAGGCGGATAGCCTCCGGCGCGCAGGCCGCCGAAGCCGGTCTCAACAGCTCGCCGGTGTCGGGATTAACGCCGTTGGCCAGCGCCCTGAGCAACATGCCGGTATTCATCATTCGCCCCCTGGTTTGAGAAAATGCGCGCCAGTCGCGGCGCCTTGCCCAAACATGTTTCTCCGCCTTAGCCGAGAAAACCACATTTTGCGCCGGGAAAAATCCCCCATTGCGATCCAGATTCCAGGCGTCTGAACGTGCGGGACGGTGGTTGCATCAGGCTGCGAGCCGGCAGGCATCATGGAAGACGGCTCACTAAGGCACTTCGGGGGCTTATGAAAAACTGCCGAGCAGCGCGTGTGGATGACATTCGGCAAGATATCCCGCACGCCATAAGTATTTTGTTCTAATTATCACGCAAGGTAATGAAAGGACGGCGATGCTGTGGCTAAATGTGTTTTTTTCCTGCCCGTGAACCGTACGGACCGTTTATGCCACAAATTCTGCAATTTATTATGGCCCTGGTGGTGATCATCGCCCTGGCGCTGCTGGTCAGCAATAATCGCAAGAAAATCCGCCTGCGCTATATCATCCAGCTGTTGGTGATCGAAGGCGCGCTGGCCTACTTCTTCCTGCACTCCGCCAGCGGGCTCAGCGTGATCAAACACGTCGCCGGCTTCTTCGACACCCTGCTCGCCTACGCCGCCCAAGGATCGGAGTTCGTATTCGGCGGCATGAGCAAGGATGGCCTGGCGTTTATCTTCCTCGGCGTTTTGTGCCCTATCATCTTTATTTCCGCCCTGATCGGCATTTTGCAGCATTTCCGCATCCTGCCGCTGATCATCCGCCTGGTGGGCACCCTGCTGTCCAAGGTCAACGGCATGGGCAAGCTGGAATCGTTCAACGCCGTCAGCACGCTGGTGCTGGGGCAGTCAGAGAACTTCATCGCCTACAAGGGCATCATCGGCGACATCTCGCCGCGCCGCATGTACACCATGGCCGCAACCGCCATGTCGACGGTATCGCTCTCCATCGTCGGCGCCTACATGTCGATGATCGACGCGCAGTACGTGGTGGCGGCGTTGATCCTTAATATGTTCAGCACCTTCATCATCCTGTCGATCATCAACCCGTATCAGGTCGAAGACGAGCCGGAGCTGAAGCTGAACAAGCTGCACGAAGATCAGAGCTTCTTCGAAATGCTGGGCGAGTACATTCTGGCCGGCTTCAAGATTGCGATGATCATCGCGGCGATGCTGATCGGCTTTATCGCGCTGATCTCCGCCGTCAACGCGCTGTTCTCGGCGGTGCTCGGCATCAGCTTCCAGCAGATCCTCGGCTACGTGTTCTATCCGCTGGCCTGGCTGATCGGCATCCCGGCGGAAGAGGCCCTGAAGGCGGGCAGCATCATGGCGACCAAACTGGTGGCCAACGAATTCGTGGCGATGATTGAACTGAAGAAGATCGCGGCGGAGCTGTCGCCGCGCGGGCTGGGCATTCTGTCGGTGTTCCTGGTATCGTTCGCCAACTTCGCCTCCATCGGCATCGTCGCCGGCGCCATCAAAGGACTGAACGAGCAGCAAGGCAACGTAGTTTCCCGCTTTGGCCTGAAGCTGGTTTACGGTTCGACGCTGGTGAGCCTGTTGTCGGCAGCCATCGCCGGCCTGGTGCTGTAATCTCCACTCCCGGCCAGGCGGCCGGGAGTGCGTTTTAAAACGCCACGCACACCGGCGCATCCACCCGCATCACCGAATCCTGCGCAAACTGCTGCTTATAGCCGCTGCGCAGCGCCTCGATATTCGCCTCGCTCTCTTTGCCCGGCGCATGGATCAGCAGCAGCGCCTTGCTGTTCTCGCGCGCCAGTTTGCCGTCGTGGCCCAGCCACTGCCCTTTGGCATCAAACACCGTCAGCCCGTCTTTAAAACGCGGCGTCACCTGGCTGTCGACGAAGGTTTGCCACTCGGCGGCGGTGATCGCCGGCCCCGCCGGCCGGTTCAGGCCGAAGTAGAGCGTTGTCTGCACCAGCGGATCGCCGGTGCGGCAAGCCGGGGCGGGTGACGTTGTCTGGTGGCCTGGCGCCACGCAGCCGCTCAGCAGCAGGGCGGCAGCCATCACGGCGCAGACGGCCAGTTTCGGGGAGTTTTTCATCTGCAATCTCGATTTTTCGGTTGAAGGATTCGCTGCAAAAATCATAGTCAGCGATGGAAATTAGCGCGAAATTTCTAATGCTTTCATTAACAGCAAGATGTTAAAAAAGGCTGGTTATCGGCAATAAAAATAGTGTTTGGATTAGCTATATTAATCCGAAATGCCATCGGTGAAAAAAACTCAGTGGCGCGCGTCCTCGGCGGCGATTACCCTGCCGGCCATCATTCTGACGCAAGTACGCTGTGAATCCCTTATGTTACTGAGCATCCTTTATATCATCGGCATCACCGCCGAAGCCATGACCGGCGCGCTGGCGGCCGGCCGCCGCCAAATGGACATGTTCGGCGTGATCATCATCGCCTCGGTCACCGCGATCGGCGGCGGGTCGGTGCGCGATATGTTGCTCGGGCATTTTCCATTGGGCTGGGTCAAACACCCGGAATACATCGTCATCGTCGCAATAGCGGCAATCGTCACCACCTGGGTGGCTCCTCTGATGCGCCATCTGCGCCGCCTGTTCCTGGTGCTCGACGCCGTCGGCCTGATTGTCTTCTCGATCATCGGCGCGCAGGTGGCGCTGGATATGGGGCACAGCGCCATTATCGCCGCCATCGCCGCGGTGATCACCGGCGTCTTCGGCGGGGTGCTGCGCGATATGTTCTGCAACCGTATCCCGCTGGTTTTCCAGAAAGAGATCTACGCCGGCATCTCCTTCAGCGCCGCCTGGCTGTATATCGGCCTGCAGCACCTCAGCCTGCCGCACAATCTGGTGGTGATCCTCACGCTGGTCGCCGGCCTGAGCGCGCGTCTGATCGCCCTGCGCTTCCGCCTCGGTCTGCCAGTGTTCAACTACCAACATCCGGATCACTGATCCCGGGGCGGCAGCGCGCCGCCGCTGGGCCAAAACTGCCAAAATATCGCTCTTCAGCGCGCATATTCGCGCATTCGACGCTTTTTCCGCGCAAAGCCACGGGCAAAATGCGAGCTAACGCTGCACCCGGCGCGTTAGCCGTGTATACTGTGCGGAGAAAATACACATCCGCTGTTTTTGGCATATCAACCGTTATCAACGAACATCATCATGGCTCAAGGCACGCTTTATATTGTCTCTGCTCCCAGTGGCGCAGGTAAATCAAGTCTGATTCAGGCTTTGTTAAAGACGCAACCGCTGTACGACACGCAGGTTTCGGTTTCGCACACCACGCGCGACAGCCGCCCGGGTGAAAATCACGGCGAGCACTATTTCTTCGTCTCGAAAGACGAATTCCGCCGGATGATCGAGCAGGATGCGTTTCTTGAGCACGCCGAAGTGTTCGGCAACTATTATGGCACCTCGCGCGCCGCCATCGAACAAGTGTTGGCGACCGGCGTAGACGTGTTTCTGGATATCGACTGGCAGGGCGCGCAGCAAATCCGCGCCAAAATGCCGCAGGCGCGCAGCATCTTCATTCTGCCGCCATCGAAGGAAGAACTGGGCCGCCGCCTGCGCGGGCGCGGGCAGGATTCCGAAGAGGTGATCGCCAAACGCATGGCCCAGGCCGTGGCGGAAATGACGCATTACGCGGAGTACGATTACCTGATCGTGAACGATGATTTCGATCTGGCGCTGTCCGATCTGAAGACCATCATTCGCGCCGAACGCCTGCGTTTGGGCCGCCAGTTGCTGCGGCATGACGCTTTAATCAGCAAACTATTGGCAGACTGAAGGCAGTTTCAGTATCATGCCCAGTCTTTTCGTCACCTGTGGAGTAGCACAAATATGGCACGCGTAACTGTTCAAGACGCTGTAGAGAAAATTGGTAACCGTTTTGACCTGGTGTTGGTCGCTGCTCGTCGGGCGCGTCAGATCCAGACCGGCGGCAAAGATGCACTGGTTCCGGAAGAGAACGACAAGTACACCGTTATCGCCCTGCGCGAAATCGAAGAAGGCCTGATCACCAGCCAGATCCTCGACGTGCGTGAGCGCCAGGAACAGCAAGAGCAGGAAGCCGCAGAGATTCAAGCGGTTACCGCGATTGCTGAAGGTCGTCGTTAATTAGACAGCGAGTCCGCCTTGTACCTGTTTGAAAGCCTGAATCTGCTGATTCAACGTTACCTGCCCGAGGAGCAGATTAAGCGCCTCAAACAGGCATACCTCGTCGCGCGCGACGCGCACGAGGGCCAGACACGCTCCAGCGGTGAGCCCTACATTACTCACCCGGTCGCCGTGGCCTGCATCCTGGCGGAAATGCGCCTCGACCACGAGACGCTGATGGCGGCGTTGCTGCACGACGTCATCGAAGACACCCCGGCCACCTATCAAGATATGGAACAGCTGTTCGGCAAGAGCGTCGCCGAACTGGTCGAGGGCGTCTCCAAGCTCGACAAGCTGAAGTTCCAGGACAAGAAAGAAGCGCAGGCGGAAAACTTCCGCAAGATGATCATGGCGATGGTGCAGGATATCCGCGTCGTGCTGATCAAGCTGGCCGACCGTACGCACAACATGCGCACCCTCGGTTCGCTGCGCCCCGACAAACGCCGGCGCATCGCGCGTGAAACCCTGGAAATCTACAGCCCCCTCGCCCACCGCCTGGGTATTCATCACCTGAAAACCGAGCTGGAAGAGCTGGGCTTCGAGGCGCTGTACCCAAACCGTTATCGCGTGATCAAGGAAGTGGTGAAAGCCGCGCGCGGCAACCGCAAAGAGATGATTCAAAAAATCCTCTCCGAGATCGAAGGGCGGCTGACCGAGGCCGGCATCGCCTGCCGCGTCAGCGGAAGGGAAAAACACCTTTACTCCATCTACCTCAAGATGCACCTGAAAGAACAGCGTTTCCATTCCATCATGGATATCTACGCGTTCCGGGTGATCGTCAAAGAGGTCGATACCTGCTACCGCGTGCTCGGCCAGGTGCACAGCCTGTATAAACCGCGTCCGGGGCGGGTGAAAGATTACATCGCCATTCCCAAGGCCAACGGCTATCAATCGCTGCATACCTCGCTGATCGGCCCGCACGGCGTGCCGGTCGAAGTGCAGATCCGCACCGAAGACATGGATCAGATGGCTGAGATGGGGGTGGCCGCGCACTGGGCTTACAAGGAAAGAGAACAGGGCGAAACCGGCACCACGGCGCAGATCCGCGCCCAGCGCTGGATGCAAAGCCTGCTGGAGCTGCAGCAAAGTGCCGGCAGTTCGTTTGAATTTATCGAGAGCGTCAAATCCGATCTGTTCCCGGATGAGATTTACGTTTTCACCCCGGAAGGCCGCATCGTCGAGCTGCCCGCCGGCGCCACGCCGGTCGACTTCGCCTATGCGGTGCATACCGATATCGGCCATGCCTGCGTCGGCGCGCGCGTCGATCGTCAGCCGTACCCGCTGTCGCAGTCGCTGACCAGCGGCCAGACCGTCGAGATCATCACCGCGCCGGGCGCACGGCCCAACGCCGCCTGGCTGAACTTCGTGGTGAGCTCGAAAGCGCGCGCCAAGATTCGCCAGATGTTGAAGAACCTCAAGCGCGACGACTCCGTCGGCCTCGGCCGCCGTCTGCTCAACCATGCGCTGGGCGGCAGCCGCAAACTGGCCGAAATCCCGCAGGAAAACATTCAGCACGAGCTGGATCGCATGAAGCTGGCGACGCTGGACGATCTGCTGGCGGAAATCGGCCTCGGCAACGCCATGAGCGTGGTGGTGGCGAAGAACCTGCAGGGCGATCAGTCCAGCCTGGGCACCTCTTCCGGCGTGCGCAACCTGGCCATCAAGGGCGCCGACGGCGTATTGATCACCTTCGCCAAGTGCTGCCGTCCGATTCCGGGCGACCCGATTATCGCTCACGTCAGCCCGGGCAAAGGGCTGGTGATCCACCATGAATCCTGCCGCAATATTCGCGGCTATCAGAAAGAGCCTGAGAAGTTCATGGCGGTCGAGTGGGATAAAGAGACCGAGCAGGAGTTCATCGCCGAGATCAAGGTGGATATGTTTAACCACCAGGGCGCGCTGGCCAACCTGACGGCGGCGATCAACGCGGCCGAGTCCAATATTCAGAGCCTGAACACCGAAGAGAAAGACGGTCGGGTGTATAGCGCCTTTATCCGCTTGACCACCCGCGATCGCATCCATTTGGCAAACATTATGCGTAAAATCCGTATCATGCCGGATGTGATCAAAGTTAACCGCAACCGAAACTAGCGCTTATGAGTCCTGAACGCTATGCGCGGATTTGTGAAATGCTCGCGACCCGGCAGCCGGATTTGACGGTCTGCCTGGAGCAAGTGCACAAGCCGCATAACGTCTCCGCCATTATCCGCACCGCCGACGCCGTCGGCGTGCATCAGGTCCATGCCGTGTGGCCCACTACCCGCATGCGCACCCTGGTTTCCTCCGCCGCCGGCAGCAACAGCTGGGTCAGCGTTAAAACCCACCGCACCATCGGCGACGCGGTCGGGCACCTGAAAACGCAGGGCATGCAAATTCTGGCTACCAACCTGTCTGCGCGCGCGGTCGATTTCCGCGAGGTGGACTACACCCGGCCAACCTGCGTGCTGCTCGGCCAGGAAAAAACAGGCATCACCGAAGAAGCGCTGGCGCTGGCCGATCAGGACATCGTCATTCCGATGATCGGCATGGTGCAATCGCTCAACGTCTCCGTGGCTTCGGCGTTGATCCTGTATGAAGCGCAGCGCCAGCGGCAAAACGCCGGCCTGTACCGTCGCGACAACAGTATGCTGGACGAAGAAGAGCAGCAGCGTCTGCTGTTCGAAGGCGGTTACCCGGTGCTGGCCAACGTGGCCAAGCGCAAAGGGCTGCCGCGCCCGCAGATCGATGAACAGGGCCAGGTGATCGCCAGCGCCGAATGGTGGGCGGCCATGCAGGCGACGGTGCGCAAATGAAAGGCCGCCTGCTGGATGCTGTCCCACTCACCACGCTTTCCGGGGTTGGCGCCAGCCAGGCGGGCAAATTGGCCAAACTCGGCCTCGACACCATTCAGGATCTGCTGCTGCACCTGCCGCTGCGCTACGAAGATCGCACCCGCCTCTATCCGATCAACGATCTGCTGCCTGGCATCTACGCCACGGTAGAGGGGGAAGTGCTGCGCAGCGACATCAGTTTCGGCCGCCGCCGCATGCTGACCTGCCAGATCAGCGACGGCACCGGCATCCTCACCATGCGGTTCTTCAACTTCAACGCCGCGATGAAAAACAGCCTGGCCACCGGCCGCCGCGTGACCGCCTACGGCGAGATCAAACGTGGCAACCACGGCGCGGAGATCATCCATCCGGAATACCGCATTCAGGGCGAAGCCAGCGAGGTTGAGCTGCAGGAGTCGCTGACGCCGGTCTACCCCACCACCGAAGGGGTGCGGCAGGCCACGCTGCGCAAGCTGACCGATCAGGCGCTGGCGCTGCTGGATACCTGCGCCATCGCCGAGCTGCTGCCGCCGGAGCTGAGCGGCGGCCTGATGAGCCTGCCGCAGGCGCTGCACACCCTGCACCGCCCGCCGCCGGACATCCAGCTGGCGGATCTGGAGCTGGGCAAACACCCGGCGCAAAAACGCCTGATCCTCGAAGAGCTGTTGGCGCATAACCTCAGCATGCTGGCGGTACGCGCCGGCGCCCAGAGTTACCGGGCGCAGCCGCTGCTGCCGGACGATCGGCTGAAAAACCGTTTTCTCGCCCAGCTGCCGTTCTCGCCGACCGGCGCGCAAACGCGCGTGGTGGCCGACATCGAAGCCGATATGCAAAAAGACTTCCCGATGATGCGGCTGGTGCAGGGCGACGTCGGCTCCGGCAAAACGCTGGTGGCGGCGCTGGCGGCGCTGCGTGCTATCGCGCACGGCAAACAGGTGGCGCTGATGGCGCCGACCGAGCTGCTGGCCGAGCAGCACGCCAACAATTTCCGCCAGTGGTTTGAACCGCTGGGGCTGGAGGTCGGCTGGCTGGCCGGCAAGCAGAAAGGCAAGGCGCGCATCGCACAGCAGGAAGCCATCGCCAGCGGCCAGGTGTCGATGGTGGTCGGCACTCACGCCATCTTCCAGGAGCAGGTGCAGTTCAACGGCCTGGCGCTGGTGATCATCGATGAGCAGCACCGCTTCGGGGTGCATCAGCGGCTGGCGCTGTGGGAGAAAGGCGAAGAGCAAGGCTTCCACGCCCATCAGCTGATCATGACCGCCACGCCGATCCCGCGCACGCTGGCAATGACCGCCTATGCCGATCTCGATACCTCGGTCATCGACGAGCTGCCGCCGGGCCGCACGCCGGTGACCACCGTCGCCATTCCCGATACCCGCCGCGCCGACATCATTCAACGGGTGAAAAGCGCCTGCCTGGAAGAGGGGCGGCAGGCTTACTGGGTGTGTACGCTGATCGAGGAATCTGAGCTGCTGGAAGCGCAGGCGGCGGAAGCCACCTGGGAGGAATTGAAAGCCGCATTGCCGGAGCTGAAGGTGGCGCTGGTGCACGGCCGCATGAAAGCGCAGGAGAAGCAGGCGGTGATGCAGGCGTTTAAACAGGGCGAGCTGCAGCTGCTGGTCGCCACCACGGTGATCGAAGTCGGCGTCGACGTACCGAACGCCAGCCTGATGATCATCGAAAACCCGGAACGGCTGGGCCTGGCGCAGCTGCACCAGCTGCGCGGCCGCGTAGGGCGCGGCGCGGTGGCCTCACACTGTGTGCTGCTGTACAAAACGCCGCTGAGCAAAACCGCGCAAACGCGCCTGCAGGTGCTGCGCGACAGCAACGACGGCTTCGTCATCGCCCAGCGCGATCTGGAGATCCGCGGCCCGGGCGAGCTGCTCGGCACCCGCCAGACCGGCAGCGCCGAATTCAAAGTGGCGGACCTGCTGCGCGACCAGGCGATGATCCCCGAAGTGCAGCGCGTCGCTCGCCACCTCCACCAGCACTACCCGGAACACGCCCAGGCGCTGATTGAACGCTGGCTGCCGGAGAAGGCGCGCTACTCCAACGCATAAAAAAGGGCGCCGCAGGCGCCCTCTTCTTTTTTTCTGGCTCGCGATATCACCCCACCGCCGGGAACACCGGCAGCAGCAGATACAGCTTGATGACGATGGCATTGGCGATATCGATAAAGAACGCCCCCACCATCGGCACCACCAAAAACGCCACGTGCGACGGGCCGAAACGATCGGTGATCGCCTGCATGTTGGCGATCGCCGTCGGCGTGGCGCCCATGCCGAAGCCGCAGTGGCCGGCGGCCAGCACCGCCGCGTCGTAGTTCTTGCCCATCACCCGGTAGGTGACGAATATCGCGTACAGCGCCATCACCAGCGTCTGCACCGCCAGGATCGCCAGCATCGGCAGCGCCAGCGAGGCCAGCTCCCACAGGCGCAGGCTCATCAACGCCATCGCCAGGAACAGCGACAGGCTGACGTTGCCCAGCACCGATACCGCCCGCTCAAACACGGTATAAAAACCGGTGAAGGCCAGCGTGTTGCTGAGGATCACCCCGACGAACAGCACGCAAACGAAGTTCGGCAGTTCAAACACCGTGCCGCTCAGCAGGCCGGCAATCAACTGCCCCAGGCTCAGACAGATGGCGATCATGGCGATGGTTTCGATCATCACCAGCGAGGTGATGAGACGGCCGCTTTCCGGCTTCTCGAAGCCGCTCGGCTGCACGCTGTCTTCCGGGGTACCTTCCGGCGTGGAGGAGTGCTTGACCAGATAGCGCGCCACCGGGCCGCCGATCAGACCGCCCAGCACCAGGCCGAAGGTGGCGCAGGCCATGGCGACTTCCGTCGCGTTTTCAAAACCGTAGCGCTCGATGAACAGCTTGCTCCAGGCCGCCCCGGTGCCGTGGCCACCCGACAGGGTGATCGATCCGGCAATCAGGCCCATCAGCGGATCCAGCCCCAGCATTTTCGCCATGCCGATGCCGATGGCGTTCTGCACGATAAGCAGCCCCAGCACCACGAACAGGAACACTACCAGCACCTTGCCGCCGGCGCGCAACCGCGCCAGGTTGGCGTTCAGGCCGATGGTGGCGAAGAAGGCCAGCATCAGCGGATCCTTCAGCGACATGTCAAAACTGACTTCCCAGTTGACGAGCTTTTTCAGGGCTAACAGCAGGAGGGCCACCAGCAAACCGCCGGCGACGGGAGCAGGAATGGTATATTTTCGCAGCAGGGGAATGGTTCTGACGCACTTGCCCCCGAGGAGCAAAACCAGCGTCGCCGCGACTAACGTGCCATAAGTATCAAGATGAAACATCCAGGTACTCCATGTAAGGGAAAAGATCCAAATAAAAATAATAAGTTATAGAAAACCACTTAGTTTTTAAACTTGATGAGTGCAGGATTAGAAGTAAAAAACGCTGAGATGACAAGAAAAAATGAATGAAAATGCGACATAAACGGGAAAGTCGGCAACATAATATTTACGCGCAACCGTTTGCTTTTGCGGGGCGGGGCATTAAAATGCCTGCTTTGCCGTATCTGGAAACGCCACACCATGAGCATGTCATCCTCCGAGCTTGATGCCGCGCGCCAAGCCGCCTCAGAACCCCGCGCCAGTGAACTGATTTATCGCCTGGAAGATCGCCCGCCGCTGCCGCAAACGCTGTTTGCCGCCGGCCAGCATCTGCTGGCGATGTTCGTCGCGGTGATCACACCGGCTCTGCTGATCTGCCAGGCGCTGGGCCTGCCGGCACAGGATACCCAGCACATCATCAGCATGTCGCTGTTCGCCTCCGGTCTGGCTTCCATTCTGCAAATCAAAACCTGGGGACCGGTGGGTTCCGGGCTGTTGTCGATTCAGGGCACCAGCTTCAATTTCGTTTCGCCGCTGATCATGGGCGGTCTGGCGCTGAAAAACGGCGGCGCCGACGTGCCGACCATGATGGCCGCGCTGTTCGGCACGCTGATGGTCGCTTCCTGCACCGAAATTTTGCTGTCGCGCGTGCTGCATCTGGCGCGCCGCATCATCACCCCGCTGGTTTCCGGCATCGTGGTGATGATTATTGGCCTGTCACTGATTCAGGTCGGTCTGACCTCGATCGGCGGCGGTTATGCCGCGATGAACGATCACAGCTTCGGCTCACCGAAAAACCTGCTACTGGCCGGCGCAGTGCTGGCGGTCATCATCCTGCTGAACCGCCAGCGTAACCCTTACCTGCGCGTCGCCTCGCTGGTGATCGCCATGGCGGTCGGCTATCTGTTGGCCTGGGCGATGGACATGCTGCCCGCCGACGCATCGGCAGCCCCCACGGCGGCGATCACCATCCCCACGCCGCTCTATTACGGCCTGGGCTTCGACTGGAACCTGCTGCTGCCGCTGATGCTGATCTTTATGGTCACCTCGCTGGAAACCATCGGCGACATCACCGCCACCTCTGACGTCTCCGAACAGCCGGTCAGCGGGCCGCTGTACATGAAGCGTCTGAAAGGGGGCGTACTGGCCAACGGCCTGAACTCGATGCTGTCGGCGGTGTTCAACACCTTCCCTAACTCCTGCTTCGGCCAGAACAACGGCGTGATCCAGCTGACCGGCGTCGCCAGCCGCTACGTCGGCTTCGTGGTGGCGCTAATGCTGATCGCGCTGGGGCTGTTCCCGGCGGTGGCCGGCTTCGTGCAGCACATCCCCGAGCCGGTACTGGGCGGCGCGACCATCGTGATGTTCGGCACCATCGCCGCCTCCGGCGTGCGCATCGTGTCGCGCGAGCGCCTGAACCGGCGCGCCATCATGATCATGGCGCTGTCGCTGGCCGTCGGCATGGGCGTCTCCCAGCAGCCGCTGATCCTGCAGTTCGCGCCGGACTGGCTGAAAACCCTGCTCTCTTCCGGTATCGCCGCCGGCGGCATTACCGCCATCGTGCTGAACCTGGTGTTCCCGCAGGAACACGAGAAAAAGTAACCCGCCCATTGGCGTTCAAACGGCCGCTTGCGGCCGTTTTTTATTGTCTATCAGACCATTGCCCTTGAGATGCCCGGCCAATTGCGGCATAAACAGGGTATCTTTTTTGACCGATGCGGATGTAGACGATGAAATTTATCGGAAAGCTGTTGCTGACGTTGCTGCTGCTGATCGTGCTGGCGGCGGTGGTGCTGTATCTGGTGGGGCAAACCCGCTGGGCGGCAGGCCGTCTGAGCGCCTGGATCAGCGATAACAGCGAATACCGCCTGTCGATAGGAAAAATCACCCACTCGTGGAATCAGCCGGGCCAGATCGGTCTGGAAGAGGTGCAGCTGGCGCGCAGCGGCCAGCCGCAGGCGCTGGCCGCCAAACGCGTCGATCTCGGCCTCAGCCTGCGCCAAATCACCGAACCGCGCTATTTTCACAGCGTCACGCTGCGCGACGGCACGCTGAACGTGCAGCCACAGACTGCTGCGCTGCCTGTACAGGCCGACGTGCTGCAGCTGAGCAACATGGCGCTGCAGTCCAACGATAGCGAGTGGCAGCTCAACGCGCAGCAGGTCAATGCCGGCATCACGCCGTGGCGCCCGCTGGCCGGCCATCTGCTGGGGGACAACAACCAGTTCCAGTTCAGCGCCGGTTCGATGACGCTGAACGGCATCCCCGCCTCGAAGGTGTTGGTGCAGGGGGAGCAAAAACAGGGCCAGCTGCTGTTGAACAACTTCGGCGCCGATCTGGCGCAGGGCGACCTGACCGGCGTGGCCAGCCGCGCCACCGACGGCAGCTGGCAGGTAGATCGCCTGCGGCTGAGCGGCGTGCGCATGCAGACCCCGATGACGTTGGCGGAATTCATGCGGCGCTTCACCGCTCTGCCGCCGGTCACCCTCAAGCGTTTCGATCTGATCGATGCGCGCCTGGAAGGCAAGGCGTGGGCGGTTAACGATCTCGACCTGTCGCTGCAAAACGTCAGCATCGAAAAAGGCGACTGGCGCAGTGAAGACGGCTCGCTCAACTTCAACGCCAGCGATGTGGTCAACGGCGGTTTCCACCTGATCGATCCGATAGCCACCCTGCGACTCTCCTCCGCCGGCATCGCCATTCAGCAGTTCACCACCCGCTGGGAAGGCGGGCTGCTGCGCACCTCCGGCAACTGGCTGCGCGCCGGCAAACGCCTGCAGCTGGATGAAGTGGCCATGGCGGCGCTGGAGTACCCCCTGCCTATCGACTGGCGCGAGCTGTGGCTGAAACCGCTGCCGGACTGGCTGGCGGAGGTGTACGTCACCAAGCTGACCACCAACCGCAATCTGATTATCGATATCAACCCGGCATTCCCGTTCCAGATCACCGCGCTGGACGGTTACGGCAGCAACCTGCTGCTGGCGCGCGACCACCAGTGGGGCATTTGGTCCGGTTCGCTAAACCTGAACGGCAGCGAGGCCACCTTCAACAAAATCGACGTGCGGCGCCCTTCGCTGGCGCTGAACGCCGACGCCAACCAGATCGCCGTCACCGAGCTCAGCGCCTTTATGCCCAATGGGTTGCTTGAGGCCAAAGCGACCGTCGATCAGCTGCCGGGCAAGCCGTTCCAGCTGACGCTGCACGGCCGTTCAGTACCGATCAACACCTTGCAGCAATGGGGATGGCAGCCGGTGCCGCTGACGGGTGACGGCAACCTTGAGCTGCAGTTGAAAGGGCTGCTGAACAGCGACGGGCCGTTCAAAGCTTCATTGAAGGGGACTCTGCAAGCCACCGCCGGCGACGGCCAGACGGTGAACCAACAGCTGCCGTAATCTATCGCGCGGCCCGCCGCCAGGCAAGGCCGCCGTTTTACTCTTCCAGCGCTTCGGAACCGCCCTGATCCAGCGGCACATCCGGCTCGGCCGGCAACACCATGTAAGTGCCTTCGAACACCGCGCCCTTATCCTCATCGCCGAACAGATGCACTTCGGCGTGCACGCGCGCGCGGCGGCCTCGCGCCAGACGCGCCAAATCACCGCTTAGCGAACCGAGATCCGCCACCGCCCGCGGCCTGCCGGTGATCGGTTTGCTGTAGCGAATGTGCGCGTCCGCCAGAATGATAGTGCCACCGAGATGGCGCTCGCGCAGCAGCAGCCAAATCAGCCCCCAGGCGGTCAGCGTCGCCAGCGAGAACAGGCTGCCGGCAAACAGCGTATGGTGCGGGTTCTGGTTGCCGATCTCCGGCATGGTGGTGACGAAGCGCTGGCCGGTGTACTGGCTGATGCGCACGCCCATCTTTTCGCTCAGGGGGATATGTTCATACCAGGCCTGCTGCAATTGGCCGCACCAGTCGGGGCGATGCAGGATATCGTCCAGCGTCGCTACCGGTTTGATCATCAAAAAGTGGCGGATCGGGGTGGTCTGCGGCGCAGTGATCTCGCCCTGATTAACGAACCCCAGCTTGGCAAAGAAATCCACCGCATCTTCACGGGCGCTGCACACCACCCGCTTCACGCCTTCCTGCCGCGCGACGGACTCCAGCGTCATCGCCACCAGCGTCCCCAGCCCTTTATCCTGCAGCGTCGGGTCTACCGCCAGAAAACGGATCGCCGCCTCGTTGTCGGCATTGATGTACAGCCGCCCGATGGCGACGATTTTACCGGCCTCGTCCACCACCATTTGGTGATGGGCCATGGCGTCATAGGCATCCTTTTCCGAACCCACCGGCTGGTGCAGCGGCTTGCGCAGCATTTCCCAGCGAAACTGGTAATACTCTTTCAGTTCTTGCTCTGTTACGGGTACTCGTAGGTGATACATAGACGCCTGTTCTCCGAATGCTTAGACCTGTAGCCAGAATGTCACCGGACCATCGTTGACCAGCGCCACCTGCATGTCGGCGGCGAACTCGCCGGTCTGGGTCTCTACGCCGCGTTCGCGGCACTGGCCAACAAAATATTGATACAACCGATCGGCTTCTTGCGGCGCGGCGCCGCGCGAGAAGCTGGGCCGCATGCCTTTCTGGGTGTCCGCCGCCAGGGTGAACTGCGAAACGACTAGCACGCTGCCCCCGGCCTGCTGGACGTTGAGGTTCATCTTGTCGTTCTCGTCGCCGAAAATGCGGTATCCCAACACGCGTTCGCACAGGCGCTGCGCTTTTTGCTCGTTATCGCCCTGCTCCACGCCCAATAACACTAACAAACCGGGGCCAATTTTGCCTACCGTCTCGCCACCCACCGTGACGCTGGCGTTTAACACCCGTTGAATTAACGCAATCATTCCTGCTGCCCTTCTGGTTTTGGTTCCTGTTGCTCCGCCTTCTGCCGGCGGTAGTCGCGGTATTCGCCGATGGTCACGGTAATTTCCGCGCCGAGTAACACGATACACCAGCTCCAGTAGACCCACAGGAATAAAATCGGGATCACCGCCAGCACGCCGTAAATCAGCTGATAGGAAGGGAACATGGTGACGTACAGCGCGAATCCCTTCTTGCCCAGCTCAAACAGCAATCCGGCCACCACCGCGCCAATCAGCGCGTCTTTGGGCGGCACGCGCACCGTCGGCACGATGCAATACAGCAGCCAGAAGGAGATGCACGACAAAATCAACGGGAAGATGCGCAGCACCTGATCCACCAGGCCATTGACACCGGTCTGCGCCAGCCAGTTGAGCGAAAGCAGGTAAGAACTGATGGCCATGCTGGCGCCCACCAGCAGCGGCCCCAGCGTCAGCACCATCCAGTACACGGCGAAGGAGAAGACGATCGGCCGTTTGTTCTTGCTGCGCCAGATGGTGTTCAGCACGCTGTCCACCGAGGAAATCAGCAACAGCGCAGTGACGATCAGCCCGCAGGTGCCGACGGCGGTCATCTTGTTGGAATTGGCGACGAACTGTTCCAGGTAGTTCTGGATCACGTTGCCGGCGGCCGGCACGAAATTGGAAAAGATAAAGCTCTTCAGCTGCTCGCTGATGTCGGAAAACATCGGGAAAGCCGCGAACAGCGCGAACACCACGGTGACCAGCGGCACCAGCGACAGCAGGGAAACATAGGCGAGATGGCCCGCCAACATCGTCAGGCCATCATGATCGATACGCTGGTACAGCAGCCGTCCGAAGGTGACGCCGGGCTTAATCGCAGAGGGCAGCTTCTTGCGGCGGAAAAACGACATGGTCACTCCTTGATGTCCGTTGATACGCCTTAAGCTTAACGCGCCCTGCGCTCATTGAGCAAAATAGGCCGGCACCACGTCGCGATCGGTGACGTGCACCGTCTTGATCCCCAGCGCCTGCGCGGCGAGGACGTTCGCCGGGTGATCGTCGAAGAACACCGCGTCGGCGGCGGCGGTGTTTTCCGCGGCCAGCACATGTTGATAGATATCGGCCTCCGGCTTGCGCATGCCGAGATCTTGCGACAAATAGAGATGATCGGCGGCGGCGGCCACTTCAGGATAGTGCTGCGGCCAGTAGTTGCAGTGCAGACGGTTGGTGTTCGACAGCACCACCACCCGGTGGCCTTCGTTGCGCAGGCGCTGCATGATGTCGATCACTTCCGGGCGCAGCGCGACAAATACCGCCTGCCAGCCGGTGGCGAATTGTTCGAAGCTGAGCGCAATGCCCATTTCATCGCACAGCTTGCCGGCGAAGTCTTCATCGCTGATTTCACCGCGCTCATGTTGCTGGAACACCTCACCCATGGCGAAACGATCGGACAGCACCGCCAACGGCGTGCCGCTCAAATTGCTCCACACGCCCAGCACACGCTTGAAATCGATATCGACGATCACATTACCTAAATCAAAGATATACAGCATAGTCCTCTCCTGATGGGCCGGTGAGATTTCACTGTAGCGGGAAAAGGAACAGCTGAACAGGGAGCGAACGGAAAAGCGCATAGCGCGCCGCACAAACGGGGAACAACAGAGGAAAAAACTCAGGGCGCGAGAACCGCGCCCTAAGCATGAGACACTCAATCAGCGATTAAGCGTCTTTAGGACCGCGGCTGGCACGCTTACGATCGTTTTCCGTCAGGTGACGCTTACGGATACGGATCGAGGTTGGCGTTACTTCTACCAGTTCGTCGTCATCGATGAACTCCAGAGCTTGCTCCAGGGTCATTTTGATGGCCGGAACCAGGGTAGTCGCTTCGTCAGTACCGGAAGCACGCATGTTGGTCAGCTTCTTACCGGTCAGGCAGTTTACGGTCAGGTCGTTGGAACGTGAGTGAATACCGATGATCTGGCCTTCATACACTTCCGCACCGTGGCCCAGGAACAGCTTGCCGCGATCCTGCAGGCCGAACAGCGCGAACGCGACCGCTTTGCCCTGGCCGTTGGAGATCAGCACGCCGTTCTGACGCTGGCCCACTTCGCCCGGACGCACGTCGTCGTAGTGGCTGAAGGTGGAGTACAGCAGGCCGGTACCCGAAGTCATGGTCATGAATTCGTTACGGAAGCCGATCAGACCGCGGCTTGGGATCACGTAGTCGAGACGCACGCGGCCCTTACCGTCCGGATCCATATTTTTCAGGTCGGCTTTACGCTCGCCCATCGCCTGCATCACGGAACCCTGATGCTGCTCTTCGATATCCAGCGTTACGTTCTCGAATGGCTCCTGCTTGCGGCCATCGATTTCGCGGAAGATAACTTTCGGACGGGAAACCGCCAGCTCGAAACCTTCGCGACGCATGTTTTCGATCAGCACCGACAGGTGCAGCTCGCCACGACCGGATACGCGGAAGGCATCCGCATCGTCGGTTTCTTCGACGCGCAGCGCCACGTTGTGCACCAGCTCTTTGTTCAGACGGTCAAGGATCTGACGCGACGTCACGTACTTGCCTTCTTTACCGCAGAACGGCGAGGTGTTGACGTTGAAGAACATGGTTACGGTCGGTTCGTCGACGGACAGCGCCGGCAGCGCTTCTACGGCGTTGGTGTCGCAGATGGTGTCGGAGATGTTCAGCTCGCCCAGGCCGGTGATGGCGATGATGTCGCCCGCTTCCGCCAGGGTGCTGTCGATACGCTCCAGACCCAGGTGACCCAGCACTTTACCCACTTTACCGTTGCGAGTTTTGCCTTCGCTGTCGATGATGGTGACCTGCTGGTTCGGCTTCACTTTACCGCGCTTGATGCGGCCGATGCCGATAACGCCCAGGTAGTTGTTGTAGTCCAACTGGGAGATCTGCATCTGGAATGGCGCTTCCAGCTCAACCTGCGGCGCAGACACGTGGTCGACGATAGCCTGATACAGCGGGGTCATGTCTTCCGCCATGTCGGTGTGGTCGACGCCGGCGATGCCGTTCAACGCAGAAGCGTAGATGATCGGGAAGTCGAGCTGCTCGTCGGTCGCGTCGAGGTTCACGAACAGGTCGAACACCTGATCCACAACCCAGTCAGGGCGCGCGCCAGGACGGTCAACCTTGTTGATGACCACGATCGGCTTCAGACCGTTGGCGAAGGCCTTCTTGGTCACGAAGCGGGTTTGCGGCATAGGGCCATCCATTGCATCCACAACCAGCAGCACCGAGTCAACCATCGACATCACGCGCTCTACCTCGCCGCCGAAGTCGGCGTGTCCCGGGGTATCCACGATGTTGATACGGTAACCGTTCCAATTAATGGCGGTGTTTTTTGCGAGGATGGTAATCCCACGCTCTTTCTCCAAATCGTTGGAGTCCATTACGCGTTCGGTGGCTTCCGCACGCTCTCCGAAAGTACCGGATTGTTGCAGCAGCTTATCAACCAGGGTGGTTTTACCATGGTCAACGTGGGCAATAATGGCGATGTTACGCAAATTTTCGATCACAGCTTTGCCTCGGGCATTAGAAATAGCGCGCTATTGTACACGTATTAAGCGAGGGACTAAACAAGATCACAACCATCTCTTATAAACAACCGCGTACCGGTCAGTTTGTGATCCCTTTCACGGTGCAAAAAGCCGCAATCGTTGCACTTTTGCACCATTTCAGTGCCCACACTCACCCCAATTGCACCATTTCAGTGCAATTTATCACTGATGGTGCATACTGTGGTTGGGTAAAACCCGCACAGAAAGGCGATGAAAGCCTTTTTTAAAAGTTGGCACGCTTTTCGCTTTAGTCTTTTCAAGGCGAAAAAAAGCCAGTTCCACAGATTCGTTCCACGACGACGACAATGATAAACCGGGAGAGTTAAGTATGTCCGCTGAACACGTTTTGACGATGCTGAATGAGCATGAAGTGAAATTCGTAGACCTGCGTTTCACTGACACCAAGGGTAAGGAACAGCACGTGACTATCCCGGCTCACCAGGTAAACGCCGACTTCTTCGAAGAAGGTAAAATGTTTGACGGCTCCTCTATCGGTGGTTGGAAGGGCATCAACGAATCTGACATGGTGCTGATGCCGGACGCCAGCACGGCGGTTCTGGATCCGTTCTTCGAAGAACCTACGCTGATCATTCGCTGTGACATTCTCGAGCCGGGCACCATGCAAGGCTACGATCGCGACCCGCGTTCCATCTCCAAACGCGCCGAAGACTTCCTGCGCTCCTCCGGCATCGCGGACACCGTGCTGTTCGGGCCAGAGCCTGAGTTCTTCCTGTTCGACGACATCCGCTTCGGCAGCAGCATCCGCGGTTCCCACGTGGCGATCGACGATATCGAAGGCGCCTGGAACTCCGGCACAAAATACGACGGCGGCAACAAAGGCCACCGTCCGGCGGTGAAAGGCGGTTACTTCCCGGTTCCACCGGTCGACTCTTCGCAGGATCTGCGTTCCACCATGTGTCTGACCATGGAAGAGATGGGCCTGGTGGTTGAAGCGCACCACCACGAAGTGGCGACCGCCGGTCAGAACGAAGTGGCGACCCGCTTCAACACCATGACCAAGAAAGCCGACGAAATTCAGATCTACAAGTACGTGGTGCACAACGTGGCGCACGCCTTCGGTAAGACCGCGACCTTCATGCCGAAACCCATGTTCGGCGACAACGGTTCCGGCATGCACTGCCACATGTCGCTGTCCAAGAACGGCACCAACCTGTTCGCCGGCGACAAATACGGCGGCCTGTCTGAAACCGCACTGTTCTACATCGGCGGCATCATCAAGCACGCCAAGGCGATCAACGCGCTGGCCAACCCGACCACCAACTCGTACAAACGTCTGGTGCCAGGCTACGAAGCGCCGGTGATGCTGGCTTACTCCGCCCGTAACCGCTCCGCGTCCATCCGTATCCCGGTGGTCGCCAGCCCGAAAGCGCGCCGCATCGAAGCCCGCTTCCCGGATCCGGCGGCTAACCCATACCTGTGCTTCGCCGCGCTGCTGATGGCCGGCCTGGACGGCATCATCAACAAGATCCATCCTGGCGACGCCATGGACAAAAACCTGTACGACCTGCCGCCGGAAGAAGAAGCCGAGATCCCAAAAGTGGCCGGCTCGCTGGACGAGGCGATGGCCGCACTGAACGAAGACCGCGAGTTCCTGACCCGTGGCGGCGTGTTCACCGACGATGCGATCGATGCCTACATCGAACTGCGCAAAGAAGAGATGGACCGCATTCGCATGACGCCACACCCGGTTGAGTTCGAACTGTACTACAGCGTCTAAGTTCTACCCGCGCCGTCTGCCCTGGCGGACGGCGCCCACAATTTTTGTTATCGCTTTTTTGTTGCCGTGGAAACTTTCAGCCCATCTTCGGATGGGTTTTTTTCTCCACCGTATTTTCTGCAAAACTATTCCATACCGCGCCGATCCCGGATGGAGTAGGATAGATGCACTAAAAAGGTGCAGGAGTCTGCTGTATGGCAACTGGCAAGCTGCCCGATGCTGGGCAGATCCTCAATTCACTCATCAACAGCATCCTGCTGTTGGATGACTCACTGGCGGTTCACTACGCCAACCCGGCGGCACAGCAGTTGCTGGCGCAAAGCTCCCGCAAGCTGTTCGGCACGCCGCTGCCCGATTTGCTCGGTTATTTTTCGCTGAACGTCTCTTTGATGCGCGAAAGCCTGCGCGCCGGACAGGGCTTCACCGACAACGAAGTGACTCTGGTGGTCGACGGCCGCGCGCATATCCTTTCCCTGACCGCTCAGGCGCTGCCGGAAGGCTATATCTTGGTCGAACTGGCACCGATGGACAATCAGCGCCGCCTGAGCCAGGAACAGCTGCAGCATGCCCAACAGGTGGCGGCCCGCGATCTGGTGCGCGGTTTGGCGCACGAAATTAAAAACCCGCTGGGCGGCCTGCGCGGCGCGGCGCAGCTGCTGGCCAAAGCGCTGCCCGATCCGGCGCTGACCGAATACACCAAGGTGATCATTGAGCAGGCCGATCGGCTGCGCAATCTGGTGGATCGTCTGCTCGGGCCGCAGCGGCCCGGCCAGCACATCACCCAGAGCATCCATCAGGTCGCAGAGCGCGTCTGCCAGCTGGTGTCGCTGGAAATGCCGGATAACGTCACGCTGGTGCGCGACTACGATCCCAGCCTGCCGGAAATGGCCCACGACCCGGATCAGATAGAACAGGTGCTGCTGAACATCACCCGCAATGCGCTGCAGGCGCTGGGTGAGGCGGGCGGCACCATCACGCTGCGCACCCGCACCGCGTTTCAGATTACGTTGCACGGCACCCGCTACCGCCTGGCGGCGCGCATCGACGTCGAAGACGACGGCCCCGGCGTGCCGGCGCAGCTGCAGGACACGCTGTTCTACCCGATGGTCAGCGGCCGTGAAGGCGGTACCGGCCTGGGATTATCCATCGCCCGCAATCTGATCGATCAGCATTGCGGAAAAATTGAGTTCAACAGTTGGCCAGGTCATACCGAATTCTCGGTCTACCTGCCCATTCGCCAGTGAGGTTTGCAATGCAACGAGGGATAGTCTGGATCGTCGATGACGATAGCTCCATCCGCTGGGTGCTTGAGCGCGCGCTCACCGGCGCGGGCCTGAGCTGCGCCACCTTCGAAGGCGGCAATGACGTGCTGGAAGCCTTGGCCACGCAAACCCCCGACGTGCTGCTGTCCGATATCCGCATGCCGGGCATTGATGGTCTGGCGCTGCTCAAGCAGATCAAACAGCGCCACCCGATGCTGCCGGTGATCATCATGACCGCGCATTCGGATTTGGACGCGGCCGTCAGCGCCTATCAGCAAGGGGCCTTCGACTACCTGCCGAAACCGTTCGACATCGACGAAGCGGTGGCGCTGGTCGAGCGCGCCATCAGCCATTATCAGGAACAGCAGCAGCCGGTGCGCAGCCAGCCGGCCAGCGATCCGGCGGCGGACATCATCGGCGAAGCGCCGGCGATGCAGGACGTGTTTCGCATCATCGGCCGGCTCTCGCGTTCGTCGATCAGCGTGCTGATCAACGGCGAATCCGGCACCGGTAAAGAGCTGGTGGCACATGCGCTGCACCGCCACAGCCCGCGCGCCAAATCACCGTTCATCGCCCTGAATATGGCCGCTATTCCCAAGGATCTGATCGAGTCCGAGCTGTTCGGCCACGAGAAAGGCGCCTTCACCGGCGCTAACCAAATCCGTCAGGGGCGCTTTGAACAGGCCGACGGCGGCACGCTGTTCCTCGACGAGATCGGCGATATGCCGCTCGACGTGCAAACGCGCCTGCTGCGGGTGCTGGCGGACGGCCAGTTCTACCGGGTCGGCGGCTATGCGCCGGTGAAGGTCGACGTACGCATCATCGCCGCCACGCACCAGAACCTGGAGCTGCGGGTACAAGAAGGCAAGTTCCGCGAGGATCTGTTCCACCGCCTGAACGTGATCCGCGTACACCTGCCGCCGCTGCGCGAACGCCGTGAAGACATCCCGCGGCTGGCGCGCCACTTCCTGCAGATCGCCGCCAAGGAGCTGGGCGTCGAGGCCAAGAACCTGCATCCGGAAACCGAAACCGCGCTGACCCGCCTGCCCTGGCCGGGCAACGTGCGCCAGCTGGAGAACACCTGCCGCTGGCTGACGGTGATGGCCGCCGGGCAAGAGGTGCTGATTCAGGATCTGCCGGGCGAACTGTTCGAAACCGCCGCGCCGGAAAGCCCCAGCCACAGTCTGCCGGACAGCTGGGCCACGCTGCTGGCGCAGTGGGCCGATCGCGCGCTGCGTTCCGGTCATCAAAATCTGCTGTCGGAAGCGCAGCCGGAAATGGAGCGCACGCTGCTCACCACCGCCCTGCGCCACACCCAAGGGCACAAACAGGAAGCCGCGCGCCTGCTGGGCTGGGGGCGCAATACCCTGACCCGCAAGCTTAAAGAACTGGGCATGGAATAGGAACGGGGTGGATGATGAAAAACGCAGTCCGGCGCACAAAAAAACGCCAACCTCAGGCTTTACAGCCGGTGCGGGCGCAGTATGATCGTGTCGCACACTCTGGAGGTTGACGATGCTGGACTCATTCATCGCATTCATTTCTCAGGGCGCGGAGCTGGGCTCCGCCGCCAGCCACACCCCGCAGGCGGCGGTTGCCGCGGTGTTGTGCGCCGCGCTGATTAACTTCTTCAGTTAAAAAAACAGCCGCATCAGCGGCTGTTTTTTCATCCTCAGATCACCCGTGAGAACTGCTGGCTGCGCGCCTGTTGCCGCAGATAGCGGTCAAAACACATGCAGATATTGCGGATCAGCAAGCGCCCGCGCGGCGTCACGCGAATGCCCTGCTCGTCGCGCTCCACCAGCCCATCGCGTTCAAACGGCGCCAGCAGCTGCAGGTCTTTGGCGAAGTAAGCGGTGAAATTGATGCCGTATTGCCGTTCGAGCGGCTGATACGCCAACCGGAAGTTGCAGATCAGCGTTTTGATCAGATCGCGCCGCAGGCAATCGTCGTCCGTCAGCGCCAGCCCGCGCCACAGGGCGTTGCCCTGCGCCGGTACGCTGTCATAGTAACGCTTCAGCTCTTTCTGGTTCTGCGCATAGCTGTCGCCGAGCATGCTGATGGCCGACACGCCCAACCCCAGCAGATCGCTGTCGCCCTGGGTGGTGTAGCCCTGGAAATTGCGGTGCAGCTTGCCTTCTCGTTGCGCAATCGCCAGCTCATCGTCCGGACGTGCAAAGTGATCCATGCCGATAAACTGATAGCCGGCGTCAGTCAGGAACGCGATGCTCTGCTGCAGGATATCCAGTTTCTGCTGCGCGCTGGGCAGATCGGCGTCTTTGATTTTGCGCTGGGCGGCGAATAAATTCGGCATATGCGCGTAGTTGAACACGCTGAGGCGATCGGGATTCAGTTCAGCTACCCGCTGCAGGGTGAAGGCGAAGCTTTCCGGCGTCTGTTTCGGCAGGCCGTAGATCAGATCGATATTGGTCGAGCGGAAGCCCAGCGCTTTGGCCCGCTCGATCAGGGCGAAAATGAAGGCTTCATCCTGCTCGCGATTGACCAACTGCTGCACCTGCTTGTTGAAATCCTGCACCCCCATGCTCAAACGGTTAAAGCCTTCGGCGCGTAAATGATCGAGCACATCCAGCTCTATCTCGCGCGGATCGACTTCGATCGACATCTCCGCATCGGGCAGAAAATCAAAATGTTCGCGCAGCAGCGCCACCAGCCGGCTGATTTGCGCTTTGTCCAGGTAGGTTGGCGTACCGCCGCCCCAGTGCATCTGGCCAACCTTGCGGCCGGCGAACAGCGGCGCACGGCTGGCGATCTCTTGCGCCAAAACGTTCAGGTATTCGTCGGCCTTGTGCGTCTGGCGCGTCACCAGCTTGTTGCAGCCGCAGAAATAGCACAGCTTATGGCAGAAAGGGATATGCACGTACAGCGACAGCGGCCGCTCAGGGTAGCGCACCGCGGCGCGTTGAAACGCCGCTTCGTCGTAGCGCTGGTTAAACTCGAGCGCCGTGGGGTATGAGGTATAACGCGGCCCTGAGTAGTTATATTTTTGGATCAGGGCCAAATCCCAGACAATCGTCTGCTCTGACATGCTCACTCCTTCCGATATCTTTTTCTACCGGGCCGGGAGAGAGGCGGTTGTCTGCGCTGTCTGGCCACGGAAGCGCTGCGAAAACGCGCTTTGCGCTTAGACAGCCGCCATAGTTTACCGAATAACCACAGCAGATAACACATCAAGAGTAGGGCTATTGTCGGGATCAGCCACATGGCGCGTTAAAAGGCGTCCTTCGGGTTACCGCCTTTCAGCAGCTTCAGAATATCTTCCTGCTTCTCTTCTTCTTCCTCGTCGTCTTCATCGCCCAGCTCGATGCCCAGCACGTCCATCAGCACATCGATACGATCCAGCGTCTTGTCGACATACGCCTGCTCTTGCGCGTTCAACGTTTCGCCATCGTCGATGCGATCCAGCAGCGCGTTCAGGCGTTCGTCATTTTCCAGCTTCGCCAGCTCTTCTTCCGGCGACAGGCGCGGTTTCGCTTCGGCCTTTGGCTTCGGCTGCGGTTTGGCCTTCACTTTGGTTTCGTCGACCACCAGCGCAACCGGCACTTTACTGCCGATACGCGGATCTTTGGCTTCCGCCGCCGATTTGTTTTTCTGGCTGCCGGACTCAACCTGGGTGCGTGAACCGGAAGCGTGGCCGCGGCGTTTTTTCAGGCGTTTGCGCTCGCGCGCTTCCTGATCGAGCTCCATACGGCTTTTCTTTTTCGTTTTTGACTTCGCCGCGCTGCCGCGAGGTGCTTTTGATGGCTGGTTCATAGCGTGTGCTCTTAGGTATGTAGATTCAGTATAGAATTGCGGCGGAATCTAGCAGAAAGCGGACAAAGAAAAAAGGCGGCAGGTTAAACCTGCCGCCTATTTCGCACCTTCTTGCGAAGGGTATTCCTGTTACGCGCTCCTTGCGTACATGCAACATCCCGGTTTTTCCTTCTGCTATAACCGCATTCCCTGCCACTACGTCCTTCATCCTGAAAGGAAAATCGTCCATGGCGCAATCCATTCGCATCCGCTCTTCCCGAGCGCGCTTCCTGCGGGCATCCAAACTGCCGATACTTCACCATCCGATGTGCCTGCCGCCTATTCCGGTGCGAAAGGGTCACTTCCTTTTGCGTTCATCCTGGCACTCATTGCACACCCTGTGCATTCCCTGAGATTTGTCATCCTTCCCGGATGTTCCCTAATCCTGCGCAACCCTGCGTTAACGAGTACTTTACGTTATTGTTGCGAAGGCTCAAGGCACCTGACGCCGATTTGACTGACATTTCCACACAACGAAAAAACAACATGTTGTTTTTAAAATAAAAACAGAAATATTACTTTCGAATAAAGCGACATTACCCGCGATTCGAATGGCAAATGTCTCACAACGTACGGTCGGCTTAACTGTCGTTTTATCGCGCCCCGCCGCTTAAAAACGGAGAAACACGCCATTTTTACCGCTGATGCAGTTATAATCGCCAACCAGTTAGCCATCCTCACGGAGACGAAAAATTTTGACCAGCAAGAACTACAACTATCATGTGACCCATTTCGTCACCAGCGCACCCGATATTCGCCATCTGCCGGGGGATGCAGGAATTGAAGTCGCCTTTGCCGGCCGTTCCAACGCCGGTAAATCCAGCGCGCTGAATACGCTGACCAACCAAAAAAGCCTGGCGCGCACCAGTAAGACGCCGGGGCGCACCCAGCTGATCAACCTGTTCGAAGTGGAAGACGGCATTCGTCTGGTCGACCTGCCAGGTTATGGCTACGCCGAAGTGCCGGAAGAAATGAAGCGCAAATGGCAACGCGCGCTGGGCGAATACCTGCAGATGCGTAACAGCCTGAAAGGACTGGTGGTGCTGATGGATATCCGCCATCCGCTGAAAGATCTCGACCAGCAGATGATCCAGTGGGCGGTCGACGTCGGCACGCCGGTGCTGGTGTTGCTGACCAAGGCCGACAAGCTGGCCTCCGGCGCACGCAAGGCGCAGCTCAACATGGTACGTGAAGCGGTGCTGCCGTTTATGGGGGATATCCAGGTCGAAGCCTTCTCATCGCTGAAAAAGATCGGCGTCGACAAGCTGCGCCAGAAGTTGGACACCTGGTTTAACGAGATCCCGCCGGAAGTGCTGCCGGAAGAGGACATCGGCGAATAAGCCCTGATCGCACGCTTGAGCCGATGCCTAGCCGCATCGGCTTTTTTATGCCCGCAGATCGGCCGCAGGCGGGATTTTTTGTTATCTAATTACACTTTTGAAATAAAGCCATCATAAAGACTTATTGCCAAAACGGGCTTGTCTCGCCGAATTACGCGGATTGAGGGAGCGAAAGCTGAAATGAAAAGCGGGGCCGAGCGATAGGAAAAACGTATGGTTTGCTGCTGTTTTTACAATAAAAAACGCCCCAGTCAATACTGACTGGGGCGGCTAAATATTCAGCCAAATCCGATTACGTGAAGTAAAAGGTCTGAAAGATAGAACATCTTACCTCTGTACCCTACGCCTGTAACTCTACATCATTTTTTCGCAGGGAAAAAGAATTTTTTGTAGTTTACTTACACAATCTGCGGCGCAAGAACGGCGAAGTTGGGGAAACTATCGCCGCATCTTGTAGCTTAATTACGAAAAGTGCTTAGCTTCTCGCCAGTTAGCGCATACGGCGATCAGTGCGCTTCATCCCAGTTCATGCCGACGCCCACATCGACTTTCAGCGGCACCGCCAGGGCCATGCTGCCTTCCATCAGTTGGCGGATGCGCTGGCTGGCTTCTTCGATCACCGATTCATGCACCTCGAACACCAATTCATCGTGTACCTGCATGATTGCGCGCACCAACGGCTTCTCCTGCCCTTGCAGCCAGGCGTCGACCTCGATCATCGCACGCTTGATGATATCGGCTGCCGTGCCCTGCATCGGGGCGTTGATGGCGGCGCGCTCGGCCGCCTTGCGGCGCATGGCGTTGCTGGAGCGGACGTCCGGCAGATACAGACGGCGGCCGTCCAGCGTGCTGACATAGCCCTGCTCGGAAGCCTGCTGACGGGTGCGCTCCATGTAATCCAGCACGCCCGGGTAACGCTCGAAGTAGAGATCCATATAGCGCTGGGCTTCCCCACGCGGGATCCCCAACTGACGCGCCAGGCCGAAAGCGCTCATGCCGTAAATCAAACCAAAGTTAATCGCCTTGGCGCTGCGGCGCTGCTCGCCGGTCACTTTATCCAACGGCACGCCGAAAACTTCCGACGCCGTGGCACGGTGAATGTCTTTCCCTTCGGCAAAGGCCTTCAGCAGCCCCTCATCCTGTGACAGATGCGCCATGATGCGCAGCTCGATCTGCGAGTAGTCGGCCGCAACGATGCGGTAGCCTTCCGGCGCAATAAAGGCCTGGCGAATGCGCCGCCCTTCTTCGTTGCGCACCGGGATATTCTGCAGGTTCGGATCGCTCGAGGAGAGGCGGCCGGTGGCGGTCACCGCCTGATGGTACGAGGTATGCACCCGGCCGCTGACCGGATTGATCATCAGCGGCAGCTTGTCGGTATAGGTGGTCTTCAGTTTCGCCAGGCCGCGGTATTCCAGGATCACCTTCGGCAGCGGGTAGTCCAGCGCCAGCTCGGCCAGCACCTCTTCGTTGGTGGACGGCGCCCCGCCCGGGGTTTTCTTCAGCACCGGCAGCTTTTGTTTTTCGTACAGGATCGCCTGCAGCTGCTTGGTCGACGCCAGGTTGAACGGCTCTTCCGCCAGCTCGTGGGCCTGCGCCTCCAACTCTGCCAGACGCTTGGCCAACTCCTGGGAGTGGGCCGACAAAATGGCCGGATCGATCAGCACCCCGGTGCGTTCGATATGCGACAGCACCGGCAGCAGCGGCATTTCAATCTCATTGAATACCGTCAGCAGTTCCGCGCTCTGTTTCAGCTGCGGCCACATCGCCAGGTGCAGCTGCAGCGTGACATCGGCGTCTTCGGCGGCGTAAGGCGCCGCCTGCTCCAGCGCGATCTGGTTGAACGTCAGCTGGTTTTTGCCCTTGCCGGCGATCTCTTCGAAGGTGATGGTTTTGTGGCCCAGATAACGATCGGCCAGGCTGTCCATATCGTGACGGCCGCCGACGCTGTCCAGCACATAGGACTCCAGCATGGTGTCGTAGGCGATGCCGCGCATCTCGATGCCGTAGCGCGCCAGCAGGCTCATGTCGAACTTCAGGTTTTGCCCGACCTTGAGCGCCTTCTCGTCCTCCAGCAGCGGCTTGAGCGCCTCCAGCACATAAGCGCGATCCAGCTGCGCCGGCGCATCCAGGTAATCGTGCGCCACCGGCAAATAAGCCGCTTCACCCGGCGCGATCGCGAAGGACAGGCCGATCAGGTTGGCAGTCAGGGTATCCAGACCGTCGGTTTCGGTATCGAAGGCAAACACGTCGGCCTTTTTCAGCCGCGCCAGCCAGTCGGTAAAGGTCGCTTCATCCAGGATAGTGACATATCCGTCCTGGGACAGCTTGGCTTCCGCCAAGGCTTTCGGCGCTTCCACGGCGGCTGCCGGTTTGGCGACACCAGCAGCTTTCGCGCCCGCGCCTTTCTTGTTTTCCAGCCAGACGCCGGCTTCCACGTCCGCCAGCCAGCGTTTGAACTCGTACTGTTTGAACAGCTGTTGCAGCGTATCGACATCCGGCTCGGATACCGTCAGGTCCGCGCAGGTCAGATCCAGTTCGACGTCGGTTTTGATCGTCGCCAGTTTATAGGAGAGGTACGCGACCTCTTTGTTCTGCTCCAGCTTGGCCGCCATGGTTTTGGCGCCGCGGAAGCTCAGCGTGGCGATGTTCTCCAGATTGCCGTACAGCGCATCCAGCCCGCCGATCCCCTGCAGCAACGCCTGGGCGGTTTTCTCGCCCACGCCCGGTACGCCGGGAATGTTGTCCGATGAATCGCCCATCAGCGCCAGGAAGTCGATGATCAACTCCGGCGGAATGCCGTACTTGTCGCACACTTCCTGCGGGCCGAGGATCGTGTTGTTCATAGTGTTGATTAGGGTGACGTTCGGCGTCACCAGCTGCGCCATGTCTTTGTCGCCGGTGCTGATCAGCACCGCATGGCCGGCCTTTTCGGCCTCCAGCGCCAGCGTACCGATAACGTCGTCCGCCTCAACGCCGGGCGTCACCAGCAGCGGCAGGCCCATCGCCTTGACCATGCTGTGCAGCGGCTCGATCTGCGCGCGCAGATCGTCCGGCATCGGCGGCCGGTGTGATTTGTATTCAGCGAAGAGATCATCGCGGAAGGTTTTCCCTTTGGCATCAAACACCACGGCAACGTGGCTCGGTTGATACTGCAGCAGCAGGCTGCGCAGCATATTCAGCACGCCGTACATCGCGCCGGTCGGCTCGCCCGCCGAGTTGGTCAGCGGCGGGAAGGCGTGATAAGCGCGGTAGAGGTAGGAGGAACCGTCAACCAGGATTAGTGGGTTTTCTGCAATCTGGGCCATAGCGTTTCTTTATCGTGATCGGACATAGGGGTAAGCATGCCATAGCTGGCCGCCGGAGACGAACCTTAGCGTGCATTGCGGACGAAAATGATGTGATTGTGTGCGAGGATCCGCAAGATCTTACCTGTGGATAACTTTGTGCATAGAAAAGAGACCGAATTATAACGCTGCGATTATCGTTATAACGGCGAATAAAATTCCTATTTAAATCACCGCGTTAAAAGAACGAATTCCGGCGACGCTTTATTACTGGCATTTATTGAATTTGTGGATATAACTTTCGCCGGATTTTAATCGCACTATTAATCAAATTCGGCGCCTCAATTACCATAGCACAAGCTGGACAAGTTGCACGAAAACTCAGCAAATGGTTATCCATCGAGACGAAAAACAGTGATTTTTAGCGGCGCTTTACCCCGGCGATTTCTGTTAAAATGCGTTTTTGTTCATGCGCTTTGGCATGCAACGATGTTCCCAACAACCGTCAGCCCATAATCATGCCAAGATTGTTAACGCCTGTTATCTTTATCATTTCCGTCATACTTACCATTCTGGTGACGGTGTTGTGCTCCATCCCCATCACGCTGGCCGGCATCGTGAAACTCCTGGTGCCCATTCCCGCCGTTTGGCGATATATCTCGGCTTTCGCCGATTTCATGATGTGGTGTTGGTGCCAAGGGCTGGCGCTGTTATTGCGCATTAACGGGCAATTGCGTTGGGATATTGAAGGGCTGGAAGGGTTGGATCGCAAAAACTGGTATCTGCTGATCAGCAACCACGAAAGCTGGTCGGACATTGTCGTGTTATGCGTGCTGTTCAGAAATCATATTCCAATGAATAAGTATTTCCTCAAGCAACAGCTCGCCTGGGTGCCTTTTGTCGGCCTGGCCTGCTGGGCGCTGGATATGCCATTCATGAAGCGTTATTCCCGCGCCTATTTGCTCAAGCACCCGGAAAAACGCGGCAAGGATATCGAAACGACGCGCCGTTCCTGCGAAAAATTCCGCCAGCGTCCAACCACCATCGTCAATTTCGTCGAGGGTTCGCGCTTCACTGAAGCCAAGAAAATTAAAAGCAATTCGCCGTATCGCAATTTGCTGGCGCCCAAAGCCGCCGGCATCGCGTTTACGCTCAGCGCGCTGGGTAATCAGTTCGACAAAGTGTTGAACGTTACTCTGCTCTATCCGGAAAATAACCAGCGGCCTTTTATGGATATGCTGTGTGGGCGGCTGACGCGTATCGTGGTGAGAATAGAGACGCTGCCGATCGATGAAACCCTGCACGGCGACTACTTCAACGACAAACAGTTCAAGCGGCGCTTCCAGCTGTGGCTGAATACGCTGTGGCAGGAAAAAGACCGGTTGCTGGATAAATTGAAGCGGCAATACGGATAAAAAAACGCCGGCGATGCCGGCGTTTTTCATGTTGAATCAGGCTTATTTCTGCTGGCTGAGGAATTTAACCACATCGGCGAACTGCTTCACGTAAGCGTCCATCGAGCTGGTGTCCAGGCCATCGTTTTTAACCATGTATTTGCCGTTGACGAATACCGCCGGCACGCCGCGCAGCTGCAGATCTTCTGCGGCTTTCTCCTGTTGAACCACCAGAGATTTCACCACGAAGCTGTTCCAGGCCGCGTCATAATCTGCGGCGGTCACGCCCGCTTTCACGAAGACGTTGCGGATATCGTCCGGCGTTTGCACGGTCTGGGTTTTCTGCACCGCTTCAAACATCAGCGGGCTCACCTTGTCTTCCACGCCCAGCGCCATCGCCACCGCCCACGCCTGAGTCAGCTGTTTGCCCAACGGCCCCAGGAACTCCACGTGGTACTTGGTCATTTTGGTGCCGGCAGGCAGCGCTTTCTTTACGTTCTCAGACACATGATAGACCTGCTCGAACTGGTAGCAGTGCGGGCAGTAGAAGGAGAAGAACTCCAACACCTGCGGCTCGCCGGTCACCGGTTTGTCCAGAGTCACATACTGAGCGCCATCGCTAAACTGTGCCGCCGAGGCACTGAATGCCATCACCATGCCAACGAGCGCCAACCATATTTTTTTCATAAGACTAAACTCTCCATTGTGTTAAAGCTTCAATACATTGGCGTCAGCTGCAGAGGGGGCTCCTGCAACAGCTTAACCTGTTCGGTGAAGGCCGCAGTCTGAGACAACCAGAAATCAGACTCCGCCATCCACGGAAAACTCTTAGGGAAGGCCGGATCCTGCCAGCGGCGAGCGACCCAGGCCAGGTAATACACCATGCGCATCGCCCGCAGTGGTTCAATCAACGCCAGCTCGCGCTGATCGAACTCGGCAAATTCGCTATACGCCTCCAGCAAGACATCCAGCTGCATCAGTTGATCGCGACGTTCGCCGTGCAGCAACATCCACAGATCCTGCACTGCCGGGCCGTTGCGCGCGTCATCAAGATCGACGAACAGCGGGCCATCGCGCCACAGAATATTGCCCGGATGGCAATCACCGTGCAAACGGCGCGGCTGCCAGTTCAGATGCCAGTGCGACTTGATCGCCGCAATCAGATTATCCGTCGCCTGCAGGAACGCGTCACGCTGCGTTGCCGGTAGCAGCTCGCAATCGGCCAGCACCTGACGCGGGGCGGTGAGGTACTCTTCAATCCCCATCGTTGGCCGCTCAGCGAACAAACGCTCACCGCCGACCTGGTGGATACGCCCCAGAAAACGGCCCACCCATTCCAACTGATCCAGATTGTCTATCTCGTATTGCCGGCCCCCCACGCTGGGGAACAGGGCAAAGAAAAAGCCGCCGTGCGTATGCAGCGTAGCGCCTTGCAACGCCAACGGCGCCACCGCCGGGATCTCTGCGCCGGCCAGATCCAGAGCGAACTGATGTTCCTCACCGATCTGTGCGGCGCTCCAGCGCTCCGGGCGGTAAAACTTCACCACGTAGCGCCGGCGATCTTCGTCCATAAACTGATAGACGCGGTTCTCGTAGCTGTTCAGTGCCGTCAGGCCGGAATCGACGCGCAGGCCAACTCCTTCTAGCGCGTCCATAATCAAATCGGGCGACAGGGTTTCGAAATTAAAAGCAGAGTTATTCATAACGTTCGTTTGATCGCTGACAGCACGGTGCCGGGAATGAGAAATAGTAGCATTAATGGCGCATTTCACGCGCTATGCTTTCTCGCACCGCACGAGGATCAGTCCTTGATAACGCCGCGAGCGCGCAGCAGCGCCGTTTTAAAATCTTCTTCGTAATCTTTCTTCAGACCCGGGATCTGATCCGTGCCGGCGCTACCGCGCATTTTCAGGTGATAAATGAGAATATCGTCGCTCAGTTCGGACAACTCGCCCTGGAAGCCCGCTTCCTTCGCCAGCTTTTGCAAAAACTGCATCAAATTGAGATCGGGATCTTCCTGCCAGGCCGGGTGCAACAGCTCGATCAACTCGTTTACGCGATGCGTTTTCATCTCAATATCGTCCAATAGCATGAATAAACTCACAAAGTAACAGGCTTACCCACACAGTGAAAGAACCGGCTTGTCAATAAAGGTAAATCCTGATGTCACGCCTGCTTTAGCGCTACAATCAGCCCATCGACAAGGCGGGATAAACGAGATGCATAAAGAAATCAACGGCGTCATTTTGGCCGGTGGACGGGCCACGCGTATGGGCGGTGAAGACAAAGGCCTGGTGTCGATTGGTGGTATCGCACTCTATCAACACATATTGGCTCGGTTACGGCCGCAGGTGGCTTCCATCGTCATCAGTGCCAATCGCAATCAGGCATGTTACCAGGCGAGCGGTTTGCCGGTGATTGGCGATCTGACGCCCGATTTCGCCGGGCCGTTGGCCGGTATGCTGGCCGGGCTCAAGCAATCTTCCAGCGAATGGGTGGTTTTCGTCCCTTGTGACGTCCCTGACTTTCCCGCTGACTTAGTGGCACAACTCTGGCGGCAAAAAGGCGCAGCGCCGGCTGCCTTTGCCAGCGATGGCGAACGTGATCACCCAACGCTGGCGTTACTGCATACCCAAATAGCGCCGCAGCTGGCCGACTATCTGGCGCGCGGTGAACGCAAGTTGATGCTGTTCTTGCATCAGATTAACGCACAACGCGTGGTGTTCATCGGACAACAAGCGGCATTTCATAACCTGAATACGCCGGAAGACTGCCGACATTGGCAGCAAACACGAGAGTTAAAGAAATGAATCGTTCATTGCCCCCCTTGCTGGCCATCGGCGCCTACAGCGGAACGGGGAAAACCACCCTGCTCAAACAGCTGATCCCGTTGCTGAAACAACGCCAGGTAAGGATTGGACTGATCAAACATACGCATCACGATATGGATGTGGATACGCCGGGTAAAGACAGCTATGAGCTGCGTAAAGCGGGCGCCGAGCAAACGCTGGTCGCCAGCGATCGCCGCTGGGCATTAATGACCGAAACGCCGGAGCAACAACCTTTGGATCTACGCTACCTGGCAGAGCGTTTTGATGCCGATAAGATCGATTTGATTCTTGTTGAAGGGTTTAAACATGAGCCGGTCAGCAAAATCCTGCTTTATAGGGCCGAGATCGGCAAACCGTTGGGAGACATGTTGGATCAGTTTGTCGTGGCGGTAGCCAGCGACCGACCACTATCCATCTCAGCTAAGCAGCTGGATCTCAATCAACCGGAAAGCATCGCCGACTTTATTGTCGAGTGGTTGAAAGGCGCAGCGTAGCTGCGCTTTTTTACGTATTGCACATAGCAAAAAGCCCTGAACGTCAGTTCAGGGCTTTCGGCTTTATTTGATGCCTGGCAGTGTCCTACTCTCGCATGGGGAGACCCCACACTACCATCGGCGCTACGGCGTTTCACTTCT
>NZ_JBJNLX010000009.1:0-62525 GCF_052168835.1 Serratia sp. CY40230
TAAAACCCGAGATCGCGCGCGGCGGCGATCAGCTCGGGCAGGTCTTTACGCACCAGCGGCTCGCCGCCGGAGAAGCCGAGCTGCACGCTGCCCATCGCCCGCGCCTGGCGAAACACCTCGATCCACTGCGCGGTGGTCAGCTCTTTTTCCTGCGCGGCAAAATCGAGCGGGTTGGAGCAGTACGGACACTGCAGCGGGCAGCGGTAGGTCAGCTCCGCCAGCAGCCAGAGGGGCGGATTCACCGCCGGCGCACATGGTTCAGTCACGGAAGGTCACCCATTTTTGTTCGTAGGCGCGCTGGAAAAACTCCAGCACGTCGTCCGCCAAGCCGTCGGCGCCGGGGAAGCGGGCGTTCAGCTGGGCAATGATGCCGTTCAGCGTGGTGTGGCCGTCGACCAGCTGCAAGATGGCGGCGGCGCTGTCGTTCAGTTTGGCCATGCCTTCCGGGTAGAGGATCACGTGGCTGTTTTGCACCGGCTCCCATTGCAGGCGGTAGCCACGGCGGAAGACCGGGGTATGTTCAGGGTTCAGCGTCATTACACCAGCCTCTGGTTGTGCCAGACCCGCGCGGCGGTCACGCTGTGGTAAGGCGGGCGGTTCAGGGTGTAGGCCATGCTCATGGCGTCCAGCATGCTCCACAGAATGTCCAGCTTGAACTGCAGGATCTCCAGCATGCGCTGCTGCTTTTCAACGGTATCGCAATAGTCCAGCGCCAGCGCCAGGCCGTGTTCCACGTCGCGGTTGGCCTGGCCGAGGCGGCTGCGGAAATAGTCGTAACCGGCGGCGTCGATCCACGGGTAGTGTTGCGGCCAGCTGTCGAGGCGCGACTGGTGGATCTGCGGCGCGAACAGTTCGGTCAGCGAGCTGCAGGCGGCTTCCTGCCAGCAGGCGCGGCGCGCGAAGTTGACGTAGGCGTCCACCGCAAAGCGCACGCCGGGCAGCACCAGCTGTTCAGAAAGCAGGGCGTCGCGCTGCAGGCCGACGGCCTCGCCGAGGCGCAGCCAGGCCTCGATGCCGCCTTCGCTGCCGCCGTAGCCGTCATGATCCAGGATGCGCTGCACCCATTTACGGCGGGTGTCCGGCTGCGGGCAGTTGGCCATGATCGCCGCATCCTTGATCGGAATGCTGGTCTGGTAGTAGAAGCGGTTGGCCACCCAGCCCTGGATCTGCTCACGCGTCGCTTCGCCGTTGTGCATCGCGATGTGATACGGGTGGTGAATGTGGTAATAAGCGCCTTTGGCGCGCAGCGCCGCTTCAAATTCCTGCGGAGTCAGTGGGAGTGGTTGCGTCATGGCGATTCCCTACAGTTCGATGTTCATGCCGTCCCAGCTCACTTCGATGCCGGCGGCGGTCAGACTTTGCCGCTCTGCCGAGTCTTCATTGAGGATCGGGTTGGTATTGTTAATGTGGATCAGGATCTTGCGTTTGGCGGGCAAGGCGCTGAGCAGGGCCGCCAGCCCGTGCTCTTCCGCCAGCGCCAGGTGCCCCATGTCTTTGCCGGTATTGCGCCCCACGCCGGCGTTGGCCAGCTCGTTGTCGCGCCACAGCGTGCCGTCGATCAGCAGGCAGTCGGCGCGGCGCAGCCAGGGCATCAGTGCTTCGTCCGGTTCACCGAGGCCCGGCGCATACAGCAGGCCGACCCCGCGCGCGATATCTTCGATGAACAGCGCCACATTGTGGCCCGGCAGCGGGCGATCGCGGTACGGCGAATAGGGCGGCGCGTTGCTGAGCAGCGGAATGGCGGTGAAGCGCACGTTTGGGCAGACCGCCGTGCGGAACGGTTCGCCGGGCGTCACCGGGTGGTGAATCAACCCGCCGCTCCAGTGAGAGAGCATGGGAAACACCGGGAAGCCGGTGCTGAGATCGTCATGCACTTCAGGCGTGCACCAGACGTGGTGCGGGCACCCCTCACGCAAATTGAGCAAGCCCGCGCTGTGATCGATCTGGCTGTCGGTCAGCACGATCGCGCCGATACCGGTGCCGCGCAGCACGTCGGGATTGTTCAATTCGGGCGAGGCCAGCAGCTGATGGCAAATATCCGGTGAAACGTTGCACAGCACCCAGTTTTTACCGTCGTCGCTGACGGCGATGGAAGACTGCGTGCGGCGCATGGCGCTGATGCTGTGGCTGCGAACGCCCCGGCAGTTGTCGCAGTTGCAATTCCACTGGGGAAAGCCGCCGCCCGCCGCGGAGCCGAGAACTTTTATCTGCATGTCTGAACCAGAAAAAGAGGGAAAGAAATGCCCGCGCGAAAGGCGGGCAGACGGGCGATTAACGGTTGGAAATGTACAGCGTCACTTCCAGCCCCAGACGCAGGTCAACAAACTCAGGTTTTTGCCATAACAGCATGATGTTTACCCTCTTTATGTAAAGTAACGGCAGCTAAGCCAAAAAATCCGTGCTATTCCGGCTCAAGTCAGGGAGATATCATCAGATATCTCCCTTATTCACTACTACTGCCCGGTATATTCAAAGACCAGAATCGAACCGGGGTTGCTGTGATCGTGCGTAGGATGGTTGGTTTCATCCATAACGTTGCCAAAATTATCTGTCGCTACATAGATTTTCCGCGTATCAGGGCTCACCAACACCGTACGGTAACGATTCGCGGTGTGGAAATATTTAATCACATCCCCCTGCACATCCTTCTTATCCGCATTTAACGGCACTCGGTACAATGCCCCCATTTTCATGGAAGTGATAATAACCGAGTTGCGCCAAGCTTTTATCACGCCATTCTCAGGATAATACGCAATGCTGGAAGGCGCGATTGTCGGCCAACACATATAGGATGAATCGCCCTGACAACTGGCGTTGTTATAAGTAAACCCTTCTCTTACGGTAAAGAAGGTTTTCAACGGCGCTTTGAAATCAGGTGCGCTCCATTCGGTCTCTTTCTGGATCGGTACGCCCGCCGGGATATGGTTCGGATCCCATTGCAGAGACGGGCAATTTTTAGCCTCGGAGTAGTTCGCGTAAACATATGCTTGATCGTCGCGATAGCCTGCGACATGAGGCCAGCCATAGTTGCCGCCGGCTTCGAGGATATTCAATTCATCGTCGGATGAAGGCCCTTGTTCTGTGGCGTACAGCGTATTGCCGACGAAAACGAGACCTTGCGGATTACGGTGACCGTAGGTGAAAAGATGGCTTTTTATCCCGTGAATCACCGGATTATCACTTGGAACAGTGCCGTCGACATTTAAGCGAATGACTTTACCGGCGTAAGAGGAATAATCTTTTTTAGCCAGCTCGGCTTCGGTCGGGATTCGCTGAGCGTCAATTTTCTTGCAGAAATTGGCACCCTGGTTGTGGCCCTGCTCGCCGATCGTGTAATACAACTTGCCGTCAGGCCCAAAACGCAGGCGCCCGCCGTTATGATCGTTGCCAGCTGGGAAACCCGCCAGAATTTCTTTCTCATTCCCCAGTTTTTTGGTTTTCTCGTCATACTCGAAACGGACGATTTTTGCGTGCTCGTCATTGCCATTCATATAGGTATAGGAGGCGTAGACATAGTTATCCCCTCCCGGCTTCATGAAGTTCGGGGACAGCGCCAGCCCCAATACCCCTTCATGCTGCGGCCCGACATGCACGCCGTCAATCTTGATCGCCACCTGCTTTTCACCCGTTTGCGGGTTGATACGAACGATTGACGCAGCCTTGCGCTCCGTCACCCAGAGGTCGCCATCCGGCCCCCAAATCATGTCCCAGGGCGCATCAAGCCCATTAATCAAAACATGGGCCTTGAAAGGTTCTGCCGTTTGAACAACCGCTTGTTCCCCTTTCGGCGAGTGAGAAGCATCCGCCGCATAGGCCATACCGCAGGTCATCAGAGATATGGCAATCGCGTTGAACATCACACTGAATTTGTTATTCATAATTTCCCATCCTATGCCCAGAAACTTTTATGGATGAATATAAAGAAAAAAGGCCTGTCGATTTAAGCTCAATCACAGAGCTCTGCGATAAGGGAAAAAACACTAGCATGATGCAATGCAACACATGCATCATGCCAAATATATGCAAAAAAGAGCGTTAGAAGATTACTTCTCGCTCATTTTATTAAAGCTGGTAATCAGATTTCTGTAATCTGGGATATGTGCTGAGAACAGCGCGCCCAATCCTTCAATATCATTACGCCAATCACGGTGCAATTCACAGGCAACGCCAAACCAGGTCATTAACTGCGCGCCAGCCTGAGACATTCTGTCCCATGCGGAGTCACGCGTAAGTTCATTGAAGGTGCCTGATGCATCAGTCACGACGAATACATCAAAGCCTTCTTCCAGCGCCGACAGCGCAGGGAATGCGACGCAAACCTCCGTAACGACCCCGGCGATAATCAATTGCTTTTTACCGGTAGCTTTGACGGCTTTAACAAAATCTTCATTATCCCAAGCGTTGATATTCCCAGGGCGAGGAATAAACGGAGCATCAGGATGGATCTCTTTTAGCTCCGGCACTAACGGGCCGTTCGGGCCAACTTCAAAACTGGTTGTTAACACCGTAGGCAGCTTGAAATACTTTGCTAAATTAGCCACAGCCAGGACATTATTTTTAAATTTATCGGGATCGATATCACGAACAAGAGAAAGCAACCCCGTTTGATGGTCGACCAATAGCACAGCGGCATCATTTTTATCAAGGCGAACATATTTCTTTGACATATCTCACTCCTTTAAATGGACTGAACGGACCGGGTATAGAACTACAGCGCTAAGACCAGCTGAAAGATGAAAAAGCATAGAATAAATTTTAGTCTCTTTCAGCAGAGAAGCAAATTGAAGACACAAAATCGGAATATTAACAAAAGGCTGATTAAATAAGCCACTCCATCAATCATTTACCTCCCCCCTGAAACAAAATTGGCTTGTCTTGTAAAAAAATCTTAAAAGAAATCAACGTTTCCTTATATAACCAGGGGGGCTCTCAGCTCTTAAAACCCGGTGAAAACTGAAAAAACATTTAAAAATAAAATTCTTACCTTTCCATGATCGCCATGTGCATTCCACTGTTTTCAGTCTAATGGAGAGCGGCCTTTTTAATAGGGTTAAACGTGCCATTTTTTTTGCTCAAAGTGACAAGGCATCAAAAGCAAAAGGGGCAATCACCAGACGCCAATTAAAATTAGAATTTAACTATATTAATAATTTACGCATTCCCTCCATGACAGAGACCCGCATGGCGGGATTCATGGAGGTCGTTGAACAATAGCTGTTATTAATCAATGCCGGAAAAGAAACCGTGCCGTTTCTGCTTAGCCGACGAATAACACCAGGTGAAAGCGTGAATGTTTTATCAATCACTCGGCTAAATGCCTGCTGACTATTGAAACCTAACATAAAAGCAATATCAATTATTGGTATATCTGTTTCCGTCAAAGCATAGTACGCAAAGAGCGCCCTTCTCTCCCTGACATAACCGCCCAGATTGATACCGGCTCGCATTTTAAACACTCGCTGCAGATGCCATTTAGAATAACCTGACTTTCTGGATATGGCATCAATACTCAAATCCCCACCTAAGTTATTATCAATCCAAATAATAATTTCTCGAACGACGCGCTCGCTGATCTTTCCGTTAAATTCGTCAGACATCTTCTCCCTCCTCATTTAATTAACTTCATTGCACAAATAACCAATGGCAGAAAAAGAATGTGCTGTCAAATTACCCCGCAACCTGTCACTCACAGCCAATTGAGTGGCATCCAAAGCAAATTCCGGTTGAAAAAATTATCATCACGGCGGTTTACTTAAGCCCCTTAAAACAATCCCCTTTGTATTACATAAGAGAATTTAATGACATCAGAAACATCATCTGATAAATCCCCGTTCAAGCGATGCAATCAACTATAATTTATGATATTTACATCTTAAGAAGGAACCTATCTCTTATCATTATAGGATGATGACTTACGGCACAGAGGAAAAGGGCTGCAACTTTAATAGAAGACAATAGGAACATTCCCAGTCAGACAGTCATTTTTAGGCAATGTGAGAAAAATAAACGTTAACGGACAACGTAAAATGGAGAGCGGTGCAATGCGAAAGGACAAGTCCTCCTTATTTAACTGGTCAACTGCCGGCATGCTTGCAGAAGAGCGGCTGAGTGAATTTGATCGCCTGCTGAAACAAAGCCTGATCAGCGTTACAACCACCATCGACGATCACTCCCGCTTCTGGTGCCATCTGTCAACGCTCAAGGCCGGACAATTCTCCATTACTGACATTAATGGTTCAGCCAAACGCTCACAGCGCGACAGAAAGAATATTCTACGTAGCGCCAGCGACGAATACCACCTCGTGTATGCCGGCGCCACATGGCGATTTATCAATCGATACGGCCAAGAGATCACCGTGCCTGCGGGAAGCGCAATCTTGCTCGATACGCGTAAGGAATATATTTCACTTTTGCCGGAGGGTTTCCTTAATCGCACGCTGGCGTTGCCTGCTGAATGGCTCAACACCTGGGTCGCCAATCCCGAAAAAATGATCGAACAAAACCTGAGCGAACTTTCAGGCTGGGGGAAAGTATTAGCCGCCTATCTGGAACAGATTTCTCCGCCTTATCTGAGCACAATCGACTTTCAACCGCCAATGATATTGGATCAAATCGGCATGCTGCTCTCGCTGCTCTATCACGATTTGGTTAGCGAGGATGCCTTGTCCCGCAAATTTAGCCGCGATAGAAATTATCAGAAAATCGTGGAAAGTCTGCATCAAAGACACATGAATTTAGTTCTGACCGCAACGGATATCGCGCGAGAGGTCGGCATTTCAACCAGAACATTACACCGCGTGATGGCCAATCAAGGCACCAGTTTCGGCCAGGCGTTAATCAACTACCGCGCCAACTCCGCATTACGTATGCTCAATACCGAAGAATTTGACGAACTCTCCATCGCAGATATCGCCAAACGGGCAGGCTTTGTCGATGTTTCACACTTCAATCGCGTGTGTAAAACCTATTTTGGCGAGTCTCCCGGCAAGATCAGGAAGAAACGCCCTTAAGCGAATCAAAATGTGAGCATTAACGCGCGCCTTGCAGGCCGGCGAGCTCACCATGTTGCATTACGCCGTAGCGTTGGGCAGGCGCACGGTCACGCGGTTATTGGCCGTGGGCAGCTGCAGCGGCGCTTCCTGCCAGCTCACCGCGATAACCAAGACCGGCGGGGCCGGCACGCGCGGCTCACGCCCGTCGGGCCCCACGCTGTAGGCATCCCATTCAATCACGAACACGCCGCCGTCTTGCGGCTCGACCCGTTCAACGAAAAAGGTGGTGTCTGAACCACGCCCACCTGCAGGTTTGTGCGCATAAGAGAGCAGGCAGAACCACTCGCCGGCGAAATAGAGGTGGTACAGGCCATCCACGATATGCTCGCCGCGGAACTGGCAACCGCCGACGCTGAAGGCATCACCCGCCGGGGATTCCGCCACGCGTTCGAGATCGCACACGAAGCGATCGGTCGGCCGGTTATCCAGCCACAACGCATAAGGCGGTGCGTGCAGCAACGCGGCGGGATCGTCTGCATAGCGCAGATCGGGCGGCAACATCAAACGCGCCGCCAGCGCGCGGCCGCTGGGCAAGGTGATCTCCAGACGATCCGCCGGTTCCTCTATCCACTGCGGCACCCACAGACCGCGCACCTGCCGCAACGGCGTGGCCTCCACCTGCCGACACTTCGCCCGCAGCCGCGCCAGCGCCTCGGCGGAACCGGCGGCCAAGGCTCCCTGCTCACGATCGGTCAGCGCAGGCAGCGCGTACATCCCCCGGGCGGCAGGCTCGTACACCGTCAGCCCCTTTCCCTCGCGGCTGCGGGTCGGGATCAGGCGCAACCTGCCGCCGTCCACGTCCTGCGGCTCGGCACAGGCGCCATGCACCATCGCCCCGTCGCGCAGCAGCAGCGTCCAAAAACTGGGGCCGCCCATGCCCAACTCCCCCACGCCGCCTATCTGCCGGTCACAGTCACCGGCGTGCGCCATTTCAATCGGCTGCGAACGCCAGTCGGTCTTGCGCCACTCTGCCGCCTCTTCGGGGTCTTGCGCGCCTTTAGCGGCATACTTCGCCCATTGCAGCACGGCAAACAGCGCGATGCACAGCACGCCGACAATCGGGTGATCCTGCCAAATCAAAACCCAACCGACGATCAAAAGGGTCCAGGCGGCCATGGCGATATCCTTTTCCAAGAGAAAACCGCCTGATTCTAGCGCAGGCGGTTGGAAGGATTGAAAAAAATATCGCTATCACTCCAGGCTCTATTTGCCTTTGGCCTGGAACAGCTGATTCACCAGCGTCGTGGCCGGCATATCCAGCGCGCCGTACAGCTCGCCGGCTTTGGCATCGCCGTTATCTCCCAACCATTCCACGCCCACCGTGCCGTAATCCGTCGGTATCACCCCGGCCTGTACCAGCCGCGCCATGCCCGCCTCATGCTTGGACTGATTGAACGTGCCGGAAGCGTCGATCACCACATAGGTGTCGTATCCTGCCGCTTTGGCCGTGATCGCCGGGAAGCCGGCGCACACTTCCAGCGATACGCCGGCGATCACGATCTTTTTGCGGCCGGTGGCCTCAACCGCTTTGCGCACGTTCGCGTCGTCCCAGGCGTTGACGCTGTGGCGATCGATAATGTTCACCCCCGGCAACGCAGCCTTAAGTTCCGGAATGATCGGCCCGAAAGGACCGTTGGCGCCGGTCGAGGTCACGATCACCGGAATGCCCATCACCTGGGCCGCCTTGGCGAGCGCCACGACGTTATGTTTCAGCGTTGCGCTCTCCATGTCGCGCACGCCGGTGATCAGACCGATCTGATGGTCAACCAACAGCAGCACCGAGTTGTGGCGATCCAACAGCTGCAAGGGGCCGGACGCCGGCTGTGCCTGAGTATGCGGCTGTGGCGCTGCCGGCGCCGCGAAGGCCGGTTGCGCCGCCCCGGCCATGGCGATGGCCAGAGCCAAAGTGCGGTAAAGGTTTTTCATGATGTTTATCCTCGTTTCAACAATGGTGTGCCTGCAGGATAAAACTGCATCGATCAGGGTTAAATAGGCGATAATAGAAGCTATCATTGCAAAAATGATCATGATGGAGTGTGTGATGAAGGTGTTTCCACTCGATCTCAACGCCATGTATTTTTTCACTCAGGTGGTTGAGCACAAAGGTTTTACCGCTGCCGGCACAGCGCTGGGCATCCCGACCTCTCGCCTGAGCCGCCAGGTGGCGCAGTTGGAACATCAACTCAACCTGCGGTTGCTGCAAAGAACCTCGCGGCGTATTCAGCTCACAGAGGTGGGCCGCGAGGTCTATCTGCACTGCGTCGCCATGATGCAGCAAGCGCATCAGGCGCAGCAGACGGCGCTGCGCACGCTGGCGGAACCGAACGGCACCGTGCGCTTCAGCGCGTCGCCGCTGTTGGCGGACGAAGTGATCGCTCCGCTCCTGCCGGCATTTATGGCGCGCTTTCCCAAAGTGAACGTAGAAACGCACGTCACCGCCCGGCGGATAGATCTGTTGGAGGAAGGATTGGACTTCACTGTCCGCGGGCTTGGCATCGCCAACGAGGCCGCAGGGCTTATCCAGCGGCGACTCGGCACCGCCAAATGGCTGTTGGCCGCCAGCCCGGCATGGCTGGCGCGACACGGCGCGCCGTCAACACCACAACAGCTGAGCGATATGCCCTGTTTGCTTTACCCGCCACAACAGGGGGCACCGAGCTGGCGGCTCTACGGGCCGCAAAACGCCGTGGTCACCGTGCCCTTCTCACCCCGCTTAAGCAGCGATAATTTGCAGGTGATCCTGCGCGCCGCCCTTGATGGGCAAGGCATCTGCGGCATTCCCTATTACGCCTGCCGCCAGGCGCTTGCGCGTGGCGATTTGCAAGAGGTGCTGCGCGGGTGGCATCCGCAAAACGGCGAGCTGGTGCTGCTTTATCCCTCGCGCCGCGGAGTGCCACCAGCGGTAAAAGCGCTGATCGACTTTTTTTACCAGGAAATACCGCCGTTATTGAACGATCGATAAACGCGGCTCTCGCCGCGTTATTCTTTAATAACGTCAATAATAAGCCTGGCAATATATAATCACTTATCGCATCGTTTATGTGATCATACCACTCACATAAATAACGCCTCATATAAAATCTCACGTTAAAAACACAACACACTGTATCGCATGGGATATTTCTCTCAGCCTAAAAGCAAAAGGCACAAACAAAGAAAAAAAACTGCAATAATTTGTGCATATTCCAAACATTGACTATGTTTAGACAGACTATTTATATGCAGTTGGACAAAGACACTGACAGCAATTAAAAAAGTCCGTTTTTTAGCGGGCGAGGAAATATTTTATCAACAATATTCCGAGGAGGCTTTATCTCCATGGAACGGGTCACTTTGCGTTTTATCAAGCCAATAGGCTACACACCGCAATTAATATCATTATTAGCATTCCGGAGACCGACAATGAAAATCGTTACGGGCATTATCTTTACCTCTGTGGCCGCCTTCAGCGGCGCGGCTTACGCGGCCGATGCGCAACCTACCACCGGCAACGCGGAAGTGACGCTGGAACATGTGCACGCCGTGATGGAAAACGGCAGCCCGGCGCAGCAGCACGACGCCGCCTGCAAAAAAGAACTCTCCATGCCGGAATCGAAATATATGGGCATGAAGGTTAAAACCGATTACACCATCAACAGCAGCACCATGATGATGTCGGCCAAATCGATGTTCCCATCGCCGGATTCCATGAAACCGATGGAGCTGACGGTCGATCTCTCCGCGCTGGGCCTGGCGGATGTGTATGCCTTCGGCGCCTTTAAACCAGCTGCGCTGCCACAGGCGTATATTTATTTCACCATCGACAAGAATTTTAAAGATCCGGTCAGCACCTTTATGGTCATTAACCAAGGCAAGCAATATAACTGCGTCATCTCCAGCTCGAATAAAATGATGAGCAAAGAGATGCGCGGCAAGATGATGATGAAGAAACAGTAACGGAATGAAAAACGGCGCTTTCCTTAACAGGAGGCGCCGTTAGAAAAGCATTAAATCAGACCAGGATTGTATTTCTGGTTGAATTTCTCTTCCGATTGGAACAGATAAATAATACCTTCGATAAAGCCGACAATCGCCGGGATCCCCGTCCAGCAGAACAGCAGGTAGAACAGTCCCCACCACTTCATGCCCAGGTAAAACTTGTGAATGCCCAGCCCACCCAGGAAGATGGCCAGCAGGGCCGCCGCGAGCTTGTCTTTTCTGCTCATAGTGCACTTCTCCTAACTTCTCACCGAACCACCGGCATGTCCAAAAACGGATGCCGCTCCACAGAGCGCCGCATCGCAATGCTTGAGGAGGAAAACATTCACCCATCAAGGCTCAACAGGGGTAATTATAACAGTGATTAATTAAACGGTTGTTTAACCGGGGAAAGGCAGGCAAAAGACGTACGGCAAGAGGAGGAATACTCCTGTGGCGCAGGCTCAACACTTTAATATCTTTTTGTTTTTAAAGTAAATAATTCGCATGCATTCATGACTATCACGCCAGCCGTTGACGCCGCGCTAAGCGTGTTGCCTCTTAGGGGGCCATATCCCTGTCGACTATTTTATTTTCCCTGGTGACTTCCCACTGGCAATCTAGGTGACTCGCATTGATAGGATTCGCAGCGTCAACCCGGACTAACAGCGATAAAATCGATCTTGAATAACGCGATGTCTATTCTAAAGCCCGTCATACTGGGGACGATGCCCAGCGATCAGGTTTGCCACCTGTGCATAATCCTTAATAACGCCGGGATGGCGCCGCCCGGTGCAAAAAACAAAGCTACAGCGCTGTTCATTACCGATCAACTTCTCCGCCAGATTTCTGGCTCGCAGCTTAGGCGTGGCGTTCATTCTAAGGATCTGCATTTTCTCTGTTTCATTACTTTGGGGATGAAGTTTTTCTTCATACTCTCCCACCATCAGCGTGACCTGATTGACATGCTCATCAATGGTTAACTTGCCGTCAGGAATCAACGCCCCATTGCCCCACCAAATGGATGGGCTGGCCGCTAAATAATTTTGAAATGCATCAGGATGATTAAACAGGGTATACAACACAAAATGACCACCGTGCGAGTGGCCTGCCAGCGTTTGCTGGTCTACGTTGACAGGATAATGCGCTTCGATCCATGGTTTAACGCATGCGGCAATAAATTGATAAAACGCTGCCGCTCCGCCCCCCTCCGCAAACTCTTTCTCTCCTGAGGGAACCGTATAATCACGGGTTCTTGCCTTCAAGATATCCACCCCGTCTTGATAGCCAATGCCGATATAAAGAATATCCCCATCGCGTTTTCTGTTGTTACGTTCCGTCACGACCGAAAACTGGGAGTTAGCATCCAAAAGATACAGCGGGTTCAAATTACCGCCAATCCCCCTGCGGTGAGAGATAAAGACTCTGTATCTTTGACCATTAAAGACAAAACACTTCGTTCTTGAAATTAAATCTTCACACATAACAACCTCACTTGTTTAAATGAATTAATCGCGTCAATGCCTTTATTCTCAGAGAAGAAAAAGACGGTGAGGTCCCAACGTAGCAACGCATATTCCCGTTTACGACGTTTGTGTGTTGTGCGGTTTATGGTACACAAGCCCAGGTATTGCATCATGCACCAGATTAATAGGCTTTAGCGTTACGGCAGAGTCGGTGACGGTGTGTACGAAAGGGAAAGTTAAAAAGTGAGGTGGTGCCGATAATAGGAGTCGAACCTACGACCTTCGCATTACGAATGCGCTGCTCTACCAACTGAGCTATATCGGCATCGAGCCAAGCCTGCGGGGCAAGCCGGATGTGCGTTGAACAAGGTAGACCTGCGCGCGAAATGAGTCAATAGCCGCCGGGGCGTTTGGTCGTTTTGCAAGCAACCACACTGCGGCACACTCAACCTTCCCCAAAAACAATCAGGGCGCAGCACGCTGCGCCCTGACCTCTTTATGACCGCAATCCGGCCTTAGCTGCGCACCAGATCGTCGCCGTAGCCGATCCACTTGTAGGTGGTCAGCGCGTCCAGGCCCATCGGCCCGCGGGCGTGCAGTTTCTGGGTGCTCACCGCCACTTCTGCGCCCAGGCCGAACTGGCCGCCGTCGGTGAAGCGGGTGCTGGCGTTGACGTACACCGCCGAGGAGTCCACCGCGCGCACGAAGTGCTCGGCGCTGCTCAGCGAACGGGTGAGGATCGCGTCGGAGTGGTTGGTGCCGTGGGTGCGGATGTGGTCGATGGCCTGATCGATATCGTCCACCAGCAGCACGTTCAGATCCAGCGACAGCCATTCGTCGTCGTAATCCTCCGCATTCACCGGCACCACCGTCGCCGGGCCGCCCTGCAGCAGCGGCAGCGCATTTTCCGCCGCGTGCAGCGTCACGCCCACCGCCGCCATTTTGGCGCTCAGCGCCGGCAGGAACTCGGCGGCGATGCTGCGGTTCACCAGCAGCGTCTCCAGCGAGTTACAGGCGCTCGGGCGCTGGATCTTGGCGTTTTCAATCACCGTCAGCGCCTTGTCGAAATCAACGTCGGCATCCACGTAGGTATGGCACACGCCGATGCCGCCGGTGATCACCGGGATGGTCGATTGCTCGCGGCACAGCTTGTGCAGACCGGCGCCTCCGCGCGGGATCAGCATGTCGACATAGCGATCCAGGCGCAGCAGTTCGTTCACCAGCGCACGATCCGGGCTGTCGATCGCCTGCACCGCCGCCGCCGGCAGGCCGCACTGTTCCAGCGCCTGCTGGATCACTTTTACCGTCGCCTGGTTGGTGTTGTGCGTCTCTTTACCGCCGCGCAGGATCACCGCGTTGCCGGTTTTCAGGCACAGGCTGGCGACGTCGATGGTGACGTTCGGGCGCGCCTCGTAAATCACGCCGATCACGCCGAGCGGCACCCGGCGGCGCTCCAGCTTCAGCCCGCTGTCCAGCAGGTTACCGTCCAACACGTGGCCGACCGGATCGTTCAGGCGGCACACCTGGCGCACGTCGTTGGCGATCGCCGCCAGCCGCGCCGGGGTCAACAGCAGGCGATCGAGCAGCGCTTCGCTCATGCCGGTGGCGCGCGCCTGCGCCATGTCTTGTTCGTTCGCCAACAGGATCGCTTCGCTGTTGGCTTCCAGCCTGTCGGCCATCACCGACAGCACCTGATTCTTCTTCGCCGTGCTCAGCACCGCCAGCTGCCAGGAGGCCTGCTTAGCGGCCTTCCCCATCTGCTCCAGCATGCTCACTCCTTAACTGACAATCATATCGTCGCGGTGCACTGCCACCGGACCGTATTCATAACCGAGGATTTCAGTGATTTCCTGCGAGTGGTGCCCGGCGATCATGCGCATCGCATCGCTGTTGTAGCGGCTGACACCGTGCGCCAGATCGCGCCCCGCCAGGTTGCGGATGCGGATCACTTCACCGCGCGAGAAGTCGCCTTTCACTTCGCGGATGCCTTTCGGCAGCAGCGAGCTGCCGCGCGCCATCATCGCTTCCACCGCGCCGTCGTCGACGGTGATCTCACCGGCCGGCGGCGCGCCGAAGATCCAGCGCTTGCGGTTTTCCAGCGGGGTTTCCAGCGCGTGGAAACGGGTGCCCACCGGTTTGCCTTCGATCACGTCCGCCACCACGCCCGGCTTGCTGCCCGCGGCGATCACCACGTCGATGCCGGCGCGGCAGGCCACGTCGGCCGCCTGCAGCTTGGTGCCCATGCCGCCGGTGCCCAGACCGGAGACGCTGTCGCCGGCGATGGCGCGCAGCGCGTCGTCGATGCCGTGCACTTCACGGATCAGTTCGGCCTGCGGGTTGTTGCGCGGATCGGCGGTGTAGAGGCCCTGCTGATCGGTCAGCAGCAGCAGTTTGTCGGCCCCGGCCAGAATGGCCGCCAGCGCCGACAGGTTATCGTTGTCGCCCACTTTGATTTCGGCGGTGGCGACGGCGTCGTTCTCATTGATTACCGGCACGATGCGGTTGTCCAGCAGCGCCGTCATGGTGTCGCGCGCGTTGAGGAAGCGCTCGCGGTCTTCCAGATCGGCGCGCGTCAGCAGCATCTGCCCGACGTGGATGCCGTAAATGGAGAACAGCTGTTCCCACAGCTGGATCAGCCGGCTCTGCCCCACCGCCGCCAGCAGCTGTTTGGAGGCGATGGTGGCGGGCAGCTCGGGATAGCCCAGGTGCTCGCGCCCGGCGGCGATGGCGCCGGAGGTGACGATGACGATGCGGTGGCCCGCGGCGTGTTGCTGCGCGCACTGGCGCACCAATTCGACGATGTGGGCGCGGTTCAGACGCAGCGATCCGCCGGTCAACACGCTGGTGCCCAATTTCACAACCAATGTCTGGCTGCCGTTCATAGTATTTCTGCCGTGTATAATGATGAGAAGAAGAGTGCAAAGGTCTTTGTAACAGGAGAGACGCGTTATGCCAACAGGCACAACGCGAAATCAGCACAATACGTGGTCAAACGGGGTCAGGCGGAGAGTTTGATCAGTTTTTCTTTGAAATCATCCGCGGGTTCCAGCCCCAGCTCCATGGTCGCCAGCAGCTCGCCCAGGCGGCGATGGAAGTCGCGCAGGGTGTCTTCCAGCTTGGCGTTCACTTCATCATCCTTAATGTTTTGCGTCGTCCAGTTGCCTTCCTTGTCGAACAGGCCGAATTGGTACGAATAGGTGAAGCGCGCCTCTTCCGCCTGCAGCTCCATCCACCAGCCCCAGAACTCACGCTTCTCCGGAGCGGGCTTTACATTGACGCAGACGGCCAAACAATCAAAGAAAAACCGGTCGTTCTCACATTGCCCTTCACGCAGGTACGGCCCCAAGCTGGCAAAACGTTTCATTAGTCGGCTTTTAGGGTGACCACTCGGTAACGTCATTCTCTAACCTCCTCAATGTAGACCACTCTTTTTAACAAATTGTTAAAATTTAGCAACTAATTAACGCATTTTATCCTTCAGCCAACCGGACATCTGCAGCAACGCCCGGTGGAAGCTGTCGTAAACCGGGGTGCGCGGGATGGCGATCAGCTTGCCGCTCACCGAAGAGGTGACGATCAGCTGCGACTCTTCTTTCGGGCTGAGCGTATCGCGCTCCCAGTAGCCGGAGATCATCGGCGTCGGGCAGCGGCGCCCCAGCAGCCCCTGCATTTTCAGCGAGTAGCTGTTCAGCTCCACCTTCAGCACGTTGTCCGAGGCGTTAGCCATGCCCATGCGGCTGGCCAGCACGTCCATATACATGTCCGGCACGTTCAACTGGGTGCTGCTGTCGCACAGCAGGCGATGCACCACCGGCCCCAGGCAGGCCACGCCGCGCAGCCGCTGCGGCTCCAGGTAGGCCAATCGCACCGCCACGTTGGCGCCGAAGCGGAAGCCGAAGGCGCTCACCCGCTGATGGTCCACCCACGGCACCGAGGCCAGCTGGATCAGCACCTGCTGGTGCAGGTAGCTGGAGTCCTGCGTCAGCTTCCATTTGCAGGAAGAACCGATCGACGGCATGTCGAGCGTCAGCATGGCGATGCCGTGCGGCGCCAGGTAGTCGCGGAACAGGCGATGATAGTCGGTCTGCAGCGTATCGAGGCTGCCGCACATCAGCACCGTCGGGAACGGCGCCTCGCCCTTCTCCGGCATGTGCAGGAACCCGGTGACGCTGCCGCCGCCTTCGATGCGAAACTCCAGCTCTTTCAGCTGATACGGCAGCAGCAGCGCCGCCTCTTCGTACGCGCGGTTAGCCAGCATCTCCGCCTGTTCGGCCAGTTCGTCGCCCTTCAGGTGCGGGTAGCCGGCGATGCTGTACAGGCTCGCGGCCTTCAGCCAGTACTCGCCGCCGAGCAGCGGATCCTGCTGCTCCGTCGCCCGCTGTTGCCACTGCATGCCCTGATGGATCCACTCGTAAATCCAGTTGCCGTTGCGGTAGCCCACCACGGTATCCAGCCGCTGCGGGTTGCTGCGCTCGGCGTCGGAGGCGGCGATGCGCGCCAGCACTTCGTGGATTTCGATCGGGCTGACGCCGCGCCAGGCCCACAGCAGCGGGTTCAGCATGCGGTACCAGCTGCCGGTGGTATCGCCTTCCAATGCGGAATGCATGGCGGCGCTCACTTTGTTGCGCGCGCGCAGCACCAGCGTCGAGGTTTCAGGGTGTTTGAATTTGGGCTTGAAAAGAATTTCAGAAAGGTTGGCCTGTGCCATGGTAACAACAGCCTCCGTAAATCTGGCGATAGGCCGCAACAGGCCTACTTAACTGGAGGTAGTGTACCTAACTCTGGCGGGATAAACCAAGATAACGCAAACGCCCGGCATAACCGGGCGTCAGGCGGCTGACAAAGAAGGAAAAAGCGTGGTTTTTCCTCCTTGTGGTCAACGGCCGAAAATCAATAAATTAATTTTCCTTATTTTTTATATCTTGCCTTCGGTAAGCCTGACAACGCCATCACGTTTATCCTTAAACAAACGCCCGGCATAACCGGGCGTTGGCTTGGAACTGGCTGGGCTTAGCGACCGCCGATAGGGGGAACGAAGCTGACGCCCATGTCCCACGGCTGTTCGATCCAGGTGTCCTGCGGGATGTCGATCACATAGTCGTCCACCAGCGGACGGCCCGCCGGCTTGGCGAAGATGGTGACGAAATGCGCTTTCGGGTACATGTCGCGGATCGCTTTTGCGGTGCCGCCGGTATCCACCAGATCGTCCACCACGATGAAGCCTTCACCGTCGCCTTCGGCGCGCTTGAGCACTTTCATTTCGCGCTGGTTGTCATGGTCGTAGCTGGAAATGCAGACGGTATCCACATAGCGAATGCCCAGTTCGCGCGCCAGCAGGCCCGCCGGCACCAGGCCGCCGCGACTGACGGCAATGATGCCGGTCCATTTGTCGGCAGGCAGCAGGCGGTGCGCCAGCTTGCGTGCATGTATTTGCAGCATATCCCAGGTAACAACGTATTTTTCGCTCATAGAATCGTGTCCCAGCCGGCTGGTGAAGCGGCTTACTTTATAGTTCAGGGGAAAAAAGGTTGCGCGAGATTATAGAGACTGGCCGCGTTGAATTCCAGCTGTACCGAGGAAAACCTCGCGATTTCCGCCGCGCGGCTTTTCGGTGATTGATGCTGAAAAAGCGAACGTTCCCGCCGCAAAGCCGTGTGATCAAGCGCTTAAACCGCACAATACGGGGCGCGCGCCGCCGGAAATAAAGTGATATTCTCTAACGATCGTGCCACGACGCACAGATACCCGCTCACCTCAACCGCGCGGCACGCCCGTCCTGTCGGAGCCTGCCGTCACAGGAGACTTATAGTGTCTGAATTGTCTCAGCTTTCGCCACAGCCGCTGTGGGATATTTTCGCCAAGATCTGTTCTATCCCGCACCCTTCTTATCATGAAGAAGCGCTGGCGCAGCACATCCTCACCTGGGCCAAAGAGAAGAACCTGCACGCCGAGCGCGATCAGGTCGGCAATATCCTGCTGCGCAAACCGGCCACCAAAGGCATGGAAAACCGCAAGCCGGTGGCGCTGCAGGCGCACCTGGACATGGTGCCGCAAAAGAATAACGACACCGTGCACGACTTCGCCAAGGATCCGATCCAGCCTTATATCGCCGGCGAGTGGGTGAAAGCGCGCGGCACCACGCTGGGTGCCGACAACGGCATCGGCATGGCCTCCGCCCTGGCGGTGCTGGCCGACGACAGCGTTGAGCACGGCCCGCTGGAAGTGCTGCTGACCATGACCGAAGAAGCCGGCATGGACGGTGCCTTCGGGCTGCAGCCGAACTGGCTGCAGGCAGACATCCTGATCAATACCGATTCCGAAGAAGAAGGCGAAATCTACATGGGTTGCGCCGGCGGTATCGACTTCATCACCACCCTGCCGCTGCAGCGCGAAGCGGTGCCGGCCGGTTATCAAACCCTGAAGCTGACCCTCAAGGGCCTGAAAGGCGGCCACTCCGGCGCTGAGATCCACGTCGGTCTGGGCAACGCCAACAAACTGCTGGCGCGCTTCCTGTTCGCCCATGCGGCGGCGCTGAACCTGCGCGTGCTGGATCTGAACGGCGGCACCCTGCGCAACGCCATCCCGCGTGAAGCCTCCGCGGTGGTTGCGGTGCCGGCGGACAAAGCCGACGCGCTGAAAGCGCTGAGCCAGGAGTTCCTGGCGGTGCTGCAGAACGAACTCTCCGCCAAAGAGAAGAACATCACCGTGCTGCTGGAGCCGGCCACCAGCGCTTCGCAGGCGCTGAGCGCCGACAGCCAGCAACGCTTCCTGGCGCTGCTGAACGGCACGCCGAACGGCGTGATCCGCATGAGCGACGCGGTCAAAGGCGTAGTGGAAACCTCGCTGAACGTCGGCGTGGTCACCACCAGCGAAAACGAAGCGGAAATCATCTGCCTGATCCGCTCTCTGATCGACAGCGGCAAAGATTACGTGGTCGAGATGCTGACCGCGCTGGGCCAGCTGGCCGGCGCCAAGGTGGCGCCGAAGGGCGGCTACCCGGGCTGGCAGCCGGACGCTGACTCGCCGGTGATGCACCTGGTGCGCGAGCTGTATCAGGATCTGTTCAACAAGACGCCGAACATCATGGTGATCCACGCCGGCCTGGAATGCGGTCTGTTCAAAAAGCCGTATCCAAACATGGACATGGTATCGATCGGGCCAACCATCACCGGCCCGCACTCGCCGGATGAGCAGGTGCATATCGAAAGCGTCGGTCTGTACTGGAAGCTGCTGACCTCGCTGCTGAAAGCGATCCCTGAGCGCGCGTAATCTGCGCGCTTAACGCAAAAAGCCGGCGATCGCCGGCTTTTTTATTCCCAAGGCAGCGCCAGCTGCCGCTCCAGCTGCGGATCGAGCAGCGTCACGTGCAGCCCCACCAGCCGCACGCCGCGCCCTTCACGCCGTTCGCGCCACGCCTGCCGCGCCACCGCCAGCAAATCCTGCCGGTTCAGCACCGGGAACACGTGCTCCTGGGTGGTTTGCTGAAAATCCTGAAACTTCAGCTTCACGCCCTGCCGGGCGATGTGCAGATCCGGCTTCACCTTACGCAGCCGCATCTCCAGCTCGGGGTAGAGTTTGTCGATAATCAGCGTTTCGCAATCTTCCCAGTCGTGAATGTCCTCCGCCAGCGTGCGCTCCACGCCCACCGATTTACGCAGCCGCTCCGCCGAGATTTCGCGCCGATCGATGCCCTGGCACCGCTCCCACAGCACCCGGCCGAACTTGCCGAAGCGCTTGAGCAGCTGCGCCAAATCGTATTGCTGCACGTCGGCGCAGGTGATAAGCCCCACTTCCTCCAGCCGTTTGGCGGTCACCTTGCCGACGCCGGGGATCTTGCTGAGCGGCAGCTGCTGCAAAAACGCCGGCACCTGCGCCGGGGTGATCACGTATTGCCCGTTCGGCTTGTTCATCTCGGAGGCGATCTTGGCGAGAAACTTGATCGGCGCGACGCCGGCCGACGCGGTCAGGTTCAGCTCGTCGGCGATCGCCTGGCGGATCTCCTGGGCGATCAGCGTCGCCGAGCCGTTGCATTGCGGGCTGTCGGTCACGTCGAGATAGGCTTCATCGAGCGACAGTGGCTCGATCAACGGAGTATAGCGGGCGAAGATTTCACGGATGTGCAGCGAAGCCTCTTTATAGGCCGCCATGCGCCCCGGCAGCAGGGTGAGATGCGGGCACAGCTTGAGCGCCATCGCCGTGGACATGGCGCTGTGCACGCCGTAGCGCCGCGCCGGGTAGTTGGCGGTGCTGATCACCCCGCGCCGATCGGCGCTGCCGCCAATCGCCAACGGGATATCGCGCAGGCTGGGATCGTCGCGCATTTCCACCGCTGCGAAGAAGCAGTCCATATCGACATGAATGATTTTACGCATCGCACCCTCCAGTAACACTGTATAAGTATACAGTTAGATACCGAAAGCTCAAGGCCGCAGGGTTCGATGAAAGCGCCGTTTCCGCCAGATATTTCCGCGTTGTTAAAAAAGCTTAATTTTTCAATAGTATGATTTCCGCTATCCCGTGCGGCTCACCACAACGATAACGACAAGGTACCCTACATGATCAGATTTTCTCATTGGCTGCTGGCTTCCGCGCTGTCGCTGAGCGCGCTGGCGGCCAGCGCTGCCGGTCACGCGCCGGCGATCGTCGCCCACCGCGGCGGCACCGCCGATGCGCCGGAGAACACCCGCATCGCCATCGAAACCGCGCTGAAAAACGGCGCCGACGCCATTTGGATCACCCTGCAAGAATCCAAAGACGGCGTCATCGTGCTGTATCGCCCCTCGGATCTGAAGGCGCTGACCAACCGGCAGGGCCCGGTCTCTGCCTATACCGCCGCGCAGCTGGCCGAGACCGACGCCGGCTGGGCCTTCGCCAGGGGGGATACGCACCCGTTCCGCGGCCAGGGCATCGGCATTCCGCGGCTGGACGAGGTGCTAAAGGCGTTCCCGCACGTCACCTTCTATCTGGACATCAAATCCCCGGACGCCGATCCGGCGCAGTTTGGCCAGGCGCTGCAGGCGACGCTGGAAAGCACCGACAGCCTGAACCGCACCCGCGTCTACTCAACCGACGCCAAATACCTGCAGGCGCTGCCGCCGGCCATCCCGCGCTTTGAAAGCCGCGACGAGACCCGCACGCTGCTGGCCAACGTCACCATGGCGCACCAGTGCGATGTCAAACCGGACAACCGGCAGCCGCGCTGGTACGGGCAGGAGCTGAAGCGTGAGGTGGAAGTGGTAGAGAAGTACACCCTCGGCGAAGGGCGCTCGAAGGCGTTTCTGACCTGGGATAAAGAATCGATGGACTGTTTCCGCTCGCAGGGCCCGGCGCACATCATTCTGTTCGGCGTCAACACGCCGCAGGAGTATCAGCAGGCGCTGGCGCTGGGGGCCGACGGCGTGATGGTCAACTCGCCGGCCGAGGCGAAAAGCTTCCGCAAGGCGAAATAAAAAAACCCGGCCAAGGCCGGGTTTTCGCTTCGCTACAGAATGCGGTGCTTGTCCAACTGCTCGCGCCGCTGCGCCGCTTTGGCTTCGCGCTTTTTGCGCGCATCGCAAGGCTCCGGGCAGTCGCAGACTTTCTCCATGCCCAGCGCGGTGATGCCGCCGCAGCTGCCCTGCAGGCTTTTGCGTTTGAACACGTAACCCAGCGACATCCCGCCGACGATCAGCAGGAACAACACGAAGGTAGCGGCGAATACCGTCAACATAGCAACCTCACGAACGCTTTTTCAGATAGGGTTTGAACGCGTCCGAATAACGCTCCTCAAACCCGTCGGCGGTTTTCACGATCATGAACACCGGGATACCGAGCAGGTTGGCCAGCGCCATGCCGCGCTCTGGCCCCATCACGTTCAGGCCGGTGGACAGGCCGTCGGCGGTCATGCAGGTCGGGCTCAGCACGGTGATCGACACCAGCCGATGATGGATCGGCCGCCCGGTGACCGGATCGATGGTGTGCGAATAGCGCACCCCGTCCTGTTCGAAGTAGTTGCGATAGTCACCCGAGGTGGCGATCGACATCTCCCCCGGCTGGATCACCAGCTGCGCCTGCTGCTGCGCGCTGGCGGTCGGGCGCTCGATGGCAATGCGCCACGGCTTTTGCTCGCCGTTGCGCCCGCGGGTACGAACTTCACCGCCGATATCCACCATGTAGTCTTTCACGTGTTGCGATTGCAGATACTCCGCCACCACGTCCACGCCATATCCTTTGGCGATCGACGACAGATCGACATACAGCTCGGGGATGCTTTTCACCAGCGCGCTGCCCTGCACCGACAGCTTGTCGGCGCCGGTCCAGGCGCGGCGGTGCTCCAGTTCCACCTCGCTCGGCACTTTGTCCGGCCGCCCTTCCGGGCCGAAACCCCATAGGTTGACCAGCGGCCCGACGGTCACGTCCAGCGCGCCATCGGTGACGCGGTTGATGCGCAGCGCTTCGCGCACCACTTCGGCGGTGGCCGGCGAAACCGGGAACGGCCGGTCAATGTCGCGGCTGGCGTTGAAGCGGCTTAGCTCGGAATCCGGCCGGTAGGTGGACATCTGATCGTTCACCTGTTCCAGCCGTTTGTCGATCTCCGCCTGCATCTCGCGCGCCGACGGCGTATCGTCGCCGGTCACGTAACGGATCGAATACGAGGTGCCCATGGTTTTACCCGACAGATCCACCTGTTCCGGCCCGCAGCCGGTCAGCAGCAGGGTGGCGCTCAGCGCCACGCCCGTCAGCCAGTTCTTCGTCGCCAATGCGCGCAATTTAGCCACCAAAGTCATCCAGCATGATATTTTCGTCTTCGACGCCCAGATCTTTGAGCATCTTGATCACCGCGGCGTTCATCATCGGCGGCCCGCACATGTAAAACTCGCAGTCTTCCGGCGCCGGGTGGTTCTTCAGGTAGTTCTCCAGCAGAACATTATGGATAAAGCCGGTGTAGCCGGTCCAGTTATCTTCCGGCTGCGGATCCGACAGCGCCACGTGCCAGGTGAAGTTGTCGTTCTCCGCCTGCAGCTGGTTGAAGTCGTCTTCATAGAACATCTCGCGCAGCGAACGCGCGCCGTACCAGAAAGTGATCTTGCGCTTCGAGTTCAGACGCTTGAGCTGATCGAAGATGTGCGAGCGCATCGGCGCCATGCCCGCGCCGCCGCCGATAAAGATCATTTCGGCGTCGGTGTCCTTGGCGAAGAACTCGCCGAACGGCCCGGAGATGGTCACCTTGTCGCCCGGCTTCAGCGACCAGATATAGGAAGACATGATGCCCGGCGGCACGTCCGGATTGTTCGGCGGCGGCGTGGCAATACGCACGTTGAGCATGATGATGCCCTTCTCTTCCGGGTAGTTGGCCATCGAGTAGGCGCGCACCGTGGTGTCGTTCACCGTCGAACGGTAGCGGAACAGGTTGAACTTGTCCCAGTCGCCGCGATACTCCTGCGGCACGTCGAAGTCGGCGTAGCTGATGTCGTGCGCCGGCGCTTCGATCTGGATGAAACCGCCCGCGCGGAACGGCACGTCTTCCCCATCGGGGATCTTCAGCTTCAGCTCTTTGATAAAGGTGGCTTTGTTATCGTTGGAGATAACTTCGCATTCCCATTTCTTCACGCCGAAGATCTCTTCCGGCAGCTCGATCTTCAGGTTCTGCTTCACGTTCACCTGGCACGCCAGGCGGCAACCCTCTTTCGCTTCGCGCTTGTTGATGTGCGAGAGCTCGGTCGGCAGGATATCGCCGCCGCCCTCTTTGATCACCACCCGGCACTGACCGCAGGAGCCGCCGCCGCCGCAGGCCGAGGAGACGAAGATCCCCTGGCTGGAGAGCACGTTGAGCAGCTTGTCGCCCGCCGGCGCATGGAAGCTCTTATCCAGATCGCCGTTGATTTCCACCGCGATGTCGCCGGTGTTCACCAGCTTCGATTTGGCGAACAGGATCAGCAACACCAGCACCATCACGATGGCGGTGAACATCGCTACGCCTAAAATAATTTCCATAAATTCTTCCCGCCTTTACAACTGAACACCGGAGAAGGACATGAAGCCCAGCGCCATCAGTCCGGTGGTGATAAAGGTAATGCCCAGACCGCGCAGCCCTGCCGGCACGTTGGCATACTTGAGTTTTTCGCGGATCCCCGCCATGGCGACGATCGCCAGCATCCAGCCGGTGCCGGAACCGATGCCGTACACCACCGATTCGGCGAAGTTGTAGTCGCGCTGCACCATGAAGGACACGCCGCCGAAGATGGCGCAGTTCACGGTGATGAGCGGCAGGAAGATGCCGAGCGCGTTATACAGCGACGGGAAGAAGCGATCGAGGATCATCTCCAAAATCTGCACCAGCGCCGCGATCACGCCGATGAAGGTGATGAAGTTGAGGAAGCTCAGATCGACGCCTTCCACCAGCGCACCGTCGCGCAGGATCAGGTTGTAGACCAGGTTGTTCACCGGCACCGAAATGCCGAGCACGATGGTCACAGCGATGCCCAGGCCAAAGGCGGTCGAGACCTTCTTCGAGACCGCCAGGAAGGTACACATCCCGAGGAAGAACGCCAGCGCCATGTTCTCGACGAACACCGCGCGCACAAACAGGCTGATATAGTGTTCCATCGGCCTTTACTCCTTTTCGATCTGCGCCGGCTTCAGGGTGCGCAGCACCCAGATCAGCAGGCCGATGATGAAGAACGCGCTCGGCGCCAGCAGGAACAGGCCGTTCGGCTGATACCAACCGCCGTTCTGCACCGTTTCCAGCACCGGCACGCCAAACAGCTTGCCGGAGCCGATCAGCTCGCGCAGGAAACCGACCAGCACCAGGATCACCCCGTAGCCCAGCCCGTTGCCGATGCCGTCCATAAAGCTCTCGATCGGCGGCGACTTCATGGCGTAGGCCTCGGCGCGCCCCATCACGATGCAGTTGGTGATGATAAGGCCAACGAACACCGACAGCTGCTTGGAGATCTCGAACGCATAGGCGCGCAGCAGCTGATCGACCACGATCACCAGCGAGGCGATGATCGCCATCTGCACGATGATGCGCACGCTGTTGGGAATATGGTGACGGATCAGCGAGATGAAGAAGCTGGAGAACGCGGTCACCAGCGTCACCGCAATGGTCATCACCACCGCCGTCTCCAGCTTGGTGGTCACCGCCAGCGCCGAACAGACGCCCAGCACCTGCAGGGCGATCGGGTTATTGTCGAACAGCGGCCCCAGCAGGACCCGCTTTATCTCTTTGGAATCAGCCATTTTTCAACGCCCCTTCACGAACTTTTTTCAGGAACGGGCCGAAGCCGTGCTCGCCCAACCAGAAATCAAACGTATGCTGCACGCCGTTGGAGGTCAGCGTGGCGCCGGACAGGCCATCCACCCCGTGTACGTCCCCCTGACGCGCGCCGCCTTTCACCACGCGGATCGCCGGCTGGCCGTTATCGTCGAACAGCTGCTTGCCGACCCACTGCTGGCGCCAGGACGGGTTCTCGACCTCACCGCCCAGCCCCGGGGTTTCCCCCTGGTCGTAGTAGGTGATGCCCTTGACCGTGTTGCCGTCGTTATCCAGCGCCACGAAGGCGTACATCATCGACCATAGGCCGGTGCCGTATACCGGCAGCACAATCTTGTTCACCTGGCCGCTTTCATCGCGCACTAGATAGATTTCCGCCTGGTTGCTGCGGCGCTTAATGCCGGCCGGATCGTCGCCCGCCGCCAGCGCCACGCTTTTGGCGTCGTCGCGCAGCGCGGCGCCCAGATCGAACGCCGCCGCCTTGCCGGCGACAAACTCGCCGCTGTTCAGATCCACCAGGCGCGGTTCGATGCGCTCGCTGTACAGGCGCTTGACCTGCTCGCTCTCCATTTTCGGCTGCAACAGGCCGGCTACGTCGAGAATATTGCGCTGCTTGTCGAGCAGCTTTTGCTCCTGCTGTTTGGACTTCAGGCCGACGGCGGAGCCCGCCACCACCACTGAACACACCAGACACAGCAGCAGCACTACCAGCAGCGTTTTACCGATGCCGTCATTTTTCGCTTCATTCGCCACGGGCTTTTCTCCGCTTGATGTTGGCCTGCACCACCAGGTAATCGAACAGCGGCGCGAACAGGTTGGCGAACAGGATCGCCAGCATCATGCCTTCCGGATAGGCGGGGTTGACTACTCTAATCAGCACGCACATCACGCCGATCAGAATGCCGTACCACCATTTCCCCTTATTGGTGAAGGAGGCGGAAACCGGGTCGGTCGCCATAAAGATCATGCCGAAGGCGAAGCCGCCCAGCACCAGATGCCAGTACCACGGCATGGCGAACATCGGGTTGGTGTCCGAACCGATGGCATTGAACAACAGGGCGGAAGCCACCATGCCGAGCATTACGCCGGCGACGATGCGCCAGGAGGCCACGCGGCCGAACAGGATAATCGCCCCGCCGATCAGGATCATCAGCGTGGACACCTCACCGATCGAGCCGGGAATATTGCCGAGGAAAGCGTCCATCCAGCTGATGGACTGGCCGGTGGCGACGTTGCTCAGGCTGTGCGCCCCGCCCGCGCTCCACTGCGCCAGCGGTGTCGCGCCGGAGAAACCGTCCGCGGAAGTCCACACCAGATCGCCGGAGATCTGCGCCGGATAGGCGAAGAACAGGAAGGCGCGGCCGGCCAACGCCGGGTTGAGGAAGTTGCGCCCGGTGCCGCCGAAGATCTCTTTGGCCACCACCACGCCGAAGGTGATGCCCAGCGCGGCCTGCCACAGCGGCAGGGTCGGCGGCACGATCAGCGCGAACAGGATGGACGTGACGAAGAAGCCTTCGTTGACCTCATGCTTGCGGATAATGGCGAACAGCACTTCCCAGAAGCCGCCGACGACGAACACCACGGCGTAGATCGGCAGGAAGTAACAGGCGCCCAGCACCATCTTGCTGACCCAGCCGGCGTCGGCCGCCAGCGAGGCGCCGAGCCACTGCGCCAGGCGATAATGCCAGTCGCCCGCCAGCACCTGTTGCAGCGCGTCGCCGCTGTACAGATGGTGCAGCGCCGGGATGGCCTGCTGGCCGACGTTGTACATGCCCCAGAACATCGCCGGGAACACCGCCAGCCACACCAGGATCATCATGCGTTTCAAATCGATGGCGTCGCGCACGTGCGAAGCGCCGCGCGTCACCGTGCCGGGGGTGTAAAACACCGTGGTGGTCGCTTCATACAACGGGTACCACTTTTCCAGTTTGCCGCCCGGCGTGAAGTGATGCTCTATCTTCTCGAAATAATTCTTCAGGCCCATCGGTTATCCTTCCTGCTCAATCTTGGTCAGCACCTCGCGCAGCACCGGCGCGTACTCATACTTGCCAGGGCAAACGAAGGTGCACAGCGCCAGATCTTCCTCGTCCAGCTCCAGACAACCCAGCGCCTGCGCGCTGTCGCTGTCGCCCGCCAGCAGATCGCGCAGCAGCAGCGTCGGCAAAATATCCAGCGGCATCACCCGCTCGTAGTTGCCGATCGGCACCATGGCGCGCTCGCCGCCGTTGGTGGTGGTTGAGAAGGCGAACAGTTTGTTCTTCAGGAAGTGGCCCAGCGTGGTGCGGGTAATGGAGAACTTGTTCGGCGAGGGCACGATCCAACCGAACAGCTCTTTGTCGCGCCCTTCTTCCAGCACCGACACCTGCGAGTGGAAGCGGCCGAGCCAGGCGTTCGGCCCGGCGGCGTGCATGCCGTTCAGCACCGAACCGGAGATCACCCGATTCTCGCCGCCTTTCAGGCGGCCGGCGGTCAGCTCATCGAGGCTGGCCCCCAGGCGGGTGCGCAGCAGCGCCGGCTGCGCCACCTGCGGCCCGGCCAGCGCCACCACACGGCGGGTATCGAGCTTGCCGGTGGTGAACAGGGTGCCGATGGCGATCGCGTCCTGGTAGCCGATGTGCCAAACGGTTTTCTTCAGGCTGACCGGTTCGAGGAAGTGAATGTGGGTGCCCGCCAGCCCGGCGGGATGCGGGCCGGCAAATTCACTGTAGGCGATCTGCGGGCCGCTCTGCTGGCCAACCGAAGCGCCGGCGGCATGGCACACGTGCACCTTGCCCGCCGTCAGGCGCGCCAACACCACCAGCCCGGCGTTGAACGCCGCCTGCTGCTCGGCGATGATCACCTGCGGATCGGCGGCCAACGGCTGGGTGTCCATGGCGGTGACGAAAATGGCGCGCGGTTCGCTGCCGGGAGCCGGCGTCTTGCTGAACGGGCGGGTGCGCAGCGCGGTCCACAGGCCGCTGGCGATCAGTTCGCTCTCGACCTGCTCGCGCGGCAGCTGGGCCAGTTCACCCAGCGGGTAGTGCGCGAACTCGAGCTGATCGTCGCCGCCGTTTTCCAGCGCAATCACCACCGATTGCAATACGCGCCGCTCGCCGCGGTTAATCGCGGCGATGCGGCCGCTGGCGGGAGCCGTGAAGAAAACCCCGGGGTTTTTCTTGTCTTCGAACAACGCCTGGCCTTTCTTAACGGTATCGCCTTCCTGCACCAGCATGGAGGGGCGCATTCCGACATACTCTTCCCCAAGCAGGGCGACATGCTGAATGTTCGGGCCGTCTTGGATCGCCTGAACCGGAGCCCCGGCTATCGGCAGATCTAACCCTTTTCTGATCTTAATCATAGGATTTATACGATGTAGTTTGGTTTACACGTCTGACCGGCCCCAGAGGCGGGTGCGGACGATGCCAGGATTGCCGGGCAGTGCGCATGGCGGCACGCCCAACATGAACTTTCTCGCAGTGAATATATGGGGTAACGCGCATTCCCTTGATTCCCCCCTTTCCGTTGTTTGCGTGATAATCGATGTGTTAACGGCCTGTAGCCAAATAACCACCAAAACGGCCGGGTTATATGCCATGACCCCTGCCGCTTCAATCGCTACCGCGCGTTAAATTGAAGAGGGAATATTAACATTGTTCGCAACATTGTTCTGCGTTCCGTCGTGACTTGGGTCAAGCAAACGCAATTAAATTTCGCCTGTTTTTCACTACTTATCGTTAAAATCTGCCGGTCATTTCACTTTTATCGAGCTTTGTCGTTTTTTTATACATATCACGTATTGCTAAAAATAAACGCGCTGGTAATCTGGCGGTGTTTTGCAGCAGTAAAAACAATAATCAGTGGCATGCTGGCCAGGTTGATTGCGCCGGCAGATAAATATAAGCAGGAATTATAATGAGCAAAATCGCGCTGTTGTTTGCGATGCTTGTTTCTATGCCGATGATCACGGCCTGCAGCGCCAGCGAGCAGGTACCCGAAGCGCCGGTAGTTAAACAGCAATTATTGGGTTCGCCGGTCTATATTCAGATCTTCAAAGAGGAACGCAAGCTGGAATTGTATGCCAGAATGGGCAATGAATTCCGCCTGGTCAACACGTTCCCGATCTGTAATTTCTCCGGCGGGCTGGGTCCTAAACGTCGTGAAGGCGACTTTAAAAGTCCTGAAGGCTTTTATAGCGTTGACGCGCGCCATCTGAAACCCGACAGCAAGTATTATCGGGCGATCAATATCGGTTTCCCTAACGATTACGATAAGTCGCAGGGCTATTCCGGCGCTTATCTGATGATCCACGGCGAATGTAAATCGATCGGCTGTTACGCGATGACCAACACCTATATGGATGAAATCTATCGCTACGTCGAAGCCGCCTTCGCCTATGGCCAAAGCCGCGTCGACATCAGCATCTATCCGTTCCGCATGACCGAACAGAACCTGAAACGCCATGCGTCATCCAGCTATATCGCCTTCTGGCGCCAGCTGAAGCCGGGCTACGATTACTTCGCGAAGAACCGCCAACCGCCGACAATGGGCGTGGTCAATGGCCAGTACGTCTTGGGTCAACCGTTGATGAGCAGCGGCGGTATGATGACGCAGTACGCGTCAGCCAGCCCGACGCCCAACACCAACCCCTTCGCTCAGAACAAGCCGCTCACCGAAGTGAAATAACGCGAACTCGCCTGGCTCAATCTTGTGCCAGGTTTCGTTGGCGGTCAGCGGTTGGGTGGCGATCACCGTGACCACATCGTTCGGTGTGGTCTGCTGCTGAAAATCAATCTCCACGTCCTGATCAAGCAGCGTCGCCTTGCCGAACGGCGCGCGGCGCGTGATCCAATACAGGTTGGTGGAGCAATACGCCATCACGAAGCGCCCGTCCGACAACAGCATATTGAATACCCCTTTCTTGCGCAGCTGGCTCGCCAACAGGCCAATGTAGCGGAATACCGCCGGCCACTGGCTCGGGGTGCGCGGATATTTCAGCGCCAGCTGGTGCAGCAGCCAGCAGAACGCATATTCGCTGTCGGTCTGGCCGACCGGGCGGAACGTGCCGGTATCCAGCTGGCGATAGCCTTTCAATTGGCCGTTGTGCGCGTAGGTCCAGTTGCGGCCCCACAGTTCACGGGTGAACGGATGGGTGTTTTCCAGCGCCACTTCGCCGCGGTTGGCCTGGCGAATATGGGACACCACCGCGCAAGACTTGATCGGGTAGTCCTGCACCAGGCGGGCGATCGGCGAGTTGAAGCTCGGCTGCGGATCCTTGAATGTACGGCAGCCGTTCCCTTCATAGAAGGTAATGCCCCAGCCATCCTTATGCGGCCCGGTGCGGCCGCCGCGCTGTACCAGGCCGGTAAAGCTGAAGCAGATATCGGTCGGTACGTTTGCGCTCATCCCGAGCAGTTCACACATCGCCAGCACTCCTTAACCACACTGACACAGGCTGTGCGGGCACGGCATATATGCGGCGCCCGCAGTCTTATTCATGGGGAGCTGCAGCCCCCCGAAGGCTATTACGCCTTAACCATCTCTTTTTCGATCAGCTGAATCAAGATGTGAATCGCTTTAATGTGGATCTCCTGAATGCGATCGGCGTAGCCGAAGTGCGGCACGCGAATTTCCACATCGGCGGAACCCGCCATCTTGCCGCCGTCCTTGCCGGTCAGGGTGATCACTTTCATCCCCTTGGCGCGCGCCGCGTCGATGGCCTTGATGATGTTGCCGGAGTTGCCGGAGGTGGAAATGCCCAGCAGCACGTCGCCTTCGCGGCCCACCGCTTCCACATAGCGCGAGAACACATACTCATAGCCGAAGTCGTTGCTGACGCAGGACAGGTGGCTCACGTCCGAGATGGCAATCGCCGGGTAGCCCGGGCGGTTTTCGCGGTAGCGGCCGGTCAGCTCTTCGGCGAAGTGCATCGCGTCGCAATGGGAACCGCCGTTGCCGCAGGAAATCACTTTACCGCCGGCTTTGAAGGAATCCGCCAGCAGCACCGCCGCGCGTTGGATGGCGTCGATGTTGGCGTCGTCATTGATAAATTTCGCCAGGGTATCAGCCGCTTCGTTCAGTTCACTGCGAATAAGGTCGTGGTACATGAGGAACCTCTTGTTATCGTCAAATCTTCCGCTCCGCAGTGTACCGGATCGCGGAAACAGCGAGAAGCATTCTCAGCCAAACAGCGCGCCGGTTAAGGAAGCGGAGAGGTTTTTGATGATTGGTGCTGTCAGTTTGTGACCTGAGTTGTAATTAAACTGTAAACGCATTGATAAAAATTCTGCCTTGTACTAAAACCTATTACATACACACAACAGGTCAGACCTCTTACTACTTCGGAGCTTCTTATGATGGTTCTTAGTATTGTCGTTTTACTGGCGCTCCTCGGCGTGGTGTTCTACCACCGAGTGAACCTTACCCTCAGCAGCCTGATCCTGGTGGCGTACACCGCCGCCATGGGCGCGATCGGCCTGTGGAGCTTCTGGCTGTTGCTGCCGCTGGCGATCGTGCTGCTGCCGCTGAACCTTTCCTCTGTGCGTCGCTCTCTGCTCTCCGCGCCGGCGCTGCGCGCCTTCCGCAAGGTGATGCCGCCGATGTCCACCACCGAGAAGGAAGCGATCGACGCGGGCACCACCTGGTGGGAAGGCGATCTGTTCCGCGGTGCGCCGGACTGGAACAAGCTGCACAGCTACCCGAAACCGCGCCTGACGGAAGAAGAGCAGGCGTTTATCGACGGCCCGGTGGAAGAAGCCTGCCGCATGGCCAACGACTTCCAGATCACCCATGAACTGGCCGATCTGCCGCCTGAACTCTGGGCGTACCTGAAAGAACACCGCTTCTTCGCGATGATCATCAAGAAAGAGTACGGCGGCCTGGAATTCTCCCCTTACGCTCAGGCGATGGTGCTGCAAAAACTGGCCGGCGTTTCCGGCATCCTGGCGATCACCGTCGGCGTGCCAAACTCCCTCGGCCCGGGCGAACTGCTGCAGCACTACGGTACCGAAGAACAGAAAAACCACTACCTGCCGGGCCTGGCGCGCGGCGACGAGATCCCTTGCTTCGCGCTGACCAGCCCGGAAGCGGGTTCCGATGCCGGCGCGATCCCGGACGTGGGCACCGTGTGCATGGGCGAATGGCAAGGCAAGCAGGTGCTGGGCATGCGCCTGACCTGGAACAAGCGCTACATCACGCTGGCGCCGGTCGCCACCGTGCTGGGTTTGGCATTCAAACTGCATGACCCGAACCGCCTGCTGAGCGACAACGAATCCCCGGGCATCACCTGTGCGCTGATCCCGACCAGCACGCCGGGCGTGGAAATCGGCAACCGCCACTTCCCGCTGAACGTGCCGTTCCAGAACGGCCCGACCCGCGGCACCGACGTGTTCGTGCCGATCGATTACATCATCGGCGGCCCGAAAATGGCCGGCCAGGGCTGGCGCATGCTGGTTGAATGTCTGTCGGTCGGTCGCGGCATCACCCTGCCGTCCAACTCCACCGGCAGCCTGAAATCCATCGCCCTGGCGACCGGCGCCTACGCGCACATTCGCCGTCAGTTCAAGATCTCCATCGGCAAGATGGAAGGGATCGAAGAACCGTTGGCGCGCATCGCCGGCAATACCTATGTGATGGACGCCGCCGCTTCGCTGATCACCTATGCACTGGTGCAGGGCGAGAAACCGGCCGTGCTGTCGGCCATCGTCAAATACCACTGTACGCACCGCGGCCAGCAGTCGATCGTTGACGCCATGGACATCGCCGGCGGTAAAGGCATCATGCTGGGCGAATCCAACTTCCTGGCTCGCGCTTATCAGGGCGCACCGATCGCCATCACGGTGGAAGGCGCGAACATCCTGACCCGCACCATGATGATCTTCGGCCAGGGCGCGATCCGCTGCCATCCTTATGTGCTGGATGAAATGGCGGCGGCGCAGAACAACGATCTGAACGCCTTCGATAAATCGCTGTTCGGCCACCTGGGCCACGTCGGCAGCAACAAGGTACGCAGCTTCTGGCTGGGCCTGACCAACGGCCGCACCAGCGCCACGCCGACCAAGGACGCGACCCGTCGTTACTATCAGCAGTTGAACCGCCTGAGCGCCAACCTGGCGTTGCTGTCGGACGTTTCCATGGGCGTTCTGGGCGGCAGCCTGAAGCGCCGCGAGCGCATCTCCGCTCGCCTGGGGGATATCCTCAGCCAGATGTACCTGGCTTCCGCCGTGCTGAAACGCTTTGACGACGAAGGCCGTCAGAAAGAAGATCTGCCGCTGGTGCATTGGGGCGTACAAGACAGCCTGCATAAAGCCGAACAGGCGCTGGATGATCTGCTGCGCAACTTCCCGAACCGCTTTATCGCCGGCGCGCTGCGCTTCGTGGTCTTCCCGTTCGGCCGCGTGCATACCGCACCGTCCGATCGCCTGGATCATCAGCTGGCCAAGATCCTGCAGGTGCCTTCCGCCACCCGCAGCCGTCTGGGGCGCGGCCAGTACCTGACGCCGAGCGAGCATAACCCAATCGGCCTGCTGGAAGCGGCGCTGGCCGACGTGATGGCCGCCGAGCCGATTCACGAACGCCTGTGCAAGGCGGTCGGCAAAAACCTGCCGTTCACCCGTCTGGATCGTTTGGCGGAGCGCGCGCTGGAAGAAGGCAAGATCAGCGCCGACGAGGCGAAGATCCTGGTGAAAGCCGAAGAGAGCCGCCTGCGCTCCATCAACGTGGACGACTTCGCGCCGGACGCGCTGGCGGCCGCCAAGCCGGAGAAGCCGGCGGCGCAGTCTAAGCGCCAGCAGCAGACCGAAGCGGCTTAAGGTTCACTTCACGTATCCAAGGGGCGATCATCATCGCCCCTTTTTCTTTTGCTTTCATGACAAACTGCGCACCGCGCCGCAGGTTGGCGCAGCGGCGGATTTAACGGGAAGGAAGTTCGGGTAGACTGCGCAGCGGGTGCTCTGGATCTTTCTGTCCGGCGCCTTGGCAAAGGAGAGAAAGAGAAAGGCCCCGAGTCGATATTATCAACCCGAGGCCACTCTGATGCCCAGCAACATCAGGTTAGCCTCTTACCCGCCGCAAGGCAAGGATAGGGAGGTCAAAAATGCAGCAAAAACGGGTCGTGCTTAAGCTGGTGATCGTCTGTATGACGCTGATCGCGTTCATCTGGCTCACCCGCGGTTCGCTGTGCGAACTGCGCATCAGGTTGGGAGACTCGGAGGTTGCGGCCACTTTGGCTTACGAATCCGAACGGTAAGGCAACCCAACGGCGGGGTTCGCCCCGCCCGTTGGCTGATGATGTCAGGCAGGATCCACGAGCACCCGCCTTTTCAGCCGCTGACCGTCAGCTTGTCATAGCCGTGCAGGCGGTAATTCACCACCGACACCAGCCAGCAGAAAATGAACACGGCGATCACCCAATAACCCATCTCCCCCAGATGATCGTTGAGCCGCGCCACGGCGTCCCACAGAGGGCCGGACAGCTCCAGCTTGTCGGCGATAAGTCCGAGCGCTTCGATGCCGCCGATAAACACCGCGATGATCACCGACGCCGCCGTGATGGTCATGTTGTAGTACAGTTTGCGGATCGGTTTGGAGAACGCCCAGCCGTAAGCGCCAATCATCACGAAGTTGTCGATAGAGTCGATCAGCGCCATGCCGGCGGCAAACAGCGCCGGGAACAGCATGATGCTCCACAGGTTCATGCCGTGGCCGGCGCCGGCGGCCGAAATCCCCAGCAACCCGACCTCAGTGGCGGTGTCGAAGCCCAGGCCAAACAAGAAGCCCACCAGGTACATGTGCCAGCTCTGATTCACCAGCCTGAACAGCGGGCGGAAGCAGCGTGCCAGCGCACCGCCGCCGCTCATCAACAGATCCAGCGATTGATGCGCAGGCAGCTCGCCCGACTTCACCTGCCTGAAAGCGCGCCACACGGAGATCAGCACCAGCAGGTTGATAAAGGCCACCGTCAGCAGAAACAGCGCGGACACCAGCGTGCCGATCAAACCGCCGGTTTCGTGAAACCAGCCCATCTGTCGGCTGAACATCATCGCCGTGGCGGCAATGGCGGCCGAGGCCAGCACCACGATGGTCGAGTGGCCGAGCGAGAAGAAGGTGCCGACCGCCACCGGCGTTTTGCCATGTTGCATCAGCTTGCGGGTCACGTTGTCGATCGCGGCGATGTGATCGGCATCCACCGCATGGCGCAGACCAAAACTGTAGGCCAGCAAGGCGGTGCCCATCAGCGCCGCATTGTCTTTGAACACCGCCAGCGCCAGCAGCCAGACAACGACGTTGACCGCCACCAGCCCCAGCAGCAGGGATACCGCCCGCCGCCGGGCCGCGCCATGCAATCCTTCGGAAATTACCGCCATACCCACACTCCCGTTTTCTCGTTATGTTGAAATCAATGGATTAGCGCCGCGATCACCGCCGGATTGGCGCTCAAAAACAGCCAGGACGCGATCACGAACGGCATGGTCAACGACGGCATCCCCAGCGAATGCCAGCAAGGTATTGAAAGCCCCCTGCACCAGCACCGTGAAAATCACGCCGAGCAGCGTATAGATAAGCACCCGCCGGCCGGGCGGGTTGAAGACGGAACCCAGCGCCACCGCCGTCAGCACCGCGCTGAAAGCATATAGCCCGGCGAAGACCGCCTGCGGATCGGCGCCAATTGCCAGCGCGGTGATCACCGCCAGCAAGGCGCCGAAAAAACCCAGCGCCATCGCGCGCGGCGACGAAACCGCCAGCCCGAGCAACAGCAGCACGCCGCCGCTCACGCTGCTGCACAAAAAGACCTGGGAGACGCCGTGCAACGCGCCGCTCAACACCTCCGCCAGCTCGGGATGCGGGTTGAACATCGCGCCGTCGGCCGGGATGGCCGCCGGCGGCAACCGCACATGCCGCAGATGGCTGAACGGGTAGCTGGCCAGCAGCACCGTCCAGGTGGTCAGCACGAAAGGCGCGGTCAGCGCCGCGATCTTCCAGGTACGCAGCAGCCGATTGAGGCCGACGGTGACGATCACCGAGATCGCGCTGCTGAAGATCACGCCGATCCACAGCCAGACAGAGGGCAGCAAAAAGGTCGGCAGCGCGGCGCCGACCAGGCAGCCGTTGTAGCCATAGAGACCGGTGCGTAACGCTGCGCGATCGTCCACCAACCACGCCGCGCTGAGCGTCGCCGCCGCCGTGCCCAGCAGGCAGCCAAAGGCCACCTGCGGCAGCCCCTCTTCCCAGGCGCCCACGAAAATGGCGATGAAAAACAATAATCCGGTCAACGGGTTATTTTGAAACATCACCTGCGAACAGCCGCGCAGCACCGCATCCGTCACCGCCGCTATTCGGCTGCGGGCGCACAACGCCGCCCAACTCCACTTTGTCGTCATGACCGCTTCCCGCTGCAGACTAGCGCCAGATAAAAGGCTCGGGCAGCGTCACGCCCAGAATTTCCTCCCGGGCGACGCGCCAGAAAGCGCGAATCGCCGCCTTCACCTGGCGCGCCTCTTTGCCCAATGCCTTAAAGATCAGCCCGCACTCATTGGGCAACCGGCTGACGCCGCTGGCGATCCCCTCAGCCTCGTCATAGCGGGGCGCGATGCGATCGAGGATCCGCTGATGATGCTCGGGCGGCGTCAGCAGGATCACATTGCCGAACACATCGAACGGCCCCATCACGCCGACCCCGTTCAGCGGGTGTTTATGCGGTTCCAGCACATAGCGCTCGACAAACAGCGTGTTGCCCTCAGGGCAACAGGCGCTGATGCGCGAAGAGTAAACGTCGAATCTGAAACCGCGATCCGCCTGATGGTGTTTGCGCCCCGACATCAGGATCTCGCCATAGAGCAGCGTCGCCGTGGGGTGCAGCGTAATGCGGGTATCGGTAATGAAGCGCGAGCCGCAGTGAGGGATCACCGGATCGGGCATCATCTCCAGATAGCTGCCCTCTTCGAGCGTCAGCGTCTGCATCTGCGCCGCGTAGTTATTTTCCATGGCGTGGATCTTGGTCGCCGATTGAGTGGTGACATGCCCGCAGGCCCGGGGAGCAACCTGCACCTCGAGCGTCAGGCGATCGCCCTGCAAGATGCAGCCCGAGGTGGAGATGACGAATACGCACGGCATCTGCGGCAGCGCCTCGTCCCAATACAGCGCCCGCTGCACCAGAAACGGCACCCGCCGCTCCATTTGCCGCAGCACGCTGCGATGCCCGTTCAGCGCGAACCCCAGCCGCAGATAGCCGGTTTTGCCCACGCCGCCGCTGGCCATCTGCGGCGGCTCATCCTGATAGTCGGCCAACTCCGGCGCGTCGGCGCCGAGCTGCGCAACGCGCCTCGCCGCTTCGCTGACCGCCGTCATACCGCCGCCGACGGCGCGTGGGTGAACAGGAAATCACGCATGATCATGTCCACCAGTTCGTCGATGCCTTCGCCGGTTTTGCAGTTGGTGAGGATATAAGGCCGCTCGCCGCGCACCACGCGCGTATCGTGCTCCATCACCGCCAGGCTGGCGCCGACGTACGGCGCCAAATCGATTTTGTTGATCACCAGAATGTCGGCCTGCACCAGGCCCGGGCCGTTTTTGCGCGGGATCTTTTCCCCTTCGGCGACGTCGATAACGTAGATGTAGAAGTCCGCCAGCGCCGGGCTGAAGGTCAACGTCAGGTTATCGCCGCCGCTCTCGATCATCACCACGTCGCTGTCCGGGAAACGGGCCTCCATCTCCTCCACCGCGGCGATATTCATGCTCGGATCCTCGCGCACCGCGGTATGCGGGCAGGCGCCGGTTTCCACGCCCAGAATTTTCTCCTCGTCGAGGATCCCCTTGAGCGTGCGCTTGACCTGTTTGGCGTCTTCGGTAGTGACGATGTCGTTGGTGATGATTAACGGGCTGATGCCCCGTTCGATCAGGCGCGGCGTAATGACTTCGATAATCGCGGTCTTGCCCGAGCCTACCGGGCCGCCGATGCCAATGCGGGTAATTTTCTTCACTCTGCTCGTTCCTTTGTCATTAGTTGCTGAACAGTCGGGTAAATGCGCCGACATGCAGCGCGGCCAGGACGTCGGTCACCGGTGCGTAAGAGGCCATTTGTTCAACGCCGCCGCGTTCGGCTTCGTCACAAAAAACGTCGATGTCCCGGTTGAGTTGAAACAGGATGCGTTGGGTGTCGATATGGGTGACGCGCATCAGGCGCATGGCGGCGCTGAGAATGGTCATCGCCACGCCGTACTGGTGCATCACCGCCACCTCGCGCGGCCCCGCGCCCAGCGCCGTCATCACTACCGCCTGCGTCACCGGATAGGTGCCGGCGGCGCGGCCGGTTTTGATCTGCTCAAGCCACCAGACCACCTGGGGCTCATCACAAATGGCCGCTGTCATTTCCGCCAGCTTCTTTCCCATCCTCACCACCATGCTGCGGCCTTCTTCATTCAGCTTGCGGTTGAACAGCGCCCAGTCGTGCCCGATAACCGCCTCGCGATCGCCCCCCTGCAGCGCCCGGCAGGCCGCCGCGACCGCCCGGCCGTCGCCGCCCGCCGCCTGTTGCAAAGCGGTGCGGGTGAACGATTTCAGCGTGTCGACATCGCGCACGATGCCGGCCTGGATCGCCGACTCGACGCCATTGGAAAAGGCAAACGCCCCCACCGGCAGCACCGAATCGGCAAATTGCAGGATGCGAATCAGCTGAACGGCGTTCATTTCAGCGTGATCACATGCTGGCCGAGAAACGGGCTATCGACATGCACATGGGTGGCGGAATCCTCCGCGCCGCCGAACAGCAGGCGCGCTTCCGGCTGGGTCAGATGCGGCAAAATGCTTTCACCCTTCACGAACGAATAAGGCAGCGCATGAAAGCCGTGGGTTTTCATCACCGAATCCATCACCTTGGTCGCCACCGTGAGCGGAATAAAGATGCGATCGCCCTTGATGACTGACTTCCAGTGCTGATTGCCCAGCGCATGCCCCAATTCGAACGCGGTCTTCAGCACCGTCGCCATATCGGTCGCCAACAGCGACTGCAGGTGGATCACCATCACGTCGCGCAGGTTCATCTGCACCACCACCGCGCTGCGGTTCGCTTCGTCCCAAAGCAGCACATCGCCGTCGGCCAGCACCTGGTGACGATCGAGGGAAATGCCGAGATCCTGACCATCGCGGGTGGTTTTGCGGCAGCGGCTTTTCTGCGCCTCCCACTGCGAAAGCGCCAGCACGTCCAGCGAGGCGTGTTGCAAGCGCTCACGCCAGTCGGCATCCCGTTTGATATTGCCGAGTATCTTTTCAATCACGATCATGAGCGGCGGTTCCTAGCTGAAGAAGTAGCGTTGATTAAGCACGGCGGTGGCGATCGGTTTCACCGTGGCGTGTTCGCCGTTGACCTTGACGGCGAAGGTTTCGGGGTCCACCTCGATGTGCGGCGTTTCCGCATTGCGCACCATGTCCTGCTTGGAGATCGCGCGGCAGTTATGCACTGCCATCACCTGCCGCTCCAGCCCCAGTTTTTCTTTGATGCCGTCGTGCAACGCCGCGCCGGAGACGAAGGTGACGCAGGTTTCCTGCAGCGATTTGCCCATGGCGCCGAACATCGGTCGGTAGAACGTGGGCTGCGGCGTTGGCAACGACGCGTTGGGATCGCCCATCACCGCCCAGTTAATCATCCCGCCCTTGATCACCAGCTTCGGCTTGGCGCCGAAGAAGCGCGGCTCCCACAACACCAGATCGGCCATCTTGCCGACCTCGACCGAACCCAGCACGTGGCTGATGCCCTGCGCGATCGCCGGGTTGATGGTGATCTTCGCCACGTAGCGCAGCACGCGGAAGTTATCGTGTTCCGCCGCATCTTCCGGCAGCTTGCCGCGCGCGGCTTTCATCGCGTGCGCCGTCTGCATCACCCGCAGCCAGTTTTCGCCAACCCGCCCCATCGCCTGGGAGTCGCTGGAAAACATCGACAGCACGCCCATGTCGTGCAGCACGTTTTCCGCGGCGATGGTTTCCGGCCGCACCCGGCTTTCAGAAAACGCCACGTCGGCCGGCACATTGGGGTTGAGGTTGTGGCACACCATGATCATGTCGAACAGTTCGGCCTGACTGTTGATGCCGAACGGCAGCGTGGGGTTGGTGGAGCTCGGCAAGACGTTCATCTGCGCGGCAACCTTGATGATATCCGGCGAGTGCCCGCCGCCGGCGCCTTCGGTGTGGAAGGTGTGGATAGTGCGCCCTTCGAAGGCGTCGATGGTGTCCTCGACGTAGCCGCCCTCGTTCAGGCTGTCGGTATGCACCGCCACCTGAATATCCATGTCGTCGGCCACCCGCAGCGCGTGGCGCAGCGCGGAGTTGGTGGCGCCCCAGTCCTCATGCACCTTCAGCCCGGCCACGCCGGCGGCGATCTGTTCGACCAGCGGCGCAGCGTGCGAAGCGTGCCCCTTGCCGAGCATTCCCACGTTGACCGGCATGTTCTCGAAGGCGCGCAGCATGCGGTGGATATGCCAGGGCCCGGCGGTCACCGTGGTGCCGTTGGAACCGTCGGTCGGCCCGACGCCGCCGCCGAAGAAGGTCGTCACGCCGTTGGAGAGCGCATGTGCGGCCTGCTGCGGCGAAATGAAATGAATGTGCGTATCGATGCCGGCGGCGGTCAGGATCAGGTGTTCGCCCGAGATGGCGTCGGTGCTGACCCCCACCACCATGCCGGGCGTGACGCCGTTCATCATCGCCGGGTTACCGCTTTTGCCAATGCCGGCGATCAGGCCGTTTTTAATGCCGACGTCCGCCTTGATCACCCCTTGCCGGGCGTCCAGAATGGTCACATTGGTAATGACCAGATCTAACACATTATCGCTGGTTAATCGGTTATCGGCGCCCATGCCGTCGCGCAGCGACTTACCGCCGCCGTAGACCGATTCCTCACCGTAACCGCGCAGATCTTTTTCTATTTCAATAAACAGTTGCGTATCGCCCAAGCGAATTTTATCGCCGGTGGTCGGGCCGAACAGCCCGGCATATTCCTGCCTGGAGATCGTTGGCATGCTTTATTCCTCGTCCGTCTTGATGGGCGCCTGGTCGCGGTTTTTATAACCCAGCTCAATAGCTCGCTTTACATCTATAGTTTTCTTTACTCTTTCACCAGCGGCCACCGGGCTGTCGCCCGCCCAACCGTCCACCAGATTATTAAAACCATAAACCGTTTGCTTGCCGCCGATGGCAATAAGCGGCACCTCGATTTCATCGCCGGGTTCAAAACGGATCGCCGTCGTGGCGGTGATATTTAACCGTTTGCCAAAGGCGGCGGCGCGATCGAACTGCAGCGCTTTGTTGGCTTCGAAGAAATGAAAGTGTGAGCCGACCTGAATAGGCCTGTCGCCGGTATTGCGCACCGTTAAAATAACCGTCTCGCGATCTTCATTGAAGGTGATGGGACTTTCGGACAGGATATAGCCGCCTGGCGGCACGTGCTTTTCTTTGTCATGCTTTTTCATCGGAATACCTGTGCTGATAAGATTCGTCCATGGGATTCAGGAAGGCCATCGGCGCTTATTGAATAGGATCGTGCACCGTCACCAGGCGGCTGCCGTCGCTGAATATCGCCTCGACCTGCACATGCGGGATCAAGTCCGCCACGCCGTCCATGACGTCATCGCGGCTCAAAACCTGCCGCGTGTCGTTCATGACTTCTTCCAGCGTTTTTCCCTCGCGGGCGCCCTCCAGCGCCGCGGTGGTAATAATGGCCACCGCCTCGGGATAATTAAGCTTTATCCCTCTGGATTTTCGTTTTAATGCGACGTCAGCCAGGGTATAGACCATCAGCTTTTCGATTTCTCTTGGCGTTAATTGCATGGAGCACTCCGATCTCGATAGAAATAATCAGACAAAGTGAGGCCAAAGGTTACTTATAGTTAATAACCTTGCGTTATTTATTTACGATTGTCCGACACTCGAATAATCTAGGAGGTAATGTTGAGATAATCAACCCGCTGCTTTATTCAAACCCAAGCATGAGCTATCCCATTTCCTAAAAAAGTAACGGCGACGTGATAGTTTTTATCGATAAAAAGTCTTTTTTCATCTTCCCACTCCCACAATAAAACGATCAAAAAAAGAACGGATGGCGTTTTTTATTTTAATTACCGTCATGAAAGCCAGATAAATAAGCACTATCCTTATGGGTGACGTTAATATTAAAGACATGTAACCAACGGTCATAAAATATAATTAAATTTACAAATAAGACGCGAGTGAAAATACCTTTTTAGTTAAAAACAATTTATCTATTCTGTTACTGATGCCAATAAGTTATTAAAAAAAACCCGGCCGCAGCCGGGTTTGCCTCATTACTGTCGGGCTCTTCAGCCTTGCTGACGAATGCGCGCCAACAGCGCGTCGATATGCTCGATCTGCGGCGCATTGACGATCAGCGCGCGCCCCAAGCCCAGCGCATGACGCTGACAGCCGAGGCGCATGTCGGCGTCGGCGATGCTGTCCAGATCGGCGACGTGCGCCAGGCCGATAGTGCGCCGAATCAGCTCGGTACCGCAGTACCCTACCGCATCAGTCCAGACCTGCTGCAGGAACTGCTCGGCGTAACCCGGCGTCGCCAGCGCCGCATCGCGGCTTTGCTGATGGCACAGCGCCAGGAAACGATCGGCAAAGATCAGCCACAGCTCGCGCACATCCTGCAGACGCTGCTCGCGCCCGGCGGCGGCGTCGCGCGGCCCGAACAGCCCAGGCTGGCCGCAATAGTTGAGCAGCAGGTTGCCTAACGCAGTGCCGACATCAAAACCGATCGGGCCGTAGAAACCAAATTCAGCGTCGATCGCTTTCAATCGCCCTTCCGCCACGAAAATTGAACCGCTGTGGATATCCCCGTGCAACAACGCCTCCGCCTTGCTGAGGAAGCGGTGTTTCAGGCCGGCGACCGCCAGCTTCAGCGGCGCATCCTCGCGCAGCGCCTGCACCTGCGGCAACAGCACCGCCTCGAACTGATTGCGCTCATGGTCGATATAGGGATCGGTAAAGAACAGATCTTCGGTGATCTGGCACAGCTCGGGGTTGGTGAAGCGGCTGACTTCCGCTTTTTTCTGCTGCGCCGGCTGATAAAAATCGGAGGTGTGGAACAGCGTCTGCGCCAGGTATTCCGCCAGCTGACCGGCCGCCAGCGGATGATAGTTCCCCTGCACCAGTTCGCTGCGCCAGATGCGATGATCGGAGAGATCTTCTTGCACCATCACCGCCAACTCGGGATCGTGGTGCAGGACTTTTACCGTATGTCGCGGACAGAAACCGCCGTGGATCAACAGCGTTTCCGCTTCGATGCGCGCCCGATCCAGCGTCAGCGGCCAGGATTCGCCCACGCAGCGCACGTACGGCAACGCCTGTTTGACGATCACCCGGCTCACGCCTTCGCGATCGCGGATCTTGAACACCAGGTTCAGGTTGCCGTCGCCGATCTCGTCGGCGCTGACCAGCGCCTGCGGTTCGGCCACCTGCCCGTATTGGCGGGCGTATTCAACGGCATCGGCAGCCGTAAACGTACGATAAAGCGACATTCCCCAACCCCTCTGTTCTCTCTCGCTGCCCCCAGCGATTCTGTTTATTTAGACGTAAAAGCATTTGGACGTCTATACATCTGGAAGTCATGTTGGCAGAATAGCGTTTCAGATGCAATAACCTCGCAACAAGGAATTAACCGCCGATGCAAGCGCTTAACACCACCAGTTTGACCCTGCGGGACAACCGCCTTTGGATCCTCGATCAGCAAGCCCTGCCGCAGGAAAAGCGGTGGCGCGCTTGCGACAGCGTGGAGGAGTTGGTCGGGCACATTCACAGCCTGCGGGTGCGCGGCGCACCGCTGATCGGGCTGTCCGCCAGCCTGTTGTTGGCGCTGCTGGCGGAACGCGGTCTGCCGCGCGCCGAGCTGGAGCAGGCGCTGCACACGCTGCGCGCCGCCCGCCCGACGGCGGTCAACCTGATGAACAATCTGGATCGCATGAAGCTGGCGCTGGCGGAGCCTGACTGGGCGCCGGCGATGGTGAACGAAGCGCTGCGGTTGGTGGAGGAAGATCGCCTGCTGTGCGATCGCATCGCCGATCGCGGCGCTGGGCTGGTCAAGCCCGGCAGCCGCCTGCTGACCCACTGCAATACCGGCGGGTTGGCCACCGCCGGCGTCGGCACCGCCATCGGCGTGCTGCTGCGCGCCCACCAGCAGGGCAAGGTGCAACAGGTATGGGTCGATGAAACCCGGCCGCTGCTGCAGGGCGGCCGTCTGACCGCCTGGGAACTGGGCGAGCTGGGCATTCCCTATCGCCTGATCTGCGATTCGATGGCCGCCAGCCTGATGGCGCAGGGCCAGGTCGATGCGGTGTGGGTCGGCGCGGATCGCATCGCCGCCAACGGCGACGTCGCCAACAAGATTGGCACTTACAGCCTGGCGGTGCTGGCGCACTACCATGACATTCCATTCTACGTGGCTGCCCCGCATACCACCCACGATCCGCACTGTCCGGACGGCGCCGCCATCCCGATCGAGCAGCGCGCGGCGGCCGAAGTCACCGGCGTTTCAGGCAGCTTCGGCGCCTGCCAGTGGGCGCCGGCCGATGCGCCGGTCTGCAATCCGGCGTTTGACGTCACGCCGGCAAAACTCATCAGCGGGTGGGTGTTCGACAGCGGCGTGATCACGCCGCAACAGGTTGAAGCGGGGATTTTCCGGCGGACGCTGGGTTAACGCCCGCCGGTTAACGATCAGTCCAGACGCGGATAGGCATCGGCGATCTTGTCGCCGGTGAAATGCGCCACCCAGCCTTCCGGGTTGTCGAACACCCGGATCGCGGTAAAGTGCGGCGCCGAGCCCATATCGAACCAGTGACGGGTGTTGGCCGGCACTGAGATCAGATCGTTCTTTTCGCACAGGATCTGGAAGATCTTGCCGTCCAGATGCAGGCAAAACAGCCCCGCCCCTTCAACGAAAAAGCGCACTTCATCTTCGCCGTGCGTATGTTCGGACAGGAATTTTTCACGCAGCGCGTGGCGCTGTTCGTGGTCCGGTCGCATGCTGATCACGTCCCAGCTCTGGTAGCCCTTTTCCGCCACCAGCCGGTCGATCTCATGCTGGTAGGCGGCGATCACTGCCTCCGGCTGCGGATTGTCGCCCAGCTCGCGATCCGCCTGCCAACGCTCAAAGCGCACGCCGATCTGCGCCAGCTGGCGCTGGATTTCCTGCGCGTCGCGGCTCTGCCACAGCGGCTGCTGCGGCGCTGTATCACTGAAAATGGTCAATCCACTCATGAGACAAACTCCCCTAAATCGATGTGATCAAAACGGCTGACCTGCGGATGCCGGCTCTGTGCGTCCGCCTCATCGCGGATCAGCTGGCAGGTATGCCAGCCGGCGGCCTGCGCCGCGTCCAGCTCCTGGTGGATATCGGACAGGAACAGCAGTTCGTCGGGCGCGATGCCGATAGCCTGCGCAATGTTGCGGTACGACGCGGTTTCACGCTTGGCGCCGACGTGCGTGTCGAAATAGCCGCTAAACAGCGGCTGCAGATCGCCGGCGTCGCTGTGGCCGAACAGCAGCTTCTGCGCCTCCACCGAACCGGAGGAATAGACGTAAAGCTTCAGCCCCTGACGCTGCCAGGCGGCTAGCTGCCCGGCGACCTCCGGGTACAGATGCCCGCGGAAATCCCCTTCGCGATAGCCGCTACGCCAGATGATGCCCTGCAGCGCCTTGAGCGCGGTGGATTTGCGGTCTTCATCCATAAAGCGGTACAGCGCGGCGATCAGCGCGTCGAGATCCGCCTGTGGCTGGTCAATTTCAGCGCGCAGCGCCGCCAGCGGCGCGGCGACTTCGCTCTCCGTGGCGTGACGGCGAACAAAATCCGCCAGCCGTTCACGGGCATAGGGAAACAGCACCTGATGCACGAAGCGAATATCGCTGGTGGTGCCTTCAATATCGGTCACGATAGCGCGGATCATTTCGCCTCCAGCAAGCGACGTTGCAGTTCACACTGGAACAGGAATTCCAGCCCTTCGAGATGGCGGCGGGCTTCCGCCACCTGGCTTCCCCAGCAATAGAGACCGTGGCCGCGCACCAGAAAACCGTACTGCAGCGGCGTGACCTCGGCATAGGCCGCGACGCGCGCCGCCAGCCGGGGGATGTCCTGATCGTTATCGAAAATGGGGATCGCCACGCTGTCCAGGTGGCTGCGCTGGCCAGCGAGCGACTTTTGCATTTCGTACCCCTGCAGCACCAACGCATCGCCGCGTTCCACCCGCGACAACACGGTGGCGTTGACGGAATGGGTATGCAGCACCGCGCCAAGGTGCGGGTACAAGCGATAGAGCAGCGTATGCAGCCCGGTTTCCGCCGATGGCGTACGGCCGCTCGGCACATGATTGTCAGCAATATCCACCTGCAGAAAATCGGCGGCGCTCAGGCTGCCTTTGTCTTTGCCGGATTCGGTGACCAGGCACTGGCGTTCGTCGAGGCGCAGCGACATGTTGCCGCCGGTCGCCGGACACCAGCCTTTGCCACCAATCCAGTGGCAGGCCGCCAGTAATGCGGTAAGTTGCGGATTCTCCGTCATTGTTATCGTTTCCCGTTCGGTATAGCGGTCAGCAGGTGAGGCTTAGCCGGCTGCGCGACAGGCTAAGCACTTTTTCGCATTTAGCCATCTAAGCGTCTTGATTGCCAAATACTAGCATCGTGTTATATTGACGGCAATATAAGCGCCTGGAGTATTCACCTGCTATGAGCACTTCCGCATTGATTCCCGAAAGTAAACTGCCTGCCCTGGGCACCACCATCTTCACCCAGATGAGCGCGCTGGCGCAGCAGCATCAGGCGATCAACCTGTCGCAGGGCTTCCCCGATTTCGACGGGCCGGACTACCTGAAAGCACGCCTGGCCTGGCATGTCGCCCAGGGCGCCAACCAGTATGCACCGATGACCGGCGTGGCGGCGCTGCGCGAAGCCATCGCCGACAAAACTGCCGAGCTGTATGGCTGGCAGCCGGACGCCACCGCCGAAGTGACCGTCACCGCCGGCGCTACCGAAGCGCTGTTCGCCGCCATCACCGCGCTGGTGCGCCCCGGCGATGAGGTGGTCTGTTTCGATCCGAGCTACGACAGCTACGCGCCGGCGGTGACGCTGGCCGGCGGCGAACTCAAACGCCTCGCCCTGCAGCCGCCCGCGTTTGCCGTGGATTGGCAACGGTTCACCACCGCGCTGTCGCCGCGCACCCGCCTGGTGATCGTCAACACGCCGCACAATCCGTCCGCCACCGCCTGGCAGGCGGAAGACCTGCAGCAGCTGTGGCACGCCATCGCCGAACGCGAAATCTACGTGCTCAGCGACGAGGTTTACGAACATATCTGCTTCGCCAAAGGCGGCCACGCCAGCGTATTGGCCCACCCGCAGCTGCGCCAACGCGCGATCGCGGTCTCCTCTTTCGGCAAAACCTTCCACATGACCGGCTGGAAAGTGGGTTACTGCGTGGCGCCCGCCGCGCTGAGCGCCGAGGTGCGCAAGGTGCATCAATACCTGACCTTTTCGGTCAATACTCCGGCGCAGTTGGCGCTGGCGGATAGCCTGCGCACCGAACCGGAGCACTGGCGACAGCTGCCGGCGTTCTATCGCGCCAAGCGCGATCGCTTTGTGCAGGCGCTGGCGAGCAGCCGACTGGAAATTTTACCCTGCGCCGGTACATACTTCTTGCTGGCGGACTACAGCGCCATCTCCGATCTGGACGATGTGGCGTTCTGCCGTTGGTTAACTGAGCACGTGGGCGTGGCGGCCATTCCGCTGTCGGTCTTCTGTGCCGATCCTTTCCCTCATAAATTGATCCGGCTGTGCTTCGCTAAGCAGGACGCCACGCTGGATGCAGCTGCGGAGCGGTTATGTCGACTTTAAAAATTACCCTGTTGCAGCAACCGCTGGTCTGGCGCGACGGCCTTGCTAACCTGGCCGCCTTCGACGCGTTGCTGGCGCCGATCGTCGGGCGCGATCTCATCGTCTTGCCGGAAATGTTCACCACCGGTTTTGCCATGGATGCTGGCGAGAGCGCCCTGCCCGAACAGCAGGTGATCGACTGGCTGCACGGCTGGGCGGTGAAAAGCCACGCGTTGATCGGCGGCAGCGTGGCGCTGAAAACTGACGAGGGGGCGGTCAATCGCTTCCTGCTGGTGGAGCCGGGCGGCCAGGTACACGCCTATGACAAACGCCATCTGTTCCGCATGGCCGGCGAACACCTGCACTACCAGGCCGGCAACCGGCGTGAAATCTTCGAGTGGCGCGGCTGGCGCATCCTGCCGCAGATCTGCTACGACCTGCGTTTCCCGGTCTGGGCGCGCTATCAGCAGGATTACGATCTGGCGCTGTACGTCGCCAACTGGCCGGCGCCGCGCAGCCGCCATTGGCAAACGCTGCTGGCGGCGCGGGCGATTGAAAATCAGGTGTATGTGGCGGGCTGCAACCGGGTGGGCGAAGATTCCAACGGCCTGAACTACAGCGGAGACAGCCTGATCATCAGCCCGCAGGGCGAGATCCTGGCGGATGCGGAGCCCGGCGCGGCCACGCGGCTGGACGCCGAGCTGTCGCTGGAAAGCCTGCAGAGTTACCGCAGCGCCTTCCCGGCCTGGCGCGACGCCGACAGCTTTCTGCGTCTTGACTGAATTCCCGGTACCTTAGCCGATAACGCAAGGAGAAGTGATATGGATATGACGACACTCTTGCTCTATATCGTGGCCGTCGCGGCGGTCACCATTACACCGGGCCCAACCATGCTGTTGGCGCTCAATAACGGCGCCACCAAAGGTAAACGCGTCGCCGCCTGCGGCATTGCCGGTGCGGCGCTGTCCGACCTGCTGTTGATCGGTGCCGTCGGCTGCGGCTTGGGGGCAATACTGCAAGCTTCCGAACTGCTTTTCACGCTGGTCAAATGGGCCGGCGCCGCTTATTTGTTCTATCTAGCCTGCCAACTGTGGCGTGCGCCGCTTGGCACCCCGCAGGCAGCACAGAACGCGATGCCCGGTGCCCGCAACGGCCGCGCCGCGTTTATGCGCTCGCTGCTGGTCGCACTCTCCAACCCCAAAGGACTGCTGTTCTTTTCCGCCTTTCTGCCGCAGTTCATCCAACCAGCGGGCGACATAGCGCTGCAATACGTCATTCTCGCTCTGGTGACGGCCCTGATCGATATCGTTCTGATGAGTCTCTACGCGCTTGGCGGCCACCATGCTATGCGTATATTTTCCGGCTGCGCTCTGCGCTGGCTAAACCGCACCTGCGCCGGGCTGCTGGCCGGATTGGCCATCGCCCTGAGCTTCTATCGTCGTAACGCGTCATCTTAGGAATTCTCATATCCTCATCTTACCTCCCAGCCGGCGATCATCAGGCAATAGGTCTGGATCGCCAGCGCCACGCACAAACAGCATGCCGACCGGCCAGTGCGCCGCCACGGCGATGGCGGTAAAAAGCCGCGCATTCAGCACCAATAGGCCATAAAGTTAACGGTAGCGCGGTCCAGATCGCGTTCGCCAATCAGGTAACGCCGCAGGGTTTTCACCGCCGAAGACTCGGCCGCCACCCAGGCATAGAAAGCGTTGCCGCCCGCCGCCCGCTCCCACAACACCTCATCGCTCAGGCTGCTTTCCGCCAAAGACTGCGCTTGCGCGCACGCCGAAGCGGGAATATCCACCCGCTGGCGCACCGCTTCCACCAGCAACGTGCCGTGCGCCAACTGGCGGCCCACATCGCGCGGCAGCCAGTAAACCTCGGCGAACGGGAAGCGGGTCAAATCCAGGCAATCCCCCGCCTGCGGCACTTCGAAGAATGCCTGCACGCGCGGCGGATTGGTCTGCTGCGCCAATTGCTCCAGAATGCCCATCGCCGCCGGCACGGCCGTTTCATCGGCGATCAACAGCGCCTGCTGCAACTGCGCCGGCGGCGCCCATTCGTAGCCGCCGCTGTCGCCGTCGAAGTCAGCGTTGGGGGCGACGGTCTGAATGGCATCACCCGGCTCGGCGTGAGTCGCCCAGGCGGAGGCCGGGCCGTTCACGCCATGCAGCACGAACTCGACGTCCATCTGATTCTGCTCACGGCGCAGCGCACGCAGCGTATAAGTGCGCATCACCGGGCGCCGCTCTTTGGGGATCGCCATGTAATCGCCATACCAGTCCGGGCTATTGGCCAACTGCGGGATCTGGCCGTCCGCCGTCGGGAACAGCAGTTTGATGCGCTGATCCGGCGCTTCCAACTTCATCCGATGAATATCCGCACCTTCAAACACGCAGCGCACCAGCGAAGGTGAAATCAGCGTTTTGCTTTTCAAGGTGATATCAAAAATTCTGTAGCTGGCGGACATGTTCTCGATTCTCCGGCAACGGCTGTCGCTTGAACGTATGGCCGATCGGCTGCCGTGTTGACGGCGTGGGTTGCTCGATCGTGCAGCGGGTAAAATGTTAATAAAACTAATTAATTACGTTAATGTATCGCAAAAAATCATATCATGATTTTATTGATAACAAGAAACGTTATTGATAAAAGAATCATTCTCAAAAATAACGCAATAACAATATCACCTGGGAAATAAATAACGATGAAACGCAAACACCTTTGGGTTTTGAATCCTTGTCTGCTGGCGATGCTTGCGCCAACGGCTTGGGCAGAAGATCAGAAAGCCGGCGCCGAAGAGCAGATGGTGGTTTCCGCCAGCCGTTCACACCGCAGCACGGCGGAAATGGCGCAAACCACCTGGGTGATCGAAAGCCAGGAGATCGAACAGCAGGTTCAGGGCGGCAAAGAGATCAAGGACATGTTGGCGCAGCTGATCCCCGGCATGGACGTCAGCGGCCAGGGCCGCACCAACTATGGCATGAATATGCGCGGCCGCTCGATGATGGTGATGATTGACGGCGTGCGCCTGAATTCATCGCGCAGCGACAGCCGCCAGTTGGATTCGATCGATCCGTTCAATATCGATCATATCGAGGTGATTTCCGGCGCAACCTCGCTGTACGGCGGCGGCAGCACCGGCGGCCTGATCAATATCGTCACCAAAAAAGGACAACAGGAACAGCAGGTCGAGTTGCAGGTCGGCGGTAAAACCGGCTTTGGCGGCCATAACGATCACGACGAGAACGTGGCGGCGGCGGTCAGCGGCGGCAACGACAATGCCTCTGGGCGCCTGTCCGTTTCTTACCAGCGCTATGGCGGCTGGTATGACGGCAAAGGCAATGAGGTATTGATCGACAATACCCAAACCGGCCTGCAGTATTCCAATCGCCTCGACGTGATGGGCACCGGCACCCTCAACATCGACGATCATCAACAGCTGCAGCTGACCACCCAATACTACAAAAGCCAATCCGACGGCGATCACGGCCTGTTCCTGGGAGAGAACTTTGCGGCGGTGACCGGCAACGCCAAGGCATATAACAGCGGTAACTTAAATTCCGACCGCATCCCCGGCACCGAACGACATCTCATCAACCTGCAGTATTCCAACACTGATTTCCTCGGCCAGGATTTGGTGGCGCAGGTCTACTACCGCGACGAAACGTTGACCTTCTACCCGTTCCCGACGCTGGCGGGCAAAGCACCGAACTATTACGTCAGCAGCATTGGCGCTTCGCAGCAAAAAACCGATTTCTACGGTGGCAAGCTGACGTTAAACAGCAAACCTGTCGACGCACTGACGCTGACTTACGGCATTGACGCCGAGCATGAAAGCTTCAACGCCAACCAGCAGTTCTTCAACCTGGCGAAGGCTCAGCAGTCGGGCGGCATGACGCTGGAGAACGCTTACAGCACCGGCCGCTACCCGAGCTATACCACCAGCAACCTGGCGTCGTTCCTGCAGGCCAGCTACGACATCAACCCCATTTTCACCCTGAGCGGCGGCGTGCGTTATCAGTACACCGAAAACAAGATTGATGACTTCGTCGGTTATAACCAGCAGCAGGCAATCGCCACCGGCGCCGCGACGTCCGCCGACGCTATACCGGGCGGGAAAACCGACTACAACAATGCGCTGTTCAACGCCGGCCTGCTGGCGCACCTGACCGAGCGTCAGCAAACCTGGTTCAACTTCTCTCAGGGTTTCGAGATCCCGGATCCGGGCAAGTATTACGGCAACGGCACCTACGCGCTGAACGGCGGCCACTACCGGCTGCTGAAGAGCGTTAACGTCGGCGACTCCAAGCTGGAAGGCATCAAGGTCAATTCCTACGAACTGGGCTGGCGCTATACCGGCGATAACCTGCGCACGCAGATCGCCGCCTATTATTCGCTGTCCGACAAGAGCATCGCCATCAATAAAACCGACATGACCATCAACGTCAATGCGGATAAGCGCCGTATCTACGGGCTGGAAGGCGCGGTGGATTATTTCTTTGAAGACAGCGACTGGAGCGCCGGCACTAACTTCAACGTTATCCGCTCCGAAACCAAGGTCAACGGCGAATGGAAGAAGCTGGTAGTCGATACCGCCAGCCCATCGAAAGTCACCGCTTATGTCGGCTGGGCGCCGGGCGACTGGAATCTGCGTTTACAGTCGCAGCAAACCTTCGACGTATCGGACGATGGCGATTACACCAAGGCCAACTCCACCCAGGGCCGCAAAATCGATGGCTACAACACCCTCGATTTCCTCGGCAGCTATACCCTGCCGGTAGGGAAAATCAGCTTCAGCGTGGAAAACTTGCTGGACAAGGAATACACCACCGTTTGGGGCCAACGCGCGCCGATCCTGTACAGCCCGACCTACGGATCGCCTGAGCTGTACAGCTATAAAGGCCGCGGACGCACCTTCGGCTTGAACTATTCGGTGTTATTCTGAGAATAAGGGGCCGGTCTGCCGGCCCCGTTCATTGGGCCGCGCCGTTTTTCAGAGAACGGAAACGACGAAGCCCTGAGTTATCGCTAACTCAGGGCTTCTGAATAGTGGCGGAACGGACGGGGCTCGAACCCGCGACCCCCTGCGTGACAGGCAGGTATTCTAACCAACTGAACTACCGCTCCGCGCCATTCCCTCTTGCGGGGGAACGAGGCGCATATTACGGACGCCTCTCGGTTCCGTCAACGCCTTTTTCTCCGCAAATGAACCGTTTGCACAGTTTTTCAACGAAGATTCATCCGGTGAGGTTTTTTCACGCAAAAACGCCGTTATTCCGCCGGCGCCCCGCGCCACAGGCAGCTACCGCCCTTCTTCGCCACCAGATCCAGACGCGCCTCATGCGCCTTCACTTCTTCGTCGCTGGCGTAGACCACTTTCATCGCCGTCGCCGGGCGGACAATGCGTTGTATTTCTTGCGCGGCGTCATTTTGCTGGGTATCCCCCTCCATCTGGAACGCTATCGAGGTCTGACCGCCGGTCATCGCCAGATAAACTTCCGCCAGGATCTCGGCATCGAGCAATGCGCCGTGCAGCGTACGCTTGCTGTTGTCTATCTCATAACGGCTGCACAAGGCATCGAGGTTGTTGCGCTTGCCCGGGAACAGGCGACGCGCCATCAACAGGCTGTCGGTGATGGTGCAGAAGGTCTCGGTCTTCGGGATGCCCTGCTGCAACATGCGGAATTCGTGATCCATAAAGCCGATATCGAACGCCGCGTTATGGATCACCAGCTCGCCGCCGCGGATAAAGTCGAGGAATTCCTCGGCAACCTGATCGAAGGTCGGCTTGTCGGCCAGGAAGTCGTCGCTGATGCCGTGTACGCCGTAGGCTTCCGGATCCACCAGCCGATCCGGCTTGATGTATACGTGGAAGTTGCGCCCGGTCAGGCGGCGGTTAATCACCTCCACCGCACCGATTTCGATGATGCGGTGCCCTTCGTAGTGCACCCCAAGCTTGTTCATACCGGTGGTTTCGGTATCGAGGACAATCTGTCTGGTGGTTGTAGAGATCATATTGCAGTGCTCACAGCGCTCGTTTATGTCAGACTTGGCTTTTATAAAACTGATAGGAAGAGTCTACCAGAGATGCTCAAACAGGTAGAAATTTTCACCGACGGCTCCTGCCTTGGCAACCCCGGCCCCGGTGGCTACGGCGCGATACTACGCTATAAGCAGACGGAAAAAACCTTCAGCGAAGGATTCCGTCTGACCACCAATAACCGCATGGAAATGATGGCGGCGATCGTGGCGCTGGAAGCGCTGACCGTGCCCTGCGCCGTGACGCTCAGCACCGACAGCCAGTACGTGCGCCAGGGCATCACCAGCTGGATCCATAACTGGAAGAAACGCGGTTGGAAAACCGCCGACAAAAAACCGGTCAAAAATGTCGATCTGTGGCAGCGGCTGGATCAGGCCATTCAGCGCCACGAGGTGAAATGGGAATGGGTCAAGGGTCACGCCGGCCATCCGGAGAACGAACGTTGTGACGTGCTGGCGCGCGAAGCGGCCGGTAAACCGACGCAGGAAGACGTCGGTTACCAACCGGATGCCTAAGGCAGCTTGCGATAGCTCTTGGTCGCGCCCACCGCGCGGCTGAGAGACGGCTTTCTCGCCCCCAGTTTCATCGGCGTGGGCGTCAGCGGCAAGGTGCGCTTACGCGCCACAATCACGCTCATGCAGCCCAGCGCCGGCAAATGGGTGCATAAAAATTTGCCGCCCTTGCGGTGCCACGGCAGTACGTGAAAACGCGCCTGGTGCAACACCTCGTAATTCAGCAGGCTGAGCCAATCCAGCAGCCGCATCTGGGTAAACATGCGGCTGACATAGGGCTGGCGACGACGCAACCCGGGCGCCAGCTTGCCCAACCCCAGCAGGCTGAACGGATTGAAACTGCTGATGACCAACCAGCCGTCGTCGATCAACACCCTGTCCACCTCACGCAGCATGCGGTGCGGATCGTCCGCATAGGACAGCGTATGCGCCAACAGGCAGGCATCTACCGACTTGGCGGCAAACGGCAGTTGATAAGCGTCGGCGACCACCTGCAGCCCTTCCCCCTCCAGCCCTACGTTAACCTGATGGGAGATTGCGCATTTATCCGTGGCCAGCTCGGCGCTGAGCATGCCCATCTTCAGCAGATGGAAACCGAACAGCTTGGGCCACCAGGGTTGCAACTGCCGCTCGAGCGCTTCACGATAGTACTCCCCCCACGGCAGCTCAGCCCAGGACTGCGGGCCGGTGAGCTTTTGTAGAGTATGGGCTGGTTTCATGATTTATTATCTTCTTTCAAGCCGTTGCCAACGAGAGGTACACCATGAATCTTATCAGCATTCCCGCCTTCCAGGACAATTACATTTGGTTATTGGATGACCGGCAGGGACGCTGCATTATCGTCGATCCGGGTGAGGCGCAGCCGGTGCTCGAAGCGCTGCAGCGCCTGCAGCTGGCGCCGGCGGCGATCCTGCTGACCCACCATCATCACGATCACGTCGGCGGCGTGGCGCAGATTGTCGCGCAGTACCCCGGCCTGGCCGTCTATGGGCCGCAGGAAACCGCAGACAAAGGCGCCAACCACATCGTCCATGACGGCGACACCTTTGCTATCGATGGCCGCCAATACAGGACTATCGCCGTTCCCGGCCATACGCTGGGCCATGTAGCATTCTATAGTGCCCCTTATCTGTTCTGCGGCGACACCATTTTCTCCGCCGGCTGCGGCAGGCTGTTTGAAGGCACCGCCAAACAAATGTACGACTCATTTCAACAACTCGCGCAACTTCCCGATAACACCTTAATTTGCTGCGCGCATGAATATACTCTTTCAAATCTTAAGTTTGCGCGGGCTATTTTGCCGGAAGATCGAGAGATTGAAACATATCAACAACATGTTGAAGCGTTAAGGGCAAAAGGCCAAGCCAGCGTGCCGACTACATTGCAATTAGAGCGCAAAATTAACCTGTTTTTACGTTGCCATGACACTGATTTACAAAAGAAATTAGGATTTAATTCACCACCAAAAAGCCTTCATTCAGTTTTTTCCGAATTACGCCTGCGGAAAGATAACTTCTAAGCTTTTAGTTGTGTTATTTGGCGAAGCAAAGTATTATTGCTCGTCTTTTAAGCAACTACATTGACACACACATGAAGGCTAAAGCGATATTTCTCGCCTCGGTCTTGCTAGTGGGTTGCCAGTCGTCCAGGCAGGACGCACCGGCGCCAGAACAGCATGCACAGAGTTTGTCTTCGGCTGGTCAAGATGGTGAAGCAGGAGAGTACACAGCAAATGGCCGAGCGAGCTCGGCGCGGTGGTTGGATAACAACAGTCCCGCCGCGCAACAGGACCTGTGGAACTTCATTAGCGACGAGCTGAAGATGGAGGTTCCGGAAAATTCCCGGATCCGTGATCAGAAAAGAAAGTACTTAAAAAGTAAGAGCTATCTCCACGATGTAACATTACGGGCAGAGCCGTACATGTACTGGATAGTCGGGCAGATTAAGAAACGTAATATGCCGATGGAACTGGTACTGCTACCCATAGTGGAGAGCGCTTTTGACCCACACGCCACGTCAAGTGCCAACGCCGCAGGGCTATGGCAAATCGTGCCGCAAACGGGTCGCAATTATGGTTTGAAAAACAATCAGTGGTATGACGGCCGACGCGATGTCGTCGCCTCGACAACCGCTGCGCTTAACATGATGCAGCGCTTGAACCGCATGTTTAACGGCGACTGGTTACTGACCGTAGCCGCCTATAACAGTGGTGAAGGCCGCGTGATGCAAGCGGTGAAGGCAAACAAACGCCAGGGTAAGCCAACCAATTTCTGGGCATTGTCGCTTCCGCGTGAAACGTCAATCTATGTCCCGAAAATGCTGGCGCTGAGCGACATCATCAAGAACAGCAAGAAGTACGGCGTGAAACTCCCGAAAACGGATGAAACCCGTGCGCTGGCGCGTATCGATGTTGGACAGCAGATCCAGCTGACTCAGGCGGCTGAGATGGCAGGGCTTTCAGTCACCAAGATGAAAGCGTATAACCCAGGCTACAAAAAAGGCGTTACGGCACCCAATGGGCCCCATTACATCATGGTTCCCAAAGGACATGCCGAGCAACTGAAAGACTCGCTGGCCGATGGCCAGATCGCCGTGACTCAGCCAACGACGCAGTTGGCGAAGAACAGCGGTTTGACCGGTGGCAGTTCGTATAAAGTGCGCTCCGGCGACACCTTATCGGGCATTGCCAAGCGGCTGAACGTTAAGACCAGCGATTTGCAGAGTTGGAACAACTTACGCGCCAAGAGCGCCATAAAAGTTGGGCAAACCCTGCAAGTGGCCAGCAATACTGGCAGTAACAGCAGTATCACCTACCAGGTTCGTAAAGGTGATTCGCTCGCCAGTATCGCACGTCGTCACGGCGTCGATATTAACGACGTGATGCGTTGGAATTCAACGCTCGCCAAAGGCAACCTGCAGCCAGGTCTGAAGCTGACCCTGTTTGTCGGTAACAAGCTAACGCCGGATACTTAAATGTTCGGCACAAAAAAAGCACCCTTCGGGGTGCTTTTTTATTAGCTGCGATTCACCATACCGGCGAGTCTTTCTCCGGATGAAACTCCACCAACAGCGGGTTGTGATCCGACGCGCTGGTCACCAGCACCGACGCCTCCACCACCCCCAGATTGCGGTAAAATACGAAATCCAGTGGACGCCCGAAGGCCTTGCGGCGATGGTCGTCGGTGAAACTCACCTCGCGCAGCGCCATCTCTCCGGCAAAGTCATACAGCGCATTGATGCGCTTGCGGCTCCAGGCGTTGAAATCCCCCGCCATAATCACCGGCCCCCGGTGACTGGCGATCTGTTCGCCTATCGGCCCCAACTGCTTGCTGTAGACGTCGACGCCCAGGCTAAAGTTCACCGCATGGATGTTCACCACCATCAACAGCTCGCCGTTGTACAGCGGATAAACGGTGATCAGGGCCGACTTGGACAGCCGCAGCAGCGGCTCTCGCTCGCGCAGCGGGCAACAGTAAACAGGATGAGCGGCCGCCAGCGTCATCACGCCGGAAGGGTGCTGCGGTAGCACAAAGGCCGGCACCTGATCGGCCGCCAGATAGTTGGCGGTAGCGTAGCTCACCAACTCTGGCGTGGTTTGCGCCTCTTGCAACAATACCAGCTGCGCGTCTTTGCCATGGTTTTTCAGCACCGAAAGCCAGTCGGCTCGCTGCTGTTTGAAAATATTCCACACCATAACGCGCAAGGCGCCGGTCGTCGGCAGCGCCGCCCCTGGCGGCAACGGCTGGTTAACGGCGCCAGGAAAGATTCGCTCAACTGGCTGACCTGCAACATACCTCATTGCATAAGTTCGTTTCGGCACGCGATTCGCCTATTACCCATTAACATGAAAACTGGCGATGAACACTCGCCAACGATGAATTGATTATACGCCTACCCTGCATAGAGGGCATGGCTTTTGCGGGCATCACCTTTTCAGTTATAGGGGCCGCCTGCAGCGATTTCAATCTTCTGACGGTATAGCTGTGTAAAGGTGAGGGGTAATAGGTGAAAAATGCGAAAAGGCCCGCAAAATGCGGGCCAGGCAGCAAGGGTTTTACGAATTAAGCCGTTTGCAGCTGAGACTTTTTATCCAGGCGGCCACTGAGGCTAACCAGCAACAATGCAACCACCACGATCAGCGCGCCAATCCAGGGGGTCTGCGCCAGCCCCAGTGAGGCAACAGTCTGGCCGCCTATCACCGAGCCGAGCGCAATGCCGATGTTGAACGCCGCGATGTTGAGACCGGATGCCACATCCACCGCATTTGGCGTGTATTGCGCGGCTTTCTGCACCACATACACCTGCAGCCCCGGCACGTTGCCGAAAGCGAACACACCCATCACAATCACCGTCAGCAAAGCGGCAATACTGTGGCTGGCGGTAAACTGGAACACCAGCAACAAAACGGCAAGCGCGGCAAAGATAAAGCTCAACGCACGCACGGCCCCATGACGATCGGCCAGCTTGCCTCCCCAGATGTTACCCACCGCCACAGCGACGCCATAAGCCAACAGTATCCAGCTCACGGTCGGAGCAGAGAAGCCGGCCAGTTCCTGCATCATCGGCGCAAGGAAGGTAAAGGTCGTGAAGACCCCGCCGTATCCCAATGCGGTAATCGCGTAAATCAGCAGCAGACGAGGATGAGTCAGCACTTTCAGCTGTTCCCGCACGCCGGCGCTGCCCTGGTTCTTGATATTGCTCGGCACCAAAATAATGCTGGCCAGCGTGGCGACAGCGCCAATCAGAGAAACGGCCAGGAAGGTCTCACGCCAGCCAAACTGCTGGCCGATGAACGTCCCCAGCGGTACGCCGGTCACCAGCGCCACCGTCAGGCCACCAAACATGATGGCGATGGCGGAGGCCGCCCTCTCTTTCGCCACCAGGCTAGTGGCGATAGTCGAACCGATAGAGAAGAACACGCCGTGCGCCAGGCCGGTCAACAACCGAGCCACTACCAGCGATTCATAACTGGGTGACTGCCAGGCCAGCAGGTTGCCGAGAGTGAACAGCACCATCAGGCCAACCAGCAGCAGTTTGCGCGGTATGCGGCTGGTCAGGGCCGTCAGCACCGGCGCGCCGATGGCCACGCCGAGGGCATAGATAGTCACCAGCAACCCAGCGGACGGTACGGTCACTCCCAACTGCTCCGCGATAGTCGGAATCAACCCGACAATCACGAACTCGGTCGTGCCGATAGCAAAAGCGCTGATGGTTAAGGCAAGTAATGCGAGTGGCATTTTTTACTCCGAAATAGCATTCAAGTTGATGACGGCTATTATCGGCCTATGCTTAAATGATAAAAATGCTCAAAATTTCAAATTAACTTTGCCACTGGAGCAAAAATGAAAGCAAACTCAGACGAGCTGATCACCTTTGTCACCGTCGTGGAAAGCGGCAGTTTCAGCCGGGCGGCTGAACGCCTGGAACAAGCGAATTCCGTGGTTAGCCGAACGGTGAAAAAACTGGAAAGCAAACTGGGCGTAACGCTGCTCAACCGCACCACGCGCCAAATCAGCCTGACTCAGGAAGGAGAGAATTACTTTCGCCAGGTGCAGAAGGTACTGAACGATATGGCCGCGGCAGAAAATGCGCTGATGGAAAGCCGTCAACGCCCGCAAGGCCTGCTGCGCGTCGACGCGGCAACGCCGGTGGTGCTGCACATGCTGACGCCTTTAGTGGCGGAGTTCCGCGAACGTTATCCTGAAATGTCGTTATCGCTGGTGTCTTCGGAAAACTTTATCAATTTGATCGAGCGAAAAGTGGATATTGCGATCCGCGTAGGAGAGCTGACCGATTCCACGCTGAAAGCGCGCAAACTGATGACCAGCTACCGGCATGTGCTCGCCTCCCCCGCCTATCTGGCTCAGCACGGCACGCCGCTAACGGTAGAAGATCTTGCACATCACTGCTGCATCGGCTTCAACGACCTGCCCAGTTTGAACCGCTGGCCACTGGCTTGTTCAGATGGCAGCCAGTTGGAAATCACTCCCGGCTTGACCACTAATAGTGGAGAAACCCAGCGCCATCTCTGTCTGCATGGCAACGGTATCGCCTGCCTGTCGGACTTTATGAGCGACGAAGATATCAAACGTGGAGATTTGGTTCCGATTCTGGTGGAAGCGACACTGCCGGTCGCCATGCCGATCAACGCGGTTTATTACAGCGACAGCGCCGTCAGCAACCGTCTGCGCAGCTTTATTGATTTTGTGAGTGAATACCTGAAACGATAAAAAAGGCGCCCTGATGGACGCCTTATGCTGACCACTGCGAGGAAAGATTAATCCCAGTTTGGCGCCAGGCCTTCCGGGCTAACCAGACGGCCGTTGCACTCCAGTGCGGCGATCTGCGCCATATCTTCGTCGGTCAGCGTCAGTTGCTGCGCCAACAGGTTGCTCGCCAGGTTTTCTCGCTTGGTCGAGGAAGGAATAACTGCATAGCCCAGCTTCAATGCCCAAGCCAGGACAACCTGTGCTGGGGTTGCATTGTGACGAGCGGCGATGCTTTTAATCGTTTCATCCTGCAGCGCTTTGCCATAGGCCAACGTCATGTAAGAGGTGATGGCGATGCCGTGCTGCTGCGCGAATTCTACCACCTTGCTGTTCTGCAAGAACGGTGACAGCTCGATTTGGTTGGTGGCGATTTCATCGGCGCCAATCGCGTCAATCGCTTGCTGCATCAAGTCGATGGTGAAGTTAGATACGCCAATTTGGCGAGTCAGCCCCAGCTTTTTCGCTTCCAGCAACTCAGCCATAAATTCGGCAACTGGCACTTCGTCGTTGGGTGACGGCCAGTGGATCAGTGTCAGATCAACGTAGGAGGTTTGCAGTTTTTTCAAGCTTTCTTGCAGGCTTGGGATCAGTGTGCCTTTCGCCAGATTCGCGATCCAAATCTTGGTGGTGATGAACAGGTCTTCACGTTTCACGCCGCTGGCAGCGATAGCCTGGCCAACAGCCGCTTCGTTTTCATAGATCTGCGCGGTGTCGATAGTGCGATAGCCCAGCTCAAGTGCAGTGCTGACAGAATCGATAACAACCTGATCCTGAAGGCGGAAAGTACCTAAACCAAATGCAGGGATGCTCATAATGTTTTCTCTCATTAACAGGTAGATGTGGTATGAGGAAGATTATGGCAACTTTTTTATTGATCAAAAACGCCTGGTTCGGCATAAGACTTTTGATCTAAAGGCAATAATATGGAGAAAGGCGAGGCGGTAAAGAGGAACAATTCCAGACTGAAAAGCGCAAAATGCAGATATGAAAAAGCCCTGAGTCGAAACTCAGGGCTTATCAATTAAGTGGCGGAACGGACGGGGCTCGAACCCGCGACCCCCTGCGTGACAGGCAGGTATTCTAACCAACTGAACTACCGCTCCACCGATTCTTTTACGTTGTATCTTTCGATACCGGCAAT
>NZ_JBJNLX010000010.1:0-30773 GCF_052168835.1 Serratia sp. CY40230
CCAGGCTCCATCAAGCCACACACCCAGTTCGAATCTGAAGTGTACATCCTGAGCAAAGATGAAGGTGGTCGTCACACGCCATTCTTCAAAGGCTACCGTCCACAGTTCTACTTCCGTACCACTGACGTGACCGGTACCATCGAACTGCCAGAAGGCGTAGAGATGGTAATGCCAGGCGACAACGTGAACATGGTTGTAACCCTGATTCACCCAATCGCGATGGACGACGGTCTGCGTTTCGCAATCCGTGAAGGCGGCCGTACCGTTGGCGCAGGCGTTGTTGCTAAAGTTATCGCTTAATCGCTGATAAAGTTTGACGCGACACGCGGTAAAAGGGCATCATTTGATGCCCTTTTTCTACGCTGTGAACTAGAACCTATCTCATCAGCGATTTTGCAGTCATAATCATTGGTGAGATGGGCTCTTAAACCGTATTGACTGAATACGTCATGGCGTAAAACACCGGGGTATCGCTAGTGCGGTATCCGATCGGTTTGGTTTGCCTCGCAATGCGAGGCAAAGTTGTTTGTTCTGAATCATCATTGTGACAGGTTGGTTTATGAGTGCGAATACCGAGGCTCAAGGGAGCGGACGCGGCCTGGAAGCGGCAAAGTGGCTGATCGTCGCCGTTCTGTTGGTTGTGGCTATTGTCGGTAACTATTACTACCGTGATTTAAGCCTGCCATTGCGCGCGCTGGCAGTTGTGCTGATCATCGCCGTTGCAGGTGCAGTGGCTCTGATGACCACCAAAGGCAAAGCCACCGTTGCGTTTGCCCGTGAAGCGCGTACCGAAGTACGTAAAGTGATTTGGCCAACTCGTCAGGAAACGCTACACACCACGTTGATCGTTGCCGCGGTAACCGCCGTGATGTCACTGATTCTGTGGGGACTGGATGGTATTCTGGTCCGTCTGGTGTCGTTTATTACTGGCCTGAGGTTCTAAAATGTCTGAAGCTCCAAAAAAACGTTGGTACGTCGTTCAGGCGTTTTCCGGTTTTGAAGGTCGCGTAGCGCAATCGCTGCGTGAACACATCAAACTGCACGATATGGAAGAGCTGTTCGGCGAAGTGATGGTGCCTACGGAAGAAGTGGTTGAAATCCGTGGCGGCCAGCGTCGCAAGAGCGAGCGTAAGTTCTTCCCTGGCTATGTGCTGGTGCAGATGGTGATGAATGACGCCAGCTGGCACCTGGTGCGCAGCGTACCGCGCGTCATGGGGTTCATCGGCGGTACGTCTGACCGTCCAGCGCCGATCAGCGATAAAGAAGTTGATGCGATCATGAACCGCCTGCAGCAGGTTGGTGACAAGCCGCGTCCGAAAACGCTGTTCGAGCCGGGCGAGCTGGTGCGCGTCAACGACGGCCCGTTTGCCGATTTCAACGGCGTGGTCGAAGAAGTCGATTACGAGAAGAGCCGCCTGAAAGTTTCCGTTTCCATCTTCGGCCGTGCAACGCCGGTGGAACTGGACTTCAGCCAGGTTGAAAAAGGCTGATCGAATAATCAGCAGTAAGCGGCCTGTTGCCGCTTGTCAAAGGCGCGAAATTGAACTACAATTTCGCGCCTTTTGTTTTTAGATGCCTTGCCTGATGTTTGTCCGGCGAGGTTAAACACGGGGAGCCTCTCACGAGGCGATACTACCCAAACCGAGGAAATTTAAATGGCTAAGAAAGTACAAGCCTACGTTAAGCTGCAAGTTGCAGCTGGTATGGCTAACCCGAGCCCACCAGTGGGTCCAGCTCTGGGTCAGCAGGGCGTTAACATCATGGAATTCTGTAAGGCGTTCAATGCTAAGACTGACAGCATTGAAAAAGGTCTGCCGATTCCGGTTGTTATCACCGTTTATTCTGATCGCTCCTTCACTTTCGTTACCAAAACCCCGCCAGCAGCAGTTCTGCTGAAAAAAGCGGCTGGTATCAAGTCTGGTTCCGGTAAGCCGAACAAAGACAAAGTAGGTAAAGTGACCCGTGCTCAGGTACGTGAAATCGCAGAAACCAAAGCTGCGGACATGACTGGTTCTGACGTTGAAGCGATGACTCGCTCCATCGAAGGTACCGCTCGTTCCATGGGCCTGGTAGTGGAGGATTAAGAGATGGCTAAGCTGACCAAGCGCATGCGCGTGATCCGTGACAAAGTTGATGCTACTAAACAGTATGACATCACTGAAGCTGTTGCTCTGCTGAAAGAGCTGGCCACCGCTAAATTCGTAGAAAGCGTTGACGTTGCCGTTAACCTCGGCATCGACGCTCGTAAATCTGACCAAAACGTTCGTGGCGCTACCGTTCTGCCACACGGCACCGGTCGTTCCGTTCGCGTTGCCGTATTTACCCAAGGCGCTAACGCTGAAGCTGCGAAAGCTGCAGGCGCAGAGCTGGTAGGTATGGACGATCTGGCTGAGCAGATCAAGAAAGGCGAAATGAACTTCGACGTTGTTATTGCTTCCCCGGATGCAATGCGCGTTGTTGGTCAACTGGGCCAGATCCTGGGTCCACGTGGCCTGATGCCAAACCCGAAAGTGGGTACCGTTACTCCGAACGTTGCTGAAGCTGTGAAAAACGCTAAAGCAGGTCAGGTTCGCTACCGTAACGACAAAAACGGCATCATCCATACCACCATCGGTAAGGTTGATTTCGACGCAGACAAACTGAAAGAAAACCTGGAAGCCCTGCTGGTTGCGCTGAAAAAAGCAAAACCTTCTCAGGCGAAAGGCATGTACATCAAGAAAGTTAGCCTCTCCACCACCATGGGTGCTGGCGTTGCTATCGATCAGAGCGGTCTGTCTGCCGCAGCGAACTAATCGCACTTGCGATTATCGCTTTGACTTGGGGCCGAGATTTGTCTAGAATCTTATGCCCCAAGGTTTTGCTATTGGCTATGCCGTAGGCAAAACAAAGATTTTTCGGTTGGAGCCTGGCCTATCCAGGCCTCCGTCCAAGACCGCAGGTGTATCGCGAGATACTTAATCCTTCCTGCGTAGACGGTGACAGAGCCTAAGAAAATTTTTCTTTTTTATAAAAGAATGTCTTTGCTGGATTCTGCTCACCGTGTTAAGCCGCTCGGCGTGGCGTTTTACAAAGCGCCGAGTGAAGTGAGTTCCGGGGGATTTTCCCCGGCTAATCCAGGAGCAAAAAGCTAATGGCATTAAATCTTCAAGACAAACAAGCGATTGTTGCTGAAGTCAGCGAAGTAGCCAAAGGCGCGCTGTCTGCGGTTGTTGCGGATTCCCGCGGCGTTACCGTAGATAAAATGACTGAACTGCGTAAAGCAGGTCGTGAAGCTGGCGTTTACATGCGTGTTGTTCGCAACACCCTGATGCGTCGCGTAGTTGAAGGCACTCCATTCGAATGCCTGAAAGACACGTTTGTCGGTCCAACCTTGATTGCATTCTCTCACGAACACCCGGGCGCTGCTGCTCGTCTGTTCAAAGAGTTCGCGAAAGCGAATGCAAAATTCGAGGTTAAAGCTGCGGCCTTTGAAGGTGAGCTGATCCCAGCGGCGCAAATCGACCGCCTGGCGACGCTGCCAACTTACGAAGAAGCGATCGCACGCCTGATGGCAACCATGAAAGAAGCCGCTGCCGGCAAACTGGTTCGCACTCTGGCTGCAGTACGCGATCAGAAAGAAGCGGCGTAAGCCACTCTTTCTTAGCCTTTGCTAACGTATTTAAACTATTTCTGAATTTTAGGAACAATTGTTATGTCTATCACTAAAGACCAAATCCTGGAAGCAGTTGCCGCTATGTCCGTAATGGACGTTGTTGAACTGGTTTCCGCTATGGAAGAAAAATTCGGCGTTTCTGCTGCTGCTGCTGTAGCTGTAGCTGCTGGCCCAGCTGAAGCTGCTGAAGAGAAAACTGAATTCGACGTTATCCTGAAAGCTGCAGGCGCTAACAAAGTTGCTGTTATCAAAGCAGTACGTGGCGCTACCGGCCTGGGTCTGAAAGAAGCTAAAGACCTGGTTGAATCTGCTCCAGCCGCTCTGAAAGAAGGCGTGAGCAAAGATGACGCAGAAGCTCTGAAAAAATCTCTGGAAGAAGCTGGCGCAGAAGTTGAAGTTAAATAAGCCAACCTTTCCGGTTGCAGCCTAGTCTTTTAGGCTGATGGCTGGTGACTTTTTAGTCACCAGCCTTTTTGCGCTGTAGGGCGCCAGTAGCGTTTCACACTGTTTGGCTGCTGGTTTCGCCTCCCAATGTTTGTTTCTATTGACGACTTAATATACCGCGGTCTTTGCACTACCAGGAGTTCTGGGGGAAGGCGCGATGAAATGGTTTAAGCGTGATAGCAAGAGACATTGCGGAAAGTGTTCCCGCTTTCCGGTCGACAAAACGGTGTTGCATGAACTGTCCCTAATCGGACGGACAGATTGGGTCACTGATCAGCGAGCTGAGGAACCCTATGGTTTACTCCTATACCGAGAAAAAACGTATTCGTAAGGATTTTGGTAAACGTCCACAAGTGCTGGACATACCATATCTCCTTTCTATCCAGCTTGACTCGTTCCAGAAGTTTATCGAGCAAGATCCAGAAGGGCAGTACGGCCTTGAAGCCGCATTCCGTTCTGTTTTCCCTATCCAGAGCTACAGTGGCAATTCGGAGCTGCAATACGTTAGCTACCGTCTTGGTGAGCCGGTCTTCGACGTCAAAGAGTGCCAGATCCGTGGTGTGACGTTCTCTGCACCGCTGCGCGTAAAACTGCGCCTGGTTATCTATGAGCGCGAAGCGCCTGAAGGTACGGTCAAAGACATCAAGGAACAAGAAGTCTACATGGGCGAAATTCCGCTCATGACCGAAAACGGCACCTTTGTGATCAACGGTACTGAGAGGGTTATCGTATCTCAGTTGCACCGTAGTCCTGGCGTATTCTTCGACAGCGATAAGGGTAAAACCCACTCCTCGGGTAAAGTGCTGTACAACGCACGTATCATCCCTTACCGCGGTTCATGGTTGGACTTCGAGTTCGATCCGAAAGACAACCTGTTCGTGCGTATTGACCGTCGCCGCAAACTGCCTGCGACCATCATTCTGCGCGCGCTGAACTACACCACTGAACAGATCCTCGACCTGTTCTTTGACAAGATCGTCTTCGAAATCCGCGACAACAAGCTGCAGATGGAGCTGGTGCCTGAGCGCCTGCGTGGTGAGACCGCTTCGTTCGATATCGAAGCCAACGGCAAGATCTACGTAGAGAAAGGCCGTCGCATCACCGCTCGTCATATCCGTCAGCTGGAAAAAGACGACATTCAGAGCATTGAAGTACCGGTAGAGTACATCGCGGGCAAAGTGGTCGCGAAAGACTATATCGATACCAATACCGGCGAACTGATCTGCGCAGCCAACATGGAGCTGTCGCTGGATCTGTTGGCCAAGCTGAGCCAGTCCGGCCACAAGCGTATCGAAACGCTGTTCACCAACGATCTGGATCACGGCGCGTACATCTCTGAAACGCTGCGTGTCGATCCGACCAACGATCGTCTGAGCTCGCTGGTAGAAATCTACCGCATGATGCGTCCTGGTGAGCCGCCAACGCGCGAAGCTGCCGAAAGCCTGTTCGAGAACCTGTTCTTCTCCGAAGACCGCTACGATCTGTCCGCGGTTGGCCGTATGAAGTTCAACCGTTCTCTGCTGCGCGACGAGATCGAAGGTTCGGGCATCCTGAGCAAAGACGACATCATCGAAGTGATGAAGAAGCTCATCGATATCCGTAACGGCAAGGGCGAAGTGGACGATATCGACCACTTGGGCAACCGTCGTATCCGCTCCGTCGGCGAAATGGCCGAGAACCAGTTCCGCGTAGGTCTGGTGCGTGTTGAGCGTGCGGTGAAAGAGCGTCTGTCTCTGGGCGATCTGGATACCCTGATGCCTCAGGACATGATCAACGCCAAGCCGATTTCGGCGGCGGTGAAAGAGTTCTTCGGCTCCAGCCAGCTGTCCCAGTTCATGGACCAGAACAACCCGCTGTCCGAGATCACGCACAAGCGTCGTATCTCTGCACTGGGCCCGGGCGGTCTGACTCGTGAGCGCGCCGGCTTTGAAGTTCGAGACGTACACCCGACCCACTACGGCCGCGTGTGTCCAATCGAAACGCCGGAAGGTCCAAACATCGGTCTGATCAACTCCCTGTCCGTGTACGCACAGACTAACGAGTATGGCTTCCTGGAAACCCCGTACCGCCGCGTGCGCGACGGCGTGGTGACCGATGAGATCAACTACCTGTCTGCTATTGAAGAAGGCAACTTCGTTATCGCCCAGGCGAACTCCAACCTGGATGAAGAAGGCCGCTTCGTAGAAGACCTGGTCACCTGTCGTAGCAAAGGCGAATCAAGCCTGTTCAGCCGCGACCAGGTTGACTACATGGACGTATCCACCCAACAGGTTGTTTCCGTTGGTGCCTCACTGATTCCATTCCTGGAACACGATGACGCCAACCGTGCATTGATGGGTGCGAACATGCAACGTCAGGCCGTACCAACCCTGCGTGCTGACAAGCCGCTGGTCGGTACCGGTATGGAACGCGCTGTAGCGGTTGACTCCGGCGTAACCGCCGTTGCCAAACGCGGCGGTGTGATCCAGTACGTGGATGCTTCCCGTATCGTTATCAAAGTTAACGAAGACGAGATGTACCCGGGCGAAGCAGGTATCGATATTTACAACCTGACCAAGTACACCCGTTCTAACCAGAACACCTGCATCAACCAGATGCCGTGTGTGAATCTGGGTGAGCCAATCGAGCGCGGCGACGTGCTGGCGGATGGCCCATCGACAGACCTGGGCGAGCTGGCACTGGGCCAGAACATGCGCGTAGCGTTCATGCCTTGGAACGGCTACAACTTCGAAGACTCCATCTTGGTCTCCGAGCGCGTGGTGCAGGAAGATCGCTTCACCACCATCCACATCCAGGAACTGGCGTGCGTGTCTCGCGACACCAAGCTGGGGCCTGAAGAGATCACCGCCGACATCCCTAACGTGGGTGAAGCTGCGCTCTCCAAACTGGATGAATCCGGTATCGTATATATCGGTGCTGAAGTGACCGGCGGCGACATTCTGGTCGGTAAGGTAACGCCTAAAGGCGAAACCCAACTGACGCCGGAAGAGAAACTGCTGCGTGCGATCTTCGGTGAGAAAGCGTCTGACGTTAAAGACTCTTCTCTGCGTGTGCCGAACGGCGTTTCCGGTACGGTTATCGACGTGCAGGTCTTCACCCGCGATGGCGTGGAAAAAGACAAGCGCGCGTTGGAAATCGAAGAGATGCAGCTGAAGCAGGCGAAGAAAGACCTGACTGAAGAACTGCAGATCCTGGAAGCCGGTCTGTTCGCACGTATCCACGCGGTGCTGGTTGCCGGTGGCATCGAAGCCGACAAGCTGAGCAAGCTGCCGCGCGATCGCTGGCTGGAACTGGGCCTGACCGACGAAGAGAAGCAAAACCAGCTGGAGCAGCTGGCTGAGCAGTACGACGAACTGAAATCCGACTTCGAGAAGAAGCTGGAAGCCAAGCGTCGTAAGATCACTCAGGGCGACGATCTGGCGCCGGGCGTGCTGAAAATCGTCAAGGTTTATCTGGCCGTTAAACGTCAGATCCAACCGGGTGACAAGATGGCAGGCCGCCACGGTAACAAGGGTGTTATCTCCAAGATCAACCCGATCGAAGATATGCCTTACGATGAAAACGGCACGCCGGTAGACATCGTACTGAACCCGCTGGGCGTACCATCACGTATGAACATCGGTCAGATCCTGGAAACCCACCTGGGTATGGCTGCGAAAGGCATCGGTGAGAAGATCAACCAGATGCTGAAGCAGCAGCAGGAAGTGGCCAAGCTGCGTGAGTTCATCCAGAAGGCCTACGATCTGGGCGACGACGTTTGCCAGAAAGTTGACCTGAACACCTTCAGCGACGACGAAGTGCTGCGTCTGGCAGAGAACCTGAAAAAAGGTATGCCGATCGCAACGCCGGTGTTTGACGGTGCGAAAGAGACTGAAATCAAGAAGCTGCTGGAAATGGGTGGTATCCCGACCTCCGGTCAGATCACGCTGTTCGATGGCCGTACCGGTGAGCAATTCGAGCGCCAGGTTACTGTTGGCTATATGTACATGCTGAAACTGAACCACTTGGTTGACGATAAAATGCACGCCCGTTCAACCGGTTCTTACAGCTTGGTTACTCAGCAACCTCTGGGTGGTAAAGCGCAGTTCGGTGGTCAACGCTTCGGTGAGATGGAAGTGTGGGCACTGGAAGCATACGGCGCGGCTTATACCCTGCAGGAAATGCTCACCGTTAAGTCGGATGACGTTAACGGCCGTACCAAGATGTACAAAAACATCGTGGATGGCGACCACCGGATGGAGCCAGGCATGCCGGAATCCTTCAACGTACTGTTGAAAGAAATCCGCTCGCTCGGCATCAACATCGAACTGGAAGACGAGTAATCGTCATTCCGGCTCAGGCTCCCCGCCTAAGGGAGCCTGAGGGTGGTTGTTCAGGTCACACGGGTACCTACTGCGGTTGTGGGTACCCAACAGGTTTAACTCCGACAGGAGCCAATCCGTGAAAGACTTATTGAAGTTTCTGAAAGCGCAAACTAAGACCGAAGAGTTTGATGCGATCAAGATTGCTCTGGCCTCGCCAGACATGATCCGTTCGTGGTCGTTCGGTGAAGTTAAGAAGCCGGAAACCATTAACTACCGTACGTTCAAACCAGAGCGTGACGGCCTTTTCTGCGCCCGTATCTTCGGGCCGGTAAAAGATTACGAGTGCCTGTGCGGTAAGTACAAGCGCTTGAAACACCGCGGCGTGATCTGTGAGAAGTGCGGCGTTGAAGTGACCCAGACCAAAGTGCGCCGTGAGCGCATGGGCCACATCGAGCTGGCTTCGCCGACCGCGCACATCTGGTTCCTGAAATCGCTGCCATCCCGCATCGGTTTGCTGCTGGATATGCCGCTGCGTGACATCGAACGCGTACTGTACTTCGAATCCTATGTGGTGGTCGAAGGCGGTATGACCAACCTCGAGCGCCGTCAGATCCTGACTGAAGAGCAGTATCTGGACGCGCTGGAAGAGTTCGGTGACGAATTCGACGCCAAGATGGGTGCGGAAGCTATTCAGGCCCTGTTGAAAAACATGGATCTGGAAGCCGAGTGCGAGCAGCTGCGTGAAGAGCTGAACGAAACCAACTCCGAAACCAAGCGCAAGAAGCTGACCAAGCGTATCAAGCTGCTGGAAGCGTTCGTACAGTCTGGTAACAAGCCGGAGTGGATGATCCTGACCGTGCTGCCGGTACTGCCGCCGGATCTGCGCCCGCTGGTTCCGCTGGATGGCGGCCGTTTCGCGACGTCGGATCTGAACGATCTGTATCGCCGCGTGATCAACCGTAACAACCGTCTGAAACGCCTGCTGGATTTGGCTGCGCCTGACATCATCGTGCGCAACGAAAAGCGTATGCTGCAAGAAGCGGTAGACGCCCTGCTGGATAACGGCCGTCGCGGTCGTGCGATCACCGGTTCCAACAAACGTCCTCTGAAATCTTTGGCCGACATGATCAAAGGTAAGCAGGGTCGTTTCCGTCAGAACCTGCTCGGTAAACGCGTTGACTACTCCGGCCGTTCCGTAATCACCGTAGGTCCATACCTGCGTCTGCATCAGTGCGGTCTGCCTAAAAAGATGGCGCTGGAGCTGTTCAAACCGTTCATCTACGGCAAGTTGGAGCTGCGTGGCCTGGCCACCACCATCAAAGCCGCCAAGAAAATGGTTGAGCGTGAAGAAGCCGTCGTTTGGGATATCCTGGACGAAGTGATCCGCGAACACCCGGTACTGCTGAACCGTGCACCAACCCTGCACCGTTTGGGTATCCAGGCGTTTGAACCGGTTCTGATCGAAGGTAAAGCGATCCAGCTGCACCCGCTGGTTTGTGCGGCCTATAACGCCGACTTCGATGGTGACCAGATGGCCGTTCACGTACCGCTGACGCTGGAAGCCCAGCTGGAAGCGCGTGCGCTGATGATGTCCACCAACAACATCCTGTCCCCAGCGAACGGCGAGCCAATCATCGTTCCTTCTCAGGACGTTGTACTGGGTCTGTACTACATGACCCGCGACTGTGTTAACGCCAAGGGCGAAGGCATGGTGCTGAACGGTTCCAAAGAAGCTGAGCGCGTTTACCGCGCCGGCCTGGCGTCTCTGCATGCGCGCGTTAAAGTGCGTATCACCGAAGACGTCAAGAACGCCGAAGGCGAGTGGACCTCTCAGACCAGCATCATCGACACCACCATCGGCCGCGCCATCCTGTGGATGATCGTACCGAAAGGTCTGCCGTACGCGATCGTTAACCAGCCTTTGGGCAAGAAAGCGATCTCCAAGATGCTGAACACCTGTTACCGCATCCTGGGCCTGAAGCCGACCGTAATCTTTGCTGACCAGATCATGTACACCGGTTTTGCTTACGCAGCCCGTTCCGGCGCTTCCGTAGGTATCGACGACATGGTTATCCCGGCCAAGAAAGCGGAGATCATCGAAGAAGCGGAAACCGAAGTTGCCGAGATCCAGGAGCAGTTCCAGTCTGGTCTGGTTACCGCCGGCGAACGCTACAACAAAGTGATCGATATCTGGGCTGCCGCGAACGAACGCGTTGCGAAAGCGATGATGGAAAACCTGTCGGTAGAAGACGTGGTTAACCGTGACGGCGAAGTGGAACAGCAAGTTTCCTTCAACAGCATCTTTATGATGGCCGACTCCGGTGCGCGTGGTTCCGCCGCTCAGATTCGTCAGCTGGCCGGTATGCGTGGTCTGATGGCGAAGCCGGACGGCTCCATCATCGAAACGCCAATCACCGCGAACTTCCGTGAAGGTCTGAACGTACTCCAGTACTTCATCTCCACCCACGGTGCTCGTAAAGGTCTGGCGGATACCGCACTGAAAACCGCGAACTCCGGTTATCTGACCCGTCGTCTGGTTGACGTGGCGCAGGATCTGGTGGTGACCGAAGACGACTGTGGCACCCACGACGGCATCCTGATGACTCCGGTTATCGAAGGTGGCGACGTGAAAGAGCCGCTGCGTGAACGCGTTCTGGGCCGTGTGACGGCAGAAGACGTCCTCAAGCCGGGTACGGCGGACATTCTGGTGCCACGCAACACCCTGCTGAACGAGAAGGCGTGTGACCTGTTGGAAGAGAACTCCGTCGACAGCGTTAAAGTCCGTTCCGTGGTGAGCTGTGAAACCGACTTCGGTGTGTGTGCTAACTGCTATGGTCGCGACCTGGCACGTGGCCACATCATCAACAAAGGCGAAGCCATCGGCGTTATCGCGGCACAGTCCATCGGTGAGCCGGGTACACAGCTGACGATGCGTACGTTCCACATCGGTGGTGCGGCATCTCGTGCGGCTGCTGAATCCAGCATTCAGGTGAAAAACAAGGGTAGCATCAAGCTGAGCAACGCGAAGTTCGTTATGAACGCCGCAGGCAAGCTGGTGATCACCTCGCGTAACACCGAACTGAAACTGATCGACGAATTCGGCCGTACCAAAGAAAGCTACAAGGTGCCTTACGGCGCCGTGATGGGCAAAGGCGACGGTGAAGAAGTTAACGGCGGCGAAACCGTTGCTAACTGGGATCCGCACACCATGCCGGTCATCAGTGAAGTCAGCGGCTTCATTCGCTTCGCGGACATGGTCGACGGCCAGACGATTACTCGTCAGACCGACGAACTGACCGGTTTGTCTTCTCTGGTCGTTCTGGACAGCGCAGAGCGTACCGGTAGCGGTAAAGACCTGCGTCCGGCACTGAAAATCGTTGACGCTCAGGGCGAAGACGTATTGATCCCAGGTACTGATATGCCTGCTCAATACTTCCTGCCGGGCAAAGCGATCGTTCAGCTGGAAGACGGCATTCAGATCGGTGCGGGTGATACCCTGGCGCGTATTCCTCAGGAATCTGGCGGTACCAAGGATATTACCGGTGGTCTGCCGCGCGTTGCCGACCTGTTCGAAGCGCGTCGTCCGAAAGAGCCGGCAATCCTGGCCGAAATCAGCGGGATTATCTCGTTCGGTAAAGAGACCAAAGGCAAACGTCGCCTGGTGATCTCTCCGCTGGACGGCAGCGACGCTTACGAAGAGATGATTCCGAAATGGCGTCAGCTCAACGTGTTCGAAGGCGAAGTGGTGGAACGTGGCGACGTCGTTTCCGACGGCCCAGAGTCTCCGCACGACATTCTGCGTCTGCGTGGCGTGCATGCGGTTACCCGCTACATCACCAACGAAGTGCAGGAAGTTTACCGTCTGCAAGGCGTTAAGATTAACGATAAGCACATCGAAGTTATCGTTCGTCAGATGCTGCGTAAAGGCACCATCGTTAGCGCTGGTGGCTCCGAGTTCCTGGAAGGCGAGCAGGCTGAAGTGTCTCGCGTCAAGATTGCCAACCGTCAGCTGGAAGCTGAAGGTAAAATCGCGGCAACCTTCTCGCGCGATCTGCTGGGTATCACCAAGGCATCCTTGGCGACCGAGTCCTTCATCTCCGCCGCATCGTTCCAGGAAACGACGCGCGTTCTGACCGAAGCTGCCGTAGCCGGCAAGCGTGATGAACTGCGTGGCCTGAAAGAGAACGTCATCGTGGGCCGTCTGATCCCAGCCGGTACCGGTTACGCTTATCATCAGGATCGCATGCGTCGCCGTGCTCAGGGTGAAGCGCCGGTTGTTCCGCAAGTCAGCGCGGAAGAAGCGACGGCTAACCTGGCCGAGCTGCTCAACGCAGGCCTGGGCGGCAGCGACGACGAGTAATCGTCATCCGCGCCGCGGGCCCGGCATGCCGGGCCCATTGCCAGATAAACCGCTCCCTCGGGGGCGGTTTTTTTTCGCCTCATGCCGGGGCAGAGCAAACTTTGCTACTATGGTTACAGCAGAAATTGACCGGCGCTTTTACCAGACAACCAAGGACAGTGCGAACATGGACAGCCTCATTACCTTCGAAAAATTGACGGCGCAACACCTGCCTTACCTGTATGAGATCCGCTTTTCCGTTGAAGAAAACCTGCTGCATCCGCATCAGATCCAGTATCTGCAGCGCAGGCAGGCGCTGGAGGACATCAACCAGGGCGGCGGCTGGATCTGCAAGCATGGCGACGACTATGCCGGCGTTGGCTTCGGGCTATTCATCCCTGAACCGCTGATCGGCGGCCTGTTCGTGAAGCCGGAATACCAGTCGAAGGGGATCGGCTCCGCCTTGTTGGCGCGAGTCACCGCCTGGATGTTTGAGCGCGGCGCCGAAGCGATCCACTTAACCACCGATCCGGGCTCCAAAGCCGAAGGCTTTTATCAACATCACGGCTGGGCCGTGGTCGGGCAGGATGAGTTCGGCCAGGCCGAACTGGTGAAACGCAAAGAGGGTGAATAATGACAATCAAAGGATTGATGACGTTACTGCTGCTTTCGCTGTTCAGTGCACCGCTGTATGCGGCCGTTGACTATTTTTACCTGAAACCGCTCGATGGTGAGAAGATCAAGATAACCCGGCAGATGCTGGAGGCGATGCCGCAGCACACGATTAAAACCTCGACCAATTTCACCCCGGAAGATACGTTCACCGGCGTTGAGTTTGCGGAGTTAGTGAAAGCCTACCACCTGAAAGGCCAGTCGGTGCGCGCTTTCGCCTGGGATGATTACTCCTATTCGATGCCGATTGACGAGATGATTAAATACCGTGTGATCGTCGCCTACCAGCGCGGCGGCAAGCCGATCGACGTTGGTGAGCTGGGGCCGTTCGCCATTATTTATCCGCGCGATGGCTATGCCGAACTGAATAACCTGGATGTGAATGCGAAAACCGTCTGGCAAGTGAAACGGTTGGAGCTGAAATAAGATGAGCAAAAAACTGATCGGTACTCTTATCGCGTTGGTTGCCATCTTCTCCTTATTGATTTTGTTGATTGCCATTAACTTCGGCGGCGTAAAAGAGCGCTATAAGCAGATCGAGCCCAATCTGGACAACTACTCGGTGGCCGAGATCCTGTTTCTGGCGTTTGAAAGGACCAAAATCGCGCTGTTGCTCAGTGAAAACAACGACTACGACGCCTTCCAGATCAAAAAGAAAATCTTCTACTCGAAGATTCAGATCCTGGAGAGCCGTTCGACCTTCAGCGACTCTTTTTATTACGACGACGAGTTCATCAAAAATGTTGCGCTGCTGAAGCAGCAGTATCGCACGTTGGACGATCTTTCTGCCGGCTTGCTGGTGGGGCTGAAAAACAAGGCGGACATTCTCTCTTATATGGATGATATCGAGGGTACGCTGGTCGATATCCAGGAAATTATTTATCGGATACAGATTAAAAACTTTACCGAAGTGAAAGGCATCATCCAGGACAACTCGAGTAAAGCCGAGATGTTCGCCCTCTTTTCGCTGATTTTAGTGTTCCTGATGATGTTCCTGGTGCTGAGAAACGCCTTCTCGTTGAAAGAGATCATCAAGAACAAGAACATCTTTATCTCTTCCATCTACCACGAGATCGCCGGCTCGACCCAGGCCATCGTCATTGCCGCGGATATCATGGAACATGAGCTGGCGCAGGAAGAGTTGAAAAAAGAAGCCCGTCTGATCTCCTATCACGGTAACAAGATCGCCGAACAAACGCGCGAGGTGATGGATTATTCTCGGCTTGAGATGGGAGAAGTTAAAATCAATATTTCCACCTTCCGGCTGAATGAGGTGGTGGACGATGCCGTAACCGGCATCGGCGCCGGGCGAGGCAATCGCCTCGTGATCCATCGTTCGTCTTATGCCGGCCTGATTGGTTCTGATAAATACAAGCTCTACCGAATATTGGCCAACCTGCTCAGCAATGCGGATAAGTTTACCCACCACGGCGCGATCGCCCTCAATGTGAAGGTGTGTCACGGCAATCTGTATTTGCGGGTAAAAGACACCGGCATCGGGTTTAACGTCGATAATCTGGATCGGTTATATAAGGCGTTCAATCAGGGGGTAGAAAGGGAGACGCGGCAGGGATTAGGGCTGGGGCTGACCATTATCAAAAATTACGTCACGACGATGAAAGGCACCATCAAGGTCCAATCCGTCGAAGGGGTTGGCTCATCGTTTTTGATCCGCATTCCGGTCAAACTAATTAAAGAATAGGTTCGACAGCAATAGCGAAGAGATAATCAGCGGCTTGGTCGGTTTTTCCACCAGGTGCACGTCATAGTGCAGGATCATATCGCCGATGTTTTTCTCGTAATGATTCAGCTGGCCGGTCAGAATGATGATGCGGGCGTGCGGATCGAGGGCGTCTTTAATTTTCTTCACCACGCGTTCGGAAGTCTCGCCGAAGTCCAACAGCCAGTCCAAAATAAACGCCTCAAAGGACTGCTGCTCCAGCGCGGCCAGCATGGCGTCCGCCGTCTGAAAGGTCTCAGCCTCGATGCCGTAGCGGCTGGCGATCTTCTTCAACAGTTCGAGAATATCGCCGTCATTATCCAGGATCGCGATGCGCGGGGCCGGCAGAAAGTCTATCTTGTTGACTTTATACAGCGGGGCATCGGCTGCATATTCCCGATTGGTGTTGATGATGAAAAGATCGTCCTTTTTGTAGGCGTAAGTTTCGTCGTTGTCCGCTTGCGTGACCGGGCGCTCGTCGACCTCAATGTTACAGCGCTTGTGAATGCTGTTCATGATAAACACGCCGTTATGTGTCCTTTGGCCGGCAAACGGCTCGTTGAAATACTGGAAAACCTTTTTGACTTCATCGAGGGTGATGCCCCTTTTGCCATCCAGCTTCTGTTTGGCGCTGTTGTACTGAAGGTTCAGTATGTTGGCCATCGTGGAGGCATGTTTTCTGTCGCCAACTCCTTTCAGAGTGAGCAACGCGCTGATTGCATCGATGTAATTTGGCGTTTTCTTCATGACAACCTTGGCTTTTTTGATGTTAACCGCGAGCGTTGCAAAACCTGCGTGAGGACCCGTGCTGGATTATAGATGAAGCCTCGGTTATTGCGGTGATATCAGTTTGATTTTCCTTGGCAAACTCAAAACACACTCGATGACAAATAAAAAAACACTCAAAAGACATTCACATTTAGCCGTTTATGTGGTTAATTAGCGCACATACTGTGTGATTCGCGTCCTGGGGGGGTGCCAGTCTCACAAAATAAACCGCCTGCTCTTGTCCGTAAGCAGGGAGCAGGCGGCAAAAAGATCCGCGGCCGACACCAGGGCCATTGGCAGCGCCGGGGATGGCTACTCGAACCTCTCTTCGTCGCTGTACCTTCTTTTTTCCTCTCTCCCCACTTTTCTGCCGCAACAGCGTCCTATGAGTCTCACCGCTGAGTGAGTGCCGAGCACCGTTATGCCACAGTCCTTTAGCCGACAAGGCACCTGCCCGTACACCCTTACAGGCCGCGATACGCCATATGCGCGTTGCTGCGGAGAGGGCCCGGAGTCGCGCAAGAGAATCTCCGGCGCGATCCGGAGTGGGATAAGGCGGGGCCATCGAGAGGGAAACGGCCCCGGCCGGCGCCGGGTTTGGCGGCCGGCAAGGTCACTATAATCGGCGGGCCTGCCGGCGCCAGCGCCACCGTTCGGCATTGCGCGGCCGCTCCAGCGTTTTCTTCACGCGGCGGTAAACGTTGCCGCTTATTGCGCACCGCGTCCCAGATAACCGTCCCAGTCTTTCCACACCGGCTGCAGCCCGGCGTTGCTGATGGCCTCGGCGACCTGCTGCGGCGTGCGGCCGTCGTGCGGTTCGAACTGTTCCAGCTCCGGCGGCACGTCATCGGCATAGCCGCCGGGCTGCGTCTTGGATCCGGCGCTGACGCTGTTGATCGCCACCGGGATCATATGATCGCGGAAGTACGGCGACTCACGCGTAGACAGCGACAGCTCAACGTCCGGCGCGAACAGCCGGAAGGCGCAGATCAGCTGCACCAGCTGAGGCTCGCTCATGATCGACGCCGGTTCAATGCCGCCGGCGCAGGGGCGCAGGCGCGGGAACGAGATCGAGTAGCGGCTCTGCCAGTAGGTTTGCTGCAGGTAAAACAGATGTTCCGCCAGCAGGTAGCAGTCGGTGCGCCAACTGTTGGACAGGCCGATCAACGCACCGAGGCCGATCTTGTCGATCCCAGCGCGTCCCAGGCGATCCGGCGTGGCCAGGCGCCAATGGAAATCCTGCTTCTGGCCGCGCAGGTGATGCTGCAGATAGGTGGCCGGATGGTAGGTTTCCTGGTACACCAGCACGCCGTCCAGACCCAGCGTTTTCAGTTCGGCGTATTCCTCCTGCGCCAACGGCTGCACTTCCATCATCAGCGAACTGAAGTGTCGGCGGATCGCCGGGATGTGCTGGCGGAAATAGTCCATGCCGACCTTGGTCTGATGCTCGCCGGTGACCAGCAACAGATGTTCGAACCCCAGCGCCTGGATGGCTTCACACTCGCGTGCGATCTCCGCCGCATCCAGCGTTTTGCGCTTGATGCGGTTGTTCATCGAAAAGCCGCAGTAGGTACAGTCGTTGGCGCACAGGTTAGAGAGGTACAGCGGCACATAGAAGCTGACGACGTTGCCGAATCGCTGACGGGTCAGCTGCTGCGCGCGCTGCGCCAGCGGTTCCAGATACGGCGCGGCGGCGGGGGAGATCAGCGCCATAAAGTCGTCGCGCGTCAGCTTGTCGGCGTTCAATGCGCGTTCCACGTCGCGCGCGGTTTTGCCGTTGATGCGCAGCGTAATGTCGTCCCAATCCAGCTGTTGCCAGCGGCTACTGAAATCGTCGGCCATCACTGCGCCTCCTCTGGCTGGCTGAGGAAGGCGGTCAGCGGGCTCGAGGCGACCGCGCCGCGCTGGCTCGCGCCTAACCCGGCGCTGCGCGCCAATTCGCCGGCCTCCAGCGCCAGGCGAAACGCCCGCGCCATTTGCACCGGATCGCGCGCCACGGCGATGGCGGTATTCACCAGCACCGCGTCGGCGCCCAGCTCCATCGCTTCCAGCGCGTGGCTCGGCGCGCCGATACCGGCGTCAACCACCACCGGCACCTTGGCCTGTTCGATGATGATCTCGAGGAAGTCGCGGGTGCGCAGACCGCGGTTGGAACCGATAGGGGCGCCGAGCGGCATCACCGCCGCGCAGCCCGCCTCTTCCAGCCGTTTGCACAGCACCGGATCGGCGCCGCAGTAGGGCAGCACCACAAAACCGTCTTTCACCAGCGTTTCCGCCGCCTTCAGCGTTTCTATCGGATCCGGCAGCAGGTATTTCACATCGGGGTGGATCTCCAGCTTCACCCAGCGGGTGCCGAGCGCTTCACGCGCCAGCCGGGCGGCGAATACCGCTTCGGCGGCCGTTTTGGCGCCGGAGGTGTTGGGCAACAGCCTGACGCCCAGCTGCTGCAGCGGCGCCAAAATGGCGTCGTTGCCGCCGCGCAGATCGACGCGCTTCATGGCCATGGTCACCAGCTGCGAACCGGAGGCCGCCAGCGCCTCCAGCATCAGCACCGGGGTGGCGAACTTGCCGGTGCCGGTGAACAGGCGTGAGGTAAAAGTGGTATCGGCGATTTTCAGCATGTCAGCCTCCGGCGATCGCTTGAAACAGCAAAATGTCGTCACCGTCCTGCACCTGATGGTCGGCCCAGTCGGCGCGCGGGATGATGGTTTGGTTGATCGCCAGCGCGGTGCCCGGCTGGTGGCGTTCCAGCTGGGCCAGCAGGGCGGCGACGCTGAGCGGCTGCGCCAGCTCCAGCGGTTGGTCGTTTAAACGGATCTTCATGCCGCGCCTCCGCATACCGGGCAGGCACGGGCCTGGCTCAGTTGCAGCGTGCTCCAGCTCTGCTGCTTGCCGTCGAACAGCCGCAGTTTACCGCTGAGGGAAGATGGCATGCCGGCCAGCATCTTGATGGCCTCCAGCGCTTGCAGGGTGCCGATCACGCCCACCACCGGGCCGAGTACCCCGGCGGTGCGGCAGTTGCGCTGCGGCTCTTCCTGTTCCGGGTACAGGCAGGCGTAGCAGCCGTGCGCATAGGGCGGCTCGAGCACCAGCAGCTGGCCGCTGAAGCCGACCGCGCTGCCGCTGATCAGCGGCTTGGCGGCGGCGATGCAGGCGGCATTGACCTCATGGCGGGTCGCCATATTGTCGCAGCAGTCCAGCACCAGATCGGCGCGGGCGACCGCGTCGCGCAGCGCTTGCCCTTGCAGCCGCTGCGCCAGCGGGATGGATTCCACCAACGGGTTCAGCGCCTGCAGGTGGCGTTGCGCCAGCGCCGCCTTGCCGGTGGCGGTATCGGCGCTGCGGTAGAGGATTTGCCGCTGCAGGTTGGTGACGTGCAGCTGGTCGTCGTCGGCCAGCAGCAGCGTGCCGACGCCGGCGGCGGCCAGATACAGCGAAGCCGGGGAACCGAGCCCACCTAAACCGACGATCAGCACCGTGGCGCGCTTGAGTTTCTCCTGGCCTTCCGGGCCGACGTCCTCCAGCAGCAGCTGGCGGCTGTAGCGCAGGAATTCCTGATCGTTAAGCATCGTTCGGATCCTCGCCTTCGATTAGCCGCAGCAGCTCGGCCGTCGCCGCGCGCCAGTCCGGCGCCTGGGTGATGGCGCTGACCACCGCCACGCTGCCGACGCCGCACGCCAGCACCGCCGGTACGCGATCGATACTGATCCCGCCGATCGCCACCGTTGGGTAATCCGCCAGGCCGGCGATGTGGCGTTTCAACTCCGTCAGCCCCTGCGGCGCCGAAGGCATGTCTTTGGTTTGGGTGGGGAAGATGTGCCCCAACGCGATGTAGGACGGTTTCACCGCCAGCGCGCGCGCCAGTTCGGCGTCGTCATGGGTGGAAACGCCGAGCCGCAGCCCGGCGCGGTGAATGGCCGCCAGATCGGTGGTATCGAGATCTTCCTGGCCCAGATGTACGCCGTAGGCGCAGTGCTTGATCGCCAGCCGCCAGTAGTCGTTGATGAACAGCCGCGCCTGATAACGCCGGCCCAGCGCGATGGCGGCAGCGATATCCTCTTCGACCTGCTCATCCGGCAGATCCTTGATGCGCAGCTGGATCGTGGTGACGCCGGCTTCCAGCAGACGAGCGATCCATTCCACGCTGTCGACGACCGGGTAAAGCCCCAGTTTGTGGGGCGTCGCCGGGAAGGGGGTCGTGATATCAGTCATTGCTGGTCTCCTCCTGCAAATTGCCGGCGCTGTGATACAGCTCGCTGCCGCGGGCGCGGAACTCGGCGGACATTTTCTCCATACCGGTCAGCTGCACCTCGATCGGTTTGGCGGCCTCTTGGGCGGCGGCGTAGTCGCGCACCTCCTGCGAAATCTTCATCGAGCAGAATTTTGGTCCGCACATCGAGCAGAAGTGGGCGATCTTGCCGGATTCCTGCGGCAGGGTTTCGTCGTGATAGGCGCGCGCGGTGGCCGGATCGAGCGCCAGATTGAACTGATCTTCCCAGCGGAATTCGAAACGCGCCTTGGACATGGCGTTATCGCGGATCTGCGCGCCCGGATGGCCTTTGGCCAGATCGGCGGCGTGAGCGGCGATCTTGTAGGTGATCAGGCCCTGTTTGACGTCCTCTTTGTTCGGCAGGCCGAGGTGCTCTTTCGGCGTGACGTAACACAGCATGGCGCAGCCGAACCAGCCGATCATCGCCGCGCCGATGCCGGAGGTGAAATGGTCATAGCCCGGGGCGATATCGGTGGTCAGCGGGCCGAGGGTGTAGAATGGCGCTTCGTGGCAGTGTTCCAGCTCTTCGGTCATGTTGCGGCGGATCATCTGCATCGGCACGTGGCCTGGGCCCTCGATCATCACCTGCACGTCGTATTCCCAGGCGATTTTGGTCAGCTCGCCCAGCGTATGCAGTTCGGCGAACTGGGCTTCGTCGTTGGCGTCCTGAATTGAGCCGGGGCGCAGGCCGTCGCCGAGCGACAGCGAAACGTCGTAGGCGGCGCAGATCTCACAGATTTCGCGGAAATGCTGATAGAGGAAGTTTTCCTGATGGTGCGACAGACACCATTTGGCCATGATCGAGCCGCCGCGCGACACGATGCCGGTCAGGCGTTTGGCGGTCATCGGCACGTAACGCAGCAGCACGCCGGCGTGGATGGTGAAGTAGTCGACCCCTTGCTCCGCCTGTTCCAGCAGCGTATCGCGGAACATCTCCCAGGTGAGGTTTTCCGCCACGCCGTTGACCTTCTCCAGCGCCTGGTAGATCGGCACGGTGCCGATGGGCACCGGGCTGTTGCGCAGGATCCACTCGCGGGTTTCGTGAATATAGCGGCCGGTGGAGAGATCCATCACGGTGTCTGCGCCCCAGCGGGTGGCCCATACCAGCTTCTCCACCTCTTCTTCGATCGACGACGTGACCGCCGAGTTGCCGATATTGGCGTTCACCTTTACCAGGAAATTGCGGCCGATAATCATCGGCTCCGCTTCCGGGTGATTGATGTTGGCGGGAATGATGGCGCGGCCGGCGGCCACTTCCTGGCGCACGAACTCCGGCGTGATGTTGTCCGGCAGGTTGGCGCCCCAGCCCTGGCCCGGATGCTGGTGGCGCAGCACCTCGCCGCGAATGCGCTCGCGCCCCATGTTTTCGCGGATGGCGATGAACTCCATCTCCGGGGTGACGATGCCGGCGCGGGCGTAGTGCAACTGGGTGACGCACTTGCCCGGCAGCGCTTTGCGCGGCAGCGGCAGGTGTTCGAAACGCAGGTGATCGAGACCTTCGTCCGCCAGCCGCTGCTGGGTGAAGCCGGAGCTGGCACCGCTCAGGGTGGCGGTATCGCCGCGTGCGTCGATCCAGCCGGCGCGCAGCTTGGCCAGGCCGGCGTGCACGTCGAGCTCGGCTTGCGGATCGCCGTACGGGCCGGCGGTGTCATACACCGGGATCGCCTCGTTCTGTTCATACTGCGGGCTATCTTTGCTGCCGCCGACCAGGGTCGGGCTGAGCTGAATTTCGCGCATCGGCACCTGGATATCGCGGCGCGAACCCTGCAGGTAGATGCGGCGTGAGTTTGGGAAAGCCATGCCTTGCAGGGTGTCGATAAACTGCTGGGCGGCTTCGCGTTGCGCTTTACGGGCGCGCGGTGGATTAACGTTAGACATAGCAAGTTCCTACCAGTGTGTTGGGTTGGGAAAGTTGCTTGTCTGGAGCTCGGAGGGAGTAATGATGGTGGCCGATAAGGCAGGGCACCCGCAAGGGGAAGGCCGTGTCTGTGGCGATAGATTACTCTTGTTCCCTTCGCGGGTATTAACCCGATCAGGTTCCGCGGATCCCGAATTAACGGTCTCAGCCTGGCTGATTCGATGAACAAATCAGGCGCTAGGCACTCCGACAAGATGCCCCCCAGTATAGGAGGGATAAGAAAAAAAACTATAAAATTTTAACGCGCCGGATCCAGCGCCTGGTCCGGCAGCGGTTGCTGCGTGGCTTCCGCTTCCAGCAGGATCAGCTTATCTTCCAGCGCAAAGCGCGCCGCCAGCGTTTCGCCGATATCCGACAAGGCCTGGTGGAATTCCAGACAAACCTCCTGATCGATATCCACTTCGGTATAGCGATCGTGGAACGCCATGATCTGTTCGGTATTGGCCCATAGCTTGGGGTAGATGTTCACCGCCAGCGACATTTTCGGACTGGCTGCGCCTTCCACTTGTTTGATAATTCTGTCATAGATATGAAAATGCCCTGCGGAGAGGTAATCCACCAGGTTATGGCAAAAGTTCTCCAGCGCTTTTTCATTCAGCGGCGTATGCTTTTCTTTATTCGGTTTGAGGCCTACCAGCGTGCAGTAGGCGACCAGCAACTGCTTGCGGGCCTGAAGCCATTGATCAACTAATTCATTACTACCGCCAACGCGCTGAGTCAGCCTTTCCAAACGGTTGAGCATGTTTGACTCCGTGTAAGTAACAAAAGTAACCGGTAAGTTATTAAAATGTAACAAAGCCGATTTGTAGAGTGCCAGTGAAGCTGAGGTTGTGCAACAACGATATGGAACTTGCATTAACGGGCAATGAAAACGGCTGGTGGATCGTCAGCCATGAAAGCAAACTTTGGTTACCGAACGGTGAATTGCCGTCGGGGAGCGCCGCCGCCCTCGGGCTGCAGGGCCACATGGCGCACGTCATCGGTGAGTGGGAGGGCGCGCCGGTCTGGCTGGTGCGCCAGGCGATGCCGCGGGAGATGGGGTCGGTGCGTCAGCTGTTGGATCAGGATCGTGGTCTGTTCCAGCTTGCCGGGCGCGGCGTGCAGTTGGCGGATTTCTACCGCTCCCATCGCTATTGCGGCTACTGTGGCCATGAGATGCACCTCAGCCGCACCGAAAGCGCCTGCCTCTGCGGCCACTGCAAAGAACGGTACTATCCGCAGATTGCGCCCTGCGTGATCGTCGCCATTCGGCGCGACGATCAGATCCTGCTGGCGCAGCACGTGCGCCATCGCGGCGGCATTCACACGGTGCTGGCCGGTTTCGTTGAAGTGGGCGAAACGCTGGAGCAAGCGGTGGCGCGCGAAGTGATGGAAGAGAGCAATATTGAAATCAAGAACCTGCGCTACGTCACGTCACAACCCTGGCCGTTTCCGCACTCGCTGATGATGGCCTTTATGGCCGATTACCACCAGGGTGAGATTCGTCACGATCCCAAGGAGCTGCTCAATGCCGGCTGGTATCGTTACGACCAACTGCCGCTGTTGCCGCCGCCCGGCACCGTGGCGCGCCGCTTGATTGAGGACACCGTGGCGCTGTGCCGGGCAGAATAATGTACAATGGCCGGCAGATTATTAAGGGAGCCCCATAAATGACTGAGTTGAAGAACGATCGTTACCTGCGCGCGCTGTTGCGCCAGCCGGTGGATGTGACCCCCGTATGGATGATGCGCCAGGCCGGTCGTTATTTACCGGAGTACAAGGCGACTCGCGCCCAGGCCGGTGATTTCATGTCGCTGTGCAAGAACGCGGAGCTGGCCTGCGAGGTTACGCTGCAGCCGCTGCGCCGCTACGCGCTGGACGCCGCCATCCTGTTCTCCGACATTCTCACCATTCCCGACGCCATGGGGCTCGGCCTGTACTTTGAAGCCGGCGAAGGCCCGCGTTTCAGCTCCCCCGTCACCTGCCGCGCCGACGTCGACAAACTGCCGGCGTTCGATCCGGAAGTGGAGCTGGGCTATGTGATGAACGCGGTGCGCACCATTCGCCGCGAGCTGAAGGGCGAAGTGCCGCTGATCGGCTTCTCCGGCAGCCCGTGGACGCTGGCTACCTATATGGTTGAGGGCGGCAGCAGCAAGGCCTTCACCAAGCTGAAGAAGATGATGTATGCCGAGCCGGCCACGCTGCACCTGTTGCTGGACAAGCTGGCGGACAGCGTGATCCTGTATCTCAATGCCCAGATCAAGGCCGGCGCGCAGTCGGTGATGGTGTTCGACACCTGGGGCGGCGTGCTGACCGGGCGCGATTACCGTGAGTTCTCTTTGCACTACATGCACAAGATCGTCGATGGCTTGCTGCGTGAAAACGACGGCCGCCGCGTGCCGGTAACGCTGTTCACCAAAGGCGGCGGGCAGTGGCTGGAGGCGATGGCCGCCACCGGTTGCGATGCGCTGGGGCTGGACTGGACCACCGACATTGCCGATGCGCGCCGTCGCGTAGGCGACAACGTGGCGCTGCAGGGCAATATGGATCCGTCGATGCTTTATGCTTCTCCGGCGCGCATCGCGGAAGAAGTGGAGACCATTCTGGCCGGTTTCGGCCACGGCAACGGTCATGTGTTCAACCTGGGCCACGGCATCCATCAGGATGTGCCGCCGGAGCACGCCGGGGCCTTCGTCGAGGCGGTACACGCGCAGTCGGCGAAATACCACCGTTAAGGATCCGATGTGACCGATATGGCGGCTCTGCGCGTCGAACAGCTGCGGCGCGCCGCTGAAGTCATTCGCTACGACGAGCTGCCGGCCGAACCGCCGGCGTTCATCGCCGGCGCCGATGTGGGCTTCGAGCAAGAGGGCGCGGTGACGCGCGCCGCCATCGCCATCCTGCGCTATCCGTCGCTGGAGCTGGTGGAGTATCAGGTGGCGCGCATCGCCACCGTCATGCCTTATATCCCGGGTTTCCTGTCGTTTCGCGAATACCCGGCGCTGTTGGCCGCCTGGGCGCAGCTGCGGCAAAAACCGGGGCTGATCTTCGTCGATGGGCACGGCGTTTCACATCCGCGGCGCCTCGGCGTCGCCAGCCATTTCGGCCTGCTGGTCGATGTGCCGACTATCGGCGTGGCCAAGAAGCGCCTGTGCGGCAAATTCGCGCCGCTGGACGCCGCCGTCGGCGCGCTGGCGCCGTTGGAAGATAAGGGAGAACAGCTGGGCTGGGTATGGCGTAGCAAGGCGCGTTGCAACCCGCTGTTCATCTCTACCGGTCACCGCGTGGGCGCCGACAGCGCGCTGGCGTGGGTGCAGCGCTGCATGGCGGGCTACCGTTTGCCGGAGCCGACCCGTTGGGCCGACGCCATCGCTTCGCGCCGTCCGGCGTTTCAGCGGTGGTTGCAGCAGCATCCGGAGGTGTCGCCATGAGCGATTTCGGGTACACTGCGCCGCAGATAACGCGTAAGAGAGTAAAGCATGCTACGTAACCCGATTCATTTACGTCTGGAACGGCTCGAGGGCTGGCAACATTTGACCTTTATGGCCAGTTTGTGCGAGCGTATGTACCCGAATTACCAGATGTTCTGCAAACAGACCGAGTTCGGCGATCCGGCGGTTTATCGCCGCATTCTGGATTTGGTGTGGGAAACGCTGGTGGTGAAGGACGCCAAGGTCAACTTCGACAGCCAGCTCGAGAAGTTGGAAGAGGCGATTCCGTCGGCGGAAGATTACGATCTTTACGGCGTTTACCCGGCAATTGATGCCTGTATCGCATTAGGGGAACTGATCCATTCGCGGCTCGGCGGGGAGACGCTGGAGCACGCCATCGCCATCAGTGAAACATCGATTCGCACCGTGGCGATGTTGGAAATGACCCAAGCCGGTAAGGAAATGACCGACGAAGAGTTGGAAAGTTTGCCTGCGGTAGAGGAAGAATGGGACATTCAATGGGAAATTTTCCGCCTGTTGGACGCCTGTGAAGAGCGCGATATAGACCTGATCAAGGGGCTGCGATCCGACCTGCGAGAGGCCGGTGTCAGCAACATCGGGATAAATTTAGCGCAATAAGGCAACAAAACGTGATTTAACGCCTGATTTGTCATGCCTTAAGGCTTCACATCCGCACCCTGTCTGGTCTACATTTGGGGGGCGTAAAAAAAGTGGCTATCGGTGCGTGTATGCAGGAGAGTGCTGTCAATCGGCATATCCGTCGCACTCGATGCTTTGCAAACGATAAACACACTGTAAGGATAACTTATGAACAAGACTCAACTGATTGATGTAATCGCGGACAAGGCTGACCTTTCCAAAGCACAAGCTAAACTGGCTCTGGAATCCACCCTGGCTGCAATTACTGAGTCTCTGAAAGAAGGTGATGCAGTACAATTGGTTGGCTTCGGTACTTTCAAAGTAAACCATCGTAGCGAGCGCACTGGCCGCAACCCACAGACTGGCAAAGAAATCAAAATCGCAGCAGCCAACGTGCCTGCGTTCGTTTCTGGCAAAGCACTGAAAGACGCCGTTAAATAAGACCGCGCCTCGGTGAAAAGATTAAACAGGGGGGCGATGGCGCCCCTTTTGTTTACTCGTCGGGCGCTCATGGCCGTTGGCATCGCCGTCGGCCTGAGCGCCTGCAGTTTCCATTCCGATATCCCCAGCTTTACCGCCAGCGGCTTCGTGGCCGATCAGGGCGTGATACGTCTGTGGCGTAAAGACGATGAGCAACATCGTCCGCAAGTGTTGGTCAGCGTTTACAGCCCTTACCGCGGCCCGGGTACCATTACCACGCTGTACACCTATCAGGGCGACGTGCTGCGCCAAATCAAACGTAACGACGCCGACGGCGATCGAGATTCCATTCAGCTGCGCTTTGCCGACGATGGCACGGTGAGCTTTATGCAGCGCCAGCTGGCGACACGCCGCGAACAGCTGACCCGCGATGAAATCGCCCTGTATCAATATCAGGCGCGACGGATCCTCGAAGTGAGCAATGCGCTGCGCGCCGGCAAGGTCAAATTGTTGCAGGGGCGTTGGTTGCAGGGCGAGGTGCAAACCTGCGACGGGCAGCGCTTAAAACCCGGGTTGGATGCCTCCGCCATCGCCTGGATCGAAAAACGCGCCCGCAGCAGCAGCCGGCCGGTGAGCGTCGCCTGGCTGGAAGCGCCCGAAGGCAGTGAGCTGCTGCTGGTGGCGAACGACGACTTCTGCAGCTGGGAACCGAAAGAAGACCAGCTATAAAAAAGGCCCCGCGCTGCGGAGCCTCTTGTCATGACCATGAAAGGTCAAATTATTTGCCGCGCGCAATCGCGCGATAACCGATATCTTTGCGGCAGAAGCTGCCCGTCCACTGGATGCCTTCCGCCAGCTGATAGGCGCGTTGCTGCGCCTGCGCCACGGTATCGCCCAGCGCCGTCACGCACAGCACGCGGCCGCCGCTGGTGACGACGTCATCGCCCTGCAAGCGTGTGCCGGCGTGGAAGACCTTACCGTCGGCGCTTTCCTGCTGCGGTAGCCCCTGGATCACCTCGCCGTTGCGATAGTCACCCGGATAACCGCCGGCTGCCAGCACCACGCCAAGGGCAGGGCGTTCGTCCCAATCAGAGCTCTTCTCGTTCAGACGGCCTTCGGCGCCCGCCAGACACAGCTCCACCAGATCGGAGCGCAGGCGCAGCATGATCGGCTGAGTTTCCGGATCGCCAAAACGGCAGTTGAATTCGATCACCTTCGGCTGGCCGTCGGCGGAGATCATCAGGCCGGCATACAGGAAGCCGACGTAGGTATTGCCTTCCGCCGCCATGCCGCGCACCGTCGGCCAGATCACCTGATCCATGGCGCGCCGGTGGATTTCGTCGGTCACTACCGGCGCCGGGGAGTAGGCGCCCATGCCGCCGGTGTTCGGGCCGGTGTCACCGTCGCCGACGCGTTTGTGGTCCTGGCTGGTGGCCATCGGCACCACGTTCTCGCCGTCGACCATCACGATGAAGCTGGCTTCTTCGCCGTCGAGGAACTCTTCCACCACGATGCGATGGCCGGCGTCGCCGAAGGCGTTGCCGGCCAACATGTCGCGCACAGCCTCTTCCGCTTCCTGCAGCGTCATCGCGACGATCACGCCTTTACCGGCCGCCAGGCCATCGGCCTTGATGACGATCGGCGCGCCTTTGCGGCGCACATAGGCCAGCGCCGGCTCCACCTCGGTGAAGTTTTCATATTCGGCGGTCGGGATGCGGTGGCGCGCCAGGAAATCTTTGGTGAAGGCTTTGGAGCCTTCGAGCTGTGCGGCGGCCTGTGACGGGCCGAAAATTTTCAGACCGGCGGCCTGGAAGGCATCGACCACGCCAATCACCAGCGGGGCTTCCGGCCCGACGATGGTCAGACCGATGTCATGGCTCTGGGCGAAAGCGACCAGGGCGGGGATGTCGGTGGCGGCGATCGCCACGTTTTCCAGATTGGCTTCCAGCGCAGTGCCGGCATTGCCCGGCGCAACATAGACTTTATCCGCCAGCGGAGACTGGGCGGCTTTCCAGGCCAGCGCGTGTTCGCGCCCGCCGTTGCCGATAATCAAAATGTTCATCAGAAGCTCCACGAATGGCGTGCGCCGGAGCGCACGCGGCAAAAGGAATTAATGGCGGAAGTGACGCATGTCGGTGAAGATCATCGCGATGCCGTGTTCGTTGGCGGCGGCGATCACTTCGTCGTCGCGGATCGAACCGCCCGGCTGGATCACGCAGGTGATGCCAACCGCCGCCGCGGCATCGATGCCGTCGCGGAACGGGAAGAAGGCGTCGGAGGCCATGGCGGAGCCTTTCACTTCCAGCCCTTCGTCGCCTGCTTTGATGCCGGCGATCTTGGCGGAGTAAACGCGGCTCATCTGGCCGGCGCCTATGCCGATGGTCATATTGTCACGCGCATACACGATGGCGTTGGATTTCACGAACTTGGCCACTTTCCAGCAGAACAGCGCGTCACGCAGTTCCTGTTCGGTCGGCTGGCGCTCGGATACCACGCGCAGATCGGCGGCGGTTACCATGCCCAGATCGCGATCCTGCACCAGCAGGCCGCCGTTGACGCGCTTGAAGTCCAGCCCCGCCACGCGTTGCTGCCACTGGCCGCAGGCCAGCACGCGCACGTTCTGTTTGGCGGCCAGCAGGGAGCGCGCTTCCTGGGTGACGTTTGGCGCGATGATCACTTCCACGAATTGGCGGCTGATGATCGCCTGCGCGGTGGCGGCGTCCAGCTCGCGGTTAAAGGCGATGATGCCGCCGAAGGCGGAGGTCGGGTCGGTTTGGTAAGCGCGCTCGTAGGCGGCCAGAATGTCGTCGCCGATCGCCACGCCGCAAGGGTTGGCGTGCTTGACGATCACGCAGGCCGGTTCGTCGAACTCTTTCACGCATTCCAGCGCGGCGTCGGTATCGGCGATGTTGTTATAGGACAGCGCTTTGCCCTGCAGCTGTTCGGCGGTCGCGACAGAAGCTTCCTTTACTTCTTCCTCTATATAGAAGGCGGCCTGCTGGTGGCTGTTTTCACCGTAGCGCATATCCTGCTTCTTGATGTAGTTGAGGTTCAGGGTGCGCGGGAAGCGGCCGGACGGCTGTTCGGTCTCGCCGTGGTACGCCGGCACCAGCGCGCCGAAGTAGTTGGCGATCATGCTGTCGTAGGCGGCGGTGTGTTCAAAAGCCTTGATGGCGAGATCGAAGCGGGTGGCATAGCGCAGCGAGCCGTCGTTGTTGTCCATCTCGGTAATAATGGCGGCGTAGTCGCTGCTCTTCACCACGATGGCGACGTCTTTATGGTTCTTGGCGGCGGAGCGCACCATGGTCGGGCCGCCGATATCGATATTCTCGACCGCATCCTCTAGCGAGCAATCCGGGCGCGCCACGGTTTGGGCGAACGGGTACAGATTGACGACCACCATGTCGATAGGCTTGATGTCATGCTGATTCATGACAGCGTCGTCCTGGCCGCGGCGGCCGAGAATGCCGCCGTGGACTTTCGGGTGCAGGGTCTTAACTCGTCCGTCCATCATTTCCGGGAAGCCGGTGTAGTCGGAAACTTCGGTAACGGGCAGACCGGCGTCTGCCAGCAGACGAGCAGTGCCGCCGGTGGACAGCAGTTCAACGCCGCGCTGGGAAAGCGCTTCGGCGAATTCAACGATACCGGTTTTGTCAGACACGCTGAGCAGGGCCCGGCGGATTGGACGAGGTTGTTGCATGGTTTTATCCCTTGGCTTTGAGTCGCAATTAAAGAGCGTTACGTGAATGTCCACCTCGTTCTCTCTATAAGGAAGGTTTTTTGCCTTATAAGGGAGGGTCAGGCACATATTCAGGTAACGCCCCCATTAAAAGGGGGATCGTTTCGTCGCGGGGAATTGTAGCGAAAACGTTTGCGTGGCGCTCGTAAATTTTCCGTACAAATCGCATCTGTGGATAACACTGTGCGCAAGTGGGTATAAGGCGGGGTTTTGCTGTGGAATGCAGCGAACGATCGTTTTTGCTGAAAATACCTGTTGCGGCCTGCGAGGAACTCCCTATAATGCGCCTCCATCGACACGGAACATGTGAACAACTTCACAGAGTATCCGGGGGTCGCAGAGAAAAAATCCTGAAAATTAGGGTTGACTCTGAAAGAGGAAAGCGTAATATACGCCACCTCGAGTTAGCAAGCGAAAGCGCCTAACTCACTGCTCTTTAACAATTTATCAGACAATC
>NZ_JBJNLX010000011.1:0-25757 GCF_052168835.1 Serratia sp. CY40230
GTATATTACGCTTTCCTCTTTCAGAGTCAACCCTAATTTTCAGGATTTTTTCTCTTTCTTCCCGGCCGCTGTGTGAAGTGAATCACTTGCGCCGTGTCGATGGAGGCGCATTATAGGGATCCGAGTTTTTTGCACAACCCCTTTTTTGATCTTTTCTTTCTGTTTGCACACTTTTCAGCCCTTCCGGGTGGATCTTGTGCGATCAGGGCCATTTTCCGCAGGATCCGACGCTGCCGTTGGTTGTAATTCCATCGCCAGGGTCTAGTATTGCCGGTAAATATGATCCCGACGTGAGGCAAGCACCATGTCCGATGCAGTACGTTCTTATCTTCAATACACCCCCAAACTCGGTCAGCGCGTCTTGATCGATCCTTCCAGCGTCGTGATCGGCGATGTCGATCTGGCGGATGACGTCAGCATCTGGCCGCTGGTCGCCATTCGCGGCGACGTCAATGCGGTAAAGATCGGCGCACGCAGCAATATTCAGGATGGCAGCGTGCTGCATGTGACTCACCGCTCCGAACATAACCCCGACGGTTATCCCCTGTTAATTGGCGAAGACGTTACCGTGGGCCATAAAGCGATGCTGCACGGCTGCGCCATCGGCAACCGGGTGCTGGTCGGGATGGGATCGATCCTGTTGGACGGCGTAGTTGTAGAAGATGACGTGATGATTGGCGCCGGCAGTTTGGTGGCGCCGGGCAAACGCCTGGCCAGCGGCTATCTTTATATGGGTAGCCCGGCACGCCAGGTTCGGCCTTTGACCGCCGCCGAGTTGGAGGGATTGCTTTATTCTTCTAACAACTATGTACGCTGGAAAGACGAATACCTGTCGGAAGATATCTGATGGGCGCCCCGTTCCCTATAAAGAGAACGGGGGTAGGATTTATGCCGCCAGCTCGCTGCGCAGCTGGCGCAAGACTGGTTCTATCTCTGGCATTACTCCGTGCCACAGCAGGAAAGCATGCGCCGCCTGCCCCACCAGCATACCCAGCCCATCGGCGTATTCCGTTGCGCCCTGCTGCTGCGCCCAGGCCAGAAATGGCGTAACGCCTTGCTGATAGAACATGTCATAGCAACGGGTTTGCGCATTCACCACACCTGCAGGCAACGCCGGGATCTCCCCGCTGATGCCGGACGCCGTCGCATTGATCACCAGATCGAACGCTTGCGGATCCAGTTGATCCATCGGCGCCGCCGAGATCTCCCCCAGATGCCGGAAAGCGTCAGCCAACTCTTGGGCCCGACTGAAAGTGCGGTTGGTGATCGTGAGCCGGCAGCCGAAAGACAGCAGCGGCAGGATCACGCCGCGTGCCGCACCGCCGGCGCCCACCAGCAGAATGCGATCCTGCGACCGGATCAATTGCTGGCGCTGCAGATCGGTCAACAAACCGATGCCGTCGGTGTTGTCCCCCAGCAGTTCGCCATTCGGCAATACCTTCAGGGTGTTGACCGCACCGGCCATCGCCGCGCGCTCACTCAGTTCAGAGGCGGCCGTGTAAGCACGCTCCTTGAAGGGCACCGTAACGTTCGCCCCCAACCCTCCGGCGCGGATAAACGCCTGCAGGCTAGTTTCAAAACCGTCCAGCGGCGCCAACACCGTCCCATAAGGATGCTCAATGCCGGTCTGGGCAGCAAACAGCGCATGAATTCGCGGCGACTTGCTGTGGCCGATAGGGTTGCCAAATACCGCAAACTTCTCCATGCCCATTTCCTCTAGCCCTGACGGATCTGTTCGCCGGTCAGAGCATCTCTGATTTCGGAAGGGTTAAGACGGCCGCCTACCTTGCCGGCCAATACCGGGAAAGCCTCGCCGAATTGCCGTGTGACCTCATCCGCACTGCGGCACGGTTCCAGCCCACTGAGATTGGCGCTGGTCGACACCAGCGGCTTGCCGTACTGCCGGCACAGCAACTGCACCAGCGGATGATCGCTGACGCGCACCGCCAGTGAACTGAAACGCCCGGTCAACAAACGCGGCGTCTCCGGGCGAGCAGGCAACACCCAGGTTACCGGCCCAGGCCAGCTGGCAAACATCGTCGCGCGCTGCTGTTCGCTGAGCGTACTGTCGTCAATATAAGGCTTAAGCTGCGCATAGTCGGCGGCGATCAAAATCAGCCCCTTTTCCCACGGCCGCTGTTTCAGCGCCAGCAATGCATTGACCGCCTGCTCGCTGTCGGGATCGCAACCCAGGCCGAATACCGCTTCGGTGGGATACGCAATCACCTGCTGTTGATGCAAAGCATCGATGATAGATAAAAGATTCGGGCTTAATTCTGAATTCATGATGTGATTATTCTGTAGTCGCAACGGGTTTTCCGCACAGCTTGCTGGCACAGCACAGGACGGGGCCTTTTGCCGTGCGCTTTTCCATCAGCAGCGGATAATGGCAATAGGCGCATTCACCGGCGACGGGTTTAACGTTGAGAGCGAACTGGCATTCCGGGTAACGATCGCAGGAGTGAAAAACCTTGCCGTAACGCGACTTGCGCTGCAGCAGTTTGCCTTGGCCGCACTGCGGACAGGTAATGGCGGTTTCGTCAGGCTTGTCGATCACTTCTGTGTGATCGCACTGCGGATAATCGCTGCAGCCGATAAACATGCCGTAGCGCCCCTGGCGCAGCACCAACGTCGCCTGACACTTCGGGCACTGTTGCCCATCCAACACCTTAACGACATGCCCATCGGCCTGTGCTTTCAGCGGCCGAATATATTGGCATTCAGGGTACTGGGAACAGCCGAGGAAGGGGCCGTGGCGACCGCTACGGATCACCAGCTCGGCCCCGCATTCCGGACAGGGTTCATTTTGCCTGGCGGCAAAAATCGCGTTTTTTGTCATAACGTCTTCTATGCGCGTTATCGGCTCAATGCAGATAACCTTCGTTCACTTCAAACAACAGTTCTTCCATTTGCTGATAGGCGCTTTCATATCCGGGGATATTAAACAGCACCATCAACACGACCCATTTCAGATCTTCGAGATCGAATTCCGCATTATCCAAAGCCATAACGCGGTCGATAACCATTTCACGGGTTTCGAGGTTCAATACCTGAATCTGTTCCAGGAACAGGAGAAAACCACGGCAGCCGGCGTCCAAACGCGCGCTTTCCTCTTCGGTATAGATCCGCATCGCCAGCGGATCGGCATCCATAAAGTAAGGCGCATTTTGACCTTCTTGCAGGTCGGCCAACTTCTCAAGCCAATTCAACGCGTTGTAGATATCATCCTGATGAAACCCCGCCTGGGCGAGATCATCGGTCAGTTGATCCTGATCGACGCGCATCTCTGGTTCATTGTGGATATAAGTTTCAAACAAGTACATGAGTACGTCGAACATGGCTTGCCCTCCTTATTCGGACATAGCCGCCGGGTACAGCTGCGATCCACCCTGCTAACTCCAGCTCGAGTAACTTGATTACCACCACTGGCACAGGTTGGCCGGCACGTTCAGCGACGACGTCAACAGGTGTCACCTCATCTCCTACGTTAGCCAACACATCGGCAAATGGCAATTCAACTTCAGCCTGCGACGCACAAATAGTTGTATTTTCGTTCAGTGGCAACCATTGAAGGCCGCTTCCCAGCAATTCGGCGATATCTTTCGGCCCGGTCACCAGATGCGCGCCCTGTTGGATCAGCCAGTGCGTGCCTTCGCTCATCGGGTTCCCTAACGGCCCCGGCAAGGCGAATACCTCACGCCCTTGCTCCAGCGCATAGCGAGCCGTCACCAGGGTACCGCTGCGCAACGAGGCTTCTATGACCAGAACGCCCTGGCTCAGCCCGCTGATAATGCGGTTGCGGCGCGGAAAATGGTCGGCCAGGGGCAAATCGGTGACCAAATGATCTGAAATCACCGCACCGCCCTGCTCGACTATCTGCTCTGCGAGCCTGTGGTGCCGCCGCGGGTAGACATTGGCCAGCCCGCAGCCCAACACCGCTATCGTGCAACCCCCGGCCGCCAGCGCTGCGCGATGGCAAATGCCGTCGATGCCGATCGCCAAACCACTGGTGATGGTGAAACCGCAACGCGCCAATTCCTCGGCGAAATGGTTAGCCCAGCGCTCGCCGTAGTGGCTGAACTGCCGGCTGCCAACCATGGCAAGTTGCGGGCGCAACAGCGCCTGAGGATCTCCATCGATCAGCAGGAACAGCGGCGCATCGTCGATCTGAGCCAGGCATTCGGGATAGCCGGCCGCTGCATAGTTCAGCATACGGTGCGCCGGCACTTCCAGCCAGCGCAAGGTGGCCGCCAGATAACCGGGATCCGTCTGGTTGAACTGTGCCCGTTGCCGTTCATTCAATCCCAGTTCACGCAACGCGCGGCGAGGCTCGCCACCCATTTGCGATAACTGCCGCACGATCCGGCTGGCCACGACGGTCTGCAGCCCCGTAACCCCCCGCATCCGTAAAGCGATCTCTTCCGGCCGCATCCTCTGTTCCCTCAGCAAAAACGGTGGTATTACCAATCTGAGCAATTGGTGCGCAATGCTGTCAATCAGGCCGGGAAATGTCTAGAATAGAGGTTAAACCTCGTTCATTACTCGGATACAGATCTAAAGATATATGTCAGTCTTGCAGGTATTACATTTCCCAGACGAGCGTCTGCGCAAAGTCGCAGCGCCGGTAAAAGAAGTCAATGCAGATATCCAGCGCATCGTGGATGATATGTTTGAAACCATGTACGCAGAGGAAGGCATCGGCCTTGCTGCGACTCAGGTGGATATCCATCAGCGCATTATCGTGATCGACGTCTCCGAGAATCGCGATCAGCGCCTGGTGCTGATCAATCCGGAGCTGCTGGAAAAAAGCGGCGAAACCGGCATCGAGGAAGGCTGTCTTTCCATTCCCGAGCAGCGTGCATTGGTACCACGCGCCGCGCAGGTGAAGATCCGCGCGCTGGATCGCGAAGGCAAATCTTTCGAGCTGGAAGCGGACGATCTGCTGGCGATCTGCATCCAGCACGAGATGGATCACCTGATGGGTAAACTGTTCGTCGATTACCTGTCGCCGCTCAAGCGCCAGCGCATTCGTCAGAAACTGGAAAAAATGGCCAAGCTCCAAGCCCGCGCCTAACCGATCAGGAAATCAACGTGTCTGACTCTTTACGGATTATTTTCGCCGGAACACCAGACTTCGCAGCGCGTCATCTTGACGCGCTGTTGTCATCTGAGCACCAGATTGTCGGCGTTTTTACCCAGCCTGACCGCCCGGCAGGCCGCGGCAACAAGTTGACGCCAAGCCCGGTAAAAGTGCTGGCTGAACAACACCAACTGCCGGTATTTCAGCCCAAATCGCTGCGCCCAGAAGAGAACCAGCGCCTGGTAGCCGATCTTAACGCCGACGTGATGGTGGTGGTTGCCTACGGGTTGATCCTGCCGCAAGCGGTGCTGGATATGCCGCGTCTCGGTTGCATCAACGTACACGGTTCGCTGCTGCCTCGCTGGCGCGGCGCGGCACCGATCCAGCGTTCGCTCTGGGCCGGCGACAGCGAAACCGGCGTGACCATCATGCAGATGGACGCCGGCCTCGATACCGGCGACATGATGCACAAGATCGCCTGCCCGATTGAGAGCAGCGACACCAGCGCCAGTCTCTACGGCAAACTGGCCCAGCTCGGCCCACAGGGCATGCTGACGACGCTGCGCCAAATGGCCGACGGCAGCGCCACCCGCGAAGTACAGGACGAAGCATTGGTCACTTACGCCGAGAAGCTGAGCAAAGAAGAAGCTCGCCTGGACTGGAACCTGTCCGCCGCACAACTGGAGCGCTGCATCCGCGCCTTCAACCCTTGGCCGATCAGCTACTTCACCATCGACGATCAACCGGTAAAAGTGTGGCAGGCCAGCGTGCTGGCGCAAAGCGCCAACGCGGAGCCGGGCACCGTTGTTCATGCCGACAAGCACGGCATTCAGGTGGCGACCGCCGACGGCATCCTCAATCTGATCCAGCTGCAGCCCGCCGGCAAGAAACCGATGTCGGCGCAGGACCTGTTAAATTCACGTCGTGAATGGTTTACCCCGGGTAACCGGCTGTAAGTCACCCCACTGCCCGGCCGTTCATCGCCGGGCCGTTATTTTCTTAATGCCGATCGTTATCAGCTTCAGCCTATGAAAAATAATTACAATCTCCGCAGCATCGCTGCCAAAGCCATCGGCCAGGTGCTGGATCAGGGGCAGTCGCTCAGCACTGTCCTGCCGGCGCTGCAAACCTCCATCAGCGACAAAGATCGCGGGTTGCTGCAGGAGCTGTGTTTCGGCACGTTACGCGTGCTGCCGCAGCTCGAATGGTGCATTCAGCAATTGATGGCCAAGCCGCTGACCGGTAAGCAGCGTACGCTGCACTACTTGCTGATGGTCGGCCTGTATCAGCTGCTGTATACCCGCATCCCGGCGCACGCCGTGCTGGCGGAAACCGTGGAAGGTGCGGTAGCGCTGAAACGCCCGCAGTTAAAAGGCCTGATTAACGGCGTCTTGCGCCAATTTCAACGCCAGCAGGAAGAGCTGTTGCAACGCGCCGCCAACAATGACAGCCGCTATCTGCATCCCAGCTGGTTACTGAAACGCATTCAACAGGCTTATCCCGCCAACTGGGAACAGATCGTCGACGCCAATAACCAGAAACCGCCGATGTGGCTGCGCATCAACCGCCTGCATCACACCCGTGACGCTTATCTGCAGCTGCTGAACGACGCCGGCATCGCCGCGGAAACTCATGCAGACTATGCCGATGCAGTGCGTTTGCTGGCGCCTTGCGCCGTGACCGATCTGCCAGGGTTCGCCGAAGGCTGGGTCACCGTGCAAGATGCCTCAGCCCAGGGGTGTGTCGATCTGTTGGATCCGCAAGACGGCGAACAGATCCTCGATCTGTGCGCCGCACCCGGCGGCAAAACCACGCATATTTTGGAAACGGCGCCGAAAGCACACGTCATGGCGGTCGATATCGACGAACAGCGCCTGGCGCGAGTCAAAGAGAACCTGCAGCGTCTGCGTTTGCACGCAGAGGTTAAACTGGGCGATGGCCGCACTCCGCAGCAGTGGTGCGGGGACAAGCAGTTCGACCGCATCCTGCTGGACGCGCCTTGTTCCGCCACCGGTGTGATCCGCCGTCATCCCGACATCAAATGGCTGCGCCGCGATCGCGACATCGCCGAACTCGCCGCACTGCAGGCAGAAATTCTGGAAGCCGTCTGGCCGCATCTAAAATCAGGCGGAGTGATGGTTTACGCCACCTGTTCTATCCTGCCGGATGAAAACAGCAACCAGATCGCCGCGTTCTTGCAACGCCACGCCGATGCCAAGCTGGTTGAAACCGGCGATGCGCAGCGGCCAGGGCGACAGAATATCCCGCATCCCGAGGACGGCGATGGCTTCTTTTACGCTAAGCTGATTAAAATGTAATACTTCAGGGCGTGCGTGCGCGCCCTAAGTCTTTCAGTGTGAAGCAGAGAACACGATGAAAATAATTATTCTTGGTGCCGGTCAGGTTGGCGGGACGCTGGCGGAAAACCTGGTGGGTGAAAACAACGATATCACCGTCGTCGATACCGATTCCGGCCGCTTGCGTCAGCTGCAGGATAAATTCGATTTGCGGGTGGTTCAGGGGCATGGTTCCCACCCTCGGGTGCTGCGCGAAGCCGGCGCAGAAGACGCCGACATGCTGGTCGCCGTCACCAACTCCGACGAAACCAACATGATCGCCTGCCAGATCGCCTATTCTCTGTTTAATACCCCTAACCGTATCGCCCGTATCCGCGCGCCGGAATACATCCGCGAGTCGGAGAAACTGTTCCTGCCGGAAGCGGTGCCAATCGACCATCTGATTTCGCCGGAGCAGCTGGTCATCGACTATATCTACAAGCTGATTGAATACCCTGGCGCGCTGCAGGTGGTCAACTTTGCCGAAGGCAAGGTCAGCATCGCCGCGGTTAAAGCCTATTACGGCGGCCCGTTGGTCGGCAATGCGCTCTCTTCAATGCGCGAGCACATGCCGCATATCGATACCCGCGTCGCCGCCATATTCCGCCAGGATCGTCCGATCCGTCCGCAGGGCTCGACCATTATCGAAGCCGGTGATGAAGTGTTCTTCGTCGCCGCCTCACAGCATATCCGCGCGGTGATGAGCGAACTGCAGCGGCTGGAAAAACCCTATAAGCGCATCATGATCGTCGGCGGCGGTAACGTCGGCGCCGGCCTGGCCGCCAAGCTGGAAAAAGACTACAACGTCAAACTGATCGAGCGGAATCAGCAACGCGCCGCCGAACTGGCCGAACAGCTGCACGACACCATTGTATTCTACGGCGATGCCTCCGATCAGGAGCTGCTGGCCGAAGAGCACGTCGAGCAGGTGGATGTTTTCATCGCCATCACCAACGACGATGAGGCCAACATCATGTCCGCCATGCTGGCCAAACGCATGGGCGCCAAGAAGGTGATGGTATTGATCCAGCGCCGCGCCTATGTCGATCTGGTGCAAGGCAGCGTGATAGATATTGCCATTTCCCCGCAGCAGGCAACCATCTCCGCGCTACTTGGGCATGTGCGCAAAGCGGATATCGTCAGCGTCTCGTCACTGCGCCGCGGCGTGGCAGAAGCGATCGAAGCGATTGCCCACGGCGATGAAAGCACATCTAAAGTGGTCGGCCGCATCGTGGAAGACATCAAGCTGCCACCGGGTACTACCATCGGTGCAATCGTGCGTGGCGACGACGTGATCATCGCCAACGGCAACAGCAAAATCGAACAGGGCGATCACGTCATCATGTTTATTACCGACAAGAAATTCGTGCCGGACGTTGAACGCTTGTTCCAACCGAGCCCGTTCTTCTTGTAGAACGAATTTATTAGGCGATGGTCTATAATTGCGTAGTTGTTCTCTGCCTTGGGAGGAGATAAAACTTCTCTCCATTTGTGGCAAAGGGAAATTGCTTTGTTAAACTTGAGTTATTAATTCTGCAAGGGGTGCGTTCTATGAGTATGTTGAAAGAGTTTCGCGAATTTGCCATGCGCGGCAACGTGGTCGATCTGGCCGTCGGTGTGATTATCGGTGCGGCATTCGGCAAGATTGTTTCGTCCTTCGTGGCCGATATCATCATGCCACCGTTGGGCTTACTGATTGGCGGCGTCGATTTTAAACAGTTCCATCTGGTGTTACGTGAAGCTCAGGGCGCCGTACCGGCGGTGGTAATGAACTATGGTTCATTCATCCAGACCGTATTTGACTTTGTGATTGTCGCCTTCGCTATCTTCCTGGCGATTAAACTGATGAACAAGGTGCGCCGCAAGCAGGAAGAAGCGCCAGCAGCGCCGCCAGAACCAACCGCAGAAGAGAAACTGCTGACGGAAATCCGTGATTTGCTGAGCCAGCAACAGCAGCCAAAACTGTAAAACAGCATTAAGTTATGCCAATAAAAAGCCACCGATGAAGGTGGCTTTTTTAATGCCTTAAAACCAGAAGGCCAGTGGTAAATTATCGTTTGATAGTTTGCCACTGGCCTCCCAGTTACCGCCTTTGTTGTGTTTTTCTTTACGCCGATAGCTGCCTTTGCCTTTCACATTCTTTTCCACTCGTTGGCGGAATAGCGGGTCATGCAGCAGCGCCTCAATGGCGTTATCTTGAATCTGGCCTTTAGTGTGACGATATTTCGTCATGATAATGCTCCTGTAAAAGGTAGGGTAATAAAACGAGCCGATAATACTGCCGGCAATATAAAAATTAAAGTACCGTCAGCAATCTTTTTTGCCTTTATCATCGCTGGCACCCTGTTCCAAGGCTTCCAGAATAGAACAATAGTTGCTGGTATGGGCAGTGCCGCAGCAGGCGTCACTCAGGCGTTTCAACGATTCGCGCATGCGAGTCAGCTCCGCCAACTTGCTTTCCACTTCACTCAGGCGAGCATCGACGATCGACTTCGATTCCTGGCAGGTATGATGTTCAGGATCAACCCGGATCGACAGCAGTTCGGCGATCGTTTCCAGAGTAAAGCCCAACTGTTTGGCATAGCGAATAAAACGCAGCCGCTGCAGGTCCTGCTCCGTATACAGCCGATAACCGCCTTCGGTGCGGACATTGTGATCTATCATGCCCTGCTTTTCATAGTAACGCACGGTATCCGGCGTCACTTCGGCGAGCTTGGCCAACTGACCTATCTTGAACATTACCGCTCCTCTCGGGTGAACTTGCCATCAAGCGCGCGCTGATATTCGCCATGCAAGAAATCGGTGCTCATCCCAGCCTGACGCAGCCGGTGCTCCAGCAGTGCCATGCGCTTGCTGAGATCGACATAGTCCGGATGTTCGCTATTAATCTCTTGCAGCAAGCGAGCAACGGTCAACGCCTCTTTACGATCTTCCAGCGCCGGCGGCAGGTAACCGGCATTTTTCAGCAAACGGTAACCGGCGCGTAGCTCGGGCGGCACCGCGCTGTCATCTTCCAGCGCCAGCGGCTGCCCCTGGCCAGACAGGTTGTCGAACTCGCCTTTATCCTGAGCATCAAGGATATGACGCTCCGCCCATTGATCAAGCAACCCCATGACAGACAGCCTCGGTTAGCCTAATGAATAAGCCTTAGCATAGCGGATAGGGGCGGGGATCTTAAGCACTGCAGGGGAATTGCGCACATTTGGCTGGGTTTGGACGTAAAAAAACCGGGCAAGCCCGGTTTTTTTACGCGTCTACAGATTACTCTGCAGTTGCTACTTCTGCTTGAGACTCAGCACGATCAACCAGCTCGATGTATGCCATCGGCGCGTTGTCGCCTGCGCGGAAGCCACACTTCAGAATGCGAGTGTAACCACCGGCACGGCTCGCGAAACGCGGGCCCAGCTCGTTAAACAGTTTTGCCACGATCTCGTTATCACGAGTACGGGCGAATGCCAGACGACGATTAGCTACGCTGTCGGTCTTGGCAAGAGTAATCAGCGGCTCAACAACGCGACGCAGCTCTTTTGCTTTTGGCAGGGTCGTCTTGATGATCTCATGACGAACCAAAGAGCCGGCCATGTTACGGAACATAGCCTGGCGATGGCTGCTGTTACGGTTCAGTTGACGACCACTCTTACGATGGCGCATGACCTTATCCTTCTCAGTAAAACCTTAACCTGTGATCCGGTTACTCGTCAGCAATGCTTGCCGGCGGCCAGTTTTCCAGGCGCATGCCCAGAGACAGACCACGTGAGGCCAGCACGTCTTTAATCTCGGTAAGAGATTTTTTACCCAGGTTTGGCGTTTTCAGCAACTCAACCTCGGTACGCTGTACCAGATCACCGATGTAGTGGATAGCTTCTGCCTTGAGGCAGTTAGCAGAGCGGACAGTCAATTCCAGATCGTCAACAGGGCGCAGCAAGATCGGATCGAATTCCGGTTTCTCTTCTTTAACTTCCGGCTGACGCACATCACGCAGGTCAACGAAAGCTTCAAGTTGTTCAGCCAGAATGGTGGCCGCACGGCGGATCGCCTCTTCAGGATCGATCGTGCCATTGGTCTCCATTTCGATGACCAGCTTATCCAAGTCAGTACGCTGTTCTACACGCGCAGCTTCAACATTGTAGGCGATACGCTCTACAGGGCTGTAGCAGGCGTCAACCAACAGACGACCGATTGGGCGCTCATCTTCTTCCGAATGAATTCGGGCAGAAGCCGGCACATAACCGCGACCGCGCTGAACTTTGATACGCATGCTGATAGCCGCGTTCTCATCAGTCAGGTGGCAAATCACGTGCTGAGGCTTGACGATTTCGACATCACCATCATGGGTGATGTCGGCAGCGGTCACAGGGCCAATGCCAGATTTATTCAGGGTAAGAATAACTTCGTCTTTGCCTTGAACTCTCACCGCCAGCCCTTTCAGGTTGAGCAGGATCTCCAGGATATCTTCCTGTACGCCTTCTTTGGTGCTGTACTCATGCAGTACACCATCAATCTCAACCTCGGTCACCGCGCAACCCGGCATAGATGAAAGCAGAATACGGCGCAGTGCGTTGCCAAGAGTATGGCCAAAGCCACGCTCTAAAGGCTCAAGGGTCACCTTGGCGTGCGTCGAACTGACTTGCTCGATATCTACCAGGCGCGGTTTTAGAAACTCTGTCACAGAACCCTGCATTGTGTCCTCTCTTTGGTACTAAGCTTTACTTGGAGTAAAGCTCGACGATCAGGTGTTCGTTAATGTCCGCAGACAGATCGGTACGTTCAGGCATACGCTTGAACACGCCTTCCATCTTAGCAGCATCAACTTCCAGCCAAGTCGGCTTTTCACGCTGCTCAGCCAGCTCCAGAGAAGCTTTAACACGAGACTGCTTTTTAGCTTTCTCGCGGATGCTGACTACGTCATTCGGAGATACCTGATAAGAAGCGATGTTAACAACGCGACCGTTTACCATAACTGCTTTGTGGCTAACCAGCTGACGTGACTCTGCACGAGTAGCGCCGAAGCCCATACGGTAAACAACGTTGTCCAGACGACCTTCCAGCAGCTGCAACAGGTTTTCACCGGTGTTGCCCTTCAGGCGGGTTGCTTCTTTGTAATAGTTGCGGAATTGACGCTCCAGAATGCCGTACATACGACGAACTTTCTGCTTCTCACGCAACTGAACACCGTAATCAGACAGACGCGGTTTACGCGCACCGTGCTGACCAGGTGCTTGTTCAATTTTACACTTGGAATCGATCGCGCGAACGCCAGACTTAAGGAACAGGTCTGTGCCCTCACGACGGCTCAGCTTGAGCTTAGGACCCAAATATCTTGCCATTTTCTTTCTCCAACAATCCTAAAAGCTGCGTTACACGCGGCGCTTTTTCGGCGGACGACAACCGTTATGAGGGATCGGAGTCACATCAGTAATGTTAGTGATGCGGAAACCAGCCGCGTTCAGAGCGCGGATAGTAGACTCACGACCAGGACCAGGTCCTTTAACCATAACTTCCAGGTTCTTGATACCGTATTCTTTCACTGCGTCAGCACAACGTTCTGCTGCAACCTGTGCTGCGAACGGAGTGGACTTACGAGAACCACGGAAACCGGAACCACCGGCTGTTGCCCAACCCAAAGCATTACCCTGACGATCAGTGATGGTAACGATGGTGTTGTTGAAAGAAGCATGGATATGAGCCACGCCGTCAGAGACTTGCTTTCTTACACGCTTACGTGTACGAACAGGTGCCTTTGCCATTATTCAATAACCCCGATTATTTCTTGATCGGCTTGCGCGGACCCTTACGGGTACGAGCGTTGGTCTTGGTGCGCTGACCGCGTACCGGCAGACCACGACGATGACGCAAACCACGATAGCAACCAAGGTCCATAAGACGCTTGATGCTCAGGGTAATTTCACGACGCAAATCACCCTCAACGGTGTATTTGGCAACTGCATCACGAAGCTTTTCGATTTGCTCTTCAGACAGCTCACTGATCTTAACATTTTCAGCAATACCCGTAGATGCACAGATAGCCTGTGAACGGGTTTTACCGATACCGAAGATCGACGTTAAGGCGATAACGGTATGTTTATGATCAGGAATGTTAATGCCTGCTATACGGGCCACTATGCACTCCTACTATTTTATACAGCAACACCATTCTGAAAAGCCCGTTTTCAGGATACTCAAATAATGTTGCAGTGCGACATACAAAAGATTGGCTGGCTAATCTAGCCAGCTCAACCCAACTTTGCAAGAAAAATATGCGAGATAATCAGCCTTGACGCTGTTTATGCTTCGGCTCGGCGCTGCAAATCACACGAACGACACCGTTACGCTTAACGATTTTGCAGTTACGACATAATTTCTTGACGGAAGCACGAACTTTCATTTTTACTCTCCGTAACTTCTCAAACGAATCTGACTAGCGGTTATAGCCTTTCAGATTTGCTTTCTTCAATGCAGACTCGTACTGACTTGACATCATCAGAGTTTGCACTTGAGCCATAAAGTCCATGATGACGACAACCACGATCAGTAGCGAGGTACCACCAAAGTAGAATGGTACTTTCATTGCATCACGCATGAACTCCGGGATCAGGCAGATGAAAGTAATGTACATCGCGCCCACCAGGGTTAAACGCGTCATTACTTTATCGATATACTTCGCCGTTTGCTCTCCCGGACGAATTCCTGGTACGAAGGCACCGGACTTCTTCAGGTTATCTGCTGTCTCACGCGGGTTGAAAACCAACGCCGTGTAGAAGAAACAGAAGAAGATGATTGCAGACGCATAGAGTAACACATAAAGCGGTTGCCCTGGCTGCAAATACAGCGAAATCGTAGTCAGCCAGTTCCAACCGGTACCGCCCCCAAACCATGATGCAATCGTGGCCGGGAACAGAATAATGCTGGAAGCGAAAATCGCCGGGATAACACCCGCCATGTTCACTTTCAACGGTAAGTGTGTACTCTGTGCTGCATAAACACGACGACCTTGTTGACGCTTCGCATAGTTAACGACGATACGACGTTGACCACGCTCGATGAAAACAACGAAGAAGGTTACTGCAAACACCAATACTGCAACCAACAGCAGCAGGAGGAAGTGCAGGTCGCCTTGCCGCGCTTGCTCAATAGTATGGGCCACTGCCGGCGGGAGACCCGCTACAATACCCGCGAAGATAATGATCGAGATACCGTTGCCGATACCGCGCTCAGTAATCTGCTCACCCAGCCACATCAGGAACATTGTCCCGGTTACCAGGCTCACAACCGCAGTAAAGTAGAATGCAAAGCCTGGGTTTAACACCAGGCCCTGCATACCAGGCATATTCGGCAGACCGGTAGCAATACCGATCGACTGGAATATGGCCAATACCAGCGTACCGTAGCGGGTGTACTGGCTAATCTTGCGACGGCCAGCCTCCCCTTCTTTCTTGATTTCCGCCAACGCTGGATGAACCACCGTCAGCAGCTGGATAATGATCGACGCCGAGATATACGGCATGATCCCCAGAGCAAAGATAGAAGCACGGCTGAGGGCACCACCAGAGAACATGTTAAACATTTCAATGATAGTGCCTCTCTGCTGCTCAAGCAATTTGGCAAGCACAGTGGCATCGATACCAGGAATCGGAATGAAAGAGCCGATGCGGAAGACAATCAGCGCGCCGATGACAAACAAAAGTCTGCGCTTCAGCTCGCCGAGCCCGCCTTTAGCACTTTGAAAATCTAATCCTGGTTGCTTAGCCATCTGCTACTTATTCCTCAATTTTACCGCCAGCAGCCTCGATAGCAGCACGAGCGCCTTTGGTGACACGCAGACCACGCAGGGTTACCGGACGAGCGACTTCGCCAGAAAGTACAACTTTCGCGAATTCGATCTGGACACCAACTACGTTAGCGGCTTTCAGCGCGTTCAGGTCGATAACATCGCCTTCAACCAGAGCCAGTTCAGACAGACGAACTTCTGCCGTGATCATCGCTTTGCGTGAAGTGAAGCCGAATTTCGGCAGACGACGGTACAGAGGCATCTGACCACCTTCGAAACCACGACGTACGCCACCGCCAGAACGAGACTTCTGACCTTTGTGACCACGGCCGCCGGTTTTACCCAGGCCAGAACCAATACCACGACCTACACGCTTAGGCGCATGCTTGGCACCTTCAGCCGGAGACAGAGTATTTAAACGCATCTGTTACTCCTCAACTTTAACCATGTAGGAAACCAGGTTGACCATACCGCGAACAGCAGGAGTATCCTCGCGCTCTACGGTGTGACCAATACGACGCAGACCCAGACCGAGCAGAGTAGCTTTATGCTTCGGCAGACGGCCAATTGAGCTGCGAGTTTGTGTAACTTTAATAGTCTTAGCCATGGTCAATTACCCCAGAATGTCGGCAACGGATTTACCACGCTTAGCAGCGACCATTTCAGGAGACTTCATATTCGCCAGAGCGTCGATAGTTGCACGAACCACGTTGATCGGGTTGGTGGAACCATAAGCTTTAGCCAATACGTTGTGCACCCCAGCAACTTCGAGAACGGCGCGCATTGCACCGCCCGCGATGATACCGGTACCTTCATGAGCAGGCTGCATGAACACGCGAGAACCCGTGTGAGCGCCCTTAACAGGGTGCTGCAGGGTGCCGCTGTTCAGCGCGACGTTCATCATGTTGCGACGGGCTTTTTCCATCGCTTTCTGGATCGCTGCTGGAACTTCGCGTGCTTTGCCGTAGCCAAAACCAACGCGACCGTTACCATCACCAACTACAGTCAGTGCGGTAAAGCTGAAAATACGGCCACCTTTTACGGTTTTAGATACGCGGTTTACCGCGATCAGCTTTTCCTGCAGTTCGCCAGCTTGTTTTTCGATGTGAGCCATCTTAAACCTCTTCCTTAGAACTGAAGGCCAGCTTCACGGGCAGCATCTGCCAGTGCCTGGACTCGACCATGATATTGGAAACCGGAACGGTCAAAGGATACTTTCGCAATCCCTTTTTCCAACGCGCGCTCAGCCAGAGCTTTACCTACGGCTGCTGCTGCGTCTTTGTTACCGGAATACTTCAGTTGCTCCGCGATAGCTTTTTCTAAAGTAGAAGCGGCTACCAGTACTTCAGAACCGTTTGGAGCAATCACCTGTGCGTAAATGTGACGCGGGGTACGATGTACCACCAGGCGGGTTGCACCCAGCTCTTGGAGCTTGCGGCGTGCGCGGGTCGCACGACGGATACGAGCAGATTTCTTATCCATAGTGTTACCTTACTTCTTCTTAGCCTCTTTGGTACGCACGACTTCGTCGGCGTAACGAACACCCTTGCCTTTGTAAGGCTCAGGACGACGGTAAGCGCGCAGATCTGCTGCTACCTGGCCAATTACCTGCTTATCAGCGCCTTTCAGCACGATTTCAGTTTGGCTTGGGCATTCAGCAGTGATACCTGCCGGCAGCTGGTGATCGATAGGGTGAGAGAAGCCCAGGGCCAAATTCACCACGTTGCCTTTAACGGCAGCACGATAACCAACACCTACCAGTTGAAGCTTCTTGGTGAAGCCTTCGGTAACACCAACAACCATTGCGTTCAGCAGAGCGCGCGTGGTACCCGCTTGGGCCCATGCGTTAGCAAAACCTTCGCGCGGAGCGAAAGTCAGTGCGTTAGCTTCTTGCTTCACTTCAACGGCGTCGTGGATAGTACGAGTCAACTCGCCGTTTTTACCCTTAATCGAAATAACCTGACCGTTGAGTTTTACCTCTACGCCGGCAGGAATGACGACGGGTGCTTTTGCAACACGAGACATTCTTTCCTCCCGAATTAAGCTACGTAGCAGATAATCTCGCCACCAAGACCAGCCTGGCGAGCTGCACGATCGGTCATAACACCTTTAGAGGTAGAAACAACAGCGATACCCAAACCGGCCATAACTTTTGGCAGCTCATCTTTCTTCTTGTAGATGCGCAGACCTGGACGGCTGATACGTTGAATGCTTTCTACCACAGCTTTGCCCTGGAAGTACTTCAGTACCAGTTCCAGAACAGGCTTGGCGTCGCCTTCGATTTTGAAATCTTCAATAAAACCTTCTTCCTTCAGCACGTTGGCAATTGCCACTTTCAGCTTGGAGGAAGGCATGGTGACCGCAACTTTGTTCGCGGCTTGACCGTTACGGATACGGGTCAGCATATCCGCGATCGGATCTTGCATGCTCATCTGTCTTTACTCCCGTGATTCAATTGGTAATTACCAGCTAGCCTTTTTCAAGCCTGGTACTTCACCGCGCATAGCGGCTTCACGAAGCTTAATACGGCTCAACCCGAATTTGCCCACATAACCATGTGGACGGCCAGTTTGGCGGCAGCGTTTACGCTGACGAGACGGGCTGGAATCACGCGGCAGAGTTTGCAGCTTGAGAACGGCATTCCAACGATCTTCATCGGATGCGTTCACATCAGAGATAATAGCTTTCAGTTCAGCGCGTTTTGCAAAGAACTTGTCAGCTAATTTCACGCGCTTGACTTCGCGTGCTTTCATTGATTGCTTAGCCATCAGTAACCCTGCCTTACTTGCGGAACGGGAAGTTAAAAGCAGCCAGCAGCGCGCGGCCTTCATCATCAGATTTCGCAGTAGTGGTAATGGTAATATCCAAACCACGAACGCGATCGACTTTGTCGTAGTCGATTTCTGGGAAGATGATTTGCTCACGCACGCCCATGCTGTAGTTGCCACGGCCATCGAATGACTTGGCGGACAGGCCACGGAAGTCACGGATACGTGGAACAGCAATGGAGATCAGACGCTCAAAGAACTCCCACATGCGTTCGCCACGCAGAGTTACTTTACAGCCGATCGGATAGCCCTGACGGATTTTGAAGCCTGCAACAGATTTGCGGGCTTTGGTGATCAACGGTTTTTGACCGGAGATGGCTGCCAGGTCCGCTGCGGCGTTATCCAGCAGTTTCTTGTCAGCAATCGCTTCACCAACACCCATGTTCAGGGTGATCTTCTCGACCCGAGGGACTTGCATGACAGAGTTGTAATCAAACTGAGACATCAGTTGTTTGACTACCTCGTCTTTGTAGTAATCATGCAGTTTCGCCATCGTATTACTCCAAATTACTTGATAGTTTCGCTGTTAGACTTGAAGAAACGGACTTTTTTGCCGTCTTCGAATCTAAAGCCTACACGGTCAGCCTTGCCGGTAGCCGCGTTGAAGATAGCAATGTTAGAAACCTGAATTGCAGCTTCTTTCTCAACAATGCCGCCTGGTTGGTTCAGAGCCGGAACCGGCTTCTGGTGTTTCTTAACCAGGTTGATGCCTTCAACAATGACCTTGCCAGCAGACAGGACATTTTTTACTTTACCGCGCTTACCTTTGTCTTTCCCGGTAATCACGATAACTTCGTCATCACGACGGATCTTCGCTGCCATGTTCGCTCCTTAGAGTACTTCTGGTGCCAGAGAGATAATTTTCATGAACTTCTCATTACGCAGTTCACGAGTTACCGGCCCAAAAATACGCGTACCGATTGGCTGCTCGCTGTTATTGTTCAAAATAACGCATGCATTGCCATCGAAGCGAATGACAGAACCGTCCGGGCGACGTACACCCTTCTTGGTGCGCACCACTACCGCCTTCAGAACATCGCCTTTCTTCACCTTACCGCGAGGAATTGCTTCCTTGATGGTAATTTTGATGATGTCGCCGACGCCTGCGTAGCGACGGTGCGAGCCACCTAGAACCTTGATACACATTACGCGACGTGCACCGGAGTTGTCGGCGACGTTCAGCATAGTCTGTTCTTGGATCATTTTAGTGCTCCGCTAATGTCAACTACTACTTTAAAGACCCAAGTAAAAATTAGGCCGTTGAAAAGCCCCATAACCGAGGGCGCAGCATTATAACACCGCTTACTTGGTATGGGTAGAAAAAATAAACGGCTCATTTTCTGAGCCGTTTATTAAGTGAGAGCCAGCTACTCTATTACAGAATCGCTTTCTCTACAACGCGAACCAACGTCCAGGACTTGGTCTTGGACAGTGGGCGGCATTCGCGGATTTCCACCACGTCGCCGGTACCACATTCGTTGTTCTCGTCATGTACGTGCAGCTTGGTCGTACGTTTGATGAATTTCCCGTAGATTGGGTGCTTCACAGTACGCTCGATAGCAACAACGATGGATTTCTCCATTTTATCGCTAACAACACGACCCTGCAGGGTACGGATAACTTCAGTCATTTACACACCCGCCTTTTGAGTCAGTAAAGTCTTAACGCGTGCGACGTCACGACGCACTTGTTTCAACAGGTGAGTTTGTTGCAGCTGGCCACTGGCCGCCTGCATGCGCAAGTTGAATTGCTCACGCAGCAGGTTGAGCAGCTCGGCATTCAGCTCTTCAACGCTTTTTTCACGCAGCTCTTGTGCTTTCATTACATCACCGTCTTAGTTACAAAGGTGGTTTTGATCGGCAGTTTCGCTGCTGCCAGTTTGAATGCCTCGCGGGCAACCTCTTCTGGCACGCCGTCCATTTCGTACAGGACCTTACCAGGCTGGATCAGGGCAACCCAATACTCCACGTTACCCTTACCTTTACCCATACGCACTTCCAGCGGCTTCTCGGTGATCGGTTTGTCCGGGAATACACGGATCCAGATCTTGCCTTGACGCTTAACTGCACGAGTCATTGCACGACGAGCTGCTTCGATTTGACGAGCAGTCAGACGGCCACGGCCAACAGCTTTCAGACCGAAAGTGCCGAAGCTAACATCCGTACCTTGCGCCAGACCACGGTTGCGGCCCTTGTGCACCTTACGGAATTTTGTACGCTTTGGTTGTAACATCAGCGACTCTCCTTACTTGCGGCCTTTACGCTGCTGCTTTTTAGGTTGAGCAGCCGGTTCCGGTTGTTCAACTGCAGCCATACCACCCAGGATCTCACCTTTGAAGATCCATACCTTAACGCCGATTACACCATAAGTGGTGTGCGCTTCAGATGTGTTGTAGTCGATGTCCGCACGCAGAGTGTGCAATGGAACACGACCTTCGCGGTACCATTCGGTACGTGCGATTTCAGCGCCGCCAAGACGGCCGCTTACTTCAACTTTGATACCTTTAGCGCCAAGACGCATTGCGTTCTGTACTGCACGCTTCATAGCACGACGGAACATAACGCGACGTTCCAGCTGAGAAGTGATGCTGTCAGCAACCAATTTAGCGTCGAGTTCCGGTTTACGGACTTCGGCGATGTTGATCTGTGCAGGAACGCCAGCGATGTCCGCTACGACCTTGCGCAGTTTTTCGACGTCTTCACCTTTCTTGCCGATAACGATGCCTGGGCGAGCAGTGTGAATGGTCACACGGATGCTCTTCGCAGGACGCTCGATAACGATGCGAGAAACGGAAGCTTTCGACAGTTCCTTAGTCAGGAATTGACGAACTTTAAAGTCGCTGTCCAGGTTGTCAGCGAATTCTTTGGTATTCGCATACCAAGTAGAGTTCCAAGGTTTGACAATACCCAGGCGAATACCATTAGGATGTACTTTCTGACCCATTGCTAGTCTCCAGAGTCTCAGCGATCGGACACAACCACAGTAATGTGGCTGGTGCGCTTCAGGATGCGATCTGCACGACCTTTTGCACGCGGCATAATGCGCTTCATGCTTGGGCCTTCGTCTACGAAGATTTTCGTAACTTTCAGATCATCGATGTCAGCGCCATCGTTGTGTTCTGCGTTAGCAATGGCAGACTCCAGCACTTTCTTAACCAGACCAGCAGCTTTCTTGTTGGTGTAGGTCAGAGTTTCCAGAGCTTGCGACACTTTCTTACCGCGAATCAGGTCAGCAACAAGGCGAACCTTCTGAGCAGAAGAACGAGCGTGGCGATGTTTAGCGATAGTTTCCATCTCTTCCTCCTACCTTAGCGCTTTTTAGCTTTTTTATCAGCCGCATGGCCGCGATAAGTACGAGTCGGCGCGAATTCACCCAGTTTGTGACCGACCATTTCATCGGAAACGAACACTGGTACGTGCTGACGACCATTATGGACAGCGATGGTCAAACCGATCATGTTAGGAAAGATCGTTGAACGACGGGACCAAGTGCGCAAAGGCTTCTTGTCACCGCTTTCCACCGCTTTCTCTACCTTCTTCAGCAAGTGCAGGTCAATAAAAGGACCTTTCTTGAGAGAACGTGGCATGGCTTATCCTCTAATTATTTTTTGCTACGGCGACGTACGATGAACTTATCAGTACGCTTGTTGCTACGGGTCTTCTTACCTTTGGTCTGAACGCCCCACGGAGTTACCGGGTGCTTACCAAAGTTACGACCTTCACCACCACCGTGCGGGTGATCTACCGGGTTCATCGCCGTACCGCGAACGGTAGGACGAACACCACGCCAACGTGCAGCACCTGCTTTACCCAGAACGCGAAGCATGTGTTCAGCGTTACCGACTTCACCCAGGGTGGCGCGGCAATCAGCTGGAACTTTACGCATTTCGCCGGAGCGCAGACGCAGAGTTACGTAGGAACCATCACGAGCAACGATCTGAACGTAGGCGCCAGCGGAGCGAGCCATCTGGCCGCCTTTACCTGGTTTCATTTCTACGTTGTGAACCGTTGAACCAACTGGAATGTTGCGCATCGGCAGGGTGTTACCCGCTTTGATTGCAGCATCAACGCCAGATTGAATCTGGTCACCAGCTTTCAGGCCTTTCGGCGCCAGGATGTAACGGCGTTCGCCGTCTTTGTACAGAACCAGCGCGATGTTCGCGGAACGGTTCGGATCGTACTCCAGACGCTCAACCACAGCAGGGATACCGTCTTTGTTGCGCTTGAAGTCAACCAGACGATAGTGTTGCTTGTGGCCACCACCGATATGACGGGTGGTGATACGGCCATTGTTGTTACGACCACCGCTTTTGCTCAGTTTTTCCAGCAGCGGGGCATAAGGTTTACCCTTGTGCAGCTCAGGGTTAACCACTTTAACAACGTGGCGACGACCCGGAGATGTAGGTTTACATTTAACAATTGCCATTGTTCTTACTCCTCCGACTTACTCTGCGCCGCCGATGAAGTCCAGATTCTGGCCTTCTTTCAGGGTGACGTAAGCTTTTTTCCAGTCGCTACGACGACCAACACGCTGACCGTGACGTTTCACTTTCCCTTTAACTACCAGGGTGTTCACGTCTTCGACTTCGACTTCAAACAGTTTCTGCACTGCAGCTTTGATTTCTGCTTTGGTCGCGTCTTTGGCAACTTTGAGAACGATGGTGTTGCTTTTTTCCATCGCAGCGGATGCTTTTTCAGATACGTGCGGTGCACGCAGCACTTTCAGCAAACGTTCTTCACGGATCATGCCAGCATCTCCTCAACTTGCTTCACAGCATCAGCAGTCATAACCACTTTGTCGAAGGCGATCAGGCTAACCGGATCGATACCTGCTACATCGCGCACGTCAACCTTGTACAGGTTGCGAGCTGCCAGGAACAGATTCTCATCCAGTTCACCGGTCACGATCAGCACGTCTTCCAGAGCCATATCTTTCAGTTTCTGTGCCAGCAGCTTAGTTTTAGGCGCTTCTACAGAGAACTTCTCGACAACGATCAGACGATCTTGACGTACCAGTTCGGACAGGATGCTTTTCAGCGCGCCGCGGTACATCTTTTTGTTTACTTTCTGACTGTGGTCCTGTGGCTTAGCAGCAAAGGTCACGCCGCCTGAACGCCAGATCGGGCTCTTTACAGAACCTGAACGCGCACGGCCGGTGCCTTTCTGACGCCATGGCTTTTTGCCGGAACCAGTTACTTCAGCACGGGTCTTCTGAGCACGAGTACCTTGACGGGCACCTGCTGCATAAGCAACAACAACCTGGTGTACCAGCGCTTCGTTGAAATCACGACCGAAGGTAGTTTCGGAAACAGTCAGCGCGCTTTGCGCGTCTTTCAATACTAATTCCATTGCTATCCCCTTACGCCTTCACAGCTGGTTTAACGATCAGGTTGCCACCGGTTGCGCCCGGTACAGCACCCTTAACCAGCAGCAGGTTGCGCTCAGCGTCAACACGTACTACGTCCAGGCTTTGAACGGTTACGCGCTCATCACCCAGGTGGCCAGCCATTTTCTTGCCTTTGAACACTTTGCCCGGAGTCTGGTTCTGACCGATAGAACCCGGAACGCGGTGAGACAAGGAGTTACCGTGGGTAGCGTCTTGGGTACGGAAGTTCCAGCGCTTAACAGTGCCAGCAAAACCTTTACCTTTAGAAGTACCGGTAACATCGACTTTTTTAACGTCAGCGAAGATTTCTACGCTAATTTCCTGACCTGCAGCGAATTCTTGACCTTCTTCCAGGCGGAATTCCCACAGACCACGGCCAGCTTCAACGCCAGCTTTAGCGAAATGGCCCGCTTCCGGCTTGGTTACACGGTTAGCTTTTTTGCTACCAGTGGTAACCTGAACGGCACGGTAACCGTCGGTGTCCAGGCTTTTAACCTGAGTCACGCGGTTCGCTTCAATTTCAATTACGGTTACTGGGATAGAAACGCCATCTTCAGTGAAGATACGGGTCATACCCACTTTTTTACCGACTAAACCAATCATTGTTTCAACCTCTCAATCGCTCAATGACCTGATTAACCCAGGCTGATCTGCACGTCTACACCGGCAGCCAGATCCAGACGCATCAGAGCATCAACGGTTTTCTCGGTTGGCTCAACGATGTCAACCAGACGCTTGTGAGTGCGAATCTCGTACTGATCGCGCGCGTCTTTGTTGACGTGCGGAGAGATCAGAACGGTAAAGCGCTCTTTGCGAGTTGGCAGCGGGATCGGACCACGGACTTGCGCACCAGTGCGCTTTGCAGTCTCGACGATTTCCGCGGTTGATTGATCGATCAGACGATGATCAAACGCTTTCAGGCGGATACGGATTCTTTGGTTCTGCATGAGACCAGAGCTCCAATTATTTATAAACGTAAATAATTACTCCTCACACCCATTTCGATTGATGGGGGAGTGTAATCGTCAACATATAACCCCCATATCGGGAGTATTGTTCGAAAGGCAAAAAAGGCCTGCCAATCGACTGATTCGCTAAAATCAGGCTTACCAAGATTAGGTAAGCCCGCGCATTATACGCAAAATGGCCCAGGAAGCAAGCCGCAGTTGGAAATATGCTCAGGAAATCGTCATTTTTGCGCGTTCAGCGACGATCACGGGATGAAGGTGGCGATCAAGGTATGAATTATGCTTAGCGGGCGGCTCCCCTGCCCCACCGTAAAAACGGTCGCCGGCAGGAGAGGCGATGGCGAACGGAAGGCAGGCTTACTCTTTGCGCTCTAAAATCTGGGCCTGGGCATAGTTTTGAATGCCGAGGCGAGCGATCAGATCCAGCTCGGTTTCCAGCCAGTCGATATGCTCTTCTTCATCGGCCAGAATGTCGATCATCAAATCACGGCTGACATAATCGTGAATCGAGTCGGCGTAGGCGATACCTTCGCGCAGGTTCTTGGCGCCCGCCAATTCCAGCGCCAGATCGGAACGCAGCATCTCTTCAATGTCTTCGCCGATGTTCAGCTTACCGAGGTCTTGCAGATTAGGTATTCCTTCCAGGAACAGGATGCGCTCGATGTAGCGATCGGCATGTTTCATTTCGTCGATCGACTCGTGGTATTCCTTGTCGTTAAGGCGCATTAAACCCCAATTCTTGAACATGCGGGCGTGCAGGAAATATTGATTGATGGCAACCAGCTCGTTGCCGAGCAGCTTGTTGAGGTGAGCAATGATCTTTTTATCGCCTTTCATAGGTAACTCCTCCTGGCCAGTTCTAAAAGTGTAGAACCTGTAAGCCAAGAGTCAAAAATAACCTTACCCTTTGTTAGGCAACTTCATGCATTGGGATGATAGTTCCGCGTTCCTCCACCATAATCTGTCTTGCCTGACGAATGCACTTTCCACAATCGGTACCAATCGGCACAAGTTCACGCAGCTGCTTCATGGTATGGGGGTTGTGCTGACGCACCGCATTACGGATCGCTTTGTCAGTCACCGCATTACACAGACATACATACATAGAGAGACTCACTTCTTAACCAATGCATTGAGTCTAAATGGGAATGGTTTTTATTTCAATTAAGATTTATACAAATTGCATAAAAAAAGGGCACCGAAGTGCCCTTTTTTGTGTCGAAAAATTATTCGCGATTAAGCGATAACTTTAGCAACAACACCAGCGCCTACAGTACGGCCGCCTTCACGGATTGCGAAACGCAGACCGTCGTCCATCGCGATTGGGTGAATCAGGGTTACAACCATGTTCACGTTGTCGCCTGGCATTACCATCTCTACGCCTTCTGGCAG
>NZ_JBJNLX010000012.1:0-5519 GCF_052168835.1 Serratia sp. CY40230
GGGGTGTCATACTCAACGTGGGAGGTGTTGATGGTGATACCACGAGCTTTTTCTTCTGGCGCGTTATCGATCTGGTCGAAAGCACGTGCAGAACCGCCGTAGGTTTTAGCCAGTACGGTAGTGATCGCTGCAGTCAGGGTAGTTTTACCGTGGTCAACGTGGCCGATAGTACCGACGTTAACGTGCGGTTTTGTACGTTCAAACTTTTCTTTAGACATCGATTGTCCCTCTAAGACACGGATAAATCGGTGGTATCACCACATCAACCAAGCATTTGCTCGTTGAATCCAGAACAGAAAGAAAATCAGGGGGCGAGAAATTAAGAAGTGGTGCTGATAGGCAGATTCGAACTGCCGACCTCACCCTTACCAAGGGTGCGCTCTACCAACTGAGCTATATCAGCACATCTTGGAGCGGGCAGTGGGAATCGAACCCACATCATCAGCTTGGAAGGCTGAGGTAATAGCCATTATACGATGCCCGCATCCTGGAACTCGGCTACCTGATTTTTCTGTAGAATTTTGGGATGGAGCAGGATTGTTCATCACTCGGCTCGCATCCTTCGGGCCGGCTGCGCCTTGCGCTGCACAGCTCGAACCTTGCCGAAGGCTTTCGCCCTCTCCTCCCGCCATCAACCGTTGCGGTATTTATCGCATCTCAGTTAATCGCCGAAGGCAAGATTTGGTGGTGGGGGAAGGATTCGAACCTTCGAAGTCTGTGACGGCAGATTTACAGTCTGCTCCCTTTGGCCGCTCGGGAACCCCACCAGATTTTAACTACTTGTGACTTGAATGGTGCCGGCTACCGGAATCGAACTGGTGACCTACTGATTACAAGTCAGTTGCTCTACCTACTGAGCTAAGCCGGCATCAAGTGCAGCGCATTCTAGGTAGAGCGGGCGACCTATGCAACAAAAAAATTGCTTTACGCGCACTTTCGCTCATAAATCAGTCAATTTTGCATACTGTCATGCAATTTGCAGCCTGCGGCGTGCAAACATTCATCACTCGCGGCAATCATTCTCTACAATTTTATCCACTTTTTGCAAGCCTTGAGCGCCGCTTTCTCCGTGTCGGGCTTCTCAAAACACTTAACCCGCGATGGTAAACTGTGAGCGGGATCGATGCACCAAAAAGGGGATACCTGCCCCGGACTGCGGCGTGGGCTACACTGATCCCTCGCCCTTTTGCCGTTGCTATGCCTTTCGCCGCTGTGGCTCAGTTATTGCTTCTCTTCATTACCCCCATCCCAGGAGGAATGACCGATGAAAATAGTGCCTATCAACGCCGCTACGTTGCCGATTTACCGCGATGAATTGGCCCGCCTGTTGACCGATGCCGTCACGCACGGCGCTTCTGTCGGTTACGACACCTTAATTCCTCACGAAGACGCCGAGAGCTACTTCCACAGTCTGCGACCGGCCCTGGCCAAAGGTGAGCTGCTGCTGTGGATTGCCCGTGACGATCGCGGCGTCGTTGGCACCGTGCAACTCGAGCTTTGCCAGAAGCCGAACGGCCGTAATCGTGCGGAGGTGGTGAAGCTGTTGGTGCATAGCCGTGCTCGCCGCAACGGCGTAGGTCAGGCTCTGATGAAGACGCTGGAGTACGCGGCACTGCAGCAGCAACGCGGGCTATTGTATCTGGATACGCAGGCCGGTTCGGCGGCAGAAGCGCTTTATCGCAGCCTGGGTTATCGCTGTTTGGGTGAGCTGCCGGATTATGCAGCGGGTCCCGATGGGCATTACCATCCGACCGTCATTTATTACAAACGTCTGTTCACCGTAAATCAGCCTTCGCGCGCCATCGCCAGTTAGTCTTCAGGCGGTATCCGGCTCTGATGATACCGCCTTGCAACCCCGCTTTATCAACTGCGCGCCGCTTCGCACAATTGACATAAACTGCTGCCTATCGACAACTTTTGCGAAAAAAGTCTACGCCAAAAACGAAGCTGTCTATAATATGCAGCTTGTTTATTCTCTGGAGTTGGCGTCCGGCGCCTTTCCCAACCTGCGTTAACAGGCAGAATTTGGCTTATGATAAAAAGAGATCAATCTTTAGCAACGCCTTACCTACAGTTCGATCGTACCCAATGGGCTGCGTTGCGAGATTCGGTGCCGCTGACGTTGTCGGAAGAAGAGATCGTTAAACTGAAAGGGATTAACGAAGATCTCTCGTTGGAAGAAGTTGCGCAGATTTATCTGCCGCTGTCACGGCTGTTGAACTTCTATATCAGTTCCAACCTGCGTAGGCAGGCGGTGCTCGAGCAATTCCTCGGCACCGACGGGCAAAAGATTCCCTATGTCATCGGCATCGCCGGCAGCGTAGCCGTAGGTAAGAGCACAACCGCACGTCTGTTGCAGGCGTTGTTGAGCCGTTGGCCAGAACACCGCAGCGTTGAGTTGATCACGACCGACGGCTTCTTGCACCCTAATAAGGTGCTGAACGAACGCGGCCTGATGAAGAAAAAAGGCTTCCCGCAGTCTTACGATATGCATAGCCTGGTGAAATTCGTGTCGGAAGTGAAATCCGGCGCCAAACGCGTCACCGCTCCGGTTTATTCCCATTTGATCTATGACGTTGTGCCCGAAGGTAATAAAGTCATCGAGCAACCGGATATTCTGATCCTGGAAGGGCTTAACGTATTGCAAAGCGGTATGGATTATCCTCACGATCCGCATCGCGTATTCGTTTCCGACTTTGTCGACTTCTCTATATATGTCGATGCGCCGGAGACGCTATTGCAAAGCTGGTATATCAATCGTTTTCTGAAATTCCGCCAGGGCGCATTTTCCAATCCCGATTCTTATTTCCATAATTATTCAAAATTGCCGGAACCGGAGGCGATTAATATCGCCACGCAATTATGGAATGAAATTAACGGATTGAATTTGCAGCAGAATATACTGCCCACCCGTGAACGCGCCAGCCTGATAATGACCAAAAGCGCTAACCACGCCGTTGAAAGCGTGCGTTTAAGAAAGTAAGCCTACCGATCGATTCAGGGGACGTTACTGTCCCCTTGTCTTTTCTCACTATTCCGCGCTGCGCAGCGATATCTCGCCACCGATGAAGGGCTTGATCTCCCCGTCCTGTTCCAGCAACAGTGCGCCCTGTGAATCGATTCCTCGGGCGATACCCACAATCTGCCGCTCGCCAATCAGCAGCTTGACCGGCCTGTCGATAAAGTTATCCAGGGTACGCCAGCGACCGATAAAGGGCGCGAGTCCGTCTATCTCAAATTGTTTCAATGACTGACGCAGTTCATTAAGCAAGGTTGCAGCCAGTTCATTGCGATCGATCTGAATTCCCGCTTCCTGTAGGTTAATCCATCCCTGAGTAATGGCGCTGGCATTGGTATCACGCATCGCCAGGTTGATGCCGGCGCCGATGACCAGTTGAGCCGCATCGCCGGTTTTTCCCGTCAGTTCGACCAGGATCCCCGCCAATTTACGATCGTTCAGATAAAGATCGTTAGGCCACTTCACGCGCACATCAGCCGCACCGAGGCGCTGCAAGACCTCCGCCATCACTATCCCGATCACCAGGCTAAGCCCCATAGCCGCTGCCGGCCCCTGCTCCAGTCGCCAGAACATCGACAGATATAAATTAGCGCCGAATGGCGAGATCCACTGCCGCCCGCGGCGCCCTCGTCCAGCCTGTTGGTATTCAGCGACGCAGGCATCACCAGAGTGCAATTCGTCGATGCGGTCCAGCAAGTATTGGTTGGTGGAATCGACCACCGGCAACACGCTTACACGCTTGTCTTCCAGCAGGCTGAGGATTCGCTTGGCTTCCAACAGCTGGATGGCGCCAGGCAGGCTATAGCCTTTTCCGGGCACGGTAAAGACATCCAGTCCCCATTCGCGAATGGTCTGAATATGCTTATTGATCGCCGCGCGACTCATGCCCAGTGACTCACCGAGGTGTTCACCGGAATGGAATTCGCCGTCAGCCAGCAGCGCGATCAGTTTTAACGGAACCTTGGTATCTTTCATGACAGCACCGCCACGGCATTCAGTTCACCGGTCGCGCCAATAAAACGCACCTCAGGTTCCAGCCACACGCCGAATTTATCAGCCACCGTCTTGCGTACGTGGCGCGCCAACGCCACCACATCCTGACTGTGGGCGTTGGCGATGTTCACCAGCACCAGCGCTTGTTGGCGGTGTACCGCAGCGCCACCGATACGATATCCTTTCAGTTCGCATTGATCGATAAGCCATCCGGCGGCCAGCTTCACCTGGCCATCCTGCTGTGGATAATGCGGCATACCGGGATATTGAGCGATGAGTTCTGCGGCTTTCTCTGCGTTCACCAGCGGATTCTTGAAGAAGCTGCCGGCATTGCCGGTTTCACGCGGATCGGGCAGTTTGCTGCGGCGCATGGCGCATACGGATTCAAATACCTGAAGTGGCGTCACCGTGGCAGGATCCAGCTTGGCCAGATCGCCGTAGCTCAATTTAGGTTGCCACTGTTTGTTGAGACGCAGACCCAGCCCGACAATGACATGTCCGGTCTGGAAACGGTGTTTGAAAATACTTTCCCGGTAGCCAAAACCACACTCGGCAGCCGGAATACGATCGATAGCGCCGGTAGAGAAGTCCAGCAGATCGACATACTCGCAGACGTCTTTCAATTCGACGCCGTAGGCGCCGATGTTCTGGATAGGGGCGGAACCGGCCAATCCAGGAATCAACGCCAGGTTTTCCAGACCGCAGATCCCGGCCTGCAGCGTATATTGCACCAGGTCATGCCAATTTTCACCGGAGCTGACGTGGAGATACCAGGCATCGTTATCTTCCCGAACATCAATGCCCTTCAACTGATTGACCATTACTGTGCCAGAAAAATCCTCCAGGAACAGCACGTTGCTACCTTCACCGAGAATCAGCAACGGCTCCTGACGCTTGCGCGTTTGTTGCCACACCTTGAGCATCAGCTCAATTCTATCGGCCATGATCAGGTGCGCTGCGTTGACCGGGAGCGCAAACGTATTGTGGTTTTTTAAAGACGCGCTTTCAGTAGACATAACGTTCAGTACCCATACGGAAATAATCTTCCGCCTAGTCTACTCGATTCGAGGCGTCTGGCTAATATTTGTTTTAATTAACGTGAAATTTATCGACTAATACACTGAAGAATTAAGACTTATCTTTGATATAACCGGATAATTCTCATCAGTCTGTTCATAGATAGATATTTTTATTATTTAAATAATAATCTGGAACTATCAATTATATATTTAGCTGGCTATTTCCCTAGTAAAGAAACATTATGCTTCCTTATAAGGATAAGCTACATATGCCCAAAAAGGCATTTTTCAAAGTAATAGATACTGTCAGGATATTTATTTTACGCACAGCAAAAAGCCCTGAACGTCAGTTCAGGGCTTTCGGCTTTGTTTGATGCCTGGCAGTGTCCTACTCTCGCATGGGGAGACCCCACACTACCATCGGCGCTACGGCGTTTCACTTCTGAGTTCGGCATGGGGTCAGGTGGGACCACCGCGCTATTGCCGCC
>NZ_JBJNLX010000013.1:0-2286 GCF_052168835.1 Serratia sp. CY40230
GGGGCCGAGTTAGAACATCAAACATTAAAGGGTGGTATTTCAAGGATGGCTCCACGCAGACTGGCGTCCACGCTTCAAAGCCTCCCACCTATCCTACACATCAAGGCTCAATGTTCAGTGTCAAGCTATAGTAAAGGTTCACGGGGTCTTTCCGTCTTGCCGCGGGTACACTGCATCTTCACAGCGAGTTCAATTTCACTGAGTCTCGGGTGGAGACAGCCTGGCCATCATTACGCCATTCGTGCAGGTCGGAACTTACCCGACAAGGAATTTCGCTACCTTAGGACCGTTATAGTTACGGCCGCCGTTTACTGGGGCTTCGATCAAGAGCTTCGCCTTGCGGCTGACCCCATCAATTAACCTTCCAGCACCGGGCAGGCGTCACACCGTATACGTCCACTTTCGTGTTTGCACAGTGCTGTGTTTTTATTAAACAGTTGCAGCCAGCTGGTATCTTCGACTGGCTTCAGCTCCATCCGCGAGGGACTTCACCTACATGCCAGCGTGCCTTCTCCCGAAGTTACGGCACCATTTTGCCTAGTTCCTTCACCCGAGTTCTCTCAAGCGCCTTGGTATTCTCTACCTGACCACCTGTGTCGGTTTGGGGTACGATTTAATGTTACCTGATGCTTAGAGGATTTTCCTGGAAGCAGGGCATCAACTACTTCTGCACCGTAGTGCATCGTCATCACGCCTCAGGGTTGATATGCAACCGGATTTACCAGGTCACACCCCCTACACGCTTAAACCGGGACAACCGTCGCCCGGCCAGCCTAGCCTTCTCCGTCCCCCCTTCGCAGTAACACCAAGTACAGGAATATTAACCTGTTTCCCATCGACTACGCTTTTCAGCCTCGCCTTAGGGGTCGACTCACCCTGCCCCGATTAACGTTGGACAGGAACCCTTGGTCTTCCGGCGAGCGGGCTTTTCACCCGCTTTATCGTTACTTATGTCAGCATTCGCACTTCTGATACCTCCAGCAACCCTCACAGGCCACCTTCAACGGCTTACAGAACGCTCCCCTACCCAACAACGCTAAGCGTCGCTGCCGCAGCTTCGGTGCATGGTTTAGCCCCGTTACATCTTCCGCGCAGGCCGACTCGACCAGTGAGCTATTACGCTTTCTTTAAATGATGGCTGCTTCTAAGCCAACATCCTGGCTGTCTATGCCTTCCCACATCGTTTCCCACTTAACCATGACTTTGGGACCTTAGCTGGCGGTCTGGGTTGTTTCCCTCTTCACGACGGACGTTAGCACCCGCCGTGTGTCTCCCGTGATAACATTCTTCGGTATTCGGAGTTTGCATCGGTTTGGTAAGCCGGGATGGCCCCCTAGCCGAAACAGTGCTCTACCCCCGAAGATGAGTTCACGAGGCGCTACCTAAATAGCTTTCGGGGAGAACCAGCTATCTCCCGGTTTGATTGGCCTTTCACCCCCAGCCACAAGTCATCCGCTAATTTTTCAACATTAGTCGGTTCGGTCCTCCAGTTAGTGTTACCCAACCTTCAACCTGCCCATGGCTAGATCACCGGGTTTCGGGTCTATACCTTGCAACTAATCGCCCAGTTAAGACTCGGTTTCCCTACGGCTCCCCTATACGGTTAACCTTGCTACAAAATATAAGTCGCTGACCCATTATACAAAAGGTACGCAGTCACACCACGAAGGTGCTCCCACTGCTTGTACGTACACGGTTTCAGGTTCTATTTCACTCCCCTCGCCGGGGTTCTTTTCGCCTTTCCCTCACGGTACTGGTTCACTATCGGTCAGTCAGGAGTATTTAGCCTTGGAGGATGGTCCCCCCATATTCAGACAGGATGTCACGTGTCCCGCCCTACTCATCGAACTCACGACCTGTGCATTTTAGTGTACGGGGCTATCACCCTTTGCTGCGCGACTTTCCAGACGCTTCCACTAACACACAAGCCGATTCAGGTTCTGGGCTCCTCCCCGTTCGCTCGCCGCTACTGGGGGAATCTCGGTTGATTTCTTTTCCTCGGGGTACTTAGATGTTTCAGTTCCCCCGGTTCGCCTCATGCCACTATGTATTCATGACATGATAGTGTGTCGAAACACACTGGGTTTCCCCATTCGGGTATCGCCGGTTATAACGGTTCATATCACCTTACCGACGCTTTTCGCAGATTAGCACGCCCTTCATCGCCTCTGACTGCCTAGGCATCCACCGTGTACGCTTAGTCACTTAACCTCACAACCCGAAGATGTTTCCATCGTTCGCGCTGCAAACATTTGAGAGACTCTATGACAGGTTACTCTTTATCCC
>NZ_JBJNLX010000014.1:0-905 GCF_052168835.1 Serratia sp. CY40230
GTACGGAAGTAGAACTGTGGACGGTAGCCTTTGAAGAATGGCGTGTGACGACCACCTTCATCTTTGCTCAGGATGTACACTTCAGATTCGAACTGGGTGTGTGGCTTGATGGAGCCTGGCTTAGCCAGTACCTGACCACGTTCGATTTCTTCACGTTTGATACCACGCAGCAGAACACCTACGTTCTCACCAGCACGGCCTTCGTCCAGCAGTTTGCGGAACATTTCAACGCCAGTACAGGTAGACTTAACGGTGTCTTTGATACCAACGATTTCAACTTCTTCGCCAACTTTGATGATACCGCGCTCAACACGACCGGTAACAACGGTACCACGACCGGAGATGGAGAATACGTCTTCGATTGGCAGCAGGAACGGCTTGTCGATAGCACGCTCTGGCTCTGGGATGTAGCTGTCCAGGGCTTCGGCCAGTTCGATGATTTTCGCTTCCCACTCAGCTTCGCCTTCCAGCGCTTTCAGCGCGGAACCGCGGATTACTGGCAGGTCGTCGCCTGGGAAGTCGTAAGCGGACAGCAGTTCGCGAACTTCCATTTCTACCAGTTCCAGCAGCTCTTCATCATCAACCATGTCGCATTTGTTCATGAATACGATGATGAAAGGAACGCCAACCTGACGACCCAGCAGGATGTGCTCACGAGTCTGAGGCATTGGGCCGTCAGTCGCAGCTACTACCAGGATCGCGCCGTCCATCTGAGCAGCACCGGTGATCATGTTTTTCACGTAGTCGGCGTGCCCTGGGCAGTCAACGTGCGCGTAGTGACGAGTCGGGGTGTCATACTCAACGTGGGAGGTGTTGATGGTGATACCACGAGCTTTTTCTTCTGGCGCGTTATCGATCTGGTCGAAAGCACGTGCAGAACCGCCGTAGGTTTTAGCCAGTACGGT
>NZ_JBJNLX010000015.1:0-617 GCF_052168835.1 Serratia sp. CY40230
TCTGACTGCCTAGGCATCCACCGTGTACGCTTAGTCACTTAACCTCACAACCCGAAGATGTTTCCATCGTTCGCGCTGCAAACATTTGAGAGACTCTATGACAGGTTACTCTTTATCCCAATACTTCTACGGAGGGACAAATTTCAGCCGTCATGTTTCAATTTTCAGCTTGTTCCAGATTGTTAAAGAGCAAAATACTTCGCAGCATACTGTCGCCAATATACTCTGAAGTATTGAAATACCGGACTATATGGTGGAGCTAAGCGGGATCGAACCGCTGACCTCCTGCGTGCAAGGCAGGCGCTCTCCCAGCTGAGCTATAGCCCCATACAGTCACGCGCAGTACCTTTTCCACTTCCGAGAAGTGGTAGGCCTGAGTGGACTTGAACCACCGACCTCACCCTTATCAGGGGTGCGCTCTAACCACCTGAGCTACAAGCCTATAAAGGTATTTCTGCTCGTTACTTTCTATCAGACAATCTGTGTGAGCACGCCACGCGAACTAATATCTTTAGGTAAGGAGGTGATCCAACCGCAGGTTCCCCTACGGTTACCTTGTTACGACTTCACCCCAGTCATGAATCACAAAGTGGTAAGCGCCCTCCCGAAGGTTAAGC
>NZ_JBJNLX010000016.1:0-577 GCF_052168835.1 Serratia sp. CY40230
CCAGGGAAGACTCATCTTGAGGCAAGTTTCGCGCTTAGATGCTTTCAGCGCTTATCTTTTCCGCACTTAGCTACCGGGCAATGCCATTGGCATGACAACCCGAACACCAGTGGTGCGTTCACTCCGGTCCTCTCGTACTAGGAGCAACCCCTCTCAATCTTCCAACGCCCACGGCAGATAGGGACCGAACTGTCTCACGACGTTCTAAACCCAGCTCGCGTACCACTTTAAATGGCGAACAGCCATACCCTTGGGACCTACTTCAGCCCCAGGATGTGATGAGCCGACATCGAGGTGCCAAACACCGCCGTCGATATGAACTCTTGGGCGGTATCAGCCTGTTATCCCCGGAGTACCTTTTATCCGTTGAGCGATGGCCCTTCCATTCAGAACCACCGGATCACTAAGACCTACTTTCGTACCTGCTCGAGCCGTCACTCTCGCAGTCAAGCTAGCTTATGCCTTTGCACTAACCTCACGATGTCCGACCGTGATTAGCTAACCTTCGTGCTCCTCCGTTACTCTTTGGGAGGAGACCGCCCCAGTCAAACTACCCACCAGACACTGTCCTCACCCC
>NZ_JBJNLX010000017.1:0-555 GCF_052168835.1 Serratia sp. CY40230
TCACCACCTTCCTCCTCGCTGAAAGTGCTTTACAACCCGAAGGCCTTCTTCACACACGCGGCATGGCTGCATCAGGCTTGCGCCCATTGTGCAATATTCCCCACTGCTGCCTCCCGTAGGAGTCTGGACCGTGTCTCAGTTCCAGTGTGGCTGGTCATCCTCTCAGACCAGCTAGGGATCGTCGCCTAGGTGAGCCATTACCCCACCTACTAGCTAATCCCATCTGGGCACATCTGATGGCAAGAGGCCCGAAGGTCCCCCTCTTTGGTCTTGCGACGTTATGCGGTATTAGCTACCGTTTCCAGTAGTTATCCCCCTCCATCAGGCAGTTTCCCAGACATTACTCACCCGTCCGCCGCTCGTCACCCAGGGAGCAAGCTCCCCTGTGCTACCGCTCGACTTGCATGTGTTAAGCCTGCCGCCAGCGTTCAATCTGAGCCATGATCAAACTCTTCAATTAAAAGCTTGATTTGCTTCCACTCGAGAAGCGATGCTCAAAGATTTACTGCATGAATTTTACTTCAGTTAGTCACTCTTCAAGACTTGATATTTTTT
>NZ_JBJNLX010000018.1:0-540 GCF_052168835.1 Serratia sp. CY40230
CGAACTAATATCTTTAGGTAAGGAGGTGATCCAACCGCAGGTTCCCCTACGGTTACCTTGTTACGACTTCACCCCAGTCATGAATCACAAAGTGGTAAGCGCCCTCCCGAAGGTTAAGCTACCTACTTCTTTTGCAACCCACTCCCATGGTGTGACGGGCGGTGTGTACAAGGCCCGGGAACGTATTCACCGTAGCATTCTGATCTACGATTACTAGCGATTCCGACTTCATGGAGTCGAGTTGCAGACTCCAATCCGGACTACGACGTACTTTATGAGGTCCGCTTGCTCTCGCGAGGTCGCTTCTCTTTGTATACGCCATTGTAGCACGTGTGTAGCCCTACTCGTAAGGGCCATGATGACTTGACGTCATCCCCACCTTCCTCCAGTTTATCACTGGCAGTCTCCTTTGAGTTCCCGGCCGAACCGCTGGCAACAAAGGATAAGGGTTGCGCTCGTTGCGGGACTTAACCCAACATTTCACAACACGAGCTGACGACAGCCATGCAGCACCTGTCTCAGAGTTCCCGAAGGCACCAA
>NZ_JBJNLX010000020.1:0-519 GCF_052168835.1 Serratia sp. CY40230
CTGACTGCCTAGGCATCCACCGTGTACGCTTAGTCACTTAACCTCACAACCCGAAGATGTTTCCATCGTTCGCGCTGCAAACATTTGAGAGACTCTATGACAGGTTACTCTTTATCCCGGTACTTCTACGGAGGGATAAATTTCAGCCGTCATGTTTCAATTTTCAGCTTGTTCCAGATTGTTAAAGAGCAATATCTTAAACATGACTCGGAAGTCATCTTTAAGATATGGTGTATCGTCAGATACTGAAGACCGCCGCTTTCACCGGGTGGGTCGGAAGCTTGGCGTCCCCTAGGGGATTCGAACCCCTGTTACCGCCGTGAAAGGGCGGTGTCCTAGGCCTCTAGACGAAGGGGACACGACACCGTACTTTTATGACGCTTTTGCTCGTTACTTTTTCATCAGACAATCTGTGTGAGCACGCCACTCGAACTAATATCTTTAGGTAAGGAGGTGATCCAACCGCAGGTTCCCCTACGGTTACCTTGTTACGACTTCACCCCAGTCATGAATCACAAA